>CAWHIW010000023.1:0-15355 GCA_963829445.1 uncultured Solirubrobacterales bacterium | reverse complement strand
AACTGGGCGGTGCCGGCGGCGATGCCGACGACCGGCGGCTGCGGCGCCGTCGACTTGGCCACGTACAGGTTCGACGCCGCCTTTTTCCGCAGGTAGAGCGTCGACGCTTTTTTGTTGCTGACGTAGGTCGCCGCCGCCTTTTTCGCTGGTCAGGAACGACTGGGCCTTCTTGGCCAGCGACGGCGTCACCGTCACCGCCACCGCCACCACGGCCGCCACCGCGACCACGGTCGCCGCGCGGGGGGACGAAATCCTTCTCTTCAACAATTGAACCTCCATGTCGGGGCCTTGCCGGAGGCCCATCTACTCCTGCCGGGTGGCCTTTCTTTACTAAGTGAGTCAATAAACTACAGAAACTGCTAGCTTAAGGCCATCAAGTTGGTCAACAAACTCTTGTTAACCCCAGAAGGAAGGAAGCGCATCTGATGAGAATCAAGAGCCTCGCCATTGCGGTCATCGCCCTCGCAGGGCTTGCCGCGCCGGCGTCGGCCGGAGCCGTAACCCTGATCGGGTCGGGTCCGTTGCCGCCGCAGCCCGTGCTGCAGGCCCTCTTCAAGACCTACGAGAAGCAGGTCAACAAAAGCGTCCACTTCGTCTACACCGCCAACGGCGGCAACGCCGGCGTCAAAGACGTCCAGAACGGCACCAGCCAGTTCGCCGGCCAGGCCCGTACCCCCCTCCCCAGCGACGCCGGGACGACCTACATCAAGATGTTCATGGACGGTCTCTGCCTCGACGTCAACAAAAAGAACCCGCTCGGCAACATCTGCATCCAGCAGGCCCACGACATCTACCGCGGCCTGCTGACCAACTGGAGCCAGGTTGCCCCGGCCGGGCCTGACCACCACGATCGACCCGGTCGGCCGCGACACCAACGGAGGGACCTACAACTTCTTCCTCCAGGCCGTCCTCAACAACGAAGCGCCGGCGTCCAACGTCAACGCGCTGACCGCCGACGGCCTCGTCGTCAACGCGGTCAAGCAGGACGACAACGCGATCGGCTACGCCGGTCTCGCCTGGCAGGGCAGCAAGAAGCTGAAGGCCCTGAAGATCAACGGCATCCCCTGCACCCCAAGCAAGATCAGCGTCGAGCCGCTCAAGTACCCGCTCTCGCGCTACCTGTTCATGGTGCTCCCGGGCGACGGCAGCACCAGCCCCCCGGCGCTGACCAAATTCATCGACTGGATGCGGCTCAGCCCGCTGGCCGGTGAAGTGATCAGCAAGGCCGGTGGCGTCCCGGCGTTCAACAAGAAGAAGTAGCTCAGTTGAACGAGGAGTACCCCCCGGAGTACGGCCCGAAATGGTCGGACCAGCGCGTCGAGCGAATGCTCGGCGCGCTGGTCTGTGCCGTGGTCGGGCTGCTGCTGGCGATGATCGTCACCGTCCTCGTCCGCGGCTGGCCGTCGTTCTCGCATAACGGCCTCGCCTGGTTCGGCGCCGGCGGCGACGTCGACGACCAGCTCAACGCGATCTCCCTCTCCGGCCAGGCCGGGGCCGAATACATCTACACCTTCCACGCCTGGCCGCTGATCTGGAGCACGATCCTGATCACCGGCGGCGCCGTCCTCATCGCCCTCTTCTCCGCCCTCTTCGTCGCCGTCTTCATCGTCGAGTTCGCGCCGGAGTGGATGAGCAACATCCTGCAGCCGGTCGTCCGCTTCCTGGCCAGCGTGCCCTCGGTCATCTACGGCCTGATCGGCGTCGTCGTCCTCGTCCCCTTCATCGGCAACCACCTCGTCACCGAGCCGCAGAAGGCCTCGGTCGCCGGCGTCATCTCGCTCACCGGCTACAGCCTGCTGGCCGCGATCACGGTGCTGACCGTGATGATCGCGCCGCTGATGGTCTCGATCTTCAGCGACGGCCTGCGCTCGGTCAAACCGGGCTGGGTCGAGGGCTCGCTGGCGCTCGGCGTCAACCGCTGGCGCACGACCTGGAAGATCGTCGTCCGCACCGCCCGCCCGGCGATCGTCGCCGGCACCGTGCTGGCGGTCGCGCGGGCGATCGGCGAGGCGGTGATGCTGGCGATGATCTCCGGCTCGGTCGGCTTCTCGCCGAACCCGGCCGACGGCATCATCTTCATCTACGAGCCCTCGCGGCCGCTGGCGCCGACGATCGTCAAGAACATCGACCAGCTGAGCTCGCCGCCGTCGAACGCGACCCTGTTCGCGATCGCCGCGGTGCTGCTCTTCTCGGCCGCCTTCCTCTCCCTCACCGGCTGGGTGGCGCGGCGCTCGATGCGGAAATACGGAGCCGCCTGATGGACTCCCCGGTCGCGCCGCCGCCGGTTCTGCCGCCGCCGGCGACGAACCCACCCCGCCCGAGCAAGGACGCCGTCGAGGGCAGCGCCACCTGGGCGCTCATCGACCGCATCGGCCTGGCGATCTGCTGGGCGCTGGGGCTGCTCTTCTGCGCGATCGCGGTCGCGATCGTCGTCTACCTCTTCATCCAGGGAATCACCTACCTGAAGCCCTCGATGCTGGTCACCCCGGCCGCCTCCGGCTTCAGCCAGAGCGAAAGCGGCGGCTTCTCCGACGCCCTCTTCGGGACCCTGATCGTGGCCACGATGGGGATCGCGATCGCCCTGCCGGCCGGGGTCGCGATCGCGGTCTGGCTGGTCGAGTACGGCCGCCCGACGGCGCTGGCGCGGATCACCGAATCGACGATCGAGGCGATCGCCGGCATCCCCTCGATCGTGCTCGCCCTGTTCGGGACCGTGATCTTCTCCACCACCGCGCTCGGCTTCCTCAGCCGCAGCACCGAAGGCATCGTCTTCGGCCGCTCCTTCTTCGCCGCCTCGGCGATGCTCTCGCTGGTGGCGCTGCCGCTGATCGTCGCCAGCACCCGCGAGGGGCTGAACTCGATCCCCCGCCACGTGCGCGAGGCCTCCTACGCGGTCGGCAAGACCAAGGCGGCGACGACGCGGCGGATCCTCCTGCCCGCCGGCCCGGCCCCAGGTCGCGACCGGCGCCATGCTCGGCCTCGGCCGGATCATCGGCGACACCGCGATCATCGTCGTCCTGCTCGGCGCCACCCAGAACTTCGCCCCGGTCGAAGGCGTCGGCTTCCCGCTCAACTACCTGCGCGGGGCCGGCACCACCCTGACCAACTTCGTCTACGAGGCCTCCCCCACCGGCAACCTCAACCAGCCCGAGAAAGCCTATGCGGCGGCTTTTGTACTCTTGTTGATGGTCTTAGTCCTAAATGGCGCCGTCGACGTCATCCACCGCCGCGCGAGAAAGGTTGGAACGTGGAGTTCCTGACTTCCCCACCGCCGCCGATCCGGCGGCTGGAGCTCGAGGATCCCGCCGCGGCCCAGCAGGTCGCGGCGCCCGGCCGCCGCGGCAACGGCAGCGCCCACGCGGCCCCCGGCGGCTTCACCGGCGCCCGGCGCTCGATCGGCGCCCCGCAGTTCTCGATCCGGCGCATGGAGATCGACGACGTCTCCGTCTCCTACGCCGACAGCGACGCGGTCAAAGGCGTCTCGCTGCCGGTCCGCCAGGGCGAGGTGCTGTCGCTGATCGGGCCCTCCGGCTGCGGCAAGACGACCCTGCTGCGCTCGCTCAACCGCCTCACCGAGCTGACCAGCACGGCGACACTGAGCGGCCGCATCCTGCTCGACGACGTCGACATCAAGCTGATCGAGCCGACCCTGCTGCGGCGCCGGGTGACGATGGTCTTCCAGCAGCCGAACCCGTTCCCGATGAGCGTCTTCGACAACATCGCCTACGTCCTGCGCGAGCAGGGCTCGCGGCGGGCGCGCAAGAAGCAGCTGGAGCCGAAAGTGCACAGCGCCCTCGACCGCGCCGGCCTCTTCGAGGAGGTCAAGGACAACCTCGACCACCCGGCGCTGAAGCTCTCCGGCGGCCAGCAGCAGCGGCTCTGCATCGCCCGCGCCCTGGCCGCCGAACCCGAGGTGCTGCTGCTCGACGAGCCCTGCTCGGCGCTCGACCCGCAGTCGACCCAGGTGATCGAGGACCTGATCGTGAAGCTGCGCGACGACGTCGCCGTCGTGATCGTCACCCACAACCTGCAGCAGGCCTACCGGATCGCCGACCACGTCGCCTTCATGTACCTGGGCGACCTGGTCGAGTACGCCAGCGCCACCGCCCTCTTCGGCTCGCCCCGCGAGAAACGGACCCAGGAGTACGTCAGCGGTGCCTTCGGTTAGCCACAGAGCTCACCCGCCTCGGCGCCCTCGGCGCCTGCGCCGCGCTGCTCGTCGGCGCGCGCCGCCGGCTGCTCGACCACGCAGGAAAAGGCCGAGACGCCAGCAGGCCCAGTCCAAGCACATCCTCGAGGCGCGGGCCGAGCGCCAGAAGCAGAGAAGAAGCACGGCAAGGACCAACCCGGCAAGCAGGACGAGAAGGGGACTAGTGGCGATGACCGAGCAGGACACGAAACCGACCATCTCCGTGCTGCAGGGGACCTACGAGCCCTGCGAAGAGTGCGGCGCCCCGCTCGACCCGCAGCAGCGCTACTGCGTCAACTGCGCGGCGCGGCGCGGCAACGGCGCCAACCCGGCCTCGCGCTACTTCGCGGCGATGAGCAAGAAAGCGCGGCGGCCGCTGAGCCGGCCGCCGGCCAAATCGAGCCCGGGCAGCCGCGCCGCCGCGGTCGCCTTCTTCGCCCTGCTGCCGGTCGCGGTCGGGCTCGGCGTCGTCGTCGGCCGCGGCGACTCCGGCGGCGGCGACAACGAGGCGCTGCTGCAGGCGCTGCGCCAGCAGGAAGCCGCCAGCCGCGACCGCCAGCCACCGCCGGGGCCACCGCCGCGGCGACGCCGGACGCCAAGAAAAAGGAGAGCAAAGCCGAGAAGCAGGCGGAGAAGAACGGCGGCAAAGTCGTCGCCAAGACCGCCAACGGCGACGTCCACCAGGTGGCCGGCTTCAAAGCGAGCCAAGAGAAGACCGAAGCCGACACCAAGATCGTCGAAGAAAACCCCGAACAGACGGGCGACAACTACATCAAAGCCCAGCAGAACCTTCCCGACGTGACCGTGATCGGCGGCGAACCCGGGCTCGGCGCCGGCGCCGACCAGCGGGGTGGAACCGTGAGCCGCCTCAGCGGGCATCACCCGCAAGCCGGCCGAGCTGCTGCGGCGCCCGGCCGCCAAGGCGGCGCAGAAAGCGGCGCCGAAAGCCGCGGCCAAAGCCGGAGCCGCGAAAGAGCCGGCGAAGCCGGAGGAGAGCGCCGAGCTGCTGGCCCAGCGCGACCGCCTGCTGGAGAAGTTCACGGTGATGCAGGCCGACCTCGGCGGCGCCTTCTACGAGATGGCGATCCGCGACCACGTCCGCCTCGACGTCCTGACCCGCAAAGCGGCGGAGCTGCAGCGGGTCGACGCCGAGCTGCTCGCGGTCGAGCGGGTGCTCGAGCTCGAGCGCGCCGACGCCGCCGGCCTCTGCCCCGGCTGCGGCGCCCCCTACGGCCACGCGGTCCGCTTCTGCGCCCAGTGCGGCCACGCGCTGGTGCCGACGGAGGCCGGCAAATGAAGGCGGCCGCCTCGAAGCTCTACAAGCAGGCCGCCGAGGCCGCGGGCTCGCTGAGCGGCAAACGCTTCAACCTGCTCGTCGCCACCTCGCTGGTCGCCACCGCGGCGATCGTCGCCGCGGCGATGACCAGCGCCAACGACAGCGGTCCGCTGGCGGCGCTGCTCGGCCGCAGCCTCGCCGCCGACAAGACGCCGATCGCCAGCGCCCCCGCGCCCAGCCCCGAATCCTCGCTCGGCTCGGGCGGCGGCTCCCCCTCCCCCGCGCCCGAACCGGCCTCGTCCTCCTCCGCGCCCCTGTCCTCGCCGGAAGCGGCGCCGGCACCGGAACCCGCCCCCGAACCGGAACCCGAACCGACCCCGACCACGCCCGAAGTGCCCGCCCCCGAAGCGGGCCGGGTCAAGCACGTCTTCGTCATCTCCCTCGCCAGCTCCGGCTACGACGCCGCCTTCGGCGCCGACCCCGCAGATGCCCTACCTGGCGGGCACGCTGCGCCCGCAGGGCGACCTGCTGAGCGGCTACACGCTGCTCGACACGGCGGCGCTGCCGAACTCGATCGCCGCGGTCGGCGGCCAGGCGCCGACGGCGGAAACGAAGGCCGACTGCCCCGACTACGGCAAGTGCGTCTACCCGGCCGAAACGCTGACCCTGGCCGACCAGCTCGGGCATCGCCAAGTTCAGCTGGCGCGCCTACATGGAGAGCATGGCCAACCCGGAAACCGGCGCGCCCGACAACTGCGTCTACCCGCAGCCCGGGGCGCCGCCGACGACCGACCACCGGCGGCTACTCGGCCACGCTCAACCCCTTCGTCTACTTCCACTCGCTGCTCGACCTCGGCGACTGCGCCGCCAACGACGTGCCGCTGACCGAGCTCGAAAAGGACCTGAAGACGGCGAAGTCGACGCCCAACTACTCCTACATCTCGCCCAACCTCTGCAACGCCGGGGTCACCGGCCAGTGCGCCCCGGGCGCCCCCGACGGCGCCGCCGGCGCCGACGCCTTCCTCGCCACCCTGGTGCCGAAGATCCTCGCCTCGCCCGCCTACAAGGCGGACGGCCTGCTGATCGTCAGCTTCGGCCAGGCCAACCCGGCGCCGACTCGACCCCGCCACCGGGGCGCCGGTCGCCACCACCGCCGACCCGAAGAAAGTCGGCGCCCTGCTGGTCTCCCAGTTCGCTCTCCCCCGGCTCCACCGACGCCGTCGCCTACGACCCCTACTCGCTGCTGGCCTCGACCGAGGACCTGTTCGGGCTCTCGCCGCCTGGAAAAGGCCGACGGCGCCAAGGTGAAGTCGTTCGCGCCGGCCGCTGCTGGGCGAAAACGGCGGCGACTAGCCCCGCCCGGAGGCGGCCGGGGCGACGTTTCTGAGAGGCTGAGCCCATGCACGCGCCAGAGCCAGCCGGCGAGCCGATCACCGCCGCCGGCATCGAGGACCTCAAAGCCGAGCTCGCCCAGCTCGAAGGGCCCGCCCGCCAGGAGATGGCGGCGCGGATCAAGGTCGCCCGCGAGGAGGGCGACCTCAAGGAGAACGCCGAGTATCACGTCGCCAAAGAGGACCAGGCGCACCTGGAGACGCGGATCAAGCGGCTGCAGGAGCGCCTCCACAACGCCGTCGTGGTCGAGGTCGACGCCGGCAGCGCCGACGCCTTCGCCTTCGGGCTGACCGCCGAAGTCAGCGACGAGGCGCAGCGGCAAGACCAACGTCTGGACCCTGGTCGGCTCGACCGAGGCCAACCTCGCCGAGGGCCGGCTCTCGGCCGAGTCGCCGATCGGCAAAGCGCTGATGGACACCAAGGTCGGCGCCACGGTCAAGGTCGAGACGCCGCGCGGGACAAAAGCCTTCAAGGTCCTCAAGCTCGTCTGCCTGAGCGGGTGAGCCGGGTGCTGAGGCTGCGCGCGTCGGTCGAGGCCGAGCGAGCCGCGCCACTTCGGCGACCTGCTGCGCGACGCTGGACGGGGTGCGGCGGGTGGTCAGCCAGCCCGACGAGGCCGACGGCTGCGGCGCGCGTCGTCTTCGTCGCCGACGTCGAGCCCGCCGCCGCCGACCGCCTGGTCGAGGCGATCGCCGAGCTCGGGATCGGGATCGACGACTACCTGCTGACCCGGGTCGAAGTCGTCGCCCCGCAGCAGCGCCACCTCGGCGGCGACAGCGGCATCGAAGGCTTCGCCTGGGTCGAGGTGATGGGCCAGGCGCGGGCCAACTCGCGCCCGCTCGCCCGCTACCTGGCGCTGATCAACGTCGCCGCGGTGATCGCCGCCCTCGGCGTCATCACCAGCAGCTCGATCCTGATCGTCGGCGCGATGGCGGTCAGCCCCGACCTGCTGCCGATCTGCGCCACCTGCGTCGGCCTCGTCGGCCGCCGCCGCGATCTCGCGCGGCGCTCCTTCGTCACCCTGACCCTGGGCCTGACCCTGGTCGTGCGTCACGGCGACGGTGCTGGCGGCGGCGCTGAAGGGCGTCGACCTGCTGCCGGCCGGGTTCACGGTCGAGGACAGCAGCCTCAGCAGCCTCGCCAAGACCGACTACTCGACGGTGCTGATCGCCCTCGCCGCCGGGATCGCGGCGATGCTCTCCTTCGAGACCCGGGCCAGCGCCGCGGTCGGCGTGGCGATCTCGGTGACGACGATCCCGGCCTCGGCCTACCTAGGCGTCGCGCTCGGCGCCGGCGGCGCCGGCGAGGCGCTCGGCGCCCTCGTCGTGCTGCTGGTCAACGTCTCCCTGCTGATCCTCTCCGGCAGCACGACCCTGGTCGTCCAGCGCTGGCCTGACCCGGCGCTCCGGCATCAACGTCTAGCGGCGGCCGCGACCACGGCGCCGGCTCCGGGCGGCGCTCGTCGTAGATCACGTCGGTGCCGCTGAAGCGGTCTTCCCAAGCCGCGGCGCTGCTCGCGGAAGACGATGCCGAGGAAGCCGATGCCGAAGGTGACGACCGAGAGGCCGAGGCCGACAGGCGCTTGAGCGAGCGCCGCAGCGGCAGCCGCCCGCACGTCGAGGCGGATGCCGACGAAGCGCATCCCCGGCGTCTGCCCCGCCAGCGACCAGAAGGCGACCAGGTAGAGGGAGCCGAGCGCCGAGCCAGGCGGTCGAGCCGATCGCGATCGCGAAGTTGGAGGCGCCGCCGCCGCCGCCGCCGAAGGCGTTGTCGACGAGGCTGACGATGGCGACGATCGCGGTGAAGCCGAGGTTGACGAAGACGCCGTCGATGACGAAGGCGAGGGCGCGGCTGACGGCGCCGGCGTGGTCGCTGGCGACGGCGCGGCGGCGGCGGAAGAAGATGCGGCCGCACGACCCGCTCGAAGCTGTCGTCGAGGCGCCGGGCCAGTTTGCCGATCGTGCGGCCGATGTCCTCGAGCAGGCCGGCGCCCTGGGCGCTGATCGCGGCCCGCACCTCCGGCGCCTCGGCGATCCGCTCGACCAGCTGCTGGGCCTCCTCGCTGGCCAGCAGCCGGCGCCAGACCTCGTCGACCAGTTCGCTGTCCATCGCCTCCAGCAGCGCTCTCTTGACCGCCTCGCTCTCCAGCGCCCCCTGCACCGCCTCCTCGACGATCGGCCCCTGCAGCACCCGCGCCATCGCCCGCTCGACCGCCTCGCTCTCGACCGCGGCGACGATCGCCTCCTCGGCGGCGACTTCGACGGCGCGGTCGATCCCGGTCGCCTTGCCGACGGTGCGGACCCCGCGCACGCCGACCCCGAGCAGCCGCGCCGAGAGCGGCAGGTGGCCGTTCTGAGCGTTGCCTCGTCAGCGACTCGCAGATGGCGGAGTGGAGCCGTTTTCCATGCCGCGGCGAGTATACGTCCGGTCGCGGAACTCGACCGGCGTAGCGACAGCCTGCCGCTACTGCAAGCGCTCGAGCAGGCGGTCGATCAGCTCCGCCTGGGCCGGCGAGGATCTTGCGCCGCGCCTGGCCGGGGTCGAACCACTCGGCCCGGTCGACCTCGGGGAACTCGCGCTCGGTGCCGCTGCGCGGCGGCCACTCCATCTGAATGTGTTGCTGCTCCAGCGCCGCCGGGTCGAACTCGCCCTCGGCCGCCCAGGCCTCGACCACCTTGCCGGATTTCTGGCGGACCGAGCCGAGCTCGATCAGCTGCTCGGCGGTCGAGCGCCGGCGCCGCGGCCCGAGCTCCTCGCCCATCTCGCGCAGGGCGCAGGCCCGCGGCCGACTCGCCCGGCCTCGTTTCGCCCTTGGGGATCGTCCAGGCGCCGAGGTCGCGCTTCGACCAGTAGGGGCCGCCGGGATGGACGAGCAGCAGCTCGCGGCTCGCCGTCCTCGAAGCGGAAGAGGAGGATGCCGGCGCTGCGCTTGGCGGCCATGCCCTGACCGTACCCCTCCGCGGCGATCCGAATCGGGCCGAATACCATTGACGGCGACCCCGAGGAGGACCCGTCGTGGCCGCGAGGAGAGAAACCGCCATGGCGCTCACCCAGACCGCTGGCGCAGTGGTGGCGCATCCGCTGCGTATCGCAGCTCTCTCGATCCTCGCCGAGCGGCCCGCCAGCCCGAAAGAGCTGGCCGCCGAGCTCGGCTCGCCGGTCGGCAACATCAGCTACCACGTCCGCGAGCTGGAGCGGCTCGGGATGATCGAGCTGGTCGACGAGAAGAAGCGCCGCGGCGCGATCGAGCACTTCTACCGGGCGGTCCAGTACCCGATGCTCGACGTCCCCGAGTGGGAAAAGCTGAGCCCCGCCAAGCGCGAGGTGATGTCGGTCTGGATCGTGCAGCTGATGCTCGCCGACGCCGTCAAAGCGCTCGGCGCGCGGCACCTTCGACGCGCGCGGCAACCGCCACCTCAGCCGCACCGACATGCTGGTCGACGAGCGCGGCTGGGAGGAACTGGTCGAGATCCAGGCGAAGACCCTGCGAGCGGTGCATGGCGCGTGCGGGAGCGCAACGCCAAGCGCCTCGCCAAGGCGCGACGGCGAGGGCGCGATCAGCGCCGTCGCCTCGATGAGCTGCTTCGAGCTGCCGACGAGCCGCCGCCGCGACCGCCGGGCTCTAGCCGCCGAGCGCGGAAGGCGACGATTTCCGGGGTCTGGCCTTCGGCGCTGGCGATGCCGGCCGGGACGATCATCGTGTCGCCGCTGACCGAGACGCCGGTGTTGACCCCGGCCGGGCAGCGTCGCCGACCCAGACTTCGCCGCCGGTCTTGGCGTCGAGGCGCGTAGACGCTGCCGTCGAAGGCGGTGACGAAGACGAGGTCGTTGACCGCGGTCGGCGCGCCGAAGGCGGCCGACGGCGATTTCCGTCGTTCCACTCGACCTTGCCGGTGGCGACGTCGAGCGCGACCAGTTCGCCGGTCAGCTTCGCCCGCTTCGCCGAGTTCGCCGCCGGCGGTGACCGTCAGCGGGTGGTTGACGACCGGGACGAAGACGCGTGGTGCCGTCGGTCGCCATCGGCGCGATCACGCCGCCGAGCGTGCCCGGGAAGACGTCCCCGGCCTTGATCTTCGAGCTTTCGCCGCGCATCGCCAGCAGGCCGTCGTCGTCGTGGCCGTTGTGGGTGCCGACCGGCCGTCTTCCAGACCGGCTTGCCGGTCTCGGCGTCGAGCGGCGACGACGATGCCCGACTTGCCGGCGCCGATCGCCAGCTCCTTGCCGCCCGCGTCGAGCAGGATCGGCGGGTCCTGGAAGTCCCAGTCGTAGAGGTCGTGCGGGGTCTGCTGGTAGTACCACTCCATCTTGCCGGTCTTGGCGTCGAGCTTGACCATCGAGTCGGTGTAGAGGTTGGGGCCCGGCCGGCTCGAGCCCCAGGGCTCCTGCGGGCGTGCCGGGGTAGGGCGCCGGGTTGCCGGTGCCGAAGTACATCGAGCCCTTGTCGTCGAAGGAGGGCGGGTACCAGAGCCCGCCGCCGGAGTTGACCTTCTTGTCGCCCCAGAGGCTTTTCGGGACGGTGTCGAAGTGCCAGCTTCTTGCGCCGCTCTTGGCGTCCAGCGCCCAGAGGGTGCCGACGCCGCCGCCCGGGTATTCGGCGCGTGACCGTTGGTCGGCACGGTCGAGACGTAGACCAGGCCGTCGTGGTAGCCGGGCGCCATGTCGATCGCTTCGCGTCCGGTGTCGTCGACCAGCGGCGTCGACCAGACCTCCTTGCCGGTTTCCTGGTCGAGCGCGAAGGCCTCGGTCGGGGTGGCGCCGAAGACCATGCCGCCGGCGACGACGACGCCGTTCGGCCCCTGGTCGGCTTCTTCGTAGTTCTTCGTCCACAGCACTTCGCCGCTATTCGAGGTCGATCGCCTGCACGTTGGACTCCAGGTCCTGGGAGTAGACGACGCCGTTGGCGATCACCGGGGTCGGAGGAGTAGGCGCCGTAGGAGCTCTGCGCGGTCAGCGGCAGCGTCCAGGCTGACTTCCAGTTCGGCGACGTTGGAGCGTGTCGATCGGCGCCGCTCGACCTGGCGGCTGTTGGCGTGGTCGACGCCGGGGTAGCCGCTGCCGCCGAATCTCGGCGTCGCCGCCCGGACGAGGAGCCGCCGCAGCCCGCGAGCCGCCGCCATCGCGACGCACCGCCAGCGCGCGACGCGCCCAGCGCCGGCCCGGGCGATCGGACCAGCACCTCACGTCGACGCCCCTGTATCGAACCTCATCTACTCAACCGATCAGGTTTTCTATTGCGATCTCCGCGGCCAATGCCGCTGGCTCCGGCGCGAGCTCCGGGCAGCAGCGGCTGCAGCACGCGGTTGGCGAGCAGGCCGAGGCCGCCGAGGTTGGCGAAGCCGGGGCCCTGGCTGAGGCCGCCGAGGCCGGGGATGTGCAGCCGCGGCGACATGCCCGCGCAGCTCGAGGCGCGCGGCCGATCGGCACCTCGGTGCCCGGCGGGCGTGTCCCAGAGCGGCCCGGCCTGGCGCTCGACCTCGGCCCGCAGCGGCGTCGGAGAAGAGCCCGCGCAGCTGCGCCAGCAGGTCGAAGCCGGTGCAGTTGACGACGTAGTCGAACTCGCTCGGCGACGACGCCCTCGGGCGCCTCGTACTCGAGGCGCACGCCCTCGCCGCCGCCGCGGCGCCGACGTCGACGACCCGGCCGGTGCGAAGGGGCAGCGGTCGTCGCCGGCGATCGAGGCGAGGATCGCCGGGTCGAAGACGCCGCGGTCGGAGTGCTTGACGAAGTCGCGCCGGGTCTGCAGGTCGAGCGCGCTCCCAGTCGACCTCGTCGGGGTCGGCGAAGACGCGGTTCTCGAGGAAGCTCTCGCCGCGGCTCATCGGCAGCATCGGCGTGTAGACGGTGAGCCGGGCGCGGGGCCGGAAGGCCGCGCAGGAAGATCAGCGCGCTGAGCGCGCTCTCGCCGCCGCCGACGATCGCGACCTCGCACGTCCGGTCCTCGGCGGCAGGCGGGCGAACTCGGCGCGCGTGGCTGTCGCAGTGGAAGACCCGCTCGGCGACCGCCGGGCTCGTGCGGGAAGGCGCGGTGGACGCCGGGGCCGGTCAGGAGCAGCGCCCCGCCGACGTGGCGCTCGGGATCGCTCGGCCGCCCGGCTCGGCGACCTCGACCGCCAGCGCTCGGCTCGTCCTCGACCAGCGCGACCTCGTCGACCCGGCCGCGGCAGATGCGTGACCCCCTCGGTCGCCCGCTCCAGCACCCAGCTCGAGGTAGGCGCCGTAGTCGCGGTGGCGGACCGAGGGCGAGCCGGGTTGACCCAGGCGCGCGTACTCGCGGCGCTCGATCGCGTAGCGCTGCCAGCTGAACGGCAGCAGCGCGGCGTCGATCGCCTCCCCGGCCTCGCCGAACTGCTTGCAGCTCTGGTAGGGGAAGCCGACGTCCTTGATCGGCGGGATCGCCAGCGGCTCCTCGCCCGAGGTCATCCCGTTGCGGCCGAGCCAGGAGGCGGCGGGCTCGGTCTTCTCGACGATCGTCACCCGCGAGCGGGCCGAGCCCGAGCTGGTTGACGCGTGGACCTTGGCGGCGATCGCCGCCGCCTTGGCGCCGGCGCCGACGATCAGCAGGTCGGCCTCGGCGCTCATGCCCGGCGGCGCGTCGGCGCGGTCACGGCGGCTCGGCGATGACCAGGCCGCGGCGCGCCGGGGCGAAGGAGATCGCGATTTCTTCCACCGCCTCGTCGCCGCTGCTCGGCCGGCCGCAGGCTGACGCTGGCGAGCACGGTGCGGACCACCCGCTTCATCTCCATTTCGGCGTAGGAGGCGGCGAGGCAGCGGCGGACGCCGCCGCCGAAGGGGATCCACGTGTAGGTGCCGGGCGGCGTGCTCGAGGAAGCGCTCGGGGCGGAAGCGGCGCGGCTCCGGGTAGGTCGCCTCGTCGCGGTGGATCAGGTGGATGCAGGGGGCGACCGTGGTCCCCGCCGGCAGCTCGCGGCCGGCCAGGCGTCATCGGTGCCAGCAGCCGGCGGACGACGACCGGGACCGGTGGCCGCAGCCGCAGCGTCTCCTTGATCACCGCGTCGAGGTAGGCGTCGTCGCTCGCCGGCGCGCACCTCCGCGCGACCGCTCCAGCACCGCCGGGTTGCGCAGCAGCCGCTCGAAGGTCCAGGCCAGCGTGCTCGAGGTCGGGCCGTCGGAGAGCAGCGTCACCAGTTCGTCGCGGAGGTCGCGCTCGCACATCGGCGAGCCGTCCTCGTAGCGGGCGCGGACCAGCATCGAGACGACGTCGCGGGCCGTCCTCGGCGCTCGGCGCGGCGGCGGCGCGCCTCCTCCAGCACCGCTTCCTCGACCGGCCGCATCGCCTCGCCGGTAGCCGCGGCTGCGGGTCATCGCGCCGGGCCCGAAGGCGGCCAGCAGGGCGAGGTTGCGGGGGCTGTTCAGCCACGCGGTGAGGCGGCGCAGGCGCTCGCGCAGGCCGTCGAGGCGGCGGCCGTCCTCGTCGGCCCGAAGACCGCCCGCATCACCACCTCCTGGGTGATCTCCTGCATCCGCGGCCAGAGCTCGAAGGGCTCGCCGAGCGGCCAGCGCCCGACTTCGCGGCGGGCGACGGCGGCCATCATCTCGGCGTCGGCAGCGAGCCGCGGCCGTGGAAGGCGGGCAGCATCAGCTTGCGCCGGCGTGCAGGTGCTCGGGTTCTTCCATCAGCATCACCGAGCGCGGGCCGAGGACCGGCCCGAGCAGCGGGTTGGCGACGTCGACGCCGACCGCGTCGCCGGCGGTGAAGACGGCTTTGACGTCGGCCGGGTCGCTGAGGACCACCCAGTCGCCCCAGTGCATGATCCGCAGCGTGAAGGCGTCGCCGTAGCGCCGCGGCAGCGCTCGAGGAAGGGCAGCGGCCGCTGCGTCCAGCCCACCGCCTGCAGCGCCCGCGGCAACCGCGGGCCCGGCGGCAGGCTCATGCCGCCCCCCGCAGCGCGCGCTCGGCCTCGCGCCATCAGCTCGTCCTCCTCGCGGCAGGTCGCGGCGATCAGGAGGTCGAAGAGGTCGCCGCAGAAGTCGGCGGGGAGCCCGCCTCGCGCCGCGGTCGAGGTAGCGCCGGCGGACGACCTGGACCCGGTCCGGCTGCATCATCGGGATCTCGTGCGCGCTCTTGTAGACGGCGACTTCGCGGCAGATCTGGAAGCGCTCCCCGAGCAGGCGGGCGATCTCGTCGTCGATCAGGTCGAGGCGCTCGCGGAACGGCGCGAGGCCGCTCGGCGCTCATCAGCTCTCCCCCGAGCGGCGAGCAGGCCGACGGCGAAGGCCTCGCGCAGTCGGCCAGCGCGTCGAGCGCGTAGCCGCCCTCCTGGACGACGCAGACCGGCCGCCCGCCGCGCCAGGAGGGCGCCGATCCTGGCGAAGATCTCCGGCTCGAAGCCCCAGCCGCCGTGCGGGTCGCCCGCGCACGGTGTCGAAGCCGAGCGAGACGACCAGCGCCGCCGCCGAGGTGGCGAGCGCCCGGATCGAGGTCTCGACCTCGGCGACGTAGGCGTCCGGGTCGGGGACGCCCTCGAAGGCGAGGGCGC
>CAWHIW010000022.1:0-42366 GCA_963829445.1 uncultured Solirubrobacterales bacterium | reverse complement strand
GCTCGGTCAACATCGCCTTCGTCAACGAGCTGGCGCAGCTCTGCGACCGCCTCGGCATCGACGTCTGGGAGGTGATTGACGCCGCCTCGACCAAGCCCTTCGGCTTCATGCGCTTCGAGCCGGGGCCGGGGATGGGCGGCCACTGCCTCCCCGTCGACCCCTTCTACCTCGCCTTCCGCGCCCGCGAACAGAACTTCTACCCGGAGTTCATCGAGCTCGCCGGCAAAGTCAACCAGGCCCAGCCGGCCTTCTGCGTCGAGCGCATCGAGCGCACCCTGAACCAGGCCTCGAAGCCGGTCAAGGGCTCGCAGATCCTCATCCTCGGCGCCAGCTACAAGGCCGGCAGCGGCGATACCCGCGAGTCCCCGGCCCTGGTCATCCTGCGCCTGCTGACCGCGCTCGAGGCCGACGTCTCCTACCACGACCCCTTCGTCCCCGAGCTGCCCGAGCTCGGCCTTGCCTCGGTCGACCTGGCCACGGCCCTGCCCACCACCGACCTCGCCGCGATCGTCACCGCCCACCCTGGAGTCGACTACGCCGGCGTCGTCGCCACGGCTGCCCGCACGCTCGATTTCCGCGGCGTCACCCGCGGCATCGAGTCGGAGCGGCTGGAGCTGCTCTAGGCCTAGACGCTCGCGGCCTGCATCTCGGCGCTCGCCAGCTCGGCGCCGAAGTAGGGCAGAACCGCGAAGTACATGAACTCTGGGAGCAGCTGGCGGAAGCCGTCGCTGCTGCCGGTGGCGAGTCGGGAGTGGATCACCGCGTGGATCCCGGCGGCCACCCCCTCGCCGGCGATCGCCGGCGGCGCCTCGGAATCGCCGGCCTCCTCGCGGGCCCGGTCGAGGAAGCGGTTGACCCGCGCCATCGCGGCGGCGCGCTTGGCCAGCGCCTCGGGGCCGGCGGCATGGACCTCGACCAGCAGCGCCCGGCCGACGTCCGGCTCGGCGTCGAGGAAGTCGAGCAGCGCCCCCAGCCCGGCTCGCAGCTGCCCTGTCCAGCCCGGCTCCTCCGCGGCGGCCGCGAGGACCAGCGCTTCGACCCGCTCCACGCCCAGATCGTAGGCCTGCAGGTAGCACTCGTCCTTGTCGGCGAAGTTGTCGTAGAAGGCCTGGCGGTAGACCCCGGTGCGGTCCAGCACGGTGCGGACCGAGGTGTTCTCATAGCCCTCCACCCCGACCGCTTCGAGCATCCCGGCGAGGATTATCTGCCGCTTCGAGGAGGTCACGAGCTTGAGTTCCGGGGCGTTTTCGTTCCGGGACCCAGGAGTCCCGGTAACGCCGACCCTACGAGCCCCTGCCAGGGCCTTGCTGTCGGCGCGCTTTCCCATCTGCCCTTCCTTTTGTCGATCAAGGGAACCGCTTGTCTGGCTTCCGGTACTTTAGCGGTATATAGCTCCCTCGTCCAGCTTGTAAGCCACTTGCGATCAAGGTACTCTGGCGTTCGTGGCCGAAAACGCATCGACGATGCGACCCCCGCCCGGTCGGCATCCCCTCCCCAAAGAGTTCATCGCCCAGCATCAACGGGCGCGCATAATCTCGGCCCTCGCCGAGGAGACCGTGGAGAAGGGCTACCGCGCCGTCACCGTCGCCGACATCGTTCGCCGCGCCGGCATCGCCCGCAACACCTTCTACGAGAACTTCTCCTCCAAGGAGGACTGCTTCCTCGCCGCCTCGGAGTTCGCGGTCAAGGAGGCGCTGCGCCGCGTCGTCGACGCCGCCAGCAAGGTCGACACATGGCCGGCACGGGTCAACTCCGGCCTCTCCGCCTTCCTCCACTACGTCGCCAGCGAGCCGGCCCTGGCCCGGACCTGCATCGTCGAGGCGCTCTCCGCCGGCCCCGCCGCGGTCGAGCGCTACGAGCGCTCGATCCAGGCCTTCGTACCGCTCTTCCGCATGGGCCGCAAGGTCTCCCCCCACGGCGAGGAGCTGCCGGGAACCCTCGAGGAGACGATCGTCGGCGGCGTCTTCTGGATCATCTACCAGCGCATCATCATGGGGCAGACGGAGCAGATCGAGGAGCTGCTGCCGGAGCTGGTCGAGTTCTCCCTCACTCCTTACCTCGGCGCCGAGGCAGCGAAGCGGGCGGCGGCCGAGCAACCTCAAGCCGCAAGCGGCTGAGTCCGAGAAGGCAGGGATCGGGGGTCCCATGACCTAGTGCTCGAGACCGAAGCGCGAACCGCCGCCTCCGAGCGGGCGCAACTGATCGAGGCCCTGATCGAGGTCGCCGCCGAGCGGGGGTACATGGACACGTCGATCGAGATGGTGGTCGCCCGCGCCGGGCTCGACCGCCCCGCCTTCGACCGCCACTTCCGTGGCAAGTACGACGGCTTCCTCTCCGCCTGGCAGGAGATGAACGAGGAGTGCATGGCCTCGCTGATGCGCGCCTACGAAAGTGAGCGGGACTGGCCCGACCGCCTCCGCGCGGTCGCCCATGAGGTCGTCGGCTCGCTCTGCAACGAGCCCAGCCGTGCCTGCTTCGCGGTCGAGGTGCTGGCCGCCGGCGACGCCGCCCGCGCCCGCCGCGACATGACGATGCGGGTGATCGCCTCGCTGATCGACGCCGGCCGCAAGGAGATGGAGGATCCCGAGTCGGTCCCCCACACCACCGCCGAGGCGCTGGCCGGCTCCGCCTACGGACAGGTCTACGCCAAGGTCGTGCGCGGCGACACCGACGAGCTGCCGAAGCTGATCCCGCAGCTGATGTCGGCCGCGGTGATGCCGTACCTGGGGGTCGAGGCGGCCCTCGAGGAGCTGAATCGCAGCTCGAATTCTCCCGACCGGTATCGTCGTCCTGTGGCCGCAATTCCCGCCGATACGCCGGTCGAGAACGGCGAGGAGTACCCCCCCGAGCTGGCTCGCCTTCCGCCGGGCAGGCACGGCCTCCCGCGCGAGTTCGTCGCCCACAACCAGCGCGAGCGTTTGATCGCCGGCCTCGCCGAGGCGATCGCGGAAAACGGCTACTCCGGCACAACCATCGCCCATATCACCCGCCACGCCGCGGTTTCCCGGCGCACCTTCTACGAGCACTTCGCCAGCAAGGACGAGTGCTTCGTCGCTGCTTACGACACGGTGATGGCGGAGTTGCGCGAGCGGGTCGGGCTGGCCTTCGAGGAGGAGGCCGACTGGCCGCACGCGGTCAAGGCCGGGATCGGCGCGATGCTGGCCTTCCTCGCCGCCGAGCCCAACCTGGCCCGGCTCAGCATGGTCGAGGCGCTGGTCGCGGGCCCGGTCGTGGTCGAGCGCTACGACAGCGCCATCCAGAGCTTCGTCCCCTACTTTCAGAGCGGCCGCGAAGGGCGCTCGCCGGAAGTCCTGGCCCGCCTCAACCCGACCACCGAGGAGGCCCTGGTCGGCGGCATGATGTCGCTGATCTCCCGCCGCATCATCGCCGGCAAGACCGCCGAATTGGAGAGCCTCCTGCCGGACCTGGTCGAGTTCACGCTGACCCCCTACCTTGGCAGCGAGGAAGCCGCCAAGGTCGCCCGCGAGGGCTAGGCGTCGGCCGCTGCGAGGCGGTCCTGAAAAGCGAACGACCCGCCGGAGCGGGTCGAGCTTGTTGAAGTGGCTGACATGGCCACACGCGGTTGATACCCGTCGCTCAGATTATCACGAGGACCGCGCCAACGCCCGATTTTCGCTCCGGCGTGAATACCCGCGGAGGGCACCGGACTCGAACCGGACGCCGCCTGTCGAGCGGCGCAATGCGGGTATCAACCGCCTGGAGCACGCCTGTCTCCTTCAACCCTCCGGCGACGGATTCTACTAAATGTTTTGTCTGCGAGGAAGTGGCAGAGGCGCTGGGCGTTACGGCGGTGGCGTAGCGCCACCTGGGTTGCGGCTGTCACCGCTGGCGCCGCCGTAGCTCGCCCGCGCCTCGCCGATGTTTGGCCAACATCTGCCGTGCAGACTGACAGACCGGAGCCGTTAGCGCAAGACTTCTTGAATAAACGATGAAGTATCGAGACGGGTGGCTCAGCGAGCCCGCGCCACCGCGTCGCCGGAGCGCAGCTCCAGCCAGGCCTCGTCCTCGCCGAAGTAGTTGAGGACGACCAGGTGCGAGAGGTCCGGCAGCAGCCGCTCGACCTCGGCGGCGCGGCCGGCGCCGATCTCGAGCCCGAGCGATTCCTCGATCGCGCCGACCATGAAGCCGGCGGTCATCTGCGAGGTCGAGGGCAGCGCGTCGGGGTCCTCGCGGGCGCTGTCGACGGCCGCCATCAGCCGCTCGACCAGGCGCTGGTGCGCCTCCCAGGCGCGTCCGCGGGCGGCCCGCACCTCGATCAGCAGCGCCCGCGCCAGCAGCGGCTGCTCGGCGACGTAGCGCAGCAGCTCGGCCAGGGCGGCGCGGAAGCCGAGCCGCCAGGTCGGCGCCTGGCGCCCGGCCTCCAGCAGCTGCTCGCAGAGCTGGTCCGCCGCCTCCTCGTATGCCTGCCCGAAGCATTCCTCCTTGCTGCCGAAGCGGCGGTGGAACTGGTCGCGGCTGATGCCGGCCCGGTCGGCGACCTCCTGCAGGCTCACTCCCTCATAGCCAAGGGCGCCGACGGAGAGGAGCATCGCCTCGTGGACGGCGGAATCGCTGCTGCGCTCCGGAACCGCCTCTTGCCAAGACCGGACCGCACGGAGTGGACGCGTACCTTCCACCTGAGGTACTTTAGCCCATATTTGGGAACTCGCATCACTTTGTGTACTGATCTCGTACCTATGGGAACCCGCGCTATCCTGGGAGGGTGCGTGCCTTGCCCGGAAAGGCGTCTCGGCAGCCCCCCGGCCCCCAGCCGGTGAGCCGCACTGCCGCTGCCGCCGACCAGCGCCGCCGCATCCTCGAGGCCACCGCCGACCTGGTCGCCGAGCAGGGCTTCCAGGGAACGACGATCGAGACGATCGTGCGCCGGGCCAAGGTCGGCTACGCGACCTTCTACAAGAACTTCGAGGACAAGC
Organism: uncultured Solirubrobacterales bacterium; assembly: GCA_963829445.1. Lineage (GTDB taxonomy): Bacteria > Actinomycetota > Thermoleophilia > Solirubrobacterales > 70-9 > VAYN01. Next base: position 37,432 of record CAWHIW010000022.1, on the reverse strand, counting down.
AGCAGTGCTACCTGGAGCTGCTCGACGCCGCCTACGGCGTCACCTTCCACCGCGTGCAGCGGGCTTACGACCGCGAGCAGGAGTGGCCCGACAAGGTCGCCGCCGGCCTCGGCGCCCTCTTCGAGAACATCGTCGCCCATCCCAACATCGGCCGCGCCTGTCTGGTCGAGGCGCTGACCGCGGGCCCGGAGGCGGTGGCCCGCCACGAGGATCTGCTGAAGCGGTTCCGGCCCCTGCTGAAGCCGGGCCGGGAGCTGAACCCGCGCCGGGCCGAGCTGCCGGACACGCTCGAGGACACCCTCACCGGCGGCGTCCTCTGGGTGATCAACCAGCGCCTCATCGCCGACGAAGCCGGCGCCCTCAGGGGTCTGCTGCCGGAGACGATCGAGTTCGTCCTCCGCCCCTACGTCGGCGAGCAGAAGGCGGCCCGCGAGGCCGAGCTCGCGGCGTCCAGCTGACGCCGCGAGCCGTCTTCTACGAAACGCTGCCGCGCGGGACGACCCAGCGGGTTGGCTGGCCGGTCACCGCCGCGATCCGGTCGTAGTCGGAGTCGTAGTGGAGGACCGTCAGGTCATGACGCTCGGCGCAGGCGGCCACCAAGAGGTCAGGCAGGGAGACGGCGCGGTGCTGGGAGCGCTCTGCCAGCGCCGCCTGGACTTCCAGCGCCCGTCGCACGCATTGCTCGTCGAACGAGGCACGCGGCAGCCCACGCTGGTAGGCGGACGTCGCCCGGTAGGTGCGCCGGCTGTCGGCGCTGTATAGGACCTCGAGGTCGACCACGCCGCAGGTCGCCACCTCCCTCGAAAGCAGCAGCGGATCAAGTGCCTGACGCACCTGAGGGCGGGTTTGATGACGAGCTAACGCGCTCTTGTCGATGAGGAAGGACGGCATTGGACGTCAGCGCCAAGCACCCTTCATGACATCGGGATTGTCGAGCTCCAGCGCCCCTGGCGTATCAAGCATCTCGATGAACTTCTGACGGAGTTGAAGGTTCACGACCTCATCGAGCGCCGCATCGATGGTCTCGGTCATCGTCTTCGTTCCAAGGATCTCCTTGGCTGCGTCGACCTTCTCGGTGTCGACCTCGAGCGAGGTCTTGCGCTTGGCCATCGTGAGCATGCTCCTACCGTATAGCGATTTAACCCCTATCAGATAGCAATTTACAGAGAATTTGCTATCTCGTGACATTTGCTCTGGGCCGCCATATCCTCTTTCTGTGCCCGAAGAAGAGCTTGGCCCGCTTCCCGCCGGCCGCCACGGCTTCAGCCCCGAGCAGGTCGCCCACAACCAGTACGAGCGGCTGATCGCCGGCTTCGCCAGCGCCGTTGCCGAGCACGGCTACAACGAGGTCACGATCACCCACATCACCCAGGAGGCGAAGGTCTCCCGGCGTGTCTTCTACGCCAACTTCGAGAGCAAGGAGCAGTGCTTCCTCGCCGCCTTCGACGTCGTCGTCGCCCACATCCGCGAGCTGGTCGCCGCGGCGGTCGAGTCGGCCCCGGACTGGCCGCACCGGGCCATCGCCGCCGCCCGCGAGGTCCTCGCCTTCCTCGCCACCGAGCCCGATCTGGCCCGCCTCTGCCTGGTCGAGTCCCAGAGCGCCGGCCCGGTAGCGGCGCAGCGCTTCCACGACGCGGTGCGCGAGCTGGTGCCGCCGCTGCAGCGGGGCCGGGAGCAGCGCGAGGGCGAGCGCGAGCTGCCCGCGACCACCGAGGACTCGACGATCGGCGCCCTCGTCTCCCTCGCCGGCCGCAAGGTCGCCGCCGGCGAAGCCGCGCGCCTCGAGGACCTGCTTCCCGACTTCACCGAGTTCATCCTCTCGCCGTACCTGGGCCCGGACGAGGCCGCCCGCCTCGCCGGCGCCGGCGCGTAAGCGCTTCGGTACCCCCGCGTCCATCCTCGGGAACGCCTCTAGGAACTCCCTTTTTCTTTTGGGAACCCGCTCTTGACAGCGCAGTTCGCGGCTGCTTCACTAGCGCCACTTGGCGGTACGGCTGGCACCTTCTAGGAACTAGCTACACCTCACAAGTGGATCAGGGAAAGCAGCTGTACAGGGAAAACCGAGCCTCAGGGAAGCGCCGCACCAGGGAGCGGCCGGCAAGGGGGCTCACGGGACAAGGAGAGCAAGCTGATGTCGGAGAGACTCCGCAAACGAGTGGTCAAGGCGAGCTTGGCTCTCGCGATGGTGCTGGCGGCGACGGCGGTATTCGCCGGCGGCGCCCAAGCCGCTGCCGAACACCCATACCTGGGATCTCTGGACGGCAGCGACACTCCCGCCGAAGAATTCCAATACACCTGCGGGGTAGCCACCGACCCGGCCGGATATCTCTACGTCGCCAGTGCCAACACCACCTCAATCAATGTGTTCAACCCGCAGCATGAATTCGTTACCTCGATCTTTGACAACAGGGAAGCCTGCGACCTCTCCGCCGATTCAGAAGGAAATGTTTACGCGATTGACACGTTTCCTGGCCCCTCTTCCATTGCGGTGCTGTATTCCCCGGACTCATACCCGCCCACTCCTACGACCACTTATGAAAGGTCGGTCCTGTACGAAGATCTGATCGAAGAAGGTGCGCATGCGAGATCTCGTCCATTTGGGGTTGGGGTAAATCCCGCGAACGATCATGTTTTCGTGACCAGCACGGTAGGAACTGGGGGAAAAGCGAGCAGCATCTACGAGTACAAATCCGCCGCTGAAGGATCTGGGCTGATCAGGGGAAATATCGGTGAAAACCTTCCTACGACTGGCGACATATTCCCAAGCGGGACCTACGGCTCCGTTCAGGTTGAGGGCAGCAGCGGCAACATATATCTGAGTCGCCGACTCGACGATGTGGAAAGCAATTTTGAGGTGTTCGTTCTCAATCCTGCAGGTACTGAAGTCCTCGCAAGTTTCGCGAAATTCGCGAAACTGAAATTCGGAACCCCGCAGATCGCCGTCAACCAAGCCAATGGAAACGTACTCGTATCGTGGATAGAGAGCTCACAGTCTCCGACGGTTATCGAATACAAACCCGACGGAACCCTCGTCAGTCAGATCGGTCCTACGTTCGGAAGCGGGCTGGAATTCCAGAGCAGCCTCCCCTCCGGCCTCGCGGTCGACAACTCCGCCACCGCCAACGCCGGCCGCGTCTACGTGGGCAGCGGCGAACTCGAAGCCCATGTCTATGAATTCGGCCCACTTCTCATCAACCCCAAACCCCTGACCGTGACCAAAGCCGGGACCGGCTCGGGCACCGTCTCCAGCTCCCCGCTTCGCATCGAATGCGGTTCCAAATGCAGCGCTGAATTCAGCGAAGGGGAAACGGTCACTTTGACCGCCGCACCCGGCGCGGGCTCCAAACTCACCAGCTGGAGCGGCTGCACCAGCGAAGCCGAAGCCGGCAAAAAATGCTTGGTCACGATCGGCGCCACCAACGCGGTGACGGCGACCTTCGAACCGAAGCCGAAATTCGCGCTCTCGGTCTCCAAGGACGGCACCGGCTCGGGATCGATCACCAGCTCCCCGGCCGGCATCGACTGCGGCTCGAGCTGCAGCGCTGAATTCGAAGAAGGCGCAGAAGTCACCTTGAGCCCCAGCGCCGCTTCGGGCTCGAGCTTCGCCGGCTGGTCGGGCGCCTGCACCGGCACCGGCACCTGCAAAGTGACGGTCGACGCCGCCAAAGCGGTCACCGCCACCTTCAACATCAACGCCAGCGGTGGCGGTGGAACCACCACGACGCCGCCCCCGGCTCCGACCTGCGCCACCGACGCCGCGCTCTGCCCCCCGGGCACCGCCAGCGTCGGCTCCAAGGCCCAGGTCAAGTCCGGCAAGGCGTCCTTGTCCCTGACCTGTCCAGGCCCAGGAGCCTGCAGCGGCAAGGTGACCCTGACCGCCAAGATCACCACCGGCAAAGGCAAAGCCAAGAAGACCAAGAAGCAGACGATCGGCTCTGCCTCCTTCAGCCTCACGCCAGGTGGATCGAGCACGGTCCAGGTCAAGCTCACCGGCCCAGCCAAGAGCGCAATCGCCAAGGGCCCCCTGAAGGCAAGCGTCTCCGGCACCGGTGTCGCAGCTGGCTCGGTCAAGCTGAGCCAGGGCGGAGGCAAGTAGATGAGCCCCCGCCGACTCGCAGCCCGCACCTCGTGCGGGAGGGCACTGGCGGCTTTGGCCGCCAGTGCCGGGCTCCTCGCCGCGCTCGCCCCTGCCGGGGCAAGCGCGGCCGAATGCCCGAACGAAGCACTGCGGGTCGGCGCTTCGGCACATCTGCCGGAATGCCGGGCTTATGAGGTGGTCAGCCCCGATACCGGGCACTTGCCATTGGTCTCCGGGATCGGCACCCAGGACCAGTCCAACAACATGAGCACCTGGTTCGGCTCGCCTAACGGCGAAAGCGTGATCTTCGACACCGACGGCGCGGTCCAGGACGAAAACGCCAATGGCAAGGCCGACCGCTACGAGTCGATTCGGACCCCACAGGGATGGAAGACGCGCGTTCAGGGTCCCTCGGGGGCGGAAGCGGGCGAAGTCAGTACCCGACAGGGTGGCGCCTCTCCCGACCATAAATACAGCTTCTGGGACATCGGCGAATCTGCGAAAGGCGGCACCCTCGCCCCCGGTGGCTACCTCCGCGAACGCGATGGCGGCTTTACTCCGCTCGCCTCAGGCAGCCTTGGCATCGACACTCACGCCGAAGGCGTCTGGATCACCGAAGGCGGCAGTCACGTCATCTTCACCACCGCCCCGGCGCGGCCGTTCGGCGACCCCGTCCAGCTCGAGCCCAACGCTCCGCCATCTCCGGCGGGCGCGATCTATGACCGTCCGGTCGGCGGGCCGACGCACGTGGTCTCGCTGCTGCCCGGCGACGCCACTCCAGGCTCCACCGCCCGCTACCTCGGCGTCTCCAAAGACGGCACCGCCGTCGCTTTCGAAGTCAATGGGACGATGTACATGCGGCGGAACAACACGACCACGCAGGCGGCGGCCTATGCGGAGCCGGGGACGACGCTCAACTGTGTCGGAGCGACTCTTTGGCTCCGCAACGGGGTGCCGATCGCGGGGACGACCGGCGGCGCGTACACCGTCCAGCCCGCCGACGCCGGCAAAGCTATCCAGTGTCAGATCACTGAAGGCTCCGCGACCTCGACCAGCGTCCCGCCGACGCTGATCACCACCACCGAAGCGCCGATCTCCCCGCCGCAGCTCAATTACCCGCTGGCGGCTCCGACTCCCGCCAACCCGACCGCCGGCACGAGCGAGACCTGCCCCGCCGGCGAATGGAGCGGCTCGCCGACCCTCGCCTACCAGTGGTACAAGAACGGCGCTCCGATCGTCGGCGCGACTTCCAGCACCTACGAAGTCCAGGGCGCCGACGTGCCCTCGACGCTGCAGTGCTCGGTCAGCGCGAGCAATGCCGACGGCACCGTCCTCGCCTTCAGCGCCGTGGCGCCGACCGACCCGGCGCCGGTGGGGGCCAAAGCGGCGCCGCTGGTCAACGTCAGGGGCACCACCAATCCCGACACTCAGAGCCCCGGGTCGGTGGTGAACTTCTCGGGATTCTCCCCCGGCGGTGCCCGCGTTTTCTATTCCCGCGGGCCCAGTCAAGCCATCGCCGAAGGCTACGACAGCATCGACTTCTTCGACTCCGCTACGTCGACTACGACGACGGCGATAGCTCACGCAGGCGGTGGCCTCTGGCCGATCCAGGTCTCCGAAGACGGCTCCCATCTCTACTTCGCCTCCACCGACGTGCTCACCCCGGGTGAAAAAAACAGCCAGGGCGCCGAAGGGGTGGCGCCGGCGAGCGGCAAAGGCACGTTCACCAATGGCTCGACCATCGTCACCGGGGTCACGGCTGAAAAAGGCAGCTTCCGGGTCGGGATGGCCGTCAGCGGGGAAGGCCTCCGAACCGGCACCTCGATCGCCGCCGTCGGCACTGAAACGCTCACTCTCTCCCAGCCGGCCGTGGGCTCCGGAGTAGAGGCTCTCCGCGGGACGGCTGGCAATCTTTACGCCTGGGATGGAGGGGCGCCACGCCTCGTCGCGACGGTCTTCGGCGAAGACCTGTTGGGAAGTCGCCCTCTTGGACCGTTCGGCGGCGCCAGCGGGATGAAGCTGTGGAACGCCAGCCTGAACTCACTCGTCAGCACTGGTCCCGCTCAAAACCCCTCCCGCACCACCCCGGACGGCTCGGTCCTGGTCTTCCAATCGGGAGCCGACCTGATCCCCGGCTACGACAGCCTCGGCCACTCGGAGATCTTCCGCTACGAGGACGACGCCGACCAGCTCAGCTGCGTCTCCTGTAACCCGGATGGGACGGCGGCCACGGCCGAAGCGGAACTGCAGACGATCAGTCCCAATGTCAGCGAACGCAAGGTTACGAATGAGCGCACCTTCATTCCCAATGTCACCCCCGACGGGGAAATGATCGTCTTCAACACCGCCGAACGCCTGCTCCCAGAAGACGAAGACAACTTCTATGACGTCTATCGCTGGCGCGACGGTGAACTGGCGCTGATCTCCGGCGGGCAGAGCATCGAACACGACTTCCTCCTGGGGATGTCCACGGACGGCCGTGACCTCTTCTTCGTCGGCTATGACTCGCTCGCCCCCCAAGACCAAGACGGCGGCGTGCGCTCGATCTATGACGCCCGCATCGGCGGCGGCTTCCCGCCGCCGCTCTCCGGCGCAGTCTGCGAAGAAGAAGGCTGCCAGGGCGCTCTGGCAGTAGCACCAGCTCTTTCCACGGCCGCCACCCCGGGCTTCCAGGGAGCGGGCAACACCCCCGAAAAGCGCTCCTCTCATAAGAAGCACAAGAAGAAGAAAAAGCACGCCAAGAAGAAGCGACATGCTCACAAGAGCAAGGGGGCCAAGCGATGAGGCGGCTGGCGAAGTTGTGCGTCCCCGCGGCGATGCTGGCGATGTCACTTGCGCTCTTGACGGGTTCGGCGAGCGGCGCCGAATTCGAGAAATTCGGCCTCGAAGCGGTCTCGGCCAAAACGACCAACGCTCAGGCCGGTGCCCATCCCGACGTGACGATGAAATTCGCCCTCAAGACCGATCCAACGAGTGATGAAGCCTTCGGCCTGCACGATCCGTACGCGCTGCTCAAGAACGTCGGGATCGAAATGCCGCCCGGCATGCTCGGCAACCTCAACGCGGTCGATCAGTGCTCGGCGGCGCAGTTCCTCAACGGGCTCGAAAAAGGCGGCTGCCCGTTCAGCACCCAGATCGGGCTTGTCAAAAGCAGGGTCGCGGGCTTCGGCTTCGCGGTCAACGACGCCCTCTACCTGTTGCAGACCCCGACCGAGGGCAACATCGTCGCCCGCCTCGGCCTCTGGGCCGGCCCGTTCTCGGTGATGCTGAACGTCCGCGCCCGCTCTGATTCGGACTACGGCCTCACCTCGACCCTCGAAGGTGCCCCCTCGACCTTCGGGCTGGTCAACTCCGAAGCGACGATCTGGGGAGTGCCGGGAGACCCCAAACACGACAACCGGCGACTGATACCCGAGGAATTCATGAACGCCGTTTCCCCGGTGCGCTCCTTCGGTCGTGCACCCGAACCCTTCCTCACCAACCCGACGACCTGCGGCGCCCCGCTGACCTTCGGCTTCACGGCCAACAGCTACCAGCTGCCCGACCAGGTCTCGCGGATGACGGCCACCATGACCAACAAAGAAGGCAACCCAGCCCCGATAACCGGCTGCAACGCCCTCGACTTCGACCCCAGCTTCGAAGCCACCCCCACCACCCATGCCGCCGGAGCCCCGACGGGCCTTGACGCAACCCTTCGCATCCCCCAGAACGAAGCCCCCGAAGGCCTCGCGACCTCCCAACTCCGCAACGCCAACGTCACCTTCCCGGCCGGGATGACGATCAACCCCGACGCCGGCGACGGCCTCGAAGCCTGCTCCTCCCAGCAAGCCGGCTACCAAGAACTCCACAAAGCCGAATGCCCCCTGGGCTCGAAGATCGGCAGCGCCGAATTCGACGTGCCGGCCCTGAAGGAACCGATCCAGGGCGCGATCTACCAGCGCACCCCGGAAGCCGGAGACCTCTTCCGCATCTGGCTGTCCGCCGACGAACAGGGCCTGCACCTGACCCTGCCGGGAGAGATCAAGCTCAATCCCACCAACGGCCAGATCTCCTCGATCTTCATCGACAACCCCCAGGCACCCCTGCGCGAACTGAAGCTGCACCTGAAGCTCGGTCCCAGGGCCCCATTGACCAACCCCCCCACCTGCGGGGACTACGCAACCCACTACGAATTCGGCCCCTGGTCCGGCAACCCGACCGTCGCCAAAGACGCGCCGCTGGCGATCAACGAAGGCTGCGCGGGAATCGGCGCCTTCGCCCCGAAGCTGAACGCAGGCTCGACCAGCCTGGTGGCCGGAGCCTTCACCGGCTTCGCCCTGAACCTGACCAGGGCTGACCACGAACAGAACATCCAGGGACTGGACCTGACCCTGCCCAAGGGCCTGGCGGCCAAGTTCGCCGGCGTCGGCATCTGCGCCAACCCCGAAGCACTGACCGGCAGCTGCCCGGCTTCCTCCCAGATCGGCGTCGTGAACGTCGCCGCCGGCCCGGGAAGCGCCCCCCTCCAGGTCCCCCAGCCCGGCAAGTCCCCAACCGCCGTCTACCTGGCCTCCCCCTACAAAGGCGCTCCCTTCAGCCTCGTGGTCAAGGTCCCGGCCCAGGCCGGCCCCTTCGACCTCGGCACCGTCGCCACCAGAGCCGCCCTCTACGTCGACCCCGAAACCGCCCAGGGCACGGTCAAATCAGACCCCTTGCCCCAGTACCTGCAAGGCGTCCCAGTCGCCTACCGCACGATCCACGTCGAGGTCACCCGTCCCAGCTTCATGCTGAACCCGACCAGCTGCGAACCAAAGACGCTCTCGGCCCACCTGACCAGTCCCTCTGGAGCAACCGCAGATCCACAGAACTCCTTCCAGGTCGGCGAATGCGGCGCCCTCGGCTTTTCCCCCAAGCTCCAGATCGCCCTCAAGGGCGGGACCAAGCGCGGCGACCACCCGGCCCTGAAGGCAGTTCTCACCGCAAAAGCAGGCCAGGCCAACATCGCCAGGACCTCGGTCGCCCTGCCGCATTCGGAGTTCCTGGCCCAAGATCACATCAAGACGATCTGCACCCGCGTCCAGTTCGCCGCCAACGCCTGCCCCAAGGCCTCGATCTACGGCAAGGCCAAGGCGATCACCCCGCTTTTGGACAAGCCCCTGGAAGGCCCGGTCTACCTGCGCTCCTCTTCCCACGAACTGCCGGACCTTGTCGCTGACTTGAACGGCCAGATCCACGTCGCCCTGGTCGGCCGCATCGACTCCGTCAACGGCGGCATCCGCTCTGACTTCGAAGCGGTCCCAGACGCCCCGGTCTCCAAGTTCACCTTGGAAATGGCCGGAGGCAAGAAGGGCCTGCTGGAAAACTCCAGGGACCTCTGCAAGTCGGTCAACAAGGCGAGCGTGCAGATGGATGGGCAGAACGGCAAGGTCGCCGACTCCCAGAGCGTGATTGAGAGCGCTGGGTGTTCGAAGGGGAAGAAGAAGGCCAAGAAGGGGCGTAAGCGGGGCTAGGCTCAGTCCATGGCCGAGGAAGAGGTTCGCCGCCTCCCGACCGGCGCTCACGGCATCCCCGCGGACCTGGTCGCCCGCAATCAGCGCGAACGGCTGGTCGCGGCGGTGGCCGAGGCCTGTGCCGAGCGCGGCTACGCCGAGACCTCGGTCGCCGACTTGGCGGCCCGGGCCGGCGTCTCCACCGCGACCTTCTACAAGCTCTTCCCCGGCAAGCGCGATTGCGCGCTGGAGGCCCACCGGGAGTTGCTGGGGCGACTGCTGGACGAGGTCGACCGAGCCTGCGCGGGCGCGGGGGAGTGGGAGGGGAAGGTCAGGGCCGGCATCCACACCGTCCTCTCGCTTCTCGCCGGCGACCCGCCGACGGCGCGCCTGCTGACGATCGAGGTGCTGGCCCTGGGGCCGGCCGGAGCCGAGCGCAACGACGCCGCGGTCGAGGCCTTCGCCGCGCGGCTGCGGGCGGCTCACGGGCAGGGCGACCCGGCTGGCCGCAACGCTGAGTGGGCTTTCGTCGCCGGCGCCTCGATGCTGATCGGCAAGCGCGTCATGGCCGGGGAAGCGAGCGCGCTCCCCGAGCTCGAGGACGAGCTGGTTGCGCTGGCCACCGCGCTGTAGCGACTCTTTCCGCTCGAAGGAGGCACACCTTTTTCACGTTTCAGGCGTAACGCGTGCGTTCCGTTCTGAGACAATACGTTCCATGTTCGGCCGCCCAAGCCTCAGAGATCTCTTCGCCGAAATGCGGGAGGAGTCCAAACGTCGCGAAGAGGAGTTCAAGCGCCTGGCGGAGGAAACGCGCGAGTACAACCGCGAGCTACTCCTGCGCAACGAGAAGGTCTATACGTCCGTGATCGCCCAGCTGGAGGAAAACACGGAACAGACCCGGGCGAACACGGAAGCGGTTCTGAGGCTGCTGGACCGCTTCAGCGGGCCGGACGGGCTCGCCGCGTAGGGCCGGCCGCCCCGCGCCCCTTCCCCGCGCCCTTCCCTCGCCGGCCGCTCAGCCGGCCGCTCAGCCCTTGCCCTTGCAGGGCTTGAGGAAGTTGCCCTGCACCCGGGTGCCGTCTTTGAAGGTGAACTCGCCTTTGGCCTGGAGGCGGCCGTCCGGGCAGCTGGCGTTGGCGTAGCTCAGTCGCTGGCCCTTGTAGGTCCATTCGCGGCCGATCTTCAGGCTGCCGTAGATCGGGGTGCCGTAGCCGCCGGCGATCTTGGGGATGTCGGCGACGGTCTTGAAGCCGTAGCGGCCGTCGTGGACGCGCTGGATCTCGATCGGGACGACGAAGGTGGTCGGGCCGGGCACGGTCAGGTGGGCGTGGGCGAGCACGGTCGGGTTGCCGTTCTTCGGGGCGCCGTTGAAGATCGTGATCGCCGAGCTGGCCGGGATCGGGCCCTGTTCGGGGAAGTTGACGACGGCCTTGCCGAAGCCGGTGCCGACGATCGCGCCCGGGCACAGCTTGCGCGCCTGCGGGGTCGTCGTCGCCGCCAGTTTGGCCGGCGTGCAGATCGGCAGCCCCTTGGTCACGACTTCGCCGTGCTTGTCGAACCAGATGATGATCTGGTCGAGGACCGGCGGCACGCCGTGGTCGGCGGTCGAGATCTTGCCGTAGCCGTGCAGCTTGATCGGCGCCAGCTCGTGCCTGGGCAGCGTCGTCGGCGTGAAGCCGCCGTCGGTGTCGACGAGGATGTTGCCGACCTGCAGGTGCAGAGCGGAGGCGGAGGCGGCCAAGGCAAGCGCCAGTACCAATATCCCCGCAAAGGTTCTTAACAGAGTCTTCCGCATGCGTTCGCTCCCTCCGCGCCCCCGGACAGTCAAACTACCAGTGGATGCAAAGGAGGAGGAGCAGGGGCCGACCTGAATCCGGGGGAACGGATTCGGGTCAGCGGACACCATTGACGCTGCGCCACCCACGGGCGGTGCTGGTCATCGCTGCCCTGGTGCTGGCGGCGCTCGGGATCATCGGCGCCAACGTCGAGAACAGGCTCGACCCGACGACCCTGGACATCCCCGGCACCGACTCCTCGGCCGCCAACGCCCTCGTCGCCGAACACTTCGGCGACAGCGCCCCCTTCGTGATCCTCCTGCGCGGGCCCGCCGCCGCCGTCGACCGCCAGGGCCCGGAGCTGATCCGCGCCCTGCGCCGCGATCCGAAGGTGACGACCCTCTCGCCCTGGGACCGGGGCAACGTCTCCCAGCTGCGCCCCGACCCGCGCCGGGCGCTGATCCTCGCCGACTTCCACGTCGACGTGAAAACGGCCGTCAACGACACGGTCGAGCAGCTCGAAGGCGCGATCGCGGAAGAGATCCACCCGCCGGTCCGCGCCACCCAGACCGGCTACGCGACGATCTCGCGGGCGATCCAGGACGAATCGATCTCCTCCAGCGAGCAGGGCGAGCTGCTCGCCCTGCCGTTCCTCCTGCTCGTGCTCCTGCTCGTCTTCCGCTCGCCGGTCGCGGCGGCGATCCCGCTCGGCTTCGGCGCGGTCACGGTGATCGCCTCGCGCGGGATCCTCCACTTCTTCACCGGCTGGTTCAGCATCGACGCCTTCGCGCTCACGGTCTGCACGATGATGGGCCTGGCGCTGGGCGTGGACTACGCGTTGCTGATGGTCTCCCGCTTCCGCGAGGAGCTGGCGGCGGGCAAGGATCCGCTGACCGCGGCCCGCATCACCAGGCGCACCGCCGGCCGCACCACGATCTTCGCCGGCAGCACCCTGCTGGTCTCGATGCTGGTCTCGATCTTCGTCGTCCCCGGGCCGCTGCTGGCCTCGCTGGCGGGGACGGTGGCGATGGTCGTCGTCCTCAGTGTCGCCGTCGCCACCCTGGTCGGCCCGGCCCTGCTGGTGCTGGTCGGGCCCAACATCAACCGCTGGCGGATCGGCCGGGCCCCGAACGGGAGCTCGCGCCTGATGGTCCTGGTCGGCGCCGCCCTGAAGCGCCCGGCGGTCGCGGCGATCCTGATCGGCGCCGTGGTGCTGCTGCTCTCGGCCCCGGCGATAGCGCTCAAGACCGGGCCGCCCAGCACCGAACAGCTGCCCCAGGACGCGCCGGCCCGTAAGGACGTCGAACTGATCGCCGACACCTTCAGCCCCGGCTTCGAAGCGCCGTACCAGATCGTCGCCGCGAGCAGGGAAGGGCCGATCACCGACGCCAAGAACCTCGACGCGCTCGAACGCTGGCAGCGCCGAATCTCGCGGATCCCGGGCGTGCAGCTGGTGATCGGGCCGGCCCAGGTCAGCAAACGGACCAAACCGCTGCAGAAACTGGGCAACGCGGCGCTCACCTCCAACGGCAACATCGGCCCGGTCAAGCAGCTGGGCCGCCTCGGCCGCAGCCTCAAAGTCGCCGCCGGCGGGGTCGAGCAGCTGCGCGGCGGCATCACCGAAGCCAGCGCCGGCGCCGGCCTGCTCGCCCAGGGCTCCGACCGGGCGGGGGAGGGGGCGCAGATGCTCGCCAACGGCCTCGGCCGCGCCAGCAGCGGCATCGGCCGGGCGACGACGGCGCTGGACAAATTCTCCGAAGGGGCCGAAAAACTCTTCGAAGCGCAGAAAGAAGCGGCCGTCGGCGGCCTGCGGCTGAAGCTCGCCGCCCGCGACATCGGCGGCCCGAACCTGCGGATCAACGTGCTGAATCGCTCGCTCAAAGTCGAAAAGTCGCTGGAAGAAGAGACGGCCGCCAAGGTGCCGCAGCTGCAGGCGGCGGCGAAAGTCGCCGACGAACAGCTGAAAGCGGCATTCGCCCAGCTGCAGGGGATGACGGTCGGCAAAACCGACCCCAACTACGGGCCGGCCCTGGAAGCGGTCCGCCGGGCCAGCGCCGCGGTCGGCGGCACCGACCCGGCCACCGGCGTGCCCTACGCCCCCGAATACGCCGGCCTGCCGCTCGAACTGGAAGCCCTGCAGACGGGCCTGCTCGAAGACCTCGACAACACCAAGCACGTGACCGACAACGTCGAATCCACCCTGATCCACCTGGACGAATTCGCTCAGGCCGCCGAACAGCTCTCCAAAGGCCTCTACCGGATCCAGAAAGGCGGCAGGAAGCTGTCGGAAGGGGCGAAGCGCCTCGCCGACGCCGCCCACAACGTCGGCGACGGCCTCGACAAGCTCAGCACCGGGGCGGTGGCCCTGGTCGCCGGCATCGACAAGCTCAGCGGCGGCGCCGAAGCGCTCGAAACCGGGCTGGCCGAAGCGGTCGACCGCTCGGCGCCGCTGCAGAGCGGGCTGGAGCGGGCCAGCGTCCGCGTGATCGGCGGCAAAGCCCGGATCAACCACCAGGTGCGTCGGGTCAAGCGGGCCTCGCCCGGCATCTTCAACTCGGGCTACTTCGTCCTCTCCGAGCTCGACGGGGCGAACCCGGCCGCGCGCGAAGCCGTGAGCGGGACGATCGACCTCAACAGCGGCCAGGCGGCCGCGATGACCGGTGATCTCGAAGTACTCGTTCAACACGCCGGGCTCGATCGCCCTCAACAAGCGCCTCGACAATGAAGCGCGGGAATTCAGCGACGAAGCCGGCCTCGCGACCGGGGTCGCCGGCGGTGTCGCCCAGCTCAACGAATTCAGCAGCGTCACCCGCGAGCCGCATCCCCCTGATCGTCGCGGTGATCACCCTGGTCACCTTCCTGATCCTGGTCGTGGTCCTGCGCTCGATCCCGCTGGCGGCGATCGCGGTGGCGCTCAACCTCAGCACCGTCGGCGTCGCCTTCGGCGTCCTCACCCTGCTCTTCAACGTCCCGGCGGGGACGCCCCTGGGCGGCAACTCCTACGTCGACTCGGTCACCGCGGTGATGATCTTCGGCATCGTCTTCGGGCTCTCGATCGACTACGCGGTCTTCCTCCTCAGCCGGATGCGCGAGCACTACGACCGCCATGGCGACAACGCCGCCGCGATCGAGCTTCGGGCTCGAGAAGACCGCGCGGGTGATCACCGGCGCGGCGGCGATCATGATGGCCGTCTTCGTCGCCTTCGGGACCGCTTCCGATCGCCGGCCTCAGCCAGTTGGGGATCGGCCTCACGATCGCGGTCCTGCTCGACGCCACCGTGGTCCGGATCGTCCTCCTGCCGGCGCTGATGCTGCTGATTGGCGACCGGGTCTGGTGGCTGCCGCGCTGGCTGGGCCGGGCGCTGCCGAAGTTCGAGGTCGTGATCAGCGCGTTTACTTCCAGTTAAGTCCCTGCTGTTTACGCACTTGCCGGGGGGCGGCTTGGATACGATTCGGCCCGCTCGTTCCGTCGGGTCGGAGGGCCGGGGAACGAAATGCGACGACCCGTGGCTGCCAATTCTTCAGGCGAGGAGAAAAGCTCGGCTCCAAGCCGTGGGGTCACCCCAGCGCGAATTGCCGTGATTGCTGCCCTCGGAGTGGCCGTAATCGTGCTCGCGATCGTCCTCTTCAGCGGCGGCGGCGGCCACAAGTACACCCTCGTGTTCCAGAACGCCGCCCAGCTCGTCCCCGACAACCAGGTCCTGATCGGCGGCTCGCCGGTCGGCTCGGTCGAAAGCATCGAGCTCAGCGATGACAACCTGGCCGAGGTCAACGTCGAAGTCGACCAGGAGCTGCACGAGGGGACCACGGCCGCGGTCCGCGCCACCTCGCTCTCGGGGGTCGCCAACCACTACGTCTCGATCAGCCCCGGCCCCAACAGCAGCCCGGCCCTGGACGAAGGCGCTGAAATCGGGCTCGGCTCGACCACCACGCCGATCGACATCGACCAGTTCTTCAACACCTTCCCGCCCTCGGTGCGCAAAGGCCTGAGCAACTTCATCAAGGGCAACTCGGCGATCTACTCCGGCCAGGGCCCGGCCGCCAACGACGCCTACAAGTACTTTGGCCCGGCCCTCAACCGCACCGATGCCTTCGTCAAGGAGCTGAACGCCGACCAGCGCCTGCTGGCCCAGTTCATCGTCAGCTCCGCCAAGCTCTCGACCACCGTCGCCGGCCGCGGCGAGCAGCTCTCCGGCGCGATCTCCAACGCCAACACGGCCTTCAACGCGATCGCCAGCCAGAACGTCGCCCTCGACCAGTCGCTGCGCCGCCTGCCGCCGGTCATGCGGCAGGCCAACACCACCTTCGTCAACCTCCGCGCCGCCCTCGACGACCTCGACCCGCTCGTCAACACGGCGAAGCCGGCGACCAAGAACCTGGCTCCGTTCCTGGCCGAACTGCGGCCGGTCCTCTCCAAATTCGTGCCCTTCATCCGCAACCTGCGCCTGACCGTGGCCCGGCCCGGCAAGGCGAACGACGCCTCCGAACTGCTGGCGGTGCTGCCGACGGTGCAGGAACGGGCGGCGAAGGCGTTCCCGCACTCCGAAGAGGCGATCGCGGCGTTCCAGCCGAACCTCAACTTCGCTCGGCGCCTACGTGCCGGATCTCTTCAATGGCATCGGCAAGCTCGGACAGGTCACGGGCTACTACGACGGGAATGGCCACTATGCCCGCGCCGCGCTCTCGAACCAGAATTTGTTCGCTTACGAAGGCGGCAATCTCAACCCGATCACCAAGGCCCAGCAATACAACGTCTTTGGTAGCTCGGCGCCCGTTCGCCGACCCTGCCCGGGCGGCGCCACCCAGAAAGCCGTCGACGGCTCCAACCCCTTCGTCGACCCGCCCTGGAGCGGCAGCAGCGTCGGCCCCTCCGAATGCAACCCGGCCGACGCGCCCCCCGGACCATGACCCGGCGGCTGATAATCGCGGCAGCGCTGGTGGCGGCCGTCGTCGTGGTCGTCCTGCTCGTCTCCGGCGGGGGCAGCGGCAGCGGCGGCTACCTGGTCCGGGCCGTCTTCGACAACGGCGCCTTCATGGTCCAGGGCGAGCAGGTCCGGGTCGCCGGCGCCAACGTCGGCACGATCGAATCGGTCGACGTCTCGATGCCCGGGCAGACCGTCGCCTATCGCAATGGCAAGCCGGTCTCGGTTCCCGGCAAGGCGATCATCGTCATGGACATCACCGACCCCGGCTTCCAGGACTTCCGCAGCGACGCCAGCTGCCAGATCCGCCCGCAGTCGCTGATCGGCGAGAAGTTCGTCGACTGCCGGCCGACCCTGCCGCGGGCGCCGGGCTCCCCCGCCGCGCCGCCGCTGAAGCAGATCCCCGACGGGCAGGAGGGGGCCGGCCAGTACCTGCTGCCGCTCGGCAGCAACGGCACCAGCGTCGATCCGGACCTGATCAACGACATCCAGACCCTGCCCTACGCGCAGCGCTTCCGGCTCATCTTCAACGAACTCGGCGCCGGCCTCGCCGGCCGCGGCGACGACCTCGAGGTCCTGGTCAAACGGGCCAACCCGGTCCTGCGCGACGCCGACCGCCTCTTCGGCATCCTCTCCAGCCAGCGCGACCAGCTGGCCCAGCTGACCAGCGACTCCGATGAAATCCTGCGCCCGCTGGCCCGCGAGCGCAGCCATTTCGCCGGCTTCTTCACCAACGCCGGCGCCGCCGCCCAGGCGAGCTCCGAGAAGGGCCCCCAGCTGGAAGCGGCGCTGCGCAAATTCCCCACCTTCCTGCGCGAGTTCCGCCTGACGATGAACAGCCTGCAGGGCTTCTCCGACGCCGCGGCCCCGGTCTTCTCCGACCTCGGCAAGGCCGCCCCCGCGCTGACCGACGCGACGCGGACGCTGACCCCGTTCTCGGAAGCGACCACGGTGGCGCTGAAGAGCCTCGGCGAGACCGGCGAAGCCTCCGGGCCGGTCTTCCAGGAAGCGGAACCGATCGTGCGCAAGACGACGCAGCTGGCGAAGACCGGGGTCGCACCTACGACCGAACTAGCCCGTCTTTTCACCAACCTTCAGAAGACGAACGGTTGGAGTGCGCTGACCGAACTCATCTACAACACCACGGCGACCTTCAACGGCTTCGATCAGTACGGCCACTTCAGTCGAACGCTCGCGACCCTGACGAATTGTCCGGATTACGAACCTTCCGCAGGCGGCGCATCGGGCTGCGTCGCTCGCTTCACCGGCTCCAACGCGAATGAAAGCTCCAGCGCCAGCACTAGTGCGGCTGCACTCTCCTCCCTGCTCTATCAGCGTTTAGAACGGGAGCTCACGGAGAAGACCGGCGGCACCATTGCCGGCGACGAACTTCCGGCAGGAATCGGACAGGCAGGTGCAGTTGGAGGCGAAGCCGGCGTGGCTAAGGCCTCCAAGACCGGGGGCACCGCCCCGCTCCTCGACTACCTCCTGGGACCGTGAGAAGGCGCAGCGGCATACAGGGAGTAGCTAGCAGCCCGATCCTGGTCGGGGCGGTGACGATCCTGGTCGTGATCGTCGCGGTTTTCCTCGCCTACAACGCCAACAACGGCCTGCCCTTCGTCTCCACCTACAACCTCAAGGCCAAGGTGCCCAACGCCAACGCCCTGGTCAAAGGCAACGAGGTGCGGATCGGCGGCGTCCGGGTCGGCATCGTCAAGTCGGTGGTGCCGGTCCAGGAGAGCAACGGCAACGTCTACGCCGAGCTCTCGCTCAGCCTCGACAAGAACGCCGAACCGCTGCCGGTCGACTCGACCCTGACGATCCGGCCGAAGTCCGCCCTCGGCCTCAAGTTCCTCCAGGTCTCGCCTGGCAACTCCTCCAAGGGCTTCGCGGCCGGCGAAACGATCCCGCTCAAGGCCTACACGCCGGAACCGGTCGACATCGACCAGTTCTTCGACATGTTCGACGAACCGACCCGGCTCGCTATCCGCCAGAACCTGGCCGGCTTCGGCAACGCCCTGGCCGGCCGCGGGCCGCAGCTGAACGAAGCGATCGGCGCCCTGCGCCGGCTCGCGGTCAACGGCCAGCCGGTGCTGCGCAAGATCGTCGAACCCAGCACCAACTTCGCCGGTTTCTGGCGCGCGCTCGAGGCCTTCTCGGCGACGGTCGCGCCGGTGGCCGAGACCAACGCCAGCCTCTTCGTCGCCCTCGACCGCACCTTCTCCGCCTTCGCCCGCGTCTCCCGTCCCTACATTCAGGAAACGATCGAAAAAGGCCCGCCGACCCTCGACGCCGTCAACGCCGACCTGCCCGCCGTGCGCCCCTTCTTCCGCGACTCGGCCCGCTTCTTCACGGCGCTCAAGCCGGGCGCCAAGGCGCTCGGGGAAACCTCGCCGGTCATCGCCGAAGCCCTGCATGCCGGGGTGCCGGCGCTGAACGCCTCACCGGTCCTCAACAACCAGCTGCAGCCGACGGCCCAGGCGCTGGTCGACTTCCAGAACTCGCCCGGGGTCTTCAACGGGCTCGACCTGCTGATTGACACCAACGAAGTTGCTCAAGCCCGCGTTGAGCTTCATAGCTCCGGCGCAGACCACCTGTAACTACGTGACGCTCACCTTCCGCAATCTCGTTAACTCCACGGGTGGTGGCAACAAGATGGGCCACTGGTTGAATTTCATCCCCATCACTCCCCCAATCGGCACGAATTCCGAGGGGAGCCCGTCGTCTGCCCCGGCTAACGGGACTGCGACTGAACGCGCGAACCACCTGCACTACAACCCATATCCGAACACCGCGTCTCCGGGGCAGCCACGCTCCTGCGCTGCCGGTAACGAGAGATACACGCCGGGTCAAACCACGATCGGCAACCCGCCTGAAAAAATTACGACGATTACGGACCGTCAAATCAAGGGACAGGCGGAAGGCAAATGAGCCGCCTCCCCGAGCGCGACACCAGGCAGGGCGCCAACAAGAAACGCCGCTTCAAGTGGCGGCCGAGCAACGTCGCGATCGCGATCGTCTTCATCCTCATCTTTACGATCGGGCCCTACCTCGCCTTCACCAAACACGTCCCCTTCACCAGCTACGGCTACGAACTGCACGCCACCTTCGCTAACTCCGCCAACATCGCGAAAAACTCGCCGGTGCGGATCGCCGGCGTCGAAGTCGGCAAAGTGATCGGGACCGAGCCGCGACGGCAACGCCACGACCGTCACCTTCACCGTCGACGGCTCCGGCCGGCCGATCCACGACGACGCCTTCGCCGCGATCCGGCCGCGCATCTTCCTCGAGGGCAACTTCTTCGTCGAACTCGATCCCGGCAGCCCCAGCGCTCCGGACATGGACAGCGGCGCCACGATCTCCGTCTCCCATACCTCGACGGCGGTCCAGATCGACGAAGTGCTGACGGCGCTGCAGTCGCCGACGCGGGCGGATCTCAGCCGTCTGCTCGAGGGCTTGGGAACTGCCTACACGCACAAGCCGACGGCGGCCGAAGACGCCACCCAGCTGCCCGAGGTGCAAGGCAAAACCGGCGCCGAAGCGCTCAACGGGGCGCTCAAATACGGCGGTGACGCCGGCCGCTACAGCGCCCAGGTCACCAACGCCTTCCTCGGCACCCAGCAGCAGGACCTCTCGCGCCTGGTCGCCGGCGCCGGCCGACCTTCGGCGCGCTCGCCTGCCGCGAGGCCGACCTGCAGGGGCTGATCGACAACTTCAACGTCTTCACCGGCGCCCTCGCCACCCAGTCGACCAACCTCTCGACCACGGTCCAGCTGCTGGCGCCGACCCTGAAGCACCGCCCGCGCCTCGCTGGTCAGCCTCAACCGCACCCTGCCGCCGCTCCGCACTTACGCGATCGAGCTGACCCCGGCCGTGGCCGAGCTGCCCGGCTTGATCAGCGCCTCCAAACCGTGGCTGGCCCAGGTCCGGCCGCTGCTGTCCGGCAAAGAGGGCGGCGGCGTCGCCAGGCTGCTGGCCGAATCGACGCCGGGCCTCGCCGGCGCCGCCCAGGCCGGCAAGGAAACGGCTCTGCCCCAGCTCAACCAGCTCAGCCTCTGCACGACCCAGGTCCTGATTCCGACCTTCAACCAGACGATCAACGACCGCTTCAGCACCGGCGGACCCAACTACCGCGAGTTCCTCTACAACCTCTCTAACTTTGCCGGGCAGTCTCAGAACTTTGACGGCAATGGCCCATATCTCCGCCTTCAGGCTGGCGGTGGCGCTCAGCTAGTCGGCGAACCAAACGAAACCGCCGAACAGGTGACCGAGAAAGTCAACTTCGCCCACACGGCGACTGCTCCGCTGGGGACTCAGCCTCAGATCGGAGGCAAGCCGCCATTGAAGCCCGACGTGCGGTGTTACACGAACCCGGTCCCAGACGTCAACAGCGGCTTGGGTCAGGTAGGCGCTCCCAGTCCAGTGGCGGTGAGTCCATGAGCGAGCCGACCCCCAAGACCAACCGCTGGGTCCACTTCCGCGCTTGGCTCTCGCGCCAGTCCCGCGGGCACCGCAAAGACACGATCGCGATCATCGTCCTGGCGATCGCCGGGATCGTGATGATGCTGGGGATCTTCACTCAGCAGAAGGCCTCGCTGCCTTCGTGGATCCCGGTCGTCGGCGAAGAATTCGACCACATCACGGCCGAGTTCACGACCGCGCAGGCGGTCACGCCTGGCCAGGGCCAGTCCGTCGACATCGCCGGGATCCAGATCGGCAAGGTCACCTCGGTCGACCTCGAAGACGGCCACGCCGTGGTCGGGATGGACATCGTGCCCGAATACATGAAGCTGATCCACCCCAACGCGACCTTCCTGCTGCGGCCGAAAACCGGCCTCAACGACATGATCGTCGAGATCTCCCCCGGCAGCGGCAAGAAGTCGATCGAGAGCGGCACCAACTTCACCCTCGCCCAGACCGAACCGAACACCAACCTCGACGCCTTCCTCGCGACCCTCGACGGCGACACGCGTCAGTACCTGCAGCTGCTCGTCGCCGGCGGCGCCCAGGGCCTCGGTGGCCGCGGCAAGCAGGTCTCCAACGTCTTCCGCCGCTTCCAGCCCTTCGTCCACTACACGGCGAAGCTGAACAAGGCCGTCGCCGCGCGCCATGTCGCCCTCGCCCACGTGATCCATAACTTCAGCCTGCTGACGACCGAACTCGGCCGCCACGACGCCGACATCAAGCGCTTCGTCACCTCCTCCGACGCGGCACTCGGCAACTTCGCCAACCAGCAGCAGGCGATCCAGGAATCGCTGCAGGCGTTCCCGGCGGCGCTGCGCGCGGGCAACGCCGGCCTCGCCAGCTCCAAGCGCTTCTCCGAAGTCGCCTACCCGGCCCTGACCGGCTTGATCCCGCAAGCGCAGGCGTCGGTCTCGGCCTTTAAGGCAACGGAGCGCATGTTCAGCCAGACGACGGCCCCGATCCGCGACCAGATCAGACCCTTCACGCGCCAGATACGCCCCGTGCTGAGCCACGCCCGGGAAGGTTCAGGTCCGCTGAGCAAGACCGTGAAGAACTTTGGCGACTCCCTCGGTGCTTTCAACACCTTCTTCAATCAACTTGCCTACAAGCCCAAGGACTCGCGTCAGAGCTTCCTCTTCTACCTGCCCTGGCTAAACCACGACTACAACGCCAGTTTCAACCTCCAGGATGCTGGGGGCCCGATACAACGAGGCTTGGCGATGTTGACCTGTAACGCATCGAATCTCGGCACCGGATTTGGTCTGACCAGGGAAAACTTCCAGACCCTTCTGGAAGTCGGCAACATTCCGAAGCCGCGTGAATTGCCGAGCATCCAAGAACCTGCCGGCAAGGAAAACCCGGCGAAGTGCGGGAGCTACTCGACCGAAAAATGAGCAAGCGCGCCCCCAGCACCACGCAGCTCCTGGTCATCGCCGGCTTCGCACTGTCGTGCTTCGGCATCCTGCTCTTTCTCTGGGTCACCTTCGGCGGGCCGACGCCCTTCCGCGCCAAGCCCTATGAGATCAAGGTCCCGTTCAACGAGGCGACCCAGCTGGCCGAACAGTCCGACGTCCGCATCTCCGGTGTCAACGTCGGCAAAGTCCAGAGCATCGAGCTGGCGCCGAACGGCAAGCAGGCGCTGGCGACGGTCGACATCGACGACAAGTACGGGCCGCTTCCCGAATCCACGCGGGCGATCCTCCGCACCAAGACGCTGTTGGGCGAGACCTACATCGAACTCACCCCCGGCGACGCCTCCGGCCCGCAGATGGCGGACGGTGCCACCCTGCCCGAGGCCAACATCGCCGAATCGGTCCAGCTCGATGAGATCTTCCGCACCTTTGACCCCGAAACCCGTGCTGCATTCCAGAGCTGGATGCAGGAAGCCGCGGTCGCAATCAACGGTCAGGGCCAGGGTCTCTCTTACGCGATCGGCGAGTTCGAACCGACCTTCACCGACCTCGACAAGCTCTTCCGCGTCCTGGATAGCCAGCGCCAAGCGGTCGGGCAGCTCTTCCGCAACGGCGCCACCACTTTCGAGGCGCTGCGTGGCCGCGAAGGCGAGCTGTCCAGCCTGATTCAGAGCTCCAACGCGGTCTTCCAGACCACCGCCCGGCGCGATCGCGACATCGAAGCCCTCTTCCGCGCCTTCCCGACTTTCCAGGACGAGTCGAGGCTGACGCTGAACCGCCTCAAAGCCTTCGCCCTCAACGCCGACCCGCTGATGCGCCAACTCGTCCCCGCGGCGGAACAGCTCTCCCCGACCCTGGTCGCCTTTGCCAACCTGGCTCCGGAAGCCAAGGGCTTCTTCGACGGCCTCTCGACGGTCATTGGCGAGGCACCGACGGGGTTCCCGGCCGTGCGCAAGCTGTTCCGCGACGACTTCCCGCCCTTGCTGCGCGCCGTCGACCCTTTCCTGCGCAACCTCAATCCCATCTTCACTGGTCTTGACCTCTACAAAAACGAGGTGACGTCGCTATTCGCCAATGTCGCGGCGGCAACCAATGCGACGATTCCAGTCTTGAATGACAAAGAAGAAAACCTTCACTACATCCGGGTTCTGCCGGTGCTCAATCCGGAAACGGTGTCGACCTACGGCAAACGCCTGACCAGCAATCGCAACAGCGCCTACAGCCCGCCCCTCTGGGCTAAAGGTGTGGCCGCAGGCCTGCCTAACTTCGATATTCGTCAATGCTCGTCAGGAGTAACGGCCACCTTGAATCCCAACTCGCCCAATGAATCTGCCTTCAATGAACGGACGAACGGCGATGTCAAAAAAGCGACGAGCCTCTTCGAACGCATCAAGAAATTTGCCTTCGCGGGTCAGTCGAGCACCAGCTCGGTGCCGGCCCCGCCCTGCACCCAGCAGGAACCGCTGACCCCCATATACGGCAGCGGCGCCGCCACGACCTACCAGCACACGTTTGAACAGACCGGCGAATAGGTCAAGCCCAAAGGCGGTGGCGATTCAAAGCCGCCCCAGCCCATAGGTCGGGTCTGAAGATCGGTCCACACCCATCCCCCATGGAGAGTCGAGCGGGGCTGCATGGAGCTTAGGGCGGCTATTTGGCGTCGGCAGGTGTGACGTCGCCGGGAATAACCGGCCACCATCCCACTGTCTTGGTGAACTCGACGATAGGGACCGCTGCCCGATGCAAAACCGATCGGCGGGGCGGCTTGTTTGCGGGCAGCTTGATCTACGGCAGCGGCTCGGCCGGAAACTCACCAGCGCACCTTTAAGCAGACCGGCAATAGACCTGAAGCGCGAGGGACCCCTGTGGTCAGTTGCTGTACTTAGCTATCAACTTTGAGCTTGTCGGCCGAGACAACCGGCAGATCCAGAGTTTCGCCCTGGTCGTTGGAGATCTCAATCATCTTGTCGTCGCCGAAGTCGGCTACAACGGTCCCTCTGGTCCCGGCCGGCCACCTTCCAACAGCTTGGGTGAATGCGACAAAGTCAATTTCTCCCACTTTCTGCTTTACGGGCGCCATGACTCTCCAGTCTAGGGCTTAAGAAATGCGGTTAACAATCGAGGTGGGGGACCTGCCGCTGAAAATAATCAAGTCGTGCTCAGGTTCACTTTACGTGCGCTCTTGTCTCCCAGGCCCTGTAGCGGAAATTCAACTACGCACTTAACCCCATAGGGGCTGTCTCTCCATACGGTTGCGATCGGCGCCTCTCGGATCTCAGCCCGGATGCCGGCCTCGAGATAGCCGATATCTGCGCTGGTGATACCAAGGATTATTGCGATGCCACGAGCCTTGGGGCCCCCGTCCGGGTGGGTCGTGTTGAGCGAGTACTCAGTCAGCTTGCGCCGGATGCCAACGGCGCCCTCGACGCGCGGCAGAATCTCTCCCACTTGTGGTGGCCAAGCCATGCCACCGACGCTAGATTTGCCGGCCGCATGGGTGGTGCGCGCAGTATGACCACTTTGACCGCTTAGTGGATCAATCCCGTAAGCACCTCCCGTGCGAATTAGGGAAAGAGAAAGGGCGGCCTCTCGGCCGCCCTTCTCAACTTCCTTGCCGCTCTAAAGGAGAGGCGCTACTGAGTGCTACCTACTTACCGGTGCAGGTGCGCAGTACTTCGGCTTTGGCGACGGTGCCATCGCTGAACTTCGCTTCGCCGCGTGCCTGGAGCTTGCCGTCGGGGCATTTCGCCAGGAGGACGCCCTTCTTGTTGATCGTCAGGTTGAAGTCCGTCACCGAACCGCTGCCGCCGGCGATCTTGGGGATCGTCGAGACGGCTTTGAGGCCGTAGCGACCGGCGTGGATCTTCTTGATTTTGACCGTGGTGACGATCGCGGCCGGGGTCGGAACCGTCAGGTAGGCGTGAATGTAGAGCGTGGTCACGCCGCCCGAGAAGCCACCGTTGAAGGCGATGATTTTACTGGTGGCCGGAATCGGAGCCTGTTCCGGGAAGGCGATCTCGGCTTTTGCCTGACCGCTGCCGATGATGGCCGACTTGCAGATCGCTTCGGCGTGCTTGGTGTCCTGCGACTGCAGTTTGGAAGCCGTGCAGACCGGCAGGCCCTTTACTTCGATGGCGCCGTTCTTGTCGGTTTCGACGTTGAATTCTTTCAACGCGGGCGGGTGGGTCCCGTCGACGGTTTTGAGTTTGCCGGACACGTTGAGCGTGATCGGCGTCAGTTTCGTCTTCGAGAGCGTCTTCGGAGTGAAGCCGCCGTTGAATTCCAGTTCGAGGTTGCCCGCACGTACCTTGACCGGCTTCTCCGCGGTGGCGATGCCAGCCACGGTGAGCGCGATCAGGGCCCCGAGGGCCATCGTGATCATCAAGTGCTTGCGCATATCCCTATATCTCTCCTTTTGCGGCCTGCCCGTCCAGAGCTGTAGCCGTTGAAAGCTTGCGTGGACTATCCCTCCAGCGGCCCAAACTACCACCCTGGGCCATTACCTAAACCCTGCCTGCCGCCCAAAAGAGCGCTTTGGGAGGCGGCTGTCAGTGCTCGAGCATCGAGAGCCGCACCCGCTCGCGCTCGGCGGCGGCGCCCTCCGCGCCCAGGAAGGGGAGGGTGATCCAGAACATCAGGTCCGGCAGGCGGCTGGGCAGGCGGGCGGCGGCGCCGTGGAGGATCTCGCTGTAGAGCAGCTCGTTGACGCCGCCGGCCAGCGAGAGCGAGGTGATCCCCGGCAGCTCGACCGAGGTCTCGGCCCGGCCCGACTCGAGGAAGCCGGTGAACTGGCGCAGGGCGGCGTCGCGGCGGGCCAGCGCCTTGGGCCCCGCCGCCAGCACCTCGACGATCGCGAAGCGGGCCTCGTCGGGGTGCTCGGCGAGGTGGTCCAGCAGCGCTCCCAGGCCGGCGGCGACGCGCTCCGCCCAGGGCGCTCCCTGTTTGGTCTCGAAGCCGCCGGCAGTGTCGCTGAGGAGGTTGCCGAGCAGTACGTCGTAGGCGGCGAGGAAGCAGTCCTCCTTGCTGTCGAAGAGTTCGTAGAAGGTCTTGCGGGAGACGCCGGCGACGCCGATCACGTCGACCACGCGGGTCTCCGGGTAGCCGCGCTCGGAGACGACCTCGATCATCGCCTGATGGATGCGGTTGCGCTGGGATTCGGTCACCGCCTCCCTCGGCAAACCGTGCCTCCCCCTCGGCAGCCGCTCGTTCAGCTTAGCCGCGCGTTTGCTGGAAGCCACCCATTGACTGTAGAGCAGATGCCTGTTTCTGCATAGAATCCCCGCGGCTATGAGGGGGGCCTGGAAATCCGCGCTGCTGCTCGCTCTCGCAGTGCTTTTGACGGTCGGCATCGCCGCTTGCGGCGGCGGCGATTCGGGCGGCACGAGCACGGACTCGAGCGCGGCGACCACGGCGGAATCGACGACTCCGGCGAGCCCCGGAGGCGAGGGGTCCGGCGACGACTCCGCCGCCGGCGAAGGCAGCGCCAGCTTCCGCACGCCGGGCGGCGACAACAGCATCCAGAACTTCGGCGACGAGGCCGACTCGGCGGAAGTCGAAGCAGCCGGTGCCGCGCTGGGCGACTTCCTCGCGGCCCGTGCCGCGAGCGACTGGGCCAAGCAGTGCACGCTCCTGTCCCAGGCCACGGTGGCGCCGCTCGAACAGCTCGCCGCCCGCTCGTCGCAGTTCAAGAGCAAGGGCTGCGCCACGATTCTGAAGGTGGTGACGGGCCGCGTGCCCGCCTCCGGCCGCGTCAACACGCTGACGAACGGTCTCGCCAGCCTGCGGGTCGAAGACGACCACGGCTTCGCGCTCTACCACGGCGCCGGCGGCATCGACTACTTCGTGCCGATGGCCAAGGAAGACGGCCAGTGGAAGGTCAGCGCGATCGCCCCGACCGAATTTCCCTCATAGCCCTAGATGCTTCCCCGGAGAATGTCCTCCGCGCGATGCGCGGGCCGATTGTCAGTGCCGAGAGGGCTTATCCCGACGTGCTTCATGATGCGACCATCGACAAGACCGGAGAGCTTCGCTGCAGGCTCTCCGGAGGCTCCCAACTCTGCGTAAAGCCTGGAGCTGGGGCGTCGGTTGGGGATCCGCCTTATTGGGAGCTGATCACTCCCGGCGGGATCGTCTTGGAGTTCGGTCCGGGGGTCCGTTGGCAGATCAGCAGCGCCGACGCGCCGGCGTCATCCCGCCGCTGAGTCAGGAGCCGGTCCAGACGACCTGGTCGCGGTCGGGGCCGACGCCGACCAGGCGGATCGGGACGCCGACGAAGTCGGAGATGAAGCCGAGGTAGTCGCGCGCGGCCTGGGGCAGGTCGGCCTCCTCGCGGCACTCCTCGATGTTGGCGTCGAAGCCGGGCAGCTCCTCGTACTCCGGTGTGGCCGAGTGCAGGATCGACTGGTGGTAGGGGAAGCTCTCGAGCACGGCGCCCTCCTTGGAGCGGTAGCGCACCGCCACCTTCAGCGGCCCGATCCCGCTCAGCACGTCGAGCTTGGTGATCGCCAGCGAGTCCATGCGGTTGAGCCGCACCGCGTAGCGCAGCGCCACCAGGTCCATCCAGCCGCAGCGCCGCCGCCGGCCGGTGGTGGTGCCGAACTCGTGGCCGCGCTCGACCATCATCTCGCCGACCTCGTCCTCGAGCTCGGTCGGGAAGGGGCCGGCGCCGACCCGGGTCGCGTAGGCCTTGGCGATCCCCCAGACCTCGGTGATGTCGGTCGGCCCGACGCCCGCCCCGACGGTGGCGGCGCCGGCGATCGGGTTGGAGGAGGTGACGAAGGGATAGGTGCCGTGGTCGAGGTCGAGCAGGGTCGCCTGGGCGCCCTCGAAGATCACCGTCTTGTCGGCGTCGAGCGCATCCCAGCAGAGCTTCGCGGTGTCGGCGATGTGGGGCTCGAGCCGGTGGCCGAAGTTGACGTGTTCTTCGACCATCGTGTGCAGGTCCAGGCGCGGGTCCGGGACACCCGGGGTGCCCTCGGGCGGCGCCTTCGCCTCCTCGCCGGCTTCCTTGCGCAGCTTGCGGCGCTGCACCGAGAGCTCCCGCAGCGCCTGCTGCTTGGGCTCCAGCGCGGCGCGGATCTTGGTCCGCAGGATCTTCTCGTCGAGCAGGTCCTGGACCCGGATCCCCAGCCGCAGTGCCTTATCGGCGTAGCAGGGACCGATCCCGCGCCGGGTGGTGCCGATCGAGAGCTTGCCCAGTTTGGTCTCACCCGCCGTGTCGAGCAGCACGTGGTAGGGCATGATCAGGTGCGCGTTGGCGGAGATGCGGAGGTTGCCGACGTCGATGTCGCGCCGTTTGAGCCCGTCGATCTCACCCAGCAGCACCGCCGGGTCCAAGACCACGCCGTTGCCGATCACGCAGGCCTTCTCCGAGTGCAGGATCCCCGAGGGAATCAGGTGGAACTTGAACTCCTTGCCTTCGCGCACGATCGTGTGGCCGGCGTTGTTGCCGCCCTGAAAGCGCACGATCACCTCAGCCCGCTCCGCGAGCAGATCGGTGATCTTCCCCTTCCCCTCGTCGCCCCACTGGGCCCCGACTATGACCACGCCTGGCATAAGCGCTGGATTGTGACGGGGATGGCACCCTGGCGCGTTTCAGAAAAATCTATGCAGACAAAAAGCTTCAAAACAGACAGCGCTCTCGCTGCAGAGGCCAGGAGGCTGGCGGAAGACCCATCCGACGTTCGTGAGGTCCAGGAGGTCTTGGAGTGGATGTACGAACTGGGTGGTGGCCCTGATAGCTGGCCTGCCGATTCGGCCCTGGACTCGCCTTCGATCGCAGTCGTTAGGCGCTAGCGCACGAAGAAGCGACTACTGGAGGACCGCTTCGGCCGGCTCACGACGATCGTGTCCATGCATGGGGATCATGCAGGCGCCGCACATCTCGATGAGACGCGAAACAGTTCGCCGGCCTATTTGCTCTTCCAGCTGTTTGTCGTTGAGGTTGGTGGTGACCAGGATCGACCGTTGAGCCTCGTAGCGCTCGTTGACCAAGGCGTAGAGCTGCTCCAATACCCAGTCGGACCGTTTCTCGGCTCCAAGATCGTCGATATGGAGCAGATCAACCGAAGTCAGCCGCTCAAAAAAGGTGAGGTAAGAGTCACCGCCTGGTTCCGCGTCGTAGGTCTGGCGGATCCGCGCAAGCAGTTTTGGCAATGAGTAAATCGCGACCGAGTGGTTCTTCTCAAGAGCCATTTTCGAAACGAGCATCGCCAGGGTCGTCTTTCCGGTGCCGGGATCCCCAAACAGCCAGACGCCCCGACCATTTTCGAGATTCTCGTCGAGATTCCGCAGGTATCGGCGGATCTCGTCGACCGCCCCTCCCGTCATGTCGCTGACCGGGGGCCGGTCGAAGGAGACGCCCTGGAACTTGCGGGGGATGACCGAGGCGACGCCGCGGTTGCGGCCGCGGCGCAGGCGCGTCTCGCGGCACTCGCAGGAGCGGGCCTCGTCGCTCTCGTCGTCGAGGATCCAGCCGGAGCCGTCGCAGACGCCGAGCGGGCACGGGCCCTGGCCGCGGAACGGCTCGCTGCGGGCGATCGCCGGCATCAGAACTCAGGCCCCGCGGGGACGGGCGGCGGCCCGTCCGGCTGCTCGATCGGCTGTTCCTGGCCGGAGAAGTCGGCGAATTTGGGGAAGCGGTCGAGGAAGACCAGCTTCCTGGTCCCAATCGGGCCGTTCCTGTGCTTGGCGATGATCAGGTCGGCGAGGCCGTCGGGCTCCTCGTCGGGGTCGCGGTAGTAGTCCTCGCGGAAGAGGAAGGCGACGACGTCGGCGTCCTGCTCGATCTGCCCCGACTCGCGCAGGTCGGAGAGCTGCGGCTTCGGCGGCGTCCGCTGCTCGGGCGCGCGCGAGAGCTGCGAGATCGCGACCACGGGCACCTCCAGCTCGCGGGCGAGGATCTTCAGCCCACGGCTGATCTGGCCGACCTGCTCGACCCGGTTGGCGCGGCTGTCGTCGGAGCGCATCAACTGCATGTAGTCGAGGATGATCAGGCCGAGCCCGCCGCGGTCCTGTTCCTGGGCGTGCAGTCGCCGCGCCTTCGCCCGCAGGTCGAGGATGCCGAGGTCGGAGGAGTCGTCGAACCAGAGCGGCGCCTCCTCGAGTTCGTTGCAGGCTCGCACCACCTTCGGCCAGTCGCGCTGGGAGACCTGGCCCTTGCGCAGCTTGTCGCCGGAGATCCGCGCCCGGCAGGCGATGAACCTCTGCGCCAGCTCGACCTCCGACATCTCGAGCGAGAAGAAGGCGACGGGCAGGTCCTTCTTCACCGCCACGTTTTCGGCAATGTTGGCGACCAAGGCGCTCTTTCCCATGGCCGGCCGTGCCGCGACGATGATCAGGTTGCCGGGCTGGAAGCCGCCGGTGATCGCGTCGATGTCGCGGAAGCCTGCCGGCGTGCCGGTCATTTCGATCTCGCCGGTCGAGAGCTTCTCGAGCCGGTCGATCTCGTCGTGGAGGATCTCCGAGAGCAGGCGGAAGTCGCTCGCCTGCTCTTTGTGGGCGACGTCGAAGAGCAGCTTCTCGGCCCGCTCGGAGAGCTCGCGCGGTTCGCCGGCGCGGTCGTTGACCCAGCCCTGGATCTCCTGCCCGGCGCCGAGCAGGCGCCGCAGCAGCGAGTTCTGCTGGACGATCTCCGCGTAGTGCTTGGCGTTGCCGGCGGCCGGGACCTTGGCGGCCAGCTCGGAGACGTAGTGCTTGCCGCCCGCCTGGTCGATCATGTTGCGCTGGGTCAGCGCCTCGGCGACGCTGAGCTCGTCGACCGGCTTCGACTCGGCGTAGAGGTCGTGGGCGCATTCGAAGATCGCCCGGTGGCGGTCGAGGTAGAAGTCGGCGGCGTTGAGCTTGACCTCGTCGATAACGCGCGTCAGCGCCGGCTCGGCCACCAGCATCGCCCCAAGCACGGATTCCTCCGCCTCGATGTTCTGCGGCGGGACGTGGGTGGTTGAAGGTTGCGGCATCTAGGTCAGTTTGGGGAGCGTGGCGGCGTCTCACATAAACCTAGACAACCCCAAGTCTCGCCAGGCGCATCGAAGCTGCACTTTGGGCAGTGCCGTGCCCTTCCGGCTGTCAGCCTTGATTGGTAGCGTCGTTCCATGGCTCTTGCGACGAAACCGGGCTGGGCCGAACCGATCGTTTCACGCCACCATCCAGTCGGCGCTTCAACGGGCTACATGGACGATTTGCGCGGCGACTGGATGAGCCAGATCGCGATGGCCCTGGAAGTTTCCCCCTTTGCCGTCGAGCTTTCTGCCCTATCTGAGCCTGAGCTGCCATCTCTCGGTGAGTTCCTGAGTTCGGGGCGAACCTTGCCCTTCCGATACATCAGCATCCATGGTCCGTCCAAGGCTCTGCGGGGCGATGAGGAGGAGCTCGTGGATGAGCTCCTGCATCTCTCTCGCTATGCGAATGCGGTGGTGATGCATCCCGACACGATTGAGAACCCAGCGCTCTTTCGCCCGTTGGGGCACAAGCTTTTGCTGGAGAACATGGACGCCCGCAAGAAGACGGGGCGCAATCGGGCAGAGCTGGAATCGATGTTCGCCGAGCTTCCCCAGGCCGGCTTTTGCTTTGACGTGCCTCATGCCTGGTCGATAGACCCCGATATGTCAGTCGCGAGCGAGCTTCTTGACGGCTTTGGCAGTCGCTTACGCCACGTCCACCTCAGCTCGCTGTCCGAGGATCTCCACCATGTCCCTTTGACCATCGCGGACGAGGGCCTGTTTCGCCCCATCCTGGAGCGATGCCTAGATGTTCCGTGGATCTTCGAGGCTCCACCGCGCGGCTTGGTCTAGGGATCATGGAGGCTGGTGGGGCAAGTCCACTCGAGGTTCTTGCTCAGAAGGCTGGGCGCGATTTTCCCCATCTATTTGAGGCACGTAAGCGGACTGCCGCGGGACTCGCGGATCGCTCGCGGCGGCTGCAGGGCCTCTCGCATAGTCCAGATTCCTCGGTCGTCTTGATGGGCTCGTGGGGCCGGGCGGAGGTAACCGCCGGAAGCGATGATGACTTCATGCTCCTGGTCCATGGAGTGGAGCGAGACGCTGTTGAGCCTTCGGTGGCGGCGGTCGGCAATGTCTTCGCCAGCGCCCCCGGCACTCAGGGCATTTTCGGGGTTCCGGTCTTCAGCGACAGGCTTGTACACGACATCGGGCTCGATCACGACGACAACAGCAATCTGACTCGCAGAATGCTCTTTCTGTTGGAGTCGGCGCCTGTAACCGGTGCTGGGGCTTACCGCGAGGTTCGCGAGGAGGTCCTCGACCGCTACCTGGACGAATCGGTGAAGGCTTACCGCCCCCCTCGCTTTCTGCTCAACGACATCGTGCGATATTGGCGGACCATTTGCGTCGACTTCGCCGGCAAAGAGCACGAAGGGCCGAAGAAGTGGGGACTGCGAAACGCCAAGTTGCGCACCTCGCGAAAGATCCTCTTTGCCGGGGGCTTGCTTCCGGTCCTGGAATGCTTTCGGTTTGACTTGGGGGAGATTCGCGACTACCTGGAGGGCCAGCTTGATCTGGTCCCGACGGACCGAATCGCGCAGTGCTTCCTGGTTCACAACGCTGTTGAACCAGGTGCTAGGGCCTTCGGAGCCTACGACGAGTTCATCGGTCGAATGAATGACGAGGAATTCCGCGATGCTTTGGGGAAGGTGGTCCGCAACAACTGTGGTGATTCAGCGGCCTTCGCCGACATGCAGCGCCTTGGACACGAACTCCAAGGCGGACTGCTGGCGCTGCTTTATGAGACTCGCGCGCTGCCCCAGGTCGTCCGCGACTACGCGATCTTCTGAGCGCCGGGCGCCGATTCTCCCACCAAGCACCGGGCCCGGCTCACCAGGCCTCGGGCTGGACGACCGGTGCCAACGACGTCCCCTCAGGGGATTCGCGCTGCGAGGGCCGCCTCAGCGGACCGGGGCGCATGAGCAGGAAGGGCCGCTCGACCAGCAGGTACATGACCACGCCGAAGATCGCCGTCACCGGCAGCCCGACAGCGGCGATCTGCCAGAACCGGGCCGTCGGGTCGGTCGTGGTGAAGATCGGCCAGGTGGCCATGACCGTGAGGACGGGCAGGTGCCAGAGGAAGACCGAGTAGCCGATCAGCCCGTAGAGGCGGAAAGGAAGGAACTCGAGCGGCCGGCGCAGCAGCGCCGCGCCGGCGAGGAAGCCGGTGATCATCAGCCCGACCGCCGCCGCAACGCCCATGCGGGCGACGACCTCGAGGACTTCGTTCCCGCCGTGGCCGCCAACGGCGTACATCAGCAAGAGCGCCGCCGCCAGCGCGGCCAGCGTGCCCGCGCCGATCCACAGTTGCGCTCGCCCCGAGCGCTCGCCGCCGTGGCTGCCGCGCCGCAGCCACCAGCCCGCGACACAGATCCCGATCCCGAACTCCCCGATGAAGGCGAGGTACTGAGTGGAGAGGAAGTAGCGGGCCGTTGAGACCGTCCCGCCGAAGCGGGCGAACTCGCCCGCGAGGTGGCCGACGAGGCCGTCGAGGCGGTGCCAGGAGAGCCACACCCAGAGCAGCGAGAAAGCGATCGAGATCGGCAATCCCCAGCGCCAACGCTTGCCGAGAAAGGCATGGATCAAGACCGGCAGGGTGATGTAGAAGAGCATCTCGATCGTCAGCGTCCAGAGCGAGCCGTTGACCGCGGCGAAGCCGCCCGAAGTGGCCGGGAAGAGGTACTGGAGGAAGAAGACGTGGGCGACGATCGCCTTGACTCCGTCGGAGCCGCCGACCGCGGGCCAGGGGATGGTCGCATTGCTCATCAGCAGCAGGATCACCAGCAACATGAACCAGTACGGCGGCACGATGCGGAGGAAACGGCGGGTGAAGTAGCGGCGCAGGTCGGGGCGCGGCTTGCCGTCCCGCGCGGCCCGGTGCCATGGCATCGAGAGCAAGAACCCGCTGAGGACGAAGAAGATGTCGACGCCGAGCCCAGCGCCCTGGAACGCGGCGGCGAGCGAGATCGTCTTCGGGCCGATCGTGACCGGGAGCGGCGGACTACCCGCCACGTACCAGGTGTGGTGCACGACCACGGCGAGCACGGCGAAGGCACGGACGGTGTCCAGCATCGCCAGCCGTTCGCGGCCGGTGCCGCCGGGCAGGAAGAGCGCCAGCGTTCCCAACCTGAGCTGCTCCACCCACGACCGACCAGCCTCGGTCTTTACGGCCGCCTCCACGGCGTCGAGACTATCGGGCGTATGCCGCCCCGGCGCCGCTCCCGGCAGCAGGACGATCGGCCGAGGGGATCAGGCCAGCCTCCTCCTGCTGCCGCTCGCCTTGGCGCAGCATGCGCTGGGTGAGGATGGCGAGGCTGAGGATGGCGGTGGCGCCGAGGCTGAGCTGGACGCTGAGCAGGCCTTCGCGGGTCCAGTAGACGTCGCGCAGGTCGAGCAGCAGGGCGGCCTCGTCGAAGGTCAGGCCCATGCCGATGCCCATCGGGATCGCGAGGTGGTCCTCGAGGTCGTCGTCTTCGGTCAGCAGCGCCGCGGTGCCCGAGGCGAAGGCGAGCAGGATGCCGGGCACGAAGTGGTGGATGTGGCGGCCGCCGACGCTGACGTTGCGGAACGGGCCCCAGTTGTCCCTGATGCCCCAGGTCGAGAGGCGGACCAGGGCGAAGGAGCCGAGGAAGCCGGCGAGCAGGTTGAAGAGGACCGTTTCGCTGCGCGGCGCTTCGGTGTAGCCGCGGACGGCGACGCCGACGGTGTCGGCCGCGGCCGCGGGCGCCGCTTCGATCAGCGCCTCCCGGCTCTGCCGCTCCTGCGCCCGCCGCCGCAGCAGCCGGCTGAACTGATCTGCCACCACCACCCCGGCGCCGCCGATCGCCACCACGGCGAGGCCAACGGTCTCCCGCTCAGCATGAGCCCACCCCAACCGCGTCCGTGCCCTGGCACGCCGCTTGATCCTGGTGGGGAGTCGTAAAGAGCTCACCCGCTTGGAACCAGAGCTACTTTTCTTCGGAGATGATCGTCTTGACCGCGGCGACGGTGCCGTCGGCAAGCTCGATCTCGACCATGAAGGTGCCGACTTCGCGCAGCGGCTGCTCGAGCCGGACGCGTTTTTTCTCGATCCGCAGGTCGCGCGCGTCGCGCAGGGCGTCGGCGATCTCCTTCGGGCCGACGGAGCCGAACAGCTTGCCGTCCTCGCCCGCCCGCTGGTGGATCGTCAGCACGGTCTTGCCCAGCAGGCCGGCGGCCTGAGCTTCGCGCTCGGCCCGGGCCTTCTCGGCCTTCTCGGCGATCTCGCGGCGGCGCTGGGCTTCCTCGAGCGCACCGGGGGTGGCCGGCTGGGCCAGCTTGCGCGGGATCAGGTAGTTGCGCAGGTAGCCGGGGGAGACGTCGACGGCCTGACCGCGCTCGCCGAGCGAGTCGACGTCCTGGAGCAGGATGGCCTGTGCCATCAACGCTCTCCGACGTAAGGCAGCAGGCCGATTTCCCGCGCCCGCTTCACCGCCACCGAGAGCTGCGCCTGGTGACGGCGGGAAAGTCCGGTGACGCGCCGGCCGCGCGTCTTCCCCTTGTCGGAGAGGAAGCGCCGCAGCAGGTTGAGGTCCTTGTAGTCGACGACGTCGGCGTTGACGCGCGTGTACTTGCGCGGCCGGGCGCGGTCGGCGCCGCGGCGACCGCCGCTGCGCTTGTTGTCCGAAGAACTCTCTCTAGCTCTTGCCATCGGCGCGTGATGCTACAGATGTGAGCCGGGACGCCGCGTGGCGCCCCGGCTGCCGGGCTAGAACGGGATGTCGTCTTCGGAACCGCCGCCGCCTCCGCCAGCGCCGGCCGCGGCGCCTTCGAAGTCGGAGGTGTCGGCGGGGACGTCGCTGGTCGGAGTGAAGCCGCCGCCGCCGTTGCCGCCGCCCTGACCGCCACCGCCGCCGCCATCACGGGAGCCGAGGAACTGGACCGAGTTGGCGACGATCTGGACCGCCTGCCGTTTGCCGCTGCCGTCTTTGGCCTCCCACTCGCGCCAGTCGAGCCGGCCCTCGATCGCCACCGGGCGGCCCTTGGCGAGGTAGTTGGCGCAGTTCTCGCCCTGCGCGCCCCAGACGGTGACGTTGAAGTAGTTGGGCTTGTCGACCCATTCGCCGGTCTGGCCGTCCTTGCGGCGGGTGTTGACGGCGACCCGAAGCTCGCAGACCGCCGTACCGCCGCCAGTGTGGCGCAGTTCGGGGTCCTGCGTCAGGTTCCCGGTGATGACCACCACGTTCACGTTCGAAGCTGCCAAAGCACTCACTCCTCTGAAGTCGCTGGTTGAATTCCAGTCTAAGAGCGGCAGCGGCGCGACCTCTCCCCCTCGGGGAGGTTATTCTCCGCAAAGAGCGGGCCGAAGCGGCGCTACTCGTCGGCGTCGTCGGGGGAGTCGCCGCGATCGTCGCGGGCTCCCGTCGCACTGCGCTCGCGCGGCCCGGGGGCGGCACTGGTCGCCGGCGGCACGATCACCGGCGCGTCGGGATCGACCCTGAAGATACGGAAGCGGAGGACGCCGTCGGCGATCTTGAGGTTGTGGTCGAGCGAGTCGAGCAGCTCGGTCGGCGCCTCGAAGCGGAGCCAGCGGTAGTCCGCCTCGGTCCGTTTCTTGATTTCGAAGGCCATCTTGCGCAGGCCCCAGCTGTTCTCGTGCTTGAGCGCGCCGGTGGCCTCGATCTGGCCGCGGGCGTCGCCGACCAGCGCGTCCCGTGCGGGGGCGTCCAGTTGGGGGTCCAGCATCAGGACCAGCTCGTATTCGCGCGGGGCTGCCAAAACGGCGAGGGACTATAGCGGCGGAATTCGCGCAGGGGGCGGTGGTCAGCGCGGGGCGAACTCCGCCGAGCCGTCGCCGGGCGGGGGAGGGGGTTCCGGGACCGGCGCTGGCACGGCCACGGGGGCGGACGCGGGAGGCGGTGGTTCCGGTGCCGGGGGAGGGGCGGTCACCGGCGGCGGGCTCGGGACCGGTACGGGCCTTGCGCTCGCTTTCTTCTCATGGCGAGGCTTGGGCTTGGAACCGATCCGGGCGTCAAGTCGTCCGCGGTGGCGGGAGCGCGGTGGACGCCGGCGAGCCCGCTGGGGCTCTCGCGGCACCGCGCCGGGGGCATGGCCGGCGGCTGCCTCCGACTCTGGCTCGACGGCCACCCGCGGCAGCCCTACGTCCGCTCCCAGCGGCGGCGGCTCCGGCGGCTTCAACAGCGCTGGCAGCAGGCGCAGCCCCAGCACCGCGAGGATCGCGACGAGCGCCACCCTCCCTGCCGCCGACCAGCGAATCCGGACTCCACCCATTGCTCCCCAAGGCCGGGAGCGGGAGAACTCTTCCCCTACTGCTCTTCCCTCGACTTGCGCAGCTC
>CAWHIW010000021.1:0-266932 GCA_963829445.1 uncultured Solirubrobacterales bacterium | reverse complement strand
CTCTACGAGGAGGCGCGCGCGCTCGACCTCGACTGCCTGGTCGAGGTCCACGACGAGGCGGAGCTGGAGCGGGCGCTGGAGGCCGACGCCGAGGTGATCGGGATCAACAACCGCAACCTCGACGAGGGGACGGTCGACCTGGCGACGACCTTCGAGCTGATGCCCGACGTCCCGGCCGGCAAGACCGTGGTCGCCGAGAGCGGCATCTCCGGCCGCGCCGAGCTGGAGGAGCTGGAGCGGGTCGGCGTCGACGCGGTCCTGATCGGCGGCGCCCTGATGGCCGCCGCCGACCCCGAGGCGAAGACCCGCGAGCTGACCGGGGCCGACGAAGGCACCCGCGAGCACCTCTTCTAGCGTCGACGTCGTCGCCGGGCGCCTTTAGAAAACTTTAACTGAGGATTTAGAATCGGCTCAGCGCCGGGGCATCCTGGACGCCATGAACAAGCCCAAGAGAAGTTTCCGCACCCCGTTCATCTCCGCCCTCTTGGGCGGCGCCGTCGTCGCCGTCTTCGGCTCGATCGCCATCGCGGCCGGCTGGATCCAGTCCGACGGCGGCTCCACGACCACCGTCGCGGCGCCCCTCTCGGCGCCCGTGGTCAGCAAGTCCAGCGACGAAAGCGACGCCAACGTCGTCAACCAGATCTACAAGAACGACGGCGACGGGGTCGCCTTCATCGAATCGCAGATACAGGCGCAGGAATCGCAGTCGCTCTCGCCCTTCGGCGAACCCGAATCCGAAGGCGGCGGCACCGCCACCGGCTCCGGCTTCGTGGTCGACGCCGAAGGCCACGTCCTCACCAACAACCACGTGATCGAAGGGGCCGACCGGATCCAGGTCAAACTCGGCGACTCCGACAAGACCTACGAGGCGAAGTGGTCGGCGCCGACCCCGCGAGCGACCTCGCGCTGCTCAAGGTCGAAGCGCCCGGCCGATCAGCTGCACCCGCTGACCCTCGGCAACTCCTCGGAGATGGAAGTCGGCGACCCGGTGGTCGCGATCGGCAACCCCTTCGGGCTCGACCGCACCGTCACCAGCGGCATCGTCTCCGCCCTGCAGCGCCAGATCGAAGCGCCCGACGGCTTCTCGATCACCAACGTGATCCAGACCGACGCGGCGATCAACCCCGGCAACTCCGGCGGCCCGCTGATCAACGCCGACGGCGAAGTGATCGGGATCAACTCCCAGATCGCGACCGGCGGCGGCGGCAACGGCAACGTCGGCATCGGCTTCGCGATCCCGATCGACACCGCCCGCTCGGAGATCCAGCAGCTGATCGCCAACGGCGAAGTCGAACACGCCTTCATCGGCATCGGCGGCGGCACGATCACGCCCGAACTGGCCAAGGCGATCAACCTCCCGGTCAAGGAAGGGGTGATCGTCCAGACCGTCGTCAAGGGCGGCCCGGCCGACAAGGCCGGGATCGAAGGCGGCAACACGTCGGCGACGATCGACGGCGCCGAAGTCAGCCTCGGCGGCGACATCATCACCGAGATCGACGGCAAGAAGGTCGCGGGCATGGACGAAATCGTCGAAATCGTCAACGAAGCCGAGCCGGGCGATACGCTCGAACTGACGATCCTCCGCGACGGCTCGACCAAGACCGCGACGGTGACGCTCGGCGACCGGCCCGATTCGGTCGAAGGCGGCCAGGGCGAATCCGGCAGAGCTCCGACGATAGCGGCTCCCGTAGTCTGGGGGCATGCGGGTCAAGTTCTGCGGAATCACCAATCTCGACGACGCGGCCGAGGCCGTGCGGCTGGGCGCCTGGGCGGTCGGGCTGATCCATTACGACAGGAGCCCGCGCTGCGTCGAGCCGGCGGTCGCCGGCCGAGATCGGGCCGCCTTCCGGCGCAAGTGCGAGATCGTCGGCGTCTTCGTCAACCCGACCCTGGAGGAGGTCGACAAGGCGGTCGAAGACGCGGCGCTGACGATGGTGCAGCTGAACGGGGCGGAGGGCGCCCAGTTCTGCGCCGAGGTGGCGCGGCGGACGGGGGTCAAGGTGATCAAGGCGATCCACGTCGCCAGCGCCGCCGACATCCACGCCGCCGAGGCCTACCGCACCGACTTCCACCTCTTCGACCGCCGCGGCAAGGGGCTCTGGGGCGGCACCGGCGAGAGCTTCGACTGGGAGCTGCTGCGCGGGCACCGCTCCGACGTGCCCGACATCCTCGCCGGCGGCCTGCGGCCCGACAACGTCGCGGCGGCGGTCGCCGTCACCCAGCCCTACGCGGTCGACGTCGCCAGCGGCGTCGAGGCCGAGCCCGGGCGCAAGGACCACGCGGCGATGGCCGCCTTCTTCGAGGCCGCGCAGCCGGCCGGCATCCCCAGCCGCATGAGCGCGGTCGAGGAGCGCTTCGGCCCCTACGGGGGGCGCTACGTGCCGGAGACGCTGATCGCGGCGCTCGACGAGCTGACCGCGGCCTGGGAGGAGGCGCGCGAGGACGCCGGTTCATGGCCCGGCTGGAACTGCTGCGGCGCGACTTCATCGGCCGGCCGACCCCGCTCTACCTGGCCGAGCGGCTCTCCGAGCGGGTCGGCTCGAAGGTCTACCTGAAGCGCGAGGACCTCGCCCACACCGGCGCCCACAAGATCAACAACGCGGTCGGCCAGGCGCTGCTGGCGCAGCGGATGGGCAAGCCGCGGGTGATCGCCGAGACCGGCGCCGGCCAGCACGGCGTCGCCACCGCCACCGCCTGCGCCCTGCTCGGGCTCGAGTGCGTCGTCTACATGGGCAGCGAGGACATCCGCCGCCAGGCGCCCAACGTCGAGCGGATGAAGCTGCTCGGGGCCGAGGTGGCCCCGGTCGAGGCCGGTGCCCGCACCCTCAAGGAGGCGGTCAGCGCCGCGATCCGCGACTGGGTCGCCAACGTCGAGACCACCCACTACGTGATCGGCTCCGCGGTCGGCCCGGCGCCCTACCCGGCCCTGGTCCGCGACCTGCAGCGGGTGATCGGCGAAGAGGCGCGCGAGCAGGCGCTCGCGGCCGAGGGCGGCGCTGCCCGCGCGGGTGATCGCCTGCGTCGGCGGCGGCTCCAACGCGATCGGCATCTTCACCCCCTTCATCGACGACGCCGAGGTGGCGCTGATCGGGGTCGAGGCGGCCGGCGAGGGGCTCGACAGCTTCCGCCACGGCGCCTCGCTCGGCGCCGGCACCACCGGCGTCCTGCACGGCTCGCTCTCCTCGGTGATCGCCGACGAGGAGGGCCAGATCCTCGAGGCCCACTCGGTCTCGGCCGGGCTCGACTACCCGGGCGTCGGGCCCGAGCACGCGCATCTGCGCGACACCGGCCGGGCGAGCTACGTCTCGATCACCGACGAGCAGGCGCTGGCGGCGTTCGGCGAGCTGGCGCGGCTGGAGGGGATCATCCCGGCGCTGGAGTCCTCGCACGCGATTGCCTGGCTGCTGGAGAACCCGGGGGAGGAGCGGGTTCGACGTCCTCTGTCTCTCGGGGCGGGGGGACAAGGACCTGGCCGAGGTCGTGGCGCAGATCGGAGGGCGGCGGGGATGACTCTGTCGAGTAAGCGGAGCGGCGGAGGGAGCCCGGTGACACTCGCCGGAGCAACAGCGGGGAGGCTCCGGCGAGTGTCACCCGGCTCCCTACGCCGAGCAGCTGACCGGCGAGGGGCGGATCGCGGCAGCTTTCGAGGCCGCGAAGGACGAAGGGCGGGCGGCGTTGATGCCTTACATGATGGCCGGGTATCCCGACCGGGAGACGGGGCTGGCGGTGGCGGCGGCGTATGTGGATTCCGGGGCGGATCTGATCGAGCTGGGGGTGCCGTTCTCGGATCCGCTGGCGGATGGGCCGACGATTCATGCGGCGGCGACCGTCGGCGCTGGAGGCTGGGGCGACGTTTGCGACGGCGCTGGAGGTCTGCCGCTCGGTCGCCGAGCGGATTCCGGTGGTGCTGATGGCCTACTCGAACATGGTGCTCGCGCACGGTGGGGCCGGGGAGTTCGCGCGGCTCGCGGTTGCCGCCGGGGCCGCGGGGGCGATCGTGCCGGACCTGCCGCTGGGGGAGGCCGAGGACGTGCGGGAGGAGTTCGCCGCGGCGGGGCTGGCGCTGGTGCCGCTGGTGGCGCCGACGACCTCGGCCGCGCGGCGGGCGCAGATCTGCGCCGTCGCCCGCGGCTTCGTCTACGTCGTCTCCACCGTGGGGACGACCGGGGAGCGGGCGGAGATTCCGGCCGAGCTGGCCGAGCTGGTCGCCGCGACCAAGGCCGACGCGGAGATTCCGGTCGCGGTCGGCTTCGGGATCGGCACCGCCGCGCAGGCGGCCGAGGTGGGGCGGATCGCCGACGGGGTCATCGTCGGCAGCCGCCTCGTCCGCGCCGCCGGCGAGGGCGGGTCGCCCCGGGGCGCCGCCGACGCGGTCGCCGAGCTTCCTCAGCGAGACGCGCGTCGCCCTCGCCGGGTAGAGTCTGCGGCCGCAA
The DNA here is from genome assembly GCA_963829445.1 of uncultured Solirubrobacterales bacterium. Lineage (GTDB taxonomy): Bacteria > Actinomycetota > Thermoleophilia > Solirubrobacterales > 70-9 > VAYN01. Next base: position 262,499 of record CAWHIW010000021.1, on the reverse strand, counting down.
TGGGCATGGTCGTAACCCTCTTTCTGGCGCTCGCCGCGATGACGGTCTCCTACGCCTTCGGGCAGGGCGGCCCGGTCGCCGGCCTGGTCTTCTTCACGGTGCTGCTGATCGGCGCCGCCATCCGCGTTCTAAAACCGAAAGCTTAGCCCAGGCCGAGCAGGGCCCGCACAGCGGGCTCGATCAGCCTCTCCGCACGCTCCGGCACCGGCTCGCCCGAGGTGAGGTGACGGCGCACCAGCGCCAGGGGGACGTCGACGGTCGCCAGCACCGCGCGTTCGCGGCCCTCGTCCCCGCCCAGGCCCAGCTTCGCGGCCAGGACATCGATCGCCGTGGCGACCTCGGCCTGCCGCGAAGCCAGCCGGGCGCGCGCCGGCTCGGGCCAGCCCTCGCAGCCGAAGTCCGCCGCCCCGTAGAGGAGCACCTTCGCCTCCGCCGGGTGCGCGCGGCTCCAGGCGATCGTGTGCGCCGCGGCGCCGAGAGCCGCCCGCGGACCGTCCGCGGCGGCTGCGGCCGCGAGGAACCCCACCTGGAAGCGGTCCAGGGTGCGGAGCCAGAGAGCGGCCCGCAGCGCCGGGCGGTTGAGAAAGCGGTGGTACACCGAGCCGCTGGGGGCGCCGGCGGCCGCGATCACGGCCGCCATCGTCACCGCCTGTGGTCCGGCGGCGGCGCTGAGGGCGATGGCGGCGTCCAGCAGCGAGTCGTCGTCGTAATGGGGAGGGCGTCCCATCGGGGGAAATATTAGAGAGTTCTCTCTGATACTTTCCGGGAGGCCGCCAACCACTCGCCGAGGAGTCGAAATGTCCGCTCAGCTTGACCTCGCCCGTCGTCTCTACGAGGGCTTCCAGGCCCACGACGCGCCCGCGATCATGGCGCTCCTGCGGCCCGACTTCGAAGGGCGCGTCAGTGCCGGGATGCCGCTCGGCGTCGGCGGCCGCTACGACAGCGCCGAGGCGATGATGCGCGACGTCTGGGTCCCCGTCTTCAGCGCCTACGACGTCCGCGTCGAGGCCGACGAGCTGCTCGACTGCGGCGATCGGGTCGTGGCCGTCGGCGGCTATCGGGGCAGCGAGCGTGGGAGCGGCGCGGAGTTCGACGCGTCCTTCGCCCACGTCCTCACGATCGGCGACGGCCTGATCGCCGCCCTCCACCAGATCACCGACACCGCCAGCTGGCCCGCCGCGGGCGGTCTAGCCAGGACTAGGCGCGGGTCGCGATCACCTCGAGGTAGTCGGCCTCGAGCACCATCGCCCGGTCGCCGCCGGTGTTCGCCTCTTCGAGGAAGGCGTGCAGGTCGTCGGTCAGGGCCTGCTCGCCCTCGGGGCCGACCCTTTCGTAGGCCATCTGGGTCGGGCCGAAGTACTGGCGGAAGAACTCGATGTAGTGGTCGGCCGAGCGGAATGGCTGGCGCGAGACGCGGCGCTCGACCCGCAGGTCGGAGATCCCGTCGCCGAACAGCTCGCGCAGGCGCTCCTCGGTGCCCCAGAGCAGCGGCGAGGGGAGCCCGGGCGGTGGCGGCGCGTGCTTGGCGATCGTCCGGAACATCGTGCCGACGGCGCCGTCGGGGCACCAGTTGCCCATGCCGATCCGGCCGCCGGGCTTGACCACGCGCAGCAGCTCGGCCGCGGTCTTCTCGCTGGTCGGGGGCGAACATCGCGCCGTAGATCGAGATCGCGACGTCGAAGCTGGCGTCCTCGAAGGGCAGGTCCTGGGCGTCGGCCTCGACGAACTCGACCTCCAGCCGCTCGGCCGCCGCCCGCTCGCGCCCGCGCTCGAGCAGGGCGGGGACGTAGTCGGCGCCGACGGCACCGCCCCAGGTCCGCGCGGGCGGCGGCGATCGCGCCGTTGCCGCTGCCGCAGGCGACGTCGAGCACGCGCTCGTCGGGAACCAGCTCGAGCGCCTCGGCGAGGTTCTCGCTGGCGTTGTAGACGAGGCTGGCGACCATCGCGAAGTCGCCCTTGGACCAGATCTGCTGCTGGACCTGGGTTACCGCTCTGAAGATCGGGCTGCTCGGTCATCTCTCCTCCTCGTGGTGTTGCCCCGAACCTACTCCCGCCACCGGCGGCGGGACAACTTCTAAGCTGAGCCGATGCGGATCGGAGTCCTCACCGGCGGCGGCGACTGCCCCGGCCTCAACGCGGTGATCCGGGCGATCGTGCGCAAGGGCGCCGGCAACTACGGGCACGAGTTCGTCGGCTACCGCGACGGCTGGCGCGGCCCGCTGGAGGGCGACAGCCAGCCGCTCGGGGTGCCCGAGGTGCGCGGGATCCTCCCCCGCGGCGGCACCATCCTCGGCTCCTCGCGGACCAACCCCTTCGCCGACGACGGCGGGCCGGAGCGGATCGCCGCGAACCTGGCCGCGGCCGGCGTCGACGGCCTGATCGCGATCGGCGGCGAGGACACCCTGGGCGCGGCCTCGCGCCTGCACCACGAGCACGGGCTGCCGGTGGTCGGGGTGCCGAAGACGATCGACAACGACCTCAGCGCCACCGACTACACCTTCGGCTTCGACACCGCGATCAACATCGCGATGGAGGCGATCGACCGCCTGCACACGACCGCCGACAGCCACCACCGGGTGCTGATCGTCGAGGTGATGGGCCGCCACGCCGGCTGGATCGCCTTCCACGCCGGCCTCGCCGGCGGCGCCAACGTGATCCTCATCCCCGAGCGCCAGTTCGACGTCGAGCGGGTCTGCGACCTGGTCGGCCGCCGCTTCGCCAGCCACTTCGCGCCGATCATCGTCGTCGCCGAGGGAGCCGAGCCGCAAGGGCGGGGTGCCGAGCGCCGAGGACGACAAGCTCGACGCCTTCGGCCACGTCCGCCTCGGCGGCGTCGGCCACTGGCTGGAGGGCGAGATCGAGCGCCGCACCGGCAAAGAGACGCGGGCGACCGTGCTCGGCCACGTCCAGCGCGGCGGCACCCCGACCGCCTTCGACCGGGTCCTGGCGACCCGCTTCGGCCTGCACGCGATCGACGCCGCCGAACGCCGGCCGGTGGGGGACGATGACGGCGCTGCGCGGGACCGACATCCAGCTGGTCCAGCTGACCGAGGCCACTGCCGAGCTGAAGACGGTGCCCGAGTCGCTTTATGCGGAGGCTGAGGTTTTCTTTGGCTAGGGCGGCGGGAGGGTCGGGTCCCCCCTCCCAAAACGAGCGGCGGGAGCCGCTCCGGAGTGTTTTGGGAGGGGGCACCCGACCCTCCTTGCGGGCGCTTCCCAAGATTCTGCTGGCTGTCGGGTTCAGCGCCCTGCTCGTCGTCGGGGCGGTGGGATGTGGCGAAAGCGAGGGGGTCGCGGCGGGGGCGACCGTGACGGCCTATGTGGAAGCGCCGCTCTGCGCGGGAGCGAAGCGGGAGCTGGCGAGGGAAGGTGGGCGAGCGGGGGAGGTGCGGGTCCGCGCGGTCTGCCTTGAAAGCGGTCGACAGTGGCGAGAGCATCGACCTTGCCCAGGTTGGCGCCAACGCCCGCCGCGCCACCGAGGACTCGGCCGCTGTCGGCTACCTCGAACCCCCCGTCACCCCCAGCTTCTCGCGCCCGATCGTCGAAGCCGCCAACATCGCCGTCATCCGCACCAGCTCCGGGAAAGCCGCGATGGCTCGGCTCCTCCGTGCGATCGCGCGAGGCCGGCGACTCCAGCTCGCTCCGCGACTCGGTGCGCCAGAACCTGAACTAGCCAGGAGAGAGGTGGGTGACCCCTCCCAAAACACTCAAGAGCGGCTCCCGCCGCTCGTTTTGGGAGGGGTCACCCGCCCCTCCCTCGCTAAACCAGGTCTTTGAGCGCCCCGTCCAGCTCGGGGTATTTGAACTCGTACCCCAGCTCCAGCGTCCGCTTCGGGATCACCCGCTGCCCCCCTCGCAGCACCCTCCCGAACTCGCCGCCGAATTTGAGGTCGAGGACGAAGCCGGGGACCGGCACCACCGCCGGGCGCCCCAGCGCCCGCCCCAGCGCCTTCGAGAAGTCGCGGTTGGTCGCCGGGTTCGGCGCGGTCGCGTTGACGACGCCGCTCACGCTCTCGTCGTCCAGCGCCCAGAGCAGGATCCCGACCTCGTCCTCGGCGTGGATCCAGGAGATGTACTGGGAGCCGCCGGCGAGCGGGCCGCCGACGCCGAGCTTGAACGGGGGCAGCAGCTCGGCCAGCATGCCGCCGCCGGCGTCGAGGACCTGGCCGGTGCGGACGATCGCCAGCCGCACGCCTGTGGCGTCGATCTCGTGGGCCGCCTGCTCCCACTCGACCACGACCTCGGAGTCGAAGCTCTCGCCCCCGGCGCCGCTCGACTCGTCGACCAGGTCGTCGCCGCGATCGCCGTAGTAGCCGACCGCCGACTGGTTGACCAGGACCGCGGGGCGTTGCTCGAGCCCGGCGATCGTCCCCACCAGGTTGTGGGTGCCGGTGCGGCGGCTCTCCATGATCTTCTTCTTCGCCTCGTCGGTCCAGCGCTGGTCGATCTTCTCGCCGACCAGGTTGACGACGGCGTCGACGCCCTCGAAGGCGGCCGCCGCCGGCCGTTCCAGGGTCGGCTCCCAGGCGTGCCAGTCGACCCCGGGCTTGGCGAGCCTGGCCTTGCCCGGGTTGCGGGTGAGGCCGACGACCTCGTCGTCCCGGGCCAGCAGCGAGTCACACAGCGCCGAGCCGATCAGGCCGGTGGCTCCGGTGACGAGGACCTTCACTGGGTCGCGGCCCGGCCTTTCATCGCTCGGGGTCCACGGTGGCGAAGGTCCCGGTCTCCTCGTTGAGGCGGGCGATGCCGTCGCGCTTGGCCTCCTCGACCACCGCTTCGGCGACCTTCGGGGCGACGTCGCGGTTGAAGACGCTGGGGATGATGTAGTCCTCGGCGAGGTCGGCCTCGGAGACCGCCATCGCGATCCCCTTGGCGGCGGCCAGCTTCATCTCCTCGGTGATGGTGGGGGCGCCGGCGTCGAGGGCGCCGCGGAAGATGCCGGGGAAGGCGAGCACGTTGTTGATCTGGTTCGGGTAGTCCGAGCGCCCGGTGGCCATGATCCGCACGTAGGGAGCGGCCTCCTCGGGCATCACCTCGGGGGTCGGGTTGGCCATCGCGAAGACGATCGCGTCGTCGTTCATCTTGCCCAGCGAAGCGGGCTCGATGATGCCGGGGCCGGAGAGGCCGACGAAGATGTCCATGCCCTCGATTACGTCGTCGGGCTGGCCCTGGATCAACTCCGGGTTCGAGTTCTCCGCGTACCAGCGCTTGGCCTCGTTCATCTCGCCGGACTGGTAGTCCTCGCGGGCGGTCGAGAGCGCGCCCTTGCGGTCGCAGCCGACGATCCTGGTGATCCCCGAGGCGAGCATCATCTTCGTCACCGCCACCCCGGCGGCGCCGAGGCCGACCACCAGCACCCGCAGCTCCTCGATCGGCTTGCCGGTGATCTTCAGCGCGTTGAACAGCGCCGCCATCGTCACCACCGCGGTCCCGTGCTGGTCGTCGTGGAAGACGGGGATGTCGAGTGTCTCCTTCAGCCGGTCCTCGATCTCGAAGCAGCGCGGGGCGGAGATGTCCTCGAGGTTGATGCCGCCGAAGGTCGGCGCCATCAGTTCGACCGCCTTGACGATCTCGTCGGCGTCCTGGGTGTCGAGGCAGATCGGGAAGGCGTCGACGCCGGCGAACTCTTTGAACAGCATGCACTTGCCCTCCATCACCGGCATCGCCGCCTCGGGGCCGATGTTGCCGAGCCCGAGCACGGCGCTGCCGTCGGAGACGACCGCGACCGTGTTCTTCTTGATCGTGTACTCGAAGGCCTTGCTGCGGTCGTGGTGGATGTCCATGCAGACGCGGGCGACACCGGGCGTGTAGGCCATCGAGAGGTCGTCGCGCGTCTTCACCGGGTACTTGTTGTGCATGTCGATCTTGCCGCCGCGGTGCATCTGCATCGTGCGGTCGACGTAGTCGAGCACCCGCGCGCCCCTGGTCGAGCCGATCGCCCGCAGGATCTGCTCCCAGTGCTCGCGGTCGGAGGCGTCGATCGTGAACTCGCGCACCCGTTTGCCCTCCGGGCCGGCCCCGGGCACCAGGTCGACCCCCTGCAGCTGCCCGCCCGCCTCGGCGATCGCCGCGGTCAGTTTGCCCAGCGGCTCCTGCCGCGCGTCGAGCTCGACCCGGATCGTGACGCTGTATTGGGCGCTGACGGCCATCGCGGCTATCGAATCAGATTCGGCGCCTGGGCCGGGATTGGACACGCACGGCCCGTCCGCGACCGCATCAAGTACGGTCGAGCAATGAGGCTGGGGGGACATCGTCGGCGAACCGCCATAGCCGCGGTTTTGGGTTTGACCACTGTCTGTGCGGTGGCTCTGCTCGCGCCTGTTTCCGCCACCGCCACCGACTCGGACCTCAAGCACGCCCATGCCTTCAGGGTGTGAGCATCGCCCTCGAAGTCGCTCCTTCAGGTCGGAGGATTCGCCCGCGGTGCAACGGGAAGCCGGGCGCGGCCAGCTTCGAACCCCAGCGCTTCGGGAGCACCTTCGTGTTCCACGGCGAGGAGTACACGGAGGCCGCGACCGACGCTCCGCGCGATCGCATGCGGCTCCTCTACGAAATCGAGTGCCGCACCTTCAGCTCTCTCCAGGTGGGCGGCGATGACGTTCTCGGTGCGGGGCTGAGGCTCCACTCGGGGCCGGGCGAGTCGAGACTCGACCTGACGCTCGCAAGAACGGCCCGAGCAAGCGCACGCAGCTCCAGGTCCGCGTCCAGGAAGAGCGTGAGGGAATCGCCATATCCCGCGAGACGTCCCGGTGGGTGGGCCCCGATGCCTTCGACTGTGACCCGGCGCTGCGCAGGGCGGTGCTGGTGCCCCCGGCCCCGTTCAGCGGCAGCGCCAGCTTTACCCGCGGCGCCGCGCCCAACCACCGCTGGAGCGGAGATCTGAACGTCGACCTGCCCGGCCGCTCGGATGTGCCGCTCACCGGCCCGGGAGTGAAAGCGACGCTCGTCGCAGGGTGTTGGGCCTCGGGCTCGCGCGGTCTGCGCTGCTGACTCGGCGCGCTGCGGGGGAGAGGTCGGGGTGTTGGGCGACTAATCACCCCTATGGGGAACAAACTCGCCCAACCGGCCGTGGAGATCGCGAGCATCGCCGCCCGGCAGCATGGGGTGGTGAGAAGCGGGCAGATTCTCCGAGCCGGATTGTGTCCAAGCGGCATATCGAAGCGGGTTGCCGCCGGGCGGCTGTACCGCCTCCATCAAGGGGTCTACGCCGTCGGCCATCCTGCCGTGTCGCGGGAGGGCCGGTGGATGGCGGCGGCTCTCGCCTGCGGGGAGGGAGCCGCCGTCAGTCATATGAGTGCGGCAGCGCTATGGGGCCTCCTGAGGCCGATCTCCGGGCCGGTCGACATTTCGACCCCCGTCCGGAGTGGACGGGCGCGCCGGGCCGGCATCCGGCTCCACCGCAGCACCACATTGACGAGCGGGATGATTGTCGAGCGCTTGAAAATCCCGGTCACCACGCCCACCCGCACCATCGAAGACTTGGAAGGAATTGCGCCGCCGCACCTCGTGCGCCGTGCAATCCGCCAAGCCGAGCTGGCCAGGCTCCGTCTTGGCCCGGCGATCGCAGGCGATCGAACGCGCAGCGATCTGGAGCGGGACTTCCTCCGCCTCTGCTGGCGCTACGGAATTCCGGCGCCCGAGGTGAACGTCGAGGTTGGCCGCTGGACAGTCGACTTTCTTTGGCGACGGGAGCGAGTCGCGGTCGAGACCGACTTCTACTACTACCACCGGGGTCGGGTCGCCTTCCAGGACGATCGAGCGCGGGAGCTGGAGCTGCGGCGACATGGATTGGCAGTCCATCGTTTCAGCGAAGTCCAGATCGACGACGAACCCGACGAGGTCGCGGCCGACCTCAGGGACGCGCTCGGCCTCGCCTCATAGAGTGGGCGCCGATGGCCGCCGACGCACCCCAGCTCTTTCTCATCGACGGCAACTCGCTCGCCTACCGGGCCTTCTTCGCGCTGCCGGAGTCGATCGGGACCAGCGACGGGCGGCCGACCAACGCGATCTACGGACTCGCCTCGATGCTGGTCAAAATCATCGACGAGCACCATCCGCAGGGGGTCGTCGTCGCCTGGGACGCGGGGATGTCGGGCCGCGAGGTCACCTACGACCTCTACAAGGCCCAGCGCAAACCACGGCCCGACCTGCTGCGCGAGCAGTGGCCGCACCTGATGCCGCTGGTCGATGCCTTCGGCTACACCAACGTCAAGGTCGAGGGCTACGAGGCCGACGACGTGATCGCCTCGCTGACGAAGCAAGCGCGCGAGGGGGGGATCGAGGTGATGGTCGTGACCGGCGACCGCGACGCCTATCAGCTGGTCGGCGAGGGGGTGCGGGTGATGAGCACCTCGCGCGGGATCACCGAGACCAAGATCTACGACAGCGACGCGGTCCTGGAGCGCTACGGGGTGCCGCCGGAGCTGGTCACCGACCTGATGGGGCTGCGCGGCGACACCTCCGACAATATCCCCGGCGTCCCCGGGATCGGCGAGAAAACGGCCTCGGCGCTGCTGCAGCAGTTCGGCTCGCTGGAGAAGGTGCTGGAGAGCGTCGACGAGATCTCCGGCGCCAAACGCAAGGAAAACCTCGTCAACCACGCCGACGACGCCCGCATGTCGAAGCAGCTGGCGACGCTGCAGTACGAGATCGAGACCGGGGTCGACCTGGCGGCGGCGATGGAATCCGAGCCCGACCGCGCCACCCTGCGCGAGTTCATGCGCGAGTTCGAGCTGCGGGCCGTCCTCGAGCGGCTGGAGGAAGCACTGCCGGAGGGCGAGGCCGTGCCCGGCCGCAGCGTCGAGCGCGAGCTGCAGGTCGAGGTCGAGGAGGGGAGCCCCGCCGACCTCCGCGAGGGGCCGGTGGCACTGGCGATCGACGGCGATCGCTGGGCGGCCGCCCAGGGCGAGCGGATCCTCGCCGGCAGCTGCTCGCACGACGAGCTGGCGGTGGCGCTGGCCGGGCGCGGCCTTCTCGCCCACGACGTCAAGTCGCTCGGTGGCGGCCGCCACGGCCTGCTCGCCGCCGCCGCCCGCGAGGGCGTCGAGCTCGGCCTCGAGCACGACACCCTGATCGCCGCCTACCTGCTGGAGCCGCAGCGCCGCACCTACGAGCTGACCGAGCTGGCGGCCGACGCCGGGATCGGCCTGGCCGAGGGGGCCGCCGCGCCCACGGACGATGACGACGGCCAGCTGGCGCTGGGGGAGGAGGTCGAGGCCGGGCTCGACCCACCCGAGGAGGCGCGCCTCGTCGCCGCCTTGGCCGAGGTCCAGCGCCCCCGTATCGAGGAGTGGGGCCTGGATTCGCTGCTGCGCGAGGTCGAGCTGCCGCTGGTGCAGGTGCTGGCGGCGATGGAACGCGAGGGGCTGAAGCTCGACGCCGAGCGCCTGGCTGAGGTCGGCGCCGGCTTCGGCGAGCGGATCGCGACCCTGGAGAAGGAGATCTTCGGGCTGGCCGAGGAGGAGTTCACGATCGGCTCGCCGCAGCAGGTCGGCCGCATCCTCTTCGAGAAGCTGGAGCTGACCCGCAAGCGGCGCGGCAAAACCGGGTTCTCGACCGACGCCCGCGTGCTCGCCCAGATCCGCGACGAGCACCCGATCGTCGAGAAGATCGAGTCCTGGCGCGAGCTGACGAAGCTGAAGAACACCTACCTCGACTCGCTGCCGGACCTGATCGACCCGCAGACGGGCCGGGTCCACACGACCTTCAACCAGGCCTCGACGACGACCGGGCGCCTCTCCAGCACCAACCCGAACTTGCAGAACATCCCGATCCGGACCGAGATCGGGCGGCCGGTCCGCGCCTGCTTCGTCGCCGAGCGGGGCGCCCGGCTGCTCTCCGCCGACTACAGCCAGGTCGAGCTGCGGGTGCTCGCCCACGTCGCCGACGAGGATGTGCTGAAAGCGATCTTCCGCGCCGGCGAAGACGTCCACGCCGCGACCGCCGCCGAGGTCTTCGAGATCGGCCGCGACGAGGTCGACGTCGGCCAGCGCTCGAAAGCGAAGATGGTCAACTTCGGGATCGTCTACGGCCTCACCGGCTTCGGCCTCGCCGACCGGCTCAACATCCCCCGCAAAGAGGCCGAGGAATTCGTCGCCCGCTACCTCGAGCGCTTCCCCGCCGTGCGCGCCTTCCGCGAGGGGATCGTCGAGAAAGCCCAGGAGGAGGGTTACGTGACCACCCTGATGGGGCGCCGCCGCCAGATCCCCGAGCTGCGCTCGGGCAACCCCAATACGCGGCGCCTCGGCGAGCGGCTGGCCGTCAACACCGTGATCCAGGGAACCGCCGCCGACATCATCAAGGTGGCGATGGTGCGCTGCCAGAAGGCCCTGGCCGAGACCGGGGGGGAGACCCGGCTGGTCCTGCAGATCCACGACGAGCTCCTCTTCGAGGGCCCGCCGGCGGAGATGGACGGCGCGACCGAGCTGGTGCGGCGCGAGATGTGCGCCGCCTACCAGCTCGATCCGCCGCTCGAGGTCGACGTCGGCGTCGGCCCCGACTGGCTCACCGCCAAGTAACCGGGCTCAGTCGTCGAGCTCGACCTCGTCGAAGACGACGGTGTCGCCACGGAACTCGAGCTCGATCTCCTCGACGGCGGCACCGGCGACCAGGTCGGCCGTGGTGCAGTTGGCGCCGCTGCCGTTGTCGTCGTGACCGCTGCCGCTCTCGCCCGAGCCCGAGGGGCCGGAGCCGGAGCTGTCGCCGCCATTGTCGTCGCCGGCCTCTTCGCCATGGCCGCCGTGGTCATCGCCGGGCTCGGCCTCGCGGCTGCGGAGGCCGTGGCCGCCACGCCGGTGCCCCCGCTCGTCCTCGCAGCGGATCTTGGTCCGGCGCGTGACCAGGCCGCTGACCGCTGTCCGTCGGGCAGGGCGACGACCAGGGTCTTGGTCGTCTGGTCGAATGATTTGATCGTTGCGCTGCTGCTGCTGTCGTCGCTGCCGCCCTTGGCGCTGGCCAGGCCTGGCAGGACGAAGATCGCGAGCGCGCCGATGGCGACGGCAAGCAGGCCGCCGAGCCGGGCTCGCCTTCCCTTGAAGGTGGTCATGGCAGTTCCTCCTTGTTCGATACGGGACACGTTCACCCCCTCAACCCGAGCCGGGGGCGAAGATCACGAATCGGATTCGCCGCCGCCCCCCGAGCCGGAGCCGCCACTGCCTGAGTCGCCACCGGAGCCGTCGCCGGAAACCTCGGGCGGAGGTTCGGTGGGCGGGGGAGGGGTCGTCGTCGGCACCGGTCCGCCGCTCGACCCGGAGTCGCCGCCGTGCCCGCTGTCGCCCGAGCCACTGCGTGATCGTGGCTGCCACCACCCGAGCCGGAGCCACTGCCGCTCGAGTCATCGCCTCCGCTCGACCCGGAGCCGCCGTGACCGCTACTCCCCGAGCTGCCGCCGGAGCCGCCGCGGCCCGAGTGGCTCTCGCCGGAGACGTCCAGGCCGGAGTCGTCGTCCGAACCGGATCGGCCGCCGTGGTCCGAGCCGCGACCCCCGTGCCCAGAGTCGTCCCGCGGCCCTGGGCCGCCGTGTCCCGAAGAGTCGTCGAGGTCGTCGTCGGAGTCGGGGCCGCCGCCATGTCCGCTGTGACCGTCGGATCCCCGATCGCGCCCCTTGTCGTCGCTTGAGCCCGAGCGGCCACGGGCCCGGTCCCCGCCGGCGACGGCCGCCGATGCCTGGCTGGCAGCCGGCCCGCCACCGGATCCGCCCGCAACCCCGTCGTCGGCGGTCAGCCGCGCCGCCGCTGCCTCGGCCGGATCGGGGCCGCGGCCGCCGCGATCGTGCTGCATCGCCACGCCGGCCCCGACCGAGCCGGCCAGGACCACCGTCGCCAGCCCGACCTTGAGCGCCGCCGGCGGCGCCGAGCCCGCCCAGCGTCGCCCGGCCCCGCCCCCGGCCGCCGAGGCCGCGCCGGCGGCGGCGACGCACCACCCGCCGCCCGCGCTCCGGCCGCCTCGGCGCCGTGGTCGAACAGCACCCGCAGCAGCGGCAGCGGGATCAGCAGGCCGAGGCCGTCGCGCAGCGCCGCCCGGGCCCGGTAGATCGCCTGCCGGGCCGCGCCGCCGCTGACGCCCGAGCGCGGCCGCGATCTCCTCGTGGCTCAGCCCTTCCAGCTCGCGCATCACGATCGCCGCCCGCTGCGGCTCCGGCAGCGCCCGCAGCCGCTCCATCAGCTCGCCGATCTCCTCCCGGCGCTCGGCCTCGGCGGCGGCGCTGCGGCCGCCGGGGATCGCCTCGCCCAGCTCCTCGGCCGCCGGCGGCCGGTCGCGGAGCTCGTTCAGGGCCGTGTTGCGGACGATCCGGTAGAGCCAGGGCTTCAGCTCGATCTCGGTGGTGGTGCCGCGCAGCGCCAGCAGCGCCTTCGAGAAGGCGTCCTGGGTGACGTCCTCGGAGCGGCCGCCGACGATCGCGGCGGCGAAGCGGTCGAGCGGCCTGCGGTAGCGGCGGACGATCTCCTCGAAGGCCGCCTCGTAGCCCTCGCGCACGAGCTTGACCAGGCGCCGGTCGGGCTGGGCGCGCAGCGCCGGCCCGAGGAGGACCCGGGCGGCGAACGGCTCGGCTGGCGGTGGGGGCATGGCGTCGATCGCTCTCTATCGCGGGGTACTGATATGACAGCAGCGGAGTTCAACCGCCGCCACTCACCCATGCAACACGCGCTCCAGCCCAAAGATCACGCGAGCGCCAGGCCAGAGCCATGGATAGGGGCCTGGCCGTCCTCCTCACCGCCGCCGCGGGCGGCCTGATCGCCCTGCAGGCGCCGATCAACTCCGGCCTCGGCAAGGCGACCGGGGGCCTGCCGGCGGCGCTGGTCTCCTTCGCGGTCGGCTCGCACCGCGCTGGCGGTGATCGTCGTCCTCAGCGGCAAGGCCGGCGGCCTCAGCTCGACCTTCGACGTCAGCTGGTACTACCTGGTCGGCGGCCTGCTCGGCGCCGTCTACGTCACCACCGCGCTGCTCGCGGTCGCGGCGATCGGCGCCGGCGGGGTGGCCGCGGCGACCGTCACCGGCCAGCTGACCGCCTCGGTGGTGATCGACCGCCTAGGCCTGTTCGGCCTGGACCAGGTCGCGCTCAGCCCCGAGCGCCTGCTCGGCGTCGGCCTGCTGCTGGCCGGGACCTTCCTGGTCATCCGCTGAGGCGGCCGGGACGAAGTCCGGCGGGGCGATGTTGAGGTAGTGCGAGAAGGACCAGTCGACGAAGCGCTTGTTGCCCATCAGCCGGATCGCCGGCCCGAGCAGCCGCGGCGGGATCTTCGGGATCAGCTTCTGCACCCGCAGCATCCACTTGAACTTCCACTCGTGCGAGTCGTTGAACTCGGCGTAGGCGGCGGCCGCCTGCTCGCGGCTCTGGCGGCCCTCGACGACGCCGCGCAGCTCGCGGCCGAGGGCGATCCCGAAGTAGAGCGCGGTCCTGATCCCCTCGGCGCTGAGCGGCAGGCAGTGGCCGGCCGAGTCGCCGGCGAAGAAGACGCCGCCCTCGGTCGCCTTGCGCAGCTTGTGCGGGATCCAGTTGCCCTGGTACTCGTTCGGCTCCTTGCCGAGGTCCTCGGTCAGCAGCACGGTCGTGTCCTTGACGTGGAAGCGCGGGTCGAAGGAGCCGATCCCGATCCGCAGCTCGTCGCGGGCGGGGAAGGACCAGCCGTAGCCGGCCGGCACGTAGCGGCGGTCGATCCAGATCTCGAGGTCGTCGCTGGCCCCGGCCGGGTGCACCTCGAGCCCGCGCGAGAGCGGCGCGTCGGGCGGCTGGTAGCCGTCGCCGCTGGCCAGCATGCGCCGCCAGCCGAGCGCGTCGACGACGAGCGGGGCGCTGATGATGCCGCGGTCGGTCTCGATCGCGAGGTCGCCGCCGCCGTTGGCCGCGCGCCGCCCGCCCGTGCACCTTGGCGGTCTCGAAGGTGGCGTCGCAGTCGCGCCAGAGCAGCTGGCAGATCTCGCGGTAGTCGAAGGTCGAGAAGGTCCAGGGGAGCTTGTAGCGGGCGTCGCCGTGGGGGGTGTGCATGACCAGCTCGTCGAAGCGCTGGCGCTCGCTGTCCATCAGCCCGAGCCGTCGCAGCCACTCGGTCGGGATGCCGCAGGCCGAGGTCTGGCGCTCGCCGATCTCGTAGCGATCGACGATCAGCACGTCGGCGCCGGAGCCCGCCAGCTCGCGGGCGATCGCCAGTCCGGCGAAGCTGGCTCCGCATATCAGGACGTCGTGCTTTCCGTCGAGAGGAGTGCGCTCCTCGCCGCGCTTGGTCGCTCGAATCGGCATCGGCCTCGATTCTGCCATTATTCGCCGCCGTGTCCGCGACCGACGTACTGACTGCCCCTGCGCCTACCGCCACCCCCGTCGAGGGATCGGGCGGCCTGCTGCTCCAGATCGACGGCAAGATCGTCCCCAACTACGCGGCGACGATGGTCTCCTTCGACGAGGGCGACGTCGTCAACGGCAAGGTCGTGCGGATCGACAAAGACGAGGTTCTCGTCGACATCGGCTACAAGGCCGAGGGGGTCATCCCCTCCAACGAGCTCTCGATCCGCAAGTCGGTCGACCCCGCCGAAGAGGTCGAGCTCGGCGAGGAGATCGACGCGCTGGTCCTCACCAAGGAGGACGCCGAGGGCCGCCTGATCCTCTCCAAGAAGCGCGCCCGCTTCGAGAAGGCCTGGCGCAAAATCGAGATCGCCGCCGACTCCGGCGAACCGGTCGAAGGCAGCGTCATCGAGGTCGTCAAGGGCGGGCTCATCCTCGACCTCGGGGTGCGCGGCTTCCTGCCCGCCTCGCTGGTCGACATCCGCCGCGTCCACAACCTCGACGAGTTCATGGGCCAGACGCTCGAGTGCAAAGTGATCGAGCTCAACCGCAGCCGCAACAACGTCGTCCTCTCACGGCGAGCCGTGCTCGAGGAGGAGCGCAAGGAGGTCCGCGAGCAGATCCTCGGCAACCTCGAGCCGGGCCAGGTCGTGGAAGGCAAGATCTCCAACATCGTCGACTTCGGCGCCTTCGTCGACCTCGACGGGATCGACGGCCTGATCCACATCTCCGAGCTCTCCTGGAGCCATGTCAACCATCCTTCCGAAGTCGTCGCGATCGGCGACACCGTGCGGATCAAAGTGCTCGACATCGACCGCGACCGCCAGCGCATCTCCCTCGGTCTGAAGCAGACCCAGGAGGACCCCTGGCAGCGCGTGATCAGCACCCACCGCCCCGGCGACGTGCTCGAGGGCTCGGTGACCAAGGTGGTCGCCTTCGGCGCCTTCGTCGAAATCCTGCCCGGCGTCGAGGGCCTGGTCCACATCTCCGAGCTTGCCGACCACCACGTCGAGAATCCCTCCGAAGTGGTCGAGCCCGGCTCCACGCTCAACGTCAAGATCCTCGAGATCGACGAAGAGCGGCGGCGCCTGTCTCTCAGCATCAAGCGGGTTGAGGGACAGAACATGCCCATGGGCGATCTTGGTGAGCAGCTGCAGGCGGCAAACGCTGAGGGCTCGGATGAGTCAGCCGCGGGTCCTGTCGCGGAGGACGACTCCTCGTCCTCACAAGTTGCGGGCGAGGAGACCCAGGACGACGCCCCTGCCGAGGAGCCTGCTGCTGAGGAGCCCGAGGCAGAGGTTGCCGCTGAGCCGGAGGCTCCTGCCGAGGCAGAGGCTGCCGAAGACGCGGATCCCGCTCCGGTGGCCGAGGAGAACGGGACGACTGAGGACAACGGTTCCGAGGACGAGGACGGTGGGGAGGCCCAGGAGGGCGAAACCGCTGCTGACCGCCCCGATTCGCCGGACGACGTCGATGAGGCCGCCGGCGAGACGTCCGAGCCCGAGGCACCAGCCGACTCCTAGCTTCGATGCCGCTGACGATCGGCCTCACCGGCGGCATCGCGGCCGGGAAGTCCGAGGCGCTGGCGGCGTTCTCGCGGTTGGGCGCGGCGACTCTCTCCAGCGACGCGGTCGTTCATGAACTGCTCGACTCCGAACCGCTGGTCGGCCGCCTGAGCGAGCGCTGGGGGCCGGAGGTGGCGCCCGACGGCAAAGTCGATCGCACCCGCATCGGCGAGATCGTCTTCGCCGACCCCGAGCAGCTGACCTGGCTCGAGCAGCAGATCCACCCCCTGGTCGGGGAACGGATCGGCGGCTGGCTGACCGCGTTGCCGGCGGAGGCCGAGATCGCCGTGATCGAGGTGCCGCTGCTGTTCGAGGGGGAGATGGCCAGCGCCTTCGACACGACCGTGGCCGTCGTCACCGCCGACGAGGTGCGGCGCGAGCGCGCCGCCGCCCGCGGCCACGCCCTGGTCGACGAGCGCGAGGCGCGCCAGCTGACCCAGGAGGAGAAGGCGGAGCGCGCGGATCACGTAGTCGCCAACGACGGCTCGGTCGAGGATCTGGAGCAGGCGCTGTCCGCCCTGATCGCGAAGCTGCGCGAATGAGTCGTCGCTGGCTGGCCCTGGGGGGTGTCGCGGTGGCGATCGGGCTCGTCGTCGGGGTCATGGTCGCCAGCGGCAAGTTCGACGAGGCGATCCAGGAGCTGACGCTGCCGCTGCGGCACGAGGACGTGATCCGCCAGCAGGCGGATGAAAAGGGCGTCGACGCGGCCCTGATCGCCGCCGTCATCTACTCGGAGTCGAAGTTCAGCGACGCGACCTCGAGCGCCGGTGCTCGCGGGCTGATGCAGATCACGCCCGAAGCCGCGAGGGAAATCGAGCGTCTCAGCGGCGGCACCACCTTCAAGCTCGACGACCTCTCCGACCCGGAAATCAACATCCGCTACGGCACCTTCCTGCTGCGCGAACTGCTCGATCGCTACGGCGGCGACGAGGCCGCCGCCCTCGCCGCCTACAACGCCGGCCCCGCCAACGCCGACAAGTGGGGCGGTGCCGACCTTAACGTCAGCGACATTCCCTTCCCGGAAACTCGCGCCTACGTGGAAGAGGTCCTGGACAAGCGCGACGCCTACCGCGAGAAGTACGCCAAGGAGCTGGGCTACCGGTGAACGCCGCCGTCCCCCGGCCACGCGTCGCCGCGCTGGCGCTCGCCGTCGGCCTCGTCCTCGCCGACTCCTCGATCGTCGTCCTGGCGCTGCCGGACATCTACCGCGACTTCGACACCAGTATCGCCGGGGTCACCTGGGTGCTGGTCTCCTTCAACCTGGTGATGGCGCTGGCCGCGGTGCCGGCGGCGCTGCTGGCGCGGCGGGTCGGGCCGGCGCGGGCGGCGGCGGTCGGCCTGGCGATCTTCGCCGGCGCCGGGCTCGCCTGCGGCGTCGCCGACCAGCTCTCGACCCTGATCCTCGCCCGCTGCGTCCAGGCCGTCGGCGGCGCCCTCGCGGTCACCGCGGCGCTGGAGCTGCTGCCGGCCTCGGTCGGCTCCGAGCGGCGCGCGGCGACGATCTGGGCCAGCGCCGGCGCCACCGGCGCGGCGCTGGGGCCGGCGGTCGGCGGCATCCTCACCGAGCTCGTCTCCTGGCAGTCGATCTTCCTGCTCCAGGTGCCGCTGGCCCTCGCCGCCGCGGTGCCGATCCTCGCCGTCGCCAGGCACGAGGCCGCGACCGGGATCCTGCCGACCGAGCTGCGCCGTACCGGGCGCCCCCACGTGGCGGCCAACATCGCCCTGGCGATGGTCTCGGCGGCGATCGCCGCGGCGCTCTTCCTGCTGGTCCTGCTGCTGATCGAAGGCTGGCGCCTGACCCCGATCGGGGCCGCGATCGTGGTCACGGTGATGCCGCTGGCGGCGATCCTCGGCAGCCGCCTCGGCCCGCTGGTGCCCAGCGCCCGGGCGCGGGCGGCGGCCGGGGCGATCCTCGTCTCCGGCGGCCTCGGCGGGCTGGCGCTGCTGCCGAAGGCGGAGGTGGCGCTGACCCTGCCGCCGCAGATCCTGATCGGCGTCGGCCTCTCGCTGGTGCTCTCGGCCCTGACCGAGACGGCGCTGGGCGGGCGCGCCCCGCAGGCGATCCACGGCGGCTGGACGATCTCCGCCCGCCACGCCGGCGTCGTCATCGGCCTGCTCGCCCTGACCCCGATCTTCACCGCCGACATCGCCGACCAGCGCGCGGACGCGATCGACGCCGGCACCGCGGTGATCCTCGACTCCAAGGTCAACCCGCTGCTGAAGATCGACCTCGCCCGGAAGATCGAGGACCGGCTCGAAGGCGAGACCGGGAAGGTGCCGACGATCGGCCCCGCCTTCGAGCCGCTGCCCAGCGACCCCGAAGACCGCGCCGACGTCGAAGGGCTGCGCGACGAACTGCAGGAGCAGCTCAACCGCGGCGCCACCCACGCCTTCAGCCCCTCCTTCGGCCTGGCGGCCCTGCTCGGCCTGCTGGCCCTGATCCCGATCGCGCTGGCGCGGAGGATCGAGCTGTGAACGCGGGGCTGCGGGCGCGGGTGCTGGTGGGGACGGCGATCGTCCTCTCGCTGGCCCTGGTCGGCGTCTACCTGGCCGCCGGCGGCGACTCCTACGCGCCGGAGAAGAGCCAGGACCCCTGCAAGCCCCGGCCCTGGAGCAACCCCGAAGGCCTCAGCGAAATCGCCAACCAGTTCTCGATCTCCGCCCTCGACGGCGCCGCCTGCCAGCTCGGGGTGACGCGGGAGACGCTGGCCCGGGCCCTGGCGACGCCGGCGGCACGCGAACGCTTCGCCGACCGCTACGGGATCGACGAAGCGAAGCTGGCCCGGGCGGTGCGGGCGGGGCTGCTGCGGGCGATCGACGACGCCGAAGAAGCCGGCGCCCTCAGCCCCTTCATCGCCGGGCCGCTGCGGAACACGATCGAAGACATCCCGCTCGACCAGGCGATCGAACTGATCAACAACGCCGACTCGCTGCTCGGCAACGTCCAGTCCTTCCTCGGCCCGGCCGGGGACCTGCTCGAAGAATTCCTGCCCTAGCGGCGGGCCGGTTCGACCACACAGGGATCTTTTTCCCTCAAGTCCGGCGCGGCGGCCACCGATAGACGCCGTACCCACATGTACGAGCAAGGCAAGACCCCGCCGGCCAAACTGGTCGTCCCGATCGTCGTCGGCACCCGCCCCGAGGCGATCAAGCTGGTGCCGATCATCATGGCCCTGCGCGAGAGCGAGTACTACGAGCCGATCGTGGTCTCGACCGGCCAGCACAACCGCCTGGTCGAGTACATCTTCGAGCTGGCCGACATCAAGCCCGACGTCACCCTCTGGTCGGGCTCGCGCCGCTCCAACCTGAACGAGCGCGTGGCCTCGGTGATGCAGCGCTTCGAAGACTTCTGCGTCGAGCGCTTCGACCTCGACCCCGACGCCGTGCCCACCGCCGAGGACGTGCTCAGCGGCCGCCACCCGGCCGCGGTCCTGGTCCACGGCGACACCAGCTCGGCGATGGCGGCGGCGCTCTCCGCCTTCCACCTGCACATCCCGGTGATGCACGTCGAGGCCGGCCTGCGCACCGGCGCACGGCAACCTCACCCCGTTCCCGGAGGAGCTGAACCGCCAGGTGATCTCGACCATCGCCGCCCTCCACTTCGCCCCGACCTCGGCCAACCTGCAGAACCTGGTCCGCGAGAACATCCCGGTCCACCAGGTCTTCGTCACCGGCAACACCGGCATCGACGCCCTGCACTGGGCCTCGGGGATCGACGTCAAGTTCGCCAACCCCGAGCTGCAGGCGCTGCACGACGGCGATTCCCGGATCGTCGTCGTCACCGCCCACCGGCGCGAGAACTGGGGCGACGGCCTGCGCGGCATCGCCGAGGGGATCAAGCGCCTCGCCGAGGCCGAGCGCGACGTCCACTTCGTGCTCCCGGTCCATCCCAACCCGCGGGTGCGCGAGGTTCTGACCGAGCGCCTGACCGGCCTCGACAACGTCCTGCTCACCGAGCCGCTCGGCTACGCGACCTTCGCCCGCCTGCTCGGCCGCGCCCACCTGGTCATCACCGACTCCGGCGGGATCCAGGAAGAGGCGCCCTCGCTGGGCAAGCCGGTGCTGGTGACGCGGGAGACGACCGAGCGCACCGAGGGCCTCGACGCCGGCACCCTGCGGCTGGTCGGCACCGACCCCGAGAAGATCTTCGCCGTCGCCTCGCGCCTGCTCGACGACGACGCCGCCTACGCGGAGATGGCCGGCGCCCCGAACCCATACGGCGACGGCCAGGCCGCCGAGCGGATCGTCGCCTCGCTCGAGCACCTCCTGCTCGGCGGCGAGCCGCCGGCGCCCTTCGGCCCCGGCTACAGCCGCGCCGCGGTCGCCGTCGCCGCCGGCTTCGAGCCGGTCGCGGGCTCGGCCTTCGAGCTGCTCGAGGCGGCGATCGGCGAAACGTCGCTGCCGCGCGACCCGGTTCCTGTCGAGGAGCCGGCCGCGATCGAGGAGCCGGCGCTGGTCGAGGAGACGATCCACCTCGATCGAGGACTAGCCATGGCGACCCCGACCTGGCCCTTCGCGGGCCTGCCCGTCGCCTGGGAGGTCCTCTTCACCGTCTGCCTCGTCGTCGTCGTCGGCGATGTTCCTCTGGACGCCTGCTGCTGTTCGTCCGCGGCCACAAGGCGATCGCCCACCCGCCGCAGCCGCCGCCGGAGGGCGCCGACGCCTTCTCCTGGGTCTTCCTCGTGCCGGCCCTGAACGAGGAGGTGACGATCGCCGACAGCGTCGAGCGCCTGCTGGGGCTGCCGGTGGCGCGCCGCCGCGTGATCGTGATCGACGACGGCTCCGACGACCGCACCGCCGAGATCCTCGCCGGCGATCGACCACCCCGACCTCTTCGTGCTGACGCCGGCGGGCGCCGGACGCGCGCCAGGGCAAGGCGGCGGCGCTCAACTACGCCTACCGCTCGCTGGCCACGCACTCCGACCGGGCGGGGCACGATCGTCGTCATCGTCGACGCCGACGGCCGCCTGCACGACCGAGGCGCCGCGCTTCGCCGCCAGCCACTTCGAGGACCCGCAGGTGGGCGGCGATGCAGTCGCTGGTCCGGATCTACAACCGCCAGCACCTGCTGACCTGGCTGCAGGACGTCGAGTTCGCCGTCTACGGCCACCTCTTCCAGGCCGGCCGCGACCACTGGGGGACCGCCGGGATGGGCGGCAACGGCCAGTTCAACCGGCTCAGCGCCCTCGACGACGTCGCCAACGAGGAGGGCCCTGGCGCGACAAGCTGACCGAGGACCAGGACCTCGGCCTGCGGCTGATGGCCGCGGGCTGGGAGGGGCGCCAGGACCTGCGCGCGACGGTCGACCAGCAGGGCCTCTCGAAGCTGCGGCCGCTGTTCCGCCAGCGCACCCGCTGGTCCCAGGGCAACCTGCAGGCGATCGCGCTGCGCCGCGAGGTGCCGCGGGCGCCGCTCGGCCGCGGCGCCCGCATCGAGCAGATGGCCTACCTGCTGATGCCCTTCTGGCAGGGGATCATCGGCCTCGGCCTGCGTCGGCGCGCCTGGTCCTCGGCGATCACCGGCATGGCCGCCGTTCTGGGGCGCCGGCCCGACCTGGCAGCTCGCCTTCTTCTACCTGCTCGCCTTCGGCGGCACGGCGCTCGGCTGCATCGCCGCGCGCTCCGAGGAAGGGCCGCTCGGCTGGCTGCGCGGCTTCCTGATCGCCCAGATCTACACGCTCTACACCTGGTTCCTCTGGCCGGTGCTGCTGCGCTCGAGCGCTGCGCCAGCTGACCGACCGCGGCGACTGGGCGAAGACCGAACGCGAGCCGCTGACCGGCGCCAGCCGCGCTCGGGCCGAGCCGGCGCGCTCGCCTGGCGTCAGTCGCGCGCGTAGCGCGCCAGACCCAGAGCATCGCCAGCGGCTGCAGCGGCAGCCGCGCCCAGAGCGCCCAGCGCGGGACCTTGTTCAGGTCGAGGCCGCGGATCTGCTCCGGGTTGACCGCCATGTGGACGTTGGCCGGGAAGACGGCGACCAGCAGCGCCAGCAGCCACCAGCGGCCGAGGCGGCGGGTGGCGGGGTGGAGGACGGCGAGGCCGCCGAGCGATCTCGGCGACGCCGCTGATCGCGACCGCCTCCTTGGCCGGCATCGGCTCCGGCACGATCGCCTCGTAGCTGCGCGGGATCACGAAGTGCAGCGTCCCGGTGAAGGTGAAGAAGGCGGCGAGGAGCGGCGCGGGAGCAGGTTCATCGGCCGGCGCAGTCTAGGCGCCAGCTAAGGTCACGTCGTCGTGCCCGAGTTCAAGCTCAACCCCGCCTACACGCCGACCGCCGACCAGCCGAAGGCGATCGAGGGCCTGGCCGAGGGGCTCGAGGCCGGCGAACGCTTCCAGACCCTGCTCGGCGCCACCGGCACCGGCAAGACCTTCACGATGGCGGCGACGATCGCCGAGGTGCAGCGGCCCTCGCTGGTGATCGCCCACAACAAGACCCTGGCGGCGCAGCTCTGCAACGAGTTCCGCGAGTTCTTCCCCGAGAACTCGGTCGAGTACTTCGTCTCCTACTACGACTACTACCAGCCCGAGGCCTACGTCCCGGCCCAGGACCTCTACATCGAGAAGGACTCCTCGATCAACGACGAGATCGACCGCCTGCGCCACGCGGCGACGGCGGCGCTGTTCGCCCGCCGCGACGTGATCATCGTCGCCTCGGTCTCCTGCATCTACGGGATCGGCTCGCCCCAGGTCTACAACGAAAAAATGCAGCTGTTCAAAGTCGGCGCCTCGATCGACCGCGACGAGGTCCTGCGCAAGCTGGTGAAGATGCAGTACCAGCGCAACGACCAGGTGCTCGGCCGCGGCTCCTTCCGGGTCCGCGGCGAGGTGCTGGAGATCATGCCCGCCTACGCCGAGTCCGCCTACCGGATCTCCCTCTTCGGCGACGAGATCGAGGGGATCCAGCACTTCGACCCGCTGACCGGGGAAATCCTCGACACGATCGACCACGTCTCGGTCTGGCCGGCCTCCCACTACGTGACCAAAGACGAGACGGTCGAGCGCGCGGTCGAAGAGATCCGCGCCGAACTCGAATCAGCGCACGGCCGAACTGGAGGAGGAAGGCAAGCAGCTGGAGGCGCACCGGCTGCGCCAGCGCACCGCCTACGACCTCGAGATGATCAAGGAGGTCGGCTTCACCTCGGGGATCGAGAACTACTCGCGGATCCTCGACGGCCGCCCCGCCGGCAGCCCGCCGCACACGCTGATCGACTACTTCCCCGACGACTTCGTCTCCTTCGTCGACGAGTCCCACCAGACGATCCCGCAGATCGGCGGCATGTTCGAGGGCGACCGCTCGCGCAAGTCGACCCTGATCGACTTCGGCTTCCGCCTGCCCTCGGCGATCGACAACCGGCCGCTCAAGTTCGACGAGTTCCTCGAGCGGGTCGACCGCGCTGGTGATGGTCTCGGCGACGCCGGGCCAGTTCGAGAAAGCCGAATCGACCCGGATCGTCGAGCAGATCGTGCGCCCGACCGGGATCGTCGACCCCTACATCGAGGTGCGCGAGACCAAGAACCAGATCGACGACCTGATGAACGAAGCGCGGCGAGGTGGCCAAGGCCGGCGAGCGCGTCCTGGTCACCACCCTGACCAAGAAGATGGCCGAGGACCTGACCGCCTACCTGCTCGAGTACGGGATCAAGGTCCGCTACCTGCACTCGGAGATCGACACCCTGGAACGGATCCAGATCGTCCGCGACCTGCGGCTCGGCGAGTACGACGTCCTGGTCGGGGTCAACCTCCTGCGCGAGGGGCTCGACCTGCCCGAGGTCTCGCTGGTGGCGATCCTCGACGCCGACAAGGAGGGCTTCCTGCGCGGCGAGACCAGCCTCGTGCAGACGATCGGCCGCGCCGCCCGCAACGTCAACGGGCGGGTGCTGATGTACGCCGACAAGGAGACCGACGCGATGCGGGCGGCGATGAGCGAGACCGACCGCCGCCGGGCGATCCAGCTCGCCTACAACGAGGAGCACGGGATCACCCCGGAGACGGTCCGCAAAGGCATCTCCGAGATGGCCGAGTTCCTGGCGATGGAGGACCGGGCGCCGGCCAAACGGCGCCGCAAGCGCGGCGGCGACTACGACAGCCCGGAGGAGCTGGAGAAGACGATCGTCGCGCTCGAGGAGGAGATGCTGGCCGCGGCCGACGACCTCCGCTTCGAGGAGGCCGGCCGCATCCGCGACGAGCTGAAGGAGCTGCGCCGCGACCTCGACGGGATGACTGCCGGGGCCTGAGCCTAGGCGAGCAGCTTCGCCGCCTTGGCGCTGTCGGTGAAGAACTCGCCGCGCACGGTCTTGCCGTCCGCGTCGATCTTGAGCAGGTGCACGAAGGGGGCCTCGAAGCTCCCCTTGTCGTTGCCGGCCCGCTGGGTGCCGCGGACGACCACCCACTCGCCGGCGTCGATGAACTCCTCCGGCTCGACGCTGAACGAGTTCCAGTAGTTGGGGATCTGGGCGAAGTTCGCCATGATCGCGTCGCGGCCCTTGGTTTCTCCTCCGAGCGGCAGCTCGTCCGAGGTGACCCAGACCGCGTCCTCGGCGAACGATTCCTGCAGGGCTGCCAGGTCGCCGCTGCCGAAGGCCTCGTAGGCGGACCGGGCAGTGTCGAGTTGGACATGTCTCCTCCTCTGTTTGACCCTGCCCACATCCAACGTAACCCGCCGTGGCGGCGGCGGCACAAGGGGCGAAGGGCTGAGCCAGGCGTCGCTCCCGGCTAATCTGCGCCCGTGGCCATCGCCGTAACCGAAGCGACCTTCGACCGCGACGTCGTCGAGCTCTCCGAGCAAGACCCCGGTCGTGGTCGACTTCTGGGCCGAGTGGTGCGGGCCCTGCAAAGCGCTGAGCCCGGCCCTGGAAGCGGCCGAGGCGAGCCGCGGCGGCCGGGTGCTGCTGGCCAAGGTCGACGTCGACACCAACCAAGCGCTGTCGGCGCGCTACGGCGTGCAGGGGATCCCGGCGGTCAAGGCCTTCCGCGACGGCGAGGTCGTCGACGAGTTCGCCGGCGCGGTGCCGCCGGCCAAGGTCGAGGCGTTCTTCGACGCGCTGCTGCCCTCGAAGGCGGACGAGCTGCTGGAGAAAGGCGACGAGCTCTCGCTGCGCGAGGCGGCCGAACTGGAGCCGCGCCGCGCCGACGTCGCCGTGCGCCTCGGCCGGGCCCGGCTCGAGCGCGGGGCGGAGGAGGAGGCGCTGGCGGCGGTCGCGCTCCCACCCCGGCGACTTCGCCGCCGCCGGCATCGCCGCCCGGATCAAGCTCTCGCGCCAGGGCATCGGCGCCGACGCCTTCGCCGCCCTCGACCGCGGCGAGCGCGAGCCGGCGCTGGACGCGCTGCTCGGCGGAGATGTCCGGACGCCGACGCGCGACACCCGCGAGCTGCTGCGCCAGGCGATCGTCGGCATCCTCAGCGACCTCGACCCCGCCGACCCCAGCGCCCGCGCCTACCGCCGCAAACTCGCCGCCGCCCTCGGCTAGCGCGGCAGTCTTTGTGACGCATAGGGGTACAAAGGACTGCCGCAACGTGCGGAACTCTGAGGGGAACATCTGTTCGCCTCGCGTAGACTCGGCGTGAGTGGCTGCCTCTGACCGCATCGTCATCTCGGGCGCCCGCGAGCACAACCTCAAGGACATCGACCTCGAGCTGCCGCGGGACGCGCTGATCGTCATCACCGGGCTCTCGGGCTCCGGCAAGTCGAGCCTTGCCTTCGACACGATCTACGCCGAGGGCCAGCGCCGCTACGTCGAGTCGCTCTCCGCCTACGCGCGCCAGTTCCTCGGGCTGATGGAGAAGCCCGACGTCGACTCGATCGAGGGGCTCTCGCCGGCGATCTCGATCGACCAGAAGACGACCTCGCGCAACCCGCGCTCGACGGTCGGCACCGTGACCGAGATCTACGACTACCTGCGCCTGCTCTGGGCGCGGATCGGGGTTCCGCACTGCCCCGAGTGCGGCGAGGAGATCACCGGCCAGACCCAGGAGCAGATCGTCGACCGCCTGATGACCCTCGACGAGGGGACCAAATTCATGGTCATGGCGCCGGTCGTGCGCGGGCGCAAAGGCGAGTACGGGAAATTGCTGGAGCAGATGCGGCTCGAGGGCTACTCGCGGGTCAAGGTCAACGGCGAGCTGCGCCGGCTCGACGAGGAGATCGTCCTCGACAAGAAGTTCAAACACGACATCTCCGTCGTCGTCGACCGGCTGGTGATGAAGAACGACCTGCGGCGGCGGCTCTCGGAGTCGGTCGAGGCCGCCGGCGGCCTCGCCGCCGGGCTGATCGAAGTCGAGATGGTCGACGACGAGGCCGAGCCGCTGCTCTTCTCGCGAGCAGTTCGCCTGCCTCAACTGCGGCACCTCGATCCCCGAGCTGGAGCCGCGGATCTTCTCCTTCAACTCGCCCCACGGCGCCTGCGAGCGCTGCCACGGGCTCGGCTTCCAGCGCGTGATCGACCCCGAGCTGGTCGTCCCCGACCCGACCCTCTCGCTGGCCGAGGGCGCCCTGCAGCCCTGGAACCGCGGCATCGCCGCCTACTGGAGGCGACTGATCGCCGCCGTCGCCGAGGAGTACGGCGTCGACGCCGACAAGCCCTGGTCGCAGCTGAAGAAGAGCCGAGAAAGAGATCTTCCTCTACGGCACCGGCGAGGACCGCCACCAGGTCACCTACACCAACCGCTTCGGCCGCCGCCGCTCCTACAAGGTCCGCTTCGAGGGGATCGTCAACAACCTCCAGCGCCGCTACGAGGAGACCGACTCGGAGACCAACCGCGAGCGGATCGAGAGCTACATGGCCGAGCAGCCGTGCCCGCAGTGCGAGGGCGCCCGCCTGCGGCCGGAGACGCTGGCGGTCAAGGTCGGCGGCATCAGCATCGCCGAGTACAGCGACCTCTCGGCCCGGGCGGCGGCGGAGTGGATCGCCAATCTGGAGATGACCAAGACCGAGCGGGCGATCGCGCGCCTGATCGTGCGCGAGATCACCGAACGGCTCGCCTTCCTCGAGAACGTCGGCATCGGCTACCTCTCGCTGGCCCGCTCGGCCCGCTCGCTCTCCGGCGGCGAGGCGCAGCGGATCCGGCTCGCGACCCAGATCGGCTCGCACCTGGTCGGGGTCATGTACGTGCTCGACGAGCCCTCGATCGGCCTCCACCAGCGCGACAACGAGAAGCTGATCGCGACCCTCGACCGCCTGCGCGACCTCGGCAACACGGTGATCGTGGTCGAGCACGACGAGGGCACGATGATGGCCGCCGACCACCTCGTCGACCTCGGCCCCGGCGCCGGCGAACACGGCGGCCACGTGATCGCCGCCGGCACTCCGAAGGAAGTCGCGAAGAACCCGGCCTCGCTGACCGGCCAGTACCTCTCCGGCAAGCGCCAGATCGCCGTGCCCGAGGAGCGCCGGCGGCCGAGCGGGGCGCTGCTGATCCGCGGCGCCCGCGAACACAACCTCAAGGACGTCGACGTGACGATCCCGCTCGGCGTCCTCTGCTGCGTCACCGGCGTCTCCGGCTCCGGCAAGTCGACCCTGGTCAACGAGACCCTGCACCACTCGGTCGCCAACCGCCTGCACCAGGCGAAGCTGCGCCCCGGCGCCCACGACGGCGTCGACGGGCTCAGCCAGATCGACAAGATCATCAACATCGACCAGTCGCCGATCGGCCGCACGCCGCGCTCCAACCCGGCCACCTACACCGGCGTCTTCGACCACATCCGCCAGCTCTTCACCCAGACCCAGGAGTCGCGGGCGCGCGGCTACAAGCCGGGCCGCTTCAGCTTCAACGTCAAGGGCGGCCGCTGCGAGGTCTGCAAGGGCGACGGCCAGATCAAGATCGAGATGCACTTCCTGCCCGACGTCTACGTCCCCTGCGAGCAGTGCCACGGAAAACGCTACAACCGCGAGACGCTCGAGGTCCGCTTCAAGGGCAAGAACATCGCCGACGTGCTGGAGATGTCGGTCGAGGAGGGGGTCGAGTTCTTCGAGAACGTGCCGAAGATCGCCCGCCGCCTGCGCACCCTGCACGACGTCGGCCTCGACTACATCCGCCTCGGCCAGCCGGCGACGACGCTCTCGGGCGGCGAGGCGCAGCGGATCAAGCTCGCCACCGAGCTCTCCAAAGTCGCCACCGGCGACACCCTCTACATCCTCGACGAGCCGACCACCGGCCTCCACTTCGCCGACGTCGCGCGCCTGCTCGAGGTCCTCGGGCGCCTGGTCGACGCCGGCAACAGCATCGTCGTCATCGAGCACAACCTCGACGTGATCAAGACCGCCGACTGGCTGGTCGACCTCGGCCCCGAGGGTGGGGAAGAGGGCGGCGAGATCGTCGCCGTCGGCACCCCCGAGGAGGTCGCCGCGGTCAAGGGCTCCTACACCGGCAGCTTCCTCTCCGGCCTCGTCGTTCCCGCCAAGCGCAAACGCGGTGGCAAGCGCCGCGAAGCGCTCGCCGCCTGACTTAGGCACGGCGTCTAGGACGCCACGTCCCAGGTTTCCCGGAGCCGTTGGACGCCATGGCCCGAATCTGGATTGGCACCGTCACCAGGTGGGTATGGTCGTTGCAGGTTTTGGGAATCGGGCGAGAGCCCGGCAAAAGGAGGAGACGAATGACCAGTCCTACCGCGCTGAAGCGGATTACGTTCGGGCTTGGGGCATTGCTGGTAATTGCCCTGGTTGCCGCGGGTTGTGGCGGCAGCAGCGGTGGCGGCGGCACCAAGATCGCCCTCCTGCTGCCGGAAAACGAGACGCCCCGCTACGAAACCAACGACCGTCCCGACTTCGAAGAATCGGTCGAAGAAATCTGCAGCGACTGCGAAGTCATCTACAGCAACGCCGGCGGTGACGCTCAGAAGCAGCAGAGCCAGGCCGAAGCGGCGCTGACCCAGGGCGCCGAAGTGCTCGTCGTCGACCCGATGGACTCCAAATCGGCTGCGGCGATCGCCGAAAAGGCACAGGCGCAGAACGTGCCGGTCCTCAGCTACGACCGCCTGATCGAAAACGGCGAAGTCGATGCCTACGTCTCCTTCGACAACGAAAAAGTCGGCGAACTGCAGGCGGAAACGCTGGCCAAGAAACTGAAAGAAGACGGCAGTCCCAGTGGCCCGATCATCAAGATCAACGGCGATCCGGCGGACCCGAACGCCGCCCTGTTCAAAGCGGGCTCCAACAAAGGGTTCGAAGCCGCGGGGGTCAAGGTCGCGAAGGAATACGACACGCCCGGGCTGGTCCGCCGAAAACGCCCAGCGTGAGGCCCAGCAGGCGATCACCGCGCTCGGCAACGACGGCTTCGCCGGCATCTACGCCGCCAACGACGACACCGGCGGCGGCGCCATCGCGGCGCTGAAAGGCGCCGGTCTCGACCCCGAAGAAATCCCGGTCACCGGTCAGGACGCGACCGTGGCGGGGCTGCAGCGGATCCTTGCCGGCCAGCAGTACATGACGGTCTACAAGGAAATCGGCCCACAGGCCAAAGTCAGCGCCGAAATCGCGATCGACTTGGCCGAAGGCAAGGAAGTGCCGAAGGACAAAGTCACCGAAGAACTCGACAACGGCGCCGGCAAGGTGCCCTCGGTGCTGCTCGAACCAATCGCCGTGGTCAAAGACAACGTCAAGTCGACGGTGGTCGCGGACGGCTTCGTGACCGCCTCCGAACTCTGCACCGGCTCGTATGCCGCCGCGTGCAAAGAAGCAGGAATCTCGGGCTGAGCATGAGTTCGGGTACTCCACTCCTCGAGCTGGAGGGAGTCAGTAAGCGATTCGGCCCGGTCCAGGCGTTGGACCGGGTCGACTTCGCCGTCCACGCCGGCGAGGTCGTCGGTTTGGTCGGCGACAACGGCGCGGGGAAGTCGACGATGGTGAAGACGATCGCCGGCATCCACGCCGCCGACGAGGGCACGATCCGCTTCGACGGGCAGGAGGTCTCGATCTCCAAGCCGCAGGACGCGACCGCGCTGGGGATCGCGACCGTCTACCAGGACCTCGCCCTCTGCGACAACCTCGACGTCGTCGCCAATCTCTTCCTCGGTCGCGAGGAGGTCTCGCCCGGCGTCGGCACCGCTTCGCGCCAGCTCGACGAGGCGCGGATGGAGCACCAGACCGGCGAGCTGCTCTCCAACCTGGCGGTGACGATCCCGAGCCTGCGCAGCGAGGTCGGGACCCTCTCCGGCGGCCAGCGCCAGCAGGTCGCGGTTGCCCGCTCGCTGCTCGGAGAGCCCAAGGTGGTGCTGCTGGACGAGCCGACCGCGGCGCTCGGCGTCGCCCAGACCGCCCAGGTCCTGAACCTGATCCGGCGCCTGCGCGAGCGCGAGCTCGGCGTCGTCGTCATCAGCCACAACCTGGTCGACGTCTTCGAGGTCGCCGACCGCATCTTCGTCCTGCGCCTGGGCAAAGCGGCCGGCGAGTTCGCCGCCGAATCGACCACCGAGGAGCACGTCGTCTCGGCAATAACCGGGGTCGGCGCCGATGCCCGCAAGAAAGCCGGCAGCACTGAGCCCGCGGATCCGGCAACCGGGGAGGAGGGGTCATGAGCGACGCAGCAACCGCCACCGCCGATGGCGAGGAGCGCGCCCCCCGGCCGCGGGACGCGATCCGACGGCTGATCCAGGGCGATCTCGCCTCGCTGCGGGTTCTGATCGGCCTCGCCCTGATCTGGGCGATCTTCCAGTTCGAGAACGACCGTTTCCTCTCGGCCCAGAACCTGACCAACCTGATGCTGCAGATCGCCGCCACCGGGCTGATCTCGATCGGAGTCGTCTACGTGCTGCTGCTGGGCGAGATCGACCTCTCGGTCGGCGCCGTCAGCGGCCTCGCCGCCGCGGTGATGGCCGTGCTCAACGTCAAGCACGGCTGGAACCCCTACCTGGCGATCGCCGCCGCGATCGCGGTCGGGATGGCGATCGGGGTGCTGCAGGGATTCCTCTTCAGCCGCTTCGGAATTCCCTCGTTCGTCGTCACCCTGGCGGGCCTATTGGCCTGGCAGGGCGCCCTGCTGCAAGTACTCGGCTCGACCGGGTCGATCAACCTCACCGATCCCAAAATCACCGGGCTCGCCAACACCTTCTACTCCGACACGGTCGGCTGGATCATCGCCGCGGTGGTGATCGGTGGCTACGGCGCGGTGCTCCTGCTCGGCCACCGGCGCCGCGTCGCCGCCGGGCTCGCCAGTGAGAGCATGGCCAGGCTGGCGACTCGCTTCGTCGCGGTCGCGGTGGTGACGATCGCCGCCATGCTGGTCTTCAACTCCGACCGCGGAGTGCCGCTGGCGGTGCTGATCCTGCTCGCCTTCGTGGTTGGGATGGAGTACGTGGTCAAGCGCACCGGCTTCGGCCGCCACGTCTTCGCGGTCGGCGGCAACGCCGAGGCCGCCCGCCGCGCCGGCATCCGCGTCAACGGCATCCGCGTCGCCGTCTTCGGCATCGCCGGCACGATGGCGGCGATCGGCGGCATCATGGCCGCCTCGCGCCTGCTCGCCGTCAACCAGAACTCGGGCGGCAACGAACTGCTGCTGCTGGCGATCGCCGGCCCGGTCATCGCCGGCACCAGCCTCTTCGGCGGCCGTGGCTCGGTCTGGACGGCGCTGACCGGTGCCCTCGTGATCGGCTCGATCTCCAACGGCATGGATCTGCTGGCGCTCTCCTCCGCGGTCAAGTTCATGGTCACCGGCGGCGTCCTGCTGCTGGCGGTCCTGGTCGACGCGATCGCCCGCAACCAGCGCTCCGCAACTGGTCGCGTCTGAAGGGCTAGCGCGCGAACAGCAAAGAGGCGCCGATAGCGCCGCCGAGGTCGCCGAGGGCGGCGACCCGTACCGCCGGCGGCTTTTCGTCGAGGAAGAGGTGCTTGCCCATCTCCTTTGTCAGCGGCTCCATGTAGCGGTCGCCGAAGCGCACGCCGAGGCCGCCGCCGATGATGATCGCTTCCGGGTCGAGCAGGTTGACGGCCGAGGCGATCCCGGTCCCCAGCGCCTCGATCGCACGGTGGATCAGGTCCTCGGCGAGGTGGTCGTTGGCGTCGATCGCGCGCTCCCAGATGCCGCTGGTCAGGCGCGGTTTGCCGTGCTTCTCCATCAGCTTGAACAGGTCCGTGTGCTTCCCCTCCTCGTGCTGGCGGCGCGCCTCGGCTTCCATCGCCGAGCGGCCGGCGTAGGCCTCCATGCAGCCCTTGCGCCCGCAGGGGCACTTGGCGCCGCCGCGCTTGACGACCATGTGGCCGATCTCACCGGCGGCGCCGCGGCCGAGCCAGGGCTTGCCGTCGAGGACGAGGCCGCCGCCGACGCCGGTGCCCCAGAAGACCCCGATCAGGCTCTGGAACTCGCGCCCGGCACCGAGGTGGAACTCGGCCTCGGTCGCGACCTGGACGTCGTTGCCGACCCGGACCTCGGTGCCGAGGGCCTCCTTCAGGGCTTCGGCCAGCGGGAAGCTGCCCTCCCAGCCCGGCAGGTTGCGGGCGCCGGAGACGACACCGGTCTTCTCGTCGGCGTCGCCCGGGGAGCCGACCCCGACGCCCTCCAGCGCCGCGGTCTCAACCCCGGCCTGCTCCGCGGCCTCCTGCAGCGCCGCCGCCATCTCGCCGGCGACGTCCTGCGGGCCGCCGCTGGTCGGCGTCGGCCGCCGCGATTCGCCGCTGACCTTGCCAGCCGGGTCGACGACCACGGTCTGAATCTTCGTCCCACCCAGATCTATGCCGCCGCGCAGTTCAGCCACGCGCGCAGTCTATGTGCCGGCGGGCCGATTTCGTCCAAATGGCGGACGTTTGCGGCCCATCGGCGGGCGGTTTCGTAACGTGCGGGGGATGAGCGCGGAGGGACAGCGGGGGCGCAAGGTCTGGCGGGCGAAGCGGCGCTGGTACGAGCGCAACCACAGCTGGCGCCGGCGGCGCCGGATCGACCGCCATGCCGCCGCGGGCGGCTTCTTCATCCGCCATCCGGTCGAGGGCGAGCTGCTGGAGGCGCTCGACGAGGGGCGGCTGACGATCGGCGAAGGCACCTTGCTGGAGCCGGGGTGCTGGCTGACCATGGGGCCGGCGGCGCGGATCCAGATCGGCGCCGGCTGCTTCCTCAATCGCAACACGATGATCGCCGCCCATGAGCGGGTTACGATCGGCGACCACACGATGTTCGCCAACGGCTGCTTCGTCGGCGATGCCAGCCACCGCTTCGACGATCCCGAGAGGCCGATCACCGAACAGGGCTTCACCTCGAAGGGACCGGTCGAGATCGGCGCCAACTGCTGGTTCGGGGTCAACTGCGTGGTCACGACCGGAGTCACGGTCGGCGAGCGCTGCGTAATCGGCGCCAACTCGGTGCTCACTCGCGACCTGCCGAGGGGGACGATCGCCGCCGGGGCGCCGGCGAAGCCGATCCGTCAGATCGACTTCGCCGAGGGCTCGGGCTCTTAGGTTCCGCTGGCGGGGGCGTCGCTGAGCGGCGCCGCCGCCGGGGTCCCGAAGACCCGGGCGAGGACGATGCTGAGCTCGTAGAGCACGATCAGCGGCGCCGTCTCCAGCAGCATCGAGACCGGGTCGACGCCGGGCAGGGCGGCGGCGATGACCGCGCAGGCGAGGTAGGCGTAGCGGCGGTTCTTGGTCAGCTGCTCCACCTTGACGATGCCGAGCCGGGTCACGGCGAGGATCCCGACGGGGATCTGGAAGACGAGCCCGCAGGCGAGGAGAGTTTGCGCAAAGAAGCCGTAGTATTCCTTCGCCCGCACCTGGATGTTGAACTGCGAGTCGTTGAAGTTGAGCAGGAACTTGGTCGCCGCCGGCAGCACGACGAAGTAGCCGAAGACGATCCCGGCGATGAACAGGGCCGGGATCAGCAGCAGCAGGGGCAAGATCGCCCGCTGCTGCTGCTTGCTGAAGGCCGGCAGCAGGTAGGCGTAGAGCTGGTAGAGGATGATCGGCAGGGCGAGGATGATCGCCCCGTAAGCGGAGACGGTCACGGTCGTCGTGAACGGCTCGCTGATCCCGAAGGTGATCAGTTTGTCGTGGTCGGACGGCAGCGGCACGCTTGCCAGTTCGAGCAGCAGGTGGTTCTGCCAGAAGCAGAGAGCCAACGCCACGCCGAAGACGGCGATCGAGACGACGACGCGGAAGCGCAGCTCGTCCAGATGCTCGACGAGGCTCAGCTCATCCTCGTGTGAGATCGCTTTCACGCGCCGCATCATCCCGTCCTCAGGCGTGCTGCTCGGGGGTGGTTACCGGCGTCTTCGGAGCGGCGGCAGGAGTGACGACAACAGGCGCCGGCTCGATTGCCTCGTGCTCGTCGGAGTCGGCCTTCTCGCCGCTGATCGTGCCTTTGAACTCCTGGATGCCCTTGCCGAGCGACTTGCCCAGCTCCGGCAGGCGTTTGGGCCCGAAGACGACGAGCGCGATGATCAGTACGACGATGATCTCCATCGGTCCTATGTTGGGCATGGTGTCTCCAATCGGTTGAAAAAAGGGACCAGGGGAGCCGATCTGCCCGACCAGCTCCCCTGGGACTCGGGGTGGCTACTTGAGGAAGCCGGTCTTGCCGACGGCCTTGAGGACTTCGGCCGCGGTGAATGGCGTGTCGAAGGGGCCGTCCGGGGTGATGTTGCCAGGCGTGGCCTTCAGCAGCAGCCCTGCTACCGACGCGTGACGGGCCTCGATCGTGAGGATCGAGACGGCCGCCGCCGCGGTGGCGGGGTTGGTGAAGTTCGTCGCCTGGCCCGAGTAGGCGTGGACGCCGGTGTTCTCGAGCGCGACCGCGGTCTTGATGAACGACGCTTCCGAGGAGGTGGTGCTGCCGAAGTCGACTTTCGGCGCGGCCACCGCTTTGCTCCCCAGCGCCTTCTTCAGGTAGGCGACGTGGGCGTTCTCGTCGGCGGTGACGGTCTTGAGGAAGACCTGCGCCTGCTTGTTCTTGAGAAACGAGCTTTTCTTGTTGTTGGCGGTCGCCTCGTTGTAGAAGGCGGCCTCCAGGTACTCGAGGGTGAGGGCGTAGTTGAGGATGCCGACGTCGCCCTTGCCGAACGAGGCGGGCGGGCGTCCCTTGCCCATGGCCGCCATCGAGGCGGCGGGGGTGAGGGCGCTGAGCAGGGCGCCGCCGCCCATCACCGCACCGCCGGTGAGGCCGGCCTTCTTGAGGAAGCTGAGACGGGTGTCGCCCTGCAGCGCCTCGGCCGCGTCGTTGGCGGTTTCGCGGATGTCGCCGTCTACGTCGACCTGCTCGATGTTCAACTTGGAGCTCATGGGGTGGACTGCCTTTCGATCGGGGGAGTCTTGCTTTCCCGTTCCTTGCGTCTTCCGCCACCCCGCGGATCACTCGTTTGCCTTGTTTTTATTTTTCGTTTCAGTCGCGTGCGGAAGGGGTACAATTCGTGGCCGGCCGTGACCCACGACAGGGCATGGACCTTCTGACGTGAACTCCCGAATTGGCAACCCCCCCGTTGCGATCGCCCCCGCGCGAGCCCTGCGCTCCCGCCAGGAGCTCCGCTCTGCCCTGGCCCCGGCCCGCCGCGACGGCCTCACGATCGGCCTGGTGCCGACGATGGGCTATCTGCACGACGGGCACCTCTCTTTGCTCCACGCCGCCGGCGCCGAGTGCGATCTGGTGGTGATGAGCCTTTTCGTCAACCCCACGCAGTTCTCCCCCGGCGAGGACCTCGAGCGCTACCCGCGCGACGAGGAGCGCGATCTGCGCCTGGCCGCCGAGGCCGGGGCCGACCTTGTCTTCGCACCGCCGGTCGAGGAGGTCTATCCCGAGGGCTTCGCCACCGCGGTCGAGGTCGGCGGTGGCCTGACCGAGGTGCTCGACGGCGACCCCACCCGGCGCGGCCCCGAGCATTTCCGCGGTGTCACCACCGTGGTCGCCAAGCTCTTCAACAGCGTCGGGCCGGACGTCGCCTACTTCGGCCAGAAGGACGCGCAGCAGGCGGTCGTTATCCAGCGGATGGCCCGCGACCTCGACTTCCCAGTGCGGATCGCGGTGATGCCGACGGTCCGCGAGGCCGACGGGCTGGCGATGAGCTCGCGCAACGCCTACCTCGACGACGACGCCCGCGAGCGCGCCGTCGCCCTCTCGCGGGCCCTGCAGGCCGCCGAGCGCGGCGCCCGCGAGGAGTCGCTGGCGGCCGGCCTCGCCGCCGCCCGCCGCGAGCTGGCCGGAGCCGGCATCGAGCCCGAGTACCTCGAGGCCCGCGACGCCGAGCAGCTGCGCCCGGTCACGGCCCTCAACGGCCGCCCCGTCCTCATCGCCGTCGCCGCCCAGGTCGGCGGCGCCCGCCTCATCGACAACGTCTTGATCCAACCTTGAACCGGTAGAAAGGCAAAGGGAGAGCCAATGCAGAGACAGATGCTGAAGTCCAAGATCCACCGAGCGACGGTCACCGACTGCGACGTCGACTACATCGGCAGCATCACGGTCGACACCGAGCTGATGGCCCAGGCCGACCTGATCACCAATGAGCAGGTGCACGTCTGGGACATCGACAACGGCTCGCGCTTCGTCACCTACGTGATCGACGGCGAGCCCGGCTCGCGCACGATGCAGGTCAACGGCGCCGCCGCCCACCTGGTCGAGCCCGGCCACAAGATCATCGTCGCCTCCTTCGGCGCCTATGACGAGAGCGACCTCGAGCGCTACTCGCCGGTCGTCGTCCACGTCGATGACGCAAACGACCCCGTCGCCGTCGACAGCCACCCCGAGGTGCTGCTCTCATGAGCTCCGGCGGCCGCTCCCACACGGCGCCCCCGGCCTCCGGCCGCACGCCGGTCAACCTGCCGCGCCTGGCCGAGATGAAGGCCAACGGCGAACCGATCGTGATGGTCACCGCCTACGACTACCCCTCGGCGACCGTGGCCGAGGCGGCCGGCGTCGACATCGTCCTCGTCGGCGACTCGGCGGCGATGGTGGTGCTCGGCCATCCCGGCACCGAGCAGGTCTCGATGGAGGAGATGATCGTCCTCGGCAAAGCCGTCCGCCGCGGCCTGAAGACGCCGCTGATGGTCGGCGACATGCCGATGGGCAGCTACGAGTCGAGCAACGAGCTTGCCGTCCAGAACGCCCAGCGGCTGGTCAAGGAGACCGGCTGCCAGGTGGTCAAGCTCGAGGCCGGCGGCATCGCCGTCGAGCGCGCCCGGGCGATCGTCCGCTCCGGCATCCCGGTGATGGGCCACGTCGGCCTGACCCCGCAGACCGCGACCGCCCTCGGCGGCTACAAAGCCCAGGGCAAGACCGCCAAGGACGCGATCAAGCTCTGCGAGGACGCCCTCGCCCTGCAGTCGGTCGGCTGCTTCGCGATCGTCTTCGAGGCCGTCCCCGCCGCGATCACCGAAGCGATCGTCGCCAAGCTCGAGATCCCCAGCATCGGCATCGGCGCCGGTCCCTCGACCTCCGGCCAGGTCCTCGTCTTCCACGACCTGCTCGGCATCACCACCGGCCACATGGCCAAATTCGTCAAGCGCTACGCCGACATCCACGAGCAGATGGTCGCCGCGGTCGCCCAGTACGGCGACGAGGTCCGCTCCCACCACTTCCCCGAACCCGACCACGTCTACAGCGTCGAGCCGACCGAGCTTGACGAGTTCCGCCGCTACCTCGATCAGGAGAGCCTGGCGTCCCAGAAGGCCTGGGAGTGGGAGCCGCTGCCCTAGTCGGACCCGCGAGCGTTGCCTTTTACATCCCAGGGCTGAAAAAGGTAACGCTCGCCGTCAATACGATGTTCTCGTGCCGATCTATGAGTTCGAGTGCGGGGAGTGCGGGGCTCGCTTCGAGGAGCTGGTGGCCGCCGGAGCCGAGGCGATTCCCTGCGCGAATTGCGGCTCAGAGCGCACGCGGCGGCTGATGTCGGGCGTCTCGCCGCCAGGGCGGCAGCCGCGCGGGGCGAAGGTGCGCTCGAACGAATCGATGCGGGGGGAGCGGGAAGCGGCGCGCAAGGACCGGATCGTCGAGTCGCGCCAGAAGCGGGCGCGGGGCGAAAATCCACATCCCCCGAAGAAGAAGGCGAAATGAGCGGCGATACCGCCGAGCAGCGCCGCGAGCAGCTGGTCTCCCTCTACAAGGAGGTCTCCAGCTGCACCAAATGCCCCCTGCACGAGACCCGGGCCAAGACCGTCTTCGGCGCCGGCAACGCCGATGCCGAGCTGATGTTCGTCGGCGAGGCGCCGGGGGCCGAAGAGGACCGCCAGGGGCTGCCGTTCGTCGGCCGCGCCGGGCAGCTGCTGAACCAGCTGCTGGAAGAGATCGGGCTCTCGCGCGAGCAGGTCTTCATCGCCAACGTCCTCAAGTCGCGCCCGCCCGGCAACCGCGACCCGCAGCCGCTGGAGATCGAGGCCTGCAAGCCCTACCTGTTCGAGCAGGTGCGGCTGATCGAGCCCAGGGTGGTCTGCACGCTCGGCAACTTCGCCACCAAGCTGCTCAGCGGCAGCCCGGCAGGGATCACCAGGGTCCGGGGGACGCCGCAGATCCACGAGCTCGGCGGCCTCACCGTCTTCCTGCTGCCGCTGCTGCACCCGGCGGCGGCGCTGCGGACGCCGGCGATGAAGGAGCAGCTGCGCGAAGACCTGGCGACGGTGCCGGACCTGCTTGTCCGCACGCCCCCGGCGCCGGCCCCGAGCGCCGAGGAGGTCGCCGCCGCCGAAGCGGAGGCCGCCGCCGAGCAGGCGAGCTCGCCGCCGCCGCCGGAAGACCAGCTGGACATGTTCGGCTAGCCGCCCCCGGACGCGGAAGTGAATGAGCAAGACTTCCGGTGACTATGAGTGCGAATGAGCGAGAGCGGAGGAGGCGGCGCCCGGCCGAGAGGATCGAGAGCACATCGGCCGCCGAGACCGAGGCGGTGGGCGCGCGCGTCGCTGCGCGCTTGAGTCCCGGCGACGTCGTCGTCATCAGCGGTGAGGTCGGGGCCGGCAAGACGACGCTGATCCGCGGCGCCTGCCGGGCGCTCGGCGTCGAGGAGCCGGTCACCTCTCCGACCTTCACGATCGGCCAGCGCTACGGCGGGGGGCGGATGCCCGTCTCCCATCTCGACCTCTATCGCCTGCAGAGCCTCGACGGCGAGGATCCTGCCCTGCTCGACGACTATCTCGGCGCCGACGGCGTCGCCTTCGTCGAGTGGCCGGCGGTCGGGGTCGAGCGGCTCGGGCGGCCGGCTCTGGAGGTCCGGCTCGAGCACGCCGGCGGCGACCGGCGCCGGCTCGAGATCGACTGGTAGCGCAGCAAGTGGGCGCAGGTCGTGTTCGGGAGACAGCGAACACAACTTGTAGCATCGGCCTGGAAACTGCGATCCACGAAGGGAAGGACCCAATGAAGGGACTGAAAGCGCTATCGGCGGTACTGGTCGTCACCGGGCTGCTCGTTAGCGTGGCGCCCGCCACGGCCGGGGCGGCGGCGTACAAGCACTACGTCGGCTGCGGGATCTCCCGCAACGCCACTCCCTCGCACGTCTGCCCGAAGAAGAGCAAGAAGGGCGCCTTCTTCAAAAGCCTCAACGGCGACGTCAACTACAGCGTCTGCGTCAAGTTCCCCAGCGGCAAAAACCTCTGTGCCCAGGCGCAGGCGGCGACCCAGGGAACGCTCTATGTGAACAAGGTGACGTCGACCATCCCCGGCAAGCACCAGGTGACCTGGTTCGTCGAAGGCAAGAAAGTCGGCTCCTTCGTCTTCAGGGTCAAGGGCTAGAACGGCGCTCCGCTGGCGCTCGTCGGCTTCGACACCGCGACCGCCGACACCGCCGCCTGCGCCTGGCGCGACGGCGAGGTTCTGCACGAGTCGCTGCTGGGGCCCTCCGAGGGGGGGCCTCGGCACACGACCGACCTGCTCGAGCAGGTCGAGCTTTGCGCGGCCGCGGCCGGCGGCTGGGAGCGGGTCGCCCTGCTCGCGGTCGGGCTCGGCCCCGGCTCCTTCACCGGGCTGCGGATCGGCATCGCCACCGCGCGCGGGCTCGGCGCCAGCCTCGGGCTGCCGGTGAGCGGCGTCTGCACCCTCGACGCGATCGGCCTGGGGCTGGGGGAGGCCGGGGCCGAGGGCGACCGCCTGGCGGTGCTCGACGCCCGCCGCGGCGAGGTCTTCGCGGCGCTCTACTCCGAGCGCGGCGAGCGGATCTGGGAGCCCCTGGTCTGCCGCCCCGAGGAGCTGGAGGAGCGCCTGGCGTCGCTGCCCGCGCCGCCGCCGGCCGCGGGTTCGGGGGCGGTACGATTCCGGCACGAGTTGGCCCGGCATGGGGTCCGGATAGCGGACGATGCCGACCCCGTCCACCGCGTCGCCGCGCGGCACATCTGCGCTCTCGCGGCGGCATCGGAGGCCGGCGGCCCGCTCGCCCCGATCTACCTCAGACCTCCCGACGCGGAACGGTGGCGTGAGCGAGATTCTTCACAGAGAGCCGAGTGATCTGACCCAGGAGGTGCGGGTCCGCAGGCTTGCCTACAGCGACCTGCCGGCGGTGATCGCGATCGAGCGCCGCTCCTTCCCGACCCCGTGGTCGCTGGCGATGTTCGTGCTCGAGCTCTCGAAGCCGTCGGGCATCTGCCTCGCGGCCAGTGCCGGCGACGAGCTCCTGGGCTATGTGATCTGCTCCCGCTATGACCAGGTCTGGCACCTGATGAACATCGCCGTGGCTCCCGAGCAGCGCCGCGCCGGCGTCGCCGGACGGCTGCTGACCCGCCTCTTCGAGGAGGCGCAGGGGGTGCTGCCGTTCACGCTCGAGGTCCGCGTCTCCAACCACCAGGCGATCGCCATGTACGAGCGCTTCGGCTTCCGCTCCGCCGGCGTGCGCCCTCGCTATTACCACGACAACGGCGAGGACGCGCTGATCATGTGGCTGGACTGAGGCCCGCCCGCGGCGGACGCGGAAGCGAGTGAGCGAGACTTCCGGTGACTATGAGCGCGAAAGAGCGAGAGCAGAGCACGCGGGCGGAATTCATATTCGCGGTCGAGACCTCCTGCGACGACACCTGCGCGGCCGTTCTCGACGGCCCGCGGATCCTCTCGAACCTGATTTCCTCGCAGGCGGCGGCCCACGCCCACTTCGGCGGCGTCGTCCCCGAGGTCGCCTCGCGCCACCACCTCGAACTGACGGCGCCGGTGATCGGGGCGGCGCTGGACGAGGCCGGGGTGGGCGCTCGACGAGATCGAGGCGATCGCCGTCACCGCCGGCCCGGGCCTGATCGGCGCCCTCCTGGTCGGGGTCAGCACCGCCAAGGCGATCGCGGCCGCCGCGGCGCCTGCCGCTGATCCCCGTCGACCACCTGCAGGGCCACGTCGCCGCCAACTTCCTCGAGCCGGAGCCGCTGGAGCCGCCCTTCCTCTGCCTCGTCGCCAGCGGCGGCCACACGCTGCTGGCCGGGGTCACGCGACCACGACGGCTACGAGCTGCTCGGGCAGACGCTCGACGACGCCGCCGGCGAGGCCTTCGACAAGTCGGCGCGGCTGCTCGGGCTCGGCTACCCCGGCGGGCCGGCGCTGCAGAAGCTGGCCGAGGAGGGCGACCCGACCGCCTTCGAGATGCCGGTCGCGATGGCCCGCGACCCCAGCCTCAACTTCAGCTTCAGCGGCCTGAAGACGGCGCTGGTCTACCGCTGCCGCGAACTCGGCGACGAGGGGGTGGCCGCGCGCCGGGCCGACCTCGCCGCCTCCTTCCAGGCCGCCGTGGTCGGGCAGCTGATCGCGAAACTGAAGCGGGCGCTGAAGAATGGGCGACTGGGAGGCGGTGGCGCTGGGCGGCGGCGTCGCCGCCAACGGCCCCCTGCGCGAAGCGGTAGCCGCCCTCTGCGAGGAGCGTGGGGTGCGCCTGAAGCTGGTCCCGGGCAAGCTCTGCACCGACAACGCGGCGATGATCGGCTCGGCCGCCCGCTTCGCCCCCCGCATCGAGTACCCGGACTACCTCGGCTTCGACGCCTTCGCCACCCCGGCCCGCCGGCGCCGCATGACCGACGTCGTCGTCTACTCGCGCCCCGGCTGCCACCTCTGCGAGGAGGCGATCGCCAGCGATCGTCGCCCTGCACGAGCGAGGGATACCGCTTCGGGCTGCACGAGATCGACATCGAGAGCGACGAGCTGCTGCTGCGCCGCCACCTCGAGCGAATCCCGGTCGTCGAGGTCGACGGCGTCGCCGTCTCCGAGCTCGTTTTGGACGAAGCCGGGCTGCGCGCCAGGCTCGATACTGTGGGGGCATGGTCGAGGTGATCGAGGAGTTCGACGCGCCAGGGGGGTTCCCGGTCGAAGGGGATCGCCTCTCGCTCGGCGTCGCCGCGCGGCTCTCGCGCTACCTGCAGGTGCTGACCCAGGCGCGCAAGATGGGCCGCGAGACGATCTCCTCGCAGGAGCTCTCCGAGTACACCCACATCAACCCGACCCAGATCCGCCGCGACCTCTCCGGCTTCGGCAAGTTCGGCAAGCGCGGCGTCGGCTACAACGTCGAGTCGCTGGTCTCGGAGATCCGCAAGATCCTCCGCACCTCGGGCCAGCACAACATCGCCCTCTTCGGCGCCGGCAACCTCGGCCAGGCGATCGCCAGCTCGGCGATCTTCGCCGACCACGGCTTCCAGGTCGTCGCCGTCTTCGACGCCGATCCGGGCGTGGTCGGGACCGAGATCGGCGAGCTGCGAGGTGCGCGACCTCGGCGACCTGCAGGCGGTCGTCGGCGAGGAGGAGATCGTCGTCGGCGTCCTCGCCGTCCCCGCCGACGCCGCCCAGGAGGTCGCCGACCGCCTCGTCAAGGCCGGCGTCAAGATCATCTTCAACTACTCCGAGCAGCTGCTGCAGGTGCCGCCGGAGGTGACGGTCCACACGTCCAGCCCCGCCGTCGACCTGCTCTACGCGCTCTACTTCTACCTGGCCTGATTCCTTGTCGCTAGACCTCGACCTCGTCCGCGAGAGATTCGAGTCCTCCACCGACTTCACGATCGGGCTCGAGGAGGAGTTCGCGATCCTCGATCCGGCAACGCTGGAGCTGGAGCACCGCTTCGAGGACGTCTACGCCGCCTGCGAGCGGGACGAGCTGCTGGCCGAGTCGGCGGCCGGAGAGCTGATCGCGGCCGAGGTCGAGATCCGCTCCGGCCGGGCCGAGAGCTTCGCCGAGGCGGTCGCCAGGCAGAGCGAGCGGCGGGTGCGGCTGTTCGAGCTGGTCGGCGACATGGGCCTGGCGCTAGGCGCCACC
Source organism: uncultured Solirubrobacterales bacterium (assembly GCA_963829445.1). Classification (GTDB taxonomy): domain Bacteria; phylum Actinomycetota; class Thermoleophilia; order Solirubrobacterales; family 70-9; genus VAYN01. The sequence continues at coordinate 219,569 of CAWHIW010000021.1, read as the reverse complement.
GGCACCCATCCCTGGGCCAGCTACCTCGACCAGCGGATCATCGACACGCCGCACTACAACCGCCTGCGCCACGAACTGGGCTGGGTGGCGCAGCGCAACAACACCTGGAGCACCCACGTCCACATGGGGGTGCGCGGCGCCGACCGGGCGATCGCGGTCTGCGACTGGATGCGCGAGCTGCTGCCGCTGCTGCTCGCCGTCTCGGCCAACTCGCCCTTCCTCGACCGCCGCGACACCGGCCTGCACACGGTCCGCACGGAGATCTTCACCCGCACCTTCCCGCGCTGCGGGGTGCCGTCGCCGTTCCGCGACTGGGACAGCTACGCCGCCTTCGTCGGCACGCTGGAGCGGGCGGGGTCGATCGTCGAGTCGACCCAGCTCTGGTGGAGCGTGCGCCCCCATCACCACTTCGGCACGGTCGAGGTGCGGATCTGCGACGCCCAGACGCGCGGCGACGAGTCCTTCGCGCTGGCCGGGCTGATCTCCGCCTGCATCGCCCAGGCGGCGCTCGACTACGACGAGCACGGCTACGAGGGCGCCGGGGCGCCGCTGGCCGACCGCGAGATCGAGGAGAACCTCTGGCGGGCGATCCGCTACGGCCGCAGCGGCAAGCTGATCGACTTCCGGCGCGGGGTGGAGGTGGAGGCGCGCGAGGCGCTCGAGGCGGTGCTCGCCTGGGTCGAGCCGGCCCGCTCCCAGCTCGGCATCGAGTTCGAGCTGCCGGACCGCAACGGCGCCCAGCGGGCGCGCGAGGCGCTCGACTCCGGGCGCTCGATCGAGGACATCTACCGCGACGCGGTGGCCGAGACCAGGCGCACCTACGCAGGCGCCGGCGAGACCGCGAAACCTTCTTGAATCGGGTCTATAGGCGGCAACGCCGTATCGCGTCTATAGACTCCCGCGCCGCTCTAAATTCCCACCGGAGGAACAAAACTTGACCAGCTTCTTGACCGATTACGGGGTAGTTGTCGCGCTTGTGTGTGCGGGTGCCGCTGTCGTCTACGGCCTCATCGTCACCCAGCGCCTGCTTGCCAAGTCCCCTGGCAACGACCGGATGCAGGAAATCTCGGGTGCCGTGCAGGAGGGCGCACAGGCCTACCTGAACCGCCAGTACACGATCATCGCCGCGGTCGCGGTCCCGCTCGCGGTCGTGCTTCTGCTCCTGCAGGACTGGAAGACCGCGCTCGGCTTCGTGATCGGCGCCATTCTCTCCGGCGCCACCGGCTTCATCGGGATGAACGTCTCGGTGCGGGCCAACTCGCGCGTCGCCGAGGCGGCCCGCGGCGGCGTTCCGCCGGCGCTCGACGTCGCCTTCAAGGGCGGCTCGGTCACCGGCCTCCTGGTCGTCGGCCTGGCGCTGCTCGGGCGTCGCCGGCTACTACGGCGCGCTGATCATCACCGGCAGCACCGACAAGGAGGCCGTCGACGCCCTGATCGGCCTCGGCTTCGGTGGCTCGCTGATCTCCGTCTTCGCCCGTCTCGGCGGCGGCATCTTCACCAAGGCCGCCGACGTCGGCGCCGACCTGGTCGGCAAGGTCGAGGCGGGCATCCCCGAGGACGATCCTCGCAACCCGGCCGTGATCGCCGACAACGTCGGCGACAACGTCGGCGACTGCGCCGGCATGGCCGCCGACCTCTTCGAGACCTACGCGGTCACCTCGGTCGCCGTGATGCTGCTCGGCGTCCTCACCTTCACCACCGACTACGCCCGCGAGGTGGCGATCTACCCGCTGGTCATCGGCGGCGTCGCGATCCTCGCCTCGATCGTCGGAGCGCTCTCGGTGCGGACCAAGTCCGACAAAGTCGAGGGGGCGCTGTACATCGGCATGCTGGTCTCCGGCCTGATCTCGATCGTCGCCTTCTACCCGATCACCGACTGGCTGATGAGCGAGCCGCTGCGGCTCGGCTTCGCCAGCACCGCCGCCGACGCGGTCAGCGTCACCGACCTCTGGCTCTGCGCCGTGATCGGCATCGCCGTCACCGCGCTGCTGTTCGTGATCACCGACTACTACACGTCGACCCGCTTCCGGCCGGTCAAGACGATCGCCCAGGCCTCGGAGACCGGTCACGCGACCAACATCATCCAGGGCCTCGCCCAGGGCTACCAGTCGACCGCCGCTCCGGCGATCGTCCTCGCCCTGGCGATCCTCGGCGCCAACGAGCTCGCCGGCATCTACGGCATCGGCATCGCCGTGATGGCCCAGCTCTCGCTCTGCGGCCTGATCGTCGCCCTCGACGCCTTCGGGCCGATCACCGACAACGCCGGCGGCATCGCCGAGATGGCGGAGCTGCCGGAGGACGTCCGCAACGTCACCGACCCGCTCGACGCGGTCGGCAACACGACCAAGGCGGTGACCAAGGGTTACGCGATCGGCTCCGCGGCGCTGGCCGCGCTGGTGCTGTTCGCCGCCTTCAAGAGCGAGCTCGCCGACGAAGCGCCGTCCGGGTTCGACCTCAACGGCCTCTTCAACCTGACCAGCCCGGACGTGCTGATCGGGCTGATCATCGGCGGCATGATGGTCTACCTGTTCATGGCGCTCTCGATCGAGGCGGTCGGCCGGGCCGGCGGCCAGGTGGTCGAGCAGGTTCGCAAACAGTTCAAAGAGCACCCGGGGATCATGGACGGGACCGAAAAACCCGAGTACGGGGAAACGGTCAGCATCGTCACCCTGGCGGCGCAGAAAGAGATGATCGCGCCGGCGCTGATCCCGATCGTGATCCCGGTCATCGTCGGCCTGCTCAGCGTCGACGCGCTCGGCGGCCTGCTGATCGGCGTCATCGTCGTCGGCCTCTTCGCGGCGATCTCGATGACCGCCGGCGGCGGCGCCTGGGACAACGCCAAGAAGCTGATCGAGGACGGCGCCCACGGCGGCAAAGGCTCGCCGGCCCATGAAGCCTCGGTCACCGGCGACACGGTCGGCGATCCCTACAAGGACACGGCTGGGCCGGCGATCAACCCGATGATCAAGGTGGCGAACATCGTCGCCATCCTGATCATCCCGATCGTCCACTTCTAGGCCTGGCTAGGGGGAGGGGCGGTGTGCCCCTCCCCCGAAAGCCGTCGCGCGAGCTGGGTTGCCGGCAAGGGCTCAGGCGTGGTTCCTTGAGCTTTCGTGGGAGGGGCACACCGCCCCTCGACTCGAAAGCGGTCAGTGGATGAGCGGGATGGACAGCACCGGCTCGTTCGCCTAGTGGTTGCCGCGTCCGGCCGGGTCGAGCTGCTCACCTGAGCACCGAACCGGCAGTTCCGCGGTTCCTTTTCCACCAAATAGGTGGGTACCGAACCGCGCAAGTCCGCTCGACCTCTGAAGCTTCGTTCCGCGGTTCTTTTTCCACGGAATGCGTGGATTGCGAACCGCGGAAGGATCTCGATCGCTTGATCGGCCGGGCGGTCTCATGTCGCGAGAGCCCGAGCCTGCCGCTGTTTGGCGGAGGGATGACGCTGGGCGCGATCGCCTCGTTGGTCAGCCGCCGTAGAAGAAGTTGCGGATCGAGCGGTCCAGCTCGGAGCTGGGGTCGTCGGCGGCTGGGCGGGATGAGTCGTGGGACTCGGTAGTGGCGGTTGGGTCGAGGGGTGGGGGAACGCCGATGCGGGCTACGGACCAGGTGCCGTCTTTGGCTTTGACGGGGAGCCACTGATTTTGGGCGCGGTCGGGATGCTCGGCGGCGAGCTGGGCGCAGCGGGCTTTTGCCTCCTCCTCGGTCACCGCTTCATTCTGGCCGCGATCGGGCTCCGGCGTCAAATCGCCCGAGTGGTTGTTAGCGTTCCCGGGGATGCGGGGGCTGAAAACGATTCGGCGTGGGGCGACCTATCCGCTGCGGCGGTGGCCGCGGCTTTCGAAGGCCGCGATCGCTGGGGCGCTGATGATCGTGCTGGTCGTGGTGGGCTCGAACGCCTACATCCTGCTCAGCGCCGAGGGGGAGTCGACTGGGAGGTCGCGGATGTGCCGCAGGCGCAGGTGGCGATCGTGCCGGGGGCGCTGGTGCAGCCGAACGGGAAGATGAGCGCGATGCTGGCCGACCGGGTCAGGCAGGCCGCGGCGCTCTGGCACGCGGGCAAGGTGCGAGAAGATCCTCGTCTCCGGCGACCACCACACCTGGGCCTACGACGAGCCGGACACGATGCGCAAGGCGCTGGTCGCCGACGGGGTGCCGCCGCGGGACGTCTTCGAGGACCATGCCGGCTTCGACACCTGGGCGACGATGGTGCGGGCGCGGGGCATCTTCGGCGTCGACGACGCGGTGGTCGTCACCCAGGGCTTCCACATGCCGCGGGCGCTGTTCCTCGCCGATGAGGCGGGGATCGACGCCACCGGCCTGACCTCCGACCTGCACCGCTGGGGCTATCAGGGCGAAGAAGAGCGAAGTGCGCGAGGTGCTCTCGCGGGTCAAGGCGATCGCCGACGTCACCCTCGACACGCCGGCGATGGCCGGTCCCGCGATCCCGATCGCCAGCCGCCGACGGCCGCGAAAGCTGGGGCCCGGCGCCGCCGCCCGGCACGCCGCCGGCCGGCTCGCCCGGCCGCTGAACGCTAGCCGCAGTGGTTCAGGGCGTTGACGTAGAAGCGCTGGTAGGCGGGCCAGTGGGCGTCCCAGTAGCCGCCTTCGTGGCCGCCCGGCCATGAGTGGGTGGTGAAGTCGGCGTCGCCGGCTTCCATCGCCGCGACGAAGCCTTCGTCGTAGGGGCGGAACGGTCGTCGGTCTGCCGTAGTCGTTCCAGACCCGCGCGTCGCCGAAGGCGTCGGGGTCGGCCTGGACCGCGCCGACGACGTCGTTGCGCTCGAAGTCGGCCGCGTCGTCGAAGGCGCCGGGGGCGGTTTCGGAGCCGTCGAACCAGAGCGCGGGGGAGTGGCCGCCGACGGCGCAGAAGCGGCCCGGGGTTCTTGAGGGCGATGTCGTAGGCGCCGAAGCCGCCCATCGAGATGCCGCCGATCGCCAGCCGCCTGGGGTCGATCCCGAAGCGGCGCACGACCAGCGGGATCACTTCGTCCATCACCCAGCTTCCCAGTCGCCTTCGGCGCGGTTGTGCCAGTAGCCGTGGACGCCGCCGGCCGGGAAGGCGACGACCGGCGCCGCGCTGCCGCGCAGGCTCGGCAGGCCGCGGAAGACGGCGTCGTTGAAGGTCCCCTCGTAGCCGCCGCGGCCGTGGAGGAAGACGAGCAGCGAGCGCTCGCCCTTGCGGCCCGGCGTTGCGCCGGCACGATCACGTTGACCCCGAGGTCGCGGCCGACCGCCTTGCTGTGGATCTCGATGTGGGCGACCCGGGCGCCGTGCTTGTCGACCGGCGCGAACACGGTCGCGGCGAGGACGAGGTAGGCGACGCCGACGAGCAGGACGGCGAAGATCGCCGAGGGCGGTGCGCCGCCGGCGCCGGATCTGCCGCTCGCGTGGGCTCCCGTGCGTGCGCTCACGGGCCCGCACGCTAGCGCTGAGGCTAGGCTCGCGCCGTGACCGCGGAGCCGATCAACGTCGCCGATTTCGAGCGGGTCGCCGCGGAGAAGCTCGACGCCGGGGCGCTCGGGCTACTTCGCCGGCGGCGCCGGCGACGAGCTGACGCTGCGCGAGAACGTCGACGCCTGGCCGCGCTGGCGGCTGCGGCCGCGGGTGCTGGCCGACGTCGAGCGGGTGACGACGGCGGCCGAGGTGCTCGGCGGGCCGGTCTCGATGCCGATCCTGGTCGCGCCGGTCGCCTACCAGCGGCTGGTCGACCCCGAGGGCGAGATCGGCGATGGCGCGGGCCGCGGCGGCGGCGGGCACGGTGATGTGCCTCTCGACCCTGGCGACGACGCTGCCGAGCGAGGTCGCCGCCGCGGCGCCCGCCGGGCCGGCGCTGGTTCCAGCTCTACTGCTTCCGCGACGAGGCGGTGACCCGGGCCCTGATGGACGAGGCGGTCGCGGCCGGCTTCGAGGCGATCGTCGTCACCGTCGACGCGCCGCCGCGGCGGCAACCGCGAGCGCGACCTCCGCACCGGCTTCCAGATCCCCGCCGAGCTCGGGGTCCCCAGCGTCGCCGCGGCGCTGGGCGGCGAGCGGGCGGTGACGATCGAGGAGACCTTCGCGCTGATGGACCCGGCGCTGGGCTGGGCCGACCTCGAGCGGCTCGCCGCCGAGTCGCAGCCTGCCGGTCCTGGTCAAGGGCCTGCTGACCGCCGAGGACGCGGAGCTGGCGGTCGAGCACGGCGCCGCCGGCGTCGTCGTCTCCAACCACGGCGGGCGCCAGCTCGACCGCGCCCTGGCCACCGGCGACGCGCTGCCCGAGGTGGTCGACGCGGTCGCCGGGCGCGCCACGGTCCTGGTCGACGGCGGCATCCGCCGCGGCGTCGACGTCGCGATCGCGCTCGCCCTCGGCGCCGACGCGGTGCTGGTCGGGCGGCCCGCGCTCTGGGGCCTCGCCGCCGCCGGCGCGGAGGGCGCCGAGCGGGTGCTGGAGCTGCTCCGCGACGAGCTCGAGCTGGCCCTGGCGCTCTGCGGCTGCGCCTCGCCGGCCGAGCTGACCCGCGCCCACGTGCGGAGAGCACCGGCCACGTCCGTATATTCGGACTGAGTGTCCGTTCTCGGCAGCATCTAGATGGCCCAGCGAATCCCCAGAGACGAATCGCTGAGCCGCGTCCACGGCGTCGGCGCGCTGTTCTCCGCCGCCTACGGCAACGTCGGCTCCTCGATCTACTACGCGCTCGGCGTCACCGCCGCCTTCGCCCTCGGCCTGACCCCGGTCGCCTTCGTCATCTCCGGCCTGATCTTCGCCGCCACCGCCGCCACCTACGCCGAGGCGACGGTGATGTACCCGGAGGCCGGCGGCTCCTCCAGCTTCGCCCGCCACGCCTTCAACGAGATGGTCAGCTTCATCGCCGCCTGGGGGCAGATGCTCAACTACACGATCACGGTCGCGATCTCGGCCTTCTTCGTGCCCCACTACCTGGCCGTCTTCTGGCCCTGGCTGGGCGACAGCCCCGGCGACATCATCGGCGGCGCGGCGCTGATCGTCGGCCTCGCCCTGATCAACATCCGCGGCACCGAGGAGTCGGCGAAACTGAACCTGATCCTCGCCGTCGCCGACCTCGCGACCCAGGTGGTCCTGGTCGGGATCGGCCTCGTCCTCGTCTTCAGCCCCGCAGGTCCTGGTCGACAACGTCCACCTCGGCGTCGCCCCGACCTGGAGCGACTTCGCGCTCGGGATCGCGGTCGGGATGATCGCCTACACCGGGATCGAGACGATCTCCAACATGGCCGAGGAGGCCAAGGACGCGGCGCGGACGATCCCCCGCAGCGTCGGCCTCGTCGTCGCCGCGGTGCTCGGCCTCTACCTGCTGATCCCGATCGTCGCGCTCTCGGCGATGCCGGTGCACCTCGACGCCGGCGGCCACTACGTGACCGCGCTCGGCTCGAACTTCGCCGACGACCCGATCCTCGGCATCGTCGAGAACCTCGGGCTCTCCTCGGTGCCGACCGAAATCCTCCGCTACTACGTCGGCGTGCTGGCGGCGGTGATCCTGCTGATCGCCACCAACGCCGGCCTGATCGGCGTCTCCCGCCTCACCTACTCGATGGGCCAGCACCGGCAGCTGCCGGAGGCGCTGCGCCAGGTCCATCCCGAAGTACCGCACCCCCTACATCGCGATCCTGATCTTCGCCGCGATCGCGATCGTCACCCTGCTGCCCGGGCAAGACCGACTTCCTGGCGACGATGTACTCGTTCGGGGCGATGCTCTCGTTCACGATCGCCCACGTCGCGCTGATCCAGCTGCGGCGCAAGCAGGGCGACGTCGAGCGCTCCTGGAAGCCGCCGCTGAACATCCGCGCCTTCGGCTTCGACGTGCCGATGGTCGCCGTGCTCGGCGGCCTCGGCACCTTCGCCGCCTGGATCGTGGTGATGGCGCTGAACCCGCGCACGCTCGTCGTCGGCATCGGCTGGATGGTGCTCGGGATCGTCGTCTACGTCCTCTACCGCCGCAACCAGAAGCTGCCGCTGACCGAGACCGTCAAGGTGGTGACGCCGGAGCCGCTGGGGGTCGAGGAGGTCGAGTACCGCAGCGTCCTGGTCGGCTTCGAGGACGACGAATCGTTCTCGCCGGAGATGGTCGCGACCGCGGTCAAGCTCGCCTCCAAGCGCCGCCGCGGCATCCACGTCCACTCGATGCTGACCGTGCCCACCAACCTGCCGCTCGACGCCGAGATGCCCGAGCAGGAAGCCGAGGCGCAGCGAATGATCGAGGAGGCGAGGCTGATCGGCGGCCAGCGGGTCACCGGCCACGTCGCCCGGGTCCGGCCCGGCCAGGCCGGCTACTCGATCTCCGACGAGGCGGAGCTGATCAAGGCGGCGGCGATCGTGATCGGCCTGCGCTACCGCGGCGGCGTGCCGCTCTACGACAAGACCCTGCAGACGGTCCTCGGCGAGCGCCCCTGCCGGGTGATCGTCGTCTCCGACCCGACCAGCAGCCCGGTCGCGGTGCCGACCGAAGCGGTCGTCGAGGTGACCAGGTGATCTACCGCCAGCGCGGTGCGCGGGTTCTCCGCCGCCTTCGTCGCTGATCGGGCTGGTGGTGCTGGTCGTGACCCTGGCCAACGGCGGCGGCCCGGCCTCGGTCGGGGTCCTGATGGGCCTCGCCTTCGTCGCCGTCGGCGTCGGCCGGCTCTGGATCGCGACGAGGATGGAGCGATGAGCGAGCCGGGGGCGAGCAGCCGCTCGAGCCGAAGCCGGGCACGCGCGAGCGCGCCGACCCGCTGCTGAAGCGCGGCCTCGGCGTGCCCTACCTGTTCGCCGCCGCCTACTCGGCGGTCGGCTTCTCGATCTACTTCGCGCTCGGCGTCGTCGCCGACCGCGGCCTCGGGCTGACGCCGCTGATCTTCCTCGCCTCCGGGCTGCTGTTCGGCCTGACCACGCTCAGCTACGTCGAGGGCGGGGCGATGTTCCGCGAGCGCGGCGGCTCCTCGACCTTCGCCCGCCACGCCTTCAACGAGCTGGTCGCCTTCATCGCCGGCTGGGCGATCCTGATCGACTACCTGATCGTGATCGCCCTGGCGGCGATCTCGGTGCCGCACTACCTGGAGCCGATCTGGGGCGGCTTCTGCCGGCCGGGCTGGGAGATCGGCGTCGCCGCGGCGGTGATCGCCGCCGCCTGCGTGCTCAACATCCTCAACGTCACCGGCCGCGGGAAAAGCCGCTCGCTGGCCCTGCTGGCGCTGGCCGACCTCGGCCTGCAGCTGGCGGTGATCGTCGTCGGCGCCCTCGTCGTCCTGCACCCCGACCGCCTGACCGAACAGCTCCACCTCTTCTCCGACCCCAGCTTCAAGGACATCGTCTACGCCGCCGTGGTGGCGATGCTCGCCTACGCCGGGATCGAGGCCGCCTCCGACCTGGCGCCCGACATCGACGTCGACCGCCGCGACCTGAAGCGGATCGCCACGCTCGGCGCGATCGCGGTGCCGCTCGTCTACGCCGGCATGGCGGCGATCGCGCTGATGGCGGTGCCGGTGGTCGCCGGGCCGCACGGGCCCGAGACCGCGCTCGGCAACCAGTTCGTCGAGGAGCCGGTGCTGGGGGTGGTCTCCGCCTTCCACCCGGGCTGGGTCGCCGACTCGATGCGCTGGATGGTGGCGCTGATCGCCGCGCCGGTCCTGTTCTGGGCCGCCAACACCTCGATGCTCGGCGTCTCCCGCCACATCTACACGCTGGCGATCAACCGCCAGATCCCCAGCTGGCTGGGCAAGCTCGAGCGGCGCAAGGCGACGCCCTACGTGGCGATCGTGATCAGCGGCGTGATCGCGCTCGGCCTGGTGATCCCGACCAACGTCAAGCTGCTGGCCGGGATCTACGCCTTCGGCGCGACCCTGGCGATCACGATCGCCCACCTCTCGATCATCCGCCTGCGGGTCAAGGACCCCGACCGCCGCCGGCCCTTCCAGATCCCGATCGGGATCCCCTGGCGCGGCGCCGAGCTGCCGCTGCCGGCGATCGTCGCCGCCGTGCTCAGCGGCCTCGCCTTCGTCAGCGTCCTCGCTCTACCACGACGACCGCCCGCCTGGTCGGCGGCGGCTGGATGGTCTTCGGGCTGATCTTCTACGTCGTCTACCGCAAGGTCTTCGAGGGGACGACGCTGACCAAGCGGGTCTCGGTCACCGAGCGCGCCCTGACCAAGCAGGTGCCGGAGGTCGAATTCCGCAACATCCTCGTGCCGGTCTTCGGGACCAAGCTCGACGACGACATCGTCGCCACCGCCGGCCGCCTCGCCGCGGCCGAGCAGGCCGAGTCGGGCAAGGACGAGGAAGACGCCCGGCTCGAGCTCGTCTACGTGATCGAAGTGCCGCTGACCCTGCCGCTCGACGCGCCGCTGCCGCCCGAGCGCGAGGACGAGGCGCGGCGGGCGCTGGAGCGGGCCCGCGAGGTCGGCGAGGAGTACGAGGACGTCGAGGTCAGCACCGAGGTGATCCGCGCCCGCAAGGTCGGCGCCGGCATCCTCGAGGCGGCCCGGCGCAGCGGCGCCGAGGCGATCGTGATCGGCGGCGAGCCGCCGCTCGAAGATCCGCGGCGGCGCCAAGATCGGCGGCATCGGCGCCGCCAAGCCGGCCGAGATCGGCGCCGCGACCGAGTACGTGCTGAAGAAAGCGCCCTGCCGGGTGCTGCTGACGGCGCCGCCCGAAGCGCCCTGAGCGCGCGCTTCGCGCATCTAGTATCCGGCCCATGCTGATCTTGATCGTCGGCTGCGGCCGCGTCGGCTCCTCGGTGGCGCGGGCGATGCTGCGCGAGGGCCACGAAGTCTCCTGCCTCGACGAGGACCCCGAGTCGCACGCGCGGCTCGAGGTCGGGCTGGAGAAGAGCTGGGAGGACCTCGGCGGCCAGTTCACGGTCGGCGCCGGGCTCGAGACCGAGGCGCTGGAGGCCGCCGGGATCGAGCGCGCCGACGCCTTCATCGCCTCCACCGACGGCGACAACACCAACATCGTGATCGCCCAGATCGCCCAGAAACGCTACGAGGTGCCGACCGTGATCGCCCGCGTGCTCGACCCGCTGCGGGCCGAGTGGTACCAGCGCCAGGGCCTGCACACGGTCTGCCCGACCAGCGTCGCGATCGACATGCTCGAGAGCGCCGTGCGCAAGGGCGGCGAAGGCGGCGGCCCGACCGACGACGCGGCGGAAGCCGCGTAGAGGGGCTGGGGAGCGGATGTACATCATCGTCGTCGGAGCGGGCAAGGTCGGCTGGAACCTGGCGCGCGAGCTGCTCGAGAAAGACCACGAGGTGACGCTGATCGAGAACAACCGGCGCCGCTACCTGACCGTCGAGCAGGAGCTCGAGCACAACGTCTCCTACGGCGACGCCTCCGAGCTCTGGGTGCTGGAGCGGGCCGGGATCCAGCGCGCCGACATGGTGATCGCGGTCACCGGCGACGACGAGGACAACATGCTGATCTGCCAGGTCGCCAAGGAGAAGTACCTGGTCGACCAGATCATCGCCCGGGTCAACAACCCGCGCAACCGCCAGCACTTCGACCTGCTCGGGATCAAGCCCTCGGTCTCGGCCACCGACCTGATCCTGCGCCTGCTCGAGCACGAGGTGCCCGAGTACGGCCTCGTCCACCTGCTCGACCTGCAGGAGGAGCAGCTGGAGATCATCGAGATGCTGCTCGGCAGCGACTCCGGCGTGACCGGCCGCCGGGTCGGCGACCTGCAGATGCCCGAGGGCAGCCTGCTGATCTCGGTCCTGCGCTCCGGCAAGGGCTTCGTCCCGACCGCCGACACCGTGCTGGAGGAGGGCGACGAGATCCTCGCCGTGCTCGACCCGGGCAAAGAGGACGACCTGAAGGTCCTCTTCGGACCCGAAGGCAACGGCAGCGAGCGGTGCCTGACCGCGAGGTCGACTTCCTCCTCGATCGGCGGCGGCATGGCCTCCGCCCACTGCGCCGCCGAGCTGCGCAAGCGCGGCGCCGAGGGCTCGATCCTGCTGGTCGGCCGCGAGCCGGAGCCGCCCTACGAACGCCCGCCGGTCTCCAAGGAGTACCTGCGCGGCGAGGCCGAGCGCGCCGACGCCTACGTCAACCCGCCCTCCTGGTACGAGGAGAACGAGGTCGAGCTGCTGAGCGGCCGCAACGTGATGTCGCTCGACCCCGAGGCGCGCACGGCGAAGCTCCAGGGCGGGGAGGAGGTCGGCTTCGGCAAGGCGCTGATCGGCACCGGGGCGATGGTCAACATCCTCCGCGTCGAGGGCGCCGAGAACGAGGGCATCCACTACCTGCGCGCCTTCGGCAACTCCGACGCGATCCGCGCCGAGGCCGAGGCGGCCGAGCACGTGGTCCTGATCGGCGGCAGCTACATCGGCACCGAGGTCGCCGCCTCGCTGACCGCGAAGGGCACCAAGTGCTCGATCGTGGCGATGGAGGACGTGGCGCTCTCGCGCACCTTCGGCGCCGGACGCCGGGCGCTGGTTCCAGGAGAAGATCGAAGCCAACGGCGTCGAGTTCCACGGCGGCGAGGAGCTGGAGGCCTTCGAGGGCGACGGCCGGGTCGGCGCGGTCGTGACCAAGAGCGGGCTCAGCATCGAGTGCGACACTGGTCGTCGTCGGCGCCGGGGTGCGGGCCGACGCGATGCTGGCCGAGCGGGCCGGGCTCGAGGTCGACGACGGCATCGTCTGCGACTCGAAGCTGCAGACCTCGGTCGCCGGGCATCTACGCCGCCGGCGACTGCTGCTCCTACGACAGCGTCGTCCACGGCCGCCGCCTCCGGGTCGAGCACTGGGACGTGGCGATGCAGCAGGGCATCCACGCCGCCGGCAACATGCTCGGCGACGACCGCGACTACGAGGTCGTCCCCTACTTCTTCAGCGACCTCGCCGACTGGGCCAGCCTCGAGTACGTCGGCCCGGCCCAGGACTGGGACGAGGAGGTCTGGCGCGGCGACCGCGAGCGGGGCGAGTTCTCGGTCTGGTACCTGAAGGACGGCCGCGTCGCCGGCGCCCTCAGCGTCGGCCGCTCCGAAGACCTGGCCGAAGCCCGGCGCATGCTGGCCGACGGCGTCGACGTCTCCGGCGCCCGCGAGCGCATCGCCGATCCCAGCAGCGACCTCTCGGCCATCTCCTGACCAGGGGGCGCGATATCCTGATTACCAGCGCTTTGCGGCCTGGTGTAATGGCAGCACACCTCTCTCTGGAAGAGGCAGTCGGGGTTCGAGTCCCTGGGCCGCAGTTCTTTTGATCAGACTCGCCAAGACCTCCTCGCTGCTTGCCGTGCCCCTGGCCGCCCTGGCGATCGCCGGCTGCGGTGGCGGCGGCGGCGATTCGACCTCGACCGAAGCGACCACGGAAACCACGGTGGCGCTGAGCAAGGCGGAGCTGATCTCCCAGGGCGACGCGATCTGCGGCGAGGTCAACAAAGCGGTCGGCGCGCTGGCCGTCTCCGAAGCGGAAGTCCCGGAACAGATCGACCCAGACCGCCAGCCTCTACACCGGCATGGTCGACAGCATCAAGGGCCTGGGCGCGCCCGACGACGCCGCCGGCTACCCCGAATTCATCGCCGCCGCCGAAGAACTCTCAAAGGTCGAGGGCGAAGTCAAGCTCGCCGCCGAACGCGAAGACACCGCGGGCCTCGGCGAAGCGGCCTCGGCGGCTGCGCCGGCGCTCGAAGAATTCGAGAGCGTCGCCGGCGAATACGGCTTCGAAGAGTGCAGCGAAGGCCCCAGCGCCCCGACCGCCGGCGTCCCGGGCTCGGGCCCGAGCGAAGAAGTCGAAGAAGGCGGGGTCGAAGTGGCGCCGGAAGAAGTCGAAGAAGAAGTGGTGCCGGAAGAAGTCGCTCCCGAAGAAGTGGCGCCGGAAACGGGTGGCGCGGGGGGCGGAGTTGAAGAAGCGGCGCCGGAAGCGGCTCCTGAAACGGGCGGCAGCTCCGGGGGCGTCGGGCCGGGCTGATCTGGCTGTCCGTTGGGGGAGAGGTGGGGGTGCCTCTCGCTTGCTGACTTTTTCGCCTGAACTGCTTGCGGCCGTCCGAGGTTGCGGGCGGGGCGAAAAAGAGAGCGCCGCTGCGCCAGAGGCACCCCCACCTCTCCTCAGCGCGCGCCCAGGTACTTCAGCTACGGAGTACGAAGCTCGGCGCGTACCACAGACGGCTTCCGCACTCCGAACGCTCTTCGGGACACGCGTCCCTTGCTGTGAGATGAACTGCGCTTCCCTTGGTCGCTGAGAGTGGCCGAAGCGTGTGAGGGAGTCGGGTGCCCCTCTGGGCGAATGTGGCCGAAGGCCGCGATATGCAATCTGTCTATCGCTCGCCATAGGCGAGCAGCATGCTCCGGAGCCGTCCGCTTCAGCGGACGCGACTGAATTCGCCCAGAGGGGCACCCGACTCCCCCGCCTTTCAGGTCAAGCAGCCGACGACTCGGCCCACGCCCCGTACAACGTCGAGTAAACCCCGCCCGCCGCGATCAGCTCGTCGTGCGTCCCCTGCTCGGCGATTTTGCCGCCTTCGAGGACGACGATCTTGCCGGCGCGGCGGATCGTCGAGAGGCGGTGGGCGATGACGATGGCGGTGCGGCCCTGGAGCAGGCGCTCGAGGCCTTTCTCGATCGTTTTCTCGGTGCGGACGTCGACGTTGGAGGTGGCCTCGTCGAGGATCAGGATGCGGGGCTCGGCGAGCAGGGCGCGGGCGAAGGCGACGAGCTGGCGCTGGCCGGCCGAGAGCTGGACGCCGCGCTCGCCGACCTCGGTCTCGATCCCGTCCGGCAGGGCGGCGACGAACTCGGTGGCGCCGACGGTGGCGACCGCCGCTTCGATCTCCTCCAGGCTCGCCTCCGGCCGCCCGAAGGCGATGTTCTCGCGGACGCTGCCGGAGAAGAGGAAGCCCTCCTGGGGGACGATCCCGAGCTGGCGCCGCAGCGCCCGCTGCTGGACCCCGCGCAGGTCGTGGCCGTCGACCAGGACCCGGCCTTTCTGCGGGTCGTAGAAGCGGGCGACCAGCTTGGCGAAGGTCGACTTGCCGGCGCCGGTGGCGCCGACCAGGGCCAGGGTCTGGCCGGGCGGCACGTGCAGGTCGACTCCCTCCATCGCCCAGGCGTCGTCGGCCGGCTCGGCGTCCTCGCTGTAGGAGAACCAGACGCCCTCCAGCTCGATCTCGCCGCGCAGCGTGCCCGGGTCGATCGCGCCGGGCGCGTCGACCATGTCCGGCTTGGTGTCGAGCAGGTCGAAGATCTTGTCCAGCGCCGCCATCCCCTGCTGGTAGGTCGTGTAGAGCTGGGAGAGCTGCTGGATCGGTTCGAAGAAGGTGGTCAGGTAGCCGACGAAGGAGACGATGATGCCGATCTTGATCGCGCCGTCGATCGCCTGGCTGCCGCCGTAGACGAGGATCACCGCGGTCGCCAGCGCCGCCAGCAGTTCGACCGCCGGGAAGTAGGAGGCGTTGAGGTAGACCGTCTTCATGTTGATCTCGCGGTTGCGCTCGTTGAGGTCGGTCATCACGTCGACGTGGCGCGGCTCCTGGCCGAAGCTGCGCACCACCCGCATCCCGCTCAGCGTCTCCTGCAGGTAGCCGGTGATCGCCGCGATCCGCTCCCTGGTCATCCGGTAGGTCCCCTGGGAGACGATCCGGAAGACGACGCTGGCGATCAGCAGCAGCGGGAAGGTGAGGAAGGTGACCAGGGCCAGCTGGACGTCGAGGGCGAGCATGATCACGACCACGCCGAGCAGGGTCAGGGTGCTGGAGAACATCGTCACCACGCCGTCGGTGACCAGCTGGTTGAGCGCCTCGATGTCGTTGGTCATGCGCGAGATCAGGACGCCGGGGCTGCGGCGGGTGAAGAACCCGATCGACATCGACTGCAGGTGGGCGAAGACGCGCTGGCGCAGGTTCTGCAGGACCCGCGTCCCGACCCAGCCGACCATGTAGGTCTGCAGGTAGGTGGCGGCGGCGTAGAGGATCGCGACGGCGACGAAGGCGACGACGATCAGGTCGAGGGCGCCGACGTCGCCGGTTTCGATGCCGGCGTCGATCGCCTGGCCGGCCAGGTAGGGCGGCGCCAGGCCGGCCGCGGTCGCCGCCAGCAGGCCGACGAACATCAGCGCCACTCGGCCGCGGTAGGGCCGCAGCTGCGCCGACCAGCCAGCGCACCTTGCGCCCGCGCTGGTCCTCGCCGCGGATCAGCCGCCAGAGCGCCCCGAAGAGCAGGTAGACGTTGCGCAGGCGGTTGTCGCCGGGCGCGGGGCTGGGATTGCGCTCGCTCACAGCCGCGCCATCTCCTCGCGCTGCTCGAGGTCGCGCTGGAGGAAGACCGAGTCGGCGAGCCCGTGCTCGGCGATCTCGCGGTAGAAGCCGCAGCCCTGCATCAGCTCCTCGTGGGTGCCGCGGTCGACGACGCGGCCGCCGTCGATGACGACGATCTCGTCGGCCAGGGAGACGGTCGAGAGGCGGTGGGCGATGATGAAGGTGGTGCGCCCGGCCATCGCCTCCTGCAGGCCGGATTTGATCGCCGCCTCGGTGGTCGCGTCGACCGAGGAGGTGGCGTCGTCGAGGATCAGGATCCGCGGGTCGGCCAGCAGGGCGCGGGCGATCGCCACCCGCTGGCGCTGGCCGCCGGAGAGGGTGAGGCCGCGCTCGCCGACTCGGGTCTCGTAGCCGTCGGGCAGCTCGCGGATGAAGCCGTCGGCCTGGGCCCGGCGCGCCGCCGCTTCGATCTCCTCCATCGTCGCCTCCGGGCTGGCGTAGGCGATGTTCTCGGCGACGCTGGCGGTGAAGAGGAAGCTGTCGTCGGCGACGAAGGCGATCTCCGAGCGCAGCGAGTCGACCTCGACCTCGCGCACGTCGACGCCGTCGACCAGGACCGCGCCGGCGCTGGGGTCGTAGAGCCGGGCGATCAGCGCCACCAGGCTGGTCTTGCCCGAGCCCGAGGGCCCGACCAGCGCCACCGTCTTCCCGGCCTCGACCTCGAGGTTGATCCCCTCCAGCGCCGCAACCGATTCCGACCCCAGCGGGCTGGGGTCAAGGTCGGCTGCGTCTGCGGACGCCGATTTGAAGCTCTCGTAGCGGAGGCTGACGTCGCGCAGCTCGCACGCGGCCGCCGCCGGCCGGCAGCGCCGGCGCCCCGGGCGGGCTCTCGATCCGCGGCTCGCGGTCGAGGATTTCGAAGAGGCGGTTGCCGGAGGCGATCGCCCGCTGCGCCATCCCCATCGCCACCCCGAGCATCCGCAGCGGCCCGGCCAGCATCACCAGGTAGGTGTAGAAGGCGGTGAAGTTGCCGAGGCTGAGGTTGCCGGCGATCACCTCGCGGCCGCCGATCAGCAGCACCAGGGCGATCCCGAGCTGGGGCAGCAGCCCGATCAGCGGCGAGAAGAAAGCCTGCAGCCGGGTCGAGTAGATGCTCTGGTCGAAGACGCGGGAGACCGAGCGGCTGAAGCGCGTGCAGCTGGTATTCCTCGCGGGCGAAGGCCTTGACGATGCGGATCCCGGAGACGTTCTCCTCGGCCTCCGCGGTCAGCTCGGCGATCCGCTGCTGCACCTCCTGCTGGGCCGGGCGGGAGACGCGGTTGTAGCGCGAGGCGGTGTAGACGATGAAGGGGGCGGGGGCGAGGGCGATCAGCGCCAGCCAGGGGTTGATCGCGAACATCACGGCGCTGGCGAGGACGATCGTCAGCAGGTTCTGGGTGATGAAGATCAGGCCGTAGCCGAGGAAGAAGCGGATCGCGCCGAGGTCGACCGTCGCCCGCGACATCAGCTGCCCGGTCTGCTGGCCGTCGAAGAAGCCGAGCTCGAGCCGCTGCAGGTGCGCGTAGAAAAGCTGCCGCAGGTCGAATTCGACCGCCAGCGAGACCTTGCCGGCGACCAGGCGCCGGACCACGGTCAGCCCCAGGCGCAGGATCGCGGCGCCGAAGATCGCCAGCGCCAGCGGCAGCAGGTCGGGCTTGTCGCCGTTCTGGATCGCGTTGATGGCACGGCCGATCAGCCACGGAATCAGCACCGTCATCCCCATCGCCGCCCAGGCGAACACCAACGATCCCCACAGCTGGCGGCGGTAGGGACGCAGGAAGCCCATCAAACGGCGGTACGTGCGCATTCCCACTCACTATACAAAGTGAAGTATTGGGCTTCCGAGTAGCCGGCCGTGGGACCGGATGGCGCTTCTGCCCGGCTCAGCCGTTGAGCCGGGCGGCGGCCTTGGCGCTGGGGACTTTGCCCTTGGCGCAGGGTTTCGGGCCGTGGCCGGGGCGGGGGAGGATCTGGAAGTTGGTGACGGCGTGGAAGGGCGTGGTGGCGCCGCTGTTGTTGGCCAGGTTGAGGATCAGGCGGTAGAAGCCCGGCGGCAGGCCGCGGTAGAAGATCTCCGGCCGGGTCGCCGGCGAGTAGCTGCCGGCGCTGCCGATGCGCTCGGCGAGGACGCCGTTGGGGCCGGCGTAGCGGGGGAAGTCGAAGGAGGCCCCGACCAGGCGGCCGTTGCCGAGGGGGCTGTTGATCGCGTCCAGCAGTTTCTTCGGGTCGACGCAGTCGGGGACGCGGTTGAGGCTGAAGCGGATGTGGCCCTCGCCGAGCTGCGGTTCACGGCCGAACTGGCGCGGCGCCAGGCGGAAGTTTTCGACGCTCGCCTTGACCACGACCGCGTGGCTGGTCTGCCGGGCGCCGTTGCGGGGGGAGATGATCTCTACGCTGGGTTGCCCCGGCACCGCTGCCGCGCTCGCCTCGTCGTGTTGGGAGTCGGAGCAGCCACTCAGAATGGCGGCCAGCGCCAGGACGGCGGCAGCCGCCGGCACTGCCAAGGTTGCAGTCCCTCTACGCATCGGAGCGGGAACATTACGCGCAACATCGAGAACCACATCCGGCGGCTCCCGCTCGCGATCCTCGCGCTCTCGCTGGCGCTTGCCGCGGCGGCCCCCGCGGTCGCGGCCGCCGACCTCGCCGCGCACGTCAACCCCTTCGCCGGCACCCGCCCCGGCCCGGGCACGTTTGGCGGCGGTCACAACTTCCCCGGCGCGACCCTGCCCTTCGGGATGGTCCAGTGGGGCCCCGACACCGCTCCCTCGGCGCCGCACTCGGGTGGCTACGACCATCGCGACAACCACGTCCGCGGCTTCAGCCTCACCCACCTCAGCGGCGCCGGCTGCGCCCTCTACGGCGACTTCCCCTTCCTGCCGACGACGGAGCCGCTGACCTCTTCGCCGGCCGCGCCCGGCGGCGGCCTCGACGGACGCTTCCAGCCCGGCTTCTCCCACTCCGAGGAGGCCGCCCGGCCGGGCCTCTACGAGGTCCGGCTCAACCCCGTCGGTGGCGCCGACATCGACGTCGCGCTGACGGCGACGACGCGGACCGGGATCGCCCGCTTCGAGTTCCCGCGGAACCCGCACGCCAGCGTCCTCGTCGACGCCGGCGGCAGCGCCCAGCCCGACGACTTCGCGGCGGTCGCGGTAGATCCCGGCCGCCGCGAAATCTCCGGCACCGCCTCCAGCGGTCTGTTCTGCGGCCAGCGCCCGCGCTACCGGGTCTACTTCGCCGCCGTCTTCGACCGGCGCTTCGATGCCTCCGGCACCTGGGAGAGGGGCTCGCTCGACCGCGGCGGCCTGGCGGCGGAAGACAGCCAGGCCCCGACCGCCAACCCCCGCACGACCGCCCAGGCCGGCGCCTATGCCAGCTTCGACACCCGCCGCAATCGAGCCGTCACCGCCCGGGTCGGCGATCTCCTTCGTCAGCGTCGACGGCGCCCGCGCCAACCTCGCCGCCGAGAGCGCGGGCCGGGGCTTCGGCGAGATCGCGCGGCTGGCCCGCGGGCGCTGGAACCAGGCACTGGGCCGGGTCCGCGTCAGCGGCGGCCCGAAGCCGCTGCTCGACACCTTCTACACGGCGCTGTACCACGCCTTCCTGGCGCCGCGGACCTTCAACGACGTCGGCGGCGCCTATCCCGGCATGGACGGCCAGATCCACCGGGCGCGCGGTCGCACCCAGTACGCCGACTTCTCCGGCTGGGACACCTACCGCACCCAGATCCAGCTGCTGGCGCTGCTGGCGCCGGAGCGAGCGAGCGAGATGGTGCGGTCGCTGCTGGCCGACGCCGAGCAGAGCGGCTGCCTGCCGCGCTGGCCCTACGCCAACGGCCAGAGCATGACCATGGTCGGCGACTCCGCCGACCCGATCCTCGCCTCGGCCGCTGCCTTCGGGGCGGGCGCCTTCGACCGCCGGGCGGCGCTGGAGGCGATGGTGCGGGGCGCGACCCAGCCCTGCCGCAGCGCCAACGGCGAATACCTGCAGCGCCAGGGGCTGGCCCAGTACATGGCCCTCGGCTACGTCCCCTTCGACCTCGACACCAACGTCCGCAACGCCAACTCGATCTACGGCGACCCGGACGCGGTCTGGGGCTCGGCGGCGACCACGCTCGAGTACGCGGTCGACGACTTCGCGATCGCCCAGTTCGCCGCCCGCTCCCTCGCACGACCAGGCCACCTACGCGCCTTCATGCGCCGCTCCGCCAACTGGCGGCGCCTCTTCAACCCGGCCAGCGGCATGGTCGAGCCGCGCTTCGCCGACGGCAGCTTCCCGGCGCCCTACGACAACCTCGGCGGCGGCGGCTTCGTCGAGGGCAACTCGGCCCAGTACACCTGGATGGTCCCGCAGGACCCGGGCGGCCTGATCGCGCGGATGGGCGGGCCGCGGCGGGCGGCGGCGCGCCTCGACGGCTTCCTGCGCGAGCTCAACGGCGGAGCCGGGGGGGACCCACACCGACCACGCCCTGCTCGGCAACGAGCCGACCCTGCAGACGCCCTGGCTGTACGACTGGATGCGGCGGCCCTACCGCACCCAGGCCGCGGTCCGCCGCGCGCGCTCGGCCTCTACGGCACCTCGCCCGACGGCTATCCCGGCAACGACGACCTCGGCACGCTCTCGTCCTGGTACGTGTTCGGGGCGCTCGGCCTCTATCCCGAGGTGCCGGGAGTGGGAGTGCTGGCGATCGGCAGCCCGCTCTTCGCCCGGACCGAGATCCGCCTGCCGCACCGGCGCCGGGCGCTGATCCTCGCCTCCGCCCGCGAGGCGACGACGAGCGGCACCGGCAAGCGGCGCCGGCGCCAGGTGCGCTCGCTCAGCCCCGCCGCCGCTCCGTACATCCAGTCCCTGCGCCTCGACGAGCGCGCCCACGCCAAGCCCTGGACCACCTACTGCGCCCTTGCCCGCGGCGCCACGCTCTCCTTCCGCCTCGGGCGCCGGCCGAACCGCCGCTGGGGTGCCGCCGCCGCGGCCATGCCGCCGTCATTCGGCCCCCAGCGCCCGATGCCGCGGGGCGACTGCGCGCCGTGAGCCGACGCTCGGCCGCGCTCTGGATCCTCGCCGGGCTGACCGCCCTCGGCGTCGCCCTGCGCTTCGCCAGCCTCGACGTCCAGAGCTACCACCACGACGAGGTGATCACGGCGCTGCGGGTGCTGCCGGGCAGCTTCGGCGAAATGCTGCATGCGGTCAAGGTCAGCGAGTCCAACCCGCCGCTCTACTACGTCCTCGGCTGGGCCTGGGCGAAGGAGTTCGGCACCGGCGAGGTCGGCCTGCGCTCGCTCTCGGCCCTGTTCGGCGCCGCCACGGTGCCGGTCGGCTACCTGATCGGGCGCCAGCTCGCCACTCGCCGCGCCGGCCTGATCCTGGCGGCGCTGATCGCCGTCAACCCGATGCTGATCTGGTACTCGCAGGAGGCGCGCTCCTACGCGCTGCTGGTCTTCTTCGGGGCCCTCGCGCTGTTCTTCTTCGTGCGGGCGCTGGACACAGGCCGGGGGCGCGACCTCGCCTGCTGGGCGCTGGCCTCGGCGCTGGCGCTCTGCAGTCACTACTTCGCCGTCTTCGCGATCGCGATCGAGGCGCTCTGGCTGATCGTGGCCCTGCGGGCGCGCTGGCGGGCCGTCCTGCCGGCGCTCGCGGCGTCGGGGCGGCCGGCCTGGCGCTGCTGCCGCTCGCCAACTCGCAGACCAACCCGACCCATATCGGCTGGATCGAAAACAGCCCCCTGGCCGAACGCCTCTGGGAGACCGCGGTCTCCTTCCTCGTCGGCGAAACCGGGCACGTGATCGCCGAGGCGCCGCGCGAGCGCTACGCCCTGGTTCCGATCGTCCTGGTCGGCCTCGCCCTGGTGCTGGTGGCGGTGCGCGGCGAGCGCCGCGAGCGGCGCGGGGCGCGCTCGGACTGGTGCTGGGCCTCGGGGTCGCGGCGCTGACCGCGATCGCGGCCCTGGCCGGCAAGGACTACGTGGTCGAGCGCAACCTGCTGCCTGCCCTGGTGCCGCTGCTGGCGGTGGTCGCGATCGGGTTCGCCGCCGCCGGCGCCCGCCGGCTCGGGCTCTTCTTCGCCGTCGCCCTCTGCGCCTACTGGATCGCCTTCGACGTGCACGTCACCCAGACGCCCAACCTGCAGCGCCCCGACTTCCGCACCGTCACCGACGCGCTCGGGCCGCCCGGAGGCCGGCGGGCGATCGTCACCTGGAAGCTGGCGGCCGATCCGGTGCGCTATTACCTCCACGACCAGGCGGTGCGCATGTACGGTGGGGAGGAACGGATCCGCGAAATCGCCGTTCTCCGCAAGCCCCTGGTAACCGGGCAGACGGTTAACCTTCCCCCTTCGTTCCACCAGGTCGGGCGCCTGCGAGCCGACCGCCTGACGGTGAACGTCTACTTCTCCAAGCACCCAGTGCCAATCCGCTTCGACACCCTGCGCAACCTGCCGACCGGCTTCGGCGAAGTCGCCGTGCTGCTCGACGGGGGGAAGCGTGAGCGCCTCGGAATTCGCCGACCGGCTGGGAGCCGCCGCGCGGCGGCCGGCGAGCTGGTGGCAGCTGCCCAAGTTCGGGATCGTCGGCGGCTCGGGCTACCTGATCAACCTCGTCGTCTTCGCGCTCCTGGCCGGCAGCCTCGGCGTTCACCACACGATCGCCGCGATCGGCGCCTTCTGCGTCGCCGTGACCAGCAACTTCCTCTGGAACCGCTACTGGACTTTCGGGCCCGGCGAGAGCTCGGCCGGGTTCCAGGCCGTCCGCTTCTTCACCGTCAGCCTCGCCTCGCTCGGCATCAACCTCGCCGTGCTTGAGGTCCTGGTGGCGGGCGCCGCCGTCGGGGAGCTGACCGCCCAGGCGATCGCGGTCGCGGTCGCGATGCCGTTCAACTTCCTCGGCAACAAGCTCTGGACGTTCGCCTAGCAGCGCCTCACTCGGCGGCGCTGAGCTCGCGCCGCCCCAGCCATTCGAGCAGTTCCGGCAGCCGCCGGCGCAGCTGCGGCGCGGGGGAGGCGAGCTCGGCCCGGACGAGGTGGATCGCCGCGCCGATCCGCAGCGCCGCCTGGGTCGGCTCGCCGCCGACGTGCTCCTCGAGGCGCTTCAGCGTCGTCCAGTCGGTCTGCAGGCGCCAGAGCGCGGCGCGCGCGCCCTCCGGGTTCAGCTCCGCCATCGCGATCACGGCTTCG
Organism: uncultured Solirubrobacterales bacterium; assembly: GCA_963829445.1. GTDB lineage: Bacteria > Actinomycetota > Thermoleophilia > Solirubrobacterales > 70-9 > VAYN01. The sequence continues at coordinate 196,194 of CAWHIW010000021.1, read as the reverse complement.
ACGCCGGCCTGAACCGGTTCGCTGGCGTGGTCGGCGGCCTCGAAGACCCGGGCGACGGCGTCCGGATAGCAAGCATCCGGAACGATTAGGAGCGCTTCTCTACTCTCTCTCACGTTGGGACCTCCTCTATAGGTCTCGGCCAGGCCCCGGGGTGTGGTTGCACCGCCGGGGCCTCTATATGGATGGACCCGGCGAGGCTAGGACCGGTTCCGGACACTCGGTACCGAAAGAGCTAACCACTATTTCCAAAATGGCGTGTCCGGGGCGAGGCACCGCTAAGTTAGCCTTGAGCGTGAGATGAGCAAGCAGAAGCCGAGCTATGACGCGGGACGAATCGAGGCCGCCCGGCAGGCAGCCTGGGAGCAGCGCGGCGACTACGAGGCGCCGCGGCCCACCGAGGGCCAGGCCCGCGTCTACATCAAGCCCTCGAGCCCGTTCACCTCGGGCAACCTGCACATGGGCCACGTCCGCGACTACTCGATCGGCGACGCCTACGCGCGCTTCCGCCGCGCTCGCGGCGACGCCGTCCTGCTCGGCTTCGGCTTCGACGCCTTTGGGCTGCCGGCCGAGCTGGCGGCGATCGAGCGCCAGGAGCCGCCGGCCGATTGGGTCGCCCAGTGCGGCGAGCGCATGCTCGGGCAGATGAAGCGGCTCGGCTTCTCCTTCGACTACGACCGCGTCTTCTACAGCTCCGACGAGAGTCAGTACCGCTGGTCCCAGTGGCTGTTCCTGACCCTGCTCGAGGCAGGGCTGATCTACCGCGAGGACGCCACCGTCGACTGGTGCGACACCTGCCAGACGACCCTGGCCTCGATCCAGGTCGAGGACGGCCGCTGCTGGCGCTGCCACAACGAGGTGCGGCTGATCCGCCGCCCGACCTGGTTCCTGCGGATCACTCCCTACCTCGAGGAGAACGACCGCAACACCGAGAAGCTCGAGAACTGGGACGACCTGGCGCTGGCGACCCAGCGCTACATCCTCGGCCGCAGCGACGGGGTCGAGGTCGACCTCGAGGGCGACGGCGGCCCCCTCACCGTCTTCAGTCCCCATCGCGGCGCCGTCGGCCTGGCCAGCTTCGTGCTGCTCTCGCCGCGCCATCCCGAGATCGACGCCTGGGTCGCCGACGAGGAGGTCCGCGAGGAGCTCGAGCAGATGCGCTCCGGGCGGCTGGGACCGCAGTGCCCGCGACGCCCGCTCCGTGCCCGTCTTCGACACCGGCTCCTCGGTGCTCGGACCGGGTGGCGAGCCGCTGCCGGTCCTGGTCTCGCCGCTGGTCGACGCCCGCTTCGGCCCGACCGCGGCCTTCGGCATTCCCGCCGTCGACGAGACCGACCGCGACCTCGCCGCCCGGATCGGGCGCGTGCCTGCCTTCGCCGAGCCGGAGGAGGGAGGGGGACGATGAGGGCGCCGTCGCAGCGGCCCCGGTCGCCGACGCGCGCGAGGCCAAGCGCTACCGCGCCAACGACTTCTCGATCTCGCGCCAGCGCTCCTGGGGCACGCCGATCCCGATCGTCCACTGCGAGGCCTGCGGCGCGGTACCGGTGCCCGAGGCCGATCTGCCGGTGGTGCTGCCACGCGACATCAAGCCGACCGGCGCGGGCAACCCCCTGGCCGAGCGCCCCGACTTCGTCGACGTCGCCTGCCCCAAGTGCGGCGCCGCCGCCAAGCGCGAGACCGACACCCTCGACTGCCATTTCGACGCCCTCTGGCTCTGGGTCCCGGCCGCGGTGCCGCCCGCCGACCGGGCCGAGGAGATGTTCACCCACCCGGACCTGAAGCAGTGGCTGCCCTCCGAGCGCCTCGTCGCCGGCGGCGACAGCGGCGGCTTCGTCTTCGACCAGCGCATCGTCACCAAGGCCCTGCGCGACATCGGCCCCTTCGCCTTCATGGCCGAGGGCGAGCCATTCGCCGGCTGCCTCTTCCACGAGATGGTGATCGCCGACGGCCGCAAGATGAGCAAGCACCTCGGCAACGTCGTCAACCCGGACGAGCTGGTCGAGCAGTACGGGGCCGACACGGTGCGGCTGGCGATCCTCTACGCCGCCGGCCCGGCGAAGACGCTGAACTGGAGCGACGGGGCGCTGCGCTTCGCCAACCGCTTCCTGCGCGGCCTCTGGACCTACTCGCAGGACCGCTTCGCGGCGCTGGAGAGCACGCCGCACGACGAGGAGGCCGCCGCCGACACCGAGTTCATGCGCGACCGCCTGCGCAAATGGTGCGACAACGGCCTTGCCCGCATCACCGAGGACACCGAGCAGCTGCAGATGCACAAGGCGGTTCGCAACATCACCCGCCTCTTCGAGCGGATCCAGGACTTCGAGAAGCGCGTGGTCAAGCGGCGTGGCCAGCTCGACCGCGCCGACGCCGAGGCGCAGATCGCCGCCCTGGTGCTGCTGTTCCGGGCGCTGGCCCCGTTCGCGCCGCACACGGCGGAGGAGCTCCTGCTCGGATCGGGCCGCGCCGAGGCCGCCGAGTTGCCCGTCCGCTGGCCCGAGACCGCCTCGATTCCCGTCGCCGCGGAGCCCTCGGCGGCGACCGGATAGGAATCTCCTACAAAAGTCCGTCGATTAAGCAAACTCGCTTGATTGTTACACGGCGGTGTGTTATGAATTGCCCTGCCGGGCGATCAAACCGGTGAAGGGGGCGGGGCTTCTCAAGTCTGGGAAACCGCCTTGGGGTGGCAAAGGAGGACCAGTCATGAGCCAGGACCGGATACGGACCCTGGCGACGTCGGCACGGCCGGCGCGGCCCCGCCTCACTTCATCGCGTTCCTGCGTTTGGCTCAGCTGCCGGTACGGGGCGGAGCCTTGACTTCGAAGCGGTGCTTCGACGGCTGCCAGGAGATCCCATCGAGCAGCGCCGCCGGCGTCGTCTCCAGCGCCCCGGCGAGCTTGACGATCGTCCCCAGGCGCGGCTCGCGGCCGGCCCGCTCGAGCAGCGAGATCTCGGTCCGGTGCAGCTCGCAGCGGTTGCCCAGCTCTTCCTGGGAGATGCCGGCCTTGGTGCGGGCTTGACGAAGATTTGCGGCAAAGCGCTCCTGAGGGGTCATCGAGAAGCGATTCTTTGGTGCTGAAGACAGGAACTCTACAGACAGAAAGTTGCCCTGCACCGGTGCAGCGGCATGTTTCGCTACTTTGCAGTTTGGGATGAGACGCCGATATCCGAATATTTACGCAGAAAGCGTTGAGCGCTGGCGGTCGGTGTGTTATACCCGTGCGAATAAAGGACGAGCGCCGATCCGGGGCTGTGCCCGCTGGGCGGCGGTAAAGGAGGAGTCATGAGCGACGCGTCCCATCTGGGAGGGCCCGGCGGTCCCCAAACCAGTTCCTGCGCGACCGAACTCGTCTGCCGCGACTGCGGCTACCGCACGCCCCTGCTCGACACCGCCTTCAAGTGTCCGGCCTGCGGCGAGGGGCTCGACATCGACTACGACTACGAGCGCGCGAAGTCGCTGATCGCCGAGCGCGGCCTCGCCGATCGCCCCGACAACATCTGGCGCTTCGAGGAGCTGCTGCCGATCTCCTCGCGCGAGGCGCAGGCCAAGGTCGGCCAGTTCGCCGGCCAGACGCCGCTGATCAAGGCCGACCGGCTCGGCGCCGCGATCGGCCTCAAGAACCTCTACCTGAAGGACGACTCGACCAACCGGCCAACCCTCTCCTACAAGGACCGGGTGGTGAGCATGGCGGTGGCGCGGATGCTCGAGCTGGGCAAGGACGAGATCGGCTGCGTCTCGACCGGCAACGTCGGCACCGCGGTGGCGGCGCTGGCGGCCAAGGCCGGCGCGACCGCCTACATCTTCTACCCCGGCAACATGGAGAAGGGCAAGGCCAAGGCCTGCCGGGCGCTCGGCGCCCAGGTCTGCCAGCTCGACGGCAACTACGACCAGGCCAACCGCGCCTGCCGTGAGCTCTCGCTGGCGAGCGGGATCGAGTTCGCCAACATCACCCTGCGCCCGTTCTACGCCGAGGGGGCGAAGACGATGGCCTTCGAGGTCGTCGAGCAGCTCGGCTGGGCGGCGCCGGACCACTTCGTGATCCCGGCCGCGGGCGGGACGCTCTCCTCGCGGGTCCACAAGGGCCTGAACGAGCTGGAGATCGTCGGGCTGGCGGAGACCGGCGCGACCAAGATCAACATCGCCCAGGCCAGCGGCTGTGGGCCGATCGCGACGGCGATCCTCGGCGGCGGCGAGATCGAGCCGCAGACGCCGCACACGGCGGCGCACTCGATCGCGATCGGCGCCCCCGGCGACGGCGCCCTGGTGCTCGACGCGGTCCGCACCCGGGGCGGCTCGGCGGCGACCGCCGCCGACCCGAGATCTTCGCCGCGATCGATCTGCTCGGCGCGACCGAGGGCATCCTCACCGAGCCGGCCGGCGGCACCACGGTCGCCGCCACCGCGAAGCTGGCCGCGGAAGGGAAGATCGGCGCCGATGAGACCGTGATCGCCGTGATCAGCGGCAACGGGCTGAAGACGCTTCAGGACCATCCGGAGAAGCAGTGGCCGGAAATGGTCGCCTGCGACGTCGAGACGATGGGGGCGGTTCTCGCCGACTTCCGTCAGACGGCTGCGGCCGCGCTGCGCTGACGGACGGGGGGGCGGGTGACCGGCGCGCCCCGGCGCGCGGCCGGTCGCCCCGTGCGCGCTTGCGCTGGGCAATAGCCTGTGCCCGTGAGCGAGCCCCCGGTCATCGACGGCGTCAGCCACCGCACGGTGCGGGCCCGCGGGCTCGACTTCCACGTCGCCGAAGCGGGTTCCGGCGACGACGTCGTGCTCTGCCTGCACGGCTGGCCGCAGCACTGGTACGAGTGGCGCCATCTGCTGCCGGCGCTTGCCGACCGCCACCGGGTGCTGGCGCTCGACCTGCGCGGCTTCGGCTGGACCGACGCGCCCCGCGACGGCTACGAGAAGGAGAACATGGCGACCGACGTGCTCGCCGTCCTCGACGAGCTGGGCATCGAGCGGGTGAAGCTGGTCGGCCACGACTGGGGCGCCTGGATCGGCTTCCTGCTCTGCCTGCGCGCTCCGCAGCGCTTCGACCGCTACCTCGCGCTCAACATCCTGCCGCCCTGGACGACGGCGCGGGCGATGGCCCCGCACCTCTGGCGCTTCTGGTACCAGTGGCTGATCCTGGCGCCGGGGATCGGCTACCGCCTCCATCGCAGCGGCGCCTTCGTGCCGAAAGTCCTGGTCGGCGCCTCGACCTCGCGCGAGGCCTGGGACGCCGAGACGCTGCGGATCTTCGGCGACCGCTTCACCGAGCCGGCGCGGGCGCGGGCGGCGGTGCAGATGTACCGGGTCTTCAACCTGCGCGAGACGCTGCCGATCGTCCGCGGCCGCTACGCCGAACAGCGGCTGACGGTGCCGACCCGGATGCTGTTCGGGATCGACGACAAAGCCCTGCGACCCGACGTGCTGGCCGGCTACGAGCGCCACGCCGAGGACATGGAGGTCGAGTTCCTCCAGGGCTGCGGTCACTTCCTCGCCGACGAGATGCCCGAGCTGGTCGCCGAGCGCGCGCGCGAGCTGTTCGCCCCGAACGCCGGCTAGGAGCGGATCCGGGCCTCCTCGAGGTCGAGGTCGCGCTCGATCTGGCGCATCGTCGCGTTGCGCAGGCGTTCGGTCCCGCGCAGGTCGAGCAGGATCTCGCGCTCGACCCCGATCAGCTCGCGCCGCAGGCCGCCGTAGTCGGCCAGGCGCTGCTCGCGGGCGATCGACTCCTGGTCCTCGCCGCCGAGGATCGCCTGGCACATCCGGAAGCGGGAGCGGTAGAGGTCGCGCAGGCGTTTGAGCTGATAGTCGGCGGCGCGCTCCTCGCTCTCGATCTCGTCGATGCGGTCGAGTGCGGCCTGGGCCGCCTCCATCCGCGCCACCGCCTCTTCGTCGCTCCAGCGCCGCGGCTCCTCCAGCCGCAGCTTGCGGATCACGAACGGCAGCGAGAGCCCCTGGCCGACCAGGGTGACGAGGATCAGCGAGAAGGTGAGGAAGATGATCTGGGGCCGGCCGGGGACGTCGAGCGAGACCGCCAGCGCGGCGGCCAGGGAGACGGCGCCGCGCATCCCGCTCCAGCCGACCGCGAAGCGTTCGCCCAGGGTCTCGCCGGCGTCCGAGCGCATCGCGAAGACGAAGGCGAGGCGGACGGCGATCGGAGGCGACGGCGATCGCCGCGACCGGGCCGAGCAGCTCGCTGACGCCGGAGGAGCTGGTTTTGAGTTCGTCGACGATCCCCGGCAGCTGCACCCCGAGCAGCACGAACAGGGTCATCTCGAGGGCGAAGATGAGCACGTTCCAGAAGGCGACCGAGCTGAGGCGGGTGTCGGCGTCGACTGCACGCGGCGCCTGGTAGCCGCCGTAGAGGCCGGCGACGACGGCGGCGAGGATGCCGGAGACGCCGAGTTCCTCGGCCCCGATGTAGGCGCCGTAGGCGGTCAGCAGGGTGAGGACGACGACCAGGCTGGCGTCGGTCTGGCGGCGGATGACGAGGATCGAGAGGAAGCCGACGGCGAGGCCGACGCCGATGCCGCCGACCGAGACGGCGACGAATTCCAGCGCCGCGTCGCCGAGTGAGAAAGCGCCGCCGGTGGCGACGCCGAGGGCGATCGAGTAGAGGACGAGGGCGGTGCCGTCGTTGATCATCGACTCGCCTTCGACCAGCAGCCGCACCCGCTCGGGGCCGCCGATGCGGCGGAAGATCGCGATCGCGGCGACGGCGTCGGTGGGGGCGAGGACGGCGCCCAGCACCGCCGCCTCGGCCCAGCCGAGGCCGGGCACGATGGCGTGGGCGACCACGGCGACCACGGCGGCGGTGAGGAAGACGAGGGCGACCGCAAGCAGGGCCAGCGGCCGCATCACCGTGCGCAGCTCCCGCGGCGAGGTGCGCCAGCCGGCGGAGAAGACCAGCGGCGGCAGGAAGACGAGGAAGATCGCGTCGGGATCGAGGTCGACGGTTGGCAGGCCGGGGACGAAGGCGATCGCCAGGCCGCCGACGACAAGCACGATCGGCGCCGGCACCTTGCCGAACTCGGCAAGGCGGACCAGCAGCGTCGCCGCCAGCATCAGGACCAGGATCGACTCGATGTGGTTCATCTGGGCATAACATCCTGCCGAGTGGACGACACGCTCTCCCCCCAGCTCGATTCAGAAGACCACATTCGCGGCGAGCTGGGCAGGCCGCTGCAGCTGGTCATGTTCGGCGACTTCCAGTGCCCCTTCTGCCTCGGCGCCCAGTCGGTCCTGCGCCGCGTCCACGAGCGGCTCGGCGATCGCCTCGTCTTCGCCTTCCGCCACCTGCCGATCCCCGAGCGCCACCCGCTGGCGCCGCTGGCGGCCGAGGCCAGCGAGGCCGCGGCGGCCCAGGGCAGGTTCTGGGAGTACCACGACGCCCTCTTCGCGGCGCAGCCGAAGCTCTCGCGGGAGACGATGCTCGCCGTCGGCCGCGACCTCGGCCTCGACGCCGAGCGGATGGAGGACGAGCTCGACTCCAACCTCCACCGCCCCCGGATCGAGCGCGACATCGCCTCGGCCGGACAGAGCGGCGCCACCGGCACCCCCAGCTTCTTCGTCAACGGCAAGCGTCACTTCGGGGCCTACGACGCGTCGTCGCTGGTCGAGGAGCTCGAAGCCGGCGCCGCAACTGCTTGAATGCTCGCCGGTTGGTAGGGCAAAACTAGCTGGGGAGGCGTGACCGGATGTCGAATCTGCGTGGAGTCGCGATCGTGATGGGCCTGCTGTGCGGTGTCCTGGGCACGGCGGCGCCGGCGGTGGCGGCGACCGGTTCGATCAGCGGCACGGTCACCGAAGCCGGCAGCGGCGACCCGATCGCCGGGATCGCCGTCTGCGCCTACAGCCCCAACTTCGGCATCCAGGGAGGGTGCGTGGCGACCGACCCTGATGGGAAATACACGATCGCAGGCCTGCAGCCGAACGTCTACAGGGTCGGCTTCGAAGAAGAAGGGCAGCAGAAAAACTATCTGGCTCAGTGGTACCCGGGCAAACCGATCGTGGAGGAAGCGCAGTTCGTCCAGGTCGAGCCGGGGGCGGAAGCCAGCGGCAAAGACGCGACGCTTTCGGTGGGCGGGCAGATCTCCGGAACGGTGACCGACGTCGCCGACGGCGAACCGATCGAGGGCATCGAGGTATGCGCGCCACAGCTCGACCGGCCCACCGAATTCGGGGTGATCCACTGCAACAAGACCGATGCCGACGGCGAATACACGGTCTGGGCGCTGCCGACCGGGCAGTTCAAGCTCGAATTCGGACCGGCGATCTTCCAAGCTGGCGCGCCCAACTACATCCGCCAGTACTACCCGGGCAAATCGAGCTTCGCGGAAGCGGAAGTCCGAGCGGTGACGGCCGGGGCGACCTATCCGGGGATCGACGCGGCGCTGCAGAAAGGAATCGGGATCGCGGGGACCGTGTCGGTGGCGGGCGGGGGCCCAGTCGATGGCGGGCCGCGGATCTGCGCGCTGAACGCGGCCAGCGAAGCGATCGTTCAGTGCACCGGGGTTGAATTCGACGGCACCTACTGGATGCCGGGCCTGCCGTTTGGCTCCTACGTCGTCAGCTTCGCCGTCGACGTCGAAGAAGAACCGGGACTGATCCTCCATCCCGACGGCTTCGTGCGCCAGTACTACAACGGCAAGCCCACCTTTGTCGCCGCCGACCGCCTCACCAGCGCCGGCCCGACCGAATTCACCGGCATCGACGCGCAGCTGGTCCGGGGCCCGGAATCCTTCCCGGACAAGAAGCCCGCTTCACTGCCGCCGACGATCGTCACCCTGATCGAGCGGCAGCCGCCGCAGCCACTCCACTGCAGGAAGCACTTCCGCAAGAAGTGGGTCAAAGGCAAGCGCCGCTGCGTCAAGGTCCACAAGCGCCACCGCGACGGGCAAGGTCCCCGCGCGCACGCGACCGGGCGTTGAGGGCGCTCGTCCAGCGGGTCAGCCAGGCCGCGGTCGACGTCGAGGGCGAGCGCGTCGCCCAGATCGGGCCGGGGATGCTGGTGCTGCTCGGCGTCGGCGACGGGGAGGAGCAGGCCGACCGCCTCGCCGAGAAAGTGCGGGCGCTGCGGATCTTCGATGACGCCGAGGGGCGGATGAACGAGCCGCTGGGAGAGCGCGAGATCCTCTGCGTCAGCCAGTTCACCCTCTACGGCGACGCCCGCAAGGGCACCCGGCCCAGCTACGTCGGCGCCGCCCGCCCGGAGTCGGCGCAGCCTCTATACGACCGCTTCTGCGAGCGGCTCGGCGCCAAGAAGGGAGTCTTCGGCGCCTGCATGGGCGTGGCGCTGGTCAACGACGGGCCGGTGACGCTGATGCTCGAAGTGGAGCCCCCAGCCGACCGGTAGGTTCGCCTCGATGGCAGCCGCACCGGGGCAGACGATCGAGGTCGAAGGGCGCCGCCTTGCCTGGCGCAGCCTGGGGAAGGGGCCGCCGCTGCTGCTGGTCAACGGCTACGCCGCGACCGGGGCCGACTGGGACCCGGGCTTCCTGGCCGCGCTCAGCGAGTCCTTTGCGGTTATCTGCCCCGACAATCGCGGCGTCGGCGGCTCCGAGCTCGGCGCGGAGGAGCTGACGATCGACGGCATGGCCGCCGACCTAGAGGCACTGCTCGACGCCCTCGAGATTGACCGCGCCGTCGTCGTCGGCTGGTCGATGGGCGGATTCGTCGCCCAGCGGCTGGCGGCTCGAGCGCCGGAGCGTGTCGCCGCCCTGGCGCTGCTGGCGACGGACCCCGGTGCTCCCGACTCGGTGCCCGCAGCGGCCGCCGACTGGGCCCGCCTCATCGACCGCTCCGGCACCTCCCGCGAGCGCGCTACCCGCCTGATCTCGCTGCTCTTCCCGCCGGACCTGGCAACCGAGATCGACCGTCAGTTCGGCGAGATCGTGGCCGCCGCCCAGGCCGAACTCTCCCTCCTGACCCTGCAGGCCCAAGAAGCCGCGATGGTCCGCTGGCACCGCGACGAGCGACCGAGCCAGCTCGCCCCCGCCAAGCCACCCCCGACCCTTGTCGCCCACGGCGACCTCGACGCCGTCATCCCACCCGCCAACGCCCCCGCGCTCGCCGTCCACTGGTCCGGCGCCCGGGTCGAGGTCCTCCCCGGCTGTGCCCACGCCCTGATGGCCCAGGAGCCCCAGCGCCTCGCCGTCCTGATCCGTGCCCTCGCGGGCGCCCCCTAGCCCAGCTCGTTCCAGTTCGAGGCGGGAACCGCGCTGGCTCAACAGCATGCGCGTGGCGGTGCCATCCGGGCATGGCCGCTGCCGGCGTCGCCGTCACCCGACATAGACTGCCCGCGCATGGCGTTAAAGGCCCCGATTCCGCTAGACCCTGCCCTTTTTTCGACCAACGCCGCGTCGCGAAAAATGCCGGTCCATCGGTGGTTCAACTTCATTGCTGGTTTCTCGCCGCAGTTCGTGAGTCACTGCATCGCTGAATCCGATGTCGCTTCGAGCGGCTACTTGCTGGACCCATTTGCCGGCGCGGGCACGGCTCTGTTGAGCGCCCAGATTGAAGGCGTGAGGTCGGTCGGCTATGAGCCGCATCCTTTTTTCGCAGAGATGGCAAGGGCCAAGCTGGCAGCCGACTTGAATGAGGATGATGTTGAAGAGGTCTGCGCCGTGGTCAGAGCGCAACTGGATCGCCCCGTAGACCCGGAGAGGGTCTGGGAAGGGAAAGCCCTCACGTTTTTACAGAAGCTCGTTCCCCAAGAGCGGCTGTGCCGGCTCGCGGGCTGTCCTGCTGCCGTCACCAAGCTGGCCGAGGCCAGGAGGCCAATCTTCCATCTCCTGGTTTCGCGGATTCTTGAGGCCGCATCCGGCTCGTCGACGGATGGGATCTACAAGGCGCCAACTTCTTCGAAGCGGGGCATGGACGTCTACGACGCACTCGAATCCATCTCGGCGACGATCATCGGGGACCTCAGGGAGATGCCCCCCCGGACAGCGGATGCCGTCCTATACGAGACTTCGTCGGTCACGCGTATGCCTGCGGGTGCTTCGATATGCGTGACGTCCCCTCCATATCTCAATAACTTCGACTTTGCTGAGATGACGCGGATGGAGCTCTATTTCTGGAGATGGGCAAGCAGCTGGGCGGAGATTACGGCGACGGTGCGCAGTCGTCTTTTGACGAACACCACGACCGCACCACGCGGAGCAAAGTATGGGCCCGACGGGGCCACGGCTCTGCCAACTGCCCTGAGCCTCGCAGTTGACCGGCTCTACCTCGATTTGGAGCAGGCCTGCAAGGGCCGCAGCAAGGACTATCACCGGCTCGCTTTTCCCTACTTCGATGGCCTGCACCGGGTGTTCTCGCGAGTCGCCGAGGCCCTGATGTCGGAGGCCTCGATTCACGTCGTCGTCGCCGACTCCGCCTTCTACGGGGTCCATGTTCCGCTCCAAGACTTCGTCGCCCTGTCACTTTCCGAGCTCGGCTTCTCGGAAGTCAGGGTTGAGCATCTGCGTGTGCGAGGGGATCGGTGGGTCCTCGACAAGAGAAAAGGTCCGGTTGGCACGCTTGGCGAGTACTGGGTTTCGGCTGTGAAATGAGCCCTTCTGAGCCCAGCCTCTATGAAACCGCCCGCGACGAGATGGAGCGGCTCATAGAGGTCTATCTATCTCTCCTGGAGGCGTCCGACGGTCTCAGGGACTTGAAACCGGAGCATCTGGATGGCGTCGACAGTCGCCGGATCGTGTTGGCGGGAATCGGAGCCCCCGAGGATGCAGGAAGCGTTGATTCAGACTTCGTCGTTCGAGAGCACGGACGGCGAAGCGCCATCACCTTCGATGTCGAGACCGCGATTACGACTGGCGTCTACCTCGTGGTTCGCGGGAGGGCCGCCAAGCTGCTCGCCGACCTCGCGGACGATACGAGCGAGTTCAGCGAGATCGACGCTGAGTACATCGAACGCCACCCCCACCTGCTGCCAATCCTCATGCGGATCGCTGGGATCTTCAGCAAGGCTGAGCTAAAGCGCAGGATTGGCGCCGCTTCGGACCAGCGAATCGGGGCAGCTGCTGCCGCGAGATTGGAGGAGCTTCTTCAGGCTCGGGTGGCCCGCGACCGTTTGAGTCAACGGGAGGTCCTGGGGAGCCTCGAAGCAACCATCGAGGGAATAGTCAGAGACTTGGTCGGCCGCCTGCTGCTGGAGAGCCTGGTCGAGAACGCACTGGAGTCGCGGGCGCTGAACTTCAAGCGAGAGAAGGAGTACGCCGTCCTTACCGGTGTCGTATACGACTTTCGGGCGGACTTCGTGCTCCCGGACGAGGTAGAGCCGCGGGCTTTCATCGAGGTGAGGAAGTCCTCCTCTCGTCACGCATCCCTCTACGCGAAGGACAAGATGTTCTCAGCGATCAACTGGAAGGGGCGGCACCCGGATCTGCTTGGCGTTCTGGTTGTCGACGGCGAGTGGACCCAGGCGACGTTGAGGATCCTTCCGCAGGTATTCGACTACGTCGTGCCCATGACCGAGCTCCCAGCGCTCGCCGACACCCTCGATGCATACCTGAAAGGAGACTCATCAAAGTTGAAGTGGCTTGTCACTTTCTCCGTAAAACCTGCTTAAGAGTCCATTCCGGCGTGCGGGGCCGCTCCGACTTTCCCGATTGACTCCGTGCGCGAGCCTCGGACCGATCTCGATCGCAAGGAGAGCCCGCAAATCGACTGCATTCCGCGCTGCGCTGCGATGCCGGAGGAGGGACTCGAACCCCCGACACGCGGATTATGATCGGCGTCAATTGTTAAGGATTCCGCTTGTTTAAGCGGAATCCGGTCCAGTTAGTGCAGTCCAGTTGGGTACCTTTTTGCCTAGTTGGGGACACATTTCGGGACACATTTTTCGGTCCCGGAGATGCCCTACTCTCGGGTTGATGGCGCCGTCCTCGATGCATTTCCGTGAAGTCCCGATCAGCGGCCACGTCTTCCGTAGGAAGCGGAAGTCGGGCGACCGCTGGATGGCGAAGTGGCGCGACGCCGAGGGCCAACACCAAGTCGTTCTCGGGAACGCATGGACGAAGCGGGGAAGGCCGGCGGACGGCTTTCTGACGAAGCAGGGCGCCCAGCGCGAGCTTGACGCCATCCTCGCCGATGCCCGGCGGAGCCATCTGACGAGCCGGCCGCGGCGGTCGAGCACCGTCACCTTTGCCGAGGCGGCGCGGGAGTGGCTGCGCTACGTCGAGCACGACCGCAAGCGGCGACCCTCGACCATCACCGACTACCGCTGGATCGTGGAGCGACGGCTGTTGCCCGCCTTCGGCAGCGCGGCTCTTGAGTCGATCACGACGCAGCGGATCGACGCTTGGCGGGTCGAGCTGGTCGCGGCCGGTGGGATCGCGGATGGAGAGGCTCTGTCGGCGCGGACGATCAACAAGTACCTCGGGGTGATGCACAGCATCCTCAAACGAGCCCAGCGGACTTATGGGCTGTCCGCGAATGCCGCCGCTTGGGCCGAGCGCCAGCCCGTGAGGCGGTCCGGGGACTTCGACGTGCTCTCGGCTGCGGAGATTGAGGCCTTGGCGCGAGCGGCTCGCGAGGGCCGCCACCGTAAGCCGCCCAAGCACCCGACCGGCTTGGAATGGAGAGCGAAGCTCCGCCAGCAAGACCAGCAGGACGCCGCGATCTTTCTCACCGCCGCCTACGCGGGCCTGCGCCTGGGGGAGCTGCGGAGCTTGCGCTGGCGCGATCTCGACTTCACCAAACGCTTGATCCACGTCCGCCATTCCTATGTGATGCGGCACGAGGACGCGCCGAAGTCGGGCCGGGTCAGAAGTGTCCCGATGATCGACCAAGTGGCTACGGCGCTCGATCAACTGAGCCGCCGCAAGGACTGGACCGGGGACGAAGACCTCGTTTTCGTCAACCCGGCCGGCGTGCACATTGAGGACAGCGCCCTGCGCCGCCGCTTCTACGCCGCGTTGGAGGCAGCCGGTCTCAAGCGCATCCGGTTCCACGATCTCCGTCATAGCTTCGGCACGCTCGCCGTTCAGGTCTTCCCACTCACGGATGTCAAGGCCTATATGGGCCACGCTGACATCGCGACGACGATGATCTATGTCCACCACGTTCCACAGGTCGATGCCGCCGAAAAGCTCTCGACGGCGCTTCGTGACGCATCGACCGCCGCGCCGGCATCGGCAGTCGCAGCGTGAGCAATTTTCAGGCGGTCTATTACCGCGATCCGGATGGGGTGGAGCCCGTCCGGAAATTCATCGATGGACTGGACGCCAAGCGGCGGGCCGCGCTGCTTCGCCAGATTGATCGGCTCAACCTGCTCTCTGACGGGATGCCGCATCTCCCGTTCCCGCACAGTGCGCAGATCGCCGGGGAATTGCGCGAGCTGCGCTGCCACATGGGCTCAGAGCACTACCGGGTTCTGTATCGGCGGTCGGGCCGCCTGATCGTGCTTCTGCACTCTTTCCCGAAGACCACGGGAAAGGTGCCGCCGAGCGAGATCAAGATTGCCGAGGGGCGCTGGGAGGACTTCAAGGGACGGATGGAAGCGCGACCTAGAAAGCCTCCGCGAGCGGCAGGGCACGATGCGCCGTGAAGTTCTGCTGAGAGTTAGCAGCGCTGCTAACATCGCTTGCGGTTTGTCAACTGGAGGTAAACGATGAGCAGACGATCCAGCCCGATCGGGACCGCTGTTTCCGACCACATCAAGGATTCCCTCAAAGACCCTGAGTTCCGGGCAGAGTACGAGCCTCTTGCGCCGTACGAGGAGCTTGCTCGCATCGTCATCATGCGGCGGGCTGCACTCGACTTGACTCAGGCCGAGCTTGCGACTCGCATGGGCACGACCGCGTCGGCCGTTTCGCGGATCGAGAGCGGCCAGCACGCCACCAACGCTCAGACCCTCAAGAAGCTGGCCGACGCCTTCGGCGTTCGCGCAGTCTTCGGCTTCGAGGACGGGACCGCCGAGCAGCCCGAGCGAGAACTAGTCACTCTCTGAACCACCCCGTTGATTCTTTAACGGCGCTGCGTTCGGCTTCGACCGCGTCGCCGGCTTCGCGACCTGCCGCCTGAGCGGCGAACTACTCCGCAGACCTTGGCCGTAGCTGTTCTGGGTGATCCAACCACCGAGATCCGCTCGCGTGAACCGCAGCGCCCGTCCGACTTTTACGTGCGGGAGGCCGCGCGAGCGGACTAGCTCATAGAGCGTGCTGCGCGGAACGTGCAAGAGCTTCGCCACCTCGTCGGCGGTCATCAAAGGCTCGGAGAGGAGAGGGGCATCGGCCATCTATCTCTGCCCTTGTTGTCCGGTGTGAGCGCGCATTGCATCGGATACGTCCGAAGAGCCGGGCCAATGCCCCCGGTTTCGCAGTGCCGGACGGCGGCGCGGCGCAGGCGGAAGCCGGCCGCAAAGACACCCACGAATCCATCACCAAGTCACCAATCAGCAAAGAGCACAAACCAGAGCAAAGGCCAAGAACTCCAGACCAGGAACCGAGAACCCAGGCAGCCGACAGGCGAAAGCCAGCCAGAACCCCAGCCAACAGCCACAGCAACAAAAGCAACAGCACCACCCCCTCACGCCCTATCACCGCGGTGATCCCCGTGCTGCGGCCTGGACCGAGAACGGGCTCGAAACCCCTGCTGTTAGTTGATCCTGTCGGCGTTTGCTTGGAGCGAATCGCTCCGCTCAACTTCCCAAGTCTCCAGCTCGGTCGACGCCATGAGGGCGTCGATCAGATCGCGGCTGCCGCCGACGAGCGTTGAGTCGAGGTCGTACTCACTGGCGACATACCACGAGTGATCCGCCGGCCAGATGAGGTTCGGCGCCTGCGAGAACCAATGGACCGGGTCGGGTGGAGGCGGCGGCTCGTCGGGGCGACGGATGGAGGCGAAAGCGCTGAATCCCGCTTTGCTCTCGTAGCCGATTCGGGGAGCTGCTTCCAGGGCGCCGGAGAAGACCACAAAATCCCTGCCGGGCCAGCGAAGCTGCGATGCGTCTGGGTATGCGTCCTCGACGCCGCCATGGATCGTGCTGAGGCCGAAGAAGCAGTGTGCTGCGTCTGCCGTGTGGGCAGCGAGCACATCGCAGAGCGCCGCCAACGTTCTCGGCTCCAATTCTCCCGGGGGAGGATTGCCGCCGGGCCATTCGGAGCCGATCATTTCCGGCGGGTTGTTGGAGCCGACCAGCTTGTGCCACTGCATCTGGCGGTGAGCGGTCCGACCCAGGGCAGCGGCGACCTCGGCCCACGTCACGAATTGGCCCTCACGGTCAGTCGCCGGGTGCAGTACGCGCACATAGGCGGCGTAGCCGCTGGGGACCTGCTGTTTGACCTTGCCGCCGAGGCCGCCTTCGAGCCGCGGCGCGATCCAGGCGCCTGCGGCGGCGCCGTCAACGATCTTCAGATCCTCAAGCATCGCTTCCCACTCTGACGGACCACCGTCGCCTCGGCATGAAGTTGCCCGATACACCCGCCCCTCCCGAAGGACAACAAGGGTATGCAAGCCCGTCTTTCGATCCGTCGCTCGGAAGCCTTCCAGCGCACCTTTCGCCGCCGGTGCGCAGAACTCCGGGGGCGTTGCGCCGCCGCGCAGGACGAAGAGTGCATGCCCCTCGCGAACCGATCGCTCCCGTCCGTTGACAACAACGGCGTGGATGCCCGCGATCGATCCGCTCTCTTCCAGGGAAGGCCGAGCTGATGCTCTCGATCGGCAAGCTCGGCGCCGGCCAGCACAGCTACTACCTCGACAAGGTCGCCGAAGGCGCTGAGGACTACTACTCCGGCGAGGGTGAGGCCGAGGGCAATTGGCTCGGCGACGGCGCCGAGGATCTCGGCCTCCAAGGCAAGGTCGAGCCCGACCAGCTCGTCGCGATGCTGACCGGCCGCAATCCGATTACCGGCGAGCCGCTCGGCCTGAAGTCGGCTCCCGGCCGAGAGCCGGTCCCCGGCTTCGACCTGACCTTCTCGGCCCCGAAGTCGGTCTCCCTGACCTGGGCGCTCGGCGGCCATCCGGTTTCCGGCCAGGTCAAGGAGGCCCACGCCGCCGCCGTCGCCGAGGCGCTCGGCTATCTGGAGCGCCAGGCCTGCTGGACCCGCCGTGGCCGAGGCGGCCATGAGTTCGTCCCCGGCAACGGCTTCCTCGCCGCCGCCTACGTCCACCGCTCCTCACGCGCCGGCGATCCCCAGCTCCACACCCATGTCCTGATCGCCAATGCGACCAAGGGGCCGGACGGCCGTTGGTCCCGTCTCTACCACCCGGCGATCTACGAACACGCCAAAACCGCCAGCTACATCTACGAGGCCCACCTGCGCCACGAGCTGACGCAAAGGCTCGGCGTCGAGTGGCAACCGGTCGTCAAAGGCATCGCCGACATCAAGGACTTCAGCCGCGAGGAGCTGCGGCGCTTCTCCACCCGCCGCGCCGAGATCCTCGAGGCGGCGGGGGAGGGAGCTTCGGCGCGCTCGATGCAGATTGCGACCCTGGCGACCCGCAAGGCCAAGGACCGCGACCTCACGACCGAGAGCCTGCGCGAGGCTTGGCGGATCAACGGCGCCGAGGTCGGTCTTGGCCGCGAGGCGATCGGCGCGCGCCTGGGCCACGAGCGCCCCGGCCCGACCCTGCTGACCGCGCTCCAGGTCGAGCGCTCGGTTACCGCCCACGTCTCCCACTTCGACCGCCGCGAAGCGATCCAGGCCGTCGCCGACAACCTGCCCCACGGCGCCCCGGCCGCCGAAGTCGAGGAACTCGCCGACGCCTTTCTCGCCTCAGAGTCGGTGATCCGCATCGCCGAGGGTCCAAAGGGCGAGCGCTTCACGACGCAGCGGATCTACGAGCTGGAGCAACGGGCGCTGGCGGCGGCTGAGCGGATGCGAGGCATCATCGATCGCGTCGTGGTCGACCCGATCCTTGTCTCCCGCGTCCTCGATGCCCGCCCGAGCCTGAAGGCCGACCAGCGGGCGATGGTTTCTCAGCTACTCGGCGGCGGCCGGGCGCTTGAGATCGTGATCGGCGAGGCCGGAACCGGCAAGACCTACGCCACCGTGGCGGCAGCCGAGGGCTGGGCGGCGGGCTCGCACGAGCTGTTCGTCGCGGCGCCGACCTGGCGGGCGGCGAACGTGCTGCGTTCTGAGGGCCTCGACGCGACCAGTATCGCCCGGCTTCTCGCCGACCTCGACAGGAAGGTGGATGAGGACGAAGCGCCGATACGGCCGGGCTCGGTGTTGCTGATCGATGAGGCGGGAATGGTCGACTCGGCGACCCTCGCCCGCCTGATCGACCACGCCCAGGCGGCGGGCGCCAAGCTGGTCCTGATCGGCGATCCCGCCCAGCTCGGAGAGATCGAGGCGGGCGGACTCTTCGCGGCGATCGCCAACCGCAGCGAGGCGGTGGTGCTGGACGAAGTGATCCGCCACCGCCACGAGCTCGACCGCGAAGGGGCGAAGCGGATCAGGGAGGGAGAGGGCCGCGAGGCATTCGACGTATACCGCTCCTCGGAGCGGTTGATCGTTGCCGCCGACCCCGAGGCTCGCCGCACGGAGATGGTCAGCGACTGGTGGCAGAGCTTCGGTCAGGGCGAGGACGCGCTGATGGTGGCGAAGCGAAACGCCGAGGTCGAGAAGCTGAACGCCCTGGCCCGGGAGCGGATGCGGGCCGAAGGGCGGCTCGGCGAGGCAGAGATCGAAGTGGGGGAGGCCCGCTTCGCTGCCGGCGATCAGGTCATCACCAGAGTCAACGACCACAAGGCCAACATCTACAACCGCGAGTGCTGGCGGATCGAGGCCGTCGACCCGGAGTCCGGGGCGCTGGTGTTAGACGGAATCGACACCCGTGGGCGGGTGTGTGTCGATTCCGTCTATCTGGGGCGGGTTACGAGGTACGGAGACCCGGCTCTCCAGCACGCCTACGCCGCGACGACTTACCAAGCTCAGGGCGCGACGGTCGATCGCGCCTACGTGATGGCCGATCCGTCGATGGATCGCCAGGAGTTCTACGTCGCGGCCTCCCGCACCCGCGAGGAGACCTTCTTCTACGCGACGCCGGAGATCCAGTTCGACCGCGAGGAGATCGCACCGCGCTCACCCCATTCCCGCCAGGGTCTTGAGCACATCGCCGAAGCCGCCGAGCGCGACGGCTCCCAGTCGGCGGCGCACGATGAGGCGTTGCGGTCCTCGCTCGGGCGGCTCTCGACCGAGGAGCTGACGCAGCGCCGCCAAGAGCTTCGCGCCGAGGCCGGCGCCGAGCACCACAACGAGGAGAGCCACGGCCGCCTGACTGAGCAGATCGAACGCGCCGACCGTGACCTCGACCGGATCGCCGAGCAGGCCGAGCGGGTCGGCGAGCTTCCCCGGCGCCAGCGCCGCTCGGAGCTGGAGAGGTTGCAGGAGAGAGCCGATCGAGGCTCAGAGGCAGCCGATCGCTTGGAAGCCCAGCAGCGCGGGCTCGCCCCGGTCGAGCATCGGGTGCGGGCCGAGGCGGCGGTCATCGACTACCTGCTCGCCGAGCGCCAGCGTGCCGAGCTGGTGGCCCTGCGCATCTCCCCACCCGCCTACATCGTCAATGAGCTGGGGGAGAGGCCAAACGACCTGCGCAAGCGCTCGACTTGGGACCGCGCTGCTCAGGGGATTGAGAGCTACCGCAAAGAGAACGGGATTCGGGATAGAGACAGCGCGCTCGGACCGAAGCCGAAGGATCGGGCACGGCAGGCAGAGCAGAGGCAGGTCAGGGAGCGGCTGCAGCGCGCACAGCGCAAGTTGAAGCTGAAGCGACGAACCATCGAGCGGTCCAAGGGCCTCGGGGTTAGCCGATGACGCCGCGGGCCGAAGATCGAACGGGCCATAGGGTCTCTAAGTGAACCGCTGCTCAACGCTGAAGAAGCGGCACAGCTACTCCACGATCTCCGCAGCACCCTCTACGAGCCGGTTCGTTCTCGACACCTTCCGCATATACGGGTTGGCGGACTCTCCGCTTCACGCGGCAGGATCTAGCTTGGTGGGTGCGGCGCAACACCTTCAGATAGACCGCGAGGGGGTCCACTCTCTCTCGTACAATCGTTCCTATGGCGACGTTTGACAAATGGGGAGCGGGTGGTGGCTATATCGGCGCGGACATCGCCTCGGCGCTGAATACCAGCGAAACGCTCAGCAGAGCCCTCGGCACCCTGGACACCACCCGCCTTATGAAAGACGCCGTTGCCTCTATGCAGATCGGCAAGGCGTTTGACCCGGCGAATACGAAGGGCATCGCTGCGACTCTGAAGACCAGCGTCATCCTCGCCGACTCTCTCAAGGGGCTCGACAGCAACCGCCTGATGAAGGACGCCTTGGCCTCGATGCAGATCGGCAAGGCACTCGATCCAGTGGATATCAAGGGGATGTTGCCTGCGCTGATGAGCAACCAGACCGTCGCCGACGCCCTCGGCACCCTGGACACCACCCGCCTTATGAAAGACGCCGTTGCCTCTATGCAGATCGGCAAGGCGTTTGACCCGGCGAATACGAAGGGCATCGCTGCGACTCTGAAGACCAGCTACATCCTCGCCGACTCTCTCAAGGGGCTCGACAGCAACCGCCTGATGAAGGACGCCTTGGCCTCGATGCAGATCGGCAAGGTGTTCAACTCAATGCGGGTGAAATCTGCTGCCGAAATGGTCGGGACCGAGCTTGCTGGCCTGGGAGCCTTAGGGGGCCAGGTCGATTTTGAGAGTCTCTTTGAGACCGACTCAGAAGGCGACCCAGAGGCTTCATTCGTCCGGGCTCTGATCGGGGGTTGGTTCCTCCAGCTTCCCTGCGGGGTCCGAGTTGGGCTCGTGCTGGCGGCGTTAGATTTGCTCTTGGTCTCCGGTGAGTGGCTTGAAGCGGCAGATGTCGTAGAAGCGCCCGAACCAGCCACTCTGATGATTGGAACGGCCATTGCCCTCGTAGCCTTTGTTCTGGCGCTGGGAAGCGCCAAGGGCAGCAGCTCCTAGTCGTCTGGCATCGCGACCCACTCTGGTTCCCGTCCCTGAATAGCCTTTAGCCTCCTGCCATGGCCCTCACTCGCGGAGAGCGATTCGACAGCATTAGGAAGGTCGCAGCTTCCTTGGTCGAGAACGACCTTCCTCAAATCGAACTTGCGCTGGATACGTTCGGCGCACCGGACGTAAACCGGTGGGAATACGACGGTGACAATGAGTATGTCTTCGCCCGCCTTCGCAGCGCCGATGACGACGTGATCGTGGAGTTGAAGTCGTACTTCGATGGCCAGGGGGCGAGCGTTGCCGTTCCCGAGTCAAGTGGGCCTTGGCGCGACGATCATGTCCGGCTATTCCTGACGCACACCCATCCCAATAAGGTCCTCGCCAAAGAAGTTCGGGACCGGCTCCTGCTTTACGGGATCGACACCTTTGTAGCCCACGAGATGATCGAGGTCAGCAAAGAGTGGCAGGAGGAGATCGAATTGGCTCTCGCGACCTGCGACGCGCTTGCCGCGCTGGTCACCAAAGACCTCATCAATAGCCCCTACTGCGACCAAGAGATTGGTTTTGCGATGGGCCGCCGAATCGTCGTCATTCCGGTTCGACAGGAGGCTGATCCGCACGGTTTCTTTGCGAAATACCACGGCGCGCCCGGCGGTCAGGGATTGTACGCGGACTGGACTATCGCAAACGGGATCTTCGATGCACTCGTCAATAATTCGAAGACGAAAGAAAAGATGGGGCCTGCAATCGCGCACCGCTATTGCACCAGCAGATCGTTCGATCGAGCGCGCGAGAACACCCAGCTCTTGATCGACATGCCCAGGGAGATGTGGACGGATCAGATGGTGGAGGAAGTGGAAGCGGCCGGTCCGGAGAACTCCCAACTCGACCAAGGAGTGTGGATTCCGACCCAGCAGCGCATTCCTGATTTCGTGTCCGAGCACCTGGATGGATTGCTGGATCGTAAGTCCGATCAGCCTGCGGTTGAATCTTCGGGACTTGAGGTCTCTGCTGCCAGCGAAGATGACATTCCATTTTCTGCGGCTGGGGACGACGACATTCCGTTCTAGCTGCCTTGTTAGCCATAGGATCATGAGCGTGAGAAGAAGGGCGCTCGCAGCGGTTCTGCTTTCAAATGGCGGTCGCTGATGAACGGTTATCGGGGCCAGCCTGCGATGCCCAACGCCGATGTGGTGATCGTCCCGACGATCCCTGAGTGGCAGGAGCACGCCAACGACTATCTGGCCCTCAGCGAGGCGATAACCGACGACCTCGGCCTATCGGCAGTGGCCCTCGACCGGGGTGTTCCGCACTCCGGAAGTGACATTCCCGACTTCGTGCCGCTGGGCTTCCTGATCTACCTCGGCGTCAAGCTCGCTGATGCCGCCATGGATGCGCTGATCGATCGGATCACGCGGATTGTGATCGAGCGAGGAAAGACCCGGTGGTGGACCAAAGGCAAGCAAGTCGAAGGCCGAATCTACGGGCCAGATGGCGAGGTTCTAAAGAGGGTGACTTGGGAATCCACCGAGGGTGAACGCGAAGGGATCGACCACGACTGAGAAAGAGTCCCGACGTACAAGGGCGGATCCGTCATCGAGGCGCTGCAGAGCCGTGTCCCGAAATATGTCCCCGACTCCACCGAACTCGGCTGAACTGGACTGATCTCCTTGGACGCCGCAGGCAGAGTCGGCCGCAAATGGCTTCACAGGGGCAATCCTCAGTCCGGACACCGTAGGTGGGGTGGGTCGTTTTCGTGCGCCAGTCGCATGCGGACCTAGCCGGAGACAGCCGGACCTAGCCGGACCGCCCTCCGCATAGGGGCGCCAAATCTCACTGATGATGGCCCCGTGCGCCGATGATCAGCATCCGCTTCGGCGTGCGCCGTCATTACTGCTGCCCTGCCACCAGGGCGCAAGAGGGCTTCCGTCGATTTGGAGAGCGGTGGCGAATAGGGTGCATTGATGGCAATGGACGCCAAGAAAAAGGCGCTCGGGGATGTGCGTCGCGCTCAATCGAAATTTGAGAAGGCGCAGCAGGAGCTAAGTCAGGGCAGCGAGGTGAGGCGCAAGAGTTTCGAGCGGGCTCGAAACGCGGGAGCGACCTTGCGCGAGATTGGGGACGCGGCCGGGCTGCATTGGTCGAGCGTTGCGGAGGCCATCCGAAAGAAGTAGCCAGTTTTGTCGGATACCCCCTACAAAACTGTTACCCTCAGAGCATCTAAATAAGCGGCTCCCGGCGGCGCGCAAACGCCAACCGGGAGCCTGACCACAAGGAGGCGCACCTCCCCATGGCTGATCAGAACCATACGGGTCGGGCACCGCTCGATCCCTCCTCGCCCGCAGGCGCAGACAAGAGAACGGAGCGCGCTGTTTTGGCGCTTCTCCTCGATGAACACCCGGCCCGGCTCACGATGGACGAGCTGATCTTGGTTTTGCACGCCGATCCCGAGCGAGGCGATCCCGAGGACGCCGCAGGGCGAGCGGTTCGCGAACTGGTCGGTGCAGGGCTCATGCACCGCGAGGGGCGCTTCCTCTCGCCTTCGCGGGCTGCCCTGTACTTCGCTGCTCTGGAGGTGGCTTGATGGCGGGCTACGAGTATCCCCCTGACCTCGCACGCTGCCTTGCTGAGAACCTCCTGATCATCCGCAGGCGGGCGGGCTTCTCCCAGGAACAGCTTGCCCACCTCGCGGGCGTACACAGGACCGAGATCGGCAACCTAGAGCGCGGGGTCCGACTCGCCCGCATCGACACCGTGGTCAAACTGGCCGGTGCCCTGGAAATCGCTCCGGGCGATCTGCTCAAAGGGATGGCATGGCTCCCGCCAAAGCCGTTGCGTGGAAATCCGCGCGGGAAGTTCGTCACGCGCGGTCCCGAGCAGAGGGACGACTGATGGACGTCGCGGCGCAGTTCGGCGACAACCTCGTCCGCTGCCGCAAACTTGCCGGCGTCTCCCAGGACGAGTTGAGCATCCGGGCCTCGGTTCATCGGACCGAGATCAGTCAGCTTGAGCGCGGTCTGCGGATTCCCAGAATCGACACGTTGGTCAAACTCTGCGTGAGCCTCGAAGTTGAGCCGGGCGAGTTGATGGCGGGGATCAACTGGAGCCCCGGCGATGTGCGGATTGGTCGCTTTCGGTCGCCCGAAGGGGATCGGCAGCGCAACGAGGGTGGCAGAGGGGGCGCACGCTGATGCGGAGAACTCGGGACACATTTGGGACACAAACAGGTCCGAAGGCAAGAAAAAACAGCCAAAATCCAGGTGCCAAGCGATGCCGGAGGAGGGACTCGAACCCCCGACACGCGGATTATGATTCCGCTGCTCTAACCAGCTGAGCTACTCCGGCGAGGGACGGGCATGGTAGCGATGGGGCGGGGGATCTTGGCGGCTGTGGGGGCCTGCGATCCTTGTCAGCATGGACGTGGGACCGGGTCGCACTTCGGGATCGGGCTGGGCGGCGATGCGGCCGGTGTTGGTCGCGCTCCTGCTGCTGGTCGACGCCTTCGCGGTGGCGGCGCTGGCGATCGTGCATCCCGGCGGCTGGTTCCCGCCCTTCCTCGCCTTCGGCTCGCTGCTGCTGGGGCTGATCTGGTTCGAGCTCTGGTCGCTGCGGCACCGGCACGACGACGACTGACTGGCAATGCTGGAATTCCTCCCACCATACGGATGGGTACGACCGACGCTTGCAGGGAAAAGATCGCATCGTTCGGTGGCGCGAGCTAGGGTGGCGGGGTGAGCGCCAACTTGGACGGGGGAAGGGGCCGGTGAGCGCCGAGCTGGATAGGGCGGTGCGGACCGTCGTCCGTGAGTGCATGAGCGTTTCGCCCGGCGAGGAGGTGCTCGTGGTCTGCAATCCCGTCACCGAAGAGATCGGGGCGCTGATGCGGATCGAGGCCCAGGGCGACGGGGCGATGGCGACGCTGGCGGTGATGTCCGAGCGCGAATCGCCGGCCGCCGAGCCGCCGGACGTGGTCGCCGCGGCGATGGCCGAGGCCGACGTGGTGCTGGCGCCGACGATCCAGTCGATCTCCCACACCGCCGCCCGCAAGAAGGCGAGCGAGCAGGGCGTCCGCATCGGCAGCCTGCCGGGCGTGACCGAAGACATGCTGACGCGGTTGATGACCAGCGACCTCACCGAGGTGCGCCGGCGCGGCTGGGCGCTCAGCGGCATCCTCAACGGCGGCGCCGAGGCACGCATCACCTGCCGCCACGGCAGCGACCTGCGGCTCGGCCTCGAGGGCCGGCTCTCGATCGTCGACGCCGGCGAACTCGGCAACCGTGGGGCCTTCGGCAACCTGCCCTGCGGCGAGGCCTTCATCGCCCCGATCGAGGGGACCGCGGAGGGCACGCTCGTGGTCGACGGCTCGATCGCCGAAGTCGGCCTGCTCGAGACCCCGACCTCGCTGACCCTCCGCGGCGGCCACCTGACCGAGACCACCGGCGCCGACGGCGCCGCCCTGATGGAGATGCTGAGCGCGCACGGCGAGGACGGCACCAACGTCGCCGAGCTCGGGATCGGCACCAACGAAGAGGCGCTGCTGACCGGCAACATCCTCGAGGACGAGAAGATCCTCGGCACCTGCCACGTCGCTTTCGGCGCCTCGGCCGCGATCGGCGGCACCGTCCAGGTCCCGGTCCACATCGACTGCGTGGTGCTGGAGCCGACGATCGAAGTCGACGGCGAGACGATCGTCAGCGGCGGCGACCTGCTGCTCTGAGCGCCGCGCGTGCCGGGGCCGGCGGCTAGCCTCAGCCGATGCCGTCCCTGCTCGCCGTCCCCAACGTCTCCGAGGGGCGCGACCGCGCCCGCCTGGCCGCCCTGGAGAAAGCCTTCGCCCGCGGCGTCGCCCTGCTCGACCGCCACACCGACGCCGATCACGACCGCACCGTCTTCACCCTGGCCGGCCGGCCAGGGCCGCTGAGCGAGGCGCTGGTCGCCGGCGCCGAGGAGGCGCTGGAGACGATCGACATGGGCGAGCTACGGTGGCGCTCACCCGGCGATCGGCGCGCTCGACGTCTGCCCGCTGGTCTGGCTCGACCCGGCCGACCGCGACGCCGCCCGCACCGAGGCGGTCGCCGTCGCCGCCCAGATCGGCGGCCTCGGCATCCCGGTCTTCCTCTACGGCGAGCTGGCGCGCGACCCCGGCCGGGCCGAGCGCGCCTACTTCCGCAACGGCGGCCTGGCCGAGCTCTGGCTGCGGATGGAGTCGGGAGAGCTGCGGCCGGACTTCGGGCCCGACCTGCCGCACCGCCGCGCCGGCGCCACCCTGGTCACCGCGCGCCCGCCGCTGGCCGCCTTCAACGTCGAGCTCGACAGCGGCGACGTCGAGGTGGCCCGTGCGGTCGCCGCCGGCCTGCGCGAGTCGGGCGGCGGGCTGCCCGGGGTGCGGGCGATCGGGCTGGTGCTCTCCAGCGGCCGCGCCCAGGTCTCGACCAACGTCCACGACCCGCTGGCGGTGCCGCTGGGCGCGGTGGTCGAGCGGGTGCGGGAGCTGGCGGCGCCGCTCGGCGCCCGGCCGCTGGAGGCCGAGCTGGTCGGCCTGTTCCCGGCCGCCGCCCTGGCCGGCTACCCGGAGGACGTGCCGATGCGCGGCTTCGACCCCGAGCGGCACGTGATCGAGCGGCGGCTGGCGGCCCGCGACCGATTAGATTCTCGGCCATGGCCCAGACCAAGAAGAAGCGCCGCCGCAAGCAGCGCGGCACCCAGGGCGGCCGCATCGACACCAGCCGCCGCTCCAAACCCCGCACCCGCGCCGAGGCCAAAGCGCAGGCCCGCTCCAAGCGCAAGCCGGCGGCCCGGGTCGACCTGCCGCCGACCTGGCGCAGCTCGATCATCCGCGGCCTCGCCGCCGCCGTCATCTTCTTCGTCCTGCTGCTGGTCGTCTTCAAACGCCCGCTCGGCGCCTCGCTCGCGCTCGGCGGCTTCATGCTCGCCTTCTACATCCCCGCCGGGTACTTCATCGACATGACCCTGTGGCGCCGCCGCGAGCGCACGCGGATGCGCTCCCGGGGCGACAGCGAGCGCCCGTGGGCCTCGACGTCGAGATGCTCACGGTCGGCGCCGATCGCCGAGAACTGCTTCCTGCTGCGCCGCCAGGGCTCCGACCGCGTCCTCGTCGTCGATCCCGGCGAGGAGGCCGAGCGGATCCTCGCCGCGGCCGAGGAGATGGGCGAGGTCGAGGCGATCCTGCTCACCCACTGCCACTTCGACCACATCGGCGCCGTGGCGCCGGTGGCGGCGGCGACCGGGGCGCCGGTCTACTGCCCGCGAGATCGAGGTGCCGGTGCTCGCCGACATCATGGCCTTCGTCCCCTGGCCGGGCTTCGGCCCCTACGAGAGCTACGACGCCGACGAGACCGTCGCCGGCGGCGAGACCCTGGAGCTGGCCGGGCTCGAGCTCGACGTCATCTTCACGCCGGGCCACAGCCCCGGCCACGTCACCTACTCGGTCCGCGGCGAGGAGGCGATCTTCTCCGGCGACGTCCTCTTCCAGGGCTCGGTCGGCCGCGTCGACCTGCCCGGCGGCGACGGCCCGACCCTGATCGCGCTCGATCGGCACCCTGCTCGACACGCCACCCCGACGAGACCGTCGTCCACCCCGGCCACATGGGGATCACGACGCTGGGCGCCGAGCGCGCCTCCAACCCGTTCCTCGCCTCGCTGGCGCGGTAGACGGCGCACCGCAGCGGTAAGTAAGGTCGCCGCAACCATGGCGAGCAAGTACCAGGCGCCCCGCGGGACCTTCGACGTGCTGCCCGAGCAGGCGCGCGCGCGGGCGCGGCTCGAGCGCGCCGCGGCGGCGATCTTCGCCCGCGCCGGCTACGAGCCGATCGCGACGCCGGCCTTCGAGGACACCGAGCTGTTCGAACGCGGCGTCGGCAAATCGACCGACATCGTCCGCAAGGAGATGTTCACCTTCGAGGACAAGGGCGGGCGCAGCCTGACCCTGCGGCCCGAGGGGACGGCGCCGATCTGCCGCGCCTACCTCGAGCACGGCATGCACAAGCTGGCGCAGCCGGTGAAGCTCTGCTACCTCGGCCCCTTCTTCCGCCACGAGCGCCCGCAGGCCGGCCGCTACCGCCAGTTCCACCAGCTCGGGGTCGAGTGCGATCGGCACCGACTCGCCGCTCGCCGACGCCGAGGTGATCATGCTGCTCTCCGACCTGCTCGGCGAGCTCGGCGTGCCGGGGGTGCGAGCTGCGGCTCGGCAGCCTCGGCTCGCTCGAGGCGCGCCGCGCCTACCTGGAGGAGCTGAAGGCCCACCTGCACGCGCACGAGGGCGAGCTCTCCGACGACGTGCGCGAGCGGATCGACATCAACCCGCTGCGCGCCTTCGACTCCGACGACGAGGGGACGCGCGGGGTGATGGCGAGCGCGCCGACGATCGTCGAGCGCGCTCGACGGGCGAGGACGCCGAGCACTTCGCCGAGGTGCGGGCGCTGCTCGACGCGGCCGGGGTCGCCTACGAGGTCGACCCGACCCTGGTCCGCGGCCTCGACTACTACACGCGGACGATCTTCTCCTTCGTCTGCGACGTGCTCGGCGCCCAGTCGGAGATCGGCGGCGGCGGCCGCTACGACGGCCTGATCGAGCAGCTCGGCGGGCCGGCGACGCCGGCGGTCGGCTGGGCGGCGGGGATCGAGCGGATCCTGCTGGCGCTCGACGAGGAGGACGAGGCGCCGGGGCGCGACGCCTTCGTCGCGATCGCCGACGAGGGCCAGCGGGAGCGGGCGTGGCGCTGGCCGGCGCGAGCTGCGCCACGCCGGCCTCTCGGCCGAGCTCGACCTCGCCGGCCGCAGCCTCAAGGGCCAGCTCAAGCACGCCGACCGGATCGGCGCCCGCCGCGTCCTGATCCTCGAGGACGACGGCACGCGCCCAGCTGCGCGACATGGAGAGCGGCGAGCAGCGCGCGGCCGATCCCGGCAACCTTGTCGACGAGATGACCGGAGGAGAGTCGTGAGCGAGGCAGCCGGCGCCCTGCGGCGCGAACGGCTACCGCGACACCTGGTGCGGCCAGGTGCTCGGCGACCGCGTCGACTCCGAGGTGCGGGTCGCCGGCTGGGTCCACCGCCGCCGCGACCACGGCGGCCTGATCTTCATCGACCTGCGCGACCGCACCGGCATCGTCCAGCTCGTCTTCCACCCCGACAGCTCCGGCGAGTCCTTCGAGCTGGCCCACAAGCTGCGGGCCGAGGACGTGCTGAGCGCCGCCGGGACCGTGGTCCGGCGCTCGCCCGAGACGGTCAACCCGGAGCTGCCGACCGGCGAGGTCGAGCTGCGGGTCGACCGGCGCCGAGCTGCTGGCCGACGCCGAGACGCCGCCGTTCCAGATCGAGGGCTTCTCCGGCGAGGTCGGCGAGGACGCGCGCCTGCGCCACCGCTACCTCGACCTGCGCCGCGAGCGGATGCGCGAGGCGCTGATGCTGCGCCACCGGGTGACCGCGGCGATGCGCGAGTTCCTCGACGGCGAGGGCTTCGTCGACGTCGAGACGCCGGTCCTGACCCGCTCCACCCCCGAGGGCGCCCGCGACTTCCTCGTCCCCAGCCGCCAGCAGCAGGGCTCCTTCTACGCGCTGCCGCAGTCGCCGCAGCTGTTCAAGCAGCTGCTGATGGTCGCCGGGTTCGAGCGCTACTACCAGATCGCGCGCTGCTTCCGCGACGAGTCGACCCGGGCCGACCGCCAGGCCGAGTTCACCCAGCTCGACATCGAGATGTCCTTCGTCGACGGCGAGGACATCATCGACGTCAACGAACGGCTGCTGGCCCACGTCTTCGAGCGCGCCGGCGGTCCCCAGATCGAGCTGCCGATGCAGCGCATGTGTTACGACGAGGCGATGGGGCGGTTCGGCACCGACCGCCCCGACCTGCGCTTCGGCCTCGAGCTGGTCGACCTCGGCGACGCCCTGCGCGAGACCGAGTTCAAGGTCTTCCGCTCGGTGCTCGACGGCGGCGGCGCGATCCGCGGCATCAACGCCGGCAAGCGCGAGATGCCGCGCTCGGAGCTCGACGAGCTGATCTCGCGGGCACAGGAGCTGGGCGCGAAGGGCCTGGTCTGGGCCTTCCGCGAGGGCGACGGGCTGGCGCTCGCCGACCGCGAAGTTCCTCAGCGACGGCGAGCTGGCCGACCTCAACGAGCGCCTCGGGGCCGAGGAGGGCGACCTGCTGCTGCTGGTCGCCGACGAGCGCAAGGTCACCGACGCGGTGCTCGGGCAGATGCGGATCGACCTGGCCGAGCGCTTCGACCTGATCGACCCCGGACGACCACAGGCTGGTCTGGATCGTCGACTGGCCGCTGATGGAGTGGAACGAGGAGGAGCAGCGCTGGGACTCCGCTCCACCACCCGTTCACCGCGCCGGCCGGGCGAGTTCGACCCGGAGAACCCGGGCGCGGCGCGCGCCGTCGCCTACGACGTGGTCTGGAACGGCCAGGAGCTGGGCGGCGGCTCGATCCGCATCCACGACGCCGACGACCCAGCAGGCGGTCTTCGCCGCGCTCGGGATCGACGCCGAGACGGCCGAGGCCCGCTTCGGCTTCCTGCTCGAGGCGCTGCGCTACGGGGCGCCGCCGCACGGCGGCATCGCCTACGGCGTCGACCGCATCGTCCAGCGCCTCAGCGGCGCCGAGACGATCCGCGACGTGATCGCCTTCCCGAAGACCGCCTCCGGCTTCGACCTCCTGACCGGCGCCCCGGCCCCGGTCGACGACGTCCAGCTGCGCGACCTCGGCATCTCCGCTCCACCAGCGAAAACTCGCGGGCCACTGAGATGGGCCTCCGGGACTGGCTTCCACGCAGGTGGCGCCCGGCTCCCGGACCCGGGCAGACGCCTGTCTTCGTCGACGACCCCAGCTTCGACAGCTGGGAGGTGGTGCGCGACTTCGCCGACGTGAGGACGGCGCGGGCCTGGCACCAGGCGCTTGATCGAGGCCGACATCGAGGCGGCGCTCACCGCCGACTGGCCGCTCGATCGCTTCGGCCACGGCGACATCGCCCTGCGGGTCCCCGCCGACCGCTGGAGCGAAGCCGAGCTGCATCTCTCCAACCTCGACCCGACGATTTCTGAGCCTCCGACGGCGCGGTTCGCCATGCGTCCTCCGCCGGCGCCCACGGTGGTACGGTTGAGCCAAGGCTCGAGCCCGTGCGAGAGCCGTCTCACCGTTTGACCCAACACAAACGGCGCGGGAGCCGAGAGTCTTCGGCCCCTTGGGGTCCGGAGCAGGCACCCACCTTCATTTGAAGGGATCAAAGCCAGAGGCGGCAACGGCGGGCTGGGGCCTTTGTTTGCGTGCTCCGCTGGCGACGCGCACGACGTGTGTCGCCCGTAGCGCGCTGCGCCCGCGTCTTGCCTTGGCCGGCGCTCACCACTCGGCAGGCATGGAGAGCGACGAGGAGCGATGCAGTTTGCGGCCATGCGTGCGACGGCAGCATGGCAGGCGACGAGGAGTGCACACGCAGATGGGCGGCGTGGAGAGGCGGGGCCGGAGAGCGCGACCGCGATGCGGTGCGATGGCCGGGCAACAGCACGGCGTGGTGGGGCGGTGGCAGTTGGAGCGCTCGGGTATCGGGCGTGGCGCTATCGAGGGGCGAGTCGAACGAGGGACGTTGCTCTCGCTGCATCTCGGCGTCTATGGCGTCGGATACCGCCCCTCGACCGTCGAGGCGCGATGGATGGCGGCGGTCCTGGCCTGTGGGCCGGACGCGGTGCTCAGTCATCGGTCGGCCGGGCAGCTTTGGGGGATCGTGCCGCGGGCTGGGAACGCGCCGGAAGTCGACCAGGCCGGGGTTCTTTCGGCAGCGGCCAGGGATCGTCTGTCATCGCTCCGAGGTCCCGGCGGATGAGCGAGGGGAGCTGCTGGGGATTCCGGTGACCTCGGTGGCGCGGACGCAGTTCGATCTGGCCGGCGAGTTGTCGAAGCGGGGCTTGGAACGGGCGATGCATGAGGCAGAGGTGCAGGGGCTGACGGATCCGCTCTCGTTGTGGGATCTGCTGGCGCGATATCCGCGGGCGGCGCGGGGCGCGGAATCTGCGGGCGGTGTTGAGAGGCGCGGAGCCGGTGGGGATCACGCGAGACGGACCTCGAGGAGCTGTTCGTGGAATTCCTCGACGAGTACGGGCTGCCGCGGCCGCGGCTGAACGCGACGCTGCCGATGCGGGGCGGCTGCTGAGGCCCGATTGCATGTGGCCGGAGCAGCGGCTATTGGCGGAGCTCGACGGGCGCGAGGTGCATCGCACGGACCAGGCCTTCGAGGGCGACCGGCGGCGGGATCGGGTCCTGCTCGCCGAGGGGTGGCGCTCGACGCGGATCACCTGGCGGCAGCTGCGCGACGAACGGGATGAGATCGCGGCGGATCTGCGGGGCCTGCTGCGGGTCGGCGCGCGGCCTCCTACCCTGTAGATATGGATCGGGAGCTCTTCGAGCACTACCTGAGCGACGGGAGCCGGCGCGGCGCGCCGCCCGACGACGCCTTCACGGGCGCGGCCGGTGGCGCGGCCTGCGGCGACCTCTCCCGCATCTCGCTCTCGATCGACGACGCCCGCATCGCCACGGTCAGCTTCGACGCCGAGGGCTGCGGTGCGACCAAGGCCGCCACCGCCGCTGTCGCCGAGATGGTCGATGGAGCGCCTGTGCTGGAAGCCGCGATGATCGACGTCGACATGGTCGACGAGGCGATCGGCGGCCTGACGCCGGCCAAGCGGCACGCCGCCGTCTCGCGAGCTGACGCCCTCCACCGCGCCCTGGCGGCAGCGGCCGCATCGGACCGCCGCCTCGCTTCCTTCCCCGACGCCCCCAGCCCGGAGCGGGTCGCCGTCGCCATGTCCGGCGGCGTCGACAGCGCCGTCGCGGCCCTGCTCGAGCGCGAGCGCGGGGCTGAAGTGGTCGGGGTCACGGTCAAGCTCTGGGCCGACCCCGACACCGACGGGGCCAAGGCCTGCTGCTCGCCGGAGGCGGTGCTCGGCGCCCGCGCCGCTCGCGCACTCGCTCGGGATCCCGCACTTCACGCTCGACCTCGAGGAGGAATTCCGCCGCCGCGTCGTCGGCCGCTTCATCGCCGGCTACACCGCCGGCAGCACCCCCAACCCCTGCGTGCTCTGCAACGGCGAGGTGCGGATCGCGGCGATGGTCGACCTCGCCGAGCGGCTCGGCGCCGATCGCCTCGTCACCGGCCACTACGCCCGCATCGTCGAGGACGCCTGACGGGCCGCTGCTGGCCTCCGCCGCCGACGAGGCCAAGGACCAGAGCTACATGCTGGCGGCGCTGCCGCCTCGAGCTGCTCGGCCGCCTCGCCTTCCCGCTGACCGAGCTGACCAAGCCGGAGGTGCGGGAGATCGCCGCCCGTCACCGGCTCACGGTCGCGAAGAAGCCCGAGAGCCAGGACCTCTGCTTCCTCGCCGGTCAGGGCAAGCGCAAGTTCCTGCGCCGCCACGGCGGCCTCAGCGACAACGAGGGCACGGTCCTCGACGGCGCCGGCAGCGCCGTCGGCACGCCACCCCGGCCACCACAACTTCACCGTCGGCCAGCGCCGCGGCATCGGCGTCTCCGCCCCCGAGCCGCTCTACGTCGCTCGCCACCGACGCCGTCGCCAACACGGTCACGGTCGGCACCCGCGAGGAGCTGGAAACGCGCCGCGTCCATGTCCGCGACGCGACCCTGCACCGTGACGGCGCCCGCGTCGACGCGGTCCGCCTGCGCTACCACTCGCGCGCCCTGCCGGCCTCGATCGGCGCCGCCGGCCCGGGTCGGCACGACGCCCTCGAGATCGAGCTGGGCGAGGAGTTCGTCGGCGCCTCGCCCGGGTCAGACCGCGGTGCTGCTCGAGGGCGAGACGATCGTCGGCCACGGCACGATCGCCGCCGCGGCCTGACGAGATCGACGCGACCATCTGTAGGCCAAGCTCCTTCCGTCAGCGAAATATTTAGGCTCCCTCACATGAAGGCCCAGGAGATCCGCCGCACCTACCTCTAGTTCTTCGAGGAGCGCGGCCACAAGATCGTCCCCTCGGCCTCGCTGGTGCCGTCCTCGCACGACCCCTCGGTGCTGCTGACGACGGCCGGAATGCAGCCCTTCAAGCCCTACTTCCTCGGTCGCGAGCAGCCGCCGGCGCCGCGCCTTGCCGACGTCCAGAAATGCTTCCGCACCACCGACATCGAAGAGGTCGGGAACACCGCCCGCCACCTCACCTTCTTCGAGATGCTCGGCAACTGGAGCTTCGGCGACTACTTCAAGGCGGAGTCGATCCCCTGGGGCTGGGAGCTCTCCACCCAGGGTTTCGGGATGGATCCGGAGCGGATCTGGGTCACGGTCTTCGGCGGCGACGAGGAGCTCGGCCTCGGTCCCGACGAGGAGGCGATCGAGATCTGGCGCGGCGTCGGCGTCCCCGACGAGCGCATCGTCCAGCTCGGCCGCGAGGACAACTTCTGGCAGGGCGGCCCGACCGGCCCCTGCGGCCCCTGCTCGGAGCTCTACCTCGACCGCGGGCCCGAGTTCGGCGACGACGACGAGCGCCCTGGCAGCGACGGCGATCGCTTCCTCGAGTTCTGGAACCACGTCTTCATGAGCTACGACCTCGCCGAGGACGGCACCCTGACCGAGCTGCCGATGCGCAACATCGACACCGGCATGGGCCTGGACCGGATGGCGGCGATCCTCCAGGACGTGCCCTCGGTCTACGAGACCGACCACGTGCGGCCGCTGATCGACCTCGCCGAGGAGCTCACCGGCCACGGCTACGAGGAGGGCGAACGGGTGACGCGGGCGATGCGGATCGTCGCCGACCACTCGCGCGGCGCCGCCTTCCTGATTGCCGACGGCGTCGTCCCCTCGAACGAGGACCGCGGCTACATCCTGCGGCGGATCATGCGGCGGGCGATCCAGCAGGGCAACACGCTGGGGCTGGAGGCGCCCTGGCTGGGCCGCTTCGCCGAGCGCACGATCGAGCTGATGGGGGAGGCCTACCCCGAGCTGGTCGCCGAGCGGGACACCATCGCTCGCTGGGTCGATGACGAGGAGGAGAGCTTCGGCCGCACCCTGGTGCGCGGGACCGAGCTGCTTGAACCGGCTGATCGCCGAGGCGAGGGAGTCGGAGACCTCCTGGATCGACGCCGCCGACGCCTTCCAGCTGCACGACACCTACGGCTTCCCCTACGACCTGACCAAGGAGCTGCTGGCCGAAGAGGGGCTCGCGGTCGACGACTCCGGCTTCGAGGAGCTGATGGAGGAACAGCGCACGCGCGCCCGCAGCGGCGGCGCCACCGCCCACGGCTCCGAG
Source organism: uncultured Solirubrobacterales bacterium (assembly GCA_963829445.1). Taxonomy (GTDB): domain Bacteria; phylum Actinomycetota; class Thermoleophilia; order Solirubrobacterales; family 70-9; genus VAYN01. Next base: position 161,027 of record CAWHIW010000021.1, on the reverse strand, counting down.
GACAGCCACGAGAAGGTCATCGCCTTCGCCGCTTCGGCGCCGGAGACCGCGCTTCGTCGGCTACGAGACGCTCAGCGCCACCACCGGCCTCGCCGCCGTCCAGAGCGACGGAGGCCGCGCCCTGGTCAAGCTCGAGGAGAGCCCCTTCTATGCCGAGGGCGGCGGCCAGGTCGCCGACTCCGGCGTGCTGCGCTGGGCCGGGGAGGAGGCGAAGGTCGTCGACGTGATCCGGGTCGGTGAAGACCAGGCGCTCGAGGTCGAGCCCGGCGGCGCCGCGATTCGAGCCCGGAGTAGCGGTCGAAGCCGTGGTCGATCGCGAGACCCGCCACGCGACGATGCGCAACCACACCGCCACGCACCTCCTGCACGCCGCCCTGCGCGAGCGGCTCGGCACCCATGTGCGCCAGGCCGGCTCCGCCGTCCGCCCCGACAAGCTGCGCTTCGACTTCACCCACGGCCAGGCGCTGAGCCCGGCCGAGCTGCGCGACGTCGAGGACCGCGTCAACGAGTGGGTCAAGGCGAGCGCCCCGGTGCGCTGGCTGAACATGGAGCGGATCGAGGCCGAGAAGCTCGGCGCGATGGCCCTGTTCGGCGAGAAATACGGCGAGTGGGTGCGGGTGGTCGAGGTCGACGGCGTCTCCCGTGAGCTTTGCGGCGGCACCCACGTCGCCAACACCGCCGAGGTCGGGCATCTTCAAGATCTCCTCCGAGGGCTCCAGCGCCGCCAACGTGCGCCGGGTCGAGGCGATCACCGGTCCCGCCGCGATCGACTTCTTCCGCGAGCGCGAGGGCGAGCTGCGCGAGGCCGGGGACCTGCTCGGCAATCCGCAGGACCCGCTCGCCGGCGCCCGCCGCGCCGCCGAGCAGCTGCGTGAGGCCGGCGCCGGCGCCGAGCGCGCGGCCGCCGAGGCGCTGGGCGCAGAGGCGGACCTGCTGGCCGAGGCGGGCGTCGAGCTTCCGTTTGCCGATGGCGAGGGCGGGCTCGTCCTGGTCCAGGCGAAGTCGGCCAGCGCGACCGATGGCAAGCAGCTGCTCGACCTCGCGAACCGGGTGCAGTCGAAGCTCGGGGGGCGGGCCGTGGTGGTCGCCCTCGGGGGCGACTTCGGCGCCAAGGCCGGTCTGGTGGTGCTGGCCTCGAAGGACCTGGCCGAGCGTGGCGTTTCGGCGGGCGCGATGGTGAAGGTGGGTGCGCCTTTGATCGGCGGCGGCGGTGGTGGGCGCGACGACATGGCGCAGGCCGGCGGCAAGGAGCCCGCGAAGCTCGGGGACGCGTTGCAGGCGATGCGGGCCGAGCTCGAGCGGGGGCTCGCCTAGCCCTATGCGCGTCCTCGCCCTCGACCACGGCACGGTGCGGATCGGCTGCGCCCTCTCGGACCCCAGCGGCACCCTGGCGACGCCATTGCCGGTGATCGAACCGCCGGAGCCGCGCACGGTCGCCGAGCTGGTGGCCGAGCGCGAGGTCGAGCGCGTCGTCGTCGGCCTGCCGCTCCACCTCAGCGGCGAAGAGGGCAGCCAGGCCGAACTCGTCCGCAGCTTCTGCGCCGAACTCGAAGCGATGCTCCCGATCCCGGTCGAGACCTACGACGAGCGCCTGACCACGAAGATGGCCGACGCGACCCGGCGCGGTGGCGCCAGCGGCGACCGCGACTCGATCGCCGCCGCCCACCTCCTGCAGGCCTACCTCGCCGGCCAGGCCGCGATCGAGGAGCGCGCCGATGACTGACGACTGGATGCCCGAGGACCCGTTCGCGAACCCGGAGGACCCGGCCGCGCGCGAGCGCGAGCAGCGACGCCTGGAACGCGAGGAGAGGCGCCGCAAGCGGGAGGAGAAGCCGGGCAGGAAGGAGGCCAAGCGGGCGGCTAAGGAAGGCAAGGCGGGGGGAGGCTCGGGGGAGGACTCGCCGTCACGAACTGCGGGAGGGGCCGGGGCGGGGGGAGGCCCGGGGGAGGACTCGCCGTCACGAACTGCGGGAGGTTCCGTCGAGTCCTCCCCCGGGCCTCCCGACGAGTCGCCTGTGGCTGAGCCGGTGCTGGCGCCTCGGGGGTCTGCGGAGGAGTTTTGGGATGAGGAGCCAGCGGTGGTCGAGGAGCCCGATGTGATTGAGGTGCCGTTTGAGGGGGAGCCGATCAAGGCGGCGCCGATCGCCGCCGCGGCCAAGAAGGGCTCCCGTGGCGGTGGTTCGGGCGGTGGGCGCGGCTTCTTTGCGGCGATCGGCCGCCACCCGTTCCGCCTCGTCGGCGCGATCGTCGCCGTGCTCGCGCTCTGGTTCCTCTTCGCCCTCTTCCAGCCTTTCCACGGCGACGGCTCCGGCCGGGTCCAGGTGACGATTCCGAAAGGGTCCAGCGTCAGCGAGGTCGGCGATCTGCTCGGCGGGAAGGGCGTGATCGACAGCTCGACCCTGTTCCAGGTCCGCGTCACCCTCGAGGGCAAGCGCTCCGAGCTCTACCCGGGCCACTTCACCCTGGCCAAGGGAATGTCCTACGGCGCCGCGATCGACGCCCTCTCCAAGCCGCCGGTCAAAAAGGTGACCACGGTCACGATCCCCGAGGGCTACAGCCGCTCGCAGGCGGCGCAGCTGGTCGAAGAAGACGGGCTCGAAGGCGACTACACGAAGGAGACGGTGCGCTCCCAGTACCTCGACCCCGCCCAGTACGGCGGCAAAGGCGCCAGGGACCTCGAGGGCTTCCTCTTCCCCGACACCTTCGAACTGAAGCCGGGGGCGCCCGCCGCCGACCTGGTCCAGCTCCGAGCTGCAGGACTTCAAGCGGCGGATCAAGGGCGTCGACATGAAGTACGCGAAGTCGAAGAACCTGACCGTCTTCGACGTCCTCACCATCGCCTCGATGATCGAGCGCGAGGCCGGCGTCGCCGGCCAGCGCAAGCTGGTTGCCTCGGTCGTCTACAACCGCCTGCACGAAGGGATGCCGCTGGGGATCGACGCGACGATCCGCTTCGCCACCGGCAACTACGAAGAGCCGCTGACCGAATCGGAGCTGGCGGTCGACTCGCCGTACAACACCCGCACCCACGCCGGCCTGCCGCCGGGACCGATCAACAGCCCCGGGATCGAAGCGATCGAAGCCGCCGCCCACCCGGCCAGGTCCAAGTACCTCTTCTACGTGAACAAGCCGAACACGTGCAACGAACTCGCCTTCGCCAAGGACGAAGCCGAATTCGAAGCTGACGTCGCCGCTTACAACAAGGCGCGCGAAGCCAACGGCGGCAACGAGCCGACCAGCTGCGGGGAATAGGGATGCCGCGGCTGGCGGTCCTCGGTCACCCGGTCTCGCACTCGCGCTCGCCGGCGATGCAGAACGCGGCGCTGGCGGCGCTGGGGCTGGGGGAGGAGTGGAGCTACGAGGCGATCGACGTCGCCCCCGAGGAGTTCGCGGCGCGGGTGCGGGCGATGCCGGGCGAAGGCTTCGCCGGTGCCAACGTCACCGTCCCGCACAAGCTGGCGGCCCTGGCTCTGGCCGACGTCGCCAGCGAGATGGCGCGCGAGATCGGCGCCGCCAACACGCTGATCTTCAGGCCGCATGGGATCGAGGCCCACAACACCGACGCCGGTGGCCTGATCGCCTCGCTGCCCGAGCGGCCGGCGGGCTGGCGGGCCCTGGTGCTCGGGGCCGGAGGAGCCGCGCGGGCGGCGATCTGGGCGCTGGGCGCGGCCGGCGCCAGCGTCGAGATCTGGAACCGCACCCCCGCCCGGGCCGAGTCGGTCCGGGTCGAGGTGGCCGAGCGCGCGCAGGAGCTGCAGGTCTCGATCGAGGTGGGGACCGTCGAGGCCCGGTCGGAGCCTGCCGAGCTCGACCAGAGCGGCTACGAGCTGATCGTCAACACCACCGCGGTCGGTCTCCGCGGCGAGGACCCGTTCGACCACCTGCCGCTGCGGCGAGACGGCTTCGGGCCGGGGCAGGTCGTGGTCGACATGGTCTACGGCGACGCGCCCTCGCCGCTGCTGGCGGCCGCCCTCGCCGCGGGCGCGCGCACCGTCGATGGGATCGAGGTCCTGGTCCAGCAGGGCGCGATCTCCCTCCAGGTCTGGACCGACCGCGAGCCGCCGATCGAGGTCATGCGCACCGCCGCCCGCGGCTAAGCGACGAGTGCTGACTTGGGCCGCCCATAGCCGGCCTAACTCAGCAACCGACGCGCCGATAGCCTTGGCGCGATGACGACGTTCCGATTCACCACCGCGGGGGAGTCGCACGGGCCGGGGCTCGTGGCGATCGTCGAGGGCATGCCGGCCGGGCTCGAGCTCGACCGCGAGGCGCTCGACCGCGACATGGCCCGGCGCCAGCTCGGCCACGGCCGCGGCGGCCGCATGCGGATCGAGACCGACACCGCCGACGTCCGCTCCGGCGTCCGCCACGGACGCACCCTCGGCAGCCCGATCGCCGTCCTCGTCGCCAACCGCGACTACAAGAACTGGGAGGAGCGGATGAACCCCTGGCCGGTCGCGGGCTTCGAGCCCGACGCCGTCCACCTGCCGCGGCCGGGGCACGCCGACCTCGTCGGCGCCCAGAAATACGGCCACGACGACATCCGCAACGTGCTCGAGCGCGCCAGCGCCCGCGAGACCGCCGCCCGCGTCGCCGCCGGCGCCGTCGCCCGCGGCTTCCTCACCGCGCTGGGGGTGGAGATCCACAGCCACGTCACCCAGATCGCCTCGGTCAAGGCGGCCGAGCGCGACGACCTCACGCCTGCCGACTTCGCCGAGGTCGACGATGACCCCGTCCGCTGCCTCGACCCCGAGGCCAGCAAGGCGATGGTGGCCGAGATCAACCGCCTGCGCAAGGCCAACGAGAGCCTCGGCGGCACCTTCGAGGTGCGCGTCTTCGGCCTCGTGCCGGGCCTCGGCTCCCACATCTCCTGGGAAGACCGCCTCGACGGCCGCCTCGCCGGCGCCGTCGCCTCGATCCAGTCGGTCAAGGGCGTCTCGATCGGCGAGGCCTGGGATGTCGCCACCCGCCCCGGCTCCGAGGCCCACGACGAGATCTTCTGGTCGGAGAAGGACGGCTACTTCCGCGAAACCAACCACGCCGGCGGCCTCGAGGGCGGGATGACCAACGGCCAGCCACTCTCGGTGCGGGCCGCGATCAAGCCGATCTCGACCCTGACCAAGCCGCTGCGCTCGGTCGACACCGAGACCAAGCAGCCGGCGCAGGCGCTGCGCGAGCGCACCGACTCGACCGTCGTCCCGGCCGCCGCCGTCGTCGCCGAGGCGATGGTGGCGCTGACCCTGGCCCGCTGTTACCGGGAGAAGTTCGGCGGCGACCACATCGACGACGTGCTCGGCGCGATCGCCGCCTACAAGCAGCGCATCGACTACCGGGGGTGAGGCGATGAGGCCGGCGCTGGTCTTCATCGGCTTCATGGGCGCAGGCAAGAGCACGGCGCTGCAAGCCGCCCGCGAGGCCGGCCTGGAGACGACCGAGATCGACGCGGTGATGGAAGCCGAGTTCGCCAGCACGATCCCGGAGGCCTTCGAGCGCCACGGCGAGGAGGGCTTCCGTGCCCGCGAGGCCGAGGTCGTCGGCGCGCTGCTGGAGAACGCCGAGGGTGGCGCGATCGCGCTCGGCGGTGGCAGCATCCTCAGCGCGCGGATCCGGGCCGCGCTCGGGCGCCACGTCGTCGTCTGGCTGCAGGTGGATGCGCGCGAGTCCTGGCGGCGGATCGCCCACAGCGACCGGCCGCTGGCGACCAGCGCCGACGACGTCGCCAGGCTGATGGCGGTGCGGGAACCGCTCTACGAGGAGCTGGCAGACGCGGTGGTGCCGGTCGGCGACCGCGCCATCGTCGCCCGCGCCATGCCCGCCCTGCAGGCCCTGGTGGATCTGCCGCCGGCGACCAAGCTGCTGTGGGCGACGAGCGCCTCCGGCGAGTACCCGATCTTCGTCGGCGCCGGCCTGCTCGAGGCCCTCACCGGCTCCGGTTCCGCGGCGGGCTGGTGGCCCGTCTCCGGGCGCCGCTTCTGTGTCGCCGACGCGACCACCGTCTCGCTCTACGGCGAGCGCCTGGGCCCGCTGGCCGGCGGCGCCGAGATCCCCCCCGGCGAGGCCTCGAAGACGATGGCCGTGGCCGAGGGGGTCCTGCGCGAGCTGGCCCGCGAGGGGATGACCAAGGAAGACCACGTGGTCGCGCTCGGCGGCGGCGTGGTCGGCGACCTCGCCGGGCTCTGCGCCCATCTCTACCAGCGCGGCGTGCCGGTGGTCCAGGTGCCGACGACGCTGGTCGCCCAGGTCGACTCAGCCTACGGCGGCAAGACCGGCGTCGACCTGCCCGAGGGCAAGAACTACGCCGGCGCCTACCACCTGCCCGCCGCCGTGGTCAGCGACACGACGACGCTGGCGACGCTGCCGGCGCCCGAGCTGGCCGCCGGCTTCGTCGAGGTCCTGAAGACGGGGCTGCTGGCCGGCGGCTCGCTCTGGGAGCGGGTGCGCGGGCTCGGTTCGCTCAACCCCGCCGAGCTCGACGACGTCGTCTTCGCCTGCGCCCGCTGCAAGTGCGAGGTCGTCGCCGCTGACGAGCGCGACGGCGGCCGCCGCCACGTCCTCAACCTCGGCCACACGGTCGGGCACGCGATCGAGGCGGCGAGCGGCTATGAGCGCTACCGCCACGGCGAGGCCGTCGGCCTTGGCCTGCTGGCGGCGCTGCGGCTGTCGAGCGCGCCGGAGCTGCGCGACGAGGTGGAGGCCGCCCTGGCCCGCCACGAGCTGCCGACGCGCCTGGACGCCGCCGTCGATATCGACGCCGTCCTCGACTCGCTGCAGCGCGACAAGAAGCGCACCGCTGCCGGCGTCGGCTTCGTCCTCCTCTCCGCGCCGGGCGAGCCCCGCACGGGGCAGCTGGTCGACCCCGCTAGGGTCCGGAGCGCCGTGGAGGAGCTGATCGGATGACCACCACCCGCAACCGCGTCGCCGTCCTGCACGGGGTCAATTTCGACATCCTCGACCGCCGCGACCCGGCGGTCTACGGCGGCCTCTCGCTGAGCGAGCTGGAGCAGCGGATCGGCGACTGGGCGCACGGCTTCGGGCTCGAACCGATCTTCTTCCAGACCAACCACGAGGGCGAGTTCGTCGAGTACCTGCACCGCCTGCCCGACCTCGCCGACTCCTCGATCGTCAACGCTGGCGCCTGGAGCCACTACAGCCGCGCGATCGCCGACGCTCTCGACGTCGCCCGCCTGCCCGCCGTCGAGGTCCACCTCTCCGACGTCGAGAACCGCGACCCCTGGCGCGCGCAGTCGGTCTTCGACGGGCTGGTCCTGGCGAAGATCTCCGGCAAGGGCCCCGACGGCTACCGCGAGGCGCTGGAGCTGCTGGCCGGCAAGCTTGGCGCCAGCGCCTGATGCGCGGGCGCGGCGACCGTCTCGAGGCCGTGCTGGCCGAGCGCGAGCTCGACCGCATGCTGGTCACCGACCTCACCAACGTCCGGTACCTGACCGGCTTCACGGGCACCAACGGCGCCTGTGTCTGCGGCCCCGGCCTGCGCCTCTTCTTCACCGACTTCCGCTACACCGAGCGCGCCGCGACCGAGGTCGAGGGCTGGGAGCCGATCACCGTCGGCGGCGACTGGCTCGGGGCGATCGCCGAGCAGCTGGCGGGGAAGACCGGCTTCGAGGACGACCACATGTCGGTCCGCGAACGGGAGAAACTGGGAGCAAAACTGCCCGATGGGGTCGAGCCGGTCGCCGCCGGCGGCGCCGTCGAGGGGCTGCGGCGGGTCAAGGACGCCGGGGAGCTGGCGGCGATCGCCGCCGCTTCGGAGCTGGCCGACGAGGTCTGGCTCTGGAGCATCGAGCGCGGCCTCGTCGGGCGCACGGAGCGCGACGTCGCCCGCGCCGCCGAAGCGCGGATCCGCGAGCTCGGCGCCGACCCCTCGTTCCCGGCGATCGTCGCCGCCGGCCCCAACGGGGCGCTGCCGCACGCCGAGCCTGGAGAGCGTGAGATCGGCCGCGGCGAGCTGGTCGTCTTCGACATGGGCGCCAAGCTCGACGGCTACTGCTCCGACGGGACCCGCACCTACGCGACCGGCGACCCGGGCGAGGAGGCCCGCGCCGTCTATGAGGTCGTGCGCGAGGCCCAGCAGGCCTCGCTCGAGGCGATCAAAGCCGGCGTCGGCGGCGAAGCGGTCGACGTCGTCGCCCGCAAGGTGATCGAGGCCGCCGGCCACGGCGACCGCTTCGGCCACGGACTGGGCCACGGCGTCGGGCTCGAGGTGCACGAGGGCCCCCGCCTCTCGCTGCGCTCCGACGACGTCCTCGCCCCGAACGAAGTCGTCACCGTCGAGCCGGGCGTCTACCTGCCCGGCCAGCTCGGGGTGCGGATCGAGGACCTGGTCGTCGTCACCGCGGAAGGGCTGCGCAATCTCAGCGGCCTGCCCAAAGATCTCCAAATTGTGGACTGACCCCGTCAGGGGCCGCCAGGCAAGGACGCAGGGAGGCCGAATAGCAGCGCTATTTGGCCGACCGAGGACACCGCATGGCGGTTCCTGACGGGGTCAGCGGCTGAGGTCGACGTCGGCTTTGAGCCGCGACGCGAAAGCGACGAGCAGCTCGACCGTCGCCTCGACGTCGGCGAGATCGACCATCTCGACCGGCGAGTGCATGTAGCGCAGGGGAATCGAGACGAGGCCGGTGGGGATGCCGGCGCGGGAGATCTGGAGCACGTCGGCGTCGGTGCTGGTGCCGCGGCCGCTGGCGCTGATCGAGTACTCGATGCCCTCCGCCTCGGCGGTCTCGACCAGCAGCTCGAAGACCTTGGGGGAGAGGGTGGAGCCGCGGCCGATCACCGGACCGGAGCCGAGCGGGTGGCTGCCGATCTCCTTCTCGTCGACGCCGGGGGCGTCGGTCGCGTGGGTGACGTCGACCGCGATCGCGAGATCGGGGCGCAGCTCGAAGGCGGCGGTGCGGGCGCCGAAGAGGCCGATCTCCTCCTGCACCGCGGCGACCGCGGCGAAGGAGCCGTGCATCTCGCCGCCCTCGTGCGAGCGGCGCAGGCTCTCCAGGGCGACGTAGGCGCCGAGCCGGTTGTCCATCGCCCGGGAGACCAGGCGGTCGCCCGCGACCGGCATCGGCTCGGCCGCGATCACGACCGGGTCGCCGACACGGACGAGTTCGGAGGCCTCGTCGCGGTCGGCGGCGCCGACGTCGATGTGCAGGCCCTTCAGCTCGACCACCTTCTTGCGCTGGTCGGGCTCGAGCAGGTGGATCGGCTTGCGGCCGACGACGCCGAGTACGGGGCCGTCCTTGCCGCGTACCTCGACCCGCTGGCCGACCAGGATCTGCGGGTCCCAGCCGCCGACCGGGGCGAACCAGAGGAAGCCCTTCTCGTCGATGTGGACGACGATCAGCCCGATCTCGTCGATGTGGCCGACCACCGCGAGCAGGGGGGAGGCGTCGCCGACGCGGGCGATCGAGGAGCCGATGCCGTCGCTGCTGAGCTCGGCGAAGGCGGCGGCCTCGCGCCAGACGGCGGCGGCCGGGCCCTCGTAGCCGGAGGGGGCGCCGGGGCGAAGGAGGTTGTCGAGTAGTTCAGGCGTTTTGGTCATTTTTTTGGAGTATGTCGAAATCGAATATGGATTCGTCGTTTGGTCAGGCGTGGCCCACCGCGGCTTCGTGGCGCAGCTGGTTGCGGCCCTCGCCGTAGCTGCGGTGCTCGTAGGCGATCATCACCCACATCAGTACGACAGCAACGGCCAAGGCGATTAGCGCTGGTACGGCCGTTGCAACCGGGATCAGGATCAGCAGCACGATCGCCAGGCCCAGTCGCTGGCGGTTGATCGTGTGGACGTGGCGGTAGCGGAAGGCGACCAGGCCGAGCAGGTAGATGGCGACGCCGCCGAAGAGGGCGAAGGCCGGCACGGCGTGGAGGTGCTCCCCGTTGTGGGCGATCGTCACCTTGAGGCCGAAGGCGACGAGGACGATTCCCATCACCATCAGCAGGTGGATGTAGGAGTAGGAGTCGCGGGCGAGGTCGTTCTGGGTCTTGCCGGCCTCGGCTTCGCCCAGGCGTTTGGCCGAGATCAGGGCGACGACGTCGAAGTAGATCCACCACTGGGCCGCGGCCAGCGCCACCCCCAGCACGGCGACGACGCCGATCCCGAGGTCGAGGGCGCCGGCGGCCCCGACCCCGATCGCGACGATCGACTCGCCGAGGGCGATGATGACGATCAGCCCGTGGCGCTCGGCGAAGTGGCCGGGGACCAGTTTCCAGCCCTCGGAGCCGAAGAAGTAGGGGCCGGCCATGTCGAGGAAGATCGCCAGCGCCCAGAGCGCTCCCTGGGCGACGCCGTCGAAGAGCGAGGCGGCGGCCAGCAGCGTCACCGCGATCGCGGTGCTGGCGGCGAGGCCGAGGACCGAGTGGCGGAGGGCGTCGTCGTCGGGGCTGGCGAGCATGAAGAGGCCGATGTGGGCGACGCGGAAGGCGCCGAAGGCGAGGGCGAAGGTGAGGCCGAGGTGGCCGAAGGCCTCGGGCACGCAGAGCGAGACGATCAGCAGCGAGGCCATCGCCCCGAACATGACCAGCCGCACCGGCCCCTCCTCGGGGTCGATGACGCTGGTCAGCCAGGCGTAGCCGACCCAGCCCCACCAGAGGATCCCCAGCACCAGCAGGCCCTGGGCCATCCCCGACCAGGTCGGGTGGTGGGCCATCAGCGCCGTGCACTGGGTGATCGCGAGCACGAAGACGAGGTCGAAGAAGAGCTCCAGCGGCGTCACCCGCTCGCCCTCGCGCCGGGTGGCGCCGAGGTGGGAGCCGCGGGCTGAGGAGGACTCGGGCATCGCCGCATCCTTGCAACTCGCCGAAGGGGGGTGTCTGAGTTGAGGGGGTCATATAGGCCCCTAAGCTCAGACACGCCCCTGGGGATCGGTCGAATAGCCTTGCGGTTATGAGCGTGGCGGTGGTTACGGGAGCTTCGACCGGGATCGGCCGAGCGACGGCGGTGCGGCTCTCGCGCGAGCCGGGCACCGAGCTGGTCCTGGTCGCCCGCCGCGAGGAGCTGCTGCGTGAGCTGGCGGGGTCGCTGCCTTGTCGGGCCACCCACGTCGCGGTCGATCTCACCGACGCTGAGGCGCCCGCCCGGGTCCGCGCCCACCTCGAGGCCGAGCACGGCGGCCGCCTCGACCTCCTGGTCAACAACGCCGGCGCCGCCTGGCGCGGCAACTTCGCCGAGACCGGCTTCGCCCACGTCCAGCGCCACATGGAGCTCAACTTCGACGCCGTGCTCCGCCTCACCGAGGCGCTGCTGCCGCTGCTGCGCGCTAGTTCCCCGAGCGCGATCGTCAACGTCGCCAGCACCGCCGGTCGCGTCTCCCGCGCTCGCACCGGCGCCTACTCGGCCAGCAAGTTCGCTCTGATCGGCTGGACCGACTCGCTCTACGCCGAGGAGCTGCCGCACGGCGTCCACGTCGGCATGGTCCTGCCCGGCTTCGTCGCCACCGAGGGCTTCCCGGCCGAGGAGCTGCGCCAGAAAGCGCTCACCCGCTGGGTCGTCTCCAAGCCCGAGAAGGTCGCGGAGGCGATCTACGCGGTGGGGCCGGGAGGCAAGGCCGAGCGCTATGTCCCGCGCCCCTACGCACTTGCCGCCGTCGCCCGCATCCTCGCTCCGCGCCTGGTCCGCCGCGTGCTCAGCGGCGGCGCGGCGGCCGGCCTGACGACCAGCACGACCGCCGAAAAGGCGTCCGGCCCGGCCTCGAGCTGACCCTGCTTCAGCCAGTCGCCAGCAGGTGGCGGCGCAGGAACTCGATCTCGTCGGCAACCACCGCCTCGAACTCGGGCCCGTCGTAGACGTCGAAGTGGTCGACGCCCGGGTAGGTGCGCAGCTCGCCCCGCGGCGCCCGCCGCGCCGCTGCGATCGCCGGCCCGGGCCGGGCGACCCGGTCGGCCTCGCCGACGCAGAGCAGCCAGGGGCAGTGCAGGCCGGCCGCGTGGCGGACGGGGCGGTAGGGACGGCCGAGCAGCCAGCGCGAGGAGACGCGGTTGCGCCAGCGCGAGTCCTCGCCGCCGGCGACCACGGCGCGCCAGCCGGTCTCGCCGCCGGGCGCGTTGATGAACGCGGCCCGGTCCGGCCGCCCGACCGCCGGTAAGTGCTCTCCGCGCACGGCGGCGAGCAGCATCCGCGCAGCGACACGGGGGGAGGAGCGGTGCGCCTGGCGCACCATGTCGAGGAACGGCACCTGGCTGACCGCCGCCGCTACCCGCGGATCGCCGGCCGCCGCCGCGAGCGCGTTGCCGCCGCCCATCGAGGAGCCGAAGGTCGCCACCCGCCCGGGATCGACCCCGGGCAGCGAGCGGGCATAGGCGATCGCCGCCCGCCAGTCCTGGAGCTGGCGCCGCGGCTCGAACAGGTCGGGCTCGCCGCCGCTGTCGCCGAAGCCGCGGTGGTCGAAGACGAGAGCGTTGAGCCCCGCCGCCGCGAAGCGCCCGGCGAACGGCCCGAGCCCGTCCCGCCGCGTACCCGAGAGCCCATGGGCCATGACCACGATCGGCGCCGGCGCGCCGCCCGCGGCGTGATAGAGCCAGGCGGCGCAGCAGTCTTCACCGCTGACGAACTCGATCTCCTCGCGATCCATGCACAACCAACGTCTCCGTTCCGGCAAACGTGAGATCGACCCCGGGTAGTCGTTACGCTGCCGTGGGGTGCAACTGGGGATCGTGTTGACGCTGAGAGGAGCGGGAAGGTGACCGGGCTGGAGATCGGACTGGCGCTGGCCATCGTCGCGCTGCTCGTGCTCGCGGGCTTCTACCGTGCCGGCTCGAGGCGCTCCCGTCTCCGCTTCCAGATCCTCGAGGACATCGCCTCGGTCGCCGACGGCGGGCGCTCGCTGGAGCAGACCCTGGATGCGATCGCCGCGATCCTCGTCCCCGCGCTCGGCGACTACTGCATGATCGACGTGATCGAGGAGGGCCGGATCCGCCGTGCCGCCGTCCGCGTCGACGGTCCCCGGGCGGAGGTGGTGGAAAAAGGGCTGGCCGAGCGCGAACCCGCCCTGCAGGCGCAGATCGCCGATGCCGCCTCGGTCGCCCGGCAGGAGCCGCGGCTATTCGAGCGCGTGACCGAGGACGACCTCCGCCCCGTCGCCGAGAGCGAGGAGGATCTGCGCTTCCTGCTGGCGATGGGCATTCGCTCCTTCGTCACCGTCGAGCTGCGGGCGCGGGGCCGGCCGACCGGGATCCTCTCGGTCGGCGTCAGCGATTCCGGCCGCCGCTACCGCCAGGACGACGCCGACTTCGCCGCGATCCTCGCCGGCCGCGTGGCGCTGGCGCTCGACAACGCCGGCCTCTTCTCCAACCTCGAGCGCAGCGAGCGCGAACGAGCCGAGATCGCCGAGACCCTGCAGCGCGGCCTGCTGCCGTCGCGGCTGCCGCACATTCCGGGCTGGTCGGTGGCGGCGATGTACCGGCCGGCCGGGGCCGAGAACGAGATCGGCGGCGACTTCTACGACGCCTTCCGCATCGCCGGCGGCTGGATGGTCGTGATCGGCGACGTCACCGGCCGCGGCGCCCAGGCCGCCGCCGTCACCGCCCTCGCCCGCTACACCCTGCGCACCGCCGCGGCACTGACCGGCGACCCGGTGATCGCCCTGGAAACCCTCAACCGCGACCTGCTGACCCGCCCCGGCGCCTCCCTCTGCAGCGTCGCCGCGATGGCGATCGACGAAGACTCCTCGAAACCGGTGCGCCTGGCGATCGCCGGCCATCCGGCGCCGCTCCTGGTCGATCGCGACGCAGTCGTCGAGGCGACCGTCTCGGCTCCGGTCCTCGGCGCCTTCCCCGATGCCGGCTGGGGCATCGAGCACGTCGAGGTGCGCCCGGGCCAGCAGCTGGTCGTGATCACCGACGGCGTCACCGAGAGCACCGGCGCCGAGGACCGCTTCGGCGAGCCGCGGCTGCGCGCGGCCCTGGCCGGGGTCTCGAGCCCGGCGCTCGCCGTCCAGAGGATCGAGGGCGCGCTGAACGAGTTCAGCGCCGGCCCGCTCGACGACGACGCCGCGATCCTCGCGATCGCCCCGACGCCGGCCGTCGCCGAGCCGGCGTCAGCGGCGGACCGCAAGCTGGTCGAGCGCCTCTTCGAGGCCTTCAACCGGCGCGATGCCGAGGAGATCGAGGCCGTCTGCGAGGAGTCGCTCGAGTTCTTCCCGGTCGGCACCGCCGAAGCTGTCGGCCGCACCGCGCCCTACGTCGGCCCGAGCGGGCTCCACGACTACCTCGCCGACGTCGATCGCGCCTGGGAAGAGCTGCTGATCGCGTCGAACTCGATCGAGCGGCACAGCGGCTCGCTGCTGGTCCGCGGCCGCGTCTACGTCCGCAGTCGCGAGCTCGGCATTCGCGACGTCCCGATGGCCTGGGTCTGGGATGTCGCCGCCGGCCGTTTCACCCGCGGCGAAGTCTTCCCCGATCCCGACCAGGCGCTGCTGCGCCTCGCCGGCCCTTTAGAGGCTTGACGCTAGGATCCGCGCCGTGATCAGCACCAACGAATTCCACAACGGCGTCCACATCGAGATCGACGGCAAGATCTGGAAGGTGATCGAGTTCCAGCACGTGAAGCCGGGCAAGGGCGGCGCCTTCGTGCGCACCAAGCTGCGGCGGATCGAGGACGGCTCGGTAATCGACAAAACCTTCCGGGCCGGGGAGAAGTTCCGCCCCGTCCGCACCGAATCGAAGAAGATGCAGTACCTCTACGACTCCGGCGACGCGGCGGTCTTCATGGACAGCCGCGACTTCGACCAGATCGAAATCCCCACCGACTCGCTCGGAGACGCGATGAAATGGGTTCTGCCGAATGCCGTGGTCGAGGTCCTCTTCGTCGACGAGAAGCCCAGCGACATCTCCGTCGGCGGCGCGATCGAGATGAAGGTCACCCAGACCGACCCCGGCGTCAAGGGCGACACCGCCTCGGGCGGTGGCACGAAGCCGGCGACGCTGGAGTCCGGCGTGGTCGTCCAGGTGCCGCTGTTCATCGACGAGGGCGAAGCGGTTCGGGTCGACACCCGCACCGGCGAGTACATCTCGCGCGCCTAGCGCGCCGCTGCCGCCTCTGCGCCGCTTACGATCCGATCGGTGTTCGCCTACGACCCGAGCGAGTGGACCGATCTCTTCGTCGCCACCGCCGGCGCCTCGGCGGCGCTTGCCGGCCTCGTCTTCGTCGCCGTCTCGATCAACCTGGAGCGCATCCTTGCCTTCCGCGGCCTGCCCGAGCGGGCGCTGGAAACCTTGCTCTTCCTCGTCTCCGTGCTGCTGGTCTCGGTGGTCGCCTTGGTCCCGGGCCAGAGTCACGTCGCCCTCGGCCTCGAGCTGCTCTTCGTTGCGCTGGCGATCGACGCGGTGGTGTTGCGACAGCCGGCGATCCAGGTCGCGGAGGGAGAAGTGATGCAGCGCAGCTGGCGGGTCGCCCGCTGGGCCCTGCGGGCGATCGCCATCGTGCCGTTCGCGGTCGGCGGCATCAGCGTTCTCGCCGAATCCGGTGGTGGCCTCTACTGGTTGGTCGCCGGAATCGTCCTCGCGATCGCGGCCTCCGTCGCCAATGCCTGGGTCCTGCTGGTCGAGATCCTGCGCTAGTCGCGGTCACGGCTTTCAGGCGGCCGCCAAAAGCGGGAGAATGAACCGATGCGCCGATCCGACCAACGCCGCGACGCCGTCTTCGCCAGCTACCAGCGCGACGTCACCGGCCGTCCCCTGGCCGAGCTGATCGCCGACTCGAAACCGCTGACCCGCGAGCTGGCCGAAGGGGTCGACGCCGAGCGCGAAGAGCTGGACGAGACGATCGCCGAATACGCCAAGGGCTGGACCGTCGATCGCATCGCACCGTTGGACATGAACGTGATGCGGGTGGCGCTGTATGAGATCGAGGAGGGGGAGACCCCGGTCGAGGTCGCGATCGACGAGGCGATCGAGATCGCCAAGGAGTATTGCGGCGCCGACGCGCCCAAGTTCATCAATGGCATCCTCGGCGCGATCGTGCGCGAGCGGGAGCCGGCCAAGTGAGCCGCCTGCGCGAGATCGCCGGGCGCCTGCGCGAGATCTCCGCCGAGCTCGCCCGCGAAGAAGTCGGCGACGAGCGTGCCGCCGAGCTCGCGGCCGAGGCCGCCGATCTCTCCGCCGAGGCGGTCGAGGAGGCCAACCGCCAGGCGCGCGAAGCGGCGAGCGCCGGGTGAGCGCCGCTCCGGCGTCGATGTACCCAGAGGACCTGCGCGCCCTGGTCGATTCCGCCCTTGGCGGCCTGCGCTTCTCCGCCGCCGGCTCGACCGCCGGCCTCGAGGAGGCGATGCGCTACTCGCTGCTCGCCGGCGGCAAGCGGGTGCGCCCGGTCCTCGCCCTGGCCACCGCCCGCGCCCTCGGCGCCGATCCCGAGCGCTTCCTCCGGGTCGCCGCCGCGCTCGAGCTGATCCACACCTACTCGCTGATCCACGACGACCTGCCGGCGATGGACGACGACGCCCTGCGCCGCGGCCAGCCCACCTCCCATGTCAAGTTCGGCGAGGACGTGGCGATCCTCGCCGGCGACGGCCTCTTCGCCGAGGCGATGCGGCTCTTCTGCCAGCAGCCCGGCGAGCCCACCCGGGTGCTGGCGGCGCTGGCCGAGTTGGCCGGGGCGACCGGGGTCGACGGCATGGTCGGCGGCCAGTACGTCGACGTGATCGGGGCCGAGAAAGACGCCGAGGGGCTGCGCGCCCTGCACGCGCTGAAGACTGGCCGGCTGATCGCCGCCAGCGTTGGCGTCGTGCTGATCCTCGAGGGCCGTGGCGAACCTGAGACAATTGCGTATCGCCGTTTCGCCGGTGAGCTGGGGGTTCTCTTCCAGATCGTCGACGACATCCTCGACGTCACCGAGAGCGACGAGCAGCTCGGCAAGCCACATGGAAGCGACGAGCGACATGGAAAACTCACCTACGTCAGCCTCTTCGGGCTCGACCGCGCCCGCGAGCTGGCCGCCGAATCCCACGCCAAGGCGACCGCGGCCCTGTCCGAGGCGGCGGGGGAGACCGACGACCTGAGGCGCGTGGCCGACTACATCTTCACGAGGAACGAATGAGCGAACAGCCCCCCACCCAGGGCAGCGAAGACGACAACACCGAGCAGCTGCTGGCCGCGATCGACGGCCCCGCCGACCTGCACGAGCTCGACGACGAGCAGCTGCAGCGGGTCGCGCAGGAGATGCGCACCTACATCATCGACACGATCGGCGAGATCGGCGGTCACTTCGGCGCCAACCTCGGCACCTGCGAGCTCGCCGTCGCCCTGCACAGCCTGCTCGACTCCCCCCGCGACAAGGTGCTCTGGGACGTCGGCCACCAGTCCTACCCGCACAAGGTCCTGACCGGCCGCCGCGAGCAGCTGCCGACGATCCGCCAGTACGAGGGCCTGGCCCCGTTCTGCTCGATCGAGGAGTCCGAGCACGACATCATGGGGGCCGGCCACGCCTCGACCTCGATCGGCTATGGGGTCGGGTTGAAGGAGGCGATGCGCAAGGGGATCGGCGAGGACGGCAAGGTCGCCGCCGTGATCGGCGACGGCGCTCTCACCGGCGGCGTCGCCTACGAGGCGATGCTGGCGGCCGGCGGCCTGCAGACCCCGTTCGTGATCGTCCTCAACGACAACGGGATGTCGATCTCACCCAACGTCGGTGCACTCTCGCGCTACTTCAACCGGATCCGCCTCAACCCGCGCCTCTTCCACGCCCGCGAGGGGGTCGAGGACCGGCTGACCAAGCTGCCGCTGGGTCTGGGGCGGCGGATCGAGCGCCTGGGACCGGAGATCAAGTCGGCGATCAAGGCCTACTGGGCCCCGGGGCTCTTCTTCGAGGAGCTCGACATCGCCTACATGGGGGTGATCGACGGCCACGACGTCCACGCCCTGCGCGAGGCGCTGACCGAGGCCTTCGAAGCCGAGCGGCCGGTCGTCGTCCACATCCACACGGTCAAGGGCAAGGGCTTCCTGCCGGCCGAAGAGGGCGGCCTGGAGAGCATGGAGAAATGGCACGCCGCCAAGCCCAACTCGATCGTCAACGGCAAGCCGGCCGCCGCTCCGGGGGCCGACGGGCCTCAAACGTCCAAATCACGGACGGACGAGGCCCATCGACCGGTGCCGGTGACGGAAACCGACGCGCCGGATGCGATCGCGCCGGAGATGCTGGAGAAGCCGCCGGCCGCGGGCGCGCCGCCGCAGTACACGCAGGTCTTCGCCGACGCGATGGTCGCCGAGGCCGAGGCCGACCCGCGGGTGATCGGGATCACCGCGGCGATGGCGGGGGGGACCGGCCTGCAGAAGCTGGCCGACCAGCTGCCCGAGCAGTACTACGACGTCGGCATCGCCGAGCAGAACGCGGTCCTGCTGGCCTCCGGGATGGCGCTGCAGGGGGCGAAGCCCGTCTGCGCGATCTACTCGACCTTCCTCCAGCGTGCCTACGACCAGATCATCCACGACGTCTGCCTGCAGAAGCTCGACGTCACCTTCGCGATGGACCGGGCCGGCCTGGTCGGCGACGACGGCCCCACCCATCACGGCGCCTTCGATGTCTCCTACTTCCTGCCGATCCCCAACGTCGTCGTGATGGCGCCGCGCGACGAGGCGATGCTGGTCCACATGCTCCACACCGCCGTCGCCCACGAGGGCCCGGCGGCGCTGCGCTACCCGCGCGGTGCGGGAGAGGGGGCGAAGCTGCCGAAGCGGCCAAAGCGGATCCCGATCGGCACCGGCGAGGTCCTGGCCGAGGGCGAGCGGGTCGCCCTGCTCGGCTATGGCTACGGCGTTACGGTCGCCCAGGAGGCGGCCGAGATCCTCGCCGGCCACGGCCTCAAGGCCACCGTCGCCGACGCCCGCTTCGCCAAGCCAATCGACGGCAAGCTGGCCGAGCGCCTCGCCCGCGAGCACGACCTGGTGGTGACGATCGAGGAGAACGTCCTGCCGGGCGGCTTCGGCTCGGCGGTGCTGGACCACCTCGAGGACGCCTTCGCCGCGGGGCCGGCGGAGCGGGCGCGGGTGCTGCGCGTGGGCCTGCCCGACCGCTACGTCACCCACGGCAAGCCGGCGCTGCTGCGGGCCGAGGCCGGCCTCAGCGGCGAGGCGGTCGCGGAGCGGGTGCTGGCGGCACTGCCCTCGCCACAGCCTGTCTTGGGCTGAACCGGCGGTCTTTCGCCTCTCATTAATTTTGACGATTGAACCAATCGTCTCAATCGAATAGATTGCCTCAATCTCTCCGGTGATGGTCGAACGGAGCAACGGTCGTCAGGCCAGCGCTTCTGGGGATCACCAAGGGAGGAGAGGTTCTCTGTATATGCGGGTCCGTTGGGGGACGGGCCTTCTAGGAACCGGCCGCTAACGCGGCCGGTTTCGCGTGGGTGAGTCTCCGGGCTCTCCTTGTTGCACGGGGGTCTGAGCTCACCGCACGAGGACTCACAAAGCAAATAGGTTTCACTGACTATGTGGGAGTGGTCGCGTAAGAGCGACGATCCCGGCCAATGTGAATCAGGAGGAACGCAGACGTGAAGAGAGCCCGCAGGACTTTTACCTACGCGAACGTCGTCGCGACCATGGCGCTGTTCCTGGCGGTCAGTGGTGGCGCCGTGTACGCGGCCACGAACCTCGGCAAGAACGCGGTCAAGTCGACCAACATCGCGGCAAAGGCGGTGAAGTCCAGGAACCTCGCGAGCAATGCGGTCAAGGCCAAGAACCTCGGCGCCAACTCGGTGACCACCGCAAAGATCAAAAAGGAAGCCGTGACGCCGGGAAAGCTCAAGAAAGCGAGCCTCAGCCGCGCCAACCTCGCTCCGGGAACGCTTGCCGGTCTGCAGGTGGCGGAAATCCAGTCAGCGGCGGTGCCGGGCCTGACCAGCGAAGTCCCCGGTGGGACCCCAATTCCCCTGACCGGGATCGCGACCTTCACCCCGCTGGCTGGGAAATCGTATGAGCTGTTGACGGAACTGAAGGGAACTCCGGCCGATGCAGACGGTCCCGGCTCGGAACCCTGCTCGGCCTTTGTCTCCGTGCAGGCCAACGGCGCCCCGCTCGCCGGCGCCGGGATTTGGGCAAACGCCAATGGGACGCCTCCCTTCAACCTCGAACCGATCGGCAGCAGCTCCACCGCGATCGGGCTTCAGCAGGCAGGGCAGCCCATCACGCTTTCCGCCCTGGCGCTGGGCAGCACCGGCTGCGGTCCGGCAACCACTGGAGCCCTGCGCGCGGTGGTCATCCAGCTCGGCTGAGGACGGCGTGGCGTTGGCGGTGGCCCGAGCTCGGGCCACCGCCATGTGCCTTGGCCGTGATTCTCAGCTCTCCTCGGCGAGGATCGCGTAGATCCTGCGGCGGCTCTCGTCGAGCAGCTCGCGGACCCGTTTCTGCTGGCCGTCGTCGGCGGCGTGGAATACCTGGCCGATCGCGTGGTGGAGCTTGCCGACGCTGTCGCGCAGGTGGATCGCCTCCGGCGCGGCCCCGGCGCGGACCGCGTCCCAGGGGGTCTCCTCGCCGGCCTTGGTCTCCTGCTCGGCGGCGCCGGTCTCGGTCAGGGTGAAGCGGCGCTTGCCGTCGCTCTCCTCGCCTTGGATCAGCCCCTCCTCCTCGAGCAGCTGCAGCATCGGGTAGATCGAGCCGGCGCTCGGGGCCCAGGCTCCCTGGGTGCGCTCCTCGATCTCCTTGATCATCTCGTAGCCGTGCATCGGCCGCTCGGCCAGCAGGGCCAGGACCGCGGCCCTGACGTCGCCGCGGCGAGCCCGGGGGCCGCCGCGCCCGCGGCCGTAGCGAGGGCCGCGGCTGCGGGCGAACTCGGGACGGCCGTGGTGGCCGGAATGTCGTGATTCGTGTCTGTGGTGCATCGGAAATACCTTTCTATCGATATCTAACGCGATATATCGTAACAACTCGCTTCAGTCGGCTTTCTCGTTTGCCTCGGAGCCGGCCGGGTAGCCTGCCCGCATGAAGATCCTCTTCGCCCCGATCGGCATCGTCACCGGACTGCTTGCCGGCATCGCCGCTCAGAAGGTCTTCGAGCGACTCTGGTCCGTGATCGACGACGAGGAGCCGCCGGCCCCCGATCAGCGTGAGGTCTCGGTCCCCAAACTGGTCGCGGCACTGCTGGTCGAGGGAGCGATCTTCCGCTTGGTCAAAGGGATCACCGACCACGGCGTCCGCAGCGGCGTCACCCGTCTCACCGGGCGCTGGCCCGGTGAGGAGCGGGCCGAGAGCGCCTAGAGCCGGTTGGGATCGGCGCCGCAGGCCAGCGCCAGCTCCTGCCAGGGCTCGATCTTCCAGAACCTGCGGGCGCGGCCCGAGGTCGAGGGCAGGACCCAGACCGGGGCGCCGCCGATCGTCTCGTCCTGGGGGCCGTAGAGGACATCGCGCTCGAGCGCCCCGCGGGCGGCGTTCTTGCCGTTGAAGGCGAGGCAGCCCGGTTCGGCCGCGGCGATCTTCTCCTGCAGAGCGCCGACGTCGAACTCGACCGTGCCGACCTCCGCGTCGGAGCCATAGGCGACCTTGCAGATGTCGGTCAGGCCGATCCCGTACTCGGGCAGCCGCTCGAATTCCGCCGGGACCAGCTCGAACGGCGTCAGCCCGGTCAGGTGGAGCGCCTGCCAGAAAGCGTTGCCCGGGCCGGCGTAATAGGCCTGTGCCCTGGCCGAGGCGGTGCCAGGCGCGGTGCCGCAGAAGACGGCCCGCATCTCCGGCGCCAGCACGTCTCTCAGGACCTCGGTCACGCGCGGCAGGGTAGTGGACGGATTCGACGGTTCCCTGTGGATACGGATGTCCTGTCCAGCGGAGCGGGGGAGAGGAGATGCAGCGGAACGTCTCGGCGTCGGCACCACGTCTTTCGCGTCCGCGCGATCGACTGGACCGGCCTCCGGTCGAGAAGCGGGGGAAGGCGGGGGGGAGGGTTAGCCGTCCCCGGACAGGTCAAGTCGCCGGGGTCTCATTTGATCTCACCGAGGGTTTTGTCTTTGCCCGCAACGGTGTACCAACCAACCGCTAGGCAGCTGCTCCTGCAGGCGATGCCGCCGAGCATCCCAAAAGTCTGTTCCGCGACGAACGGGACCGAATCGATCACCCAGGAGGTGCCGTTCCAGGACTGGGCCATCGGCTTCCAGACGCCGCTTTCTTCGAGCCAGTCGCCGACGGCAACACAGGGTGAGCTTTCGACGCAGGAAACGTTCTGCAATGGGGTATTGGCGGAGCCGGCCGGATTGGGGCTCGACTGCCAAGCCCACGAGCTCCCGTTCCAGCGCTCCACGTAGGACACCTGAATCCCACTGGAATTCATGTAGCCGCCTACCGCGGCGCAGCTAGAGCCGCTGGCGCATGAAATGTCCAGCAGGGTGCTGCGTTTGGGGCTCCCGGTGGGTTTTGACACCGCTTCGGAAGTCCAGGCGGTCCCGTTCCAGGTGGACGCCATCGCCCAATAGGTGGTGCTGCTCGAGGTCGGGTAGTAGCGCCCCACCGCCCTGCACGAAGTCGCGGAGGTGCAGTCAACGCCGGTCAGTTCTGCGCCGACCGCGCCCGCTGGCAGCGGTACCGACTGCAGGGACCAGGCGCCGGAATTTCCGCCGATCGCCACCGGTTGCGAGCCGCTGCCACTGCCTTTGTAGCCGACGGCGACGCAGGCCGTGATCGCCTGGCAGGAGATCCCGTTCAATCTCGTTTCGGTCGAGCCGGCGGGATTGGGCGTCGTCTGGATCGACCAGGCGGTCCCATTCCAGGCCTCGACCAGGGAGAACGTGCCCGACGCCGTCGTGTAGTAGCCGGCGGTCACGCACGAGGTTTTCGAGAGGCAGTGGTCGGCCTGCAGCTCAGCGGCCGTGGTGCCGGCTGGGGTTGCCGTCAACTGGCTGGTCCATGCGCTCCCATTCCAATACTGGGCGTAGGGACTGCTCGTCCCCCCGCTGGCGGTCTGCTTGCCCACGGCGGTGCAGGCGCTCGTACCCGCGGGTTCGCAGGATATGTCGTTCAGATAGCTGTGTTCGGCGCCGCTCGCGTTTGGCGTCGTCTGGATTTTCCAGCCGACCGGCGGCGTCGCGGACGTCGTGAAGGTCAAATCGCCGCCGGGCTGCGTGCCTTCCCCGGTTTTCCCGACGACGCGGAAGTGATAGGTGGTGGAAGGCGTCAAGCCCCCCGCCCCCGCGGCGACTTTTTCACCCCCGGATTTTACGCTGCCTTCCCCGGTAGTTTTTCCGTAGCTTTTGGTCAATCCGTATTCGAAGTAGTACGTAGTCGGAGCGCCATTGGGGATGACTTCGCCATTCAAGAACGCGGTTTCATGCGTGACGCCCGTCGCTGCCAAGGTGACAACCGTGGGAGTTGCTTTGGCCGTCGTGAATTTCACTTCCGAGCCGGTCGTCGTGCCTTTTTCGTTTTCCGCCCGTAGGCGATAGTGATAGGTCGTATTTGGCGAGAGCCCGCCGATTCCGTCCACCACCGGTTCGTAGCTGGTCGATTCCATCGATAGTTTCCCGCCCAGCGATTTGCTCGGGAAGCCGCTTTCCAATTTCCCGTATTCGAAGACCCAGCTGGTCGTGCATCCATGCGGATTGACCAGACCGTTGAGGATGGCCCCGGTGGTCGTCACGCCACCCACCGAATCGGTGAAGACGGATGGTTTTTCGCATTCGCCTTCTACTGGGAAGCCTTCGCAGGCCATCGCGACCCCCGCTAGAAGTACGGCGGCCGCGATCCCGATCCCGATCGCCGTGACCACGGACCTCATCCTCGCTTGCAGGGCCATCTCATTCCTCCGGTTCAAGTCGACCTTTGCGAGGGCCAGCGGCTTCGCTTTCCGACTCGGCCCTTTGGGTCAAAGATTCTTAGGTATTAAAGGAGTTCTGATTGTAGACGGTTGCGTATCGCAAAGCAATCCCTCGGCGGGGGTGGCCACTCGGCGGCAGGGGGCAACGGGTCTCAGGGCCCAATGGCGCCGAGGGTCGAAATGTCTTCGTCCCGGAGCGCTTCGATCTCTCCCTGCAGGAGCTCCGCGTCGAGAAGGGGGCCGCTCTCGGTCCGTGGGCCGATGCGCCGGTCGATCTGGCCTTGGCTGTGGCCAATGAGAAAGGCCGGCGTGGCGGTCATGTCCTTCAGGCGCGCCCGGCGGACACCTTGGATCACCTGCCGAAATAGACCGTTGTCGTTGCGGTCCTGCCGCCACCGCTTCATTTTCAGGCCAGGAACTTGAGTGGCGATTCCAATCAGGAAGTCCTCGGTCGCGTAGTTGAGGTGATCCGGAACCTGCTCCCCCAGGAAGGTCGCGAGGAAGTTCCACAGCCTGTCCTGCCGGCCTGCGGCCAAGGCCGCGATTTCCTGCTGAATGAAGATGTCTTCATTGGCCGTATCGGTCTCGAGAGAGCGGTACTCGAGCTGGACGATGCCCGGGCGGACCCAGTTGTCGACGATCGCAGGCAGCTCTAGAGCGACGAAGCGGGCAACCGTCGGGCACTCGAGATCCCCGAAGACCTGCAGGGTTATCGGTGCGTCAGGCGAACCGAGGGTGGCGCCTGCTTGGGGTATGCCAGCTAGAAGGTCCTTGACCTCTCTCGTCACCTGCTTGTAGCTGACGCTCCGCCCGGAATCGGACCCGAGGACTTCGATGGCCGCGAAGCCCACGGGGATGATGGCGATGAGCGCTATGGGGATCAGGGCCGGGCGCAACTGCGGCCGGCGCCGCCGACGGCGCGTCGGCGGCGCCGCTCGCGCTTCGCGGCGCCTCGCCTTCCGCCTTGCCTCATGCCCACGCGACATGTCTCCGGTCGGCCTTGAAGTCGGAAGGTCTCTGCTTGCTCAGCACCTTTCGACTATAAGGTTCAGATCGTATTTGGGCAAATCGCCTGCACGTCACCGCGTGAAACGCCGTCAGGCGGGCTGCCACAGCTCGATCCGGTTGCCCTCGGGATCGTCGACCCAGCCGAATCGACCAACGCCCTCCATGTCCTGTGTCTCCGCGGCCACGATTGCTCCCTTGGCGCGCAGCTGCGCGAGCATCGCATCGAGGTCGTGGACCCGGAAGTTGATCATCGCCTGCTGGGTGCGGGACCCGAAGTAGCCGGTCTCGGACTCGAACGCCGCGAACACGGTCGGTCCGGCTTCCTGTCGCCAGAGGCCGTTCTCATCGGCGTCCAAGCCCAGGCAGTCGCGATACCAGGCGGCCAGGCTCTTCGGGTCAGCGGCCCGCAGGAAGTACCCGCCGATTCCAAGCACGCGCTCCATATCGCCATCTTTCCAAGGACGGCCATTGGGCAGCCGCGCCGCGCCGTCGCTCGCCTCTGGAGCTTAGGAGCCAAGCACCTTCCCACCGAGGAGGGTCAGCGAAAGCCCTGCGTCGCGGGCGATTTCGACTGCCTTCTCGCGCTGGTCCTCAAAAAGGATGAAGGACCCGAGTTCGAGCACGACGTCGGCGCCGTTGGCACCCAGTAGGCGAGGCTCGATGTGGAACCCCTGCAGGTAGCGGAGTACCTCGACAAGTGGGTCGACAAGGTTCTCATCGAGCAACGGGGCGAGGTTCTTGATTGCCTCGACGTCTGGGGGTGCGGCCGGAAACTGCATCAGCTTCCCCACCCGCTCGTCCACGCTCGATGCTTGACCGCGGGTCTTCTTGATCGCGGCAACCTCTTGCAGAACAAGGTCGACCTTTTCTTCCAGCGGGTTTTCGATCTCGGCAGGCTCCGCGCGCTGGGTAAGCCCAAAGTATCGCCACAGGCCATTCCGGCCTCCCGCGCGTTTGCCGGTTTCGCTCAGATGCTCCGACAAGGCCTGAATCTCCTCGTCCAGCTTCCAGGGCGAGAGCGAGCTGTCGTAGGTGTGGTGGTTGATCACGCCGGTGTCGAACGGCACCTGTGCGGTCTTGTCGTCCTTGACGAGGGCTGCCGGTCTGTCGAGGGCAGTTCTGATTCCAAGCTCGAAGAAGACGTTGGCGTTGAGACGGCTCATGTCGCAGAGCACCATGTCTGCCTCCTCAAGCTGTTTGACGATCTCTGCGTGGATGAGATCGGCGCCCTTCATGACCGGCTTGACGACCTTCAGCCCAGCCTTTTCGATCGCCGGGACAAAGAGGTGATCGAGCACATGAGCAAAGTGCAGATCGTCCCCGCTGTAATCCCCCGCCATGTCTTTGGGGGTCGAGATCGGCATGATCACAAAGCAATCCGGCATTGCTGAGCATCGTGCCATAGAGCCCGTCATCTTGGACGAGCGCATAGCCTGCTCCACAACAGAAAACGCCCCACCGGGGAGGCGGGGCGCTTCTGGGGTTACTACAGGGAGGAGAGACGCGCGAATCGTCAATTGTGAAGTGAGGATTTGGCTCTAAAATGAGGAATTCGTCCGGCTGAGCCCGGTTGTGTCCGGCTGATTTAGTGGCTGACTGGCGCGCAACTGGCGCGCATAGAACCTTCAACCGGGATTGTTTAGACCGAGGAGAACGACGCTGAAGGACCGGCTGCGGGGTCAACGCAACTCGTTCGTATATTAGGCCTGTATGGCATCATTTCCGTTATGGAGTCCCACACTCACGTCAAGCTCAGCGGTGATCGGGCTGGCGAGTACGTCGTCACCGAGGAGCGCCCGGACGGGTCGCTCACCCTGGTGCCGGACACCTCATTTGACGCGATCCGTAAGCGCCTTGGCACCGAACCGGCAACTCTGGCTGAGTTTGAGGCCGAGTTCGGCGCGGTTCAGCCCCCCGACGGCGAGGGGTAGTCAATGAGCAACAAGCGGAAGGGTCGCGCATCAGCGCTGTTTGACGACGCAGCTTTCGCAGAGGACTTGAACCGTGCGAGCGAGACCGCGCGCGTGGTCGCCTTGGCGGCTCGGAGAGATTATGAGCAGGGTGGAGTCCCGACTGAGCAACTTCTTGCCTGTGAAGAGGAGGGGCAGGAAGGAACGGCGCTCGGCAATTGCGTGAAGATTCGCATTCCTCATCCTGACGGCAAGTTCGGCATGGTTTTTCGGATCGAGCAGAGAGGGGGCAAGTTGCTTCTTGTCTACGCCGCCTTCGGTGTCCGCCACCATCCGCCCAGAGCCACCGCACCGACGGTTTATGAAATCGCGCATCGTCGGCTCAACGGATAAGCCAGGCAAGTCCTTGAGACCAGAGGACTTCTTCACCGAGCAGACCCCTGATTCGCTTGATGATTTGGTCTGACCTCGCCACAGTTCAGCTAGGTGATCCGTTCAGGTTCGGACCGGCGTTGCATTTTGGTCATTGGACCCAGCTCTGCGACCTGTCCGAAGGCCCTGCATGGGTCACTCCGGGGGTGGGCGTCACGAACATGGCGGTGGACGGATCCACGTCCTGGGCCCAGGCCAGAGTGGGTAGCTCCGGTTCGTCCAGACCTGCAAGCTCAAGAGCCGCTTGACCGGACAGGTGGGACGCCTGGATCGACTGCCCATTAGCGACCGCTGCCTAGAACTGGGCGGCGTAGATAATTGCGTCGCTATCGTCGATGCGGTCGGCCATCCCTATGGCGAAGGGCACAATCCTGGCCACCAGATCATCAATTTGCGCCGCAGAGTTGCAGGAGTTCAGCAGCACCAATAGCGGGTCATCGGTCCCTTGGATCGCCCTCGCAAACGCGCGCGCCGTCACGACGACGACCCCTTCGTTCTGCTCGTCTTCTCGATCGGTCACGATGCAGCGCAGATTCAACTGCCGTGCGAATGCGCTTTTGCTCACGACCCACACGAAGGTCGCCCGGCAGCTATGACGACGTTCGTGCGCGCATGGACGCCTTCCTGGCAACCGGCGAACGTCTGCCGGCTGGCTGAGATCCGGATGACTGGCCTAGTCGCGCTCCAAGAGCTTTGCCTTTTGGGTTACGAACTCCGCCTGGGTGAGAATGCCTCTTTGCACGAGAGAGGAGAGCTTCGCAAGCTCATCGGCGACCGAGATGGGGGCGCCGCTCGACTCGGCGCCCTGCCGGCGCTCCGACTCCTGAAGAGAGGTGATCTGTGCGACCAGGTCCTCGGCGAACTCGATCAGGGTGTCTTCGCTCCCCGCGACTTCGAACATGATCGTTTCAACAGTCGCCCCACGGATGTGGTCTACAGCCAGCAGGTGTTGCTTTGCCCCAAAGCGGCCGAGTTTTCGCTCGGAGAGCGAGCGGACGTCGGTGATGTTTTCCAGGGGGGTGGAGATCCCCTTCGGTCGATTCCCGTTCAAAATGCCGCTGGCCTGTACCTCCCACAGGCGGGTCTCAGCGAGAACGAGCAGGCGCGCGGACCCACGGACTTGGTTGATCTGCCCGAGGGACGCGGCTGCACCCATGCTCCGCTGCTCGCTGGCGGTCGGCGGCGGATCGCTGACCGCGGCAAGCGCGATGACTTCTTCATCCGGCATCAACTCAGGGAGTCCCTGCAGCCCCTTACGGACTTGTCTGGATGAGCGTAGGCCCACCAGCGCTGCCTGGCCGGCGGGGTCAAGCGCCTCAAAGGCG
Source organism: uncultured Solirubrobacterales bacterium (assembly GCA_963829445.1). GTDB lineage: Bacteria > Actinomycetota > Thermoleophilia > Solirubrobacterales > 70-9 > VAYN01. Next base: position 132,627 of record CAWHIW010000021.1, on the reverse strand, counting down.
CTGTCGATGTCAGGTCTGATTTCGAGCGCGTCGTCCACGGAGTCTCCTGCCGTTGGATGCCAAGAAGGAAGAACTATTTCTAATGCTAAAAAACGGCCTGTGTATAGCTCTACTCGATCCTCGGGGAGATGAGGCTCGCTCGCTCGCGGGTTCTCCGACGCCCCTATCTAACGCGCTGAGCCCGGCCCACTGGCGCATTTACTGGCGCGCAGTGGCCGGAGCGTCCTTCCCGAAGCGGATCGCTCGCTAGTCGCGAGCCCCGCAAACGGCTCCAGCAAGCCCCCCACAACAGAAAACGCCCCACCGGGGAGGCGGGGCGCTTCTGGGGTTACTACAGGGAGGAGAGATATGTATCTCTATATATGTGGATCTGTGGGAGGTGGGTGAGCCCTGTTTGTGTCACGGGCGCCGTTGTGGGAAGCAACGGGGCAATGTATGACGCGGGACTCGACCTAAAAGATTTGGTGCTGCTCCTTACGTCGGCATCTCCACTTGAATCCTTGAACAGCGTACGAACATACGTGCGGTTTGTGTGTGAGGCCGATCACAGAGACCTTGATCGGTCGCGGGGCGCCTCGCAATGCAGGCTCGCATGCCCCTCTTAAATGCCGGTAAACGGGTTGTAAAGCGGCCTCGCTGTAGCGTTCCGGGCATGAAGAAGTCCCGGATAGACGCGGTTTTGGCCGAACGGGGGCTGTTTCCCTCGCGCACCGCCGCGGCCGGCGCGGTGCGGGCCGGAGAAGTCCGGGTCGGCCAGGACGGGCCGGTCGCGCTGCGGCCGAGCATGCTGGTCGAGCCGGAGGCGCAGCTGATCGTCGATGCCGGCCCCCGCTACGCCTCCCGCGGGGGGATCAAGCTGGAGAACGCGCTCGAGGCGCTGGGGGTCGACCCGGCGGGGCGCGACTGCGTCGACGTCGGCGCCTCCACGGGCGGCTTCACCGACTGCCTGCTGCAGCGGGGAGCGCCGCGGGTTGCCGCGGTCGACGTCGCCTATGGCCAGATCGACGTGCGCCTGCGCGACGATCCGCGGGTGACCGTGATCGAGCGCCTCAACGGGCGCGAGCTGCTGCCCTCCGACCTGCCCTTCGCGCCCTCGCTGGCGACGATCGACGTCTCCTTCATCTCCCTGGCCAAGATCCTGCCCGCGGTGGCCGGCTGTCTGGCGCCCGGCGGCGAGGTGCTGGCGATGGTGAAGCCGCAGTTCGAGCTGGGGCGCAAGCGGGTCGGGCGCGGCGTCGTCCGCGACAGCGGCGACCGCCGCGAGGCGATCCACGCCGTCGCCGCGGTCGCCGCCGAGAACGGCCTGCCGGTGCGCGGGGTTGCTTCCTCCGGCCTCCCCGGCCCGAAGGGGAACCGCGAGACCTTCCTCTGGTGCGGCGGCGCTGGCCCCCCCGTCGCCGACCTCGAGGCCGCGATCCACGCTGCCGTGGAGGTCGACAAGTGAAGACCGCCGCCCTCGTTACCCACTCGCACCCGCCGGCCGCCACCGAGGCCGTCGCCATCGCCGTCGCGGTCGCCCGCGAGGCCGGCTGGCGCCTGGTCGGCACAGCGGACGAGCTCTCCAAGCATGGCGACGCCGCCGAGGGCATCGAAGTCGTCGCCAGCGACAAGCCGCGCCCGGACCTCTGCATCGTCCTCGGCGGCGACGGCTCGATCCTGCACGCGCTGCGCCGCTTCGCCCGCACCGGCGTCCCCGTCTTCGGCGTCAACTTCGGCACCGTCGGCTTCCTCGCCGCGGTCGAGCGCGACGAAGCCGAGCAGGGGATGCGGCGCGCCCTCGCCGGTGAGATCGAGACGGTCGAGCTGCCGGGGCTGGAGGTCGCGCTGGAGGGCGAGGCCGGGGTCGGCCTCAACGACGTCACCCTCACCCGCCGCCCGCACGATCGCGTCGCCGAGCTCAGCTACCGGCTCTCCGGCGAGGAGGTCGGCCATGTGCGCTGCGACGGTCTCGTCGCCGCCACGCCGGTTGGCTCCACCGGCTACAACCTCGCGAACCAGGGCCCGATCCTGGCCTGGGGGGTGAAGGGATACGCGGTCAGCTACATCGCCCCGCACTCGCTGACCGCGCGCGCCCTCGTCGTCGCCCCCGGCGACGTCCTCCACGTCGGCAACGCCGCCGGCCGCGAGCCGGTCGAAGTCGCGGTCGACGGCGCCTACCTCACCGACCTCGCCCCGGGCGACGCGCTCGAGGTTCGCTTCGCCGACGCGGTCGGCCGCCTGGCCCAGCTGCCGGGAACCAGCTTCTACCAGCGCATCAGGGAGAAGTTCGGGCACCTGGCTGTTTGAACGGGCCCCCTCAGCCGAGGCAGGCCGTTGTCTAGGGTGCCCGCCATGGAACGCAAATGGTGGACCCTCGTCCTCGTCTCGATCGCGACGTTCATGCTGCTGCTCGACGTCACCGTCGTCAACGTCGCCCTGCCCGATATCCAGCGGGAACTGCACGCCAGCCTCTCCAGTCTGCAGTGGGTCGTCGGCGCCTACTCGCTGACCCTCGCCGCCTTCCTGCTCACCGCCGGCTCGCTCGGCGACCGGCTCGGGCGCCGGCGCGTCTTCACGATCGGGTTCGGGGTCTTCACCTTCGCCTCGTTCCTCTGCGGCATCGCCGAGGACCCGACCCTGCTCAACCTGGCGCGCGGGTTGCAGGGGGTTGGCGGCGCCGGGATGTTCGCCACCTCGCTGGCCCTGATCGGCCAGGAGTTCCACGGCAAAGACCGGGCGACCGCGTTCGGGGTCTGGGGAGCCGTGGTCGGCGGCGCCGTGGCGGTCGGGCCGCTGGTCGGCGGCATCGTCACCGAGAGTCTCGGCTGGGAGTGGATCTTCTTCCTCAACGTGCCGATCGGGATCGGGGCGATGGCCCTGACCGAGCGCAAGATCGTCAATGTCTTCGCCAAGGACCCGGAACCGATCGACTTCCCGGGCGTCGTCACCTTCTCGCTCGCCCTCTTCCTGTTGATCTTCGGGCTGATCCGGGGCAACCCCGAGGGCTGGGGCAGTCCGCTGATCCTCGCCTGCCTGATCGGCGCCGGGGCGCTGCTGGCGGCGTTCATCGCGATCGAGCGCCACAGCGCCCACCCGATGCTCGACCTGACCCTGTTCCGCAAACCCGCCTTCAACGGCGTCTCGGCGGTCGCCTTCGGGCTCTCGGCCGGGATGTTCGCGATGTTTCTCTACCTGACCATCTACATGCAGGGGGTGCTCGACTACTCGCCGCTGGAGGCGGGATTGCGCTTCCTGCCGCTGACCGTGCTCGGCTTCATCGTCGCCCCGATCTCCGGCGCGCTCTCGAACAAGATTCCGATCCGGGTCCTCCTCGGCACCGGGCTCGCCGTGGTCGGGCTCGGCCTGTTCCTGATGCACGGCATCTCGCCCGATTCGGGCTGGACGGCGCTGCTGGCCGGCTTCCTCGTCGCCGGCATCGGCATCGGCATCACCAACCCCGGCATCGGCCAGGCGGCGATCGCCGTGGTGCCGGTGGAGAAATCGGGGATGGGGTCGGGGATCAACACCACCTTCCGCCAGGTCGGGATCGCCACCGGGGTTGCCGGCCTCGGCGCTGTCTTCCAGTCACGGGTCGACTCCAAGCTCGCCGAGCTGCTGCCGCACGCGCCGGACGGCCTCGGCGAAATCATCGCCTCGAGCGGCTCCCGCGGCGTCGCCGCGCTGCCGCTGCCGCCGGCGATCCACGACAAAGCCGTCCACGCCGCCGACGTCGCCTTCGTCAGCGGCTTCAACACGATCATCCTGATCGCCGCGATCCTCTCCTTCGTCGGCGCCGCCCTCGGCTTCGCCCTGGTCCGCTCCCGCGATTTCGTGCAGCCTGAAGGAGCCGCGCCGGACTCTCCCGCAGGGTAGGCCGCCCGCGGCTTCCGGCGGGCAGCTCGGCGCGAATCCGGTCCATCCGCAGGCGCAGTTCCGCGTCGCGCCTTTGCAGCTCCTCGTCGGAGTCGCCCTCGCACGGCCGCTCCAACTCCAGCTCAAGTGCCTCGGCGAGACGCGTCCAGACCCGCACGGCTCGCAGGGCTTCCCGGCGCTCGGCCTTGGCCCGTAGGGCGCCGCTCTTGTCCGCCTGGTTTTCGCCGGCCTCGTGGGCCAGGCGGGCATGTTCGGCCCGTGCGTCGACCCAGGTCAAGACGCTTCGCGGACTCGACCGCGGCGTGGGCGCCTCCTCGCTCGCGGTCCCGTTGCTGGTCAGCTCGGCCAGCTCGTCGAAGAGCGCTCGACTCATCGCGTCGGCAGCGGCACCGCGGGCCTCGTAGCTGAAGTCGACTTTGTCCTTTGTCTTGCTGGCGTGCAGCCACTCCTGCAGGGTTTTGAGCCACTGCAGACGTTGCTGCCAGCTCAGATGCTCGCGCCAGGTGTCACCCAGCTCTTTCCAGATCTGGGTCTCGACCCGCCACCACTCGGCGATCTCGGCCGCTCGCGGATTCGTCAGTTCGGCGCGTTTTCGCCAGGAGGCGGCGAACGCGAGCGCCCCTTCGTGGGCTATCCGGACCGTGAAGCGCTTGACGTCTGCTTTGCGCGACGTTGCTTCCTTGGGCAGTCTTCGGGGGAGGTGGTGGCTGGCCCACAGCTGCAGCTCGGGGCGGTCGCGAAGCCCGCTCAGATCGGGGTCGTCGAGTGCCACCCAGTCAGCCTGCGCCGCGACCCGGTCACTGCCGGCCTGGAAGGCGTATTCCTCGAGCTGGTCGATCGCCCCTGCGACCACGCTGTCGCTATCGGCGCCCTGGGGTAACGCCTCCCATTTTTCGACCTCCCACCGGCGCCGCCCCCACCGTGGCCGCGCCGGTGCCGGCGTTCGCCCTTCCCGTTCGAAGTTGCGCAGGGCCGAGTCTTGGCGCAGGACCGAGGCCGCGGTGCAGGCGGCGTTGTAGTGGATCTGCCAGGAGTCCTCGCGGCGATTTGCCCAGCGCCGTCGCGGCGCCAGGAAGTGGATTGCCCGCCGCCACCGTCCCTTTGCCGGAAACGGCCAGCGCCTGGTCAGGTTGCGGTGCGCCATCCGGATCTCTTCGATCCATTTGTCACGACTGGCGAACCTGGCCGAGGCGGCGGCGCGATCCTCGACCTGGCTTTCGAGGCTGGCCGCGATTCGCATCCGCACCAGCAGCTTCGACGTGCGGACCGCGCTGCGGGCGAACTCGGGCCGCCTCAGGCGTTGGCGCAGGGCGTGGCGCTGGAAGTTCGCTTCGCCTTTGCGGGGTCCGATTGGGAGGATCCGAATCGCCGCCTCGAGCTCCTCGAGGTGGCGCAGGCCGAGGATCTGCAGCACCGCTTCGATGCGTCGTTTTCGCTCCACCGATTCGTCTCCCTGGCGGAAAGCCTCGAGTGCATCGCTCGGTTCGTTGGCTTCGAGGTTGATCGTGTGCAGCACCGACAGCAGGAAGGAGGAGGGGAAGCGGGTGATCAGGGTGGAGACGGTCCGGGTCAGACGCTCGTGGAGTTCATTCGGCGAGAGCGAGCGTTTGTGGCTGTCGAACAGCGGTGAGCTTTCGAGCGACCTCAGCAGCTCGTCGCGGCGTTCGTGGCGCTCTTGGTCGCGCCGGGTCCCTTCCTCTTCGCCCACCCTGCTTCCTTTCACCCACTGCGCGGCTACCCGGCCGTTGCTGAGCATCACCGGCAACCGGTAGAGCGCCAATAGGTAGACCCGCCGGTCGGAGCCTCGCCAGGCCCGCCGGTCGGCCTCGTCGACGATGGCCTCATAGGTGACCCAGGCGTCGAGGTAGAGCTCAAGCCGCTCCTGCAGCATCGCGATCTTCAGTCGCAGATTCGGGTTGAGTGGGTCCTGGTCGAGGGCCGCGTGGTATTCGGCCAGAGCCTGCTCGAGCCGGTTTTCCTCTTCGTAGGTGCGAGCGGAGTGGTAGTGGCCCATCAGGTCGCGGGGAACGATTCGCTTCCACTGCGTCCAAGGGCCGCGGTCGCGCTGGCGTACGGCGGGGTAGAGGGCTCCGGCCACCGCCATCGCCGCCTCACGGGCACCTTCCTCCCAGCTGGCCTGCTCGAGGGCGACGTTAAGCAGGGTGCGATTGCCACGCCGGCGTTCGATCAGCTGCACCGAGATCCTGCCGCCACCGCCTTCGCGGGGTCGTAGCGTGCCCCACACTTCATAGGCGGCGTCCGGCCAGGCCGCCCTGAACAGGCGGGCGGCGGCGGCGCCGATGTCGCGTCCCACCCCCTGTCCGACCCCTTCGACTATTTCCACCAACGGCGCCCCCGGGGCGCGCTCGGGAAGGGGGTCGAGGGCGTCGAGGCGGAGCGCCGCCAACTGCTCGCGGAATAGAGAGGTCACCCAGGTCGCCTCCCGGCTGGCGTCATCGGACATCGCCCAGGCGAAGTTCGTGATCTGGATGCGCGGCGTGCGGCCACGCCACAGCAGGAGGAGCCAACGGACGGTGCGCAGCAGGGCGATGACCACGATCCCCGCCAGTACCGGTGGCCAGACCTGGATGAGGATCTGGGTGACCGGATCGAGCAGGTGGCCGAGCCACCCGGCCGCGCCGACGAACCAATCGACGATTTCCTCGATCGCGTCCCGGCCCGACCCCTGAGCCCCCAGAGCCATAATCGCTCTCAAGCTAGTTGAAAAATCCTAAATATGCAGGTTTATTTGCTCCGAAGTCGACGGCCGCCGCCTGGTGGGGACGCCAGTCAGTCCGCCCCCGTTGCTACACAGGGCCCATGCTGCGAGAGCTACGGATCGAGAACCTGCTCCTGATCGAGCGGGCCGAACTGCGGCTCGGCGCGGGGCTGAACGCGATCACGGGGGAGACGGGGGCGGGGAAGACGGTGCTCGCGCACTCGCTCGACCTGCTGATGGGCGGCAAGGCGAAGGGAAACATCGTCCGGCCCGGGGCGGAGGAGGCCTGGGTCGAGGGCGTCTTCGACCTGCCGAAGGGTCTCCTGGAAGAGCCGGAGATGACGGAGCTGGCCGAGCGGCTGCCGGCGGGCGCCGAGGAGGTCGTGTTGGGGCGGCGGGTCTCCGCCGGCGGTCGGACCAGCGCCTTCGTCGCCGGCCGCGCCGCCACCGCCGCGGATCTGAAGCTGCTCGGCGGCCGCCTACTCGCCTTCTTCGGCCAGCACGAGCACCGCAAGCTGACGATCGTCTCGGCCCAGCTGGAGATCCTCGACGGCTTCGCCGGGGCCGAGCACCTGGAGGCGCGCCGCCGATACCGCGAGGCACACCGCGAGTGCGGGCGGCTGGCTGCGGAGCTGGCCGAGCTGCGTGAGGCCGAAGGCTCGCGCGAGCGCGATCTCGACCTCTACCGCTACGAGCTCTCGGAGATCGAGGAGGTCGCTCCCGAGCCGGAGGAGCAGGCCGGGATGGCTGGCGAGCGCGAGCGCCTGCGCAACGCCGAGGGCCTGCGCGACGCGGCGGCCGGGGCCCACGCGGGCCTGGCCGGCGCCGAGGAGGACGGCGGCGGCGCGGCAGCGGCGCTGGCCCAGGCCGAATCGCTGCTGCAGGGTGCCGCTGGGCTCGACGCCGGCCTCGATGCGATCGCCGAGCGGGTGGTGGCGCTGGCGGTCGACCTCGGCGACGTCGGCGCCGAGCTGCGCGACTACGCGGAGGCCCTGGAGGCCGACCCGGGGGCGCTGCTGGCGATCGAGGAGCGGCTGGAGGCGATCGACAGGCTCGAGCGCAAGCACGGGGGCAGCGTCGAGTCCGTGCTCGGGCATGCCGAGCACTGCCGGGCGGAGATCGCCCGGCTGGAGGGCGCCGAGGTGCGCGGCGCCGAGGCCACGGCGGCACTGACCGCGGCCGAGGAGCGACGCCGGGAGCTGGGCGAGCGCCTCAGCGCTGGGCGCGCCAAGGCCGCCGGGCCGCTCGAAAAGCGCGTCGCCGCCGAGCTGGAGAAGCTCTCGATGGCTGGCGCCACGCTCGAGGTGGTGCTCGATCCCCATCCCGACGGCTACGGCGCCAACGGCCGTGAGACGGTCGAGCTGCGGGTCGCCCCCAACCCCGGGATCGAGGCGGCGCCGTTACGCGACGCCGCCTCCGGCGGCGAGCTCTCGCGGGTGATGCTGGCCCTGAGCGGCCTCGGCCCGGCCGGCTCCGCCGCGACCCTGGTCTTCGATGAGATCGACGCCGGCATCGGCGGCAACACCGCCCGGGTGGTCGGCGAGCGGCTGAAGGCGCTCGGCAAGGACCACCAGGTTCTCTGCATCACCCACCTGCCGCAGGTCGCCTCGCTCGCCGACGTCCACTTCCGGCTCGAGAAGCGAGTCGCCAAGGGCGAGTCCCTGGCCACGGTCGAGCGCCTCGACGGCGAGGGCGTGGTCGCCGAGATCCGCCGCATGCTCGGCGGCAAAAAGGCCGACGAGGCGGCGACCCGCCACGCCCGTGAGCTCCTAAAGGTCGCCTGACCAAGCAGGTCAAGGACGCAAGGAGCGAAGCGTGCTCCGCACGCGAGCGACTGAGGACGCCGAGATGCCCCGGTCAGGGGGCCTTTGGCCTAATCTGACTGCGTGGCAGCCACTAGCCGTCGTCGCCTTCCTGCTCTGCTCGGGCGTCGCAACGGTGTGCGCCCGGAAGCGGCGGTCGAGGGCGCGGCGCGGCTGGGGGAGCGGACCAAGCACCTGGTCAAACGCCTGCGGCCCGGCGATATCGCTGTCATCGACCACGTCAACATCGATCGCATCGCCGCCGAGGAGCTGATCGAAGCCGGGGTCGTGGCCGTCCTCAACGCTTCGCCCTCCTCCGACGGGAAGTACCCGAACGCCGGTCCGCTGATGCTGGCGCGGGAGGGCATCCGGCTCGTCGACGCACCCGGGGCCGGGCTCTTCGAGCTGCTCAAAGACGGCGACCGGCTGCGGGTCGACGGCGGCTCGGTCCTGATCGGCGACCAGGAGGTGCTGCGGGGCCGGGTGCTCGGCGCCGCCGAGCTCGAACGCCAGCTGGAAGAGCAGCGCGAGCAGATCGACGAGGCGCTGGCCGAGTTCGCCGAAAACACCGTCGCCCACGTGCGCGAAGAGACCGACCTGCTGACCGGCAGCGTCGAGTTTCCCCATACGGTTGCCTCCTTTCGCGACCGCCAGGTCCTGATCGTGGTCCGCGGCGACCGCCACCGCCGCGACCTCAAGGCCCTGCGCGCCTACATCCGCGACGTGCGGCCGCTGATCGTCGCCGTCGACGGCGGCGCCGACGGGGTCCTGGAAGCGGGGCTGAAGCCGGACATCATCCTCGGCGACATGGACTCCGCCAGCGACGCGGCGCTGGCCTGCGGCGCCGAACTGATCGTCCACGCCTACCCGGACGGGCGCGCGCCCGGCTGCGAGCGCCTGATCGAGGCGGGCCTGGCGCACAAGGTCGTGCCCTCGGCCGGCACCAGCGAGGACGTGGCGATGCTGATGGCCTACGAGAAGGGGGCGGAGCTGATCGTCAGCGTCGGCGCCCACTTCAACCTGATCGAGTTCCTCGACCGCAAGCGCGGCGGCATGTCGTCGACCTTCCTGACCCGGCTGCGGATCGGCGAGAAGCTGGTCGACGCGAAGGGCGTGAGCCGGCTCTACAACCCGAGCTCGACCCTGGCCCCGGTCGGCCTCTTCGTGCTCGCCTTCCTGATCCTGCTGACGATCCTCGTCATCACCTCCCCGGCCCTGAACGACATCTTCGAGCTGTTCTGGCTGAAGATCCGCATCTGGCTCGGCGTCTAGCGGGGACCCGGGCGACCATCTAGCCTTCGCCCGCTGATGGGTTACAGCGGTCGCTACCACGCAACTTCCCTGATCGCCGTGTTCCTGGCGCTGGCGGTTGGGATCCTGATCGGAGCCGAGTTCGGCGGCGACGCCCTGACCAGCACCCGCAGGAACCTCGAGGCCAGCCTCGTCAACAACCTTCAGGACGCGCGCTCGAAGACCGACGAGCTGAACGGCGACCTCGGCCGTGCCAACGAATTCGCCGACCGCGTCTACCCGGCCCTGACCCGCGAACGGCTGGAGGGCAGACGGCTGGCGGTCGTCGCCCTCGGCGGGCTGCCGAGCCAGGACATCGCCGCGGTCGAGGAGACGCTGGCGCCGACCGGGGCGAAACTGGTCGGGGTCGGGGTGGTGCGCGAGCCGGTCGACCTCAACGGGCTCGCCGGCGACCTCGCCAAGACCCGCTTCGCCGACATCGAGGACAACCCGGAAGCCCTGACCGCGCTCGGCGTCGGCGTGGGCCGCCAGCTGGTGCGGGGCGGGACCCTGCCGGAAGTCGTCCGCGGTCACCTCTTCTCGCGCGCCAGCGGCAACTTCGGCGCCCTCGACGGCGTCATCGTCGTCCGCAACCAGCCGCAGGATCTGGGCCCGGTCCAGCGCACCACCGCGGGCACGCTCGAAAGCGGGCTGCTGAGCGGGATCACGGCGACGCGGACGCCGGCGACCGGGGTCGAGACCTCGGATGCGGACCCGTCCTCGATCTCCTTTTTCCAGGGCAACGACCTCTCCAGCGTCGACGACCTCGAGCTGACGGCGGGGCAGCTGGCGCTGGTCTTCACGATGCTCGGCGCCGAGGGCAGCTTCGGGGTCAAGGGCAGCGCCGACCGGCTGCTGCCGGACCTGCTGACCCAGGGCCCCTGAGGTGTACTGGGTCGGCTTCCCGCTGGCGATCGCGCTCTCGCTCTGGCTGCTGCCGGCGGGGGCGCGGGGGCTGCGCGAGGCGGGGCTGGTGCGGGCAAACTACCGCGGCGTCGCGCTCGCCTTCCCGCTCGGGGCGGTGCTGGCGACGGCGGTATTGGTGGCGCTGGCGCCGCTGGCCTTTCTCAACGACCGCGCCGACCTCGACCTGCTCGACCCGGAGCTGCGGCGCTGGCTGCCCTACCTGCTGGGGGTCGCCTTCCTCGGCTTCCTCGATGACGCGCTCGGTCAGGGCACCGTTGCCTCGACCCCGCGCGGCTGGCGCGGGCATGCGCGGGCGCTGCGCGAGGGCAGCCTCTCGACCGGGGCGATCAAGGCGGTCGGAGCGCTGGCGCTGGCGGCCTACGTGGTCTCCGGGCGTGGGCTGGAGAGCTGGCGCTACGTCGCCGACGTCGCCCTGCTGATCCTCGCCACCAATCTCTTCAACCTCCTCGACCTGCGCCCGGGGCGGGCGGAGAAGGGGCTGGCGCTGCTCGGCCTCGGCCTCTGCCTCGGCGCCTGGACCCTGGCCCCGATCGAACTGCTGGGGATCTTCGCTGGGCCGATCCTGGTCGGCGCCTGGCTGACCCTGCGCGAGCGGGCGATGCTCGGCGACACCGGCTCGAATCTGATCGGCGCCGTCGCCGGGGTCTGGTTACTGACCATTTTGGGAGGAGATGCGCGCCTCGTCGCCCTCGTGGTGGTCGTCGGACTGACGATTTACGGCGAGTTACGGTCGATTTCGGCGACGATCGAGTCGGTTCCGCCACTGCGCTGGCTAGACTCGCTCGGCAGAGCATGAATCCCTCCCACAAAGGCGACACCAAGTTCATTTTCGTCACCGGCGGGGTGGTTTCGGCACTCGGGAAGGGCATCGCCGCGGCCTCGATCGGCCGCCTCCTCGCCTCGCGTGGGTACCGGGTCCAGATGCAGAAGTTCGACCCGTACATCAACGTCGACCCGGGGACGATGAGTCCGTTCCAGCACGGCGAGGTCTTCGTCACCGAGGACGGCGCCGAGACCGACCTCGACCTCGGCCACTACGAGCGCTTCACCGACGAGAACACCTCGCGCGCCTCCAACGTCACCGCCGGCGCCGTCTACAACTCGGTGATCAAGCGCGAGCGCCGCGGCGACTACCTCGGCGCCACCGTGCAGGTGATCCCGCACATCACCAACGAGATCAAGCAGCGCATCCTCATCGTCGCCGAGTCGCAGTCCGTCGACTTCGTGATCACCGAGATCGGCGGCACCGTCGGCGACATCGAGTCGCTGCCCTTCCTCGAGTCGATCCGGCAGCTGTACACGGACTTGACGCCGAAGCGCTGCATGTTCGTCCACCTTACCCTGGTGCCTTATGTCGGCCACGCGGGCGAGCTGAAGACGAAGCCGACCCAGCACTCGGTCAACGAGCTGCGCCGGATCGGGATCCAGCCGCACGCGCTGGTCTGCCGCTCCGAAGGCCGCCTCGACCGCGAGATCCGCAGCAAGATCGCCCTCTTCGCCAGTCTTCCCGTCGATGCCGTCATCTCCGCCCACGACGTCGACAACATCTACAAGGTGCCGCTGGTCTTCCGCGCCGAGGGCGTCGACGATCTCGTCCTCGACCACTTCGGGATGGAGGCGCCCTCGCCGGACCTGGGCGAGTGGGAGGCGATGGTGCGCAGCGCCGACTCCGCCGAGGGCAAGGTCAAGATCGCGGTCGTCGGCAAGTACGTGCAGCTGGCCGACGCCTACAAGTCGGTGATCGAGGCGATCGAGCACGGCGGCTTCCACCACGGCGTCGAAACCGAGGTCGAGCTGGTCGACTCCGAGAACCTCGACCCCGAGCTGCTCGAGGGCTGCGACGGGATCCTGATCCCCGGTGGCTTCGGCGAGCGCGGCATCGAGGGCAAGGTTCAGGCGGCGAAGATCGCCCGCGAGCGCGGGATCCCGTACCTGGGGATCTGCCTCGGGATGCAGATCGCCGTGGTCGAGTTCGCCCGCAGCGTCGCCGGCCTCGACGGCGCCAACTCCTCCGAGTTCGACCCCGAGACGCCGTTCCCGGTCGTCGACCTGCTGCCGGAGCAGAAGGAGGTCTCCGACATGGGCGGGACGATGCGGCTCGGCGCCGATCCGGTGAAACTGCACGAGGGCACCAAGGCCCGCGAGATCTTCGGCGAGGCGGTCATCTACAAGCGCCACCGCCACCGTTACGAGGTCAACAACCAGCTGCGGCGCCGGCTCGAAGACGAGGGCCTGGTCTGCGGCGGCACCTCGCCGGACGAGCGCCTGGTCGAGATGGTCGAGCTGCCGGACCACCCCTTCTACGTCGCCTCTCAATACCACCCGGAGTTCAACTCTCGGCCGAACCGCCCCGAGCCGCTCTTCCGCGAGTTCGTCGGCGCGGCCGCGAAGCACGCGGGCGAGAAGCCCGTCGAGAGCGGCGAGTCCGACTCGGCCCCGGCGGCCGAGACAGACGACGTCGGCGCCAGTCACTCGGGCTGAGCCCGCCGCTCCGGCTAGCCTTGCGGTGGTGGCCGGCATGAACTCACGACTCGCGGACACCTTCGTCCGGCTCTGCGAGATCCGCAGCCCGACCGGCGAGGAGCGCGAGATCGCCGACTCGGTCGCCGCCGAGCTGCGGGCGCTGGGCCTCGACGTCAGCGAGGACGACGCCGCTGGGCCGGCCGAAGCCGGTGCCGGCAACCTGCTGGCGCGGCTGCCCGGGGCGCGCGACGAGTGGGTGATGTTCTGTGCCCACCTCGACACGGTTCCGCACCGGGGGCTGGTCGAGGTCGTCAACGACGAAGGGGTCTTCCGCAGCCGCGGCGAGACGATCCTCGGGGCGGACAACAAGGCCGCGGTCGCCGTCTTCATGGAGCTGGTCGCGCGCTGCGCGGAAACGCCGCCGCCGGTTGGGATCGAGCTCGTCCTCACCGTCGCCGAGGAGCAGGGGCTGCGCGGGGCAAAAGCCTTCGACACCTCGGTCCTGCGCTCGCGCGCCGGCTTCGTCCTCGACCACGCCGGCCCGGTCGGCGAGGTGATCGTGGCGACGCCGACCCAGCAGAAGATCCTCGCCGACTTCATCGGGGTCGAGGCCCACGCCGGGATCAAGCCCGAGGACGGCAGCAGCGCGATCGCCGCCGCGGCGGCGGCGATCGGACGCATGGAACTGGGCCGGCTCGACGAGCAGACGACCGCCAACGTCGGCCTGATCAAGGGCGGAACCTCGGGCAACGTCGTCCCCGGGCACTGCTGGATCCAGGCCGAGGCGCGCAGCCGCGACGCCGGCCGCGCCGCCGAGGTCGCCGGCCAGATCTCCGACGCCTGCGCCTGGGGCGCCGGCGAGCATGGCTGCGATGTCGACGTGCGCCTGGAGGAGCTCTTCCGCGGCTACGAGGTGCCCTCGTCCTCGCCGGCTCTGGGACTGGCCGAGGCCGGGCTGCGTGCCGCCAGGCTGGAGCCGCTGCGGGCGGCGATCGGCGGCGGCAGCGACGCCAACGTCTTCCGTCTCGAGGGCTTCGATGCGGTCCTGCTCGCCAACGGCACCGACGCCGTCCACACCGAAGACGAGCACGTCCCGGTCGCCAGCCTGGAGCGGATGCTCGAGGTCTGCGAGGGCATCGTCGCCGCCGTGGCCGCGGGCGGCGCCGGTGCAGGCGAGACGTGAGCGGCCGCCTCGAGCTGCGCCGCGGCATCGTCGTCTCCGTCGAGCCGCTGACCGTCGAGGTCGCCGGCGAGCGCCGCCTCGCCTGGGCCGACACGGTGCTGCTGGGGGAGATGCGTGAGGGCGACGAGGTGGTCGTCAACGTCGCCGCGCTCGACCTCGGTCTCGGCTCCGGCGGCTTCGACGTCGTCCACGTCAACCTCAGCCGCGGGCTGGAAGGTGGGGGTGGCCCAGAGGGCGAGCACGTGATCAAGCTCAACTACACCTCGCTCCAGCACCCGGTCGCCCCGGTCGAGGCCGAGACCGGGGAGAAGTCGCCCGCGGCGGCGGAGACCGGGGCGCCGGTGGCGGTTTCGGTGCTGATCCTGCCCCTGCACGGCCACCTCGCCCCGGCGGCCTGGGCGGCCGCCCAGGCCTCGCCGGGGAGCCAGGTCGGCTACATCCAGACCGGCGGCGGCGCCCTGCCCGGCTCGCTCTCGCACGACGTCGCCGAGTTGCGCGAGCGCGGCTTGCTCTGCGGCCACATCACCGCCGCCCCGGCCTACGGCGGTGAGCACGAGGCGCTCAGCACCGTCGGCGCCCTCGACGCCGCCAACCGGCTTGGCTGGGACGCTGCTCTGGTCGGCCCCGGCCCGGGCATCATCGGCTCCAGCACCGAGTACGGCCACGGCGGCATCGCCGCCCTCGACAGCGCCCACGCCGCCCTCTCCCTGCGCCTCCCGACGCTGCTCTCCCCGCGCCTCTCCGCCAGCGACCCCCGCGAACGCCACCTCGACGTCAGCCACCACACCTGCACCGTGCTCGAGCTGCTCCTCGCCCCCCTCGACGTCGCCGTTCCCGAGGACGAGGACGGAATCCAAGCCGCCCTGGAAGAAGCCCCCGGAACTCACCGCCTCCGCTTCGCCCCCGTCGACCTGGACGCCTACAGCGCCTCGGGCCTACCCTCGAGGACCATGGGCCGCTCGCTCCAGGAGGACCCCCTCTTCTTCGCGGCCCCGCTGGCGGCGGGAACTCTGCTCACGGGATAGGCGGTCCCGCCGTAGCCGCCCCTGCCGCGACAGGACCCGCGGCCTGACGCCTTCGTGGGCCGCCTCTTGCGTCACAAGGTATGAACCCCGCCGCCGAGAACCACGCGTCATGGCGATCGCAGTCAAGCCCGCGCTTCCATCTGCGCCCGCCGCCCCGGGAGCCGACGCCCGCTTCGAGGGCCTCGTCCTCGACTTCCTCTCCTACCTGGAGCTGGAGCGGGGCCTCTCGCGCAACACGCTCAACGCCTACCGCACCGACCTCTTCCAGTACGGCGAATACCTCGCCGCCCACGAGAAGGACGCGCTGCACGCCCGTCCCGCCGATGTCGCCGACTTCCTCGCCGAGCTGGCGACGGGGGAGGGCCGCCCGGCCTGCTCGGCCGCGACCATCCACCGCAAGGCAGCCTGCCTGCGCTCCTTCTACAAGCACCTGCGCCGCGACGAGCTGATCGGCGACGACCCGACCGCGGCCCTGACCGCGCCGCGCCGCTCGAAGAAGCTGCCCCAGGTCCTCAACTACTCCGAGGTGCAGAAGCTGCTCGCCTCCCCGCGCGGCAGCGAGCCGACGACGCTGCGCGACCGAGCGCTGCTGGAGGTGATGTATGCCTGCGGGCTGCGGGCCTCGGAGACGATCGGGCTCGAGCTCGCCGACATCGACATGCGCGAGGGCTTTCTGCGCGCTCGCGGCAAGGGCTCGAAGGAGCGGCTGGTGCCGCTCGGCCGGCAGGCGATCGCGGCGATCAGCGCCTACCTGCGCGGCGGCCGCCCGAAGCTGATCGGCGACCGCCATGAGCCGAAGCTGTTCGTCAACTTCCGCGGCGGCCCGCTGACCCGCCAGGGCCTCTACAAGATCGTCCAGCGCCACGCTCGCGACGCCGGGCTCTCGGGCCGGATGAGCCCGCACACCCTGCGCCACAGCTTCGCCACCCACCTGCTCGCCGGTGGCTGCGACCTCCGCGCCGTGCAGGAGATGCTCGGCCACGCCGACATCGCCACCACCCAGATGTACACGCACCTCTCCGGCGACCGCCTCAAGGAGGTCTACTTCAGCGCCCACCCGAGGGCCAGCGTCGAGTAGAACTCGGGCATGCCCGAGCTGCCCGAGGTCGAGACCGTCGCCCGCCAGCTCGAGCCGGAGCTGGAAGGGCACCGAATCGAGTCGCTGGAGGTTCTGGACGGGCGCTGGTCGCGGCCGGTGCCGCCGGAGAAGCTCGGCGCCGCCGTCAGCGGCCGCACGATCGAGGGACTGGGGCGGCGCGGCAAGTACCTGCTGCTGGGCCTGGACGGCGGTCAGACCCTGGTCATGCACCTGCGGATGACCGGCAACCTGGTCCTGGTCGAGGGCGAGGACGTGCTCGACCCCTCGGAGGGACGGCGGCTGTACGAGGCCGAGCGCTCGGCCTCGGCCCGCCACCTGCGTGCCCGCTTCGTCCTCGACGACGGACGCGAGGTCTGGTTCACCGACCCGCGCCGCTTCGGCGAGGCCTTCCTGATCGACGACGTCGACCTCGAGGCGCGCTTCGCCGGCAAAGTCGGCGTCGAGCCGCTCTCGCCCGAATTCACCCCGGAGGCGCTGGGGGCGATGGCCTCCGGCCGCACGGCGCCGCTGAAGTCGTTCCTGCTCGACCAGTCCGGCGTGGCCGGGGTCGGCAACATCTACGCCGACGAGGCGCTTTACCGGGCCCGCCTGCACCCGCTCTCGCCGGCCGGCTCGATGAAGGCCGAGCACCTGCAGGCGCTGCGCGACGCCGTCGTCGCCGCCTTGGAGGCTGGGATCGACCACGGCGGCTCCTCGATCGACGACTACCGCGACGGCCGCGGCGAGAAGGGGACGATGCAGGACGAGTTCCTCGTCCACACCCGCGAGGGCCAGCCCTGCCCTTCCTGCGGCGGCGAGATCGTCCGCATCGTCGTCGGCGGCCGCTCCACCTACTTCTGCCCGAGCTGCCAGGTGAAGCTGCGCAAGCGTCCGCGCCGCCGGGCAAAGTAAGTGGGTGGCCGGAAAGACCGTAAAGACGGAGGCGATCGTCCTGCGCAGCATCCGCTACGGCGAGGCGGACCGGATCCTCCATCTGTACTCGAAGACGCGGGGCCGCCTCGGCGCCATCGCCAAGGGCGCGCGCAAACCGAAGTCGCGTTTCGGTGGGCGCCTGGAGCCGTTCTTCCGGCTCGACCTGATCCTCCACGAAGGCCGCGGCGACCTGATGACGGTGACCAATGTGGCGACGATCGACGGCTACCCGCGCCTGCGCTCGAGTGGGCCGGCACTGACCGCGGGCGCCCGCGCCTGCGACGCGGTCCTGCGGCTGCTCGATGCGGCCGAGCCCAATCTGCCCGCCTACAACCTGCTCTGCCGCTACCTGGCGCTGCTCGACGATTCCGCGCAGCCGCGCGGCGCCGGGCTGGAAGTGGCGCTCTCCTTCCGGCTGAAGCTGGCGATGGCGGCCGGCTTCGTGCCCGAGCTGGCCTCCTGTGCCCGCTGCGGCGAGGCCGAGCACCTGGCGGGCTTCTCCGGCGCCGCCGGCGGCGTCGTCTGCGCCAGCTGCGAATCCGGTTCCTTCGGCCTCTCCGAGGAAGCCCACCGCTTCATGGTCGAAGCGCTCGCTCTGCCTCTCGCCGAAGCACCCCCGGCCGAGCCCTTGGCCCTGCGCCAGGTCGAGCGCGCCGTCGGCGAGACTCTCGAGCACCACGCGCACGTGCAGCTTCGCGCCGCCGCTTAAGATCGAACGGTGCCCGCCACCGCCACCTTCGCCGATCGCATCCAGGCCTGGGAGGACGCGTTCCTCTCTGCCGACGCGACCCGCTCCTACCCGGCCCGCCGCGCCGTCGAGGAGCCCGACAGCCCCTTGCGGACGCCGTTCCAGCGCGACCGCGACCGCATCGTCCACTCCAAGTCGTTCCGCCGGCTCAAGCACAAGACCCAGGTCTTCGTCGCTCCCGAGGGCGACCACTACCGGACCCGGCTCACGCACACGCTGGAGGCCTGCGGAATCGCCCGCACCGTCGCCCGCGCGCTCGGCCTCAACGAGGACCTGACCGAGGCGATCGGGCTCGGCCACGACCTCGGGCACCCGCCCTTCGGCCACGCCGGCGAGGACGCGCTCGACGCCGCCCTGCGCGAGCGCTGCGGCAGCGGCTTCCGCCACAACGAGCACTCGCTGCGGGTGGTCGAGGTGCTGGAGCGCGACGGCGCCGGCCTCAACCTGACCGAGCAGGTCCGCGACGGCATCCTCAACCACAACGGCGCGGCCAAGCCGGCGACCCTGGAGGGGCGGATCGTCAAGCTGGTCGACCGCGTCGCCTACATCAACCACGACATCGACGACGCCCTGCGCGCGGGGATCCTGCGCCAGGAGGACCTGCCGGCCGCGGAGATCGAGCTGCTCGGGCCGACCGGCTCGCTGCGGATCGACACCCTCGTCCGCGACATCGTCGAGCGCTCCGCCGGCGCCGGCGAAATCGTCCAGGGGGAGGAGATCGGCGGTGCGATGCTGCGCCTGCGCAAGTTCATGTTCGACCGCGTCTACCTCGGGCCCGACGCCCAGCGCGAGCACGAGCGGGTCGAGCGCACGATGCGCGGCCTCTTCGACCACTACCTCGAGCACCCCGACGAGCTGCCCGCCTGGGACCCGGGGGCGAGCGAGAGCCAGCGCGTCACCGACTACATCGCCGGCATGACCGACCGCTTCTGCATCGCCAAGTTCACTGCCCTGACCGTGCCCGAGGAGGCCCGCTTCTAGTGGCGCTGATCTCCCCCGAGAGCCTCGACCGGGTCAAGCAGGCCGCGGACATCGTCGAGGTGATCTCCGCCCATACCGACCTGCGCCGGGCCGGTGCCCGCTACACCGGCCTCTGCCCCTTTCACGACGAGCGCACGCCCTCGTTCTCGGTCGACGCCCAGGAAAAGCTCTACCACTGCTTCGGCTGCGGGGTCGGCGGCGACGTGATCAAGTTCGTCGAAGAGAAGGACGGGCTCGGGTTCGCCGAGGCGGTCGAGCTGCTGGCCGATCGCTACGGGGTCGAGATCGAGCGCGAGCAGGAGGACCCGCGGGCGGAGGCCCGCCGTCAGCAGCGCCGCCGGCTCGAGCAGCTGCTTGAGCGCGTCGCCGCCTACTACTCCAGCTATCTCTGGGAGGCGCCGGAGGCGGAGAAGGCGCGCGGGTACCTGGCCGCGCGCGGCCTCGGCGAGGAGGCGCTGCGGGCCTTCGGGGTCGGCTACGCGCCCAGCGCCTGGGACAAGATCCTCGTCCGCGGCCAGCAGGCCGGCTTCAGCGCTCAGGAGCTGCACGGCGTCGGCCTCGTCCAGCGCAACCGCGACGGCCGCGAGTACGACCGCTTCCGCGCGCGGATCATGTTCCCGATTCGCGACCGCCGCGGCCGCGTCCTCGGCTTCGGCGGCCGGGCGATGCGCGACGACCAGGGCGCCAAGTACGTGAACACGGCCGAGACCGACTTCTTCCACAAGAGCCAGCTGCTCTACGGCGTCGACAAGGCGAAAGCGGCGATCGCCAAGGCCAACCGTGCGGTCGTGGTAGAGGGCTACACCGACGTGCTGGCGCTGCATCAGGCCGGGGTCGAGGAGACGGTCGCGGTGATGGGCACCGCGATCACCGGCGAGCAGGTGGCGACGCTCTCGGGGATGGTCGAGGAGGTGGTGCTGGCGCTCGACGCCGACTCCGCCGGCCAGGAGGCGATGCTGCGGGCGCAGCGGGTCGCGGCCGGGCGCAAGATGCGACTGCGGGTGGCGAAAATGCCGGCGGGGGAGGACCCGGCGGAAATGATGGCCGCGCCGGGCGGTCCCGAGCGCTTCCGCGCCCTGATCGACGCCGCCGTCGAGCTCAACGCCTTCCAGGTCGGGCTGGTGCTCGACCGCACCGACGCCGCCTCGCCGGCGGCGCGCGACGGCGCCCTCGACGAGGTCGCCCCGGTACTGGCGGCGATGGGCGAGACCGCGAGCCGCGACGACCTCGTGCGTCAGGTCGCGGAGCGGCTCGACCTCGAGCCGGCGATGGTGATGGGTCGGGTGGTCTCGGCGCAGCCGCTCAGCGGCGGCGCCGAGCCGGAGCCGTCCCGGCGGAGTGGCGCGGTCGTCGGCGCGGCGTCCGCGCCCCAGCCCCGCCGCGCCGCCGAGCTGACCTCGCGCGAGCGCCGCGAGCGGGCGCTGCTGGCGATGTGCATCGCCCTGCCGGAGGAGGGCCGGGACTACCTCGCGCGCCTCACCGATGCCCATCTCTCCGCGTCGGGGCGGGCCGCCGTAGCCTGGCTGCGCGAGCACCCGGTCGAACCCGCGTCCAACCTTCCCGACGATGCCGAGCTGAGCGGGCTGGTCACCGAGCTGGTGATGCTGGCCCACGACGAGCCCGCTTCGCGCGAGGCGATGGAGCTCAACTTCCTGCTGCTGGATCAGCGCCGCATCGAGCACGAGATCGCCGCCGCCGGCGAACGCGACGACTACGAGGCCCGCGCCACGCTCAGCCGCGAGCGCGCCACCCTGGTCGAGCGGATCGCCCGCACTCAACGGGTCGAGAGCTGAGTCGGTAAATTCAGAGCGGTCCGGCTCGGCTGCCGGGCATCTCGTTCCGGGGTAGCTCAACGGCAGAGCATTCGACTGTTAATCGAAGGGTTGTGGGTTCGAATCCCACCCCCGGAGCTTTCTAGGCCTTGTCAGCCCCGCTCCGCGCCAGCTTCTCGACCAGCTCGGCGCCGCGCTCGGCGCCGTCGTGGGCGCGCCCCCAGGCGGCGATCCTCTCGGCCGCGACGGCAAACGAGTCGTCCCCGAGGATGCGCCGCGCCGACCAGCGCAGGGGGGAGGGTCGGCAGAGCCGCCAGGGCAGCGAGAGGCCGGCCTTGGCCCAGGCGACCCGCATCGCGGTCTCGCTCATGTCGCCGATGATCGGGCAGATCAGGACTGGGGTGCCGGCGCCAAGGGCGCGGGCGACGGTGCCGTGGCCGCCGTGGGAGATCACCAGCGAGGCCGCCGGCATCAGCTGGCTGTAGCTGAGCCAGTCGACCAGGACGGCGTTGGCCGGGACCTCGATCGGGCGCTGGGGGACGACGCGGTTGGTCGTCGCCACCACCCGCACCGGCTCGTCGGCGAGCGCCGCCAGGGCCGTGCGGACCAGGTGGTTCTCGGAGTCGTGGGCGGTGCTGGGGGCGACCAGGACCAGCGGCCGCTCCCCCGGCGGCAGCTCGATCTCGGGGTGCGGCACCTCGAAGGTCATCGGCCCGGTCACCTCGACTCCGGCCGGCCACTGGCGCGGGTACTCGAGCTGGGGATAGGTCGCGACCAAGGCCAGGTCGGGGCTGATGCCGCCGTGGAAGCGCTCGATCGGGGGGAGGTCGAGCCGATGGCGCTGCAGGTTGAGGTCGCGACGGCCGTGCTCGAGGCCGACCTCGAGCGCCCGCTGCCCGGCCCGCCAGATCGCCGTCCCGACCGGCGTGCGCGGCGGCCGCAGGCCGATCGCGAAGAACGGCTTCCCCGGCTCGACCACCGGGTAGATGTGGGGGATCAGGGTCGCCAGCGGCACCCCGGCGCGCTCGGCGGCGAGGGCGGGGGCGAGGGTGAGGATGTCGCTGACGGCGACGTGCGGGCGCATCTCCTCCAGCAGCGGCAGCAGTGCCCGCGCCGCCTCCGCCGCGTGCTGACCGTCGTCGGAGTCCGGTTCCGGCGGCGGGAACATCTTGTATTCCTCGGCCGCCGCGAAGCCGAGCCCGGCGCCCTCGACCGCCCCCCGCCGCTCCTCCCAGGTCTCGACCACCACCTCGTGCCCACGCCCGGCGAGGGCCCGGCCCAGCGAGATCGCCGGGAAGACGTGCCCCGGGTCGCCGAAGGCGGCGACCAGTACGCGCAGGGATTTGCCGGCGCGCTCCACGGCGGTGCCGCCGCTAGGGCGTGTCGACTCCCTCGCTGGGCCGCGTAAAGACGATCTCCGGCACGTGGCAGTTGGGCGAGGTGTGGAGCAGGAAGCGCACCGCCTCTCCCAGGTCCGAGGGGCGGATCATCTGCTCGCCCGGAATCTGGCCCTGGACGAACTCGGTCATCGCGGTCTCGACGAAGCCCGGCGCCAGCGCCGTGCACTGGATGCCGCCGCCGCCCGCCTCGCGATGGGTCGACTGCGTGAAGTTGATCACCGCGGCCTTGGTCGCGGCGTAGATCGAGAGCCAGGCCTGGCCGCCTTTGCCGGCGATCGAGGCGGTGTTGACGATCAGCGCCTTGCCGTGCTCGGCGCCGGCCTCGCGCAGCAGCGGCAGGCCCTCGCGGGTGCCGAGGATCAGCGCCCGCAGGTTGACCGCGAGCTGCATGTCGAGGTGCTTGGTCTGAATTTCCTCCATCGGTGCCCCGATCCCGACCCCGGCGTTGTTGACCAGCGCGTCGAGGCGCCCGTACTTGGCGCGGTGGGCGGCGAAGACGGCGAGCACGTCATCCTCGTCGGTCATGTTGGCGGCCACGGTCTGGACCTCGAAGCCGTCGGCGCCGAGCCCGGCCGCGGCCTCCTCCAGCTTCTCGGGCCGGCGGGCGGAGACCGTCAGCGCGTACCCCTCTTCACCGAGGGTGCGCGCGATCGCCAGGCCGATGCCGCTCGACGCCCCGGTTACCAGTGCTGCTCGCTCCGCCATCTCCGTCTCCTCTGTTTCGACGCCGTCGCGCACCCTATCTGCCGTATCGATGGGGTGCCGCGGCGTACCGGTCTGGGCGCCGGTCTGAATAACATGGCGCCGATGCGTGCCGCCCCCCGCCTTGCCATCGTCTCCGCCTGCCTCCTGGTCGCCGCGGCGCTGATTGGGGGCTGCGGCGGCGATTCCGGCTCGACCGGCTCCACCTCGGCCGCCGGCGGCAAGGCCGAGAGCCGCCCGGCGCCGCCGAAGAGCGACTTCCCCAGCCCCGAAGGCAAGACCCTGCGGGAGCTGCTGAAAGCCGCTGACGCCCCCTCTGAACTTGTCGTCTCGCCGGCCGCGATGGCCTTCTACAAGGGGGAGAACCGCTACCCGTTCGGGGTCTTCGAACGCGACCGCACCCAGGTCTCCGACGCCGAAGTCGCGCTCTACTTCGCGAAGGCGCCGACGCCCAAGCCCGACGCCAAGTCGAAGTCCGGCGCCAAGGGGGCGAGCGCGCAGGCCGAGCAGAAGGCGCTGGACGAGCCCGCCATCGGACCCTTCCCGGCCTCGATCGAAAGCCTCGCCACCCAGCCCGCCTTCCGCGCCCAGACGACCAGCCAGGACCCGGACGCCGCCAGCGTCGTCTACTCGACCCAGATCGACTTCCCCAGCGATGGCGAGTGGCGGATCGCCGCCCTGGTCAGGGAAGACGGCGAAATCAAGGGGACGCTGCTGCCCAGCGCCGTCGTCGGCGAGTTCAAGGGCATCCCCAGGCCGGGGGAGCAGGCGCCGAAGATCCACACGCCGACGCCGGAGGACGTGGGCGGCGACCTCGCCAAGATCACCACCCGGATCCCGCCGGACACGCAGAACAAGGTCGACTACGCCGACGCGCTCGGCAGGGAACCGATCGTGCTCTTGTTCGCGACCCCCCAGTTCTGCCAGAGTCGGGTCTGCGGCCCGGTGGTCGACGTGGCCGAGCAGGCGAAGCAGGAATACGGAGACGACGCGGCCTTCATCCACATGGAGATCTACAACGACAACGACCCGAGCAAGGGCGTGCGGCCGCAGGTTCGCGCCTTCGGCCTGCCCGGCGAGCCGTACCTGTTCACGATCAACCGCCAGGGCACGGTCAGCTCGGTGATCGAGGGCGCTTTCGGCCTCGAACTGCTGACCAGCACGGTGAAGAAGGTGATTTCCGAATGAGCTCCAAGAAGGAGAAAGCCAAGGAGAAGGAGCCGACGGCGGAGGAGATCGCCTCCAAAGAAGAGCTGCGGGCGATGTTCGCCGAGGAGGCGCGCCGCCGCTGCGACGTGATCGCCGCCGGCCTCGCCACCGAGACCACCGATTTCGAGACGATGCGCGCCGAAGCCCATGCCCTCCGCGGCACCGCCGCCGTCGTCGGCCTGCGCCGCCTCGCTGAGTTGGCCGGGTTGATGGAGTCCGACCTGGCCGAAGCGAAGACGACCGGCGTCATCCGCGGTGGCCGCGCCCACCAGATCGCCGACGCCGCCAAGGCCCTCGCCGAGGGCGCCAAGGCCGCATCCGAAGGCAAGGAAGAGCCGCCGGACGTCGGCCGTTCCCTCGCCCAGCTCTTCAGCGCCTAGCGGGGCGATCGTGCCCGCCCGCCGCGCCGAGCTGCCCGCCCGGGTCGAGGCGTGGGGGAGGCGGGGGCATCCCGAGGAGTTCCGCGGTCAGCGGATCCACTGCTTCCATCAGCCCGGGGAAGGGCCGCTGCTGCTGCTCCTGCACGGCTTCCCGACCTGCTCCTACGACTGGCGCCGGCTGATCGAGCTGCTGCCGGGCCGGCGGATCCTCGCCTTCGACTTCCTCGGCTTCGGGCTCTCCGAGAAGCCGCGCGGCCACGATTACAGCCTCGCCTGGCAGGCGGACCTGACCGAAGAGCTGGTGCGCCGGCACGGGGGAGGGCCGGTCCAGCTGGTCGCCCACGACATGGGGACCTCGGTGGCGACGGAGCTGCTCGCGCGCGACATCGAGGGCACGGCGGGCATCGACCTGACCGAGGCCGTCCTCTTCAACGGCAGCATGATCATCGAGCGGGCGAGCCTGACCCCGGGCCAGAAGCTGCTCCGCAGCCGCCTCGGCCCGGTCTTCGTCCACCTCTCCAGCGGCCGCTTCTTCCGCCAGCAGCTCGGCTCGGTCTTCGGCAAGCAGCACCCGCTGAGCGCCGAGGACGGCGAGGACCAGTGGGCGCTGATGAAGTACCGCGGCGGCAACCGCATTGCCGACAAGCTGATCGTCTACACCTTCGAACGCGCCCGCCACGCCGACCGCTGGCACGGCGCGATCCGCGCCTGGCCCAAGCCCCTCACCTTCGTCTGGGGAATGCGGGACCCGGTGGCGACCACCCACGTCCTCGACGGCCTCCGCGACCTGCGTCCGGCGGCCCCCGTCCTCGAGCTCCCCGACCTCGCCCACTACCCCCAGGTCGAAGACCCAGCGGCCCTCAGCGCCGCCCTTTCCCAGGCCCTTTCATCCCGCTAGGCTCGGCCTCGAGGGGCGGTAGCTCAGTTGGTTAGAGCAGCGGACTCATAATCCGTCGGTCGAAGGTTCGAGTCCTTCCCGCCCCATAGAACTAACCGTCAGTCGGCGTCGCCTTTTCGCGCAAAGCGGCACCCAGCCCCGAACCCGGACTAGGACACGTAGGCCTTGCGCACCATGGCGGCCGTCCAGCGGTTCGTGCCGTGAGCCGGGGAGACATCCTTGCGGTTCAGGGTCTCGGCGATCTCCTCGAGGGACTTGCCTTTCGCGAGCAGCGTCCCGATCTGCTTCCGCCATCCATAGTCCCGGTTGTTGCACCAGACGTGAGACAGCCGAACGTTCTCGGGGACGAGGTGCCCGCCGGCAGACTTGAGGATCGGGTAGTGGTCGGGCGAGGGCGCCCACTTGGTGCGCGGCGTCGTGACCGGATCGAACGCGCCGCGCCCCTTGCGGTGGTAGCACTGCGGCATCTCGCACTTGAGGGCGAGGAGCTGGCCACGCTCGGCCATCTGCACGAGAACACCCTTCACACCGAGCGTGCGGAGTTGGTCCGCGACCGATTTATCCGCCACGTGCTGATTCTGACACAGGAATCCGAGCCGCCCCAGCGTGCGTCCGCGAAGGTTCGTGGAGGGAAGCTCCGGCGCGGTTACTGCTCTCGCGTGAAAGCGACAGCGCGGGATATCGCAATTTTTTGATGCCGAAAACCTGGTCCCGAAATTGGTCCCCGACTCCACCGAACTCAGCCGAACTCCCTGGACGTGATTCGCTCTACCAGGCCAGATTCAGCTCTATAGATGGCTTCCGGCGCGACTCATAATCCGTCGGTCGAAGGCTCGAGTCCTTTTCGCCCCACTGCCTCAAACCCTTGGGTGGGTTTTATCGCCCGAACAGGTTCTCGACGGCGACGCGAAATGAGGCTGGGTCGATCGCGGGAAAGCGGAAGAGCTCGGGCTCGATCGCTTCGAACTGAATCAGCACCTCTGCTGGATTGACCAGGCCCGCGGCGATCATCTCTTCGACGTCGCGAATGTCCTGGTCATGTCCACGCTCAGCCTTCGAGAGAGCTTGGGCGACGGGATCGAAATGATGGAACGAGAGCTTCCCCTCTCTGCGTATCAAGGGGCTTCGATCCTCCCATCCTGATGGGAGGGGAATGAAGTCGGACGGCGCCGCCAGCTCGACGTTGAGGTTCAGCTTCTCCTTGAGCCGGGGGATCTCGCGCAGGATCTCGTCGCGGTCGGGAATGAGCTTGATGTCGACATCTATGGTCGTATCTCGCCATCCGTAGAGGACCGCGGTTGCTCCGCCGGTGAGATAGACACGGCCCTCGACCTGGATAGCGCGGCCCAGCTCGTGCATGAACTGCTCGATGCGGGTGGAGTTGGCTAGTTCGCGCATGCGGCCGCTCGCTCGAAGCTGACGAGTCGGCGGATCAGGGCGTTATAGGCGGAGTGGGCCGCGTCGCCCATTTCTTCGGCAAGGAGCCCGTAGAGCTTGTGCTCGGGGGATGGGATCGGCGTCGCTAGCTCGATCCCTATGGAGCGAAGCCGAGGGGCACCGATCGAGACCAGGAGCGCCTCGGTGGATTCATGTCCGGCTTCCAGATCTTGGGAGCCGCGTTTGACGAGATCGGCGCCGGGCAGGGCGCCCAGGTCGTTGAGGCTTGGCATTGCCCAAGGGTAGTGAGGTGTCGCAACGAAAGGGGGAGGCAGACATTGCCTCCCCCGGGTCCACGGTTTGGGCAGACCTACCGCAGCAGCTGCAACACCTGCTGCTGCGCCAGGCTCGGGTCGGCCCAAGCGGTGTCCTTTGCTGCGCCGCTGAGGACGGTCCAGGCACCGGCGGCCGCGGTCGGCCACACGTGGTATTCGTTGTACGGGTTGTTGGTGATGGTGCGGTCGGCGCCGAGTGGAGCCAGGTTCTGCTTGCGGGTCACGTCCCACCAGGAGTTCATGCTCTGGTCGAGTTCTTCGGTCGGCTGGCCGAGGAAGATGGAGACGAAGCGCATCTCGGCGGTGCCCTCGAACCAAAGGACATCGGGGGCGCCCTTGCCGATGTAGGGGCGGTAGCCGCGGAAGGGGCCCTTGGCCTGGTAGGTCATGTTGTAGCTCTTCGGCTTCGAGGAGAGGGTGATCGAGCGGTTTTCCAGCGGGAAGTTCTGCTGGGTGTACTCGTAGACCTGCTTGGCGAGGTCACCGTCATTGCGGAACATCGCGTAGATGATTCCCAGCGCCTGGGTGTCGAGCGGGATCACGTTGTCGTTCACTCCCTGGCGGAAGTGGGCGAGGCCTTCGTCGCGGACGATCAGCTGCGAGTCGATCCCCTTGGCGATCACCTCGGCTGCCTCGCGGTAGTAGGAGGCGCTTTCGTCGCCCTGCTGTTCGAGCTGACTGGAGAGGGTCATCAGCGCGATCAGGGTGAGGATGTTGTGCTGGGTCGAGACCCACTGGACGTCCGGGCCGCCGCGGACCAGGCCATCGGCGTTGGTCAGCGAGAGCAGGTAGTTGGCGGCGCGGCGGGCGTTGTCGAGGTAGAGGTTGCTTTCGAAGGTGCTGTCGTAGTCGGAGAAGGCGATCGCCGCGAAGGCGATCGAGCCGGCGCGGATGCTGCCGCTGCTGGCGCCGGTCTGGACGTCGAAGGCGTATTCGATCGAGCCGTCCTTCTGCTGCAGCGCCGCCAGCTGGTCGAGCAGGCGACCTGACTGTTCCTGTAGGCCGACGGAGGAGAAGGCGGTCGCCGCGACCGCGGAGTCATAGGTCCAGGACCAGTTCAGCAGGCGTTCGTAAGACGGATCGTCCATCGGGATGTCGAAGGAGCGGATCAGCTGCAGTTGCTGGATCCGGTTGCCGGTGGAGAGGCGCAGCGAGACGTTCTCGGTGCGACTGGCCGACTTGGAGCCGGCGCCGCGGGCGATCGAGGCGGAGGCCGAAGCCGAGGAATGCGCCTTGCCCTTGCGGGCGGCGCAGTGAGCGCGTCCCTTGGCGCCGCGCTTGGCGCAGGCGACCGGGGTCATCGGCCCGACCTGACGCGCCAGCCAGCGACCGATCGCGGTCTTCGGCCGGTGCGCCTTCTTCGCCGGCCAGGCACGGCGGACGTGGCCGCCGGCATGGCGGGCGCTCGCCGGAGCGTCGGCGCGCACCACTGCCGCGCTGGCAGATGACGTGCTCGGCGCGGCGGCCGAGGCCGCGGCGGGGAGGACGCCGACCGCGGCGAAGGCGGCGGCGAGGATCAGCGGGGCGAGGAGACGGCGGGCGAGACGCGGCATGAAGGGATTCCTTGCGTAGATGGGTGGAACGACCTGCGTCCTAATCGGTCGCGGTGGTCCCGGACTTGAGCACGGTGGACGCCGTGCACCCTTTAGTCCACCCCCGGCACCGTCGATAGCGCTCCTGACGATGACTTCCCTTACTGGTCTCATCGTGCTGGTGGGATCGAGCCTGTCGCTGTGGTTGGCGCTCGTCGGTCTCGCCGTCGCACGAAAGCTCCGCCGCGATCGCCGCGAGGTCCGCTCGAGCGACGCCCGTGTCCGCTACGAGGAGGTGCTGCGCGATGGCGACGCAGCCGCGATCGCCGCGATCTGCGACGAGGTGGGCGGCGACCTCGCCCAGGTCGACCTCGCGGTCTCGATCGACGCCGTCTACCCGACGCTTCCCCCAGCGCGGATCGCGGCGATCGGCGAGGCGATGGAAGCGTCGACGCTGATCTCTCGACTGACCGCGACCCTCGCCTCCCGCCGTCCGGCCACCCGCGCCCGCGCCGCGCTGCTGCTGACCCGGCCCGGCCTGCCCTCCGTCGTCGAGCAGATCGTGCCGCTGCTGGGCGACGAGGACCCCGACGTCCGCCTCGTCGCCTGCTCCGGCCTCGCCCGCGCCGCCACCCCGCGCGCCGCCGAGATCCTGATCTGGGCCCTGGTCGCCCGCCTGCTGCCACCGGAGCGGATCATCGAGCGGCTCGGGGCGCCGTGGGCGGTGGAGACGATCCTGCTCACGCTCGAGCAGGGGCCCTCGGCCGTCCCCGACACACTCGCCGGCATCGCCCCGAGCGGCCGCGAGGTCGAGCTCGGCGCCAGCCTCGCCCGTGCCCTCGGCCTCGCCCACGACCCCCGCGGCGCGCCGGCGCTCGCCGCCCTCCTGCACAGCGACTCGGTCGAGGTGCGGATCTCCGCCGCCCGCGCCCTGGGGCGGGTCGGCGAGCCCGCCTGCCTGCCGGCGCTGATCGAGGCCCTCGCCTCGGAGGCCTGGCCGGTCCGCGCCCAGGCGGCGAAGTCGCTCGGGGCCCTGGGCGCCGGCGACGCCCTGGAGCCGCTCGAGCACTGCCTCTCCGACCGCGCCTGGTGGGTGCGCGCGAACGCCGCCCGCGCCCTGCGCGAGCTCGGCGAGCCCGGGATCGAGGCGCTGCGGCGCACGCTCGAGCACCACGACCCCTACGCCGCCGACCGCGCCGCCGAGCAGCTGGCGCTGCACCGGGTGATCGAGGAGCACGCGATCGCATGACCGGCCTGCTCGAACACACCCTGCTCGGCTTCAACGTCTTCACCCTCGCCTACTTCATCGTCCTGCAGCTGACCTACACGCTGCTCGCCGTGGTCGGCTGGCGGGCGATCGAGGACTACGTCAAGCGCCGCCCGATGCGCGACTACCAGGCGGTCGCCGAGTCGGAGATGAGCATGCCGGTCTCGATCCTCGTCCCGGCCTTCAACGAGGAGCGCTCGATCGTCGCCTCGCTGCGCTCGCTGCTGACCTCGCAGTTCGTCGAGTACGAGATCGTCGTCGTCAACGACGGCTCGACCGACCGCACGATGGCGGAGCTGACCGAGGCCTTCGGCCTGGTCAAGGTCGGCCGGGTGCCGCGCTCCAACATCTCCACGCAGCTGGTCCGCGGCGTCTACACGAGCCCGCTCGAGCCCCGCGTCGTCGTCATCGACAAGGACAACGGCGGCAAGGCCGACGCCCTCAACGCCGGCATCAACCACGCGGTCTACCCACTCTTCTGCGCGATCGACGCCGACACGATGCTCGACGCCGGCGCCCTGCCGCGCCTGGTCTGGGAGTTCCAGGCGGCGCCGGAGACGGTCGCGGTCGGTGGCATCGTCCGCATCGTCAACGGCTCCCAGCTCGAAGACGGGCGCCTGCTCAAGGTCCGCACCCCGCGCAACCTGCTCGCCAACCTGCAGATCATCGAGTACCTGCGGGCCTTCCTCGGCGGCCGCATCGGCTGGTCCAAGAGCGGCATGCTGCTGATCATCTCCGGCGCCTTCGGGCTCTTCCGGCGCGACGTCTGCGTCGAGGTCGGCGGCTACGACCCGACCACGGTCGGCGAGGACGCCGAGCTGGTGCTGCGCCTGCACCGCCACCAGCGCGACCGGGGCAAGCCCTGCCGCATCACCTTCTTCCCCGACCCGATCTGCTGGACCGAGTGCCCGGAGGACCTGCGCACCCTGGTCCGCCAGCGCGACCGCTGGCAGCGCGGCCTGATCGAGATGATCGCCCGCCACAAGGAGATGCTGTTCCGCCCCCGCTACGGCCGCATCGGCTGCCTGGCGATGCCCTACTTCATCCTCTTCGAGCTGCTGGGACCGACGATCGAGTGCTGCGGCTACGCGCTCTTCGTGCTCTCACTGATCCTCGGGATCGTCTCCCTGCCCTTCGCCCTCGTCTTCTTCGCGGTCTCGCTCACCTACAGCCTCGTGCTCAGCTTCCTGGTGATCCTGATGGAGGAGCGCGCCTTCCGCCGCTACCCGGGTTGGAGCGACCTCACCCGCCTCACCCTGACCACGATCGTCGAGAACTTCGGCTACCGGCAGATGCTGGCGCTGGTCCGGATGCGCTCCTGGTACACGCTGATCCGCCGCAAGCAGCACTGGGGCGAGATGACCCGCAAGGGCTTCGGCCCGTTGCTGCCCGGCGGTGTCGCCGCCGCCGTCCCCAGCCTCGACCCGACCGCCGATCCCGTCCTCGCGGGCGAGACGCCGGCGGAGCGCTAGGAGGGTCTAGGCGTGGGAAGTCGTCAGCGCCTAAGGTCGTCGGGCGCGGCTTTCCGCGCCCAAACAACTGAGAGGCGGTCCTTTTGGACCCGGTCGGATATGAGCTGTGCACTCCCGCAGGCGGCAAGGGCGGTGGCGTCCGCGCCACCCGTGGCTTCGAGGTCGGCGAGACGGTGATGATCGGCGTGCTCGAGGGCGAGGTCGCCGAGAACGACTCACACGCGACTCAGGTCAGTCGCACCAAGTGGGCCCGCCACGGCGGCCTCGGCCCCAAGGTCAACCACTCCTGCAGCCCCAACTGCGGCGTCGAGCTGAACGCGACCGGCGCCTGCGACTTCGTCGCCCGCCGCACGATCGCCGACGGCGAGGAGATCACCTTCGACTACGCGATGCGCAACTACGCGATCGAGCACTTCCCCGGCGGCTGCCTCTGCGGCGCCGATGTCTGCCGCGGCGCCGTCACCGGCTGGAAGGACCTGCCGGCCGCGCGCAAGGCCGACTACGAGGGCCAGGTTGCGCCGTACCTGCTGGAGATCGACCGCGAGCTGGCGGGCGCGCCCGCCTGAGAAGGGAAGCCGATGAGCGATTCACCCCCAGAGCGACTGAACCAGGAGGGCTTCACCGGCTTCGCCGCCCGGGCGGAGGAGGACGCGCCCGTGGTGATGCTGAACCTGCTCGCCTTCAAGGCGGAGGGTGGGAGGGGACGCTACGAGGAATATGGCGAGGCGGTGGCGCCGCTGCTCGAGCGTGCCGGCGGCCGTGTCGTCTTCATCGGGAATCCCGCCTCGGTGCTGCTCGGCGACGACTCCTGGGACCTGGTGCTCCTGGTCGAGTACCCGACCAGACAGGCCTTCCTCGACATGATC
This sequence comes from uncultured Solirubrobacterales bacterium, assembly GCA_963829445.1. Lineage (GTDB taxonomy): Bacteria > Actinomycetota > Thermoleophilia > Solirubrobacterales > 70-9 > VAYN01. Next base: position 100,416 of record CAWHIW010000021.1, on the reverse strand, counting down.
GGCTCGCCTGAGTACCTGGCGATCGCCCATCTGCGCACCGAGGCCCTGGCGCGGGGCCAGCTGCATCCGCTCGACCAGGTCCCCGCCTGAACTGGCGTCCGGGTAGGGCGCCAGGGCGCCTGCGCTCCCACGTGGACAGGAGGAGCAACCTCGGCTATCGTCTTCGCCACTATGGGGAAGTTGAGTGATTGATGACCTTTAAAGCGTCGAGACGTCCGAGGGGGCGACGATGAGCGTGCTTTCGAAGGAGATCGCGGAGGACTGGTACGTCTCGGCCTTCGCCGACACGGCCGACATGGCCTGGACCGACCGCACCGAGGCGGAAGTGGAGCGGGCGATGCGGATGCTGAAGCCGGCCGGGGGCGAGCGCGTGCTCGACCTCGCCTGCGGCTCGGGACGGCACTCGCTGGAGCTGGTGCGGCAGGGCTTCGACGCGGTCGGGGCCGACATCTCCCCGGAGCTGCTGGAGATCGCCAGGCGCGACGCCGAGAAGGAGGGCCTAGACCTCGAGTTCGTCGAGGCCGACCTGCGCGACCTCGAGTTCGAGGCCGAGTTCGACCTCGTCCTCAGCCTCAACGACGGCGCCATCGGCTACCTCGAGACCGAAGCCGAGAACCGCCGCACCTTCGAGGTGATCTCGCGGGCGCTGAAGCCGGGCGGCCGCCACCTGATGCAGCTGCCCAACGTCCTCTACGCGCGCGAGCACCTGCCGCAGAAATCGTGGATCTCCGGCTCCTCGATGATCGAACTGGTCGAGCACCGCTGGAACAAGAGCGATCGCTACATGGAAGGGGCGATGATCCCGATCCGCTTCGGCGAGGTCCTCGACGAGCTGAAGCCGATCGAATTCCGCCAGCGCCTTTACACGGTCGACGAGCTGAAGGAGATCATGGGCTCGGTCGGGATGGAGGTGGTGCGGGTCTTCCACGGCAACGGCAAGGTCCGCGAGCCGACCCACAAGCAGTTCGAGATCTTCGTCGAGAGTCACAAGGGCTAGGCCCGGCCGCTCGCGCTCGCCCCCTTTTTGCGTTTCGCTTTCAGCTCGCGGCTCCTGACCTTGGCGTCGGCGTAGGAGGACTCGACCAGGGCTTTGCCGCCGGACCAGCCGAAGACCCAGCAGACGAGGATCACCGCGAAGACGACGTCCCAGGCGGAGACGATCAGCTGCTGGCCGATCGAGTAGGCGGTCGCGGTCGCGGCGTCGACCGAGCCCGCGAGCGCCGCCGAGTTCATCGCCTGGGTGACGCCGACGCCGCCGGGGGTGGCGGAGACGCTGTTGGAGATCGAGTTGGAGGCGGTGACGGTGGCGACGTTGTGGAAGCTGACCGGGATCCCGTAGGCGCCGAGGAAGACGGCGACGATCCCGAGCCGGGCGGCGAAGCTGCCGAGCACCGGCAGGAAGAGGTCGGTGACGGTGTGCCGCGGGCTGCGCAGGATCGCGCCGCCGCTGACCAGCTGCACCCGCAGCTTCTCCAGCCGCTCCCAGAAGATCCGCCCCAGCAGCACGAGCAGGACGACCGCCCCGACCAGGATCAGGACGACGAGCGCGGTGTGGTCGGCGAGGAAGCCGAGCTTGATCGAGAGGGAGCCGCTGACCGAGAGGAAGAGATAGAGGTAGAGGGCGACGTTGAAGACGGTGAAGGGGATCTTCTCGACGATGAGCCCGGAGAAGACCATCGCGAAGGTGGCGCCGGCGAGCAGCGTCGTGAACATCAGCAGCATCACCCAGGTGCCGAGGTTGGCCGGCAGGAAGCCGTTGAGAGCGACCGCCACCGCATAGCAGGCGAGCACCAGCCGGTAGGGGAAGCGGGCGCGGGGGAGGGCGGCGCGGAGGATCCCGAACCAGGCCAGCGCCGCCAGCGACGTCTGTGCCGTCTCCAGGGTGACGCCGGCGACGATCGCCCAGGCGGGGACGTCGCCGACCTTGCGGAAGAGGTCGCGGATCCAGTCCCCGGCCGGGACCCCGAGCAGGTCGAGGAGGAAGACGAAGAGGGCTACGCCGCCGACCCAGGCGCCGATCCGGAGCAGCCGGCGGGAGAGAGGTTGCCGTTGATCGGTCACGGAGGCTAGGTTGGCCACCGATGAAGGCGTTCCTGCGCGTCGCGCTGCCGATCCTCTTCGCGGCCCTGCTGCTGCCGGCGTCGGCGGGCGCCCGGCCACGGCTGCAGCGCTGCGACCTCGGCCTGTCGCGGCCTTTCCGCTGCGGCCACGTCGTCACCCCGATCCGCCGCGCCGACCCCGGCCTCGGCACGACCAGGGTCGCCTTCGCGGTGCGGGCGCGCGCAGACCACGATCGACCCTCCCTGGGCACGATCGTGGCGATGGACGGCGGTCCCGGCTACGCCTCCACCGACGCGCCCTTCGCGCGCTCGCTGGTCGCGGTGCTGGCGCCGCTGCTGCGCCGCCACGACCTCGTCCTCTTCGACGAGCGCGGCAGCGGCCGCTCCGACGTCGTCGACTGCGCGCCGCTGCAGAGTGGGTTGACCCCGGAAGCGATTGCGGTCGGCGAGTGCGCCGACCAGCTCGGCCCGCGCTACGCCGGCTACACCACGGCCGAAGCGGTGCACGACCTCGAGGCCGTGCGCGAGGCGCTCGGCCTCGGCAGGGTCTTCTTCTACGGCGACTCCTACGGGACCCTGTTCGGCCAGGCCTACGCGGTGCGCTACCCCGGCTCCCTGCGCGGGCTTGTCCTCGACTCCGCCTATCCCGGCGACGACCCCTACTACCGGACGCTGCTGCCGGCCGGCCTCAACGGTCTGCGCGTCTCCTGCCGGCGGTCGTCGAGCTGCAACGGCGACCCGGTTGCCCGCCTCGCCCGCGTCGTCCACCGCTTCCACGCCGCCGACCGCTCCACCGACGATCTGCTCGGCTTCCTCCTGGGGGCGGGGACGCTGGCGCCGCGCTCCTACCTCAGCCTCGACGAAGCCGACCGCCGCTTCCTCGGCGGGGCGCCGCAGCGGCTGGAGCGGCTGATCGCGCCCGGCCCGGCCGGCCACGGCCGGCTCTCCGAATTCTCATACGGCCTCGAAACCGCCGTCACCTGCAACGACTACCGGCTGCTGTGGGATCCGTACGCCGGGATCGACGAGCGCATCCGCCAGCTCTCCGCCGCGGTCACCCGCCTACCGGAGGACTACTTCGCCCCCTTCGGCCGCCGCGAGTACCTGCTCTCGCCGGTGGCTCACCTGACCAGCTGCCTGACCTGGCCGGCGCCACCTGCGGGCGGTCTCGAACCGCCGGTGCCCGCCGGCTGGCGCGCCCCGGCGACCTTCCCGACCCTGATCCTGGCCGGCGAGGTCGACGACGTCACCTCGGTGGCGGAGGCCCGGCAGGTGCAGCGCCGCTTCCCACGGTCCCGCCTCTACGTGGTGCCGGACCGCGGCCACTCCTCGAGCCTCTACTTCCCCTTCCGCTCGCCCGGAGTGGGCGCGATCCGGCGCTTCATCGCCTCGAACTAGGAACTACGGCAGGTACTTTTCAGCCCGCTTCTTCGCTTCTTCAATGCCCTTTTCCGCCTGGGCCTTGCCTTCTTCGATGCCCTTTTCGGCCTGCTCCGTGCCTTCTTCGATCCCCTTCTTGGCGCTGCCCTTGCTGTCTTCGAGCTGCTTCTTCGCTTCTTCGAGCCCCTTTTCCGCCTGCTCGGTGCCTTCCTTGACGCCTTCTTCGGCCTTCTTCACGCCCTCTTCGACTTCCTGCGCGGCGGGTGCGGTGCTGCTGTCCGTGGTGCTGTCGTCGCTGCTGCCGCAACCGGACCAGACGGCGCCACCGGCGACGATCGCCAGGAGGGCGAACATCGTGCTCAGGGCGCGCAACCTGGAACTGCCTGACTGTACGTCTCTCATCTAACTCTCCCGGGGTGGATTCTCAGAACGGATGACTCTACCGTTGGGCCCGGTGGCCGAGAGCAGTCAAATGGGGGAGTTCGAAGGCCTGGTCGCGGACGCGATCGACGCCCTGCCGGCGCAGTTCCAGGAGCTGTTGGAGGAGGTGGCGGTGGTCGTCTCCGATCTCGGCACCGAGCACCACGCCTACGGCATGTACTACGGCGACGGCGTCGCCCGCGACGGCTACGAGGACCGGATCGTCATCTACCAGGACACCCTGGAACGCGATTTCGGCCACGACCGCGAGCTGCTGGCGCGGCAGGTCGAGCGCACCCTCCGCCACGAGCTGGCCCATCACCTCGGCTGGGACGAGCGCGGCGTCGGCGGACTCGGCCTCTGAAGCGCTAGCGGACGCGGCAGTCGCGGGCCAGCGTGGCCTGGATCTTCTTGCCGCCGGCGAAGTAGAAGCTGCCGCGGGCGAGCGAGAAGACCGCGCCCGGGAACCCGGCGGGGGCCGGGCAGCTGGCGCTGATGAAGCTGCGGCGCTGTCCCCGGTAGGTGTAGTTGCGCCCGATCGTCAGGTCGATCTTGGTGACCGATCCGAGGCCTCCCGCCAGGGTCGGGATCTTGGCCGAGAGAACGGTTCCGAAGAGCTCGCTGCCCTTGTTCGAGATCGTCAGCGGCAGGACGAAGGTCGCGCGCACCGGGGTGGTCGCGTAGAGGTGGAGCAGGATCGCCTTCTTGCCGTTGCTGTGGCCGAAGAAGGCGAGCATGGCGCCGGTGGCGAGGACCGGTTCGGCGTTGGGGAACTCGACGTTGGCGGCGAATCTGCCCGCGCCCGACCAGCGCCGGGCGGCATCGGCTGAGCGCGGTTTCGGTGCTGGTCGACTGCAGCATCGGGCCGCTGCAGGCGGGCAGTCCCTGGGTCGTGAGCTTGCCGTGGCGGTTGATCGCGATTTCGATTCGCCGCACCGCCGGCGGGTGGGTGCCGTCGGTGGTGCCGATCGCGCCCTGCACGTCGATCGTCACCGGCGCCAGGCGCTCGCGCGGCAGCGCGTGCGGGCTGAAGTCGCTGTTGAAGGAGATCCGCACGTTCCCGTCCTGCGCGAACTCGGCCCGGGCCAGGCCGGCGCCGAGCAGGCTGACGACGGCGAGCAGGGCGGGGATGAGCAGGCGTGGACGCATCGCACCGTCCAGTCTAGGCGCCGGATTCTGCGGCTAGGGTTGAGCGATGATTGAGCCTCAGGGCCCGGCGGAGCTCTCCGACGGCGACGAGTTCGCCGGCTACCGGATCGAGCGCCGCCTCGGCCGCGGGGGGATGGGCATCCTCTACCTGGCGGTCGAGCCCGGCCTCGATCGCCGCGTCGCCCTGAAGCTGATCGCCCCCGAGGCGGCCGCCGAGGACGTCTTCGCCAAGCGCTTCGCCGAGGAGTCGCGGATCGCCGCCTCGATCGAGCATCCCAACGTGGTCCCGATCTACGCCGCCGGCGAGGAGGCCGGCGTCCCCTTCATCGCGATGCGCTACGTCGCCGGCTCGGACCTCAGCCAGCGCCTCGCGCGCACGGGCCGGCTGGCGCCCACACAGGCGGTGGAGCTGATCGCTCAGATCGGCAACGGCCTCGATGCGATCCATGCCGCCGGCCTGGTCCACCGGGACGTCAAGCCGGCCAACGTCCTGCTCAGCGGCGGTGAGGGCCGACCACGCCTACATCACCGACTTCGGCGTCGCCCGCAACGTCGCCACCCAGTCCGGCCTGACCCAGACCGGGCGCTTCGTCGGCACCCTCGACTACGTCGCCCCGGAGCAGATCTCCGGCGCCGCGGTCGACGCCCGGGTCGACGTCTACGCGCTCGGCTGCCTGCTCTTCAAGCTGCTGACCGGGGAGGTGCCCTTTCCCCGGGAGGGCGAGGCCGCCCGCCTCTACGCCCATCTCAACGACCCGCCGCCGGCTCCGTCGCTGTACGCGCCGCAGGTCTCGATGGCGCTCGACGATGTCGTCGCCCGGGCGATGTCGAAGCATCCCGACGATCGCTATCCCTCCGCCGGCGACCTCGGCCGGGCCGCGGCCGCGGCGCTCAGGGGCGCCCCGGTGACGGTGCCCGAGCACACGGTGGCGACCGGCGCCGCCGCGACTCGCACGGCGGCGACGATGCGGCCCGAACCGGCGCCGACGGGGCCGAAGCCGGCGGCGACCTCGCCACCGGCCCGCAAGATCGGCTCCGGGGAGCCGGGCGCCGCTTCTTCGTCCCGCCGCAGCCCGCTGGTCTGGGCCGGCGGCCTGCTGGTGCTGGCGGCGATCGTCATCGCCGCCGCGATCGCCTTGACGGGCTCTGACGGGGAGGACGGCGGTGGAGCCGTCGCCAAGGACACGCAGGGAGAAGGGGCGTCGCGGCAGACCCAGACGCAGACGCCGAAGCCGAAGTCCAAGACCCTGAGCAGGTCCGAGCTGATCGCCGCGGGCGACGCGATCTGCACCGACAGCCGCGAGAAGTTCCTCGGCTACCGCGGCGAATTCCCCAGCGGCGAGTCGGAACCGAGCGTCGGCTACTCGGAACTGCTGGTCGGGATCTCGACCAGGGCGGTCGAGCGGTTCAGTCAGCTGGTGCCGCCAGCGCAGTCGCGCCAGGCCTATGAGCGCTACGTCAGGTCCCAGGAAGAAGTGAAGGGCTGGGACCAGGACGCCCTAGAAGCAGCGGAGTCCGGGGACGAAGCCGCCTATCTGGCGGCGCGGGAAACCCGCAACCAGACCGACCCGGAAAGGCAGCGGCTGGCCGAAGCCGTCGGCTTCCAGGTCTGCAGCCAGTGACCGCCGGCCCCGGCTGGGACGGGCGCCTGGCGGTCCCGCTGACGGGGGAGCTGGTGGCGCTCGAGCCGCTGCAGCGGGCCCACGCGGACGAACTCTGGGCGGCGGCCCAGGCGCCGGAGATCTGGCGCTGGCTGGCCCACATCGGCGGCAGTCGCGAGTACTTCGATCGCTGGCTGGATCTCGCGCTGAGCGCCCATCGTGAGGGACGCGAGGGTGTCTTCGCGACCCGCGACCGCCGCCGCGGTGCCCTCGTCGGCAGCACCCGCTACATGGCGCTGCGCCCCGCCGACCGGGCGCTGGAGATCGGCTGGACCTGGCTCAACCCCGCCGCCTGGCGCAGCGGCATCAACGTCGAGCAGAAACTGCTGCTGCTCGGCCACGCCTTCGAAGAGCTCGGGTGCGTCCGGGTCGAACTCAAGACCGACGCCCGCAACGAGCGCTCCCGAGCGGCGATGGCGGCACTCCCGGCTCAGTTCGAGGGGGTCCACCGCAAGCACATGATCGTCCCCGACGTCGGCCAGCGCGATTCCGCCTACTTCAGCGTCATCGACTCCGAGTGGCCGGCGGTCCGCGCCAACCTCGAAGGCCGCCTCAGGCGGAGGTGACCGCCGCCGCCTCGCTTGCGTCCTTGGCCGCGATCAGCTCGATCGTCAGCAGCACGACGGCGATCGCGAAGACGGGGGTGAAGGCGATGTTCGAAGCCGACTCCGCCAGCCAGGTGGCGAGGAAGGAGTCGCCGAGGGCGCCGTGCACCGCGTGGCCGATCAGCTCGCCGAAGGCGTCGCCGAGGAGCTCGACCGGGGCGAGGACGAAGAAGACGAGCCAGAAGTTGTGGCGGACCAGAGAGGCGCTGCGGCGCAGGGCCGCGAGCACCGGCCGTCCCTCCAGCTCGACCACCGGCCCGGCCAGACCGAACCAGACGAAGACGAGGATGCCGGGGACGAAGAAGGCGACCAGGCCGACGATCACGAGGGCGACGTAGGCGATGTCGACGAGGATCAGCCGGCGGTAGTCGAGACGGCGGGCGACTTCGCCGATCGAGGGTGGCTTCTCGTGCTCGGGGTGGGTGAGGGAGACGGCGACGGCGCCGCTGTAGAAGACCTCGCCGAGCAGGCCGGTCATCGTGATCGCGGCGACGGCGCCGATCGTGGCGGCGAGCTTGACCAGACTGCCGGGGTCGAGCGTTTCGATGTCGATCCCGGTCGTGAAGGCGTCGAGGAAGCCGACCGGGACGAAGACGATCGCCGCCAGCAGCAGCAGCGAGCCCGCCTTCGAGAAGTACGTCTTGCCGATGCGCCCGTAAAAGGAGCCGAGCCCGCGGAGGAACCTCACGCTAGCGGCGCCTGCGGCCCGCGGGGCGCTTGCCGCGGTGCTGGAGCTTGGACTGGCTCGACTCCGAGGCGGGAACGCGCTTGAGGCTGCCGAGCTCGGGGATCAGCAGCTCTTCGGCGCAGCGCCGGTGCCAGTGGTGATGGTCTGTCCCACCCAGCCGGCGCACGTACTGAACGACGGTGTGCTCGGCGCCGACCTCGATGTCTCCGTGGCAGCCGGGGCAGTGGTAGAGCTTGCGGGCGATGCCGCGGATCAGCCAGGCCTCGTCGCCCTCTTCGTTCAGCCCGCGCAGGCTCCAGCGGATGCTCGGCTGGCCGTCGAACTGACCCACGTCATCGCCTCGACATCCAGGCGAAGCCGGCGGCCATCGCGACGTTGGCGACCCCGGCCAGCCGCAGTCCCAGCTTCGCGCCCGGCCGGCTGACCGCGGGCGAGCCGGCCCAGAGCGCATCGGTGGCGATCTCGGTGCCGCGCAGCCAGGCCAGCGACTGCCAGTCGGCGGCGCTGCCGCGGCGGTCGGCGACGGCGTGGGCGGCGGCGAAGGTGAGCCAGATCGGCCCGCAGCGGCGGAAGAGGTGCTTGGCGTCCGGCGAGGGCTCGTCGTGGCCGAGCACCTTCAGGGTCGCGGCGGGCGCGGCGATCGCGGCGCTGCCGAGGAGCAGGTCGAAGGCGATCATGTTGCGATTGGTGAGGCGCAGCGCCTGTTCCAGGGTCATGACTGTCACCAATCCAACCAGATCGGCTGCGAAATACGCACAAGAGTGTGAGTTCGCAAGAAGGGAAAGGGTGGGGCTCGGCGAAATCGTCCGCCGTGACCAAGACCGCGACGAAGTCCCCACAACTGAAGAGTCTTTCCGACTACATCCAGGAGCGCTTCGAAGAGTTCTCGCGCTCCCAGAAAGACGTAGCCCGCTACATCGTCGATCACCTCGACGAGGCAGCCTTCCTCACCGCCGAGGAGCTGGCCCGGAGGGCGAGCACCTCGTCCTCGACGGTCGTGCGCTTCTCCCAGGCGCTCGGCTTCGAGGGCTACCCGGAGCTGCAGCAGGCCGCGATCGAGGAGTACCGGACGACGATCGCCGCCGCCAGCGCCAGCAACGGCGGCGCCCTCTTCTCCTTCGACCACTCCGAGCTCGAGGGCTCGCTCAGCGCCGACTACGCGAACCTCGAGGAAACGGCACGCAAACTGACGCCCGAGCAGGTCGACGCATCGGTCGCGGCGCTTGCCACCGCCCAGCGCATCGTCATCGTCGGCGTCGACCAGATGGCTTTCTTCGCCAGCTACCTGCGCCACACCCTCAGCCTGCTCGACATCCGCGCCGAGATCGTCGCCAGCACCGGCGGCGAGTCCCTGCAGCGGCTCGGCCGCATCGGCGAAGACACCCTGGTCATCACCCTCTCCGCCGGTCGCGCCCACCCGCTGCTGCTGCGGGCGATGAAGCTGGCGCTGCACCGCGGCGCCCGCACCCTGGCGATCTCCGACGCAACGATGTCGGAGGTCGGCGAGCACGCCGAGCTGACCCTCTACTTCTCCTCCAACAGCCCCTCGTTCGCCCGCTCGAACACGGCGCTGATGGCTCTGGTGCAGGCACTCGCCCACGGTCTCTACGCCCGTGACGAAGCGGCCCACAAAGACCGCATCCGTGCCTACAAACTGAAGTAAGCGGGTTCGAGCGAACTGCTTGGCGTACGCCTCGATGAGGCAGTCCTGCGGGCGAGGTGTTCGTTCTCGGACTACCTCATCGAGTCGCCCACGGGCGAGATGCGCCGTCCCCTTAAGATGAATGCTCATGACTGCTGAGCGAGCTACCTTCCGCCTCAAAACCGGCCTGGCAGAGATGCTGAAGGGCGGCGTGATCATGGACGTGGTCACGCCCGAGGAGGCGAAGGTCGCCGAGGAGGCCGGCGCCTGCGCGGTGATGGCCCTGGAGCGCGTCCCCTCCGACATCCGTCGCGACGGCGGTGTCGCCCGCATGTCCGACCCGGCGATGATCAAGGGGATCCAGGAGGCGGTGACGATCCCGGTCATGGCCAAGGCCCGGATCGGCCACTTCGCCGAGGCCCAGGTCCTGCAGGCGCTCGAGGTCGACTACATCGACGAGTCCGAGGTCCTGACCCCGGCCGACGAGCGCAACCACATCGAGAAGCTCGCCTTCGAGGTTCCCTTCGTCTGCGGCGCCACCAACCTCGGCGAGGCGCTGCGACGGCTCGGCGAGGGGGCGGCGATGATCCGCTCCAAGGGCGAGGCCGGGACCGGCAACGTGGTCGAGGCGGTCCGTCACATGCGCGAGATCACCTCCGGCATCCGCCGCCTTGCGCAGCTGCGCCCGGAGGAGCTGGCGGCCGAGGCCAAAGAGCTCCCGGCGCCGCTGGAAGTCGTGCAGGAGGTCGCCGCCGCCGGCAAGCTGCCGGTGCCGCTCTTCTGCGCCGGCGGCATCGCCACCCCGGCCGACGCGGCGCTGATGATGCAGCTCGGAGCCGAAGGCAACTTCGTCGGCTCGGGGATCTTCAAGAGCTCCGACCCGGCCCGCCGGGCGCGCGCGATCGTCGAGGCCACCACCCACTTCAACGACCCAGAGCGGGTCGCCGCCGCCTCGATCGGACTCGGCGAGGCGATGCCCGGCCTCGAGATCGCCGAGCTTGGCGCCGCCGCCGACGCCCTGCTGCAGAACCGCGGAGCCTGAGCTGCGCGTCGGCGTCCTAGCGCTGCAGGGCGATTTCGAGGCGCACGCCCGCACCCTGCGCCAGCTCGGCGCCGCCAATGTGGCCGAGGTCCGCACGCCGGCCGAGATGGAGGGGCTCGACGGCCTCGTCATCCCCGGCGGCGAGAGCACGACGATCGTCAAGGGCATCGCCTCCGCCGGCCTGGAGCCGGCGCTGCGAGCTCACCACGAGGCCGGGCGGCCGATCCTCGGCACCTGCGCGGGTTTGATCGTCTGCGCATCCGAGCAGCTCGGCTTCCTCGACGCCAGCGCCAGGCGCAACGCCTTCGGCCGCCAGCTGCAGAGCTTCGAGGCCGACCTCGAGGTGGCCGGGATCGGCGACGAGCCGCTGCGCGCGGTCTTCATCCGCGCGCCCTGGATCGAGCGGCACGGGGACGGGGTGGAGGTGCTCGCCTCCTACGACGGGCACCCGGTGGCGGTGCGGGAGGGCACGGTCCTGGCCTCGGCCTTCCACCCGGAGCTGACCGACGACCCGCGCTTCCACGCGATCTTCATGGCGATGACTACGGCCGCGCGGGAGCGCGCCAAGGAGGCGATGAGCATGTAGCGATGCGCGCACCGAGGGCCTGGCGAAGATCCTGGTCGGCTACTCGACCGCGGTGAAGGAGGGCGAGGTCGTCTCGATCGACGGCGAGAGTGCCGCGGCGCCGCTGCTACTGGCGGTCTACGAGGAGGTGCTGAAGGCCGGCGCCAACCCGGTCCTCAACGTCGCCCTCGACGGCCAGATCGCCGCCTACTTCAAGCACGCATCCGACGCCCAGCTGGAATGGATCTCCCCCTTCGCCGAGTGGATGGTCGACAACGCCGACGTGCGGATCGCGATCGGCGCCAGCACCAACACCCGCGAGCTCTCGGGGGTGCCGCCGGAGCGCCAGACCCTGCGCCAGACCGTCACCGGCGATCTGATGCACGGGCGATGGTGCGCAGCGCCGAGGGCGATTTCCGCTGGTGCTACACGCTCTACCCGACCAGCGCCTACGCCTCCGAGGCGGAGATGAGCCTGGCCGACTACGAAGACTTCTACTACGGCGCCTGCCTGGCCGACGCGGCCGACCCGCTCAGCGCCTGGCTGCGAGGCCTCGGAGGAGACCGAGCGTCTGGCGGAGTGGATCGAGGGGCACGAGGAGGTGCGGGTGACGGCGCCGGGGACCGACATCAAGCTCGGTATCGCCGGCCGCAAGTTCATCCCCTGCGACGGCCGCCACAACATGCCCGACGGCGAGTTCTTCACCGGCCCGGTCGAGGACTCGGTCGAGGGCGAGGTCAGCTTCCACCTGCCGGCGGTGATCGGCGGTCGCGAGGTCGCCGGCGTGCGCCTGCGCTTCGAGGCCGGCGTCGTCGTCGACGCCAGCGCCGAGCGCGGCGAGGAGTACCTGCTGAAGCTGCTCGACACCGACCCCGGCGCGCGCCGCCTCGGCGAGCTTGGGATCGGCACCAACTACGGCATCGACCGTGGCACCCGCGAGGTCCTGCTCGACGAGAAGATCGGCGGCACCGTGCACATGGCGGTCGGGACCAGCTATCCCGAGTCCGGCGGCGTCAACGAGTCCGCCGTCCACACCGACCTCGTCTGCGACCTCCGCCTCGGCGGCAAGCTCGAAGTCGACGGCGTGGTGATGCAGGAAGACGGCAGGTTCGTGGTCTGAGCGATCAGGCTTGCGTGAGGATCGTGGCGATGGTTCCGCCAAAGCCGACGAGCATCACCCCGAAGCCGCCCAAGATGACCTGCAGCATCGTTCTTTGCGCCGCGGCCATCTCCAGGCGCACCGCGGCGAATTCCATCCCTATCTCCGATCGCACGGCCGCGAATTCAGTGCGCATCTCCAGGCGCAGGGCCTGGAATTCTCGGTTGCTTTCCTCGAACCCCCGGTCGACCCGGTGGTTCAGGTCATCCAGCCGCGGATCCGTCCACGCGTCTCTCATCGCCTCCATGATGGCAGCCTACCCGGCCACATGTAACGTGTTGTCGGCGTAACGTAAAAGTTGCGACACCTAACAGCTACTGGTTTGGAATCGGCGATCCCGCCAGGAGGAAGAACCAGATGGTGAGGGCGAGGCCGGCGAGCATCACCGAGCCCATCAGCACCGCCTCGACGACGGTGACCGAGCTCTGCACGCCGCCGGTGTCGCGCATGCTCTTGAGCCAGGTTGGCCGGATCGGGGCCAGCCGGTTGGTGCCGGTGATGCGGACGTAGAGGTCGTTGAGGCGGCCGATCAGCCAGGCGACGACGAGGACCGAGGCGACGATCCCGACCGCGACGACGGCATAGGGCCCGCCGGCGGGGAACTGGGTCTGCGAGAGCTTGGAGGCGATGTAGATCCAGCTCAGCGGAATCGCCGTCCAGAGCGCGAACGCGGCCAGCAGCATCGCCACGAAGACCAGCCCCGCGGCAAGCGCGCGGGCGGGGTTGTGGGTATGGGTGTTTGCGGCCATCACTCCACTTCATAGAATGACACGCATATGTCCGGTCATTCCAAGTGGTCCTCGATCAAACACAAGAAGGGCGCCGCCGACGCCAAACGCGGCAAGCTCTTCAGCAAGCTGGCCCGCGCGATCATCGTCGCCGCCCGCGACGGCGGCGGCGACCCAGACAACAACCCCACGCTGGCGACCGCGATCCAGAAAGCCCGCGAAGCCTCGATGCCGAAGGAAAACATCCAGCGGGCGATCGACCGCGGCACCGGCGCCGGTGCCGACGGGGCGGCGATCGAAAGCATCCTCTACGAGGGCTATGGGCCCGGCGGGGTGGCGATCTTGGTCGAGGCCCTGACCGACAACCGCAACCGCGCCAGCGCCGAGATCCGCTTCGCCTTCTCCAGCCATAACGGCAGCCTTGGCGAGCCCGGCTCGGTCGCCTGGATCTTCGAGAAAAAGGGCGCGATCGTCGTCGACGGCAGTCGCTACGGCGAGGACGACGTGATCGTCGCGATCGACGCCGGCGCCGAGGACGTGCGCGAGGACGGCGAGCAGCTGCGCATCATCTGCGACCCCAGTGACCTCAGCGCCGTCAAGGAGGCGCTCGAGGGGGCCGGGGTGGAGGTCGAGTCGGCCGGCCAGGCGACCGAGCCGAAAAGCACGGTCGAAGTCAAGGGGCACGAGGCCGAGCAGCTGCTGAAGCTGCTCGACGCGCTCGACGACCAGGACGATGTCGACGAAGTGTTCGCGAACTTCGACATCCCCGAGGACGTGCTGGAGAAGTTGGCGGCCTGAGGGAGGGCGGGGGCTGAAGCACTGTGGGGGGAGGGGCACCGACCTCCCTCCAACGCGACGCGCTCCGCAGACGGCCCAGGGTGCGGAATCTCTGCGAAAAGCTCAGGGGTCGCCACCTACCTCGATCCGGGCGGAGCTTCTGAACTCTGGGCGCTCCCGGCGAGACGTGTCGTCGGAGGGGTCTGGGTGTCCTCCATTCGAATGTCGCCGAACGGCGGCGAAATGCAATCTGTCTATTGCCCGCCATAGGCGGGCAGCATGTTGCGGAGCTGTCCGCTTCAGCGGACGCGACTGAATTCGAATGGAGGACACCCAGACCCCTCCCTCGCAATGCCTCGGAGGAAGGCATCCGACCCGCTTCCGAGAATCCTTCCCCATGCAAGTCGTGATGGGAATCGACCCAGGCGCCGCCAATCTTGGCTTTGGGATCGTGCGCGTCGAGGGCAACCGGATGGTCGCGCTCGACGGCGGTGTGGTCGAGACCACGGCAGAGGAGCCGATGGCGCGGCGGCTGGAGCGGATTCACCGGGCGCTGGCGGAGCTGATTGCCTGGCACGAGCCGCGGGCGCTGGCGATCGAGTCCGTCTACTTCGGCAAGAACGTGCAGTCGGCGACGGCCGTGGGGCAGGCCAGCGGGGTCGCGATGCTGGCCGCCGCCCAGGGCGACGTCGATTGCTTCTCCTACACGCCGCAGGCGATCAAGATGGCGGTCTGCGGCTCCGGCGGCGCCGGCAAGGACCAGGTCCAGCGCATGGTCGGGACCCTGCTCGGGCTGCCCGAGCCGCCGACGCCCGACCACGCCGCCGATGCCCTCGCGGTGGCGATCTGCCACGGCGGCAGCGCCGGCCACCGCAGCGCCGTCGCCGCGACCGCTCCCGCCCCGGCACAGGTGGCCGGATGATCGCCGCCGTGCGCGGCGAGGTGATGGTCCGGCGCCCGGACCACGTCGTCATCGACGCCGGCGGCGTCGGCTACCGGCTGGCGGTCTCGGCGGAGACGCTGAAGGCGGTGCCGGCGAGCGGCAGCGACGCCTTCCTGCACGCCGAGCTGATCGCCCGCGAGGACTCGCTGGCGCTCTACGGCTTCTCCTCCGAGGAGGAGCGCGACCTCTTCCGCCTGCTGATCTCGGTCAGCGGCGTCGGCCCGAAAGTCGCGATCGCGACCCTCTCCGGCGGCAGTCCCCGAGTCCTGCTGCGGGCGATCGCCGCCGGCGACGCCAAGCGCTTCCAGGCGGTTCCGGGCATCGGCAAACGGACCGCGGAACGGATCATCGTCGAGCTGCGCGAGAAGGTCACCGGAGCACTGGAGGAAGAGGTGGCGGTTGCCGCGAGCGGCGACGGCGACCCGCGCTCGCTCGCCCGCGACGGCCTCGTCAACCTCGGCTACGCGCCGCTGGAGGCCGAGCAGCTGCTCGACGACATCGAGGGCGACGATCCGCAGGAGCTGGTTGCGGCGGCGCTGCGCAAAGCGGCGGCGAGCCGCGCATGAGCGATTCGCCCGACATCGGCGCCAACCGCATCCGCACGCCGGGCGTCGACGCCGAGCCGATCCCGGTCGACGCCGAGGTCCGCGTCCACGACGCCCGCGCCGACGTTCCCGACGAGGACCTCGACCGCTCACTGCGGCCGCCGACCCTGGACGACTTCGTCAACCAGACCCAGGTGACCGACCAGCTGGCGATCTTCATCGAGGCCGCACGCGGGCGCGGCGAGCCGCTCGACCACGTCCTCCTCGCCGGCCCGCCCGGGCTCGGCAAGACCTCGCTGGCCCACATCGTCGCCGCCGAGATGGGGGTGCCGATGGTGCAGACCGCCGGGCCGGCGCTGGAGCGCAAGGCCGACGTCGCCTCCTTCCTCACCTCGCTGGAGCCCGGCAGCGTCTTCTTCATCGACGAGATCCACCGCCTCGGGCGCGCCGTCGAGGAGACCCTCTACCCGGCGATGGAGGACGGCGAGCTGCCGGTCGTCCTCGGCCAGGGCGCCGGCGCCCGCACCGTGACGCTGCCGCTGCCGCCGTTCACGCTGATCGGCGCCACCACCCGGGCCGGCCTGCTGACGACGCCGCTGCGCGACCGCTTCGGCGTCTCGCACCGGCTCGAGCACTACAGCCCCGAGCACCTGGCCCTGATCATCGAGCGC
This sequence comes from uncultured Solirubrobacterales bacterium, assembly GCA_963829445.1. Taxonomy (GTDB): domain Bacteria; phylum Actinomycetota; class Thermoleophilia; order Solirubrobacterales; family 70-9; genus VAYN01. The sequence goes on along the minus strand of CAWHIW010000021.1, from coordinate 84,381 downwards.
TCGGCCAGCATCCTCGGGGTCGAGATCGACGCCGAGGGCGCGCACACGATCGCCTCGCGCTCGCGCGGCACGCCCCGCGTCGCCAACCGGCTGCTGAAGCGGGTCCGCGACTTCGCCCAGGTCAAGGGCAGCGGCGAGATCGGCGCCGAGGTCGCGATCGGGGCGCTGGAGATGCTCGAGGTCGACGCCGGCGGCCTCGACCGCAGCGACCGCGCCCTGCTCGACACCGTCGCGACCAAGTTCGGCGGCGGCCCGGTCGGCCTCTCGACGCTGGCGATCGCGATCGGCGAGGAGCAGGACACGATCGAGGACGTGCTCGAGCCCTACCTGCTCCAACAGGGCCTGCTGAAGCGGACTCCGCGCGGGCGGGTGCTGACCCAGCGCGCCTACGACCACCTCGGCCTGCCGGCGCCGGAGGGCGCCGCGAGCCTCTTCTAGCCGCGCGCTTGTAGCCTGTCGAATATGCCGTTTTTCATCTGTCCGAACTGCGGGCACCGGGAGGCAAGCGGCGAGCGGACCGCTGGGTTCAGCTCGCGCCCGAAGGGCTGCTCGAAATGCGGCTTCGGATTCGTATTCGAATTACTCGACGATTATTATCCGGCTCCGAATGCAGCCTTCTTCGTCTGTGACAAGCAGGAACGCGTGATCGACGCCGGCAAAGGCAGCTTCGAGCTGACCGGTTTGACCGATGAGGACGTGATCGGCCGCCCGGTGCGCGAGGTGCTCGGCCTCGACTGGATCGACAAGGGCGACGGCGACGAGAGTGCCGATACGAACGGCGACGGCGTCACCGACCCGATCGAGACCTCGCTCGAGTGGGGCGTGCGCTCGCTCGGCAAGCGCGTCTCGGTCAACGCCGAGGGCGACCTGCCGGCGCAGGCCGTGGCCGACGTCTTCCCCGCCTATGACGACGACGGCGGGCTGCTGCTCGTGCTCACCCCCGAGGGCTAGAGATGGGCAACCGGCGGCGCTACTTCTTCGTCCTGCTCTTCGTGCTCGGGCTCGTGATCGCCTCGGCCCTGGTCATCGCCAACAAGGCGACCAAGCTCGGCCTCGATCTCCAGGGCGGCCTCGAGCTCGTCTACCAGGGCCAGCCGACCGGAACCTCGACCGCAGTCAGCGGCGAAGACATCGAAGACTCGATCTCGATCATCGAAGAGCGGATCAACAAGCTCGGCGTCTCCGAGCCCGAAGTCGCGCGCCTCGGCAACGAAGAGATCACCGTCTCCCTGCCCGGCATCACCGACGCCAATCGGGCCGCCGAACAGGTCGGGACGACCGCGCAGCTCTACTTCTTCGACTGGGAGCCGAACCTGCTCGGTCCCGAGCGGGTCGATCGGCGGCCACCCGGGCCAGCAGCCGCCCGCGGGCCCCCTGAAAGCATCCGAAAAACGCTGGAAAGAAGCAGGCCGCAACGCCAAAAGCGCCGAGAACCAGCAGCTGATCTTCGCCGGGGCCTACCCGACCGCCTACGAAGCCGCCCAGCTTGCGGCCGAACAGGAGCCCGACACCAAGTGCGAGAACTGCTCGGTCGCCAAACCGCGCTACTACCTCTTCGCCAAGGAGGAGCCACACGAACTGCTCGCCGGCCCCGAGCTGAACAAAAAAGACCTCTACGTCAGCCCGACCGGCAAGAAACTGCCGAAAGACGGCATCGTCGTCGAAATCCCGGCCGGCACCATCCTCGTCTCCGAATACCCGACGGACGAATCCGGCAAGGTCGACGAAACCGCCCAGCCCGGCTGGTTCGCGCTGCACGACAACCCGGCGCTCTCCGGCACGAACATCACCGACCCGAAGCAGGAATACGGCGCAGGCAATCGAACCGAACGTCAACTTCGAATTCACCGACCAGGGCCGCGACGCCTTCCACGAAGTCACCCGCCAGATCGCCCAGCGCGGCCAGGCGCAGGCGATCGGCCCGGTCAACGCCGAACAGGCGGCCGCCCTCTCCGGCCACTTCGCGGTCGTCCTCGACAACGAAGTCAAAACCCGGCCGATCATCAACTTCGCCGAAAACCCGGACGGGATCGACGGCCGCCAAGGCGCCCAGATCTCCGGCGGCTTCCGAGAACGTCGGCGAGGCGCAGGAACTGGCGACGACGCTGCAGATCGGCGCCCTGCCGATCAACCTCAAACTGATCAGCGAGACCCAGGTCTCGGCGACCCTCGGCACCCAGGCCCTCCACGACGGGATCAAGGCCGGGATCATCGGCCTCGCCCTCGTCGTCATCTTCCTGCTCCTCTACTACCGCTTCCTCGGCCTGATCGCCTCGATCGCGCTGGCCGCCTACGGGGTGATCTTCTTCGCCCTGATCAACCTGATCCCGATCACCCTGACCCTGCCGGGGATCGCGGGCCTGGTGCTGACGATCGGCGTCGCCGCCGACTCCAACATCGTCATCTTCGAGCGAATAAAGGAGGAGGTGCGGGCGGGCCGCTCGATGTCGAGCGCGATCAGCGCTGGCTACAAACGCGGGATCAGCACGATCATCGACGCGAACGTCGTCACCCTGCTGACCGCCTTCATCCTCTTCGTGCTGGCGACCGCCGGGCGTCAAGGGCTTCGCCTTCACCCTCGGGGTCGGCACGATCGTCTCGCTGCTGACCGCGGTCGTCTTCACCCAGGCGCTGCTCGGCATCGATGAGCCGCACCCGCCTGCTGCGCTCGCCGGCGGCGCTCGGCGCCGGCGGCGAGGGCCGCCGCTGGCACTTCGACTTCATGGGCGCGAGCCGCTGGTTCTTCTCGATCTCCGGGCGTGATCCTGCTGGTCGGCGCCCTCGCGCTGGCGACCAAGCAGCTCAACTTCGGCATCGACTTCGAGTCGGGAACGCGGATCACCGCGGCGCTGGTCAAGCCGACCGACGAGGAAGGCGTGCGCGACGCCCTCGACTCGGTCGGGATCGACGGCGAGGAGGTCCAGCAGGTCACCGACCCGAACTTCGGCGACAACGTCTTCCAGATCCAGTCGCACCAACTTCGACCCGGGCGAAGTCAGGGAGGCCGAGAAGGTCGCTTGGCACCGAATTCGGGATCGTCGAGAACGGCTTCGAAAGCACCAGCGTCGGCCCGACCTTCGGCCACCAGGTGGCGAACAGCGCCCTCAAGGCGCTGATCTTCTCGCTGCTGGTGATCTGCGGCTACGTGGCGCTGCGCTTCGACCCGAAGTTCGCGGTGCCGGTGCTGATCGCGATCTTCCACGACATCCTGATCACCGCCGGCGTCTACTCGCTGACGGGGAAAGAGGTGAGCAGCGGGACCGTCGCCGCCTTCCTCACCATCTTGGGCTACTCGATCTACGACACGATCATCGTCTTCGACCGAATACGCGAGAACGTGCCGCGGATGCCGCGGGCGGCGTTCTCCCAGATCGTCAACCGCTCGATGAGCGAGGTGCTGACGCGCTCGCTCGCGACCAGCTTCTCGACCCTCCTCGCGGTCGGCTCGCTGCTGGTCTTCGGCGGCCCGACCCTGCAGGACTTCGCCTTCGCGATGCTGGTCGGGATCGCCTCCGGTACCTACTCGTCGATCTTCATCGCCTCGCCGGTGCTGACCGCCTGGAAGGAACGTGAGCCGGGCTTCGTGCGCCGGCGCCTGCGGATCGCCGAGGCCGAGGGCAGCGTGCCGGCCTTCGCCGACGACGTCGACGACGGCCGAGCTCGCCGCGCGACGACGAAAGCGAAGCCGAGATCGCCGCCGAGGCCGCCGCAGCGCCGAGGCGCAGCCGCAGGCCGGCGCGGTGGCGACGGCCGAGCGCACCGGCCGAGCGGCAACGGCGCCGACCCGGCGAGCAACGGCGACGGCCGACGCCGACACCGCCTCGGCCGAGCGCCGCCAGCGCAACGCCGAGCGCAAGGCGCGCCGCCAGGCCCGCCGCAAACACGGAAGGAAGCGGTAGATAGATGGCACTGCTCGTCTGGTTCACGATGGGGATCGCCCTCTGGCACTTCACGGTCTTCCTGCCCGACCACTTCTGGCAGGGCATCGTCGGCGCCTTCGTCGGCGCGGTGATCGGCTCGATCCTCTTCGGCCTGATCGTCTGGACGATCAGCGGTCGCGACCTCGGCGACACCGATCTGGCCACGGCGCTGCCGGCGATTCCCGGCACCGCGATCGGCCTCGGCGTCGTCTGGGCGATCGGCGTCCGCAGCGAGACGCAGGTCGAGTAGCCCTCCGGGGGCTTTCCGCCCCATTTTCGGCATCTTTGCGGCGCTTTTGACGCCGCCGGGCTTCCTAGCCTGGTTGTGTGCCGGAGACCCTGAAAGCGTTCGCCGCCGAGCCCTACGAGTACGCCGACGTGCGCGCGGTCGCCGACGGCCTCGGCCTCAGCGAGCCGGTGGCGGTGACGCTGGTCCGCCGCGGCTACCGCACCCCGGAGCTGGCCCGCACCTTCCTCGCCGCCGACGAGTCGCACCCGCCCGCCGCCTTCGACTCGATGGCGGCGATCGTCGCCCAGATCGGCGCCGCGATCGACGCCGGCCAGCGGATCACCGTCCACGGCGACTTCGACGTCGACGGCGTCTGCGCGACGACGATCATGGTCGCGACCCTGCGCGCGCTCGGGGCCGAGTGCGACTGGCTGATCCCCGACCGGATCGGCGACGGCTACGGGCTCAGCGCGCCGAACGTCGAGAAGCTGGCGAAGCGGGGCACGAAGCTGATGATCACGGTCGACTGCGGGATCACGGCGGTCGAGGAGGTGCGGCTGGCACGCGAGCTCGGGATCGAGACGATCGTCACCGACCACCACCAGGCGGGGGACGAGCTGCCGGACTGCCCGATCCTGCACCCGGAACTAAGCGGCTACCCGTTCGCTTCGCTGTGCGGGACGGCGGTTGCGTGGAAGCTCGCTGCGCGTTGCGGGAGGCGACGGGGATGGGGTCTCCCGGCGCGCGTTCGCGCGGAGTTCCGGGAGACCCCATCCCCGTCGCCTCTCACGATGAGCGGTCGGATCTCGACCTTGTCGCGCTGGCGACGGTGGCGGACGTGGTGCCGCTGGTGGGAGAGAATCGCTCGCTGGTGAAGCGGGGCTTGGTCGAGATGCGGCGGACTCGGCAGGCCGGGGCTGCGGGCGTTGATGGCGGCTTCGAAATGCGAGCCGACCCAGCTGGACGAGGGCGATCTTGGCGTTCCGGCTGGCGCCGCAGGATCAATGCGGCGGGGCGGCTGTACCGGGCCGATGCCGGGGTCGAGCTGATGCTGACCGAGGACGAGGCGCGGGCCGAGGAGATCGCGGTGGAGCTGGGGCGGGCGAACTCGGAGCGCAGGGCGCGGGAGCGCGAGGTCGACACGGCGGCGGAGGCGGCGCGGCGGGAGCTCCCCGAGCACCTGCAGGAGGCGCCGGGACTGGTGCTCGCCGGCGAGGACTGGCATCCGGGCGTGGTCGGGATCGTCGCTTCGCGCCTGGTCGAGCGCCACCACCGGCCGGTGGTCGTCGTCTCGCTCGACGGCGAAGGCGGGGGGAGGGGCAGCGGGCGCAGCATCCCGGGCTTCGACCTGCTCGCCGCGCTCGAGGCCTGCTCGGAGCACCTGGAGAGCTTCGGCGGCCACCGCGCCGCCGCCGGGTTGGCGCTGCGGGCCGAGAACCTGGACGCCTTCCGCGAGGCCTTCGCGGCGCACGCGACCGCGGTCCTGGGCCCCGACGAGCTGCGGCGGACGCAGCGGATCGACGCGATGGTCGGCGGCGTCGGCCTCGGGCTCGAGCTGGCCGAGGAGCTGGGGCAGCTGGCGCCCTTCGGGATGGGCAACCCCGGCGTGCGGCTGATGGTCCCCTCGGCCCGGGTCAGCGACGTGCGCACGATGGGGGAGGGCAAGCACTCGCGCTTCAGCCTCCACAGCGGCTCCCACCGCGCCCTCGGCGTCGCCTTCGGCCGCTCCAGCCTCGGGGTCGAGGACGACGAGTCGGTCGACGCCGCGGTGCGGCTCGAGGTCAACCACTGGAACGGCTCGGTCGAGCCCCGCGTCGTCCTCAACGAGCTCTACCCGCTCGACGACGGCGCGACCGAGAAGGCCGAGGCGCGCCTGCACTCGTGCGAGTGCCCGGCGGAGGAGTGGTGGCGGCGTTTCCAGGCGGAGTTGGAGCGGCCGCTGCAGGCGGTCGAGCCGCCGCGCGAGGCGACTTTGTCACCCACCGGGTTGCAAAATCGCCCCGCGGCCGGCGGCGTTGCGGGCGCCGCGCGCGTCCTGGTGCCGAGCGGCGGCTCGGCCACCGTGGTCCATCGCCGAGCTCGTCTCCAGCGGCGCCGGGGTGCTCGCCGTCTGCGCCGACGCCTCGCGCCGCGCCGCCCTCGCCGGGGGTGCCACCGGCCTCGCCCGTTTCAACGGCGGCGCCGCCCGGATCGCCTGCTCGCGCTGCGGCGGCGACGCGGTCGACGGGCTCTCCACCCGTGCCGACGGCGGCCTGGCGCTGACCGACTACGCGGCCCTCGACCGGGCCCCCGGTCTCGCCCGGGAATTTCGAGCATGTCGTCCTGGTCGACCCGCCGCGCAGCGCCGGCGACGAGCGCCGGCTCTCCCGCCCCCTCGAGGGGGCGCCCGGGGGCTTCCTGCACCCCTCTGGACCGCCGCCGAGGTCGAGTTCTCGCTGCGGTTCTCGACGAGCAGCTCGCCTCGCGGGCCGCCGTCGCCGCGCTCTTCCGCTCGCTGCGTGAGGCCGGTGAGGCGAGCGGGGAGGAGCTGCGCGAGGCACTGCGTGGCGCCGCCGCCCACCGGCGCTCGCCGGAGGCCGCGGCGCGCTGCTTCCGGGTCCTCGCCGAGCTGGGCCTGGTCTCGGGCGAGCCCACTCACGGCGCCGGTGCGGTCGGGGTCGTATCCTCAGAGGGGACGGATCTGGAGCGCTCCGCCGCGTTCCGGGCCTACAGAGCAGACCACTCGGAGGCAGTGCCATTTCTCGCAAGACCCAAGCAGCCGTAGAGCACTCCGAGCTCCTCGCCGACCTCTTCGCCGTGGTCGAGGAGTTCGACTCGGCGCCGGCCGCGAACGGCAACGGCAACGGCAACGGTGGCACCGCGCTGGCGGTGGCGACGATCGACCGCGCCGCGCTCGAGCGCGCCTTCGACTTCGCCTGCGAGCGCCACGCCGACCAGCTGCGCTACTCGGGCGACGAGTTCATCACCCACCCGGTCGGGGTGGCCCAGGTCTGCGCCGGCATGCGGCTCGACACCGAGACGCTCTGCGCGGCGCTGCTGCACGACACCGTCGAGGACACCAGCGCCAGCCTCGACGACGTCCGCGACGAATTCGGCGACGAGATCGCCCAGCTGGTCGACGGCGTCACCAAGCTGACCGGGATGACCTTCGAGAGCCGCGACGAGCGCCAGGCCGAGAACTACCGGAAGATGATGGTGGCGATGGCCACCGACGTCAGGGTGATCCTGATCAAGCTGGCCGACCGGCTCCACAACATGCGCACGCTCGGCGCCCTGCCGAAGCAGAAGCAGATGTCGAAGTCGCACGAGACGCTGGAGATCTACGCGCCGCTGGCTCACCGGCTGGGAATCCACGCGATCAAGTGGGAGCTCGAGGACCTCGCCTTCGCCACCCTGCACCCGCGCAAGTACGCCGAAATCAAACAGCTGGTCGCCCAGCAGCGCGACGAGCGCGAGAGCTACGTCACCGACGCCGGCGCCTTCCTCTCCGAGGAGCTGGAGCAGGTCGGGATCGAGGCGCAGATCTCCGGCCGGGCCAAGCACTTCTACTCGATCTACACGAAGATGGCGAAGAAGGGGCGCGAGTTCAACGAGATCTTCGACCTCACGGCGATGCGGGTGATCGTCGGCTCGGTCAAGGACTGCTACGGCGCGATCGGCGTCATCCACTCGCTCTGGAAGCCGCTCCCGGGCCGCTTCAAGGACTTCGTCGCGATGCCCAAGGCGAACATGTACCAGGCCCTGCATACGACCGTGATCGGCCCCGAGGGCAAGCCGCTGGAGATCCAGATCCGGACCGAGGAGATGCACAAGCTGGCCGAGTACGGGATCGCCGCCCACGTCGCCTACAAAGAGGGCAGCGGCAGCGACCCGCGGCGGGAGAAGATGACCTGGCTGCGGCAGCTGGTCGAGGCCGAGGGCGAACAGGACCCGGCCGAGTTCCTCGAGTCGCTCAAGGTCGACCTCTTCGAGGACGAGGTCTTCGTCTTCACCCCGAAGGGTGAAGTCAAGAACCTCTCGGCCGGCTCGACTCCGCTCGACTTCGCCTACGCCGTCCACACCGACGTCGGCCACCGCACCGTCGGCGCCAAGGTCAACGGCAACATCGTGCCGCTGCACTACCAACTGAAGTCGGGCGACATCGTCGAGGTGCTGACCGCGAAGCAGAACCGCGGCCCCTCGCGCGACTGGCTGAAACTGGTGCGGACCAGCCGCGCCCGCAACAAGATCCGCGCCTTCTTCAAAGAGGAAGGCCGCGAGGACGCCGAGCGCAAGGGCCGCGAGGGCCTCGACGAAGCGCTGCGCACGCGCGGCATCCCGATGCAGAAGATCGCCGGCTCGGCCCTGCTGGCCGACGTCTTCCGCGAGATGGGCTACCGCAAAGCGACCGACTTCTACATCGCCCTCGGCCAGGGCAAGGTCTCGACCAAGACCGCCGCCAACAAGCTGATGCAGCGGCTCAAAGCCGGCGAGGCGGTCGAGGAGCACCCGACGGCCCCGGTCCGCGGCCGCGACGACCACGCCCGCCGCACCAAGGACGCCTCCAACTACGGGATCTCGGTCAAGGGCGCCGAGAACGTCGCCGTGCGGCTCGCCAAGTGCTGCCGGCCGGTCCCCGGCGACGAGATCGCCGGCTATGTCTCGCTGGGCCGCGGGATCACCATCCACCGCGCCGACTGCAAGAACGTGAAGGCGCTGAAAAAGTCGCCGGAACGGTTCGTCGAGGTCGGCTGGGAAGGCGAAAACGAAGCCTCCTATCGGGTCGAGCTGCAGATCGACGCCTACGACCGCACCCGCCTGCTCGAGGACCTCTCGCGGACCTTCTCGGAGGCCGGGATCAACATCATCGGCGCCTCCTGCACGACCAACCACCCGATGGTGAAAAACAAGTTCGTGGTCGAGGTGGGGGACACCGAGCAGCTGAAGCAGTGCATCTCCCGCCTCCGCAATGTCGAGTCCGTCTTCGACGCTTATCGGATAACCCCGGCTGCCTAGCGACGGCACGGTGGTCGGGGTGACAAGTTGGCTCTGACCGTCGCAGTCACTGGACCCACCGGCGAGATCGGGCTCCCGCTGATGTCTGAGCTGGAGGGCGACTCTGCAGTCGGGGCGGTGCGGGGGATGGCCCGGCGGCCGTTCGATCCCCTGGCGGAGGGCTGGGAGAAGGCGTCCTACCGGCGCGGCGACATCCTCGACCGCGGCTCGCTGGCGGCGCTCTTCGACGGCGCCGACGTCGCCGTCCACCTCGCCTTCGCGATCTTCGGCGATCGCGGGGAAACCCGCCGCATCAACCTCGAGGGCAGCCGCAACGTCTTCGAAGTCGCGATCGAGGCCGGGGTCAAGCGCCTCGTCTACGCCTCCTCAGTCGCCGCCTACGGATTCCACGCCGACAACCCGCAGCCGCTGACCGAGGAGGTGCCGGCGCGCGGCAGCGAGAGCTTCTACTACTCGGCCCAGAAGGCGGAGTTGGAGGCGTGCTCGACGGCCTGCTGGCGGGAACCGAGGTCGACGCCTACGTGTTCCGGCCCTGCGTCGTCGCCGGTCCGCGGGCGCCGATGCTGATCGAGAAGTTCGTCGAGAGCGCCCGCCTCGGCGACCCCGTGCCGGCCCTGCGCCGGGGCCTCGGGCGGCTGCCGCTGCCCCGCCCGGTGCTGCCCGATATCGGCGCCCCGCTCCAGCTCGTCCACCACGACGACGTCGCCCGCGCGCTGGCGGCGGCGATCGCCGGCAGGGGCGCGCCCGGCGCCTACAACCTCGCCGGTCCGGGGCAGCTCGGGGTCGGCGACATCGCCCGGGCGCTGGGCTGGCGCACGGTCCCGCTGCCCGACCTCGCGGTCGGCGTCGGCGCCTCCGTCGCCGGTCGGCTCCGCTTCCTTTCGCCGCAGCTCGAGTGGGCGGCGGCGCTGCGGATACCGGTGCTGATGGATACGGCCAAGGCTCGTCGCGAGCTTGACTGGGAGCCCCGTTTCGACGCCGCCGAGACCCTGCTGCAGACGGCCGTCTCGGCTCGCGAAGCCGGCCTGCTCGACTGAAAAAGTACGATATACGTACCAATATCGCCGCCTATCAACCAATACTGGGTAAATCCGGGCTGGACAGTTATTCTGTTCTTACCCTGGGTAGGGGGGAGTCCATCCGAAAGAGCGGCTTTAGTACGGGGGAGCCAATGAAGACGAAGGCAGAGGCACAAGATGCGGCCCATGGCCGTACCGCGCGCAAGCAGTTGGTAACGGTGCGGTTGAGTCAGCTCGCCTTCGAGGCCCTCGCCGGCGAGGCGCGCAAAGGCTCCCCGCGGGCGCCGAGCCGGACGGAGAGCGCGATCCGCATCTACCTCGGCGACAAGGGCTCCGATCGGCCGGCGTGGCCCTATCCGGGCTTTCTGCGCGGCAGCGAGGCCCCGGAGGACGTAGGGCTCGAGCTCAACGTCGATCCCGACCTCTGGCTGCAGTTCGAGGCCGAGGCCGAGCGCCAGGGCGTCTCGCCCCAGCAGCTGCTCGAGCATGTCGCCTTCTACTTCGCCGCCGAGCTCGACGCCGGGCGCATCACCCGGCGCATCCTCGACGACCTCGAGGCGACCGAAGCCGCCGGCGACGCGCCGGCTTGACCCGCTCAGGCGCCTCAGGCAGTCGCGACGACGGGCGCGGCGTCGAGCTCGATCAGGCTGGCGCGCAGCGAGCGGCGCCCCCGATGGTGAAGGCCGTGGACCGAGCTCTCGGTCTTGTCGAGGGTGCCGGCGATCTCAACCGGTGAGAGGCCGACGATGTGCCGGAGGACGAGCACCTCGCGCTGATCCTCGGGAAGCTCTTCCAGTGCTTGACGCAGGGCGCGGCCGCGATCGAGGCCGGTCTGGGCGCTGCCGGTGTCGGCGAGCCTGATCTCCTCGGTCGGGATCGCCCGCTTGGCGCGCAGGTGGTCGAGGGCGGCGTTGCGGGCCACGCGCAGGATCCAGGCGTCGAAGGGGACCTCGCGCTGCTCGTATTTCTTGATCGCCTTCATCAGCTTGGCGAAGACGTTCTGGGTGATGTCTTCGGCCTCGTGGTGATCGCGGATGAACCCGGTCACGTAGCGGAGCACGTCGTCCGCGTAACGGACGTACAGATAGTGCAGCCCCTCGGAGTCGCCGGCCTTGGCGCGGGCGATCGCCTCCTGGGTAAGTCTGGTCGTCGCGCGAGCTGCTGCTGCTGCTGCGTCGTCGGACGTGCTGCTCATCTGTGTTTCCCCCGCATGCTCACCGCATGCATTTACTGGTTTTCAAAAATTGTCTGCGATTCATAGAACAGAGCTGGCTCCCCATTCATGCGAAAACTTGGATAACAATTCCGTCGCAAAATGGAGAATCCGACTTGATGTCGGGCAGCTTCTGGGAGAGGCTGCGGCGCAGAGGATTAAGGACGATCGCCCTACTTGTCAATGCCCAATATTTGTCCAAATTTCATTCTCATGCTCAAGGCCCTGCAATTGCACAACTAATTCGGGTCGATTTGCACAGGTATTGGGGAGTCTGAAGTTAGGAGGAACTTGGCTCGGGGGGTGAAAACCCTGGCCACCCCCGGGGAGTTCATAGGGAGATGATGAGAGTCGAACTTGGCAAATTCGCCTGCTCCGGGATCGAAGCCCAGATGGGTGACGACATCCCGGCCGGGACGCGTAAAGCGATGTTCCATTACGCCCGCAAGCTCAAAGCCGGACGGCGGCCGCTTGCGCCACCTCGCTTCCTGGCCGCCGAGGAGCCTCCAGAGCCCGAGATGGCCTTCGACCTGACGGTTGACCCTGAAACCGAGGCAATGCTCGAGCAGGAGGCCCTGAGGCAGCGCACGACGCTGAGCCAGCTCGCCGCCCACACGGTGCTGGTCTACTTGGCCGAGCTCGAGTTCCTCGGCGTCGCCCCGCGCGCCGAAGCTTCGCGCTCGTAGAACGAGCTCCCCGGCCGCATGGCCGAGGAGCTCGTGGTAGGTCGGCCTATGGCCTCGCGTGGCGCTAGGCGTCGCTGGGGCCCGCGGCGAGCGTCTCCCGGCCCGCGGCCAGGACCTCGTCGACGGGGGGCACGGCGATCGGTTCGCCCTGATTCGCCAGCGACTGCTCCAGGGCCTCGAGGCCGAGCACGATCTCCAGGCCCAGGCGGGCGTTGGAGACGGGCGTGCTGCCGGTGCGGATCGCCGTGGCGAAGTCCTGGAGCTCCTGGCTGAGCGGCTCCAGCGCCTGGATCCGGGGCGCGACCATGTCGCCGCTGCGGTAGGTGAGGCGGTACTCGCCGAAGTTGGCGGGTGGCTCGGAGAAGTCGAGCCCGCGGTCGTAGATCCGCACCGAGTCGTCGGCCGAGGTGTCCTCGTACTGGACCATGCGGCGCGAGCCGACGACGACCATCTGCCGCACCTTGCGCGGCGCCAGCCAGGAGAGCTGGACGTTGGCCTGGGTGCCGCCCTCGAAGCGCAGGGTGAGGAAGGCGGTCTCGTGGACGCCCTCCTGGAAGACGCTGCGGCCGGTGGCGGAGACCTCGACCAACGGCTTGCCGAGCCAGTGCAGCAGGACCGAGAGGTCGTGCGGCGCCAGGTCGAGGATGACCCCGTCCTGCTGGTAGAGGCCGAGGTTCATGCGCGAGGAGGTGACGAAGTAGATCTCGCCCAGCTCGTCGCCCTGGATCAGGTCGCGGACCTTGTTGACCGAGGGGCTGTAGACGAAGGTGTGGCCGGGCATCATCACCAGGCCGAGCTCGTCGGCGAGCGCGACCAGCTTGGCCGCCTCCTCGGAGGTCCGGGCCAGCGGCTTCTCGACCAGCACGTGCTTGCCGGCCTCGAGCGCGCGGCGCACGAGGTTGTAGTGGGTGTGGGGCGGGGTGGCGATCGCCACCGCTTCGATCCGCGGGTCGGCGAGGGCGGCGTCGTAGTCGCTCTCGACCCAGACGCCGGGATGGCGGCGGCGGAAGTCTTCGGCCCGGCCTTCGTCCTTCTCGCAGAGGCCCATCAGGCGGAACTCCGGCCGCTCGACGACGTTGCGGACGATGTTCGGGCCCCAGTAGCCGTATCCGACGACCATCGTGCCTATTGCTCCTGATGGGTTCACTCGGCTCCCTTTCTAGTGAGGACGATCCACGGGGTCTTGACGAGAATTGAGAGGTCCAGGGATAGCGAGCGCCGCTCGGCGTACTCGATGTCGAGGCGGACCATTTCCTCGTAAGTGCGTTCGTTGCGGCCGCTGACCTGCCAGTAGCCGGTCAGGCCGGGCTTGACGGTGAAGCGCTCCAGGTACCAGCTCGGGTACTCGGCCACCTCGTAGGGGATCGCCGGGCGCGGACCGACCAGGGTCATGTCGCCGAGGACGACGTTGAAGAGCTGCGGCAGCTCGTCGAGGCTCCACTTCCTGATCCAGCGGCCGACCGGGGTGATGCGGTTGTCGACCGCGAGCTTGTAGAGGTCCTTCTTGCCGCCCTCGGGGAGGCGTCTCGGCCTCTTCGTCGTTGCCGTTGATCAGCGCGGTCACGTACTCCCGGTGGCCGCGCGGGTCGGCGTCGAGGCGCATGCTGCGGAACTTGAAGAGGGTGAACTCGCGCTCGCCGAGGCCGACCCGGCGCTGGCGGAACAGCGCCGGGCCCGCGGCTGTCGAGGCGGACCGCGATCGCGACGGCGAGCAGCAGCGGCGAGAAGAGCAGGATCATCGTGCCGGCGAAGACGATGTCGAAGATGCGGCGCAGGGCCAAAAGCCAGCGCGGTTCGCTGGCGACCCGTTCCAGCGGTTGCTCGTGGGTGAGTCCGTGTGCCTCCATCGCAAAGACAACGTCTCGGGCCGGGAACACTTGCGCGTCTCAGTCGACGACCGGATGAAAAATGACCGGTCCTAGTAAAGGGAGAAAAATTTCCGGGGCCGCGCAAAGACACGGCGACTTCGTGCGTTGATTGTCCATGGCAGCCCGGATCGTCTCAATCATCGGCTCCCGCCCCGAGATCGTGCAGGCGGCACCGCTCTCGCTCGCCTACTCCAACTGCGTCGAGGAGATCCTCGTCCACACGGGCCAGCACTACGACCCGGCATGTCGGACCTGCAGATCGCCGACCTGCGGCTGCCGCTGCCCGAGTTCAACCTCGGCGTCGGCTCGCTGCCGCTGGAGAAGGGCGTCGAGGTCGCGCAGAGGCGGATCGCCCGGGTGATCGAGCCACCAACCCCGACGCGGTCCTGGTCCGCGGCGACACCAGCGCCACGATCGCCGGCGCCCGCGCCGCGGTCGCCGCCGGCGTGCCGCTGCTCCACGTCGAGGCCGGCCTGCGCAGCTACCGGCACGACATGCCGGAGGAGCACAACCGGATCGAGACCGACCGGCTCTCCGACCTTCTCTTCGCCCCCTGCGAGCACGCCCGCGACGTTCTCGTCGACGAGGGCGTCGCCGGGCACCGTCCACGTCACCGGCGACGTCCTCGCCGACGTCCTGCTCTCCACCCAGGCCCGTCTGCCCGAGGGCGGCGAGGAGGGCGAGTACGTGCTCGCCACCGCCCACCGCAACTACAACACCGACTCGCCCGAGCGGCTCGGCGCCGTGCTCGACTGCCTGCGGGCGGCCGAGCGGCGGGTGATCTTCCCGATGCACCCGCGGACCCGCAAGAGCATCGAGACCTGGGACCTCGAGCTGCCGGCCAACGTCGAGGTGCGCGACCCCCTGACCTACACCCAGATGCTGGTGCTCGAGCGCGGCGCCGCCGCGATCGCCACCGACTCCGGCGGGGTCCAGCGCGAGGCCTATCTGTGGGGCGTGCCCTGCATCACGATGCGCGAGGAGACCGAGTGGATCGAGACCGTCTCGACCGGCTGGAACACGCTGGTCGGCGTCGACGCCGAGAAGTTCGCGCGCCGCCCTCGCCAAGCCGCTGCCGGCCGAGCGCCCGCCGATCTTCGGCGACGGCCACGCGGCCGAGCGGATCGCCGAGCTGACCGTCGCCCACCTCGACCGAGTACGGGAGAAGACCGGTGTCTGAGCAGCTGCGAATCGGCGTCATCGGCTGCGGCCGCATGGGCGGCTTCCACGTCCGCAACTACGCCCAGCTCGACTGCGCCCAGCTGGTCGCGGTCGCCGACCCGAGCGCCGAGTCGCGGCGGCGGGCGCTCGGCGACACCCAGGTCGCCGAGTACGACGACTGGCGCGACCTGATCGAGTTCGGCGCCGACGAGCTCGACGCGGTCTCGATCGCCTGCCCTTCCGAGCTACCACGCCGACGTCGCCCTGGAGGCGCTCGCCGCCGGCCTGCACGTGCTGGTCGAGAAGCCGATCGCGACGACCCTGCCGGACGCGCTGCGGATGCGCGGCGCCGCGCTCGAAGCCGACCGCAAGCTGATGGTCGGCCACGTCGAGCGCTTCAACCCGGCGGTCGAGAAGCTGCGCGAGCTGGTCGCCGACGGCCGCCTCGGCACCGTCTACCGCGCCCACACGACCCGGGTCGGGCCGCTGCCGACGCGGATCCAGGACACCGGCGTCGCGATCGACCTCGCCACCCACGACCTCGACGTCATGCAGCACGTCCTCGACAGCTCGATCCACGAGATCTACGCCGACGGCGGCCGCTTCCAGCACAGCTCCCAGGAGGACCTGCTGACCTGCCTCGCGCGCTTCGGCGACCCGGGCCAGGCGCAGACGCTGGGGCTGCTCGACGTCAACTGGCTGACCCCGGAGAAGAAGCGCGAGATCGCCCTGATCGGCGAGAACGGGCTGCTGCGGGCGAGCTACATCACCCAGGACGTCTGGTTCGTCGAGTCGACGACCGCGCCGCTGCAGTGGGACGGCCTCTCGATGCTGCGCGGCGACGGCGAGGGCGCGGCGGTGCGGTTCTCGCTCGCCAAGGCGGAGCCGCTGCGGGCCGAGCTCGAAGCCTTCTGCCGCTGCGTGCTCGACGACACGCCGGAGCCGGTCAGCGCCCACGACGGCGTCAAGGCCCTGGCCGCGGCGCTCGCCGTGCGCGAGTCGGCCGCGGTGCGGCGCCCGGTCGAGCTGCTCGATATCCCCGCCCCCCGGACCTTGGAGGTCGTCGCATGATCCGCTTCGTCATCCCGGCCTACAACGAGGCCGAAAACATCCCCCGCCTGCTCGCCGACCTGGCGCCGGTCGCCCGCGAGCTCGGCGCCCGCGTGATCATCGTCGACGACGGCTCCACCGACGGCACCGGCGACGTGATCCGCGAACACGCCCAGGACATGCACCTGGCGGTCGTCACCCACACCGTCAACCGCGGCCTCGGGACGGCGATCAACACCGGCATCCGCTCCGCCCTGAAGGAGTCCTCCGACGACGACGCGATCGTCACCCTCGAGGCCGACACCACCTCCGACCTCTCCGACCTGCCGCGCATGCTCGAGCTCTTCGACCAGGGCACCGACGTCGTCCTCGCCTCGGTCTACGCGCCCGGCGGCAAGATCATCGGCGTCGCCGGCTGGCGCCTGGCCGCCAGCAAATCGGTCTCCAACACCTTCCGCTACCTCGGCGGGCTGCGCGACATGCACACGCTCTCCTCGCTCTACCGCGTCTACCGCGCGGGCACGCTGCGCAAGGCCGCCGACACCTACGGCTACCTGCTGGTCCGCGAGCCCGGCTTCGCCGCCAACGTCGAGCTGCTGCTGAAGCTCTACAACGCCGGCGCCACCGTCGCCGAGGTGCCGACCGTGAACGACTGGCGGACCCGCAAAGGCGAGTCGAAGATGCAGCTGAAACCGACCGTGCTCGCCTACTTCCGGGTGATGGCGGCGCAGCTGGTCGGCCGCATCCAGCCGCCGCCGGTCTCGCCGCTGGCCGAGGCGACGGCGCCGCTGGCGCTGCCCGAGCCGGCCGCCGCGACCGCGACCGAGCCGCCCGCGGCGAACGGCCGCCAGCCCGTACCGCAGACCTGATGAACCCGCGGCAGCCCCGGATCGGCGTCGTCGGCGGCGGCGTCCTCGGCACCTCGCTCGCCCTGCGCCTGGCCCAGGCCGGCGCCAAGGTGACGGTGATCGAGCGCGGCCCCAGCCTCGGCGGCCTCGCCGGCGCCTTCGACTTCAACGGCCACGAGGTCGACCGCTTCTACCACGTGGTCACCCCGGCCGACCAGCGCATGATCGAGATGGCCGAGGAGGTCGGGCTCGGCGACCAGCTGCGCTTCAACCCGGTCGGCGCCGGCTTCTTCGCCGACGGCGAGATGCACGACTTCAACGGCGTCGGCGACCTGCTGCGGTTCTCGCCGCTGAGCCCGCTGGCGCGCCTGCGCCTGGGCTGTTCGTCGCCCAGTGCCAGGTCCGCTCCTCCTACGACAAGCTCGACAAGATCCCGCTCGAGGACTGGCTGCGGAAAATCTGCGGCAAGCGAGGTCTGGGAGCGGATCTGGAAGCCGCTGCTCGACTCGCGCTTCGACGGCGACCCCTCGGGCCTGCCGGCGACCTACCTCTGGGCCCGCACCCGGCGCATGTCCGGCGCCCGCAACAGCAAGGGCAGCGGCGGCGAGGAGATGGGCCACATCGTCGGCGGCCACCAGCGCCTGATCGACGCGATGGTCGCCCGGGCCGAAGAGCTCGGCGTGGAGACCCTCACCGACGCCCCGGTCAGCGGCCTGGCGATGGCCGCGGACGGCTCGATCACCGGCGTCGAGCTCGGCGACCGCACGCTCGAGTTCGACCTGACGATCCCGACCCTGCAGCCGCCGGCGCTGCGCTTCCTGCTGCCGGAGCGCCACCAGGGCCTGCTGGCGCCCTATCCGGAGCGCTGGCTCGGCTGCGTCTGCCCGATCATCAAGGTGAAGCGCTCGCTGCTGCCCTACTACGCGGTCAACATCGTCGAGAAGACGCCGATCACCAGCGCGATCGAGACCACGCAGGTGCTGGGCACCGACCACACCGACGGCCTCCACCTCGTCTACCTGCCCAAATACTGCGCCCCCGACGCGCAAGGAGCAGAGCGAGGACGACGAGTCCGTCTACCGCCGCTTCACCGACTACCTGGCCCGGCTCTCGCCCGGCTTCAGCCGCGACGAGGTCGTCGACTGGACCGTGCAGCGGGCGAAGCTGGTCGAGCCGGTGCACAGGCTCGGGCCCGACGCACGACGTCCGCGTCGCCCCGGTCTGGCCCGGGGTCGAGGGCCTGGCGCTCGCCTCCAACGCCCAGATCTACCCCTACCTGCTCAACGGCGACTCGGTGATGGGCTTCGCCGAAGGGGTCGCCGCCGAAGTCGCCGAGCGGCTGGCGCTGGACGGGAAGGCAGACGGACGAAAGTGCGAGAAAAGGACTAGTCGGCGCGTTGCATCACTGAGGGCGCAAGAAGACCGGCTCGCGGTCGCCGCTCCTGAGATGCCATGTACCAAGTCGAAGCCTCCAAAGCCCTGCTGAAACCGAGCCTCTGGGCCCGGCACTCCTGCGCGCCTGCGGGTGCCGCGCAACGTGGTCATGCTCGGGCTGGTCAGCCTGCTGACCGACGTCTCCTCGGAGATGGTCGCCACGGTCCTGCCGCTGTACCTGGTCTTCACGCTCGGCGCCAGCCCGCTCGTCTTCGGCGCGATCGACGGCACCTACCGCGGCGCCGCCGCCCTGGTCCAGGTGGCGAGCGGCTTCGTCTCCGACCGCTGGCGCCGCCCCAAGGAGGTCGCCGGCCTCGGCTACGGGATCTCGGCGGTGGGCAAGGTGGCGCTGGTCGCCGCCGGCAACACGATCGGCGGGATCGGCGCGATCGTCGCCTTCGACCGGGTCGGCAAGGGGATCCGCACCGCGCCCCGCGACGCCCTGATCTCCCTCTCCAGCGCCAAGGAGAACCTGGCGACCTCGTTCGGCGTGCACCGGGCGATGGACAGCTTCGGGGCGATGCTCGGCCCGCTGGTCGCCTTCGGCATCCTCTTCGTCGCCCCGGCCCGCTTCGACGCCGTCTTCGTGGTCAGCACGATGTTCGCCGTGCTCGGCCTCGCGGTCCTCGTCCTCACCGTCCAGGGCCGCCCGCGCCGCGCCCCGCGCCAGGACACGCCGGCGCCCTCGCTGCGGGCCGCCGCCGGCCTCGTTCGCGACCCGCGCTTCGGCCTGCTGCTGCTGGCCGCCGTCGGGCTCTCGATCGCCAGCGTCTCCGACGCGATGATCTACGTCGGGCTGCAGCGCAAGATCGACTTCGAGCCGGCGATCTTCCCGCTGCTCTACGTGGTCACCGCGGTCGCCTTCATGGGCCTGGCGATCCCCTTCGGCCAGCTCGCCGACCGGGTCGGCAAGGTGCCGGTGCTGCTGGCCGGCTACGCGATGCTCTTCGTCGTCTACGGCGTCCTGCTGATGGGCTCGTTCGGCTACGGGATGCTGATCGTCTGCCTGGTCGCCCTCGGCGCCTACTTCGCCGCCACCGAAGGGGTGATGACCGCGCTCGCCGGCGCGGTGCTGCCGGAGAAGCTGCAGGCGAGCGGGATCGGGATACTGATCACCGTGGTCAGCATCGGCCAGTTCCTCTCCTCGCTCGCCTTCGGCGCCCTCTGGTTCGCGATCGGCCTGCAGAGTGCGGTGCTGATCTTCGCCGCCGCCCTGGCGCTGGCGATCGCCGTCGCGGCGCCGCTGCTGTGGCGGGCGCAGCGGGCCCCCCTGCATGGATAGCCGCAGCAAGAAGATCCTCGCCGTGCTGGTCGTCCTCTGCGTCGTCGGCGGCGGCGCCTACGTCGCGGTCGCCGCGCTCGGGCCCGAGCCAGACGACCACCGACGCCCGGCCCGAGGCCAGCGAGGTGCTGGCCAACACCGACCTGATGGTGCGCGCGGTCGACCCCAAGCAACCCGCGCCTCAACGGCCGCGTCTACGAAGTCGACGACGGCAAGGTCAGGCGCCGCTCGGCCGACCTCGCCTGCGAGCGCGTCTACTACGCCGGCCGGGCACGGCATCTGCATGGGCGTCGCCCCCTCGGGCGTCGACTACGACGCGACGATCTTCGACTCCGAGTTGCAGGCCGGTGCACAAGATCGCCCTGACCGGGCTGCCCTCGCGGGCGCGGGTCTCCGCCGACGGGCGCTACGGGGCGATGACCGTCTTCGTCACCGGCGACTCCTACCTCGAATCGCCGACCGCCTTCTCGACCCGGACGACGATCGTCGACATGGCGACGGCAGCGCAGATCGGCCAGCTCGAGCAGTTCGACGTGAGCAAGGACGGCAAGCCCTTCGACGCGGTCGACTTCAACTTCTGGGGCGTCACCTTCGCCAAGGACTCCGAACCGCTTCTACGCGACGCTGGGCACCGGCGGCGAGCACTACCTGGTCGAAGGCGACGTCGCGCGAGCGGACGATGCGGGTCCTGCGCGACGGCGTCGAGTGCCCCTCGCTCTCGCCGGACGGCAAGCAGATCGCCTACAAGAGCCGGATCGGCGACGAGCAACCGCTGGCACCTGCGCGTGCTCGACGTCGCCACCCTGAAGGACCACGCCGTCGCCGAGAACCGCTCGATCGACGACCAGGTCGAGTGGCTCGACGACGACACCCTCGCCTACTCCGACGGAACCAACGTCTACACCGTGCCCGCCGACGGCAGCGGCGAAGCGCGGCTGCTGGTCCGGGACGCGACCTCGCCGGTCTCCGCTCAGGAGGTACTGAATCTACATAAGATCGACTGCCGCTTGGCGGAGTGCGACCATGCGATTTGGGACACTCGGCAGGAAGGCAATGTTTGAGTAGGCAGGGCTGGGGTCCGAAACATTGTCCACCTTTGATTTCGGGATTCAACTGGTGGGGCTCCACATTCGACAAGCAATCCGATGAGCAGGAGGGGAGCCATGCGATCACTAACTGCACGCCGGATGTCCCGAGGTGCCTGTCGTTGATCGCTTCACTCGCGGTTGTGCTCGCTGCTGCCGGGCTCTCGATCGCCCGTTCCGGACTGACGGGGCTGACAGGGGATCACAGCGCGGCCTTTTGCACGGACATCACCTCCGCCGCCGACTTTCGCGGCTTCGATTCCCACTTCCAGCTGCAAGCCGGGCGCTCGCCGAGGCGTCAACGAGCGTCTCGAGCATCAACCCCCGCCTGCGCCACGACCATCACCATCACCCAGCGCCCGTAGACCCGGGTCACCGGTCTCCCCCGACCCCTCCCGGTACGGCGGGTCCGTCACCCCGACCGCTCCGGCCGATGCGACTCCGCCCACACCAGATAACCGCCGGCCCCGCGGCCACCACCACCGCGCCACGGCCCGCCTCACCTTCAGCGCCTCCGAGCCTGGCTCGACCTTTCGCCTGCAAGCTCGACGGCGGTAGCTGGGGGCCTTGCGCCTCGCCCGAGTCCTCTCCTCGCTTGCGCCTCGGCGGCCACCAGTTCTCCGTCCGCGCCACCGACGGCGCCGGCGATACCGACGCCAGCGCGGCGACCCGGAGCTGGACGGTCCACGCCCCCGCCCCCCGCCCGACACCACCGCGCCGGAGACCGAGATCGACTCCGGCCCCGCGGCTGAGACCACGGCGACCACGGCCAGCTTCGTCTTCAGCGCCTCCGAGCCCGGCTCGACCTTCGCCTGCAAGCTCGACGGCGGTAGCTGGAGCAGTTGCTCCTCGCCCAAGGCCTATTCCTCGGTGGCGATCGGCACCCACACCTTCTCGGTCCGCGCCACCGACGCCGCCGGCAATGCCGACGCGACGCCGGCAACCCGGAGCTGGACGATCGCCGCTGTCGCTGACGCCACCGCTCCGCAGACCCAGATCACCGCCAGCCCGGCCTCCACCACCACCGCGACCACGGCCAGCCTCACCTTCAGCGCCTCCGAGCCCGGCTCCAGCTTCTCCTGCAAGCTCGACAGCGGCGCTTGGGGCTCCTGTTCCTCGCCCGCCTCCTACACCAGCCTCGCAACCGGCGAGCACGCCTTCTCGGTCCGCGCCACCGACGCCGCCGGCAACACCGATGCCACCCCGGCGACCGACTCCTGGACGGTGCAGGCGCCATCGCCACCGCCTCCAGCCGAAGGCGGGGACTGCGACCAGGTCCTCAGCTCCATCGCGGCGGCCCAGAGCGCCCTGAGCACGGCCGCGGTCGGCTCCGTCGTCTGCCTGGCCAACGGCAGCTACGGCAACCTCAGCCTCGCGATGAGGCGCCCCGCGCCCGGCGTCACCCTGCGGGCGCAGAACCCCGGCGGCGCCACCCTTGGCGGTGTCAACGTCAGTGGCGGCGGGGTCACGGTCGAACGCTTCACCACCGGCTCCCTCAACGTCAACGCCGGCGCCGACGGCTTCGCCTTCCGCCACAACTCTTCCACCGGCGGCGTCTACGTGATCGGCACCACCGGCTCCTACGCCAAGAACATCGAGGTCAGCGCCAACCTGATCAAGCCCAGCAGCGGCAGCGGCGAGAAGGACTCCTTCATGCTGCAGCGCTTCGAAGCGCTGCGGATCGAAGACAACCAGATCTGGATCGCCGACGAGGACGGCAGCCACAACGACGGCCTGCAGACCGTCTGGGGCGGGAAGGGCCTGATCTTCCGCGGCAACTGGATGCGCGGCGGGGCGGGCTCGCAGGGGTTCTTCATCAAGGACGGCGAGGTCACCAACGTCAGCTTCGAAGACAACCTGATCGCCGGCCGGCCGAGCAAGGCTCCCTACGCTGGGGCGCCGCTGCAGGTCTTCGACACCGTGCCCAACGCCGCCGACCCCTTCTACACCGGCTACGGGCTGCTGATCCGCCACAACACGATCTGGTCGAACCCGAACTCCAGCTACGTGCGCGAATGCCAAAACAAGGCGATCATGGTCGAACTCAACGTGATGGACGGCTGGTCTGCCCCCGACGGCAGCGCCTGCGTGCTCAGCCAGCTGACCCAGGACTACAACGTGATCACCAGCGGCACGATCGGCAAGCGCGGGGCGCACGACGTCTCGACCGCGCCCAGCTTCCTCGACGCCGCCAATCAGGACTGGCAGCTCACGTCCGCCTCGGCCGGCAACTTCAGCGCCGGGCGGGCCGGGATCACCTGGCGGCCGGCGGACCGAACCTACGGGCCCTGAGCCGGGGCGAGCGCCGCTACAGCGTGGCGGCGCTGGCGTCGGTCGTGCGGGTCCTGGCAATCGGCAGAGCCCGCAGCACCCCGTTCACCTGCGCCGGGGCGATCAGCGGCAGGGCACCGACATAGAGAGCGGCACCCGCGCAGCCGGAGACGAGCGAGGAGGCGAGGCCGCCGCCGACGGCATCGCCGAGCACGGCGCCGGCGCCGAAGCAGAGAGCCGCCGTGCCGAGGAAGCGGACGGCGTCGCGGCCGATCTCCGGAACCAGCAGCGAGGTGGTCTCGCGGCCGCTCTTGGCCAGCATCGCGCAGGCGAAGAGGCTGGGCGCGACGAAGGCGGCGCCGACCACGCCGTAGGCGCCGAAGAGGAGGCCACCGAGCGCCGACGCGGCGACGTGGACGACGAGCAGCGCCGGTGCCAGCAGGTTGGTGAAGCGGGCCTTGCCGACCGCGAACATCGCCGGCAGCAGGAGGTTGACGAGCAGCGCCGCGACCGTCCAGATCGAGAGCAGGGCGACGAAGCCCTGCAGCACCCGGACGTCCTCGGGCCCGAAGCTGGCGGGGAAGAGGTCGCCGACGATCGCCGCCCCGGCGGTGACGAAGACGGCCAGGGCCGGCGCGCAGATCAGCATCGAGTAGCGGAAGCCCGGGGGTACGGTCTCGGTCAGGACCGCGCGCATGTCGGTGCGCAGGTCGCGGCTCATGTCGGCGATGCGCGACATGCCGAGTGCGAACGCCGTGCCGGCGACGAGGTAGCTGGCGAAGAGGTAGGCGTAGGAGAGAACCGTGGCGTCGCCGGGGGCGAAGTCGGTGGTGAAGGCCAGGGTGATGAGGTAGAGGGCATTGAAGGCGAGGTAGATGCAGGTGCGCCCGAGGATCAGGCTCGCGGTGCTCACCAGTCGCCGCACCCCGAGCTTGCGTCGCGGAGACGATCGGCAAGCGCGGGGCGCACGACGTCTCGACCGCGCCCAGCTTCCTCGACGCCGCCAATCAGGACTGGCAGCTCACGTCCGCCTCGGCCGGCAACTTCAGCGCCGGGCGGGCCGGGATCACCTGGCGGCCGGCGGACCGAACCTACGGGCCCTGAGCCGGGGCGAGCGCCGCTACAGCGTGGCGGCGCTGGCGTCTCCGCGCGATCGGGTCGGCAGTACCGCGGTGCCGGGCGCGTTGATGTGTAGATGGAAATCTCGATCGGACGCCTTGCCATTGGCCTGCTCGCAGTTTTGGTGCTTGCTGGGGCCGCGATAACTTGGTTGGACTCGAGGGCCGACGAGAGCAGGGCGCACGGGACGGCGGTTGCCGGTGACCGGAAGCCCCGGCTTGCCGCGGATTGCACCTCGCTCGTCTCCACGCCCATGGCTGCGAGCTCAGCGGTGTCCGCCGCGCCACCCGGCTCCGTCGTCTGCCTGGCCGACGGGACCTACCCGCGGCTGGCATTGGACGCCTCAAAGGACGCCCCCGGGGTAACTCTGCGGGCTGAGCATCCGGGAAGAGCCACGCTCGCAGGGGTCAACATGGCTGGCTCGAACCTCACCGTCGCCAGATTCAAGATCACCAGCGACGCCGAAGTGGAACCCGAATCGGTCGGCATGACGATCAGTCACAACTACATCACCGGTGCTCAGTTGGGGGTCGATGCCGGTCCGACTGACACGGTCACCGTAAATGACGTCTCGATTATCGGCAACAAGTTCGTCGGTCCCTTCGGAGAGGACGCAATCCGGCTCAATCGGTATCACGACGCCGACGGCGACGGCGTCGGCGTCTTGGTTCAGGGGAATGAGATCACGGGTGTCAGAGAGAATGGACAGCACTCGGACTGCCTGCAGACCGTCTGGGTCGGCGACCACCTCGTTTTCCGCAAGAACTACATTCACGATAATCGCTGTCAGGGGTTCTTCGTCAAGGATCAGGCAAGGCCGATCAACGGAATTGTCGTCAAGAACAACTTGTTCCTCCGCGATGGCCTTCCATGCGCACCCCAGGCTCCGGGTTGTGGGCAGCCGTCGATAGTCCAGATCTTTGGTCCCTACACCCACTTCGAGATGACCCATAACACCGTTTGGGACAGGGGCACTCAGGTGTCCTTTCAGAACGGCAGCAGCCCCGAAAGCCTGATCGCCGACAATGTCGTCAACCGTATATGGACCTCCACGACGATTGAAGGGACCTATCGCGACAACACCCGTTGCGAACGCGAAGGCTCGCAGGGCGGGTCCTGGCCCACGGCGACGCCGGGAGAGCGCATCGACTGCCATCCGCGGTTTGAGGATCCCGCGGAGGACGACTACCGCCTGGCCAATGGGAGAGGGGTCGACTGGACCCCAGCCGGACAGCATTACGGGCCCTGAGCCCGCTTCCGGCGACGGTCGACTTCTGAGCAGCGCCCGAAGTATGCGTCCAACCCGGTCCTAGTACATCTGTCTGAGACCGGAGCGGGAGGTCAATGTGGCCGCTCCTCGCCCGATCTAGCGGGGGTGGGCAAAAAGAAAAATAACCTCGTCGAAAGCGCCCCGCGATGAAGCGTTCGATTCTCGTCGGCGCCCTGCTGGTCGCGATCCTGAGTGCGCTGGGAGCTGGCTGGGCCGTCGCTCGCCCCGGTCTCGGCAACCGGCAGCCGCTGCCGCGTCCCGGTGCCGGTTGGTTCAAGTCACTGCACGACACCTCCGCACCGAACACCTCGATCACCAAGGCTCCGGCGGCGGGCGCCGTGGCCAGCACGGCCGCCTTCTCGTTCAGCTCGAGCGAGTCGAAGTCGACCTTCGCCTGCAGGCTCGACGGCGGCAGCTGGGGTCGCTGCAGCTCTCCGAAGTCCTACTCGTCTTTGTCCCGGGGCACTCACCAGTTCGCCGTCCGCGCCACCGACGCCGCCGGCAACACCGACGCGTCACCCGCGGCGGACGTCTGGGCCGTGGTCGTTCCGGCTGCTTCGAGCCCGTCGCCACCAGCGAGTCCAGCGAATCCCGCTCCCCCCGCGGATCCGCCGACGCCCCCGCCCGCCGACACCACCGCCCCCGAGACGACCATCTCCAACGGCCCCGGGTCGACCACCACCGCGACCGCGGCCAGCTTCATCTTCGGCGCCTCCGAGCCCGGCTCGACCTTCTCCTGCAAGCTCGACGGCGGTCATTGGGGCTCCTGCACCTCACCCAAGTCCTATGGCGAACTGGCCGTAGGCACCCACACCTTCTCCGTCCGCGCCACCGACGCCGCCGGCAACACCGACTCCAGCCCGGCCACCAGCTCCTGGACGGTCCAGGCGACGCCGCCCCCAGCCGACACCACCGCCCCGGAAACCCAGATCGACTCCGGCCCCACCGCCGAAACCATCGCGACCAGCGCCAGCTTCACCTTCAGCGCCTCCGAGTCTGGCTCCAGCTTCGCCTGCAAGCTCGACGGCGGTAGCTGGAGCTCGTGCGCTTCGCCCAAGCCCTACACCAGCCTCGCGCCCGGCACCCACACCTTCTCGGTCCGCGCCACCGACGCCGCCGGCAACACCGACACCACCCCGGCCACGCAGAGCTGGACGGTGCAGGCGCCGGCGCCCCCAGCCGACACCACCGCCCCCGAGACCCAGATCACCGCCAGCCCGGCCTCCACCACCACCGCGACCACGGCCAGCCTCACCTTCAGCGCCTCCGAGCCCGGCTCCAGCTTCTCCTGCAAGCTCGACAGCGGCGCTTGGGGCTCCTGTTCCTCGCCCGCCTCCTACACCAGCCTCGCAACCGGCGAGCACGCCTTCTCGGTCCGCGCCACCGACGCCGCCGGCAACACCGATGCCACCCCGGCGACCGACTCCTGGACGGTGCAGGCGCCATCGCCACCGCCTCCAGCCGAAGGCGGGGACTGCGACCAGGTCCTCAGCTCCATCGCGGCGGCCCAGAGCGCCCTGAGCACGGCCGCGGTCGGCTCCGTCGTCTGCCTGGCCAACGGCAGCTACGGCAACCTCAGCCTCGCGATGAGGCGCCCCGCGCCCGGCGTCACCCTGCGGGCGCAGAACCCCGGCGGCGCCACCCTTGGCGGTGTCAACGTCAGTGGCGGCGGGGTCACGGTCGAACGCTTCACCACCGGCTCCCTCAACGTCAACGCCGGCGCCGACGGCTTCGCCTTCCGCCACAACTCTTCCACCGGCGGCGTCTACGTGATCGGCACCACCGGCTCCTACGCCAAGAACATCGAGGTCAGCGCCAACCTGATCAAGCCCAGCAGCGGCAGCGGCGAGAAGGACTCCTTCATGCTGCAGCGCTTCGAAGCGCTGCGGATCGAAGACAACCAGATCTGGATCGCCGACGAGGACGGCAGCCACAACGACGGCCTGCAGACCGTCTGGGGCGGGAAGGGCCTGATCTTCCGCGGCAACTGGATGCGCGGCGGGGCGGGCTCGCAGGGGTTCTTCATCAAGGACGGCGAGGTCACCAACGTCAGCTTCGAAGACAACCTGATCGCCGGCCGGCCGAGCAAGGCTCCCTACGCTGGGGCGCCGCTGCAGGTCTTCGACACCGTGCCCAACGCCGCCGACCCCTTCTACACCGGCTACGGGCTGCTGATCCGCCACAACACGATCTGGTCGAACCCGAACTCCAGCTACGTGCGCGAATGCCAAAACAAGGCGATCATGGTCGAACTCAACGTGATGGACGGCTGGTCTGCCCCCGACGGCAGCGCCTGCGTGCTCAGCCAGCTGACCCAGGACTACAACGTGATCACCAGCGGCACGATCGGCAAGCGCGGGGCGCACGACGTCTCGACCGCGCCCAGCTTCCTCGACGCCGCCAATCAGGACTGGCAGCTCACGTCCGCCTCGGCCGGCAACTTCAGCGCCGGGCGGGCCGGGATCACCTGGCGGCCGGCGGACCGAACCTACGGGCCCTGAGCCGGGGCGAGCGCCGCTACAGCGTGGCGGCGCTGGCGTCGGTCGTGCGGGTCCTGGCAATCGGCAGAGCCCGCAGCACCCCGTTCACCTGCGCCGGGGCGATCAGCGGCAGGGCACCGACATAGAGAGCGGCACCCGCGCAGCCGGAGACGAGCGAGGAGGCGAGGCCGCCGCCGACGGCATCGCCGAGCACGGCGCCGGCGCCGAAGCAGAGAGCCGCCGTGCCGAGGAAGCGGACGGCGTCGCGGCCGATCTCCGGAACCAGCAGCGAGGTGGTCTCGCGGCCGCTCTTGGCCAGCATCGCGCAGGCGAAGAGGCTGGGCGCGACGAAGGCGGCGCCGACCACGCCGTAGGCGCCGAAGAGGAGGCCACCGAGCGCCGACGCGGCGACGTGGACGACGAGCAGCGCCGGCGCCAGCAGGTTGGTGAAGCGGGCCTTGCCGACGGCGAACATCGCCGGCAGCAGGAGGTTGACGAGCAGCGCCGCCACCGTCCAGATCGAGAGCAGGGCGACGAAGCCCTGCAGCACCCGGACGTCCTCGGGCCCGAAGCTGGCGGGGAAGAGGTCGCCGACGATCGCCGCCCCGGCGGTGACGAAGACGGCCAGGGCCGGCGCGCAGATCAGCATCGAGTAGCGGAAGCCCGGGGGCACGGTCTCGGTCAGGACCGCGCGCATGTCGGTGCGCAGGTCGCGGCTCATGTCGGCGATGCGCGACATGCCGAGTGCGAACGCCGTGCCGGCGACGAGGTAGCTGGCGAAGAGGTAGGCGTAGGAGAGAACCGTGGCGTCGCCGGGGGCGAAGTCGGTGGTGAAGGCCAGGGTGATGAGGTAGAGGGCATTGAAGGCGAGGTAGATGCAGGTGCGCCCGAGGATCAGGCTCGCGGTGCTCACCAGTCGCCGCACCCCGAGTTTGCGTCGCGGAGACGCCGGGGCGGCTGCGGCGCTGCCGCGCAGGCCGAAGAGCATCAGGCCGCAGGTGACGAACGCCATCGCCAGCATCGAGTAGCCGAGCGAGAGCTCGCCGGCGCTGCTGTAGACGGCGAGGTAGGCGACCAGACCGGCCCCGGCGCCGGCGATGTAGGCGCCGGCGACGGTGTTGAAGCGGTCGCGGACGGCGAGCAGCGTGGCCCCGCCGGCCGCCCAGAGCTGCAGGATCATCGCCAGGCCGAGGATCGGCAGGGCGTCCTGGGTGACGCTGCGGGCGGCGTCGCTGAGCCCCGGGGCGAGGACCAGCGCGAGCGGGTGGGCGAAGACCATGGTGAGGAGGGCGACCGGAGCCGCGATCAGCACCAGGGTGGCGCCGAACTCGCGCGGCTGCAGGCCGCGGACGGCGTCGACCAGGAGCGGGGCGGAGGTGACGCGGATGCTCTGACTGAAGACGCCGAAGACGCTGTAGAGGGCGAAGGCGACGAAGAAGCCGTCGGTGCGGCCGTCGATCCCGAAGGAATG
Source organism: uncultured Solirubrobacterales bacterium (assembly GCA_963829445.1). Taxonomy (GTDB): domain Bacteria; phylum Actinomycetota; class Thermoleophilia; order Solirubrobacterales; family 70-9; genus VAYN01. Next base: position 54,980 of record CAWHIW010000021.1, on the reverse strand, counting down.
CAGGTAGAGAGCGGCCTGCAGGCCGGAGGCGACGGCCATCGCGAACGTCGCGGCTGCCATCGCCATGCCCGCTTGGGCGTGCTTGCGCTCGACCGCGCCTTCCTGTGCCATCAACCGATCAACGTCGGATCGGGGGTGGAACTTGCTAGCGCCGGTCGCGACGGCAGGACGCGCCGGATCAGCGAGCTGACGTCGGCCCAGACGGCGGGGAAGCAGGTGCGCAGGGTGAGCGCCTGGATCAGCAGCCCGGCGCCGCCGGCGATCAGGATCAGCAGCGGCGCGGCGAGGCCGAGCTCGCGCAGGAGGGCGGCGAGCGGCAGGCCGGTGGCGACGATCGCGGCGCTGCCGAGGACGGCCGGCGCCAGATCGCCGACCAGGCGGTTGATCGGCATCCCGAGGACGCGGCGGAAGAGGACGAGGTAAACGGCGGCGAGCATCGCCACGTGGACCGCGACGACGGCGACGCCGACGGCGACCAGGCCGAGGTCGGCGGTGGCGAAGACGGCGAGGCCGTAGACGACGAGCACGCAGCAGTTGAAGACCATCAGCGGCCGCGGGCGCCCGGCGGCGAGCATCACCTGCGGGTAGCCCGTGAGGATGGCCGCGATCATCCCCGCCACCGCCAGGATCTGGGTGGGCTCGACGGCGGCGCGCCAGGCGTCGCCGAAGACCAGCGGCACCAGCTCCGGCGCGGTCACGATCAGGATCGCCAGCAGCGGCACGACCACGGCTCCGTGCACCCGGGTCGCCCGCTCGTGCAGGCGCTTCATCTCGTCCATGTCACGGGTGCGGGAATAGAGCGGGAAGGCGACGCGCATCATCACGCCGCTGAGCTTGTCCTGATAGAGGACGCCGAGCTGGAAGGCACGCCAGTAGATGCCGACCTGCGCCGCGCTGAGGCGCGCGGCGAGGACGGCGTAGTCGACGTTGCTGATCGCCACGTAGAGGAGGCCGGCGGCGGCGGCGGGAGAGCCGAAGCGGCCGATCTCCGCCAGCTCCTGCGAGCGCCAGCGCGGCCGTGACGGGGGGCGGCGACGATCAGCAGCAGCGAGGCGATCGCGGTGGTGATCAACCCGCCCAGCACGAGCGCTTCCGCTCCCAGCCCCGCCGCGGCCAGCCCGACCGCGGCGAAGGAGCCGAGCACCAGCGAGGAGGTCTCGATCAGGCTGCTGGTGCGGAAGTCGAGCTGGCGCAGCAGGTGGGCGCGGGAGACGGCGCCGATCCCGGCGAGGGCGAAGGCGGGGGAGACCAGCTGAATCAGATCGGCGATCTCGGCGCCGAAGATCGGCGCGGCCACGATCGGGGCGAGCAGGAAGGTGATGAGGCTGAGCGCAAAGCCGCTGGCGACGCTGGTCAGGGTCGCCGCTTCATAGTGACCGTCGGTGATCAGCTTGCGCTGAACCAGGGCGCTGCCGAATCCCTCGTAGGTGAGGATCACCGCCAGCGGCAGAAGGATCATCGCGACCGCGGCGTTGCCGAAGTCGGCGGGGCTGATCAGGCGGGCCAGGGCGACCGCGGCGACCAGCTGCAGCACTTCGCTGGCGACCTTGGCGGCGGCGAACCAGCGCACGCCGGAGACCGCCGCATCGCGCAGCTCGTTCGAATCCAGCTCTCGGTCGGGGGTCCCCTGGTGGGCCATCGATAAGGGAACGAGAGGGGGGGCGGGGGGCTTGTGAGGCAAATCGAGAAGCGAGCAAGTTTTCCGGGCGACTGGTCGTTGTAACTGCGATGGATCGGATGAAAAACGTCGGAAGAGGAGTCGGTGGGCGATGGAGCTAGTTGGATTCGTAAAGTCGCTCCTCAGCCACAGGCGCGCCCTCGCGGCGATCGTCGCGGTGGCCACGCTGGCGGCGTTCCTGACTGCCTTCAAGGTCAGCCCGAGCGGGGTCGAACGGCGTTCCACCGCGGTCGGCGCGGCGACCAGCCAGGTCCTCGTGGACTCCTCGGAATCGACCCTGGTCAAAGGGGCCGCCTCCGACCAGCTGGCCGCGCTCGGCACGCGCGCCAGCGTCTACGCTCAGTACCTCAGCAGCCGCGAAGCGGTCGGCAAGATCGCCCGCGACATGAAGATCAACCCGCTGCTGATCACCGCCAGCGGGCCCTTCAGCGAAGGCACCGGCATCCGCGACTACGGCGAACAGGGCGCGGAATCGCGGGCGACCGACCTCGTCGCCGAGGACAAGGCCTACCGGCTCGTCTTCAAAGCCCAGGAAGACGTCCCGATCATCACCGTCTACGCGACCGCCCCGACCGTGCAGGGCTCGCTGGACCTCGCCCACAGCTCTTACGAGGTGCTCTCGGGGTACATCGACGAACTCAAGGTCCAGGCGACCAAGGAGGCCAGGGTCAACCCGGAACCCAAGCCCGTGGCGAGCTCGTCCGGTCCCTTGATCAGCGACATCATCGTCCGCCAGCTGGGCCAGCCCGAGGGCGGCCTGGTCGGTGGCTCGGCCGACCTGATGCTGATGGTGCTCGCCTTCGTCGGCGTCTTCGGGCTCGGTTGCCTGGCCTTCGCCGTCATCTCCGGCTTCATGCGCCACTGGCGGCTTGCCGGTGACATGGAGCGCCTGGATGCGCAGGCCAATCACTGGGAGCCGAAGGTCGCCGGGCACGCCCCGCTCGACCCCGGCACGGAGCCGTGGGTCCTGCCGGACCCGGATGGGCCAAGCGACCCGGACCGCGAAGGCGGTCCGGCGATCCACGGACGGTGACCGCGGGGGACCGCCTGCCGGTGCCGGACATCCGGCTCCTGCTGGTCAGATACCGCCCCCGCAGGGAAGACGACGCGGCCGGGGACAACTGGCCGCACACGAGGAGGCCACTGCCATGGGCCCTGGCGGCCTTCCTGGTGATGCTCTGGCTGCTGCCCTTCGACAGCGTCACCCTGCCGATCCCGCTGCCGCTCGACGCCAAGCTCGACCGGCCGCTCCTGCTGATCCTGATCGCGATCTGGGCGCTCTCGCTGACCCGGTCGCGGCGCCCGCCGCGGTTGCGCCTCAGCCCGGTCCACTACGCCTTCGCCGCCTTCCTCCTCGTCGCCGTGATCAGCCTCGTCCAGGGCGCCGACGTGACGGTGCGGCTGGGCGAGTTCGAACTCGGGGTGCGCAAGCTGGCGCTGCTGCTCTCCTACGTCGCCCTCTTCGTGATCGTCTGCTCGAGCGTGCGCCCGGCCGAGGTGCGCCCCCTGATGAAGCTGGTCTGCGGCCTCGCGGCTCTGACCGCGATCGGCGTGCTGTGGGAGTACCGCGCCGGCTTCAACGTCTTCTACGAACTGACCGCGAAGTTCGTGCCGATCTCCTGGCCGGCCGAACTCGGCACCGTCGACTCGCTGGGGCGCAAGTCGGTGATCGGCCCGACGATCCACCCGCTGGCGCCGGCGATGATGATGGCCTGCGCGATGCCCTACGCGCTGATCACGATGTACGACAAGCGCGAGCTGCGCGACAAGCTCCTCTGGGGCGCCCTGGTGGGGCTGCTGTTCGCGGCGGCGCTCGCGACCGGGCGCAAAACGAGCCTGATCGCGCCGCTGGCCTCGGTGGTCGTCCTCGTCGCCTTCCGGCCGCGGATGCTGCGGCAGTTGCTGCCCGCGGCCGTCGGCCTGTTCGTGATCGCCCACATCGCCGCGCCCGGTGCGCTCGGCGGCGTCGGCGAGGCGATCCTGCCGCAGAACCTGCTCAACACCAACAGCGCGATGAACCGGCAGAGCGACTACGCGGCGATCCGGCCGGACGTGATCGACCATCCGTTCCTCGGGCGGGGGTATGAGACCTACGACCAGAAGAAGTACCGGATCCTCGACAACCAGTACCTGACGACGATGATCGGCACCGGCGCCCTGGGAGTGCTCGCCTACTTCTCGATCTTCCTCTCGATCTTCCTGGTGGCCTTTCGGGTGGCGCGGAACCGCGGCGGCGAGGATGGCTCGATCGCGATCGCGATCGCGGCGACGACCGTGGCGCTGGCGCTTGGCAGCGCCCTCTTCGATCTGCTCGCCTTCCCCCAGATCCCCTACCTGCTCTGCTTCTTCGCGGGCTTCGCCGTCGTCCTCTCCTGGGAGCTGGCGCCGAGTTCGATCGCGGCCCGCGCCCCCTCCCCGGTCCTCCCGGTGCCGGTGTCGGGCGTGTCCCGACCGGTGCAGGCGCAGTGACCGCGGCCCCGCACGACGTCTTCCTCGGCTTCGCCTACGCGAGCTGGAGCACGGTCGTGGCCCGCGGCATGTGCTTCCCCGAAGACCGCCTGGCCGAGACCCTGCTGCACCATCCGGCGGTGGGGCGGCTGCTGGTCGCGGAGACGCCGCGCAGCCTGCCGGTCAAGCTGCTGCGCGACCGGATCTCGTCGCCGCCGCCGTTTCCAGGCAGCGAGCGCGCCTCGCTCTACGCGCCGCTGCGGCTGCGCCGTGCCGACCCGACCGGGATCGCCGCCAACGAGCGCGCCTTCGCCGCCTGGGACGCGCGGGCGCGACGGGCCGCCGCCCGCCAGGGCCTCGAGCGCCCGGCGGTGATCACGACGCATCCGCTGATCGCCGGCTTCGCACCGCTGGAGTGGGCCTCCTCGGTCACCTTCTACGCCTACGACGACCTTGCCGAGTCACAGCCGCTGCGGCGCCTCTGGCCCGCCTACGAGGAGGCCTACCGGCGCGTGCGCGAGTCCCGGCGGGCAGTGGTCGCCGTCGCGCCGGCGATCCTCGAGCGGATCCAGCCAATCGGCCCCAGCGCCGTCGTCGCCAACGGCGTCATCCCGGACGAATGGACGGCCCCGGGAACGGCGCCGTCCTGGTTCGAGGCCCTGCCGGGGCCGCGGCTGCTCTACGTCGGCAGCCTCGAGTCGCGGATCGACGTCGCCAGCCTCGATCGCGCCGCCCGGGCCATGCCCGAGGCCTCCTTCGTACTCGTCGGCCCGCTGCTCGAGCCGGCCCTCTTCTCGCGCCTGCAGCAGCTGCCCAACGTGACCATCAGGCCACCGGTGGAACGGCAGGAGGTCGTCGCCCTGGTCGCCGCCGCGGACGCCTGCCTGATTCCGCACGTGCGCAACGGCCTGACCGAGGCGATGAGCCCCTTGAAGCTTTACGAGTACCTGGCCGGGGGTGCCCCGGTCGCGGCTCTGGACCTCTCGCCGATCCGCGACGTATCGCCGCGGGTGGCGATTCGCGAGGAGCTGGGGGAAGCGATCGAGGCCGCCCTCGCCATCGGCCGAGCCTCCGAGCAGGAGCGGCTGCGCTTCGCCGCTGAGAACTCCTGGCGCAGTCGCCACGACCGCATCCTCGAGCTCGCCCTGCAGGCGGGCTGAGGCTCAGCGCCCGGAGCCGACGCGGCGCCGCAACGGCACCGCCCGGTCGCGTGCCTCGGCGGCGATCCGGCGGGCGACGGGCCAGGCGCGCCGGCGGGGTGCGGGGACCGAGGCCGGGGAGACTGCGTCGGCTGCGATCAGGGTCACCTCGGCCCGCTCGCCGGGTGCGACCGCGAGCGACTCGCCGAAGGCCGCGCTTGCCGTGGCGGTTCGCACCGCGTCGTCGGCGTCGCTTCCCGGCGGCCGCTCGACGACCAGCTCCCCGACTCCGTCCGGGACGTCCACCTCGATGCGGCGGCTGTAGGGGCGGACGCGGAGGACGTCGGATTCCCGGCGCCGCTCGAAGCTGGCTGCGGCCAGGGTGTCGAGCGATCCCCAGCGAACCGCTCCGAGGCCGTTGACCTCGGCCGTCAGGGCGGCGAGGCCGTCGAGGCCGTCGGCCAGGTCCTCCTGGTGCCCGTAGAGGACCAGGGGCTGGTTCAGGTAGGCGCGCAGCACCACCTCGCTGGGCGAGTGTCCGCTGCCCCCCAGCGGGTGGCGCAGCATCACCGGCAGGCCGGTCGGCGTCACGTCGGCGGGTCTCCAGCCGGCCAGCCTCGCCGCCGCCGGCGCCGCCAGCCACTGGTCGGGCGCCCGCGACAGCCAGGGGAAGGGCCGGGTCATCGTGATCGCTTCGAAGCCGGTCCGCGGCAGGGCCGCGGCGACCGCCTCCGAGCAGGCCTCGTGCGGCGGCGCCATCACGCGCGAGACGGACACCCCGCTGCGGCGCTCGAAGGCGTCGATCCGGCGCTGCGCCTGGGCGGCGAGGGCGAGAGCCCCGACGCCGGCGCGGCCGAGCTCCTGCGCGAGATGGTCGTTGCCGTGTACGAGCAGGGAGAGGGAGCCGCGCTCGCGCAGCAGCGAGGCCGCCCGCGGGTGCGCGAACCAGGCGTCGAGGGGAACCATCGCCAGGGCCAGGTGGTAGCCGTGGCGGTCGCCGTGGTCGGCGAGCTCGCGCAGCTTCACGAACCCGTAGGAGGGCCAGTGCAGGTTCGGGTCGTCGAGCAGGAAGGCGGCGCGCAGCGTCGGCGGCTGCCAGCCGCCGCCGGCGTCGATCCGGCGCAGCAGCTCGAGCAGCGGCAGCAGGGCCAGGCAGCGTCCGCGGCGCAGCCGCATCCGCAGCTGCTCGTCGGGGTCGAGCTCACTCGGGACGATCGCGGCGACGTCGAGCTGGCCGCGGCGCGTCCAGAGCGGCTTTTCCGCAGATGATGCGAGGACGTCCCCTTCCGCGGGCGCGGGCAGCGCCGCCGCGCCGAGGTGGTCGTCGACGAGGGTACGGGCGCGCAGGCGCCGATCGAGCCCTTCGTCACCGCCGAGCGCGACCTCCGCCGGCTTTCCCGCCGGCGCCTCCGGGCCGAGCAGGGCCAGGGCGGGGATGCCCGCCGCCGCGGCCTCGCTCGCCTCCTCCTCTGCGCCGAGCTCGACCAGGGCGTCGATCCCGGCGAGCTCGCCGCGGCCCCGGCCCTCGAAGCGGACGCTCGGGAAGGCGGCGGCGAGGGCCGCGAACAGCTCCGATCGCCGCTTCAGCTCGGCCGGCGGATGGACGCCGACGACGCGCCGGGAGCTCACGGCAGGGCGTAGATGCGGAACGCCCGCGACGGGTTGCCGCCCCCAGCGGAGACACTCGGGTCGCCGAGCGTCCTGACCAGGCGCCCGGAGCGCAGGTAGCTGCCCAGCAACCGGTCGTAGCCGTAGCCGAAGCGGCCGATTTCGAAGTTCGAGGTGTCGCGGGTGCTGATCAGCGCGTAGCGCACGTGCTCGCGCTGCAGCCGGGCGATCGCCGCCCGCTCGTCGGCGCGGGTGTCGAGCAGGCCGGGCAGGAACATGTTCTCGTACAGCGCCGGGGGGCGGTCGGCGAGGAAGTAGATGCCGGCGTCGGCGGGCAGGGCGAGGACCGGTTCGCCGGGAGCCGTGTGCGAGCGCACGAAGTCGACTGCTTCCTGCTCGACCGCGCCGCTGTCGCCGGCCCCCACGTAGCTCCCGGCCGCGGTGTGCACGACCGTGTTCTTGTCGGGATAGAGGGCAACCGCGGAGTAGAGGGCGATCCCCGCCGCGACGGCCGCCAGCGCCCCCATCGAGGCGATGCGGGCGCTCGGCCAGCGTTCGGCGACCCGCTGGTGCAGGAGGCCGAGCAGCAGCACCGCCGGCGCCGCGTAGTAAGGGGCCGCGGACGACATCGTGAACTCGTCGTAGGCGCGCGAGGTGAGCAGCAGCGCCGTCGCCGCCAGCGCCAGGTCGAGCGGCCAGGACCCGGTCAGCGGCGCGCCCTCGCGGCGCAGGAAGCGGTAGGCGACCAGGGCCGCCGCCGCCAGCGAGAGGATCGGCAGCCAGGTCATCCCGATCAGCAGCTGCCGGCTCTCTTCGAGGACGGCGCTTTCAGCGTCGGGGAAGATGCCGCTGACGTGCCAGAGGCCGAGTGCGACTGCCACCGCGAGCACCGCCGCGGCCAGCGGCCAGAGCGCGCGCAGGCGATCGAGACCGCGGGCCGCCGACATCTTCACCGCCGTGGCGATCAGACCGGCGAACAGCGAGCAGTAGATGAAGCCGCGGGCTAGCGAGGAGGCGACGCTGGCGGCGTCGAAGGGCGTCCATTCCCGGTAGGCGTTGAAGCCGGCGATGCGGAGGAAGTCGACCGGCCAGAGGTTCTGCCAGAAGAGCTTGTTGGCGCCGACCTGGGTGGCCAGGGTGCCGAGCAGGAGCAGGGGGATCGCGAGCGCCGGCGCCGCCATCGGCAGCAGCTGCCGCCGCGTTGCGGCGAAGCCCTGCGTGCGCCAGACGCCGATCAGCCAGCAGAGCGCCGCCACCCCGGCGGCGGCGGCGAACTCGACCCGGGTCAGGGTCGCGGCGCCGATCGCCAGACCGGCCAGCAGCGGCCGGCCGCGGACCAGCGCCAGCAGCTCGAGCAGGACGAGCAGGAGGCCGAGGGTGGCCGAGTTGGTGTGGGGGAGGATGAAGTTGAACTGGGTGCCGGAGAAGCCGATCGCGAGCAGCACCGCGGCCGAGAGGCCGGCGGGCAGAGGGCGCAGGATCTGACGGGCGAGCGCGTAGAAGCTGGCGACTATCGCCACGATGGTGGCGAGGCCGAAGGCGTAGGCGGTCGAGAGCGTGGCGCCGAAGAGCTTGAAGCCGCCGGCCAGCGCGTAGACCCCGAGCGGGCCGTAGAAGTAGCGGACTTCCTCGTATGGCATATGACCTTGGGCCGCCTGGGCGGCGGCGGTCATCTCCGAGCCGGCGTCGATCTCCGGCGCGCCCCACTTGCGCCAGCTGATCGCCACCAGGGCGACGAACATCAGGGTCAGCCCGGCGATCGCCACCCCGTCGGCCGAGCGGGCCCAGGCGGCGAGCCGCGCGCGGGCGCCGGCGCCGGCGCCGCGGCCGTCGCGAGGAGCGGCGACGCTCGTGTCATTTGCGCTCATGGCCAATCAACGGCCTGGGCGCGGGGAAGCTTTCGCCGCTCGGGCGGCTTTAAGGTTTGCCGGCTTCGTAGTGCGCCAGCACCGAAGCCGAGGAGAGGGCGGAGGTGTAGACGGCCGGCTCGTCGAGCGTGCCCTGCAGGTAGCGCTGGGCGAGGCTGGTCGAGGAGACCGGCCGGCCGAGGCGCAGGTCGCGGCCGCTGTCCCAGGTGACGCTGCCGCTGAAGCTCGCGTTGGCCCGTTCGACCCCGTCCACGTAGATCCGTGCGCGGCTGCCGTCGTAGGTGCCGACGATGTAATGGGTCGTGTTCGGGGCGACCGTGGTGGCGCTGGTCGCGGTGGCACGGGTGACGATCCCGAAGAGGCCTTCCTTGGCGATGATGAAGGAGGGCCGGTTGCTGGAGTCGATCACCAGCGAGAAGCCGTTGTTGAGGTCGGACTCGGAGTCGCTGATCAGGAAGTGGTAGCCACCGGAGGCTTTGGCGGCGCTGGTTTTCACCCAGGTCTCAGCCGAGAAGGTCGAGGGGGTGCCGAACGGCGTCGGTGAGGCATCGACGTACTGGCTGGTGCCGTTGAAGCTGCGCGCGAAGCTGTTGGTCTCGCCGCCGATCAGCGCCGCCACCGAGGTCGGGCTGCTGGTGTAGGTGCCGTTGTTGTTGGCGCCGCTGGCGTCGGTCGCGGTCGTGCCCGAGGTCTCGTCGAGGCGCCAGTAGTCGCTGATCCCGCTGGTCCCGAGGACGGCGGTGCGATAGGCGCTGTTGACGGTCAGCGCTTTGCTGGTGGTGGCGCTGACGCCTTCGTTGTCGGTCACTTTCAGGCCGATCGTCAGCGTCGCGGTGGCGGTGTACGCCTTGCTCGTGGTCGCCGTCGCGCCCGTGTTCGTCTCGTAGGTCCCGTTGCCGTCGAGGTCCCATTCGTATTTGGCGATCGTGCCGTCGTCCGCCGAGGCCGAGCCGTTGAAGGTGACGGTCTGGCGCGTGTTGGCCGGGCTCGGCGTCACCGTGAAGGAGGGGACGGGCGCCTGATTGAGGACGCTCAGGGCTTTGCTCGTCGTCGCCGTGGCGCCGTTGGAGTCGGTCACCCGCAGGCCGACGGTGACGGTGCCCTGGGTCGCGTAGCTCTTGCTCGTGGTCGCCGTCGCGCCCGTGTTCGTCTCGTAGGTCCCGTTGCCGTCCAGGTCCCATTCGTATTTGGCGATCGTGCCGTCGGGATCGCTGGAGCCGCTGCCGTTGAAGGTGACGGCTTTGTTCGGGCTGGCCGGGTTGGCGCTGATCGTGAACGAGGCGGTCGGCGGCCGGTTGTTGACCACGAGGGGGCGGGTCGTCGTCGCCGTGACGCCGTCGCTGTCGGTCGTGCGCAGGCCGAGCGTGAAGGTCCCGGGGGTCGCGTAGCTCTTGCTCGTGGTCGCCGTCGCGCCCGTGTTCGTCTCGTAGGTCCCGTTGCCGTCCAGGTCCCATTCGTATTTGGCGATCGTGCCGTCGGGATCGCTGGAAGCGCTGGCGTCGAAGCTGACCGACTGGCCGCTGTCGACCGGGCTGGGGGAGACGGTGAACGAGGGCACCGGCGGGCGGCTGGAGACGGCGAAGGTCTTGCTGGTGGTGGCGACGGCGCTTTCGTTGTCGGTGACGCGCAGGCCGACGGTCTGGCTTTTCACCGCGGCGGCGAAGCTGGTCGTCGCCACCGGGTTGGTCCCGCTGTCGGTCTCGAAGCTGCCGTTGCCGTCGAGGTCCCATTCGTATTTGGCGACGGTGCCATCGGGGTCGTTCGAAGTGCCGGCGTTGTAGGTGACGGTTTCGTTGGTCGTCGGCGCCGCCGGTTCGACTGCGAAGGAGGCGCTCGGCGGGCGGTTCTGGACCGTCAGCGAGCGGGTCGTCGTCGACTGGTTGCCGTCGTTGTCGGTGATCCGGAGGCGCGCTTCGATTGAGCGCGCGGTCGGATAGCTGGTCGTCGCCACCGGGTTGGTCCCGGTGTCGGTCTCGAAGCTGCCGTTGCCGTCGAGGTCCCACGTGTATTTGGCGATCGTGCCGTCGGGGTCGCTGGATTCGCTGCCGTCGAAAGTCACCTGCTGGCCGCTCTGCGCCGGGTTGGGGGCGACGGTGAATGAGGCCGCCGGCGGTTCGCCGATCACTTTGGCGGTGCCGGAGAAGTGGTCGTCGATGGTTGCCGGCGAGAGCGCCCGGTTGTAGAGGGCGACCTCGTCGAGGTCGCCGGCGCCGAACAGGGCCGAGCCGGCACGGGACATGAAGTAGAGCGTCGAGTTGGCGAAGTTGCCGGCGCCGGTACCGGACATCGTCTTGGTGTAGGGGACGGCTTTGCCGTCGACGTAGGGGGTGACCTGGCTCTCGGCGCTGGCGCCGGAGTTCATCACCAGCGCGTAGTAGTGCCACTGGCCCTCGCTGGGTCGTTCGAAGTAGACGTTGTTGCGGGAGCTGCCGTTGCCGATCCCGACCGCGAACTTGCCGCCCTCTTCGGGCGCGTTCGGGTCGACCAGGAAACCGCCCGCTTCGCTGTTGAAGTTGGGCGTGAACTCGAAGGCGAGGTCGTCGTCGTTGGCGTAGGCGTCCCACTTGAGCCAGAACTCGAGGGTCACCTGGCTGGTGCCGGAGAGGTTGAGGCTCGCCTGGGCGGCGTCGCCGGTCCCGTTGAAGCTGACCGCTTTGTCGGTGTCGTTGGGCAGCGCACCTTCGGCCCCGAGGGTCGGCGCCCCGAGGGTGGTGGCGCTGACGCCGCCCTTGCCGTCGACGAGGCTGGTGCCAGAGGCGTCGCCGAGGCGCCAGTAGTTGGTCAGGCCGGCGGTCGAGAGGACGCGGTTGGCGTAGGTGCCGGCGCCGGACTGATCGACGGTGACGGAGTTGGTCGTCTGGGCGCTGTTGCCGGAGTTGTCGGTGACGCGGAGCGCGGCCTGGTAGGTGCCGGCTTTCGCGTAGACCTTGGTGGCGAGCGGGCTGCTTCCGGTGTTGGTCTCGAAGCTGCCGTTGCCGTCGAGGTCCCATTCGTATTTGGCGATCGTCCCGTCGGGGTCTTTCGAGGCCGAGCCGTCGAAGCTGACCTGCTGGCCGGTCTGCGCCGGGTTGGGGGCGCTCTGGAAGGAGGGCAGAGGGGCCTGGCTGTTGCCGCCGAAGTGCTGGGCGATCGTGCTCGCCGGCAGGGCGCGACCGTAGAGCGCGACCTCGTCGAGGCTGCCTTTTCCGTTCAGTGCCGAGGCCGCCCGCGACATGAAGTAGAGCGCCGAGTTGGCGAAGTTGCCGGCGCCGGTGCCGGCCATCGTCTTGTCGTAGGAGACCGGCTGGCCGTCGACGTAGGGCTTGATCTGTTCCGCCGCGGGGGCGTTGCTGTCGAGGACGAAGGCGTAGTAGTGCCACTGGCCGGCCGTGGGCCGGTTGAAGTAGGCGGTGTTGCGGGAGCTGCCGCTGCCGATCCCGACCGCGAACTTGCCGCCTTCCTCGGGCGCGTTCGGGTCGACCAGGAGGCCGCCCTGGTTGCTGTTGAAGTTCGGGGTGAGCTCGAAGGCGAGGTCGTCGTCGTTGGCGTAGGCGTCCCACTTGAGCCAGAACTCGAGGGTCAGCTGGCTGCTGCCGGAGAGGTTGACGTTGGCGCTGGCGGCGTCGCCGGTGCCGTTGAAGGCGACCGCTTTGTCGCTGTCGCCGGCGACGGCGCCGGTGACGCCCAGCGCGGGGGCGCCGGTCAGGGTGGCGGGCGAGCTGCCGGCGCTGTCGGCGAGGCTGCCGCCGCCGCTCTCGCCCATCCGCCAGTAGTGGCTGAGGCCGGCCGTGTTCAGCACCCGGGCCGAGTAGGAGCCCGCGCCCGACTGCTCGACCGTGACCGTGCGCGTCGTCGTCGCCGTCTGGGCGGCGCTGTCGGTGACTCGGAGGCCGACCGTTTGCGAGCCGGGGGTCGAGAAGGTGGCGGTGGTCGAGGCGGTTGCGCCGCTGCTCGTCTCGTAGGTCCCGTTGCCGTCGAGGTCCCATTCGTATTTGGTGACGGCGCCGTTGGGCGAGCTCGAGGCGGAGCCGTCGAGAGTGACGCTCTGGCCGACGTTGGCCGGATTCGGCGAGGCTTCGAAGGAGGCCGTCGGGGCCTGTGTATTGCCGGCGAAGTGGTTGGCGATCGTGGTCGCGTCGAGAGCGCGGTTGTAGAGCGCGACTTCGTCGAGGCTGCCGGCTCCGAAGAGGGCGCCGGCGCCGCGCGCCATGAAGTTCAGGGTCGAGTTGGCGAAGGCCCCGGCGCCCGTGTTGGAGGCGGTCTTGGTGTAGGCGACCGGTTTGCCGTCGACGTAGGGGACGACCTGTTCGCTGGCGGGCGCGGCGCTGTTGAGGACGAAGGCGTAGTAGTGCCATTTGCCGGCGCTGGGACGGGCGAAGTAGGCGTTGTTGCGGCTCGAGCCGTTGCCGATCCCGACGCCGAACTTGCCGCCCTCTTCGGGCGCGTTCGGGTCGACCAGGAAGCCGCCGGCGGTCGAGTTGAAGTTGGGCGTGAACTCCATCGCCAGGTCGTCGTCGTTCTGGAAGGCGTTCCACTTCATCCAGAACTCGACCGTGACCTGAGTCGTGCCGGAGAGCGAGACGTTCGCCGTCGCCGCGTCGTCGAGCCCGTCGAAGCTGACCGCTCCGTCGCTGTCGCCGTTGATCGCACCCGGCGCGCCCAGGCCCGGGGCGCCGACCGTGGTCGCGTTGCTGTTGCCGAAGGCGTCGGTGAGGGTGGTCCCGGCGGCGTCGTCCATCCGCCAGAAGCTGACCAGCCCGTTGGTGCCGAGCACCCGCGCCGGGTAGCTGCCACTGCCGCTGGAGTCGACCGCGAGGGCGCGGTTACTGGTCGCGGTCTGACTCTGTTCGTCGGTCACCCGCAGGCGGATCGTGTACACGCCGACGTTCGGGAAGCTGGTTTTGACGATCGGGTTTTTGCCCGAGTTGGTCTCGTAGGTCCCGTTGCCGTCGAGGTCCCATTCGTATTTGGCGATGCCGCCGTCGACGTCGGTCGAGCTGGTGCCGTCGAAGGTGACGGTCTGGTTCGGCTGCGCGGGGGTCGGCGAGATCGTGAACGAGGAGGTCGGCGGCTGCGGGCCCGAGGGTGGGTCGAGCGTCACTTCGGTCGGCGTCCCGGGCTGGGTGCCCATGTCGGAGAGGATGTTGTAGGTCACCTGCTGGATGCGGGTGTCGAGTTCCGGCGCCAATCCCCAGGCCCAGTCGATCGTGCCCGCGGAGAAGACGAGGGCGCCGCTCGGAGCCGTGTACTTGACCGCCTGTCCGCAGGCGCAGACCCCCGGCGCCGGGGCTTTCGCGTAGATCCGGCCCTCGTCCTGGAGCCAGTCGACGTTTTCGCTGAGCGGCACGACGGAGTTGGTCAGCGGCTTGACCCCGGCCGGCTGGCGGCTGAGGTACTGCGCCTGGGTCGGGATCGAGTCCCACTCCCAGCCGACCAGGTGACTGCCGATCGTGGTCGTGCCGCTGGTCGAGACGCCGGTGTTGCGCCAGATCCGGTCGCCGGCGTACTGGCCCTGCGCATTAGTGGGGGGAACCTGCAGCGGGAAGGCGCCGGCCTGCAGCTGCGAGGCCTCGTACATGTTGCCGAGCAGCATGTTCTCCGGCCGGTCGGGGCCGACGCGGCCGCCTTCGGGAGCGTTCGGGTCACCGGGAGGGGCGCCGTTGTCGCGCCAGGTGGTAGTGGAGTTCTGCGGTTTGTCGTCGGCGGTGCCGGCGATCTGATCGAGGCCGAGAGCGTCGTCGGCGGTGCCTTTTTTACCGTCCGGGCCCCAGTCGTTGGCGCCGTCCTGGCCGCTGCCGTTGGAACCCGAGCCCTCGACCGTCTTGTAACAGACGAGGGTCTGGTAGTTGTCCTCATAGCGGGTCTTCCAGTAGCCGGTGTTGCCGCTGAAGACGGCGAGGTTGACGCCGGCGTTGCGGGCGGCGAAGAGGCCGTTCATCTGTTGTTCGGACCAGTACTCGGCGTGGCCCGAGATGACGTCGATCTTGTGGCCGAGCAGCTGCGACGGGTTTTCCGAGATCGAGACGTCGTCGGTGTAGGAGACGTCGTAGCCCTCCTTCTCCAGCCACTGGACCAGGTAGAAGTCGGGGCCGATGAAGCGGTTGCCGGTGCGCGGGTCGTTCATCGGCCGCTCGAAGGAGACCTTGACCGCGCGCGGGGTGCCGGCGACCGTCTCGTCGCCGCCGGCGCTGTCGAAGTAGAGCGACTTGCCGCCCCAGTCGTTGTAGGCCTCGTAGGACGAGCGGGGGACGACGAAGAGGACATCCGACTTGGGTGCGCGGTTGTCGTCGCGAACGGTGAAGGTGATCGTGTTCTGCAGGCCCGAGGACGTCGTCAGCATCACCGTGTAGACGCCCGAGGCCGGCAGGGAGCCGGCCGGGATGGTGTAGCTGTTGGCCCATTTCGCGCAGCTCTTCAGACCGGTCGTCGCATCGGTCGCGGCGCAGCCGGAGAAGAGGTTGTTGACGGCGACGCTGGCGCTGGAGGCGGCTTTGATCAAGCGGCCGCCTTCGTTGCCGTAGTAGCCCATCCGGTAGACGTCGAGTTTGACCGTGCTGGCGTTTTTGGTGCTTTCGCGGCCGAGTTTGATCTGCACCGCTTCGCCGAGCGCGTAGCTCGTCTTCACGGTGAAGCCGGCGACGCCCGGGTCGTATTCGTCCAGCCGCCAGCCGCTGTTGCCCGAGCCTTCGCAGCTGTTCTCCTGCAGGACCGGGTTCGGCGCGGGGCATTCGATGCTCGCTCCCGACGCGCCCGAGATCGTCAGAGCCGCTGCAATCGCGGCCAGGAGGACGAGGATCGAGAGGGTTTGTTTGGTTTTGCGCATAAGGGGAATTGAGGGGCGCCGACGGTAAGGCCGGGCGAGGCTACATCAGTAAACGCACCGAACCCGCGTTTTAGTCCGCTCTAGAGGGATGAAAAAAGGACGAGCCAGGCACGAGACGGCCACGGAGCTCACGTCTTACGAACAGTTTGAAGTGCCTATCCTCAACCTTAGGTTCAGCCTTAAGGAGGGCCTTCATATAGCCATATAGGAAGGCGATACCCGAAAGTACATATGGCTTTTGGATCGCCACCTTGAAGGCGCGGGCGAAGACCCAGGGCAGGCCATAGCGAAGGATGTAGGCGCACTGGCCGTGGCGGGCGCGGCCGCGCAGGGCGCCGCCGCGGGTCGCGACCGGGCGGTGGTGGCGGGCGGCCAGCTCAGGGAGGGAGCGGGTGGTGTAGCCGTGCATGCGGGCGTAGGTCTCGTCGATCGTGTCCCAGCCGAGTCGCTCCTCGATTCCGCCGATCGCCTCGAAGCACTGCCGGCTGTAGAGCTTGAGGGCGCCGCGCACGTGGTAGGCGGGGATCCTGGTCGGCTTCCACTCGCCGCCGGCCTGCTCCAGCAGGGTGCCGCCGGCAACCCCGAGCCGGGGCTCCGCGGCGAAGCGCGCGAGCAGGCCCTCGAAGTAGCGGGGGGGGAGCTCGATGTCGGCGTCGAGCTTGCCGACATGGGTGAAATCGGCGAGGTCGACGCCGACGAGGGCGGCGTTGAAGGCCCGCGCCTCAGCGGCGAGCGCCAGCCCGTCCGCCCCAGGGTCGCGGGTCCGGGCCGGCGGGCGCAGCACCTCGAGGAAGGGAATCTCGGCGGCGGCGCGCTCGAGGATGCTCGGGGTCGCGTCGCCGGAGCCGTCGTCGACGATCAGCCAGAGGTCGGGCGGGCGGGTCTGCTCCCGCATCGCCCGGATCGTCGTCTCCAGATGGGCGGCCTCGTCACGCGCGGGGGTGATCAGCAGCAGACGTGACACCGGCTTATTTGCTCCGGGCGCGTTGGACCAGGCCGTCGACCAGCTCCAGGTAGCCCGCCTTCTGGCGCCGCCACTCGATCGCGGCCAGCCGGGCCGCGGCGCGGGCGGCGCGTTCGCGGGCCAGCTCCGGCTCTGAGCGGACGCCTTCGATTGCGGCGGCGATCGAGGCGGGGTCGCCCGGCTCCGCCAGCAGCACGTCGTCGCCGAAGTAGCGCTCGATCACCGGCAGCCGCGAGGCGACCACCGGCAGGCCCATGTGGACGTACTCGAGCAGCTTCACCGGCAGCAGCAGCTCGGTGAAGTCGTCGCGCAGGGTCGGCACGACTCCGAGATGGGCTTCCCTCAGCCGCCCGGGGATCTCCTCGACCGGGGTCGGCTGCGGCGCGATGCGAACGCCGACCGGCGCCACCTCGGCCGCGATTGCGGCGAGGCTGCGTGCCGCCTCGGCGTCGGAGCCGTAGACGTCGAGCGCGACCGGCTCGCCGCGACCGCGCAGCAGCGCCACCGCGCGGACCAGGGTCTCGACCCCGAAGCGATCGGCGAGGCCGCCGTGGTAGACGACCCGCAGCTCGCCCTCGGTCGGGGGGGCGATCGGCGCCCGCCGCTCGCCGAAGACGCGCTCATCCGGAGTGTTCATGACGATCTGGGAGTGCCCAGCCGTCACCCCGCGCTCGCGCAGCAGCTCGCGAGCCTCGGCGGTGACGAAGATGTGGCCGTCGGCGAGCGCGGCGCTGACCTTCTCCTCGGCCCGGATCAGCCGCACCAGTGGATGGTTCGGCGGCCGCTCGAAGAGGGTCGCGAACAGCTCCGGGAAGGTGTCGTGGAAGTTGAGGATGAGCGGGACCCCGCGCAGCTTCGGGCGCCAGGCGGCGAAGACGAGGGCGTCGGGCATGTTGTGGATCTCGATCAGGTCGAAGCGCTTCTCGCGGTCGAGCTGGCTGACCTTGCGGGCGGCGCCGGCGAGGAAGCGGGCGTTGCCCTCGAGGTAGGCGCGGGTGCCGCCGCGCGGCTTCCCGGCCGCCGCCCGGTGCAGGCCGATCTCTCCCGCTCCGACCGTCAGCTCCTCGTCGTCGTTGAGGCAGACGCAGTCGACGCGGTCGCCGCGTTCGGCCAGCGCTCGCGCCTGGCGCTGGATGCGCGAGTCGACGACGAAGTCGGAGTAGTGGACCATGCAGACCCGCAGGCCACCCCGCCGTCCCTCGCGCTCGGGGCGCTCAGTTAGCTGCTGGGACTTCAAAGCCCTGTACCGCCGCCACGATCTCCGCGATCTGCGCATCCTCGATCGCCGGGAAGATCGGCAGGGAGCAGTTTTCGGAGGCAAGCCGCTCCGCCACGGGAAGGTCGCCACGGCCGAGCCCGAGGTCCGCGTAGGCGGGCTGCAGGTGGATCGGCGTCGGGTAGTGGATGGCGCTGGCGACGCCACGGGCGTCGAGGTGGTCGCGCAGGGCGTCGCGCTCGGCGCTGCGGACCACGAACAGGTGGTAGACGTGGTCGCTGTCGGCCGCCGCCGGGGCGGGGGCGATGACGCTGGTGCCGGCCAGCCCGGCGCGCAGGGCGTCGGCGGCATCGCGGCGGCGCTGGTTCCAGGCCGGCAGGTGCCTGAGCTTGACCTCGAGGATCGCCGCCTGCAAGGTGTCGAGGCGGTGGGTGCCGGTCGCCAGCTCGTGGTGGTGGCGGGTGCCCTCGCCGTGGGAGCGCAGCAGCCGCACCTTGGCGTCGAGCGCGGGGTCGCTGGTCACCAGCGCACCGCCGTCGCCCCAGCCGCCGAGGTTCTTGGTCGGGTAGAAGCTGAAGCAGCCGGCGTCGCCGAGCGAGCCGACCGGGCTGCCCTTGTAGAGCGCCCCGTGGGCCTGGCAGGCGTCCTCGATCACGGCGATCCCGCGCTCGCGGCAGAGGGCGAGGAGCGGGTCCATGTCGACCGGGCGGCCGAAGAGGTGGACCGGGATCACGCAGCGCGTGCGCTCGGTCAGCGCCGCTTCGACGGTGGCCGCGGTGAGCAGCGCCGTGTCGTCCTCGACGTCGACGATCACCGGCGTCGCGCCGACGGTCGAGACCGCCTCGGCGGTGGCGATGAAGCTGTAGGTGGGGACGATGACCTCGTCGCCCGGGCCGACCCCGAGCGCGCGCAGGGCGATCTCCAGGGCGGCGGTGCCGGAGGAGACGCCGGCGGCGTACTCGGTGCCGCAGAACTCGGCGAAGGCGGCCTCGAAGCGCTCCAGTTCGGGGCCGAGGGTGAAGGCGGAGTCGCGGGCGATCCGCTCCACCACTTCCATCAGCTCGGCGAACAGCTCCGGATAGGCGCTGTCGAGGCGGATGAAGGGGACACTGGTGCCCTCGGTCGCGGCCAGGGGCAGGGCGTTCGGTGCGGTTGCGGTGCTCACGGTCAGGCCTTCCTTGGAGTGGGGGAGATCAGTTCCTGCTCATCGTTCGAGTTGGTGCCGTTGCTGGTCTGCTCGAGCTCGAGAAAGAGGGCGGCGGCCTCGCGGCGCGAGCGCACGCCGAACTTCGCGAAAGCCGAAGAGAGGTGGCTCTTGATCGTGCTCTCCGAGAGGAAGAGCTCATCGGCGATCTGGGCGTTGGTCAGCCCTTGCGAGACGTAGGTGAGCACCTGGCGCTCACGGTGGGAGAAGGCGGGTCGCTCGACGCTGGCCCGCATTTCGCGGGGGACGACCGACTGGCCGGAGCCGACGGCGCTGACCGTCACCGCCAGGGTCGACTCCAGCAGCGGCTCGAAGACGATCGCGTCCGCGCCCGCGTCGAGGGCGCGGCGCACCCCGGTCGCGGTCGCGGTCGGGGAGATCGCGACGATCGCCGGCCCGGGGACCTCACGGCGCAGGCGGCGCAGGGTCGCCATCTCGCGGGGCAGGTCGACGTCGCAGACGAGGATCAGGATCGCGGCCGCGCTCAGCTCCAGTTCGGCGGCTTCGGCCGGAGTGTGGGCGTGGAGCAGCGGGGTGTCGGCGAACTTGGCCTCCAGCACCGCCGCGATGCGGCGCCGCGTGGTCGGCGCGTTGGCGCCCGCGACCACACAGAGCTGGCCGGAGGATGCCCGGGTGCTATCGATCGGTTTGCTCAGTACCGCCACGGATCACCAACGGGGCAGGGACGCAAAAGTTTGCGCGCTGCCCCGTTTGCGCAAGTCCGACGCATAGGCGCCGTTGATGCGGGGATGAGCCAAGCCGATCTCTCCAGTCCGGCCAACGACGCACCCCATCGTTTGCTCGACGACGTCTCGTTCGGCGCGGGCGTCGCCGTCTACTCCTTCACCAACCTCTATGGCTGCGAGATTGGCGCCCATACGCGGGTCGGCACTTTCGTCGAGATCCAGCGTGGCGCCCGCATCGGCAGCGCCTGCAAGATCCAGAGCCACACCTTCATCTGCGACGGGATCACGATCGAGGACGAGGTCTTCGTCGGCCACGGGGTGATGTTCGTCAACGACAAGCGGCCGCGGGCGACCAACGGCGATGGCCAGCTGCAGGGCGACGCCGACTGGGAGCTGCTGACCACCGTAGTCGAGCGCGGCGCCACGATCGGCTCCGGGGCGACGATCCTCGGCGGGGTCCGGATCGGGGCCGGGGCGACGGTCGGCGCCGGCGCCGTGGTGACCAGGGACGTCGCCGCCGGGGCGACCGTGGTCGGCAACCCGGCCCGCCCACTCTCACCCTGAAGAGCGGTTCAGCGCCAGCGCTCGAGCAGGTCCTCGTCCGGCACCTCGCGCAGCTGCCGCGCCGGCACTCCCATGACAACCGCGCGGGCCGGCACGTCCTTGGTCACCAGGGCGCCGGCGGCGACGAAGGCCTCCTCGCCGATCTCGACCCCCGGACAGAGCACGGCGCCGCCGCCGACGCGGCAGGCCCGCCGCAGCAGCGGCCCCTCGAACTCCCTGTCGGGGCCATGGCGGTCCATCGTGTTGTCGTTGGTCATGGTCACGCCCGGGCCGACGAAGACGTCGTCCTCGATTACGGTGCCGCCGGTCAGGTAGCAGCGGGTCTGGACGCTGACCCGGGCGCCGACGAGGACGCCGGGGTCGACCGAGCTGAAGCTGCCGATCGTCGAGCCGGGGCCGATCCGGGCGCCGTCGCGGACCTGGGCGTGGTCACCGATCCGGGCGCCGTCACCGATCCGGGCGCCGGCGTGGATCACCGCCTGGCCGCCGATCAGGACGCCCTCGCCGATCTCGACGTCGGCGCCGAGCAGCAGGCCGGGGGCGAGGTCGGAGGGATGCAGGGCGGCCACGGACGGGATCGTAGCGGCGGCCGTGGCGGCCGGGGGGGGGCGCAAGCCTGACCGCTGTCACGACGTTCTTCCCTCGCATGAACGACGTCTGCGCGATCATCGTCTCCCACAACGGCAAGCGCTGGCTCGACGCCGCGCTCTCGACCCTCTTCGAGCGGGCCGGTGGGGTCGACCTCGACGTCGTCGTCGTCGACAACGGCGGCGACGGCGCCGCCGACCACGTCGAAGAGCGCTTTCCGGCGGCCCGCGCGATCCGCTGCCAGAACCACGGCTTTGGCCACGCCAACAACGTCGGCCTGACGACCGCGAACGCCCGCTACGTCCTCTTCCTCAACCCGGACACCGAACTGCTCAGCGGCAGCCTCGCCGACCTCACCGCGGCCCTCGACCGCCGGCCCGAGGTCGGCTTGGCCGGCGTGCGCCAGGTCGACAGCAAAGGGGCTCTGGCGCCCAGCATCCGCCGCTTTCCCTCCACCGCCAACATGCTGGCCGAAGCGCTTGGGGTGGAGAAGACTCCGGGTGCCCGGCGGATCTTCGGCGAGCGCGAGCTCGACCCCGTGCCCTACGGCCGCGAGACGCCCTGCGACTGGACCTCGGGCTCGTTCATGGTCGCCCGCCGCGAGGCGCTGGCGCAGACCGGCGGCTTCGACGAGAGCTTCTTCCTCTTCGCCGAGGAGACCGACCTCTGCTGGCGGGTGAAGCGGGCCGGGTGGCAGGTGATGCACATGCCGCAGCTGACGATCCGCCACTACGAGCACGAGGGCGGGTTGAGCTCGCGCCTGGAGGCCCAGGCCGCCTACGCCCGGGTCCAGTTCGCCCGCAAGCACTTCCGCCACGTGGCCGAGTACCGCTGGGCGCTGGCCCTGCGGTATGCCCTGCGGGTCGGCGCCTACTCGGCCCTGGGCGAGCGCAAGCGCGGCCAGCGCCAGGCGGCCCGAGCCGCCCTGGCGACGATCCGCAGCGGCCAGCCGCCCTTCGCCGGTCAGACCGCTGACGGCTTTGTCAGCCCAGCCGACTTAGTCCCCACTGGGGTGGGGAAGAAGTCGGCTGCGTCGATCTAGGCGACGATCGTCAGCGCGCCGGGGTCGACGCGCAGCTCGACCCGGGTGTGCTCGCCGATGTAGTCGCCGTCGACCTGCAGCGGGAACGGCCGCAGACCGCCGTCCTTGTCCTCGGAGAGGGAGCTGATCGTCGCCGCGCCGACGTCGTCGAAGTGCTCCACCTGGCGGTGGTGCGCCGCCGGCCTCTCGGCGCTGAAGAGGCGCCGGATCAGCGTTGGCATGTCGCGCTGGGTGGCGCGCTTGAGGACGCCGGCGGAGAGCGTGCCGTCGTCGATCTCGATCCCCTCGCAGACTCGGATCGGGCGGCTGGCGAAGTAGGTGAAGGGGTCGGAGTTCTGGATGATCGCGGTCACCCCCTCGGCCGACCCGGCGCCGCTCTCGAAGCGGACGCGGACGGCGTTATGGAGGTACTGGCGGTAGAAGGCCGAGATCCCGCACCAGCTGTAGTAATAGGGGCCGGCGCGCGACTTCAGCCGCGGGTGCGCATCGACCCGCTCGACCACCGAGGCGTCGATCCCGACCCCGCAGGCGAAGACGAAGTGGCGCTCGTTGACGACCCCGAGGTCGATTTTGCGCGGCGCCCAGTCGTCGGCCAGGGTCAGCAGGTGCTCGGTCGCGTCGACGACGTCGTTCGGCATCCCCAGTGAGCGGCAGACCACGTTGGTCGACCCGCCCGGCAGCACCGAGACCGGCACGTCCGTCCCCGCCAGGCCGTTGGCGACCTCGTTCAGGGTTCCGTCGCCGCCGAAGGCGACGACGATGTCGTAGCCGTGGTCGGCCACCTCGCGCCCGATCTCGGTCGCGTGGTTCTGCGCCTCGGTCGAGACCGCCTCGACCTCATACCGTCCCTGCAGCGCGTAGACGACGAGGTTGCGCAGCCGGTCGGAGACCGTCGTCGCGACCGGGTTGACGATGATCAGCATCCGCTTCTTCGCGGGCTTCCTTGGCTTGCGGTGGGGGAGTTTGGGGGTCATTCGGTGTCCGTGCGCCAGTCAACCAGACCAACCCGCACTCACGCACCCTGGCGCCCGCCGGCCCCGGGGTGCAAAAGCTCGCGAAGTCGATACAGACCGACAACGGGGAGATCGCCAGCGGGGCTCGCGCGTGATGACTTGGGGACCAGGCCGGCATCCAGCCCTGACAGCTCCAGGACTTCCCGAATGTTGGCTGCAAGTGATTCATCGCCGCCAGGCACGGGCTGGTGCCAGCTCGTGCAGATGCTCGCCTCGCTCGACCGGCGCTTTCTGTGTGGATTTTGCAAGACGAAGGCTTCAGGTACGGACCAGGAACTGTTCTGACATCCTTCGATTCATGACGGACCCACACCCTGCGGTTACCGGCCGGTGGATATTCAGCGCTTGGAAGCACCTCAGGCGATACGACGCCAGCGCGATTGGACGAATGGGGGCAACTGCGCATGCAGGTCGAGCCGGAGATCTACTAGGGCGGCTCCGAATGCTCGAGACCTATCCGGTGTCTGCGTTGACGAAGCTGGCCGCCGATGCCGGGATGAGCGCACCAGAGATGACTCAGATTGCCCTTCCGGCGCTTGAGACGGTAGGCGGCCTACGCATCGAGCGAGACTCAGGGGGTCAAGCAATATCGGTACTTCCTCTTGCCTTGGACGAGGCGGATGTGCTGGAGATCATCGGTGCTCTGTGGAGCGCATTCGCACCATCCGATCCCGAGACGGCGGCGATGATTGCTCTTCAGATGTCCTCTGAACTACCACGGACGGAAGCCGAAATCATTCAGAAGTGCGCTGAACTTGGGCTGGGGGAGAGTTCGGCTTGCCAGGGAATCGAGCTAGCCGAGTCGGTCGGTTTAATCAAGAAGAGATATGTATCTGATGTAGAGGTTGACCTCTACTACAACGAGTACCTTTGGGGGGACAGTATTTCCCGAACCGCTGATGCGATAGGGCGCCTTCCATCCGACGTGAAGGAAGGCCTTGTATCGCTTCTCAGCGAGCTCCATGAGGCGGAGGGCCGGCCAGTAGAGAGCATTCAGTCAGCGTCGCCGGAGCTTGTCCGGTTCGCGGCAGAGCAGGGGATCATCGAGCAGACCCAGATTGTGACGAGAGACGGGCGAACTGCAAAGTTTTCGTTCACCCCCCGTCTTCGGGGCTTCGGAATTGCTAAGGATGACTTACCTGACGAGCTTGACCAGGTGCGACTTGTCATTGCGTCGCTGTCCTTTGCTCAACATCATGCGACGAATCGATTGGCGGATCCCGTAAGCTTTTTAAACAAACTTATAGACAAGGGAGTTGCCGGCAGCGCAAGACCGATAGCGACTGACTATGGGGCCTTGGAGAAGCAACAAATTGTCCATGTCAAACCAATTTTCCGTGGTGCACGTAACCATCAATTCGTGGTTATCAAGAAGGATTCACTTGTCAGTGCGCGAGACACGATGATGGCCGGAGAATTGATCGGGGGGAGTCACGGCGCAGATGGGGGCCTGCTTGATTCCCGGGGATTTCGCGACCCAGTTGGCACCCGCATTGAGCTCGGGCAAAGTAGCGGCCCAGCCCCTCTCCACCAAGAGGACCTACTCGCGGCTGTACGTGATGCTGCTCAGCGCACCAGGCCTCGATCTGAAGGTCGTAGCTAGCATGGCGAAGCTGTCAAAAGGGGCTGCCTGGGAGTATCGAGCGCACGCTGCGCTTTTCGCTTCCGGATGGTACGTACGGAGAAATGTTGACTTACGTGAGCGAGTCTCTGGATCCCCCCAGACGATGGCCGAGGTAGACCTCCTAGGGTTTTCTTTTGACGTCGAGCTTAGAGCTAGAAAAATGATCGGGGAGTGCAAGGACCGCAAAGGCTCAACCAAAGAAGCTGATCGTGTGATTTGGCTCCTTGGATTGGGGAGACTGCTTGCAGCCGATCATCTGCTGTTTGCTAAGCCTGCAATTGCGGCGGCCACGATTCGGTTTGCGAACTCCACGCCTGTCGCACTTTACGATGGAGCCCGCGTGCAAGAAATCGAGGACAGTGTGATCGATTTCAAACCGAGAGGCGCCTTCGACCCTGAGATTGGTCAAGAACTGATCCGACCAGCTACCAGTCGCGACTCTTTCGGAGACGCACGACTGAGGGATGCCTACGAGTGGATCCACAATGGCTTTTGGCTTGAGCCGGCCAGCGGAAAGGTCAAGCGACTCCCGGCTTATTTTCGATTGGTCGAGGACCTGGCTGGAGGCGTGACGCGTACTTTGATGTACATAGAGGGCTTGCTGGGTTTGCTGGTCTGCGCGTTGGAAACTGCTGGTCGACTCCGCCGTCACTCGCCCGCCGTTGGCAACAGGCTTCAACAGGAGGCGATGGCATCGGGCGCAGCAAGCGCAAATGCTTTGCGCCAGATTGCAGCGCGCGCTGATGACTACTACAGGGACATCATCGATCGGTCCATCGAGCAGGCACAGGGCAAGAAGGGAGAGGTTCGTGCGCCTCGTCTCTACGACACCATCGCCCAACCTCCAATTTGGACGGATGCATACCTTTCGCTTTCTCGTCAGGTGGGCTCACGACCAGAGGCTGCGACCGACCTTCTCAGATTTGCTGAGCTCGAGTTGGTTGAGAAATTCTTGGCAGGCAGAGATCCCCAATCCGCTCAGGATCAATTCATTCGGAGTGACCATCGATGGCTGTCGGGGGCCATCTCGCTTGCAGCTGGCTTTTGTGAGCGGGTGTGGGAGTTACGCGATCCCATGCTCTCGACTCTTCGGAAAGCACAACTAGACACAGGCGGCAACCTGACCGACGAGGGCAAGGGGCAGGCGTCTCTTTTACCCGAAGATGTCTCTACCTAGATATCGAAAATCTAGATTCGCCACCTTACTCGAACAATCAAACCGTTTTGTACCTGACCACGCTCCCGTCCGCCACTTCCCGCACCCGGCCCTCGCCGACCAACAGGTCGGTGTGGCCGATCACCTCGGAGAGGGTGAGGAAGGCCTGGGTTACGGCGACGTTGCCCCAGATTGCCTGGGCCAACTCGTAGCCGGTCCGCGGCTGCTCGGCGATCAGCTTGAAGATCTTCTCCTTGCGGCGCTCGTGCTTGGCGAGGCGTTCGTCGATCAGGGCGACGTGGTCGACGACCGGGTCGCCGTGGCCGGGAAGGACGATCTCGGCCGGCATCTCGCGCGTCCTGCGCAGCGAATCGATGTAGGTGACCAGTGCCTGGTCGCGGCCCTCGGAGCCGTCGAGCGGGCGCGAGATCAGCGGATTGGAGGAGATGTTGGCGAGCAGGTGGTCGGCGGCGATCAGGATCCGACGCCGCTCGTCCCAGAAGACGGTGTCGGAGGGACTGTGGCCGGGGCGGTGGAGGACTTCCAGGGTGCGGTCGCCGAAAACCATCTCCTCGCCGTCGGCAAGCGGGCGCGTCACCGCCACATGTGAGCCCCAGCCGCGGAAGCTACGCGAGACGCTGCGCAGCGCCACCGTCACCTCCTCGGGGATGCCGTTGCGCAGCATCAGCTCGATCGCGAAGCGGTCCTCGGCCTCGGCGTCCTCGTCGAAGTTGGCGAGGCGCTCGGCGGCGAGGCCGAGTGCCGCCACCTCGGCCCCGGAGTGCTGGGCGACGATCTCGACCAGCCCCAGGTGGTCGATGTGCTGGTGGGTGACGATGATCAGCTCGAGGTCGTCGATCGAGTGGCCGTGGGCCCCGAGCTGGGTGCCGAGCTCGTCCAGTGCCTTGCCCGAGTTGGGGCCGGTGTCGACCAGGGTCAGCGGCTCGTCCTCGATCAGGTAGCAGTTGACCCGCCCGACCGCGAACGGGGTGGGGATCTGCAGCCTGTGGATGCCGGCCAGCGCCGCCTGCTCCAGCGCCGCCTCGGGGGTGAGGTCGCTCACGCGCGGATCAGCGCCAGGACCTCGTCGCGCCGCCGCTCCATGTCCTCGCGTGAGACCAGTGACTCGAGGTTCAGCCGCAACAGCGGCTCGGTGTTCGATGGCCGCACGTTGAAGTGCCAGTCCTCGTAATCGACCGAGATCCCGTCGAGGTGGGTCTGCTCACCATCGGAGTAGCGCTCGGCGATCTCCGCCATCTTCGCCGCCGGCTCGTCGACCTCGGAGTTGATCTCGCCGGAGATGAAGTACCTGGAGCGGAACTCCTCCATCAGCTCGCCGAGACTGCGGCCCTCGACCGAGAGCAGCTCCAGCATCAGCAGCGCCGGGATCGTGCCCGAGTCGGCGTTCCAGAAGTCGCGGAAGTAGTAGTGGCCGGAGACCTCGCCGCCGAATGCCGCCTGCTCCTCGCGCATCCGCGCCTTGAAGAAGGCGTGGCCGACCCGGGAGAGGGCGGAGCGCCCGCCCTCGGCCGCGACCAGGTCCGGCACGGCGCGGCTGGAGCGGGGGTCGTAGAGGATCGTCGCGCCCGGGTTCTTGGCCAGGGCCGCGCGGGCCAGCAGGGCGCAGATGAAGTCGCCGTCGCAGAACTCGCCGCTGGCGTCGATGAAGAAGCAGCGGTCGGCGTCGCCGTCCCAGGCGATCCCGAGGTCGGCGCCGCTCGCCGTGACCCGCTCCATGATCAGCTGCCGGTTCTCCTCCAGCAGCGGGTTCGGCTCGTGGTCGGGGAACTCGCCGTCGGGGACGAAGTACATCTCCTCCAGCTCCAGCGGCAGTCGCTCCAGGATCGGGCCGACCATCGGGCCGCCCATGCCGTTGCCGCCGTCGACGACCACCTTCATCGGCTTCACCTTGGCGGGGTCGATGAAGGAGAGGACGTGGGCGCGGAACTCGTCCCAGATGTCGACCTCCTCGAAGGAGCCGCCGCCCGGCGCCGGACCGAGGCCGGCGGCGATCTCGTCGCGGACGTCGCCGATGCCGGCGTCGCCCGACAATGGCAGCGCCCCCTCGCGAACCAGCTTCACCCCGGTGTAGGCCTTGGGGTTGTGTGAGGCGGTGCACATGGCGCCGCCGTCGAGCTCGCGCGAGCCGACCAGGTGGTAAAGCATCTCGGTCGCGACCTGGCCGGCGTCGAGCACGGTCGCGCCCTCGGCGACCATGCCCTCGCGCAGCGCCGCCGCCATCGCCGGCGCGGTCAGCCGCATGTCGCGGCCGAGCCCGATCCGCAGCTCGGCCGGCTGCTTGCCGCGCAGTCGCGCCAGCACCCGGGCGAAGGCCCGCCCGATCGCCTCGACGGTGGTCTCGTCCATCTCCGCGCCGTGCAGCCCGCGAATGTCATATGCCTTGAAGATGCCGGCCGGGGCCAGCGGTGCCTGCTCGCTCAAAACGCTCCCTTCAGAGCCTCGTAGCTCTGCTCGATCGATTGCGGCATCACTTTGGTGTCGGCGATGACCGGCATGAAGTTGTTGTCGCCGGCCCAGCGCGGGACGACGTGCATGTGGATGTGGTGCTCGACCCCGGCGCCGGCGACCCGCCCCTGGTTGAAGCCGACGTTGTAGCCGTGCGGGCTGTAGATCTCCTCCAGCCGGCCCATCGCCCGCTGGGCCAGGGCCATCATCTCGGCCAGGGTCGCGGCCGGGATCTCCTGCAGGTCGCCGATGTGCCCGTAGGGGGCGATCATCAGGTGCGCCGTTGGTGTACGGGAAGAGGTTGAGGATCACGAAGCAGCTCTCGCCGCGATGGACGATCAGGTTCGCCTCGTCGTCTTCCGCGGCCGGCTTGGCGCAGAAGATGCACTCCTCCTCGTTGTCCTTGGACGCGTCCTTCACGTAGGCGAGGCGCCAGGGCGCCCAGATGCGGAAATTTGCCACGGGCCAGCCATCCTAGAGAGGCGCCGGGCGCTCAGAGCCAGCGGCGCCGGCGAAAGTAGGCGACCAGGCCGATCAGGATCAGCGCCATCACCGCGAGGACGACGAAGAAGCCCGCCTCGTCGCCCTGGTCCGGCACCCAGGTGTTCATGCCCATGATGCTGGCGATCAGGGTCAGCGGCAGGATCACGACGCTGATCGAGGTCAGCACCCGGAGGATGTCGTTGAGGCGGTGGGAGATCACCGACTCGTTGGTCTCCTCCAGCGCCTCCGCCACCTCCTTGTAGTTCTCCAGCATGTCCCAGATCCGCTCGTGGGCGTCGACGATGTCGTCGAAGTAGATCTCGAGGTCGAGGTCGGTCGCCAGGTAGCGCAGCTTCACCTTCTCGAGGTCGCGCAGGACCGGTCGCTGCGGCCGGATCACCTTGCGGAAGTTGATGATCTCCTGCTTGACGTTGGAGATGTCGCGGACGACCTCGTCGGCACGTTCCTCGAAGATGTCGTCCTCGAGCGCGTCGAGCTTGTTGCCGATCTTGCGCAGCATCGGGAAGCAGTAGTCGAAGCTGTCGTCGACCAGCCGGTACATCAGGTAGCCGGAGCCGCGCGAGAAGAGCTGCTCGCGCAGCTCCTCCTTGCTGCGGCAGCGCTCGAACAGGTACTCGACCGGCTGCAGCGGCTGGTTCGGGATCGTGACCATGAAGTCCGGCCCGACGAAGATGTCGAGCTCGCCGGTGCCGAGCCGGCGCGCGGCGCGGTCGAAGACGGGGAAGTGGAGGACGATGAAGAGGTACTCGTCGTAGACGTCGATCTTCGGCCGCTGGTTGCGCGAGAGCACGTCCTCGAGGTCGAGGGCATGGAAGTCGAAGTGCTCCTCCAGCCAGGCCCGCTCCAGCGCCCCGGGGTGCTCGATGTTGACCCAGCGCAGGCCAGCGGCGTCGATCTGCTCGACGTTGGGGGTCTGCGGCTCAGTCGCGGACGAGGCCGACTCGACGAGATCGCCGCGCCGGCCAGGGCGTCGCAGCCTTGGCTTCGGAAGGTTCGGCATCGCTCTGGCTCTTCGTCTCGTCGGGCAGCGGGCACATGATGCGGACTAGGTTAGCCGCCGAAGCCGCCCGCAAAGGCCGAAAGGGGCCCTGGTAAGGTTCTTCCCACATAAGCGCCACATCTAGAGGGGTGGAGGGACTGGCCCAGTGAAGCCCCGGCAACCAGCTCGAACTTCGGTTCGGGGACAGGTGCCAACTCCAGCAGGTCGCAGCACAAAGGACCTGGAAGATGTGGGGGATGTCCGATCGGACCTCGCCCCACACAAGGCGAGGTTTTTCTTCAGCTAGAAAGAGGATCGGATGTCAATCGAAAGTCTCAAGTGCAAGGAGTGCCGCACCGCTTACGAGCTGGATGCGAGCTACGTCTGCGAAAACTGCTTCGGGCCGCTCGAGGTGGCCTACGACTACTCGTCGCTGGACCCGGTCGAGGTGAAGCGGCGGATCCAGGCCGGATCGCAGGGAATCTGGCGCTACGCCGACTTCCTCCCCTTCGAGGGGCGCCCGAACGACCCGCTGGAGCCGGGGCTGACGCCGCTGGTGCGGGCCGACCGCCTGGCCGAGCGGCTCGGGGTCGAGGGCGAGATCTGGATCAAGAACGACGCCGCCAACCCGACCCACTCCTTCAAGGACCGGGTCGTCGCCGTCGCCGTCGCCAAGGCCCACGAGCTCGGCTTCTCGACCGTCGCCTGCGCCTCGACCGGCAACCTCGCCAACGCCGTCGCCGCCCACGCCGCCGCCGCCGGGCTCGACTCCTACGTCTTCGTCCCCGCCAACCTCGAGGAGCAGAAGCTGCTCGCGACCGGCGTCTACGGGACCAACCTGGTCGGCGTCCGCGGCAACTACGACGACGTCAACCGGCTCTGCACGCAGCTGGCCGAGACCCGGCCCTGGGCCTTCGTCAACGTCAACCTGCGCCCCTACTACGCCGAGGGCTCGAAGACGCTCGCCTACGAGACCGTCGAGCAGCTCGGCTGGGAGCTGCCGGACCGGGTCGTCTGCCCGATCGCCTCCGGCTCGCTCTTCACCAAGCTCGGCCGCGGCTTCCAGGAGTGGCTGGACCTCGGCCTGGTCGAGGGCAAGCAGCCGATCTTCAACGGCGCCCAGGCGCAGGGGTGCAGTCCCGTCGCCACCGCCTTCGCCGAAGGCTGGGACGTCTGCAAGCCGCAGAAGCCGGAGACGATCGCCAAGAGCCTGGCGATCGGCGACCCGGCCGATGGGCCCTACGCGGTCGAGCATGCGCGCCGCACCGGCGGCGGCGTCGACTCGGTCACCGACCCGGAGATCCGCGAAGCGATCAAACTGCTGGCCGAGACCACCGGCATTTTCACCGAGACCGCCGGCGGGGTCACCGTGGGGGTCCTGAAGAAGCTGGCCGAACGCGGCGAGATCGGCGCCGGCGAACGCGTCGTCGTCTACATCACCGGCGAGGGGCTGAAGACGCTCGACGCCACCCGCGATACGTTCCAGATGCACGAGATCGACCCAGACCTCGACAGCTTCGAGGCCGAGTTCCGCCAGGAGGTAGCCGTCTGATGGCAGTCACCGTGAAGATCCCGACCCAGCTGCGCGCCGCGACCGGAGGCCAGTCCGAGGTCGAGGTGAGTGGGGGCACCGTGGGCGAGGTGCTCGACGCCGTCTTCGACGCCCACGGCGACCTGCGCGAGCGGATCACCCAGGACGGCGACCTGCGCCGCTTCGTCAACGTCTACGTCTCCGGCGAGGACATCCGCTTCCAACAGGGTCTCGACACCTCGATCGCCGACGGCGCCGAGGTAACGATCCTCCCCGCCGTCGCCGGCGGCTGAGCGCAGCCGACTTTGACCCCACTTGGCTGGGGTCAAACTCCGATGCGATGAAACCGCCAGTTGTAATTTTGTGCGGCGGCCGTGGAACGCGGCTGCGGGAGCGGACCGAGTCGGTGCCGAAGGCGCTGGTCGAGATCGGCGGCCGGCCGATCCTCTGGCAGGTGATCCAGATCTACGCGGCCCAGGGCTTCGAGCGCTTCCTGCTGGCAACCGGCTACATGGGGGATGCGGTGGCTGAGTTCGCCGCCTCGCAGCGCTGGCCGGGAGGGGTCGAGGTGGAGTGCGTCGAGACCGGTCTCGACACGCCGACCGGCGGCAGGATCTCCGCGCTTGGCGAGCGACTCGGCGGTGAGCGCTTCTGCATCACCTACGCCGACGGGGTCGCCGACGTCGATCTCGGCGCCCAACTGGACTTCCACCGAGCCCACGGCCGGCTGGCGACGATGACCGTGGTCCAGCCGCACCTGCAGTGGGGGGTGGCCGAGCTCGACGGCGATCGCGTCGCCGGCTTCGTCGAGAAGCCGCGCAGCGAGCACTGGATCAACGGCGGCTTCTTCTGCCTCGAGCCCGGCGCGCTCGCCTACGTCGGCGCCGACAGCGTGCTCGAGCGCGAGCCGCTGGAGGCGCTCGCCGGCGCCGACCAGCTCCGCGCCTTCCGCCACGAGGGCTTCTGGGACTGCATGGACACCTACAAGGACGCGGTCGTGCTCAACGACCTCTGGGCCAGCGGCGAGGTGCCCTGGCGGGTCTGGGACGCGACCGCGATGGAGGCGTCGTGAAGCGGGCGCTGGTCACCGGCGGCCACGGCTTCGTCGCCTCGCACCTCGCCCGCGCCCTGCTCGAGCGCGGCGACGCGGTCACCGTCCTCGACCTGGCGCCGCCACCGCTCTCGGGGCTGACCCTGCAGGGGGTCGCGCCCGAGGTCGAGCTGATCGAGGCCGACCTCTGCGACGCCCGGCGAGTCGGCGCCACGCTCGATGCGGGCGAGTTCGACGTCGTCTTCCACCTCGCCGCCCAGACCCTGGTCGGGCCGGCGCTGGCCGGCCCGGCGGCGACCTTCGAGGCCAACGTGCGCGGGACCTGGACCCTGCTGGAGGCCTGCCGCCGGGCCGACGTCCCGGCCCTCGTCGTCGCCTCCTCCGACAAGGCCTACGGCCCCAGCGACGAGCTTCCCTACCGCGAGGACATGCAGCTGCGCCCGGCCTCGCCCTACGAGGCCAGCAAGGCCGCCGCCGACGCGATCGCGCTCAGCTACCGGCCCGCCTACGGCCTGCCGGTCGCGGTCACCCGTTTCGCCAACATCTATGGCGGCGGCGACCTCAACTTCTCCCGGCTGATCCCGGAAACGGTCGCCGCCGTCCTCGACGGTCGCCGCCCCCAGATCCGCTCCGACGGCAGCCCCGAGCGCGACTTCCTCTACGTCGACGACGCCGTCTCCGCCTACCTGGCGATCGAGCACGCGGTCGGCGCCGGCGGCCCGGCGGCGGGGGAGGCCTTCAACGCCGGCGGCGAGCGCCCGCACTCGGTCGCCGAGGTCCTGGAGGCGATCGCCGCCGTCTCCGGCGCCGGCCTCGAGCCCGAATACCACGGCGTCGGCAACCCGGCGGGTGAGATCGACCGCCAGTACGTCGACTCGGCGAAGCTGCGGGGCCTCACCGGCTGGCGCCCCGAGGTCGGCCTCGATGACGGCCTGGGCCGTACCCTCGAGTGGTACCGACGACACCCGGAGGCACGCCCCTGATGTGCGGACGATTCACGGTCACCGCCAAAGACACGAAGACGATCGCCGACCGCTTCCAGGTCGAGCTGGAGAAGGCGCTGGAGCGGGGCGGAGACGGCGAGGCGCCGCCGCCCTCGAAGGAGCGGGCGGAGAAGATGGCGCAGGGGCTGGACCGCTACAACGTCGCCCCGACTCAGGAGATCCTCACCGTGCGCTCCTCGCCGGTCCCCGCGGAGGCCGAGCAGGGGGAGCGCGAGGCGCGGCTGATGCGCTGGGGGCTGGTGCCGCGCTGGGCCAAGGACCTCAAGGTGGGCTACCGGATGATCAACGCCAAAGCCGAGAACCTGACCGGCAGCCGTGCCTACGGCCCCCTGGTCGGCAAGTTCCGCCATCGCTGCCTGATCGTCGCCGACGGCTTCTACGAGTGGATGAAGGCCGAGGATCCGAAGCAGCCGCGCCAGCCCTGGCACTTCACCGTCGATGGGGGCGAGCCATTCGCCTTCGCCGGCATCTGTACCCGCAAGGAGTGGGAGGACGAGGACGATCGCGGTTTCGACGATGGCTGGCTCTACAGCGCCACGATCATCACCACGACGCCCAACAAAGTGGTCGCCCCGGTCCACGACCGGATGCCGGCGATCCTGCCCAGCCCCGAGGCGGAGGCCGCCTGGCTGCGTCCCGACCTCAGCGTCGAGGACGCGGTGGCGATGTGCGGGCCGCTCGATGCCGGGCGGATGTCCAGCGCGCCGGCCAACCCGAAGCTGAACAAGGTCGGCAAGGGAATGGAAGAAGGGCCGGAGCTGCTGGTCGCGCCGCGGGCCGGCTGAGCCTCTATTCCTTGTCTTCTTCCCGTTCTTCTTCCCTTTCGGCTTCTTCCTCCGCCGCTTCTTCGGCTTCCTCTTCCGCTTCTTCGTCGATCGGCGGCGAGACCTTCTTCAGCGCGCCCCTGGTGCTCGCCGTGGCCTCGCCGGCGCTGGTCGTCAGCGTGCAGGAGACGGTGGCGGCGGGGACGGCCGTGGTCTTCCAGACGGTGTAGAAGGGCAGTGCCAGCTCCTGCTTAGGCTTGCCGCCGGCGATGAAGTATTTGAGGCGCTCGGTCCCGACCTTGTACGTGGGCCATTCGAGCTTCACCCCTTTTTCGGTGGTGAAGCGAGCGAGGGATTCGGTTTCCAGCACCGCCAGTTCGGTGCCGCGGGCGCTGAAGTCGATCAGGATCGTTTCCGGCACTTCCTGGCTGTAGATCCCGGCTTCGGAGGAGCGTGGGTAGGTCGCGCGCAGGCCACCCGCGGTCTGGGCGACTTCGGTCCGCTGGCCTGCCTTCACCGAGCAGAGGATGCGGCCGTCGCCGACCGGGGCGCCGGCGCCGATCCGCAGGGTCGAGGCGACGCGGAACAACGAGTAGCCGCTGAAGTTGGTCCCGGTGGCGCTGATCTCGCCATCGGTCAGCCGCATCTGCTGGCTGCCGCCCGGGACCTGGACCGGCTTGGAGTCGGCAAAGGGCGCCGACTGCACCCATTCGAGGTTGGCCGCTTCGCCGCTGCCCTTGTCGGTGGTCAGGAGGGCCGCGGCGACGCAGGCCAGTAGGCCGACGGCGATCACGATCAGCGCCCCACGCGGCGGGCGGGAGTCCTGGGCGGGCGCGTTCACAGGCGCGACAGTATTCGAACCGGCGGCCGATTCGGAGGCCGTCGTTTCGGCCGCCCCGGGCGACGGGTAGCTTGTCCGCCGTGAGCGCCAAGCCGAGCCCCCTGCGGGAGGGCCAGGTACAGACAAGGACGGTCAGCGTGCACGGCCGCGACGTCAGTTACGCCGAGGGCGGCGCTGGCCAGTTGCTGCTGCTGGTCCACGGGATGGCCGGGACCGCCGAGAACTGGCAGTCGGTGATCGAGCCCCTGGCCCTCCGCAACTCGGTGATCGCCCCGGACTTCCCCGGCCACGGCCTCTCGGCGCCCGGCGGCGGCGATTACTCGCTCGGCAGCCTCGCCAGCGGCCTGCGCGACCTGATGCTGACCCTGGGTCACGAGCGGGCGACGCTGGTCGGGCACTCGCTCGGCGGTGGCGTCGCGCTCCAGTTCACCTACCAGTTCCCGGAGATGGTCGAGCGCCTGGTCCTGGTCTCCAGCGGCGGCCTCGGCCCCGACGTCAGCCCGGTCCTGCGGGCGGCGGCGCTGCCGGGAGCGGACCTCTTCATCGCCGCCACGGCCGGCATCGGCAGTCAGGCCGGGTCGCTGCTCGGGCGCGGCCTCGGGATGCTCGGCATGCGCCCCTCCGCCGACGTCGCCGAGGTGGCGCGCGGCTACGCGTCGCTGTCGGACCCCGAGCGCCGTAAGGCATTCCTGGCGACCCTGCGCTCGGTCGTCGGCACCGAGGGCCAGCGCGTCGCCGCCCTCGACCGCCTTTACTTGGCGGCGGCGCTGCCGCTGCTGATCATCTGGGGCGACCGCGACCCGATCATCCCGGTCGAGCACGCCGAGGAAGCCCACCGCGAGCTCCCCAACAGCCGCCTCGAGATCTTCGAGGGCGTCGGCCATGTGCCCCAGCTCGAGCGCCCCGGCGCCTTCATCGCCGCCCTCGAACGCTTCCTCGACGAGACCGAGCCGGCCCGGTTCGACCGCGACGAGTGGCGCGCCCGCTTCAAAACCGCTTAGGGGCAGAGCAGCTACGCGCCCGGCAGGATTCGAACCTGCGGCCTCTTCCTCCGGAGGGAAGCGCTCTATCCAGCTGAGCTACGGGCGCTCAGGCGGCCAGCTTACGGAACTGCATCACGAAACCGGTCCCCTGGCCCGCTTTCTCGATGCAGTTCGGTTCGCGTAGGCTCGCCGCCGTGGATCTGTCGGCGATATTTCTTGGGACCGGGGGGTCCGTGCCTTCGGCGCGGCGCTCGACCGCGAGCGTGCTGATCTCGCGTGGGGGGGACCGGCTGCTGTTCGACTGCGGGGAAGGCACGCAGCGGCAGATGCAGCGCTCGATCGGCCTGACCCAGGTCGACGAGATCTACCTCACGCACTTCCACGCCGACCACGTCCTCGGCCTGCCGGGGCTGCTGAAGACCTACGACCTGACCGACCGCGAGCCGCCGCTGACGATCCACGGCCCGCCGGGGCTGCGCGACCTCTTCGCGATCCTGAAGCCGATCGTTGGCCGGCTCCACTTCGAGGTCGAGCTGGTCGAGCTGGCGCCGGGCGAGGCGGTCGCCCACGACGGCTACGAGATCCAGCCCTTCGAGGCCGCCCACGGCGTACGCGCCAACGGCTACGCCCTGGTCGAGGAGCAGCGCCCCGGCCGCTTCGACCTCGAGGCCGCCAAGCGGCTCGGCGTCCCCGAAGGCCCCGCCTTCGCGGCGCTGCAGCGCGGGGAGGAGGTGGAGGGCGCTTCCGGTCCCGTTCGCGCCGAGGACGTGGTCGGCCCCGACCGCCCCGGCCGCACCGTGGTCGTCACCGGCGACACCGCGCCCAGCCCCGCCACCGTCGCCGCCGCGGCCGACGCCGAGCTGCTGATCCACGACGCCAGCTTCGCCGAGGAGGACGTCCAGCGCGCCGCCGAAACCGGCCACTCGACGGTCGGCCAGGCCGCCGCGGTGGCCCGCGAGGCGCACGTGAAGATGCTCGCCCTGGTCCACATCTCCTCCCGTTACCACGTCGGCAAGGTGCTGGAGGAGGCCCAGGGCGTCTACGAACCCACCGTCGCCCCCAAAGACTTCGACATCATCGAGATCCCGTTCGCCGAGAAGGGCTACCCCGAGCTAATCCCAAACGGAGCCCGCGACCGAGGCGGCTCCGGTGCCGCCTCAACCGAACCTCCCGCAGTTCGTGAGGGCGAGGCGGCACCGGAGCCTCCCCCGGCAGACCCTCCCCGCAGTTCGTGAGGGCGGGGCCGTACCGGACCCGCCTCCCTCGCTGCTACATTGCAGCCGTCCTTTAACCCGGTCCCGTGAGGCCAGGAAGGAAGCGAAGAAGAGTGAGTGAGAAGGTCGTGCTCAAGCACGACGACCTGGGGCGCACGCTGAGGCGGATCGCGCACGAGATCGTCGAGAAGAACCCCGAGGCCGGGGATCTCGCCTTGGTCGGGATCCACACCCGCGGCGCCTTCCTCGCCCGCCGCCTCCACGCATTCCTCACCGAGCTGACCGGGACCGAGCTGCCGATCGGCGACCTCGACATCTCCTTCTACCGCGACGACGTCGGCGCCAAGGCGCCCGACACACAGCCGGTCGTCCACTCCTCCCACATCGACTTCGACATGGGCGGGCGCACCGTCGTCCTCGTCGACGACGTCCTCTTCACCGGGCGCACGGTGCGGGCCGCGATCGACGCGCTCTTCGACTACGGGCGCCCGCAGCGGGTGCAGCTGGCGGTCCTCTGCGACCGCGGCCACCGCGAGCTGCCCTTCCGCCCCGACTACGTCGGCAAGAGCCTGCCGACCGCACTCGACCAGCGCGTCAACGTCCGCCTCGAGGAGAGCGACGGGGTCGACGAGATGACGATCTCCGAGTCCAGCGCCGCGGAGACGGTGGCATGAGCGCGGTAGCGACCGATCGTCCTTATCTGATTCCCCGTGAGGGAGCAAAGCGCGAGGCATTCGTATGAAGCACCTGCTGGCGATCGAGCAGCTCTCCCGCGAGGAGATCGAGGCGATCCTCGACCGCGCCGAGAGCTTCGCCGAGGTCGGCCGCCGCGACATCAAGAAAGTGCCGACCCTGCGCGGGCGCACCGTCGTCACCCTCTTCTACGAGTCCAGCACCCGGACCAGCAGCTCCTTCGAGCTGGCCGCGAAGCGGCTCTCGGCCGACCTGATCTCGGTCAAGGCCGCCGGCTCCTCGGTCGACAAGGGCGAGTCGCTGAAGGACACGGTCGCCACGCTCTCCGCCTACGACCCGGCCGCGATCGTGATCCGCCACCCCTACGCCGGCGCCGCCCAGATGGTCGCCGGCTGGACCGCGGCGGCGGTCGTCAACGCCGGTGACGGCAAGCACGAGCACCCGAGCCAGGCGCTGCTCGACGTCTACACCCTGCGCCGCCGTCTGGGCAAGCTGGACGGCGTGCGGATCTGGATCGTCGGCGACGTCCTCCACAGCCGCGTCGCCCGCTCCAACCTGATCGCCTTCCAGCGGATGGGCGCCGAGGTCACCGTCTGCGGCCCCCCGACCCTGATCCCGCGCGGGATCGAGGAGCTCGGCTGCGAGGTCTCGCACTCGCTGGAGCGGCTCGGCGAGGCCGAGGTCGTCTACGCGCTGCGGATGCAGCAGGAGCGGATGAGCGAGAGCTTCGTCCCCTCGCTGCGCGAGTACGCGGCGACCTTCCAGATCGACACCCGCAAGCTCAACCCGCGGCAGCTGCTGATGCATCCGGGCCCGGTCAACCGCGGCGTCGAGCTCTCCGGCGAGGCGATCGACTCGCCCGCAGTCGCTGATCGCCGAGCAGGTCGCGGCCGGCCTGGTGGTGCGGATGGCGATCCTCTACGAGCTGCTGGCCGGCGGCG
This sequence comes from uncultured Solirubrobacterales bacterium, assembly GCA_963829445.1. GTDB lineage: Bacteria > Actinomycetota > Thermoleophilia > Solirubrobacterales > 70-9 > VAYN01. The sequence continues at coordinate 16,409 of CAWHIW010000021.1, read as the reverse complement.
AGCGGCCGGCGCCGCTGAGCGAGGGCGAGGGCGCCGGCGGCGCCCAGCCGACCCCGATCGGGCAACCGGCATGAGCCTCACCCACACCCTCGACGTGCGTCCGGGCGAGAGCGCCAACGCGATCCTGCGGCGGGCAAGCGTGCTCGACCCGGTCGCCGGCATCGAAGGCGTCCACGACGTCGTCATCCGCGACGGCGAGATCGCCGAGCTGGCCGCCCCGGGAGAGGCCTCCGCCGACGGGGCCGAGGTGGTCGAGGCCGAGGGCATGCACGCCTTCCCGGCCTTCTTCGACCCGCACGTCCACCTCCGCACCCCCGGCCACGAGCACAAAGAGGACGTCGAGACCGGGACCCGCTCCGCCGCCGCCGGCGGCTACTGCGGGATCCTGGCGATGGCCAACACCGAGCCGCCGGTCTCGACCGCGGCCGACGTCTCCGCCCTGCGCGAGCAGGCCCGGGCCGGCGCCTCGGTCCCGGTCGGCTTCATGGCCACCGTCACCCGCGACATGAGGGGCGAGGACCTGACCGAGATGGTCGAACTGCGCGAAGCCGGGGCCGTCGGCTTCACCGACGACGGGCTGCCGATCGTCAGCGCCCGGGTGATGCTGCGCGCGCTCCAGTACCAGCGGCTCTGCGGCGGCACGATCGCCCTGCACGAGGAGGATCCCGAGCTCTCCGGCGACGGCGTCATGCACGAGGGCCCGGTCTCGGCCGGGCTCGGCCTGGCCGGCGTCCCCTCGGTCTCGGAGTCGACGATGATCGCCCGCGACGCCGCCCTCGCCGCCTACGAGGACGCCCGCATCCACGTCCAGCACCTCTCTGCGGCCGAGTCGGTCGAGATCGTCCGCGCCGCCAAGGCGGCCGGAGTGAAGATCAGCGCCGAGGCCAGTCCCCACCACCTCTGCCTCACCGACGAGGAGGTCCGCAGCCTCGACCCGCACCGCTTCAAGATGAACCCGCCGCTGCGGCGCGAGAGCGACCGCCAGGCGCTGATCGAGGGCCTGCGCGACGGCACGATCGAGTGCATCGCCACCGACCACGCTCCGCATCAGGCCGAGGAAAAGGACGTCCCCTTCGAGCAGGCGGCGATGGGCGTGACCGGTCTCGAGACCGCCTTCGCCGCCCTCCACACCGAGCTGGTCCTGCCGGGCGCGATCGGTCTCGGGCTGCTGGTCGAGCGGATGGCCGGCGGCGCCGCCCCCTTCGGCATCGAGCGGCCCAGCCTCGCACCGGGCTCCGAGGCCAACGTCGCCCTCTGCGACCTCGGCGCCGAGTGGACGGTGGGGGAGGACGGCTACGAGAGCCGCTCGCAGAACTCCTGGTGCGCCGGCAGGACCCTGACCGGGCGGGTGATGGTGACGATCGCCGCCGGCCAGGTCGCCTTCCGCCTGCGCAGCTTCAGCCTCGGAGTCGCATCGTGAGCGCCTACCTGCTGCTCGAGGACGGCACCCGGCTCGACGGGCTCGCCTGCGGCCACGAGGGCGCGGTGACCGGCGAGGTCGTCTTCAACACGGCCATGACCGGCTACCAGGAGTCGGTCACCGATCCCTCCTACGCGGGTCAGATCATCGTCTTCACCTACCCGCTGATCGGCAACTACGGGGTCAGCGCCGCGGCGATGGAGTCCGACCGCATCCACGCCCGCGGCGTCGTCATGCGCGACGCCAAGAACCGCGAGGACGTCGCCAGCGCCGAGGGCGGCTGGCTCGACTGGCTCGGCGATTGCGGTGTCGCCGGGGTCAGCGGCGTCGACACCCGCGCCCTGGTCCGCCACATCCGCGACCGCGGCGCCATGCGCGGCGGCATCTTCCCGGGCGAGACGCCGGAAGCCGAGGCACGCGAGCGGATCGCCGCCGAGCCGTCGATGGATGGCGCCGACCTCGCCCGCACCGTCACCCCGCCGGAGCCGGTCCGCTTCGACGGCGAGGGCCCGCACGTGGTCGGGATCGACACCGGGATCAAGCTCAGCATCGTCCGCCAGCTGCGTGAGCACGGCGCCCAGCTGACCCTGCTGCCCTGCACCAGCTCCGCCGAGCAGGTCTTGGCCGAGGATCCCGACATCGTCTTCCTCGCCAACGGCCCCGGTGACCCGGCCGCGCTCGACTACGTCGTCGACACCGTCCGCGACATCGTCGGCAAGAAGCCGGTCTTCGGGATCTGCCTCGGACACCAGCTGCTCTGTCGCGCAGTCGGCCTCGAGACCTACAAGCTGCCCTTCGGCCATCGCGGCGCCAACCATCCGGTCAAGGACCTGGAGACGGGGCGGATCGACATCACCTCCCAGAACCACGGCTTCGCCGTTGCCGGACCGGGCGGGGAGCCGCGGATCGAGGGCGACGAGGCGGTGCGCTGGGAGACCGACTTCGGCGTCGCCGAGCTCTCCCAGCTCAACCTCTACGACCGCACGGTCGAGGGTCTGGTCCTGCGCGACGTCGCCGGCGCCACCGTCCAGTACCACCCCGAGGCCGGCCCCGGCCCGCACGATGCCCGCCACCTGTTCAGTCGGTTCTTGTCTTTGGCAGGGGACCCGGCCTAGCCGAAAGGACGCATGCCGCGTAGAGACGACATCCAGAAGATCCTCCTGATCGGCTCCGGCCCGATCGTGATCGGCCAGGCGGCCGAGTTCGACTACTCCGGCGTCCAGGCCTGCAAGGTGCTGCTCGAGGAGGGCTACGAAGTCGTCCTCGTCAACTCGAACCCGGCGACGATCATGACCGACCCCGAGTTCGCCACCGCGACCTACATCGAGCCGCTGCTGCCCGGCCCGGTGACCAAGATCATCGAAAAGGAGCGCCCCGACGCACTGCTCCCGACCCTCGGCGGCCAGACGGCGCTGAACCTGGCGATGAGCCTGCATGAGGATGGCACCCTGGAGAGGTTCGGGGTCGAGCTGATCGGCGCCGACGCCGCCGCGATCAACCGCGCCGAGGACCGCGAGCAGTTCCGCACGACGATGAACGATGCGGATATCCGCATCCCCTGGTCGATCACGGTCGAGACCCTGGCCGAGGTCGAGGAGGGGCTGGCCGACGGCCGCATCACCCTGCCGGCGATCGTCCGCCCGGCCTTCACGATGGGCGGCCAAGGCGGCGGCATCGGCCGCGACGGGACCGAGCTGCGCCAGGTCGTCAGCGAGGGCCTGGCGGCGAGCCCGATCAACCAGGTCCTGGTCGAGGAGTCGGTGATCGGCTGGGGCGAGTTCGAGCTCGAGGTGATGCGCGACCGCAACGACAACGTCGTGATCATCTGCTCGATCGAGAACGTCGACCCAATGGGCGTCCACACCGGCGACTCGGTCACGGTCGCACCGGCCCAGACCCTGACCGACCCGCTCTACCAGGCCCTGCGCGACGTCGCGATCAAGGTGATCCGGGCGATCGGGGTCGAGACCGGCGGCTCCAACGTCCAGTTCGCGGTCAACCCCGAGGACGGCGAGATCGCCGTGATCGAGATGAACCCGCGGGTCTCCCGCTCCTCGGCCCTGGCCTCGAAGGCGACCGGCTTCCCGATCGCGAAGATGGCGGCGAAACTGGCGGTCGGCTACGCCCTCGAGGAGATTCCCAACGACATCACCCAGGCGACGCCCGCCTCCTTCGAGCCGACGATCGACTACGTCGTCACCAAGATCCCGCGCTTCGCCTTCGAGAAGTTCCCCGGCGCCGACGGCCGCCTCTCCACCTACATGCAGAGCGTCGGCGAGGCGATGGCGATCGGCCGCACCTTCCGCGAGTCCTTCGCCAAGGCGATGCGCTCGCGCGAGCTCGACTCGCCCGCGGAGCCGCCCGCGGGCGAAGCCGAGCTGCTGGTCGCGCTCGAGAAGCCCTGCGCCGAGCGCTTCGACCTGATCCTCGAGGCCTTCCGCCGCGGCATCGGCATCGAGGCGGTGCACGAGGCCTGCCTGGTCGACCGCTGGTTCCTGCGCGAGCTGGAGGCGCTGGCGACCGAAGGTGACGGCACCGAGGGCCTGGTCCGCACCTATAAGGCGGTCGACACCTGCGCCGCCGAGTTCGAGGCGGCGACGCCCTACTACTACTCGGCACACGAGCGTCCCCGCCATGACGGCTCCCCGCCGGCATCCGAGATTCGCCGCGGCGAGCGCGACTCGGTCGTCATCCTCGGCGCCGGCCCGAACCGGATCGGCCAGGGGATCGAGTTCGACTACTGCTGCGTCCACGCGGCGATGACCGCGCGCGAGCTCGGCCGTGACGCGGTCATGGTCAACTGCAACCCGGAGACCGTCTCCACCGACTACGACACCTCCGACCGCCTTTACTTCGAGCCGCTGACCGCCGCGGACGTGCTCGCGGTCTGCGAGCAGGAGCAGCCGGAGGGGGTGATCGTCCAGTTCGGCGGCCAGACGCCGCTGAAGCTGGCCCGCACCCTGGAAGAGGCCGGCGTGCCGCTGCTCGGGACCCCGGTCGACGCGATTGACCTGGCCGAGGACCGCGGCCAGTTCGGCGCCCTGTTGCGCCGGCTCGGGATCAAGCACCCGCCCTACGGAACCGCGCTCTCGGCCGAGGAAGCCGCGACCGTCGCCGAAGCGGTCGGCTTCCCGTTGCTGGTCCGGCCCTCGTTCGTCCTCGGCGGCCGGGCGATGGAGATCTGCTACTCGACCGCCGACCTCAACACCTACCTCGCGGCCCACGTCAAGGCCGACCAGGAGCACCCGCTGCTGCTCGACCGCTTCCTCGAGAACGCGATCGAGGTCGATGTCGACGCCCTGGCCGACGGCGAGCGGGTCTGGGTCGCCGGGATCATGCAGCACGTCGAGGAGGCCGGGGTCCATTCCGGCGACTCCGCCTGCGTGATCCCACCGCTCAGCCTCGGCGAGCAGATGCTGGAGGAGATCCGCGCCACCACCGAGCGGATCGCGCTCGAGCTCGGTGTGGTCGGCCTGCTCAACATCCAGTACGGCGTCGCCGGCGGCGAGCTCTACGTGATCGAGGCCAACCCACGCGCCTCGCGCACCGTGCCCTTCGTCTCCAAGGCGATCGGGGTGCCGCTGGCGAAGATGGCCGCCCGCCTGATGCTGGGCGAGCGCCTCGCCGACCAGGAGCTGCCCGCCGGTCCGCCCGAGCACGTCAGCGTCAAGGAGGCGGTGCTGCCCTTCGCCCGCTTCGCCGGCGCCGACTCGGTCCTCGGCCCGGAGATGAAGAGCACCGGCGAGGTGATGGGCGTCGCCGCCGACTTCCCGACCGCCTTCGGCAAGGCGCAGGCGGCGGCGGGAGTGCGCCTGCCCGAGGAGGGGTCGGTCTTCATCACCGTCACCGACACCGACAAGCCCGCCGCGACCCAGCTCGCCGCCCGCTTCCACGACCTCGGCTTCGAGGTGATTGCGACCGGCGGTACCGCCCAGGCGATCGAGCGCATGGGTGTCCCGGTGACCCGGATCAACAAGCTGGGGGAGGGCTCGCCGCACGTGGTCGACCTGATCGAGGAGCGCCGCTGCGACCTCGTCATCAACACCCCGACCGGCTCCGGCGCCCGCGCCGACGGCTACGAGATCCGCACCGCCGCCGTCCGCCACGGCATCCCCTGCGTGACGACGATGACCGGCGCCACCGCGGCGGCGCGGGCGATCGCCGCCGGCCGCCAGGGCGACGCCGAGGTGCGCAGCATCCAGGAGATACACAGCGCCGCCTCCTCTGCTCTCGCGGGGGCGGAAAGGAACCATTGATGCATCCGCCCCCGCTTCCGCGTCCGGGGGCGGCTTCTGGCGCACCTTTCGGCCGGCGGCTCTGCGAGGTCGGCGTCAATCGTGCTTCTGACGGCTACCGCGTCTTCTCCCTGCTCGACCGCGAGGGCCCGGAGCCGCGGCCGGGCCAGTTCTACATGCTGGCCGCAGCCGGGAACTGGACCGGGGCGGGGGAGAGGCCCTTTCTGCCGCGGGCGATCTCGGTCGCAGAAACCGGCCCCGCCGCCAGCGGCGTCCGCCTCGACTTCCTGGTCGAGGGCATCGGCCCCGGCACCGACCGTCTCTGTGCGCTCGAGCCCGGCGAGCAGGCCTGGGTCACCGGACCGCTCGGCAACGCCTTCGCCGAGCCGCGTCAGGTCAGTCCCGGCGCCGCCGGCGCGATCCTGGTCGGCGGCGGCATCGGCGTCGCCCCACTGGCTTTGCTGCGCCGTCACTTCAGCGAACGAGGGGTGCCCCTGCGCGTCCTGCTCGGCTTCCGCGACCGCGAGCACAGCGGTGGCCTCGAGCTCTTCTGCGGCTCCGGCGGCGACCTCTGCCCCGAGGTCCGGCTCGCCTCCGAGGACGGCCACCGCGGCCACCGCGGCTACGTCACCGACCTGCTCGCCACGATGCTCGCTGGTGATGACGCCGAGTCAGCCGTCGTCTACAGCTGCGGCCCCCCCGCCATGCTCGACGCCGTCGCCCAGCTCTGCGACGCACGCAACGTCCCCGCCGAACTGGCCATGGAGTCACCCATGGCCTGCGGCTTCGGCTCCTGCTTCGGCTGCGCGGTTCCCAAATCGGACGGCGGCTACCACCGCCTCTGCGTCGACGGCCCGGTGATGCGCTCGTCTGCGGGTGGCACGGTAGGGGGGCCCGCCCCCGAGGAAGCTTTAGCTACCGCAGGGGGTGGGGGGTCCCCTGCTGTGACAGGACCCGCGGCTGAGGCCCCCCATCCCATCGCCGTCACCTTCTGTGGCATCGAGCTGGCCCACCCTGTGATCAATGCGTCGGGGACCTATGACGCGATTGCCGCACGGAAGGTGTTCGGGGAGCGGTTGCTGGAAGAGTTTCCGTTTTCGGCGTTCGTCTCGAAGACGATCACGCCCGAGCCGCGGACCGGCAACGCTCCCCAACGGATCTGGGAGACCCCAGCCGGGATGATCAACTCGATCGGGCTGCCGAACAAGGGGCTGGAGGGTTTCCTCGCCGAGGATCTTCCCCAGCTGGCCGAACTCCCCGTCCCGCTGATCGTCTCGGTGATGGCGACCAACCGCGAGGACTTCTCTCGATTGGTCGGAGCGGTGGCGGCGCGGGACGAGGTCGCTGCGGTCGAGCTCAACGTCTCCTGCCCCAACGTCCACTCCGGACTGATCGTCGGCGAGCAGCCAAGCGAGACCGAGGCGCTGCTGGAAGCGCTGCGCCCCCTCACCCCGAAGCCGCTGATCGTGAAGCTGACGCCCAACGTCGCCGACCCGGCTGCGGTCGCGGTCGGGGCCGAGCAGGGTGGGGCGGACGCCATCTCCCTGATCAACACCCTCAAGGCGAGCGCGATCGACCCCGTCAGCGGCGTCCCAGCCCTGGCGGCGGGCCACGGCGGCCTCTCCGGCCCGGCGGTGCGCCCGGTCGCGCTGCAGCAGCTGCGCGCGGTCGCGGCCGCCACGGGAATCCCGGCGATCGGGATGGGAGGGGTCTGCCGTGGCGCCGATGCACACGAATTCCTCACCGCCGGGGCCACCCTGATCGCGGTCGGGACGGAGAATTTCAGAGATGCGCGGGCCGGCTCCCGGGTGGCCGCCGAGCTCGCCGCGCTCATGCCAGGGGGGCCTATGGCCGCCCCCGTACTCAACCTCAAGTAGAGGTCGAGGTGAATTTAGGCGGAATTGGGCGCGGGGCGCTTGCACAGCTTCAAGCCGAAGCTATACTCGCCGCGCAGATGCCCGCCCCCCCAGTCAAGATTTCAGCCGCCGCCCCCGAGCGGTCCCTGGATCAGAGGATGGAGGCGCTCAAACGAGCGAACGACATTCGGACGGCCCGGGCGAAACTGAAGAAGGACCTGAAGGCGAACCGGGCAAGCATCCACGCGATCCTGCTGGATCCGCCGGAGTACGTGCTCACGGCGAAGGTCTTCGACATGCTCCTCGCCGTTCCAAAGTACGGACGGGTGAAGACGAATCGAATACTCAACCAGTGCCGGATCTCGCCCTCGAAGACGATCGGCGGTCTTTCCGAGCGCCAGCGCACCGAGCTCGTCAGCCTGCTGCGTCGTTAGACGACCGCCGCGCCGGTCAGTATCCACGGCCGCATGGCAGCCAAAGTCTTCGTCATCACCGGCCCCTCGGGCGTCGGCAAGGGAACGTTGATCCGCGAACTCCTGGGGCGCCTGCCCGACCTCGAGCTCTCGATCTCGGCCACCACCCGGGCGCCCCGCGAGGGGGAGGTCGACGGCCGCGATTACCACTTCCTCTCACCGGCGGAATTCGAAGAGCGGATGCGCCGGGAAGACTTCCTCGAGTACGCGACCTACAGCGGCAACAGCTACGGGACGCTGCGCACGGAGGTGCAGCGGCGGCTCGCGGCGGGTCACTCCGTGGTCTTGGAGATCGAGGTCCAGGGCGCGCGGCAGGTGCGGGCGGCGATGCGCGAGTCGATCCAGGTCTTCATCGCGCCGCCGGATCCGGCGGTCCTGCGCCAGCGCCTCGACGGCCGCGGCACCGACTCCCCGCAGGCGATCGATGCCCGGCTCAAGGTCGCGGAGGGGGAGATGGAGGCCCAGCACGAGTTCGCCCACGTCGTCGTCAACGACGACCTCGACCGCGCCGCGAGCGAGCTGGAGGGGATCGTGCGCGCCGAGCTCGGACTATCACTAGACTCCCCGGCCGATGATTAAACCTCGCGTAGACAAGCTTCTAGAGCACGCTGACTCGCATTACGCCGCCGTGGTCGTCTCGGCCAAGCGGGCGCGTCAGATCAACAGCTATTTCCACAACCTCGGTGAGGGCGGCTTCGGTGAGTATCCGCCGCCGATGGTTGAGGTCAACGCCGAGAGGAACTACCTCACGATGGCGTTGGAAGAGCTTGCCGAGGGCAAGCTCAAATACGAGTACCGCTCCTAGCGCCCAGCGCTCGGAGCCCTCATCCCGGGAGGCAGCGGATGGCCAGAATCCTGCTTGGCGTCAGTGGGGGGATAGCCGCCTACAAGGCACTGGAACTGGCCCGGCTGGCGACCCTCGCCGGTCACGGCGTCCGCGTCGTCATGACCGAGACGGCCACCCGCTTCGTCGGCGCCGCCTCCTTCGAGGGGATCGTCGGCGCCCCGGTCCTGATCTCCGAGTTCGAGCGCGACGCGATGCGCGGCGCCTTCCCCGGCGACGGCGAGCCGAGCCACGACCCGATCGGGCACCTCGAGCTGGCCGCCAACTGCGACGCCTTCCTCGTCGCCCCGGCCTCGGCCAACACGGTCGCCAAGCTCGCCGCCGGGATCGCCGACTCGATGCTGACCACCTCCTTCCTCGCCTGCTCGGCGCCGCGGCTGCTGGCGCCGGCGATGAACGACCGTATGTACGCCGACGCGGCCACGCAGGCCAACCTGGCGACCCTCGCCGAGCGCGGGGTCGAGGTGATCGAGCCCGACGAGGGTAAGTTGGCCTCCCGCGGCGAGTTCGGCCGCGGCCGCCTGCCCGCTCCCGAACAGCTGCTGGCCCGGATCGAGGCGCGGCTCCCAAGCGGCTCCCGACCCTGGGACGGCCTGCGAGTGCTGGTCACCGCCGGCGGCACCCGCGAGCCGATCGACCCGGTCCGCTTCATCGGCAACCGCTCCAGCGGCCGCATGGGCATCGCCCTCGCCGCCGCCGCCGCCAAGCGCGGCGCCGAGGTCACCCTGATCGCCGCCAACGTGGCCCTGCCGGCCCCGGCCGGCATCCGCCGCATCGACGTCGAGACCGCCGAGCAGCTGGCCGCCGCCGCCGGCACCGAGTTCCCCACCGCCCACGTCCTGCTGATGGCCGCCGCTCCCGCCGACTTCCGACCCACTGACGTCGCCACCGGCAAGCTGGCCCGCCAGGACGGTCTCGAGCTGCGACTCGAGCCCACCGAGGACATCCTCGCTTCCCTCGCCGCCGCCAAGACCGAGACCCAGACCGTGATCGGCTTCGCCGCCGAGCACGGGGGGGACGCGGTCAATCGAGCCCGCGCCAAGCTCACCCGCAAGAACGCGGACCTGGTCGTCCTCAACGACGTCTCCGACCCCGCCATCGGCTTCGAGAGCGAACAAAACGCCGTCACCCTGATCGACAAAGACACGGACACGCCCGTCCCGATCGCTTCCAAGGACACGATCGCCGACGCGATCCTCGACAAAGTTGCCCAGCTCCGCCCCGAGCAGTCCCTGCAAGAGCGCTGATCGGGCGGGTGGCGTCGTGGCGGGGGTCCCCCGCGGCGCGGAGGCGCGCAGCGCCGAGCACCGTGGGGGTGTCCACCGCGACAGGACCCGCCGGCCTATCGCCCTGAGCACGCTTGAGCAGCGAGCTATACTCGCCTCAGCTTTTCAATGTTTCGCAGTATCGAGAAGTGGGCCTGGCCCACTTTTTTTACGCCCTCATAGGCATGACTGACCTTCAGCAGAACATTCAGCAGCAACTCTCCGATCTCGATTCGGAGCTCGACCTGGTCGCCTTGGAGCGCCCCGGAAACGAGTCGCTGCGCATCTTCATCGACCACCCCGGCGGCGTCGATCTGGCGCTCTGCGAACGGGTCAGCAAGCACCTCAAACACCTGGCGGAGGACTACACGCTCGAGGTCTCCAGCCCGGGTCCCAAGTACAGCCGCCCCGCCACCACTTCCGATTCCAAGGAGCCGCTTCAGTGAGCAAAGAGATCGTCGACGCAGTCAAAGCGCTCGAGGCCGAGAAGGGAATCGCCGCCGACAAGCTGATGGACGCCCTCGAGGATGCCCTGCTCTCGGCCTATAAGAAGACCCCCGGCGCCGCCAAATACGCCCGCGTCGACCTCGACCACGAGACCGGCGACTTCCGCGTCTTCGAACTGATCCTGCCGCCGGAGCTGGAGGAGAAGCTGCTGGCCGAGGCCGCCGAGCTGCAGGAGGAGCCCGAGGTCGACCCCGAGACCGGCGAAATGCGCGAGCCTGAGGATCCCGAGCTGGACCCGGAGATGATCGCTCCCTACGAGAGCCAGATCGAGACCCGCGACGTCACCCCCGAAGACTTCGGCCGGATCGCCGCCCAGACCGCCAAGCAGGTGATCCTGCAGCGGATTCGCGAGGCCGAGCGGCAGATGATGTACGACGAGTACCAGGACCGGGTCGGCGAGCTGATCACCGGCATCATCCAGCAGTCCGACAAGCGCTACACGCTGGTGCAGCTGCGTGAGCGGGTCGAGGCGCTGCTGCCCAAGTCCGAGCAGGTCTACAACGAGCGCTACGACCACGGGATGCGGGTCAAGGCGGTCATCACCGACGTCTCCGACTCGACCAAAGGCCCGGCGATCGTCGTCTCCCGCCGCAGTCCGGAGCTGATCAAGAGCCTGTTCGAGCTCGAGGTTCCGGAGATCGCCGACAAGCTGGTCGAGATCGTCGGCGTCGCCCGTGAGCCCGGATACCGCTCGAAGATCGCCGTCGTCTCCCATGCCGACGGGGTCGACCCGGTCGGCGCCTGCGTCGGCCCCCGCGGCTCGCGGGTGCGGATGGTCGTATCGGAGCTGCGTGGCGAGAAGATCGACATCATCCCCCACAACGACGAGCCCGCCCGCTTCGTCGCCAAAGCGCTTTCCCCGGCCCGCGTGCGCGAGGTCATCGTCGACGACGAGGAGCGCCAGGCGACCGTGATCGTGCCCGACGATCAGCTCTCGCTGGCGATCGGCCGCGACGGCCAGAACGCCCGCCTCGCCGCCCGCCTGACCGGCTGGCGCGTCGACATCAAGTCCGAGACCGAGTTCGCCTCCGAGGACACCGAGGTCGAGTACGAGGGTGAAGAGCAGTCCGACGGGCGCTGCCTGGCGGTCCTCTCCAACGGCCGCCGCTGCCCCAACGCCGCCGTGCCCGGCTCCACCTACTGCGGCTTGCCCTCGCACCAGGCGCTGACCCGCTTCGAGACCAGCCAGGTCGCGGTCCTCGCCAACGTCGCCGAGGCCGAGGTGGCGATTCTCGCCGACCCCGGCGCCGACGGCGGTCAAGTCGCCGAGATCGTCGAGCGCGCCGCGGCCGAGTTCGTCGAGCAGGCCGACGAGGAAGTGGTCGAGGAGGCGGTCGCCGAGGCCATTGCCGAGGAGGTCGTCGAGGAGGCCGCTGCTGAGGCGCTGGCGGAGGAGATCGTCGAGGAGGAGGTGGCTGAGGCCGTCGCCGAGGAGATCGTCGAGGAGGCGATTGCAGAGGAGGTGGTCGAGGAGGCTCTCGAAGAGGAGATCGTCGAGGAGGCCACCGGCCCCGAGACCGGGTCTGACGAGGCCGAGGCAGTGCCCGAGGAGGCTGAGCAGGCTTAGTGGCTAAGAAGCGGGTTCACGAGATTGCGAAAGCGCACGACCTCAGCAGCAAGGAAGTCCTCGCCGCGCTGAAGGCGGCCGGCGTCGAGGCGAAAGCCGCGGCGTCGAACGTCGACGAGGACGCGGCCGCGAAGGCGATCTCCGCCGCGCGGGGCAACGGTGCCAAGGCGGGGACGGCCGACTCGAAGTCGCCCGCACGGCCGGCTGCTCCCAAACAGGCCGCCGCCGCGCCCGTTGGCGACAAACCTGCCGCCGCCGTACCGGCTACGGCGCCTAAAGCCGCCGCGCCGGCCGCCAAGAAAGCCGCGCCGTCGACTAAACCGGTGCGACCGGCCGGCGGCCCCCAGCAGGGCGGCGGCGCCGGTGGCGCCAAAAAACGCCGGGTCGTGATCGACTCGCAGGCCGCCCGCCGCGACCAGATGGGCGGACCGCCGCCGCAGCGCCCGCCCCGCCGCCGTGGCGGCCGCCGCCGCCGGCCGCTGCTGGAGGAGCCGCCGATGGGACCGGCGACCCCGATCGAGCCCGAGGCGACCAAGGTCAACTCCGGCGCCACCGTGCGCGAGGTCGCCGAGCTGCTCGGCCTGGCCCCGGCCGAGGTGATCAAAAAGCTGATGACGATGGGGGAGATGGCGACGCTGACCCAGACCCTCACCGACGAGTCGGTGCGGGCGATCGCCGACGAGTACGACCGCAAGCTCGAGATCGTCACCGCCGCCGAGGAGGAGCCGGAAGAGCCGGAGTTCTCCGACGCCGCCGAGGACCTCGTCGACCGCCCGCCCGTGGTCACGATCATGGGCCACGTCGACCACGGCAAGACCTCGCTGCTGGACGCGATCCGCGAGACCGAGGTCGCCGCCGGCGAGGCCGGGGGCATCACCCAGCACATCGGTGCCTACCAGGTCCACCACGACGAGAAGACGATCACCTTCCTCGACACCCCCGGCCACGCCGCCTTCACGGCGATGCGGGCCCGCGGCGCCAAGGTCACCGACGTCGCGGTCGTCGTCGTCGCCGCCGACGACGGCGTGATGCCGCAGACCAAGGAGGCGATCGACCATGCCCGCGCCGCCGAGGTGCCGATGCTGATCGCCGTCAACAAGATCGACAAAGAGGGCGCCAACCCGGAAAAGGTCCGCACCGAGCTGGCCCAGGAGGGCATCTCGCCCGAGGAGTGGGGGGGCGACACGGTCTTCTGCGAGGTCTCGGCCAAGACCCACGACGGCCTCGACAACCTGCTCGACATGATCCTGCTGGTGACCGAGCTCGAGGAGCTCGGGGCCAACCCCGACGCCCCCGGCTCGGGCACCGTGATCGAGTCTCAGCTCGACCCCGGCCGCGGCCCGGTCGTGACCGTGCTGGTCCAGCGCGGCACGCTCAGGGTCGGCGACTCGCTGGTCGGCGGCCCGCAGTGGGGCCGCGTCCGCGCCATGCACGACTTCACCGGCGCCCGGGTCGAGGCCGCCGGCCCCGGCATGCCGGTCGAGGTGCTCGGCTTCGACGGCGTCTCCGACGCCGGCGAGTTCGTGCAGGCGGTCGAGAACGACCGCCGCGCCCGCCAGCTCGCCCAGGAGCGGGCCAACCGGCTCAAGACCGAGGCCCTGGCCCGCCGCCAGGCCCGAAAGGTCAGCCTCGACGAGGTCTTCGCCCGGGTCCAGGAGGGCGACATCAAGGAGCTCAACATCGTCCTCAAGGCCGATGTCGCCGGCTCGCTCGAGGCGCTCCAGGACGAGATCGCCAAAGTCCCGCAGGAACGGGTGGCGATCAACATCATCCACTCCCAGACCGGTGGCATCAACGAGTCCGACGTGATGCTGGCCTCGGCCTCCGACGCGATCATCATCGGCTTCAACGTGCGGCCCCTGGCCGACGCCCGCAAAGCCGGCGTCAGCGAGGGCGTCGACATCCGCACCTACTCGGTCATCTACAAAATCACCGAAGACCTGCGCAACGCGATGGAGGGCCTGCTGGAGGCGGTCGAGGTCGAGGAGGCCGTCGGCGAGGCCGAAGTCAAACAGACCTTCAAGGCCTCCAAGGTCGGCCGCATCGCCGGCTGCATCGTCACCGAGGGCAGGGCCTCCCGCACCGCCGGGGTGCGCCTGGTGCGCCAGGGCACGGTCATCTGGACCGGCAAACTCGGCTCGCTGCGACGCTTCAAAGACAACGTGCAGGAAGTGGAGGAGGGACAGGAGTGCGGCGTCGTGCTCGACGGCTACGCTGACGTCAAGGAGGAAGACGTGCTCGAGTTCTTCCAGACCAAGCAGGTCGAGCAGACCCTGGAGTAAGGATGGCCGGCGATCGCATGCGGCGCATCAACGGGGTGCTGCGCGAGGTCGTCGGCACCGCGATCGCAGACGACTTGAGCGACCCCCGGATTGGCTTCGTGACCGTGACCTCGGTTGACACCAGCGCAGACCTACGCACCGCCAAGGTGTACGTCAGCGTGCTCGGCAGCGACGAGGACCGCGAGGAGACGCTGGTCGGCCTGCGCTCCTCCCACGGGGTTCTGCAGACCCGGATCGCCGCCGAGACCCACATGAAGCGGACCCCGACCTTGACCTTCCACTACGACGACACGATCGAGCAGGGCGTGCGGATCTCGAAGCTGCTCGACGAAAACCCCGCCAGCGCCGAGCCGGAGCCCGGGGCATGAGCGAGGCCACCGGCGTCGCCACATCCGACCTCGAGCGGGTCAGCGCCGAGCTGCGCGCCCGCGACCGCTTCCTCCTCACCGCCCATGAGGGCCCCGACGGCGACGCCCTGGGATCGCTGCTGGGCATGCACCAGCTGCTCAGTCAGCTCGGCAAGGACTCGGTGATGTTCCTCGGCGCCAAGGAGTTCCCGCTGCCGATCGAGTATCGCTTCCTGCCGCTGGAGGAGGTCTTCCACGAGCCCCCCGCCGACATGGCCGACCGCACCGTCGTCTTCCTCGACTGCGGCAACATCGACCGCATGCCGGTCGACTTCCTCACCGAGGGCGGCAACGACATCATCAACATCGACCACCACCACGACAACACCCGCTTCGGCGACTTCAACCTGGTCGACGTCGAGGCCTCCTGCACGGCCGAGATCGTCTACGACCTCGCCGTCGGCTTCGGAGCCACGATCACCAGGGAGATGGCCTCGGCCCTCTACGTCGGCCTGATCACCGACACCGGGAAATTCATGTACGAGAACACCGGCGCCGACACGCACCGGGTGGCGGCGGCGCTGATCGAGGCCGGGGTCGACATCGACGACACCTACCGGCGCCTGTACGAGCACGTGCCGATCGAGAAGCTGCGCCTCGTCGCCCGCGCCCTGGAAGGGATCCAGCGCCATTGCGACGACCGGCTCATCCTCACCTACATCACCGCCGCCGACTACGAGGCGACCGGGGCGGGGGAGGAGATGACCGAGGGCGTGATCGACCACCTGCGCTCGGTCGACGGGACCAAGGTCGCCGCCGTCGTCCGCGACCTCGGCAACCGCGGCCGGGCCGCCCGCAAGGTCAGCCTGCGCTCCAGCGAGGGCGACGTCGACGTCTCCGCGATCGCCCGCAGGAACGGGGGCGGGGGGCACAAGCGCGCCGCCGGCTTCTCCACCGACCTCGAGCTCGACGAGCTGGTCGAGTTCCTCTGCGGCGAGGTCACCGCCCAGCTGGGGCCCTGAGCGTGGCCGACGGCGATCCCGGAGGGGCGGTGCTGCTCTGCGACAAGCCGGCGGGAGTGACCTCCCACGACGTCGTCGCCAAGGTGCGCCGCGAGCGCGGCTGCAAGGCCGGGCACGCCGGCACCCTCGACCCCTTCGCGACCGGCCTGTTGCTGGTCCTGCTCGGGCGCGCCACCCGTCTGCAGCGCTTCCTGGTCGGCCTGCCCAAGGTCTACCTGGCGACCGCCCGCCTCGGCTGGCGCTCGAGCACCGGCGACCCGACGGCGAGCTGACCGAGACCGGCGCGGTCCCCGGAGTCGCTGCGGCTGCCGACCGGCACCGTGCGCCAGCGGGTGCCGATGACCTCGGCCGTGCGGGTCGGCGGCGAGCGCCTCTACAAGAAGGCCCACCGCGGCGAGGCGGTCGAGACCCCCGAGCGCGACGTCGAGGTGCACCGGGCGGAGCTGCTCTCGGCCGGCGACGGCCTCGCCCACTACGAGATCGAATGCTCGGCCGGGCACCTACGTCCGCACCCTGGTCGAGACCCTCGGGGACGCCTACTGCGCCGAGCTGCGCCGGACCGCGATCGGGCCCTTCCGCGTCGAGGACGCC
>CAWHIW010000020.1:0-545737 GCA_963829445.1 uncultured Solirubrobacterales bacterium | reverse complement strand
GGGCGACCTTCCGCAGCATCCCGCCGGGGCACGACTTCACGACGATCGAGCTGAAGCTCAACGTCTTCGGCTCCGGGCTGCCGGGCGACGAGATCGTCGCCGTCGCGAAGCCGCTGCACGTCGGCCGCACCACGGTCGTGATCGAGGTGCGGATCGAGCGGATCCGGGACGGCGGTGAGCCGAAGCTGGCCGCGAACCTGATCGTGACGCAGTTCGTGCTGCCGCCCAAGAGCACCTGACCGGCGCATCTCGGCGTCCTCGGTCGCTTGTGCGCGGAGCACACGGCGCTCCCTGCGTCCTTGACCTGCTGGGTCAGGTGCTCTTGGCGACGAAATCGGCCGCCAGGAGGCCGACCAGGCGCGGAAGCGATCCCAGCGCCGCCGCCTGCTCGAGCTGGCGCTGGGCGCCGGTGCGCTCGCCGAGGCGGGTCACCTGGTCGAGCTCGGCGGCGCAGCCGAGCGCCTCGGCGTGCGGGCGGCAGACGGCGACGAGCTCGGCGAGCAGCTCGCGGGCCGGCACCCGCCGGCCCAGCTCCGGCTCGATCAGCTCGGTGTCCATGCCGTCGCGGGCGGCGAGGAAGCGGTTCTCCTCCAGCACCTCCTGCGGCATCGAGCGTTCCAGGTGATCCTCGCCCTCGACCTCGGCGCGGACGATGGACTGAACCAGGGCGGCGATCGCGGCGGTGTCGGCGAGAGTCGTCTGCGCGTCCATGATCCGCACCTCGACGGTGCCGAAGCGCGGCTGTGGGCGCACGTCCCACCAGAGGAAGGTCGGCTCCGGCACGGCGTCGCAGCGGATCAGCACGTCGATCGCCTCCACGTACTCCGCGTAGTCGGCGAAGGCGCGGGGGATGCCGACCCGGGGAAAGGCCTGGAAGAGCGGCGTCCGGGCCGAGGCGAGACCGGTGTCGCGCCCCTGCCAGAAGGGCGAGTTGACCGAGAGCGCCAGCAGCAGCGGGATGTGGGTGCGAAGGCGGTTGGCGGCGTGGATCGCCGCTTCCGGGCCGGGCACGCCGACGTGGACATGGAGGCCGAAGGTCGGCTCGCGCCGGGCCAGCTCGCGCATCGAGCCGTAGACGAACTGGTAGCGCTCGCCGGCCGAGACGACGATCTCCTGCCAGACCGCGAAGGGGTGGGTGCCGGCGCTGGCGGCTCGCATCGAGAGCGGCCGCAGGACCGCGTCGAGCTCGCCGCGCAGGGTCTCCAGCTCCGCGACGGCGTCGCCGATGCGGCCGTGGACGCCGGTCTGGATCTCCAGCGCCGAGCCGTGGGTCTCGGCCGTGAAGCTCTCGCTGTCGGGCCGGGGAAGGCGCGGCAGGACGCTGTCGATCCGGTGCGCCAGCGCCCAGCTGGTCGCGTCCAGCAGCATCACCTCTTCCTCGATCCCGACCGTGTAGGGGCCGAGCTCGTGCGGCTGCGCCCAGGTCGCCCAGGCGGGGGCGGTGCCGGCCAACGCGCCCGCCTCGCTCACGCGACCTCGCGGCCACTGCGGCGCTGGAACTCGGCGCCGTCGTCGCGGCAGGCGTCGACGAAGTTGCGGAACAGCGCCGCCTCGTAGACGCGGTGGACCAGGGTCTCGGCGTGCCACTGGACGCCGATCAGGAAGGGGCGGCCCGGGTCCTCGACCCCCTCGATCGTGCCGTCGGGGGCGCGGGCGCTGACCACCAGGCCCGCGCCGACGCGGTCGAGCGCCTGATGGTGGAAGGAGTTGACGTCGATCACGTCGATCTCGGTGCCGCCCAGCGCCACCGCCAGCTCGCTGCCGGGAACGACCTCGACCGGGTGGCTGGTCTGGTTGCCGGGGGTGCGCTGGCGGTGGGCGATCTCAGTCGAGATCTCCGGCAGGTGCTGGTGCAGGGTGCCGCCGCGGACGACGTTGATCGCCTGGGTGCCGCGGCAGATCGCCAGGATCGGCATCTCGCGGGCGTCGGCGCGGCGCGCCACCGCCAGCTCGAAGCGGTCGAGGTTGGGCTCGATCGGGCCCAGTTCGGGATGCGGCTCGGCGCCGTACCCGGCCGGGTCGAGGTCGGGGCCGCCGGAGAGGCAGATGCCGTCCAGCCGGTCCAGCAGCGGCTCGATCGCGTCCTCGCTCAGCGGCGGCATCACCAGCGGCAGGGCCCCGGCAGCCTCGAGCCCGCGCAGGTAGGGGAGCCCGAGCGCCATCTCCAGCCGCTGCGGCGGCTCGCCCTCCGGAGTCGGGTTGAGGCTCTCGGCCCGCCGCATCTCCGAGGTCGTGACCCCGATCAGCGGCCGCTCGCGGCGCGAGGCCAGGGAGCGGGCCTTCATCGCCTTCCCGTCGCCGGGGCGTCGATCACCCAGGTGTCCTTGCAGCCGCCGCCGGCGGAGCTGTTGACGACCATCTCGCCGGCGCCGCGGGCGTAGCGGGTGAGCCCCCCGGCATCGCCGAGCCGCCGCCGGCGGCGCTGACGACGAAGGGGCGGAGGTCGACCCGGCGCGGGCGCAGGCGCCCCTCGCAGACGGTCGGGTGGCTGGAGAGCTGCACGGTCTCCTGGGCGATGAAGCCGTCGGGGCGTCTGCGCACGAGCCCGATCGCCCGGCGCCGCTGCGGCTCGGTCGCCCGCGGCATGATCGTCACGCCCTTGCCGCCGAAGCCGTCGCGCGGCTTGATCACCAGCTCGTCGAGCCGCCCCATCGCCGCCTCGCGAGCGCCCGCCTCGGAGAGGTCGAAGCTGGAGACCGAGTGCAGCAGCGGCTCCTCGCCGAGGTAGAAGCGGACCATGCTCTCGCTGTAGGCGTGGGCGAGCTTGTCGTCGGCGAGGCCGGTGCCGAAGGCGTTGACGCAACGCAGCCGGCCCGACTCCAGTGCGGGGAGCAGCAGCTCGCCGAGCCCGGTCAGGCTCCCGTCCGGGGCGCTGAGACGGTCCTCGTCGAGGCGGCGGTAGAGCACGTCGAGCTGACGGCGGTTGCGGTTGTGGCGGGCGAAGAGGCGGCCGCGCTCGACTTCCAGCTCACCGGTCTCCACCACCGGGATCCCCAGTTCGCGGCCGAGCCGGTTGTGCTCGTACCAGGCGCCGCTGGCGGGCCCGTCGGAGACGATCGCCGCCGCCGGGTCCGCGCGCCCATCGGGGGCGGCGGCGCGGATCGCGGCGCCGAGCTCGCCGGCGTAGGAGCCCAGCGGCCGCGGCTGCACGGAGGCGCTGAGCGCCGGCTCGACCGCTTCGCGGACGGCCGCGGCGTAGCTGGCTCCGGAGGGCATCCTCAGATTGTCCTCCAGCACCAGCAGGGCGCCGTCGGCGCCCCGGACGAGGTCGAGCCCGGCCACGGTGGCGGGCGGCACGGCCGGGTCGAGCAGCCCGCGCATCCGCGGCTCGTAGCCGGAGGAGGTCTCGAGCAGCCGCCGCGGGACCACGCCGGCATCGAAGATCCGCTGGCCGCCATAGGCGTCGAGCAGGAAGGAGTTGAGGGCCCGGGTCCGTTGCAGCAGGCCGGCTTCCAGCCCCTCCCACTCGCCGCCGCCGATCGCCCGTGGCACCGGGTCCACGGCCAGCGGCCGCCCGGCCCCGAACTCGAGCCCGAGCGCGGCGGCTGCAGCTTGGATGCGCTCGCGCAGCACCGCTAAGTCAGCGTGCCGCGCGAGCGCATCGAGCACCGCCGCGTAGGGAGGGCGCGGGGTGCCGTCATGTGCGAACGCCTCGTCGAAGCGACCCGGGTCGAGCGGGTACTTCCCGGCACCGGGAGAGGGCGGGGCCGGATCCAAGGTCGTCGCCATCCAGCGAAGCTACCCGCGGGGAGGGGGTCCCAACATGGCCCGGGGTCGAAAAATCCGCTCCCCGGGCTGGACAATCGTCAGACGGCCGCTTCCGGCTCGGCCGGCGGCGCTTCCAGGCGTTCGATCTGGGGCAGCTTCCAGAGCGCGCTGGCGATCGTCAGGCCGATCGCGGCCGAGAGCAGGGCGAGGAACCAGGCGGTCGCGTCGAGCAGCTCCATTTCGAAGAAATCACGCAGGAACGGGATCGCAAGGATTCCCGCGTAGAGCCCGGCGAGGCCAACGACCATGGCCAGCATGTAGCTCTGGATCGCGATGTGCTCGCGGCCAGGTCCGCGCTCCAGCAGCAGCACGAAGGCGAGCCCGAGCACGATCAGCGTCGTCGTCGCCGCGGTGCGGCCGGCCTCGAGGCTGCCGCCGAAGACGGTGTCGACGAGGAAGAAGGAGAGGATCGAGCCGAGTGCCGTCGCCACCCCGGCCGGGACCGCGAAGGCGGCCAGCGCCCGCAGCAGGCGGCCGCGGTAGAGCGGCCCGTCCGAGGGCGCCAGGGCGAGCACGAAGGAGGGGATCCCGATCGTCAGGAAGGCGGCCAGGGTGAGGTGGCGGGGCAGGAAGGGGAAGGCGAAGCCGGGCACCGCCACGAGCAGGATCAGAGTGGCGGCGTAGACGGTCTTGGTCAGGTAAAGGCGTCCAAGCCGGTGGATGTTGCGGGCGATCCGGCGGCCCTCGCCGATCGCCTCCGGCAGCCGTGAGAACTCGTCTTTGAGCAGGACGACGTCGGCGACGCCCTTGGTCACCTGGGTGCCGGAGCCCATCGCCACCGCCATCCGCGCCTGCTTCAGCGCCGGCACGTCGTTGACGCCGTCGCCGATCATCGCCACGTAGCGCCCGGCGGCGACCAGGGCGGCAACCAGCGCTTTCTTCTGCTCCGGCTTGATCCGGCAGAAGATCGTGTTGGCCAGCGCCAGCTTGCCCAGTGCCTCGGGGTCGTCCGGCAGGTCCGAGCCCTCGACCACCCCGGCCTCGCGCTCGACCCCGACCGCGTAGGCGACGGCGGTGACGGTGGCGCGGGCGTCGCCGGAGATCAGCTTCAGGTCGATTTCCTGCTCGCGCATGTAGGCGATCGTCTCCGCCGCGTCCGGTCGCAGCGTCTCCTCCAGCACGATCAGCGCCAAGGGCTTCAGCGCCGGCGGCGGCGCCACGGCGGCATCGGCCGGCAGCGCCGCGGCCGACTCGCCGAAGGCGACGACGCGGCGCCCGGCGGCGGTCTCCTGCTCGAGCTTGCCGGCGAGGTCCGGCGGCAGCGTCAGCGCCCCCGCCTCGGCGAGCACGTCGGGCGCGCCCATCACGTAGGTCGAGCCGCCGGCAAGAGCGGCGCCGCTCCACTTCCACTCCGAGGAGAAGGGGACCTCGGCGCTGATCCGCTCGGCTTCGCCGGGGAAGCGCTCGGCGATCACCTCGAGCGTGCGATTGCGATCGCCGGCGCTGGCCGCGAAGGCGCCGAGCGCCGCCTGCGTTGCGGCCGCCTCGACCCCGGCCGCGAACTCGACCCCGCTCAGGCGCAGCTCGCCGGCGGTCAGGGTGCCGGTCTTGTCGACGCAGATCGTGTCGACGGCGGCCAGGCTCTCGCTGGCGCTCATCTGCTGGACCAGGGTGTTCCGTTTCGCCAGCCGCACCGCGGCGACCGCGAAGGTGACGCTCATCAGCAGCACCAGGCCCTCGGGGATCAGGGTCACCAGGCCCGCGGTCGCCGTCTGCGCCGCTTCCTCGAGGTCGACGTTGCGGATGCTGAGGCTGAAGACGAGGATCGCCGCCAGCGGCAGCATCACGTAGGTCGAGGCGACGATCACCCGGTTCACCTCTTTCTGCAGCGGCGAGGGCGGGTGGCGGAAGGCGCGAGCCTCGCCGGCGAGCTGGCCGGCGTAGCTCTGCTCGCGCACCGCGTCGACCAGGTAATGGCCGGAGCCGGAGATGCAGAAGGAGCCGGAGAGGACGCGGTCGCCGTCGTCCTTGCGGATCCCGTCGGCCTCCCCGGTCAGCATCGACTCGTCGAGGGTCATGCCGCGGCTGGAGGTCGCCTCGCCGTCGGCGACCAGCTGGTCGCCCGGCTCGACCCGGACGACGTCGCCGGGGACGATCTCGGTCGCCAGCACCTCGGTCACGGCGCCGTCGCGGACGACCTTGGCGCGGGGGGCGACGAGGACCGCCAGCTCGTCCAGGGTCGCCTTCGCCTTCAGCTCCTGGCGGATCCCGATGTAGGAGTTGATCACCGCGATCAGCCCGAACAGCGAGTCGGCGTAGAGGCCGAGCCCGAGGTCGAGCACGAAGAAGACGCCGATGATCGCGTTGAAGAGGGTGAAGACGTTGCCGGCGACGATGCTCGAGGTCGAGCGCGAAGAGGTCTCCTCCGGCGGCCCCAGCTTGCGCAGCCGCTTGGCCGCCTCGGCGCTGGAGAGGCCCTGCTCGACGGTTGGCTGATCAGTGGCCATGGCGACTATTCAATAGGGTGCGGTCCGGATGGCTCTAAAGCTTGGATTGAACCTGGGTTACTGGGGCATCGGCCCGGCCGGCGAGGATGCGCTCGAGCTTGTCAGCGCCGCCGAGAAGCTCGGCTATGAGTCGGTCTGGGCGGCCGAGTCCTACGGCTCCGACGTGGTCAGTGTGCTCGCCTGGCTGGCGGCGCGGACGACCGAGATCAACCTCGGCGCCGCGATCCTGCAGGTGCCGGCGCGCCCGCCGGCCGCCGCGGCGATGGCCGGCGCCGACGATCGACAAACTCTCCGGCGGCCGCTTCCTCTTCGGCTTCGGCCCCTCCGGCCCGCAGGTCTCCGAGGGCTGGTACGGCGTTCCCTATGCGAAGCCGTGGGGCCGCACCCGCGAGTACATCGAGGTCGTGCGCGAGATCATCGCCCGCGAAGGGCCGGTCGATCACCAGGGCGAGCATTACCAGCTGCCCCTACCCGGTGGCGAGGGAAAGGCACTCAAGCTCAACTTCCACCCCGAGCGCAACGAGATCCCGGTCTTCGTCGGCGCGATCGGCCGCAAATCGGTCGAGATGGCGGCGGAGATCTGCGACGGCTGGATCCCGATCTTCTTCAGCGTCGACGCCTTCGAGGCGACCTGGGGGGAGCACCTCGAGGCCGGCTTCGCCAAGGGCGGCCGGCAGCGCTCGGACCTCGAGGTCTCGCCCTCGCTGCAGGTGGCGATCGACGGCGACCTGGAGGCGGCGAAGAACGTCGTCAAGGCCGGCCTCGTCCTCTACTTCGGCGGCATGGGCAGCCGCAAGACGAACTTCTACGTCGACCTCGCCCACCGCTTCGGCTTCGGCGACGTCGCCGACGAGGTCCAGCAGCGCTTCCAGGACGGCGACCGCGACGGCGCTTTCCAGGCGATGCCGGACGAGATCGTCGAGGCGACCTCGCTGGTCGGGACCGAGGCCGAGGTGGCCGAGCGGATCGAGCGCTTCCGCGCCGCCGGCATCGATCGCCTGATCGTCTCCGCCGTCCACATGGACCGCGGCGAGCAACTGCACACCCTCGAGCGTCTGGGCGCCATTTCCGGCGTGCAGACGCGCGGCTGACACTTCCCATAATCTTCCGCGCCGCGTGAAGATCGGAGTGCCGAAAGAGACTGCTGCTGGGGAGCGCCGGGTCGCGCTGGTCCCTGACGTGGTCAAGTCGCTGAAGAAGAACGAGCACGTCGACGTGCTCGTCGAGCGCGGCGCCGGCGACGCCGCCGGTCATCCCGACTCCCAGTACGCGGAGGCCGGGGCGGAGCTGGTCGAGGCCGAGGTTACGTGGGGCGCCGACGTCGTTCTCCGCGTCGCCGCCCCCTCCAGCGCGGAGATCGCCAAGCTCGACTCGAGCCAGGTCTTCATCGGCCACCTTGCCCCCTGGACCGCGGCCGAGTCCAACAACGCGCTGGCCACCGCCGGCGTCACCAGCTTCGCGATGGAGGCGATCCCGCGCACGACCCGCGCCCAGGCGATGGACGCGCTTTCCTCCCAGGCCGCCGCCGCCGGCTACGCGGCGATGCTGATCGCCGCCCGCGAGTCCGGCCGCTTCTTCGGGATGATGACCACCGCCGCCGGCACCGTGCCGCCGGCCAAGGTCCTCGTGCTCGGCGCCGGCGTCGCCGGCCTGCAGGCGGTCGCCACGGGCAAGCGGCTGGGCGCGATCGTCACCGGCTTCGACATCCGCCGCGCCGCCTGGGAGCAGATCGCCTCGCTCGGCGGCCGCCCCCTGGAACTGGACTTCATCCCCGACGCCGAGGGCGAGGGCGGCTACGCCCGGCCGCTGACCGACGAGGAGAACGCGCAGGTCCGCGACGCCCTCACCGCGAACGCGGCCAAGCAGGACATCATCGTCACCACCGCCGCGATCCCCGGCCGCCCGGCGCCGCTGCTGATCACCGCCGAGGCCGTGCGCGGCATGTCGCCCGGCTCGGTGATCGTCGACCTCGCCGCCGAGACCGGCGGCAACTGCGAGCTGACGCAGGCGGGGGAGACGGTGGTCGAGAACGGCGTCAAGGTGATTGGCCCGCGCAACCTCGCCAGCGAGATGCCGGTCCCGGCCTCGCAGCTCTACGCCAAGAACCTGGAGAACCTGCTCGGGCTGATGGTCACCGAGGAGGGCGAGGTCAAGCTCGACTTCGAGGACGACATCATCGCCGCCGCCTGCATCACCCAGGGCGGCGCGATCAAAAACGAGAGGGCCGCGCAGTGAACGCGCAAATCGGCGCGGTGATCGCCGGTTATTCGAGTCCGCGCCGATTTGCGCGTGAGAGGGGTGTTCTATGAGTCTGATGACCGAGCTGGCGATCCTCGTCCTCGCCGCCTTCGTCGGCTTCGAGGTGATCTCGAAGGTCCCGACCACCCTGCACACGCCGCTGATGTCGCAGACCAACGCGATCCACGGCATCGTCATGCTCGGCGGCCTGATCGTCCTCGGCTACGCCGACGACGGCCTCGAGTACGTGATCGGCACGATCGCGGTCGCCTTCGGCGCGATCAACATCGTCGGCGGCTTCATGGTCACCGACCGGATGCTCGGCATGTTCTCGAAAAAGCCGAAACCGAAGGCGGACGCTGACGGCAAGGGCGGCTCCTGATGGTCTCTGCCGTCCTGCAGCCCGGTGGCGAAGCGGCCACCGCGCTCTACATCGTCGCCTTCTCGCTCTTCATCATCGGTCTCAAACGCGGCACCCACCCGACCAGCGCCAAGCAGGGCAACCTGATCGCCGCCGCCGGCATGGCGGTCGCCGTGGTGACGACGCTGCTGCTCGACGGGATGGGCAACTGGGGCCTGATCATCATCGGCCTCGCCGGCGGCTCGGCGATCGGCTTCATCGCCTCGGTCCGCGTGCAGATGACCGAGATGCCGCAGATGGTCGCCCTCTACAACGGCGTCGGCGGCGGCGCCGTGGCGCTGATCGCCTGGTCGGAGCTTCGCCACGGGATCTCCCTCGGCGGCGATATCCCGCTCGAAGAGCTGATCCCGACCCTGCTTCGCCGCGGTGATCGGCTCGGTCTCCTTCTGGGGCTCGAACATCGCCTTCGCCAAGCTTCAGGACCTGATCCCGACCAAGCCGCTCGCGGTGCCGGGTCAGCAGGTGATCAACGCCCTCCTGGTGGTCGCGATCCTGGCCGCCTGCGTCGACCTCGTGATCAACAACGGCGACCCCTCGCAGGGCCTCTTCATCGCGATCCTGATCGCCGCCGCGATCCTCGGCAACCTCGTCGTGCTGCCGATCGGCGGCGCCGACATGCCGGTCGTGATCTCGCTGCTGAACGCTTTCACCGGGCTCTCCGCCGCCGCCGCCGGATTCGCGCTCGAGAACGTCGCCCTGATCGTCGCCGGCACCCTGGTCGGCTCCTCGGGAACGATCCTGACGATGGAGATGGCGACGGCGATGAACCGCTCCGTCGCCAACATCCTCTTCGCCGGCTTCGGCGGCGCCCCCGCCGGTGGGGGCGGTTCAGCACCGAGACCCGCCCGCACGTCTCGATTGGCGCCCAGGACGCGGCGATCAAGCTCGCCTACGCCGACACGGTCGTGATCGTGCCCGGTTACGGCCTCGCCGTCGCCCAGGCCCAGCACGCGATCAAAGAGGTGGGCGACGAGCTCGAAAAGCGCGGCGTCACCGTCAACTACGCGATCCACCCCGTCGCCGGCCGCATGCCGGGGCACATGAACGTCCTCCTCGCCGAGGCCGACGTGCCCTACGAGCAGCTGAAGGAGATGGAGGAGATCAACCCCGAAATGGCGCGCACCGATGTCGCCGTCGTCGTCGGGGCCAACGACGTCACCAACCCGGCCGCGAAAAACGATCCCGGACAGCCCGATCGCCGGGATGCCGATCATCGAGGTCAACCAAGCCCAGCAGGTGATCGTGATCAAGCGCTCGATGAGCCCCGGGTTCGCCGGCATCGACAACGATCTCTTCTACGAACCGAACACCTCGATGTTGTTCGACGACGCCAAGAAGGCGGCGGCGGACATCGCGGCGGAGATTCAGAACCTCTAGCACTGAGGCGGTGAAGGGTCGAGAGACCCTCGCCCTCACGAACAGCGGGAGGGCCCGCTTAGGGAGGGGTCGGGGAACCCTCGCCCTCACGAACAGCGGGAGGTTCGGTTGAGGGTCCCCCGACCCCTCCTCATCGGCTGCAGGGGAGAGAACCTCGGGGCCCTGTCCTTGGGATGAGGTGCCAAGGGACGAGCGGGGGCAGTCGACGGTGGAGTGGGTCGGGACGCTTGGCGTTGTGGCGTTGTTGCTTGTCGGGCTGGTCGCGGCGGGGGTGAGGGTGCCAGGGGCTGAACTGGCCCGGGGGATTGTTGATCGGATGCTCTGCGCGGCTTCGCTGGCGGATGGGTGTGGGGACGAGCCGCGGTTGATTGCCGCCTACGGGACGAGGTGGGGAAGCTGGTGCGGGAGCACATGCCGATGCTGGCGTTCGAGGAGGGGTCGCGGGCGGTGCCGGTGGACTTCCGTCGCTGCCGGCGGACCGCTTGCGCTGACGACTCCGGAAGCGGTGAGGTTCATCGCACGGACGCGGATCTGCCGGTCACGGCCTTCGTCCACGTGGTCGACTGCAGGGCGGGGGAGGCGGAGCGCAGCGAGGGTGCCGGCGCCGACTGCTCGGGCTCTCGCGCCGGCAACCTCTACATCCAGTACTGGACCTACTACGCGGATTCGGCGACGCTGCGCGACCTGCCGGTCGTCGGCGACGAGGGTTTCCACCTCGATGACTGGGAGGGAGTGCAGATCCGCATTCGCCCGGACGGCGGCATCGACGAGCGGGCCTCCTCGCACAACGGCTACAACTACGGCCGCAGCGTTGGCAACTGGGGCTCGGATGCCGGCCTCGACCTGGTCGACGACGTCGCCGAAGCCCTCGGGGCCCGCGAGGACAACGGCTGGGGCGCGGAGACCGGGATCGCTCCTCGTCTCCGGCGGCAGCCACGCCGGCAACGCCGCCGGCATCCCCCATGTCGACCATTTCATCCCCGGTCGCCGCGTCCACCTGATCCCGCTCGAGGACATCGCGGCTACCGATGCCTCGACCTTCGCGATCAACCCGCCCTGGCACAAGAAAGTCTGGCGGGACCCCGAGGCCGAAGGCACCGACTGAACGGCGAGCGTTGCCTTTACGTCTCTGGGACGGAAAACATAACGCTCGTGCTGCTACCTCGGCGGCATCCGCAGGGCGCCGTCGAGGCGGATCGTCTCGCCGTTGAGCATCTGGTTGGCGACGATCTCCAGAACCATGCGGGCGTACTCCTCGGGGCGGCCGAGGCGGGAGGGGAAGGGGATGCCCTCGCCCAGCGCGGTGCGGGCCTCCTCGGGCAGGGCGGCGAGCAGCGGCGTGTCGAAGAGGCCGGGGGCGATCGTCATCACGCGGACCCCGCGCGAGGCCATGTCGCGGGCGGCCGGCAGGGTCATGCCGACGATGCCGCCCTTGGATGCGGCGTAGGCGACCTGGCCGATCTGGCCGTCGTAGGCGGCAATCGAGGCGGTGTTGACGCAGACGCCCCGCTCGTCCCCCTCATCGGGCTCGTTGCCGCTCATCGCGTCGGCCGCCAGCCGCAGCACGTTGAAGCTGCCGATCAGGTTGACCTTGACGACGTTGGAGAAGTACTCGAGGTTGTGGGGACCGCCCTTGTGCGCGACCCGCTCCGCCCAGCCGATCCCGGCGCAGCAGACCGATACCCGCAGGCCCCCGTCGGTGCTTGCGGCCTGCTCGACGGCGGCGCCCACGGCCTCGGCGTCGGTCACGTCGGCGGCGACGAAGCTGGCGCCGATCTCGCGCCGCCAGCGCCTCGCCCTTCTCGGCGTTGAGGTCGGCGATGACCACCTCGGCGCCGGCCCCGGCCAGCGCCCGCGACGTCGCCGCCCCGAGCCCGGAGGCCCCTCCCGCAACCAGCGCTCCCGCTCCTTCGACGTTCATCCGCCGCGGAGCGTATCGACGAGCGATGCATTGGTCATCCACCAGATGACAAACCGAACGCTCGTCGAGTTCACACTCCGGTAATCCGACCCGTATAGGGTTTTCGTATCGCCACCGAGGTGACGGCAAACTCCAAGGCAGCGATCGCGGAACGGCTTGCCGAGGCGCGCGAGCGCACTCTTGCCCTGGTCGAGCCGCTCGACGACGAGCAGCTGAACACCGTCTACTCGCCGATCCTCAGCCCGCTGGCCTGGGACCTCGGCCACATCGCCAACTTCGAGGAGCTCTGGCTGGTGCAGACGATCGCCGAGCGCGAGCCGATGCACGGCGAGCTCGGCCGCTTCTACGACGCGATCGAGAATCCGCGCAAGACTCGCGGCGAGCTGCCGATCCTGCGCGACGCCGAGCTGCGCGCCTACATGGCCGACGTCCGCGAGCGCACGCTCGAGGTGCTCGACTCGGTCGACGTCTCCGCCGCCGCCGAGGACCGGCTGCTGCGGGAAGGCTTCGTCTACGAGATGCTGCTCGCGCACGAGCTGCAGCACGAGGAGACGATGCTGCAGCTGCTGCAGATGGTCGACGGCTACGGCTCGCCGCTGGTCGACGAGATGCGCGCGGTGGATCCCGTTGCCGACGGGCCGGAGACGGTCGCGATCGCCGCCGGCGAGTACGAGATCGGCGCCCCCGAGCGCGGCTTCGCCTACGACAACGAGCGCGGCCGCCACTGCGATCGAGCTGGCGGCTTTCGAGATCGATCGAACCCCGGTCGCCAATGGCGCGTATCTCGAGTTCATGGAGGCCACGGGCGCCGAGGCGCCGCTGTACTGGGAGCGCGACGGGGAAGGCGGCTGGGTCAGTGCCGCGATGGGCCATCGCACTCCGATCGATCCCGCCCACCCGGTCGTCCACGTCTCCTGGGATGGAGCCGATGCCTTCGCCCGCTGGGCCGGCAAGCGACTTCCGAGCGAGCAGGAGTGGGAGGCTGCCCGCCCGCGCCTGGAGGGCCTCGGCCACGCATGGGAATGGACCTCCTCGGACTTCCTCGCCTATCCGGGCTTTCAGGCCTTCCCCTACCCGGAGTACTCCGAGGTCTTCTTCGGCCGCGAGCACAAGGTGCTGCGCGGCGCCTCGTGGGCGACGCATGGGGATGTCGCCCGGCCCAGCTTCCGCAATTGGGACCTGCCCCAGCGCCGCCAGATCTTCTCCGGCCTGCGCTGCGCGAGGGACGCATGATCGCGATCGACGTCCACCTCGACGCCGACGCCGCGGCGACGATGGCGCGCGACGTCCGCGCCGGGCTCAGCGCCTACCCGAAGGAGCTGGCGCCGAAATACTTCTACGACGAGCGCGGCTCGCAGCTGTTCGAGCGGATCACCGAGCTGGAGGAGTACTACCCGACCCGGGCCGAGCGGGAGATCCTGCGCGAGCGCTCGGCCGAGATCCTCGACGCCGCCGGCCGGCCCGGGATCCTGGTCGAGCTCGGCTCCGGCTCGGCGGCGAAGACGCGCCACCTGCTGGACGCGATGCGCGATGCCGGCAGCCTCGACACCTACGTGCCAGTCGACATCTCCGAGGAGATCACCCACCAGACGGCGTCCTGCCTGGTCGACGAGTACCCCGGCCTCGCCGTGCGCGGGCTGGTCTGCGACTTCGAGGAGGACCTGGAGCGGATCCCGGCCGCCGAGGGCAGCAGGCTGATCGCCTTCCTCGGCGGCACCATCGGCAACCTCTACCCGCGCCCGCGCCAGGCCTTCCTGGAGCGGATCGCGGCGCTGCTGGGGCCGGGCGACCAGCTCCTGCTCGGCACCGACCTGGTCAAGGAGCCCGGCCGGCTGGAGGCCGCCTACGACGACGCCGCCGGGGTCACCGCCGAGTTCAACAAGAACGTGCTGGAGGTGCTCAACCGTGAGCTCGGCGCCGACTTCGACCTCGATGCCTTCGAGCACGTCGCCCGCTACGACGCCGAGGCGGAGCGGATGGACATCCGCCTGCGCTCGCTCGCCGACCAGGAGGTCGCAATCGCGGGGCTCGACCTGGAGATCTCCTTCGCCGCCGGCGAGGAGATGCGGACCGAGATCTCGACCAAGTTCACCCGCGAGCGGCTGCAGTCCGTCTACGCTGGCGCGGGCCTGGAGATGAGCGGTTGGTTCACCGATGCCGCCGGCGACTACGCGCTCTCGCTGGCCCGGCTCGCGGGCTGAGTCGGCCTGCCCGCCCGCGCCGGCACCTGCTGGGTAATGCAGTGGACGTTGCCGCCGCCTAGCAGGATCTCGCGCGAGGGCACGCCGACGACCTCGCGCTCCGGGAAGACGCCCTGGAGGATCGCCGCCGCCTCGTCGTCGCGGCGCTCGTCCAGCAGCGGCATCACCAGCCGCGAGTTGCCGATGTAGAAGTTGGCGTATGAGCCGGCGAGGCGGTCGCCGGGCCGGCGCGGCAGCGTGCCCTCGCGGGGCTCCACGCCCTCGGCCTCGCCGGCCTCGATTTGGAGTGGGCCGGGGGAAGGAAGCCGCACGACCTCGAACGGGCGGCCGCGGGCGTCGGTTGCCGCCTCCAGGCGCGCCAGGGCATCGCGGGAGATCGCCTGCTGCGGATCCGACTCGTCCTCGCACCAGCTCAGCAGGACGACGCCGGGGCGAGCGAAGCAGGCGAGGTTGTCGACGTGCCCGTCGGTCTCGTCCGCGTGGACGCCGCGCCCGAGCCAGACGATCTTCTCCGCCCCGAGGTGGTCGAGCAGCGTCCGCTCGATCTGCTCCCGGCTCAGCCCCGGGTTGCGATTGCGGTTGAGCAGGCACTCTTCCGTCGTCAGCACCGTGCCCTCGCCGTCGACGTGGATCGAGCCGCCCTCGAGCACCAGCGGCGCCCGGTAACGCTCGGCGCCCTCGGCCTCGAGCACAGCCGCGGCGACGCGTTCGTCACGGTCCCAGGGCGAGTAGATGCCGCCCCAGGCGTTGAAGCGCCAGTCGACCCCACGCCTGCCGCCGGCGCCGTCGACGACGAAGCTGGGGCCGATGTCGCGCATCCAAGCGTCGTCGCTCTCGAGCTCGACGACCCGGACCGACGCCGGCAGCAACAACCGCGCGCGCTCCAGCTGCGAGGGGGATGCGGCCATCGTCACCGGCTCGGAGACGGCGATCGCCGCCGCTACCGCGGCGAAGGCCTCTTGCGCTGGCCCGGCGCCCAGGCGCCAGTTGTCGGGCCGCTCGGGCCAAGCCATCCAGCAGCCGTCGTGCGGCTCGAACTCGCCCGGCATGCGGAAGCCGTCGGCGGCCGGCGTCGAGTCGATCGTCACGCCCATCGCCTCATCATCCTCTTGCGGCAGTCCTTTGTAACGCATAGGGGTACAAAGGACTGCCGCAATCCATCCGTGCCTACGGCGGTTGGTCCGGTGGCTACAGTCGTCGTATGGAGGAGATCCGCTTGATCGTCGCCACGGACCCGCCTGAGTCGCCGGCTCGCACCCGTCCCTCCACCCGCGAGCCCTTCCGCATCGCCGCCGTGCAGCAGCGCTGGCACCCGGACCCCGACGAGCACGAGGCGGCACTCGCCGCCGGGATCAGGCTCGCCGCCGGCGAGGGCGCCCGGCTCGTCTGCCTGCAGGAGCTGACCCTCAGCCGCTACTTCGCGATCGACCCAGCCGGCCCGCAAGCCGCGGGCGCTGAGCCCGAGGAGCTCCCCGGCGGCCCCACCCACCGCTTCGCCACCCGCATGGCCGCCGACGCCGGCGTCCCCATCCACGCCTCGCTCTACGAGCGGGCCGACGGCGAGGACGGGCTCGGCTTCAACACCGCGATCGTCGTCGCCCCCGACGGCGAGCTCCTCGCCCGCACCCGCAAGCTGCACATCCCGGTCACCGCCGGCTATCACGAGGATCGCTACTTCCGGCCCGGCCCCGCCGGCGCCGATGCCTTCCCGGTGTTGGCGCTCGGCGAGGCCCGCCTCGGCCTGCCGACCTGCTGGGACCAGTGGTTCCCGGAGGTGGCCCGCGCCTACGGCCTCGCCGGCGCCGAGGTGCTCGTCTACCCGACCGCGATCGGCTCCGAGCCCGACCATCCCGCCTTCGACACCGAGCCGCTCTGGCAGCGGGTGATCGTCGCCAACGGGATCGCCAACGGCGCCTTCATGGTCGCCGTCAACCGGATCGGCGAGGAGCCGCCGCTGACCTTCTACGGCTCCTCCTTCATCTCCGATCCCTACGGTCGCGTGCTCGCCCGGGCGCCGCGCGGGGAGGCCGCGGTCCTCGTCGCCGACCTCGACCTCGACCAGCGCCGGGACTGGCTCGAGCTCTTCCCGTTCCTGACGACGCGCCGCCCGGACGCATACTCAGGGCTGACGGACAGCTAGTCCTTCTACGCGGGTCTAGGGCGCCAGCGCCTCGATCGTCTCGCCGAGCTTGTCCGGCGTCACGATCGGGGTCAGGATCGGCAGCGTGATGCCGCCCGCGATGAAGGCGGCGAGCCGCTCCTTCATCTCCTCCGGGGTGCCGAAGATGAACATCTCCTCGATCGCCTCCCAGGGCGCGGCTGCTGCCGCGGCCTGGCGGTCGCCGGCTTCCCAGGCGGCCACCATCGGGTCGATCTGCTCGCCGTAGCCGAGCCAGCGGTAGAAGGCGGTGTAGACGGGAACGGTGATGTAGGAGGAGAACATGAAGCGGGCCAGCGGCTCGACCTGCTCGCGCTCGCCGGGGATGCAGAAGAAGCGGCAGAGCAGCTCGAAGCCTGCCGGCGCGCCCTCCAGCTGGGCCGTCACCTTGGGCAGCCCGCCCAGTGGCAGGAAGTTGGTGAAGGCGCCGTCGGCGCGCTCCAGCGCCAGCTGCAGCATCTTGCCGCGCAGCGCCGCCAGCACGATCGGCACCCGCGCGGCCGGGGGCGCTTCCAGCTTGAAGCCGGTCGCGGTGCGCTCGCCGGCCAGCGCGGTCTGGAGGAAGTCGAGGGTCGCGCGGACCTTGCTCAGCGGCTTCTCGAAGGGGATGCCGTTCCAGCCTTCGACGATGCGGTCCGAGGAGGATCCGATGCCGAGCACGAAGCGCCCGTCGGAGGCGCTGGCCAATGCTGCTGCCTCCTGCGCCAGCAGCGCCGGGCCACGCTGGAAGACGCCGACGATGCCGGTGCCGAGCCGCGTCCGCTCGGTCCAGGCAGAACTCAGGGCCAGCGGCGTGAAGCCGTCCGGGCCGGCGGTCTCTCCCGTCCAGAGGTCGGTGTAGCCGGCCGCCTCGGCGCGCCTGACGTGCTCCTCGTGGTCCGCCAGCGTGATGCCCGGCAGTGGCAGGGTCAGTCCCCAACGCTGAGACATGGCGCGACCCTATAGCCTCCGCCGCCGATGCCCGAGAATCCTCAGGCCAAGCCGGACCGCAACCTCGCCCTGGAGCTGGTGCGGGTCACCGAGGCGGCGGCCCTCGCCGCCGCCCGCTGGGTCGGGCGCGGCGACAAGCTCGCCGCCGACGGCGCCGCGGTCGACGCGATGCGCTTCGTGCTCGACTCGGTGGCGATGGACGGCGTCGTCGTGATCGGCGAGGGCGAGAAGGACGAAGCGCCGATGCTCTTCAACGGCGAGCAGATCGGCGACGGCAGCCCGCCGGTCGTCGACATCGCCGTCGACCCGCTCGAGGGGACCACGCTCTGCGCCCGCGGCATGCCCAGCGCTCTGGCCGTGATCGCCCTGGCCGAGCGCGGCTCGATGTTCGACCCCGGGCCCTGCGTCTACATGGAAAAGATGGCCGGCGGCGAGGAGATCGCCGACCTGCTCGACCTCGACCGGCCGCTGCCGGAGACGCTGAAGCTGATCGCCGAGCGCAAGGGCGAGAGCGTCGGCGACGTGATCGTGGTCATGCTCGACCGCCCCCGCCACGAGGAGGCGATGAAGGAAGTCCGCGACGCCGGCGCCCGCCTGCGGCTGATCAGCGACGGCGACGTCTCCGCCGCCCTGCTCGCGGTCAGCGAACGCTCCCCGGTCGACCTGCTCTGGGGGATCGGCGGCACCCCCGAGGGTGTGCTCTCGGCGGCGGCGCTGAAGTCGATGGGCGGCCAGCTGCTGGGCCGGCTCTGGCCCCGCGACGATGGCGAGCGCCAAGCGGCGATCGACGCCGGCTACGACCTCGACCGCGTGCTCACGGCCGACGACCTCTGCTCCGGCGACGACGTCTTCTTCTCCGCCACCGGCGTCACCGACGGCGACGTCCTCCAGGGCGTGCGCTATCGCGGCAACGGCGCCACCACCGAGTCGCTGGTCATGCGCTCCCGCTCCGGCACCGTGCGCCGGGTCCACGCTCGCCACGACCGCTCGAAGCTGCGGGAGATAATCGGCGAGCGCTACGGCTGACGGCGTGGCAATGTCCCTCCGGGGGTAGCGTGGGGGAGTGATCGCGGTTGCCGGGGCTACCGGCTACATAGGTGGGCAGCTCTGCGCGCGGCTGCGCGAGCAGGGGTTGGAGGTGCGTGCATTGGCCCGCCGCCCCGAGGCCGCCGGCGACCTCGACGACATCGGCTGCGAGGTGCGCAAGGCCGATGTGCTCGAGCCGGAGACGCTCGACCTCGTGCTGGATGGAGTGGATGTCGCCTATTACCTCGTCCACTCGATGGGCCGGGGCGCCGACGGCGACTTCGCCCAGCGCGACAAGGAAGGTGCCGCCAACTTCGCTGCCGCCGCGGCGGCAGCCGGGGTGCGGCGGATCGTCTACCTGGGTGGGCTGGGGGAGGGCTCGAAGCACCTGGCGAGCCGCCACGCCACCGCTGAGACCCTCCGCGCCGGCGAGGTTCCCGTCACCTACTTCCGCGCCGCCGCG
Source organism: uncultured Solirubrobacterales bacterium (assembly GCA_963829445.1). Taxonomy (GTDB): domain Bacteria; phylum Actinomycetota; class Thermoleophilia; order Solirubrobacterales; family 70-9; genus VAYN01. The sequence continues at coordinate 526,787 of CAWHIW010000020.1, read as the reverse complement.
GTGATCGGCGCCGGCAGCGAGTCCTTCCTCACGGTCTTCCACCTCGTCAAGCGGCTGCCGCTGATGATCACGCCGCGCTGGGTCACCACCCGCACCCAGCCGATCGCGATCGGCGACGCCGTCTCCTTCCTCGCCGCGGCGGCGAAGCTCGACGCTCCGCTCGACCGTGAGATCCAGATCGGCGGCCCCGACGTCACCACTTACGGCGGCATGATCGACGCGCTGGCCCGGGCTCTGGACCGGCGCCCGCCGCTTCGCCTCACCGTGCCGGTTCTGACGCCGGGGCTGTCCTCGCTCTGGATCGGCCTGGTAACTCCCGTCGATGCCGGAGTCGCCAGGCCTTTGATCGAGGGTCTCTCGGTGGAAACCGTGGTCACCGACCAGACGGGGATGGGCTTATTGCCCGAGATCACCACCACGCCTCTTTCCCCCGCGCTCGACGCAGCTATAAAAAACCTTACTGTTCGTCAATAAAACCTTTTCGTACTGAGACAAAACTCTCTGATAGTCTGTTTCGGAGGGTGAGAGTTTGCGGAGTGTCTATGACGATCGAATAGGCGAGGGTGGGGCCGCAACTACGTCGGTCGATCCCCCTCGATCGCAGGTTCGCCCCGGCGGCCTGGCGCTTTCGGTCCTCGCCAATCCCCTCAACGTCCAGGTTCTGAGGGCGCTCTCGGACCAGCCGATGCGGCTCGCCGAGCTGCGCAAGAAAACCGGTCTGCCCGCCCAGACGACCCTGCGAGGGCACCTTGCGAACCTCTCTGAGCTGGGTGTCGTGAGGAAACGGCCGACCCGGCAGATGCCCTATGCGGTGGAGAACGAGCTGACCCCGATGGGGCGGGAGCTGCTCGAGGTCGCCGAGCGAGTGCAGGTTTGGCTGAGTCAGGCGCCGGAAGGCCCGATCCCACTCGAGAGCGGCGCCTCGAAGGGGGCCGTGAAGGCGCTGGTCGAGGGCTGGGGCTCGCGGATGATGCGGGCGCTGGCCGCGCGGCCCCTGTCGCTGACCGAACTCGACAGCCTGATCTCCGACCTCAGCTACCCGGCGCTGGAGCGGCGCCTCTCGAGCATGCGCATCGCCGGTCTGGTCGAGGCGCGGCCGAGCAGGGGAGTGGGAACTCCCTACGGGGTGACCGAGTGGGCGCGCAGGGGAGTCGTGCCGATTGCCGCCGCCAGTCACTGCGAGCTCGCGCATCTCGGCCCCCGGAGCGCTCCCGTCACCCAGATCGATATCGAGGCCGCCTTTCTGCTCGCCACGCCGCTGGTGGGCCTGAGCGAACCCGTGGCGGGCCTCTGCCAGCTCGAGGTCGAGCCGACCCCCGACCTGATCCCAAGGCCCACCGGCGTCCAGGTCGTGATCGAAGACGGCAGGGTGGTCTCCTGCGTCTCGCGGCTGGAGACCAACCCCCCGGCCTATGCGGTCGGCTCGGCCCTCAAGTGGTCCAACGCGGTGCGCGAGGGAAAGCTCGGCGAGCTTCGCTTCGGGGGCAGTCGCAAGATCGCCGAAGACGTGGTCGCGGGCCTGCACGCCACCTTTGCCCAGCAGTAGTTTCAGGCGCCTTCGAGCGATGTGCGAAAGCGCGCGCGTGCTGGCTTCGACATGCTGCGATTTGCAGGGCAAAGTCGATTCTGAACGCTCGTGGACGGGCTGCGATGGGAGCCCGAGAGGGCCTTCTCGACGGTCAGGCCCGGGGCACGGTATCCATCGTGGTCTCGATCGCCAAAGGGGGCACCGAGAAGCAGGACCCGGAGACGCCGCTCTTCCTCCCTGGCGGCGTCTCCTCACAGGGCCGAGCGACAGGCGGCGGGCCATCCATCCGCCGCTGTCGCTCGCGCCCTCACTTAGCCGTGGAGAGGATCTCCGCAGCGCGCCGTTCCTCGTCCCCGGCGGCCTCTTCGCCGATGAAGGGAACGAGCAGTTCGTAGGTCAGTTCGGGCAGCAGCCGCGGCAACTCGGCGGTGCGGTCGCGGACCACCTCCTCGTAGACGCGGGCGAGGGCGGCACCGACCGCAAGCCCGGTTGCCCGGGGCAGGCCGGGCACCGGTTCGTCCTCCGCGAAGGCGTCGTCCATCAGTTTCGTGAAGCGGGCGAAATCGTTGCGGAACAGCTCTCGCGATGCCGCGCCCACTGCGGCCAGCTCGACGAAGACGACCTTCGTCGCCGCCGGGTCGGCGGCGAACCAGTCGAGCATTGCCGCCAGTGCTTTCCTGACCCGATCGGCCCAGTCCCCCGGCTCCTCATAGGCCTCGGTCACGGTCGTGGCGAGGTCATCGACCAGGATTCCGCGAGCGGCCAGCAGGCAGTCCTTCTTGTCTTCGAAGAGCTCGTAGAAGCTCTCCCGGCCGACCCCGGCCTCTTCGAGGATGTCGGCGACGGAGGTCGACTCGTAGCCATTGGTGGCGGCGACTCGCACGACCGCCGCCAGCAGGCGCTCGCGCTGGGAGCGGGTGACCAACTCGCGCGGCAGCCCGTGGCGGCCCCGCGGCAACCGCCATTTGCGCAGGTCGCTCTCGTGTTCAGTCACTGAGATTGGACGAGAGTTCGGCGTCTGCGTCGCTGTCGGCGAGGCGGGCCTGGCTCAGCGCCTCCTCGTGCCCGACGAAGGGGAGCAGGGTCACGTAGACGATTTCAGGCAGAAGCTCGGGTAGCTGCTCGGCCCGGCCGGCGACGATCTGGTTGAAGATCAGCACCTGCGCGCGCCCGAGCGCAAGGCGAGGGTCGCTGCGGCTCCGGCGCGGCTCCTCGGCGCCGGCCCAGAGCTTTTCGAGCTCGGGAAGCAGGAGCTCGCGGTAGCGCTCGATCGCTGCCGGCTCGACCGAGACCGCTTCGCCAGTCAGCAACTGGGTCAGGGCTGGGTTCGCCGCCATCAGGCCCAGGGTCGCGGCCGCACCCTTGCGCACCGCCGTGGGAGGCGGGTCCGCCGGAGAGCAGGAGTCCACGGCGGCGGCTCGCATTTCCTCGATGCACCAATCGAGCGCGGCGTCGAAGCACTCGCGCTTGCCGCCGAAGCGTTTATAGAAGGTGGTGCGGGAGATGCTCGCCTGGCTGACGATGTCGGCGATCGTCGTCGCGGCGTAGGTCTTCTCGGCACAGCACTCGACCATCGCCTCGACTATGCGTTGGCGCTGAGAGCGCTCGCCGATGTCAATCGGAATGGTTGGATCGAGGACGCTTCCCACAGTCTGAATACCCCGCCGTTTTTGCATCAATGCGATTGTTCCAATCTAGCGCGCATACCCGCGCGCGCAGATTGACAAACTCCTCGGTCTTCAAAGAAGCAGCAAGATTAGCGCTCCCTTGAAATACGACGGTTCTTTTATTTTAGGGCCGGTGGAAGCGGCGGCTCGGCACCGGCGTCGAGCGAGTCCTCGCAGCCGTTGCATGGCCGCTTGCGGCCATAGGGAAGCTCGCCGGTGTCGTGAACCTCGAAGCGCAGCGAGTTGATCACCGCCCCGGCCAGCAGGGCCAAGCTGAGCACGTAGAACCAGAGCAGGGCGATGAGGATGAAGCCCAGGGTCGAGCCAAAGTGGGAGAGGCTGGAGACGTTGGCGAGGTAGATCGGGAAGAGCCAGTTGGCGAGGCCGGCGGCGATGGTGACGAAGGCCGCTCCCGGCCAGACCGCGCGCCAGGGCATGTGCCCTTTCGGCACCGCCCAGAAAATCACCGAGCAGATCGCGAAGGTGACGAGCAGGGCGGCCCCGAGCAGCAGCAGGGTGTCGATCGCCTTGATGTCGGAGAGCCCGAACGGCAGCCGGTCGGTGCTGGAGATCAGCCCGCTCTCGACCGCCGGCACGAAGATGCTGGCGGCGATGAAGAGCAGGACGACGCCCAGCATCGCGAAGGAGAAGCGCTTCTGCTCGACCCAGCCGCGGCACTCGACGTGGTAGATGCGGCAGAAAGCGGTGTCCATCGCCCCCCAGAAGGAGGCGCCGATCCAGAGCGAGCCGACGAAGGCGGCGATCCCGATCGTCGTCGAGTTGTTCTGGATCCGGTTGAGGACATCGGTCAGAGTCTGCTGCTCGACGCTGGGGAAGAGCCGCTCGAGGTCGCTGACGACGCTGGTCTCGACCCCCTTTATCTTCAGCACCTGGCCGAACACGAAGAGGACCAGGAGGGCGAAGGGGAAGACCGCCAGCATCAGGTTGTAGGCGACCATCGCCGAGAGCCCGGTGACGTTCTCGCGGTAAGCGCGCTGCCAAAAGGCGCTCAGCCAGGGTTTGGGATGGCGCATCGAGTTCGGCATTGACTTCACAAACTGAAGCGACTACGATACGAACAAGCGTTTGACGAAGTTTCGACGCACGCCCTCCGGGCTACATCGCAGTCCAAATATTGATGCTTACTTCGCGGACCAGGTTGCCGGTCCGCTTTTTCATCGGCCGGCACAACTTTCGATCCGCACGGGCATTCCATTGCCAGGACTAAACACGAACCGCTAGGGAAACGAGCAAATCGCATGCTGGTAGCAGAGCTTCAGGAGTTGGAGGAGGTCAAAGGCCTCATCAATCGCGGGCAGCAGCTCGGGGTGCTGACCTTCGGTGACATCGCCTCGGCCGTGTCCGAGGTCGATCTCGACGAGTCGGACGTCGAGGATCTGTACGGGCACCTCGAGAAGTCGGGGATCGAGCTCGTCGAGGACATGGACCCGGCCCAGAAAGCCGCCGCGGACGCGATGCCCGCCGACACCGGCAAAAAAGGCCGTCGTCGCCAGAAAGCGGCGCTGGACCTGAAACCGGACATGACCACGGACTCGCTGCAGTTGTTCCTCAAGGACATCGGCAAAGTCCGCCTGCTGACCGCCGCGGAGGAGGTCGAACTCGCCAAGCGCATCGAGCGGGGCGACCTCGACGCGAAGCAGAAAATGGTCGAGTCGAACCTGCGCCTGGTCGTCTCGATCGCGAAAAATTACCGCAACCAGGGCCTGCCCTTCCTCGATCTGATCCAGGAGGGAACGCTGGGCCTGGTCCGCGCGGCGGAGAAGTTCGACTACCGCAAGGGGTTCAAGTTCTCGACCTACGCGACCTGGTGGATCCGCCAGGCGATCGCCCGTGCCTTGGCCGACAAGGCCCGCACGATCCGGATCCCGGTCCACGTGGTCGAGAAGCTGAACAAGATCGGCCGCGCCGAGCGCAAGCTGGTCACCGAGCTGGGCCGTGAGCCCACCCCGGAGGAGATCGCCGAGGTGACGGGGATCGATCCCGAGGAGGTCGACTCGATCAAGCGCTCCGCCCAGGCCCCGGTTTCGCTGGAGAAGCCGGTCGGCGACGAGGAGGAGTCCGAGTTCGGCCAGTTCATCGCCGACGAGAAGGCCGAGTCCCCGTTCGACCGGGCCGCGGACCTGCTGACCAAAGAGGCGCTGAAGGAGGCGCTGGAGAACCTCTCCTACCGCGAGCGCCGCGTGCTCGAGCTCCGTTACGGGCTCGGCGGCGAGCACCCGCGGACCCTGGACGAGGTCGGGCGCACGTTCAACGTGACCCGCGAGCGGATCCGCCAGATCGAGAATCAGAGCTTGAAAAAGCTGCAGTCGCTGGGCGAGGCGCAGAAATTGCGCGAGGTCGCTTAGTTCGATTCGCCCGCCACGGCCCGTTTGGGTCGTGGCGTTGTGGGGGAGGGGTCGGGTGCCCCTCCTCTCTCGCCTGACTGGCTGGATCGCTTAGGGCCGTCCGAGGTTGCTTCTCGGCCAGCGGCGCAAAACGTTCGGAGGGGCACCCGACCCCTCCAGCGACACGCATCGCCGGGACGGCCGAAGGAGCGGAATCTCTCAGCAGGTGGCTGGGGGCGGGGCCAGCGGTGGGAGTTGGGATCGAAGCGGGCGCTCATAGCTCTCGTCGTATGTCCGCGAGCCTTGTGAGGGTGCCGATAGGCCTCCCCGGGAATGTGCGCGAAGCGCGCGATATGCAATCTGATTCCTGCTCGCCATAGGCGAGCAGCATGTTGCGGAGCCGTACGCGAAGCGGACGCGACTGAATTCACGGGGAGGCCTATCGGCACCCCTCCCGCATGGCTTCGTACAGCGGTTTAAGGCCTTCAAGGTCCGCGCCGATAACCACCGGGATGTTCGACATCGATTCAGCGCTGCGCACTCTCGTCGAGCGGGAGGGGTCGGACCTTCACGTGAAGGTCGACTCGCCCCCGGTCGCGCGCATGCACGGGGAACTGATTCCGTTGGAGGGGTTCGGGGCGCTCAGCGACAGCGATACCGAGAAGGCCTTCCATGACATCGCCGAGGTGCGCTCGCTGACCGAATTCGAGGAGGACGGGGAGGCGGACTTTTCGTATTCGCTGCCGGGGGTTTCGCGCTTTCGCGTCAACTGCTTCAGGCAGCGGGGGTCGATCTCGATCGTCTGCCGGGCGATTCCGTTTGAGATCCGTTCGATCGACGATCTCGGATTGCCGGAGGTCGTGCGAGGGCTGGCGGAGGAGCAGCGGGGCATCGTGCTGGTCACCGGCACCACCGGCTCCGGCAAGAGCACGACTCTGGCGGCGATGATCGACCACATCAACGTCAACCGGGCGCGGCACATCGTCACGCTCGAGGACCCGATCGAGTATCTGCACGCCGACAAACGCTCGATCGTCAACCAGCGCGAAGTCGGCTCCGACACCAAGGGCTTCGGGCGGGCGATGCGGCGGGTGCTGCGCCAGGACCCCGACGTGATCCTGATCGGCGAGATGCGCGACGAGGAGACGGTGCGGACGGCGCTCTCGGCGGCCGAGACCGGCCACCTCGTGCTCTCCACGGTCCACACCCTCGACGCGACCGAGACGATCAACCGCATCATCGATTTCTTCCCGCCGCACCTGCAGCAGCAGGCGCGGGTAATGCTGGCCTCGACCCTGAAAGGGGCGATCGCCCAGCGCCTGGTCCCCGACGTCACCGGCGAGGGGCGGGTGCCGGCCTCGGAGGTGATGGTCGTCACCGGCCGCGTCCAGGACCTGATCCTCAACCCCGAAGAAACGGGGAAGATCACCGAGGTCATCGGCGAAGGCGAGTATTACGGGATGCGCACCTTCGACCAGTCGCTCCTCACCTACGCGATGGAAGGCAAGATCACCGAGGCGACGGCGATGGACTACGCCTCCAGCCCCCATGACTTCAAGCTGATGCTGGCCGCCGGCGGTCAGCGGGCGAGCGGCATCGAGCAGCTTGACAAGGCGCCGGTGGCGCCGTGAGGGACAAGATCAACAACGACCCGCGGTTCCAGATCGGGATCGTCGTCGTGCTGATCGCGATCGCCGCCTTCATGTTCCTGAAATCGAGCGGCGGTGGCGAAGAAGAAGAAGCGGCGCCGACCGAAGCGACGGTCTCGATTGCCGGCACCGAAGCCAGCGGCACCGCCACCGGGGCGACGCCGGGCGAAGCCGTCGAAGGCGCGGTGGAAGGCGCGGTCGAAGCTGCCAGCGAAGAAGGGGCGGCGGCGATTCCCGCTTCGATCCCGGCGCCGCCGATGCCGGCTCCGGTCGCCTCGGCCTACGACTCCGGCCAGACCGTGGTCCTGCTCGTAGTCCACGACGGCGGCATCGACGACAAGCTCGTGAAGAGCGCGGCGCAGCAGCTGCGGTCTCGCCCCGGCGTCTCCCTCTTCGTCGTCCCCGCCAGGCAGATCTCCCGCTACGCGGCGATCACCCTCGGCGCCGACGTGCAGCAGGTGCCGGCGCTGCTGGTGATGAAACCGCGCGACCTCAGCGAAGGGGTTCCGCAGGCTTCCGTCGACTACGGCTTCCAGACCGGGCAGAGCGTGGTCCAGGCGGTCATCGACGCCGGCTACGACGGCCCCGAAGCCACCTACCACCCGAATTGACGGCGGCGATGAGCTCGAACGACAGATTCCAGTACCCGGGCCACCTGCAGCCGGTCCCCGACTCCGGCACCGCGGCGGCGCCGGCGATGACGCCGCCGCAGGCGCAGGGAACGCCGGGCCTGACCGAGCCGCTGCACCGCGGCCACTCGCGCGGCTTCATCACCGACGTGCTGGTCGAGCTCGGCTACGTAGCGGCCGAGACGGTGCAAGCGGCGATCGAGGCCGCTCGCAGCGCCGGCCGCACGCCGGAGTCGCTGCTGCTCGAACAGGGCGCGATCAACGACGAGCAGCTCTCGCGGGCGACGGCGGAGCGCTACGGGCTCGACCACGTCGACCTCGCCGTCTACAGCGTCGACGTCGCCGCCGCGGCCCTGTTCCCGGTGACGATGGCGCGCCGCTACATGGCGGTCCCGGTCGGCTACGTCGACCAGCACACGCTGTTGGTCGCGGCCGCCGACCCCGCCAACGTCCTCGCCGTCGACGACATCCAGATCGCCACCGGGCTCGACTGCCACATCGCCGTCGCCGCCAAGGCCGACGTCGAGTCGCTGCTGGGCCGGCTCGGCACGATTCAGAACGCGGCCACCGACGCGATCATCGAGGAACAGGACGAGGCGGAGCGCGACGGCGAAGGGCTCGCCGCGGTCAGCGACATGCAGGCCAGCGCCGAGGACGCCCCGGTGATCAAGCTCGTCTACAGCATCCTCGCCCAGGCGGTGGGGGAGGGGGCCTCCGACGTCCACCTCGAGCCCGAAGAGGGGGAGCTGCGGGTCCGCTTCCGCGTCGACGGCGTGCTGAAGGAAGCCGCGCACGTGCCGAAGCGGATGATCGGCGCCGTGATCTCGCGGCTGAAGATCATGAGCGAGCTCGACATCGCCGAGAAGCGGGTTCCCCAGGACGGCCGCGTCAGCGTCGCCGTCGAGGAGCGCCGCGTCGACCTGCGTGTCACCACCCTGCCGACCCAGCGCGGGGAGGGGGCGACGATCCGCATCCTCGACGAAAGCAACGCCCAGCGCACGCTCGACGACCTCGGCATGGACGGCTCCGCCCGGGCCCGCTTCGAGGACGCCTTCCGCCAGTCCTATGGCGCCGTGCTGGTGACCGGGCCGACCGGCTCCGGGAAGAGCACGACCCTCTACGCGGCGCTGACCGAGCTCAACGACGTCGAGCGCAAGATCATCACGATCGAGGACCCGGTCGAGTATCGGATCGACGGCGTCAATCAGATGAACGTCAACCGCAAGGCGGGGCTCGATTTCGCCCGCGGCCTGCGTTCGATCCTGCGCGCCGACCCCGACGTGGTGATGGTCGGCGAGATCCGCGACGCGGAGACGGCGCGGATCGCGATCGAGGCCGCCCTGACCGGCCACATGATGCTGACCACCCTGCACACCAACGACGCCCCCGGCGCGATCGCACGCCTGAACGAGATGGGCATCGAGACCTTCCTCACCGCCTCCGCCGTCGACTGCGTCGTCGCCCAGCGGCTGGCCCGCAAGCTCTGCACCAACTGCAAGCGGCGCGCGGTGATCCCGACCGGGGCGCTGGCCGACGCCGGGGTGCGGGTCGGCGCCGACATCGAGGCCTACGAGCCGGTCGGCTGCCCGCGCTGCAACCAGAGCGGCTACCGCGGCCGGGTCGGGATCTACTCGGTGATGAGCCTCAGCGAGAAGCTGAAGGAAATGACGATCGCCCGCGCCGCTGAGCCCGACATCGCCGCCACCGCCCGCGAAGAGGGGATGCTGACCCTGCGCGAGGACGGCGTTTCCAAGGTCCGTGCCGGCAACACCAGCCTCGAGGAGGTCCTCCGTGTCACTGCCTGACTTCGACTTCTCCGCCGTGCTCGGCCAGATGGTCGAAACCAGGGCCTCCGACGTCCACATCACCCCGGGCTTCCCGCCGGCGATCCGCGACAAGGGCAAGATCCGCCCGATGGAGGGCTTCCCGGTCCTCAACTCGCAGATGACCCGCGAGGTCGTCTACGGGATCCTCAACGACGACCAGCGCAAACGATTCGAGAACAACCAGCAGCTCGACTTCGCCTACGCGATCCCCGGCGTCGCCCGCTTCCGCGTCAACTGCTTCTTCCAGCGGGGGACGGTCAGCGCCGCCTTCCGCCTGGTGCCGCAGGAGATCCCGGCGCTGGACTCGCTCGGGGTGCCGCAGGTGCTGCGCGAGCTCTGCGCGAAACCGCGCGGCTTCGTTCTCGTCACCGGGCCCACCGGCTCCGGCAAGAGCACGACCCTGGCGGCGATGATCGACGTGATCAACGTCGAGCACCAGGATCACATCCTCACGATCGAGGACCCGATCGAGTTCCTTCACAACCACAAAAGCTCGATCGTCAACCAGCGCGAGATCGGCTCCGACGCGCCCGACTTCGCCCTCGGCCTGCGCGCCGCCCTGCGCGAGGACCCGGACGTGATCCTGGTCGGCGAGATGCGCGACCTGGAGACGATCTCCACCGCCCTGACCGCGGCCGAGACCGGCCACCTCGTCTTCGCCACCCTCCACACCCAGTCGACCGCCCAGACCGTCGACCGCATCATCGACGTCTTCCCGCCCGAGCAGCAGGGCCAGGTGCGGACCCAGCTCTCGATCGCGCTGCAGGGGATCGTCACCCAGCAGCTGCTGCCGACCGCAGACGGCAGGGGGCGGACCGTCGCCACCGAGGTGCTGGTCCCGACCCCGGCGATCCGCAACCTGATCCGCGAGGGCAAGACGCACCAGATCTACGGTGCCCTGCAGACCTCGGGCGCGGTGGGGATGCAGACGATGGACGCCGACCTGGCGCGGCTGGTGCGCACCGGCAAGATCAACCGCTCGCTGGCCGAACAGCGCGCGTCGGTGCCGGAGGAGCTCAGTCGCCTGCTTGGCGGCGCTCCGCTCAGCCAGACCGATGGGGCGACCGCGACCGCCGGCGCACCGGCGCCCGTCTACGCGCCTGGGGGCTAGCGGCCGATGTCGGCGACCACCTTCGAGTTCCGGGCGATGGATCTGGCGGGGGCGACCTCGGCGGGGGAGCTCGAGGCCGAGTCGAAGGCGGCGGTCGGCGAGCAGCTGCGCCAGCGCGGGCTGATCGTCCTCGACGTCAGCGAGAAATCCAGCCCGATCAACATCGAGGACTTCTTCCGACGCTGGCAGGGAATCGACATGCGCGAGCTGGCCGTCTTCTCGCGCCAATTCGCGACCCTGGTCGCATCCGGGATGCCGATGCTGCGCACGCTGGCCACGCTGGAGGAGCAGACCCAGGACGAGCAGATCCGCGAGGCAATCGCCGGGGTGCACTCCGACGTCGAGGCGGGCAGCACGCTGGAGAAGGCGATGGAGCGCTACCCGAAGGTCTTCGATCGCCTCTTCCGGGCGATGGTCCGCTCCGGCGAGCAGTCAGGCCGGCTCGACGAAGTGCTCGACCGCATCGCCTTTCAGGTCGAGAAAGCCGACTCGCTGCGGCGCCAGGTCAAATCGGCGCTGATGTACCCATCGCTCGTCTTCGGCTTCGCCACCGTGGTGCTGGTCGCGATCGTCTCCTTCGTGATTCCGGTCTTCGCCAAGATCTTCGAAGAACTCGCCGAAGAACACCCCGAGGAAGATTCCGCGCTGCCGATCCCGACCCAGCTCTGCGTCAACGCCTCGCACCTGATGACCAGCTACTGGTTCGTGATCCTGCCGTCGATCGCGCTGGCTGTCATCGCCTTCTTCAAATGGAAGAAAACCGAGCGCGGCCACGAAGCTCTGGGATCGCTTCAAACTGAAGATCCCGTTCAAGATCGGCGACGTGATCCAGAAGGTGGCGCTGGCGCGCTGGTCGCGCACCTTCTCCGGCTCGGTCTCCGCCGGTGTGCCGATGCTGCAGGCGATCAAACTGACCGGCGAGACCGCGGGCAACATCGTCGTCGAGCAGGCGATGGAAGACGTTTACGCCTCAGTCAAGCGAGGCGGCTCCCTCTCCGGCCCGATCCAGCAGAACCCGATTTTCCCGCCGATGGTCGGACACATGGTCGCGGTCGGCGAGGAGACCGGGCAGCTGCGAGCACATGATGTCCAAGATCGCCGACTTCTACGAGGACGAGGTCGATGCCAAGGTCAAGGCCCTGACCGCCCTGATCGAGCCGATCATGATCGTCTTCGTCGGCGGCATCGTCGGCTTCATCGTGATCTCGATGTACCTGCCGATGTTCAGCATCTACGAAAAGATCCGCTGAGCGGCTAGACGTACGTACGGTGCGCGTCCCCCAACTATTGCGGTCGAAACAATTGCTGATCGCCACTTTTTATGGTCGATCTCCCCACTTTTGGGCAATCGGCGCAGAAAAGCCGAACTTCCCGAATTTCGGCGTGCAGAGGCTAAAGCTGGGCTGTCAGAGGCCGATGAGGAGAGGGCAAATTACTGCCAGTGCCTCGGTGCCAAATGGCGACTCCCGAGTCCTGGCGCAAACGATAGGACCATTAGGAGGTACCTATGTTGCTCCAGAATCTCCGGGCCAGAATTGGCGCCCGGCTCAAAGGTGACAAAGAGGCCGGCTTCACGCTGATCGAGCTCCTCGTCGTCATGCTCATCCTCGGCATCCTCGCCGCGATCGCGCTGCCGGCTTTCTTCAACCAGAAGGAGAAGGCGACGGACTCGCAGGCGAAGGCGTACGCCCACTCGGCTCAGGTCGCGATGGAGACGTACTCGACCGACAACGCCGGTTCTTACGCGGGCGCCACTGTCGCCGAACTGGAAAACATCGAGTCGACTCTCTCCGGCGCTGATCTGGCTGAACCCACCACCACCAAAGACACGTACCTGCTGACCGTGACCTCCGATACCGGAAGCACGTTCTCGAATCAAGCGTGAAGCGAGTGGCATCACCAAATTTGAATGCACCGGTGAAGGCGGTTGCCCGCCCGACGGTACCTGGGGCGACTAGTCCTAGACAACTCGCTTAGGCATGACCAAGCGAACCGTTGATACAGCAGAGGGGCGGGCCAGGCTGGCCCGCCCCTCGCTGTGCCTGCTGGCCGTTGTTTCGGCGCTGGCGATCCCTGGGGCACTCGCCCCCGCAGCTCAGGCCGTCAAGCCGCCGACGCCGGCGCTGACTGGCACCAATCCCGCTTCGTCCGAATTCGTACCCGCCTCTGAGACCGAACCGCTGGTCTTCGGCGAAGGCGAACCGGGCGAAGGACACACTTCCAAGGTCGATGGTTCTGCCGTCCTTGGTCTCGGCGGCCCCCTGATCAAGGTGACCAAACATCCGGAGTATGAGATCGAGCTCTACTCCGGCTCCCTTCCCTGCACGGGTCCCGCAATCGCCGAAGGCCTCGCCTCGAAACTGGAAAGCACTGGGTTCCGGGTGAAAGTTTTCCAGGATTCGATCACCACCTTCTACGCGCGCCAGATCGACCTCTCCGACCCTGGCAGCCCCTCTGACTGTTCGCCCGGCAAGACCTACTGGGAGGGAGCGGTCGCCGTTCCTCCTCCGGGCGGGGGTTCGGGGGACGGGTCTCCCGGGGGTGCGCCCGGTCGCCGGCTGCTCCGGCGGTCGACTGGCAGCCGCCCCGATCCTCCTCGGCTGCGCGTGCCCCGGGAGCGATCGCAAACGACAACACCCCCCTGGTCACCGGCTCCGCTCCGGACGCGGCGGCGGTGAAGATCTTCACCAATCCGACCTGGACGGGAAGCGCGGTGGCAAGGGGCTCGCTCGCCCAGTTTGAGGCCGGCCTGAAAGTGCAAGTCGCCGACAATGCCGACGGTCGCCTTCTACGGCGTCTCGGTAGGTCCCGGCGGCGGCCAATCGCGCTGCTCGGATCCCGTCTACTACGTCGAGGACTCGACCATCCCGCACACGCGGATCACGATGGGCCCGGCCTCGAAGACCCGCAAGCGCACCGCCGTCTTCCGCTTCACCGACACGACCGGCGATATGCCGGGAACTGCCTTCTTCTGCAAAGTCGACCGCGGCAAGTGGAAGCCGTGCAGCTCCCCCTTCCGGGTCAAGCGCCTGCGCCTGCGGCGCCACACCGTGCGCGTGAAGGCGATCGACCCGGCCGGCAACACGGAGTTGAAGGCCGCGCAGAGGCGCTTCAGGGTCGTGCCACGACCCTAGGGTCGGTCTCGCGCTCTCGCCGGCCGCCCGCTCGGGTACAACTCCCGCTCCTATGGCCGGCATCGTCCTGTTCGCGTTCGTCCTCGGCCTGGTCCTGGGCAGCTTCGTCACCGCGGTTGCCCACCGGGTGCCTCGCGGGATCCCGTTCGCCGCCGCTCGCTCCGAGTGCCCCGCCTGCGGGGATCCGATCCCCGCTTACGACAACGTCCCGGTGCTCTCCTGGCTCTTCTGCGCGGCCGCGCCCGTTGCTGCGGCGCCCCGATCTCCCCCCGCTACCCGTTGACGGAGCTCGGCCTGGGTCTGCTCTTCGCGCTCACCGTCGTCGTCCAGTGGGGGGACTCGGTGGCCGAAGTCGCGATCGACCTCGTCTTCCTCGCGGTCCTCGCCGCGGTCACCCTGACCGACCTCGAGCAGCGGATCATCCCCAACAAGATCCTCCTGGCCGGGGCGGTCCTCTGCCTGGCGATCGCAGTGCCAACCGACCCTGCGGGCATGCCGGAGCGCGTGATTGCCGCAGCGGCGGCTGGCGGCCTGTTCTTCCTCGTCGTCCTCGCCTACCCGAGCGGGATGGGCTTGGGCGACGTCAAGCTGGCCGCGACGATGGGCCTCTTTCTCGGCCGCGCGGTTGCGCCGGCAATCCTCGTCGCCCTCCTCGTCGGCAGCGTGGTCGGCGTCACCATGATCGCCCGCCACGGTTCGCGGGCCCGCAAGATGGCTATCCCTTTCGGGCCCTTCCTGGCCCTCGGCGGTGTCGTCGGCATGCTCGCCGGCGACCACCTGATCGACCTCTACCTCGGCTAGGAGATCTACCGGTTGCCGCTCTTGGACTTGCTCTTCTTCGGCTTGCCAAGGGGGGCGCGGTTGAGCTTGTCGGTGGTAACCAGGTGGACTTTGAGCAGTTCGATCTTGAAGGCATGGCCCTCGCCGCCGTAGACGAAGGTCTCGGGGACGCCGGGTTCCATCGACAGCAGCTGGCAGCTGTCGGAGCCGATCACGCACTTGCCATCGCCGAAGATCGCCTCGACGTTGGAGGAGACGAGCATCAGTGCCTTCTTGCCGTCCTTGGTCGAGCCCATGTAGACGATCGCCGGGGTTTCGCGGCTGGGCAGCATCGTCAGCTCTGGAAGATTGCGCCGCGCGGTCTGCTCTCCAGCGCTCTTCGGCGTCGTCCCGTCCTGGGTGTCGCCGGGAATGACCCTGACGTCGATCGCATAGGAGAAGTAGGTCAGCTTGCCCTGTCCTGGCACCGGTCCCCCGCTCGTTTCGGTGGGTTCGGTCGTGGTCGGGGGAGCGGGGCTTTCCGGGGTCGAAGCCGATCCGGTCCGATTCGGCTTCGCCGCTAGCTGGTTGAGGTGCTGCCGTGAGGTTGCTTCGTCGCCGGTGTACTGCTGCTTGAAGGGGTCCTTTGCCCGTAGATGCTCGAGGCGACGGTGGTAGTCGCGTAGGGCGGGGGTCGATTTGGCGACCAGCAGGCTCGACTGGGGCGGGGCGGAGCTGAGGCCAGCGCCAGAGGTTGGTTCTTCGGTGGCGGATTCGGTGCTCTCCGATCCGGATTGGCTGACTACGATCGGCACCGCGACGATCGCCATCAGCAGAAGCGCCACCAACGGCAGCAGGTGACGCTCGCGCAGGTCGTAGTAGAGGTCGTAGGCGAAGTCCGGGACCTTGAGCTCGGACAGCTTGATCTCTGGGCCTTTCTTGAGCATGTTCATCGGGGGGCCGAGACCGTGGTCGATTCGGCTTCAGCGGGTTCGGGCGTCGTGGTCGCGGGCACCGCGGCCGACGGCGCCGGCGCCGTCGGACTCGCCCCGGCAGTCAGGCCCTGACCAGGAGGCGTCAGGTAGGTGGTGACCAAGAAGTTCGCGTCGAGGCGCGGAAATCCGAGGCCGGGATCGGCGTTGAGCGCGAAACCGTTGAGGGTGACCAGACGACCGTCGACGGCGACGCTCTGGTCGCTGGTGTTGACAAGGGAGTCGATCCCCTTGATGAAGTCGGCGACGTGGAAGAAGTCACCGCTGAAGCTGAGGTCATAGGGCATCACGCCGAGCCCGGCAGTGCCAATCGTGGCTCCCAGGGGCAGCAGCGAAGCGGCGGCCTCGGTCGGGGGAATCGTCGCGGCGGCCGGCACGGCGCCCGTAGGGCCTTCCGAGGGAGCCGGGGCCGCAGCGACCGGTGCCGGCGCGGCTTCGACCGCGCCTTCGCCTGAACCGGCGCCGAGCTGGAGACTGTCGAACTCGACCTTGGAGCGGTTGGCGATGCGGTTCAGCTGGACGAGCAGAGTGGCGGTGTCGTCGCTGCTCGGGGCTGCCTTGCCGAGTACCACGAGCTGTTGATAATCGGCCGGAAAATCCCCTTTCGCGGCGATGCCTTCAGCGGCTTTGCTGCGCGATTCCGAGAGGGCGAGGCGCAGCTGGTCGGCTTCGCCGGAAAGTTTGCTGGCTTCCTCGCGCTTGGGACTGAGCGCGAGAACGAAGAACGCGACAGCGAGTGCGCTGACGATCAGGATGGAGACGATCAGGCGGTTGGTCGCGTTCATCTCATTCCGCCGCTTCGGTGGTCGCGGTGGTCGTCGCTTCCGGTGCGATTTCGGCAACTCCGGCTTCTGCGCTGGCTACCGGGGCCGCGTCGAAGGCGGCGACGAGCTGGAACTGGGCGATGAAGTCTCGCGTCTTGCAGGTTGACCCCGCTGATGAGCCGGAGCTCGATTCCCCCCCGGCTTCATCGCCGACGGCGGAGGACTGGACCCCGACTCGGGTGACGCCGTCGATCTCCTTCAGGGCCTGAACTAAGCCGGCCACGGCTTCCTGGTCACGAGCGCAACCGACGAGCTCCAGTGCCGGACCCGGGATCGACCCGCGCAGAGCCACGTTGGCAGCGCCGGTGGGCACGGCGTCTGGATTGGCACTGCCGGTCAGGTTGGTTAGCCAGACGTCGCCGGGAAGGATCAGCGCGAGTTCCCGCATCACCCGCTCCCAGTCGAAGCGGCTGTTGGCGAGGCCGCCGATCGTCGCGATCCGCTGTTCGCGGACGCTGTGGAATTGGGTGTAGGCGGCGAGTTCCGCGGCACGTGCATCCACCTTCGCCTTTTCGCTCTGCAGCCGGGTGATTTCCGCCTTGCTGTCGCTGATCTGGTTGGAGGTGACGACCAGCAGGGTGATCCCGATCAGGGCCGCGGCCAGGGCGCCGACGACGATGTAGGCGAGCGGCCCGCCGCGCATCGGTTTGCGCTCGCCGGGGCGCTCGCCCGGCTGGGATCAGGTTGACGGGGCGCATCAGTCCTAGTTGTCCAGGGCGAGGCCGTAGGGAAGGGTGAGGCGGGCGGCGGCGGCGGGGTCGAGCGCTGGCCAGGGCTTCGGGCCTGCCGATCTCGATCGGCAGGCCGAGCACCGGCGCCATCCACTCGGCGAAGCCGGGCACGGCGCTGCCGGGACCGCCGAGGACGATGCGCTCGACCGGCACCGACGACTCCTGGGCGCCGTAGAAGTCGAGCGAGAGCCGGACCTCGTCGAGGACCGCGGAGGCACCGGTTTCGAGCGCCTCGCGGGCCCTGGAGACGGTGCCGGGGTCTCCCTCGATCGACTCGACCGGAACGGCCAAGGCCGACGTGGCCCACCCACATGCGGGCGTGTTCCTGGGTCAGGCCGGTGGTCGGCCGCGAGGCTGGTGGCGACGCTCTCCAGCCCGGTGGGGGAGACGCGGGTGAAGAGACAGGATCGGCCCTTGGCGATGGCCAGATTGGTGACGTCGCCGACGTTGCAGTAGAGGGTTGCGGAGGCGACAGGGTCGGGAGAGTCGCCGCTCTCGTCGGTGGGGGCCACTGCCGCGGATTGGCCCAGGGCCCTGATCAGGCCGAAGGCCGAGAGGTCGACGCCGATCGGTTCCAGCCCCGCGTCGCGAAGCGGCTTCAGCGTCGCCTCGATCATGTCGCGGCGAGCGGCGACGACGACGACGTCGATCTGGGCGGCCATGCCGTCGGTGGCGGCGACGCCGCCGACGACGCGGTGGTCGAGGACGGCCTGCTCCAGCGGCATCGGGATCTGCTCGTGGGCGAGCGAAGCGGACCGCGGCGTCCAGCTCCTTGGGGTCCTCGATCGCCGGCAGCCGCAGCGTCCTGACGACGACGCGCTGGTTGGCGATCCCGAGCCGGACCCGGCGGGAGAGCTTGTGGGCGGAGAAGAGCGCCCGCAGCGCCTCGGCGACGGCGTCGGCGTCGGTCACCTCGCCGTCGTGGAAGGCGCCCGGCGGCAGGGCGGCGATCGCGGTCTGCCTGCAGGCTGGTGCTCCCGTTCGAGACCACCTCGGCCGCGGCGACGCTGCCGGCCTCGATCTCGAGCCCGACCAGCGAATCGTCCCTTTTCTTCTTCAGTTGAAATTCGACCATCTCGGTCCCTTTGCATCGACCGATTTGCCGCAGAACCTTTGCCTTCGTTGGTACTTAAAATTAAGAAAAGGTCGTCCAGGCGCAGCGTCGGGCTCAGCCGATCGTCTCTCGCCCGATCACCCAGGGAAGTTTTTCCGGCTCGATGAAGCTCGGGGGCTCCAGGTACTTGAGCCGATCGTCGTAGTTGTAGCTCTTGATGTAGCCGGGGGTGCCCCTGCCGACCGGGCCGCGGAACTTCTGCGAGATCGCGCCGCGCACGGTCAGCGTGCCGAGCGAGGTGCCGCAGTCGTAGTGATCGACGATGAAGGAGTGGTTGATCGAGAGGATCGCCGCGTCGATGGTCAGGTTGGAGACCTTTTTCTCGGTCGAGGACCCGCACTGGGGGTTGCGGTCTGAGGCCGGTGGGGAGCGGTCTCGGATGGGTAGTCGTGGTAGACGCGGACGAAGTTGTTGGCGATCAGCCCGAGCATGCCGCTGCCGCTGGCTTCCGAGCAGGAGGCGCGGCAGAGCGGGTTGTCGATGACGATGTCGTTCTCCGCCGCGATCGTCAGCTGCCCCGTGTAGGTGCCGTGGACGTACGCGGTCCCGCACCCCGAGGTCGTCGGGTAGGTGGCGGTGAACGGCGAGTACGGGGTCGAGCAGGTCCCGTTCGAGACGTAGACGAGCCCGTTGGCCGGGATCGGGCCCGAGTAGAGGACGCCGGCCGAGCAGTCTTTGTTGCTGACGCTGACCGAGGCGACCTTCATCGAGGTCCCGCTGAGGCAGATCTGCACCTGCCCTGTGAACCTGAAGGTGGGTTCGGTGATGTTTTTGAGTTCGGCGTTGGTCGCCGGCGGGATCAGCGTCGCGGCGCCGGTCACCCAGGTGCCTTTGAAGGTCGGGTTGCCGGTGCAGCCGGCGCCGTTGTACCAGCCCCTCAGGGTTTTGGTCGGCGTTTTCGAGGGCGCTGACCTCGATCACGTCGAGGGTGGTGCGGCCGAAGGTCGGCGAGTCGCAGATCGCAAGCGCGTCGTTGCTGTGCAGGGGCCCGTTGATCACGTCGCCGCCCTTGAAGATGATCTCTTCGCACCCGGCCGCCGGGCTGGTGCCGGGGATGTTCTGGTTGTAGCGCCCTTCCTGACGGGTGAGACTGCACTGTTTGTAGGCGTTTTCGAGCTCCGTCGACGGATTCGGATAGCCGAAGGTGACCGGGTCGAGCGTCTCCAGCTGGGTGAAGTAGACGTAGTCGAGGAAGCTGGCGGTCTTGAAGGTGGTGGTGATCGAGACCTGGGTTTTTTCGGCGAACCCGGTGGAGCGGATGCGGAAGGTCCCCTTCATCACCCCCGAGGTCTCGATCATGCTGGTGGTTGGGTGGTTGACGTCGCATTTCGTCTGCCCCTGGGCGGGGATCAGTTCGATCGCGTAGGTGGCGCTGGTGCTGCCGGGGACGAATCGTTTCGTCGCTTCGCCGCTCTGCACGGTGCCGATCTGGTTGACCGCGTTCGGTTTCGGCACGCTCGTGCAGAGCCCCCAGTAGTTCCCGTTCGCGTGCAGGTGGAAGGCGTAGTCGTCGATCCCGGCCTTCGCCGCCTCGTAGGCCTGCTTGTGGGCGAGGTCGTTGCGGACCTGGTGGACGTCGCCGTTGACGCTGGTGACGGCGACGAGGACGAGCATCGCCATCAGCGTGGTGGCGAGGATCGTCGTGATCATCGTGAACCCCTGCTCGGACTCCCGCCCCCTCACTGGCATGGCGCGTTTGCTCCCGTGGTGAAGGAAGGCGGGGTGAGGCGGAGCACGGCGGTGCTCTGGATGCTCGCCGCCGCCTCATCGTCGCCGACCGGGGCGCTCATCGGCGCGGCGGTGAAGGCGACCGCGACCTTGACCGTGCTGGCGGCCCTTTCCTGGTCGAGTGGAACCGCCAGCGGCGTCGCCGAGACCTGGCCGCCGGAGTAGGTGTAGTAGCTGAAGATCGAGCTGCTGGGCGTGGTCGGGCTGACCTTGGTCATCAGCTGCGTGGTCGAGGTCGGGTTGGTGGCGAAGGTCCAGAGCGGTGCCGAGCCGGAGACCGCCGGGTAGTCGGCCTGTTTCAGGGTGCCTCCGACGAGGCTGATTTTGCTCAGCACCGGCGTCAGCGCCACCGCCGATCCGGTCTGATGGATGAAGCTGAGCAGGGTGCCGCTGCTTTCTTTCTGGATCGGGGCGATCTGGGGGGCGACGCAGGCCGAGTGGAGCTGGTCGATGATCTTGTTCATGGCGATGCGAGCGCGCTGGTTCGCGTCGACGCGGGCGCTGATCCTGTCGCTGCCGTGCAGGGAGACGATCAGGACGGTGCTGACCGCGGCGAGGATCACGCCGCCGGCGGCGAGCCCGACCAAGGCCTCGACCAGGGTCGTGCCGCGCTCGTCGGCGAGCGGCCGCACGCGCCTCATGAGCAGGAGCCGCTTTCCGACACGGTGCCGCTGCCTTCGCCGAGATAGAAGTTCAGCGTCGGCCCGCCCGCCAGGTTTTCGACGCTGGTGCTTTCGATCGTCTGCCGGCGGGCGCTCCCGGAGCCGGTCTTCGAGTCGACGCAGACGTCATAGGTGCTCCAGGGCAGGCCGGGGTCGCTGAGCGTCCCGGCGGCGGTGGTCGCGTAGCGACGCGTGATCGGGGCGGCGGGGACGCCGCTGGTGCATTTCTTGTCCTTGATCCAGACATCGGCGCTGTTGAATGCCGACCCTCTGTTGGCGGCGTTCTTGCCGGTCCAGACGTTGATGTAGAGCGCCGGCAGCTGCAGCGTCACCTTCTGGATGAAGCCGTTGGGCGGGATCGTCACGCTCGCCATCGCCGCCGCTCCGGGGGGGTTCGCTTCGCCGGTGGGGTTCGGGTTGTTGCCGCCGCAGGCGCCGGCATAAACGGTGTCCGGGGACGTGAAGGGGAAGAGCGAGGGCGCCGCGAGCAGCGCCGACCTGGTGCCGCCGGGCGTGCCGAGCATCTTCGCCACGGTCATGCCGGTGTTGAAGACGATCGCCGAGTCGGCGCTGGAGGCGACGAGCTGACCGGACGCGTTCTTGGTCTGAAAGGCGATTTCCCTGATCGACCCGGGCAGGTCGTAAAGCAGTGAGATCGAGTTGGTGACCCCGGGACTGACCCCGACCGTGAAGGGCGCCGGCGTTTTGCCGTCCTTGTCGACGAGCCCGGCGGCGACGCCGCTGGCGGTCAGGGTGTAGTTGCCGGAGGCCTGGTCGGGGAACATCGCGCAGCCGCTGACGTCGGTCGTGCCGCTGAAGGTGCCGGCCCCGGTGCCGGTCACGCCGATACCGGGGATCGGGTCACCAGCGGCGTTTTTGACGGAGATCGTGATCGTTCCGTGGCTGGGGTCGAGCGAGCCGTTGGCGGGCGAGATGATGCTCTGGATCACCGCCGGCGGGCTGCTGCCCATGCTGGGCCAGGTGACCGTGGTCGCGACTTTGACGTAGTCGGCCGAGGAGGCCCCCGAGGTGCAGGAGGCCGAGGTGGTGGTGTCGTTGACGAAGGCGCCGGTCGATTTGACGGTGAAGTTGGTGCCGTTGACCGGGACGGTACGCGTCTGGTTGAGCCGGTTGAGTTCGACGATGCGCATCGAGCGCAGCCGCGCCTGGTCTTCCTGGGCGACGGCGTAGGCCTCGGATCCGTGCCGCTCCTCGGCGGCGGACCGGGCCGTCGAGTTCAGCAGCGTGAAGATCGCGCCGGCGACGATCGCGACCACGATTGCGCTGACCAGGATCTCGATCAGCACGAATCCCTCCTCGGCGGGCAGGGGTGGTTGCGCGCGGGTGTGGACCACGGATACCCATCGGAACGCCCGGAGCGAGCCTTTAGCCCGCCGCTGGCCCCAAACCCTGATCCCATCTCGCTTTCCCCAAAGCTTCAGTAAGTGAAGCCATGTAGCTACACTTGCTGAAGCGAGGCAATCCCGAAACCGCCTCCTGCCATCGAATGAGCGCACTGAGCAACTCAACCTGTCCCGTCTGCCGGACCGCCGAGGTCGTCTGTGGCAAGTGGACGCTCCTGCTGATCCGCGATCTTGCCGATGGAAGCAGCCGTTTTTGCGAGCTGGAGCGGTCTTTGGAGGGCATCAGCCCGCGCACGCTCTCCCTGCGCCTGCGCGCTCTGGAGGAGGAGGGGATCGTCGAGCGGCACACGTATCCCGAGGTCCCGCCCCGGGTCGAGTACGCGCTCACGGTCAAGGGCGAGGCCCTGGTGCCGCTGATCGACGACATGCGCAAGTACGGCACCCGCTGGCTGCTGGCGGAAGACGCCGAGCCCGCCGCCGTCTAGGTCAAACGTCCAAACTCCGGCGTTTGCAATGCATCGTGCAGGCGCAGGAGCGCCGCCCGGGGGGCGGAAGCCTGGGACGTGCGTGATTTCCTGCTCAACGAAGCGCTGAAGCGGCTGGCCACCGAGGCCGCCACGCGCTTCAGCTCGCTGGTCGCCAGCGGCGACCAGATCCCCTTCGACGTCGCCGCCGAGAACGGCGACGAGGCCTCCTTCTTCAGCTACGTGCCGCTGACCTCGCGCTTCGTCGAGGAACGCGCCCAGGAGCTGCGCTCGCTGCCCAGCTTCGGCCCCGCCCGCGAGGCCGCGGTCGAGGCCGGTGTCGCCTCCCCCTACCTGGAGGCGCGCGGCGAGTCCGTCCCCGCCGACCCGGGCGAGCGCGCCGAACGGATGCTCACGGTCTTCATTTCCGCGCTCTGGGAGGGGTCGACCGAGTTCTCGCTCGACCGAGCGCGGCTCGACAGCGCGCTCTCGATGCTCGATGCCGAAGCGCGCGGCGCCGACGACGCCGAGGTGGTGATCGTCCCCGTGGTCGGCCTGCGGATGTCGACCGCCCGCCTGCAGCTGCCGCACGGCGTCCGCATCGTCCGCGCCGACGCGATCGACGCCCCGATCGAGGCGATGCGCAGCGAGGGCATGGGCCGCGCCTCCTGGGAGCCGCAGTACCTCGCCGTCGCCGACCAGCACGAGGAGGAAGGCGCCGAGGCGGCCCTCAACCAGCTGCGCGAGCTGATCAGCGTCATGCGCCTCTTCAAGGGCGGCGGCATCGGCCTCGGCCCCTACGCCTTCGCCCCGACCGGGGAGGACTGCTGGCGGCGGATCGCCACCGGCGCCCCCGCCACCCGCCCCGGCGGCTACCGCCTCAGCGAGGACGAGGCCGAGCGAGCTGGTCGAGCTGGCGCAGACCCTGGAGGCCCGCCCCGACCCCGACAGCGCCCTCACCTGGGCGGTCGGCCGCTTCGAGATGGGCTGCGAGCGCGAGAGCGCGCTCGACGGGCTCAGCGACCACCTTCTGGCCCTGCGCGCCGTGCTCGAGGGCCACGGCCCGGTCGGCGCCTCGCTGCCGATGCGCGCCGCGGCGCTGATCTCCGACGACTCGCTGGACCGGATCCAGGCCCGCGAAAAGGTCGAGGACACGCTCGAGCTGGAGCGGGCGCTGATGAACGGCCGCTCGCTGGAGAACGGGATCAAGCTCGCCGGCTGGGCCGAGGAAGGGGTGCGCAGGCTGCTGCTGCAGGCCGCCCTCGGCGAGCTCGGCAGCGACCTCAACGCCACCGCCGACGAAACCCTGATCAGCGCCGGCCTCGAAGGCGGCGACGCCGAGATCGCCTTCACCGTCGGCGAGGAGATCGAGGCCGCCAAGGCACCCGCGCCGATCGAGGCCGCTATCGCCCCAGAGCCGGTCAGCCCGGTAGAGGCGATCGAGCCCCCCGAGCCGATCGAGTCGGTCCCCGAGTTCCGCATCGAACAGCTTCCCCCGCCCGTGGTTCCCCCCGAGCCCATCGAAATCGATTCATCGACCGAGGAGACCGACATGGAGCAGGAAACCCGCATCATGGAGCCGATCCCGGCCGAGGACGAGATCAAGATCACGGCCACGCCGTGGCTCGAGGAGGTCTCCGACGAGCGCCGCGGCGACTCGCTCGAGTGGCCCGCCGCCAGCGAGCGCGACATCGAGCACCGCGAGCGCATCGACACCCCCCGCGTGCGCCACCTCTTCCCGGTCCCCGAGGACGCCGACTGGGAGGTCAGCCACTTCGAGTTCGATTACGGGCATTACACGGGCCCGCGCCGCGCGATCTGACCCGGACCGTCAGGCCCGCCCAGCGGCCATCGCCACCCGCTCCTCGCCGGTGGCGAACAGGTAGCGGTTGATCTCGGCCAGGCCGGCGAGGTCGTGGACGTCCTCGTCCAGGTAGGGGACGCGGATCACGCCCTTGGTGCGCAGCTCCCGCTGCCAGCCGCTTGATGTTGCGGGCGTCGCGCTCCGCCAGCGCCTGGTAGTCGGAGAAGTTCGCCGCCACCCGCCGCGCCAGGTCCTCGTCGCCGAGCTTCTCGGCCAGCGCCGCCGGCAGGTCCTCGCTCTCCTCGCCCAGCTCCTCGGCCGGGTAGTGGACCTTGTTGACGATGACGCCGCCGAAGGGCAGTTTCGCCTCGACCAGTTTGCGGTGGAAGTAGACGGCCTCGTTGACCGGCTCGCCCTGCGGGCCGCTAGACGACGAGGAAGCAGGTGCCGGGGTCGGCGAGCAGCTTGTCGACCCGTTTGGCGCGCGCCTGGAAGCCCTCGACCATGCCGCTGAAGGCGTTGAAGAACTCGGCCAGGTCGGAGAGCAGGTCGAAGCCGAGGATGCGTTTGAGCACCCCGAGCACGACCGAGGTGCCGCGCCCGGCGACCTTCGCCGCCAGTCCGGTCGGCTTCATGAACATCTTCATCGAGCGGCCCTCGATGAACTGGGTCAGGCGCTTCGGCGCGTCGAGGAAGTCGAGCGCGTTGCGGGTCGGCGGCGTGTCGAGCACGAGCAGGTCGAACTCGCCCTCGCTGTGCAGCTCGAACAGCTTCTCCATCGCCATGTACTCCTGGGAGCCGGCGAGGGCGCTGGAGATCTGCTGGTAGATGCGGTTTTCGAGGACGCGGTCGCGCGACTCCTCGTCCGGCGCCTGGCGCGCGATCAGCTCGTCGAAGGTCGCCTTGGCGTCGAGCATCATCGCCCACAGCTCGCCCTTCATCTCCACGCCCTGCTTCTCGAACAGGGCCGGGTCGACCCGGCGCGCCTCGTTGCCGAGCTCCTTCAGCCCGAGCGAGTCGGCCAGCCGCTTGGCCGGGTCGATCGTCAGCACGCAGACCTTCAGCCCCTGGGCCGCCATCCCGGTCGCGATCGCCGCCGAGGTGGTCGTCTTGCCGACCCCGCCGGAGCCGGCGCAGATGCAGATCTCCTTGCCCTCGAGGATGTCGCTCAACGTCGGCATCAGCTCAGCCTCTTGGCCAGTCGCCGCGCCGCCTCGGGCCCGAGGTCGGGCTCGAAGAGGAAGGGCAGGGTTTTGACCGGCGCCTCGACCCGGCGCCGCAGGCGGGCCAGCTGGGCGCGCTGGCAGCGGGCCCGGTCCTGCTCGGAGAGCGCCGCCCGGGCCGCCGCCCGCACCGCGCCGTCCTCGCCCTCGGCCAGGGCGGCGAGCTGCTTGGCCTCGGGTTTGGAGAAGCGCTCGGGGTAGAGGCCGTTGAGGTAGACGCGGTCGACCGCGACCCCGACCTCGTCGCGCAGGTCCTCCTCCAGCGCCGCCGACTCGTTGACCGGCATCTCCTCCGGCAGCGAGACGATCGCGACCCCGGTGTTCTCGTGGTCGGTGATGAAGCGGTCGAGCGTCTGCGCCTGCGAGTGGATCGGGCCGACGCGGGCGATGTTGGCGAAGGTGCGCGGCGTCTGCAGGAAGCCGACGCCGTGGCCGGTGGCGGGGGCGTCGACGATCACCAGGTCGTACTTGCGGCCCTTCTTGACCTTGCGGTCGAGCTGGGCCAGCTCCCAGATCTTGCCGATCGTGACCAGCTCCTTCAGGCCCGGGGTGGCGGCCGCGAGGTAGTTGAAGAGGCGGCTGCGGAAGAGGATGTCGCGCATCGCCCGCACCTTCAGCTGCAGCAGCACGTACTCGCGCATCGACTCGTCGGGGTCGATCGAGATCGACCAGAGGTTCTCCTCCATCTCGACCTCGTGGAAGCCGACCTCGGTGTGGTCGAACATCCGCGAGGCGTTCTCCTGCGAGGAGACCTCGCAGACGATCGTGCGCTTGCCTTCGGCGGCGGCGCGCAGCCCGAGCGCCACGGCGACCGTCGTCTTGCCGACGCCACCCTTGCCGGTGACGATGACCAGTCGCTTGTCGAGGAGTTCGGGGATCGGGCAATTCCTAGCAATTTCGAAGGCCGGCAGGAAAAGCGGCCCCCCATACGAATATCGGCGCAATGGGATTTCTAAGCCGCAAGCCGAAGCCAGCTCCTATCCAGGTCGACGAGCAGCATCCGATCGTCGAAGAGCTCCAGCGTATGGAGGAAGCAGTACCCGAGCGTTCGGGTCCTGACACCTGGGAGGGGGACGCCGATCGCGAGGGATCAAGCCCACGGCCCGCGGGTCCTGTCGTCGAGGACGACTCCTCGTCCTCGCAAGCTGCGGGCGAGGAGCCATCCTCCACGCCACCCGCGGGAGGGGCGCCTGAGGCTTCGGGACCGGCCACGCCGGTTGGGTCGGCACCCGTTGCGCCAGTGGCGCAAGTGGCCGTGGCCCCGGCGCCGGTGAAGCCCGCTGAGCCCGCTCCGCCCGAGGAGCCGGCGCGGATGATGCCCAGGGACTTGATCGCTCCGAGCCGCCTCGACACCGTGCGCGAGTTGCACGCGGAGCCGGAGGTGCCGGTCAAGCACGCCGACGTCATCGCCTTCGCCAACCAGAAGGGCGGGGTGGCCAAGACCACCACGACCCTGAACCTGGCCGTCGCCTTCGCCGAGTCCGGCTACCGCGTCCTCTGCATCGACCTCGACCCGCAGGGCAACCTGACGATGAGTCAGGGCATCGACCCCGACAAGGTCGAGAAGAGCCTCTATGACGTGCTCGTCAACGACATGCCGATCTCCGAGATCATCGTCAAGCGCGAGATCGACATCGCCGTCGCCTCGATCGACCTGGCCGGCGCCGAGATCGCGATGAGCACCAAGATCGGCCGCGAGCGCTCGCTCGAGAAGGCCCTGAAAGAGGTCGACGGCGAGTACGACTTCATCTGCATCGACACCCCGCCCAGCCTCGGGCTGCTGACGATCAACGCGCTCACGGTCTCGAACAAAGTGATCGTCCCCGTCCAGTGCGAGTATCTCTCGATGCGCGGTCTGGTCCAGCTCCAGAACACGCTGAAGATGATTCAGGAGAACCTCAACCCGGACGTCAAGATCGAGGGCATCCTGCCGACGATGCTGGACACCCGGACCGTCCACGCCAAGGAGGCGGTGGAGATCCTCGAAGAGAACTTCGGCGACCTCGTCTTCAAGTCCCGGATCCGCAAGGCGATCAAATTCGCCGAGGCTCCCGTCAAGGGCGCCAGCGTCCTCAAGTACGATTCCGGCAGCAGCGCCGCGAACTACTACCGGGAGTTGGCGAAGGAGGTTCTGGCGAATGGCTCGACGCAATAAGCGCGCAAGCATGCGCGAGGGTCCGCTGTCCGACCTCTTCCGGTCGACCGCCGAGGACGCTCCCGCCGATCCGCCCGAGGCGCCGCGTTACGGCCGCCAGGATCCGGCGGAGGCGAAGAAGGCTCGGGACGAAGAGCCTCAGGACGCGGGTCCTGTCGCGGAGGACGACTCCTCGTCCTCGCAAGCTGCGGGCGAGGAGCCATCCTCCACGCCACCCGCGTCAGAGGCGCCTGCGCCTGAGGGTTCTCAGGCTCTGTTCGATCAGGCGGCCGATGAGCCGATGGCTGAACAGGTTCCTGCCGAGACTCCGCCGGAGCGCCTGAAAAGGGTCTTCTCCGAGGAACCGAAGCCGCGCTACGAACGCCCCGAGCGCCATGAGGAACCATCTGTGAGCAACCCGCGCTACGGGCGCGAAGAGCCGGCCTACGAGCCGCCGGGCAGCGGCGAGCCGCACCAGCCGGTGATCAAAGTCGTCGGCGTCGGCGGCGCCGGCGTCAACGCCGTC
Organism: uncultured Solirubrobacterales bacterium; assembly: GCA_963829445.1. Lineage (GTDB taxonomy): Bacteria > Actinomycetota > Thermoleophilia > Solirubrobacterales > 70-9 > VAYN01. Next base: position 498,573 of record CAWHIW010000020.1, on the reverse strand, counting down.
AACCGCATGGTCGACGCCCGCATTCCCGGGGTCGAGTTCATGGCGGTCAACACCGATCTTCAGTCGCTGCAGCTCTGCGTCGCCGACGTCACCGTCCACATCGGCGACGAGCAGACGCGCGGCCTTGGCGCCGGCGCCGACCCCGAGGTCGGCCACCGCTCCGCCTTCGAGGAGCAGGACAAGATCAAGCGCCTGCTCAAGGGCTCCGACATGGTCTTCGTCGCCGCCGGCGCCGGCGGCGGCACCGGCAGCGGCGCCGCCCCGGTGGTCGCCCGCCTCGCCCGCGAGGTCGGCGCGCTCACCGTCGGCATCGTCACCAAGCCGTTCACCTTCGAGGGCAACCGCCGCGGCACCCAGGCCAACAAGGGCATCGAGGAGCTGGCGGCCGAGGTCGACACCCTGATCGTCGTCCCCAACGACCGCCTGCTCGAGGTGCTCGACCAGCAGACCTCGATGGTCGAGGCCTTCCAGGTCGCCGACGACGTCCTGCGCCAGGGCGTGCAGGGCATCTCCGACCTGGTCACGCTCCCGGCCGTGATCAACCTCGACTTCGCCGACGTGCGGACGATCATGTCCGACGCTGGCCGGGCCCTGCTCGGGATCGGCATGGCGCACGGCAACGAGCGCGCCATCCTCGCCGCCGAGAAAGCGATCTCCTCGCCGCTGCTGGAGACCTCGATGGAGGGCGCCCGCGCGATCCTGCTCTCGATCACCGGCGGCTCCGACCTCTCGCTGGTCGAGGTCTCCGAGGCCGCCAAGGTGGTCGGCGAGGCCGCCCACCCCGACGCCAACATCATCTTCGGCGCCAACGTCGACGACGAGCTCTCCGACCAGATCTGGGTCACCGTCGTCGCCACCCGCTTCGACGGCCGCCCGCAGCCCGCCGCGCCGCGCCGCCGAGCCGACCATCCGCCGCACCAAAGACAGCGGTCGCGGCCGCCCGCCCGAACGCTCGGGTGAGCTCGGCATCGACGTCCCTGAGTTCCTCCCCGGCTAGAACGAGCCGCACCCGATGAAAGGGGTAGTCGCCGCCGGCCACCCGCTCACCGCCGAGGCCGGCGCCGGCGTCCTGCGCGAGGGCGGCAACGCGGTCGATGCCGCGGTCTGCGCGGTGCTCGCCTCGTTCGCGGTCGAGAGCCCGCTGACCGGGTTCGGCGCCGGCGGCTACATGATGGTCCACCGTGGCGAGGAGACGACGCTGATCGATTTCTTCGTCGCCGCCCCGGGCCTCGACGGGACCGAGCGCCGTACCGAGCTGGCGCCGGTGCCGGTCCACTTCGACGCCGAGACCGTGCAGACGTTCTACGTCGGCCCCGCCTCCTGCGGGGTGCCGGGCACCGCCGTCGGCCTGGTGCGGGCGCTGGAGCGCTTCGGCTCGGTGCCGCTGGCCGACCTTGTCGGCCCCGGCATCCGCCTCGCCCGCGAGGGAGCGCCGGTCAACGCCGAGCAGGCCTACATCCTCGACATCCTCGCCCCGATCCACGAGCGGCTGGACGGCACCCGCGAGCTCTACGCGCCCGGCGGCCGGCTCCTGCGCGAGGGCGACCGCTTCCGCTTCGGCGAGCTCGGCGAGGCGCTGGAACGGTTCGGCGCCGAAGGGGCGGAGCCGTTCTGCCGCGGCGAGGTGGCGGCGGCGCTGAGCGACTTCGTGGTCGCCAACGGCGGCACCCTCGGCCGCGGCGACTTCGCCGCCTACGAGGCGATCGAGCGCAAGCCGATCCGCGCCCCGTTCCGCGGCGCCGAGGTGCTGACCAACCCGCCGCCGTCCTCGGGCGGGATCCTGATCGCCTACAGCCTCGGGCTGCTGGAGCGCCTCGGCGAGCGCAGCGGCCCCGAGCAGCTGGTCGCGGCGATGGACGCCGCCAACCGCCGGCGCGGGATCGAGTTCGCCGAGGCGCTTTACGAGGAGGGGATGGAGGCCGGCTTCCTCGACCCGGCCGGGCTCGACCTCGCCGCCGGCGACCTGCTCGGCTCGACCACCCACATCTCGGTCCTCGACGGCGACGGCATGTGCGCCAGCGTCACCTGCTCCAACGGCTCCGGCTCGGGGGTGCTGGTGCCCGGCACCGGCGTGATCCTCAACAACATGCTCGGCGAGGAGGACCTCAACCCGCTCGGCTTCCACCGCATCCAGCCGGGTCGCCGGGTGCCCTCGATGATGGCCCCGACCGTGGTCCTGCGCGACGGCGAGATCGTGCTCGGGGTCGGCAGCGCCGGCTCCAACCGGATCCGCTCGGCGATCCTGCAGACCGTGGTCCGCGCGGTCGAGCAGGAGCTGCCGGTGGCGGCGGCGGTCGAGGCGCCGCGCCTGCACTTCGAGGGGGGCGTGCTCCAGGCCGAGCCCGGGATCGACGAGGCGGCGCTGGCGCGGCTGGAGGCCGCCGGGCTCGCGGTCGCCCGCCGTCCCGAGATCAACCTCTTCTTCGGCGGCGTCCAGGCGGTCGCCCGCGACCCCCGCACGGGCGCCCTCAGCGGCGGCGGCGACCCGCGCCGCGGCGGCGCCGTCGCCTACGCCTGAGCGCCCGGTTGCGCGGTCCTTTTCCACCTATTTCGTGGATAGGAACCACGGAACTGGCGGAGCAGCAGAGAATGGCGGCGATGGCCACCGCTCCCGAGATCGATTTCGAGGCCGAGGGGCTGCTCGACGACCTCGAAGACGAAGCGCGCGGCGCCCGCCTGACCCTGCTGCGGGAGCTCGCCGCCGACGGTGTGCCCCTGGAGGAGCTGCGCGACGCGGTCAACGCCGGCCGGCTGGCGCTGCTGCCGGTCGAGCGCGCCCTGGCCGGGGACGGGCGCCGCTACACGGCCCGCGAAGTCGCCGAGATCGTCGGCATCGACCTCGAGCAGCTGCGCCGCTTCAGCGCCGCCCTCGGCGTCCCCTACACCGACCCCGACGAGCCGCGCGCGACCGAGGCCGACCTCGATGCGGCGCGGCGGATGAAAGCCTTCCGCGACGCCGGCCTGCCGGAGGAGGGGATGCTGCAGGTGGCCCGCACGATCGGCATGGGCACCGCCCGGATCGCCGAGGCCAACCGCGAGCTGGTGATCAAGACGCTGGCCCAGCCCGGCGACAGCGAGCGCGACCTCGCCCTGCGTTTCGCCGCCGCCGCCGAGTTCCTGATGCCGCTGGTCGGCCCGACCCTCGTCCACGCCCTGCAGGCGAACATGCTCGAGCAGATCCGCCGCGACGTGATCGCCACCGCCGACCTCGCCTCCGGCGGCCTCGGCGGCACCGCCAACCTCACCGTCTGCTTCGCCGACCTGGTCGAGTTCACCCGCCTCGGCGAGGAGATCCCGGCCGAGGAGCTGGGCCTGGTCGCCGGCCGGCTGGAAGAGATGGCCAGCGCCGTCGCCGAACCGCCGGTGCGCCTGGTGAAGACGATCGGCGACGCGGTGATGTTCGTCTCCACCGAGCCGGAGGCGATGCTGAGGGCGAGCCTGGCCCTGATCGCCGCCGCCGAGGCCGAAGGCGACGAGTTCCCGCTGCTGCGCGCCGGCCTCGCCTGCGGCGCGGTGCTGCCCCAGTCGGGCGACTACTACGGCCGCCCGGTCAACCTCGCCAGCCGCATCACCAGCGTCGCCCGCCCCGGCAGCGTCGTCGTCGACTCCGCGGTCAAGGAGGCGGCTGGGGAGGAGGACTTCACCTACACCTACATCGGCGAGCGGCGGCTGAAGGGGATCGACTCCAAGGTGAAGCTGTTTCGGGCTCGGCTGGCCAAGGGCTAGGGACGGCTTGCTTCGGGGGGTGTGGGGGGAGGGGTCGGGGTGCCTCTCTCCCTCGCTGGGCTATTCGCCTGGAGAGCTGACGGCCGTCCGAGGTCGAGCTCAGAGGCGAATAGCTAACGCCGCTCGTACGAGAGACACCCCGACCCCTCCACTCAAACCACGCCAAAGGTTCACCAGTAGAACAAGAGGCGCCTAAGGGTTCGTCAGCAGAACAGTGGCGCGCCGTCCCTGGCCCCTTCAAGTTGAGAGGGAACCTCGAATCGCGAAGGAGGGTGTGGGTGTCCCTCGGACGCGCGGCGCTAGCTATTCGCCCGAGAGCACCCATCTCGGACGGCCCTTCAGCTCTCCAGGCGAATAGCCCAGCAAGGGAGAGGGACACCCACACCCTCCCCAACCTTCGAGGTAACCGACCTACGCCGGCTTACGCGCCGAAACGAGCAGGTTGTAGAAGAGCTCGGCCGGCAGATAGGGCTCGAGCACCCGCGTGTCCACCTTCTGCAGGGCGATGTAGCTGCGGAAGGCGAAGTTGCGCCAGCCCCAGGAGACCGAGTCCGGCTCGGCGGTCGACTCGACCGTGCGCAGGCCCCAGCCCCAGGCGTTGGAGAGCAGCTCCTCGCCGCCGACGTGGCGGTTCTCGAAGCCGCCGTCGCGCAGCAGCCTGCGCAGGTCGGCGGGGGCGAAGGCGTGGACGTCGACCTCGCCCTCGAGCGAGTGGCCGTTGGAGAGGTCGGCCTCGGCGACGGCGCGCTGCCTGGGCGCCGGTCAGGCGCCGCCAGGCGGGCGCGGCCAGCATCCCGACCCGCTTCGGCAGCGCCGCCAGGCGGTCGCCGTAGCGCGAGGGCTCGCCGGCGAAGGCGATCATCCCGCCCGGGCGCAGCACCCGGCGGAATTCGGCGAAGGCGCGGTCGAGGTCGGGGATGTGGTGGAGGACGGCGTGGCCGAGGACGAGGTCGAAGCTCTCGTCCTCGAAGGGCAGGGTCTCGGCCTCGGTGGCGACGGTGGTGACGGCGTCGCTGACGCCGAGCGCGTCGGCGGTGGCGCTGAGCTGCTTCAGCATGCCGGGCGAGATGTCGGTCGCGGTGAGGCGATCGATCACCCCGAGCTGGACCAGGTTGAGCGAGAAGTAGCCGGTGCCGGAGCCGATCTCGAGGGCGTCGCCGAAGGACTCGCCGCGGCGCCCGCCGAGCGCCTTGACCAGCTTCAGCCGCACCTGCTCCTGGCCGGTGTCGCCGAAGTCGATGCCCCACTTGGCGTCGTATTCGTCGGCCGCCGCGTCGTGGTAGCGGGTGTTGACGTCCTTGATGTGCTCGGGGGTGGCGGTGGGGGAGGCTGGCATCGGCGCGGAACTCTACGCGGAATAGCGGTCCACGGAATGCAATGCCGATGCGTCCCTCCAGCGCCGAGGAGTACCTGCAGCTGAACCAGCCCCACGGGGTGCCGCCGCTGCCGCTGACCGGCGAGCGCACGCTGCCCGACGTCCCCGAGGAGAACTACTGGTACCGGCGCCACCTCGTCGTCTACGAGTGGATCGCGGCCCGGGTCGCCGGCCTGCGGGTCGTCGACATGGCCTGCGGCGAGGGCTACGGCTCCAACGTGCTCGCCGGCGCCGCCGCCGCGGTGGTCGGCGTCGACGCCAATCCCGGAGGCCCACGAGCACGCCCGCCTGCGCTACACCCGCCCCAACCTGCGCTTCGAGCGCGACCTGGTCGAGAGCTTCGCCGAGCCCAGCGACGCCGTCGTCTTCCTGCAGACGATCGAGCACGTCCAGGACGCGGGCGCGATCCTCGAGCACTTCAAGTCGATGCTCGCCCCCGGCGGCGTCGCCTTCGTCTCGACCCCGAACCTGCTGACCCTGGCGCCGCCCGGGGCGGAGAAGTCCGACAACCCCTGGCACGTGCACGAGTACCGGGCCGAGGAGTTCCGCCGGCTCTGCGAGGCCCACTTCGCCAAGGTCGAGCTCTACGGCCTCTTCCACGCCCGCAAGCTGCGCGTGCACGAGCTGGCGATCAAGCTCGGCTGGGACAGCGTCCACAAACGGCTCGGCCTGACCAAGCCCTTCTACGACCGCTTCACGCCGGCGATCGCCGCCTCCGACTTCGCTCTCAGGAAAGGGAACCTCGACGCGGCACTGGATTTCGTCGCCGTCTGTCGCAAGGGATGAGCCGATGAGGGGGGCGAGCCGGGGCGGGAGCGCCGGCGACCTGGCGATCGTCCTGCACTCCCACATGCCGTACGTGGAGGGGTTCGGGACCTACCCGTTCGGCGAGGAGTGGCTGTTCGACGCGGTGATCCGCTCCTACCTGCCGGTGCTGGAGATCGCCGAGCGGCTGACGATGACGGTGACGCCGGTGCTGGCCGACCAGCTCGAGGCGCCCGGGGTGGCGCAGCGCCTGCGCGACTTCCTGGTCGAGTGGCGGATCGGCGCGGCCGAGGCCGACCTGCCCGAAGTGCCGGCGGAGTGCCGCCCGGCCTGCGAGGCCGAGCTGGTCCGCTACCAGCGGGCGCTGGAGCTGCTCGACGCGGCCGGGGGAGACCCGCTGGCGCCCTTCCAGCGCGCCGCCGCGGAGGGCCGGGTCGCGCTGGCCGCCTCCTCCGCCACCCACGCGGTGCTGCCGCTGCTGGCGACGCGCGCGGGGCTGCGGCTGCAGCTCGACGCCGGGGATCCGCTCGCACCGCCGCCGCTTCGGCTGGGACGGCGGCTTCTGGCTGCCCGAGTGCGCCTACGCGCCCGGCCTCGAGTGGCGCCTGGCCGAGGCCGGGGTCGGCTGGTTCTGCGTCGACCAGAGCGCCCACGAGGCGCCGCTGCAGGCGCTGGCGCCGGTGCGCACCGCCGCCGGCCCGGTGGCGCTGCCGATCGACTGGGAGGCGATCGGCTGGCTCTGGTCGCTCGACGGCTATCCCTCCGACCCCGCCCATGCCCAGTTCGCCGGCAAATCGCTGCGCGGGGTGCGGCTCTGGAAGGTGGGAGGGGGGGCGTACGACCCGGCCGCCGCCGCGGCCGCGGCCCGGCGCCAGGCGGGGGAGTTCCTCGCCGCCGCCGCGGCGCGCCTGCGCCGCTACGCCAGGGAGCACGGGCGCCGCGGCCTGCTCGTCTTCGCGATCGACACCGAGCTGCTCGGCCACTGGTGGTCGGAGGGCCCGGTCTGGCTGCGGGCGGTGCTGGAGGGCGCGGCGGCGGCCGGGGTGCGGACGCGTGACGGTGCCGCAGGCGCTGGCCGAGCACGAGCCGGTCGAGCGCGAGCTGGCCGCGTCCACCTGGGGCGAGGACAAGGACTTCGGCACCTGGGACTCGCCCGCCGTCGCCGACCTCGCCTGGGGGGCGCGGCGGCTGGAGCTGCGGCTGCTGCGGGCGCTCTCTGGGGGCCTCGAGCGCGACGCGGCGATGCGCGCCGCGCGCGAGCTGCTGGCGGCCCAGGCGAGCGACTGGGCCTTCCTCGACAAGCGCGGCCAGGCCGGCGATTACGCCTACCAGCGGGCCACCGACCACGCCCGGGCCCTGCTGGAGGCCATAGACTGCGGCTCTGCCACCGATCCGCGTATGCGCTCTCTCGCCCCGGACTTGAGCCTCGCTCCGCTTCTGGAGCCGTAGCACCCCGCTCACGATGACCCGCGTGCTGATCCTCTCCTGGGAGTACCCGCCGCTGATCGAGGGCGGCCTCGCCCGCCACGTCCGCAAGCTCTCGGAGGCGATGGTCGAGCGCGACGTCGAGGTCCACGTGCTGACCCGCGGCGGCGAGGAGTCGCCGGCGCAGGAGCTCGCCAACGGCGTCGTCGTCCACCGCATCCGCGAGCCCAAGCGACCGACCGACCTCGGCGAGTTCGTGACCTGGGTCGAGCGCATGAACTCCGACATGCTCGCCGCCGGGGTCGAGCTCGGCGACCGCTACGAGTTCGACCTCGTCCACGGCCACGACTGGCTCGTCGCCAACGCCTGCGACCACCTCGCCAAGCGCTTCGAAGCGCCGCTGGTGACGACGATCCACGCCACCGAGTACGGCCGCCACCAGGGCTGGGTCGACAAGCACCCCCAGACCTACATCCACGGGGTCGAGCGCTGGATCACCAACCGCTCGCAGCGGGTGATCGCCTGCTCGCACTACATGCGCGAGCAGATCGTCGACATCTTCGGCGTCGCCGAGAAGCGGATCAGCGTCATCCCCAACGGGATCGACCCCGACGACCTGCAGGCGCAGAGCCCGGCCGAGCTGGAGCGGCTGCGCTCCGAGTTCGCGGCGCCGGAGGAGAAGCTGGTCCTGCTGATCGGCCGCCTCGTCTACGAGAAGGGCTTCCAGCTGGCCCTGGAGGCGATGCCGCGGGTGATCGACGAGGCTCCCGGCACCCGCTTCCTCGTCGCCGGCTCCGGCACCCACGAGGCCGAGCTGCACCGCCAGGCCGAGGAGCTGGGCCTGATGGAGCACGGCACATTCCTCGGCTGGATCGGCGACGACGTCCTGCACTCGCTCTACCGGATCGCCGACCTCACCGTGGTCCCCTCGATCTACGAGCCCTTCGGGCTGGTCGCGCTCGAGGCGATGGCCTCCGGCTGCCCCTGCATCGTCGCCGACACCGGCGGCCTGCGCGAGGTCGTCGTCCACGAGGAAGGCGGCCTGCGCTTCCGCGCCGACGACCCCGAAGCGCTCGCCGAGGTCGCGATCCGCGTCCTCTCCGACGACGAGCTCGGGCAGCGGCTGATCGCCGACGCCTACGAGCACGTGCGCCGCTTCGACTGGGCCGACGTCGCCGAGCAGACCGTCGCGGTCTACGCCGACCTCGCCGGCGCCCCGCTCGGCCCGGCCTGAGCCGCGTTCGCGCTCGTCGGCGCGGATCTTGAAGCGGCCGGCCTTGTTCCCGCCCGGGGGTCCATGCCACCCCTTTGAGCAGCTCTCCGGGTGGGATCGAGAGCGAGCCGGCGAGCTTGATCAGGGTGTCGATGCGGGCGAGGCGGACGCCCGCGCTCGAGCTGGCCGATCTCGGTCCGGTGCAGCGAGGCGCGGAAGCCGAGCTCTTCCTGGGAGAGGCCCGCCCGGCGGCGAAGACGGTCAGGTTCTCCCCGAAGCGAGCGGCGATGTCCACCTAATGCATCCTTTTGTCTGCCAGACGACACATCCACACCCTCCTGGCTTCCACTCAAGCCAGTGCAAATGCTTTGCGTCACCTGGCAGCTCAATCCCCTCTCTTTATAGCGCAGACAATACATTTCGAATCTGCTAGCCTGCCTGCCGATGGTGGAATCAACCTAAAATTCCACCATGGCACTCAACATCAAGAACGAGGAGACCGAGAAATTGGCGGCGGAAGTGGCATCCCTTGCCGGTGAGACGAAGACCGGGGCGGTCAAGCAGGCGCTGCTCGAACGGCGTGACCGCCTGCGGCTCGAATCGGGCGTGGAGGAGAAGCCCTACCGCGGCATGCGGCAATGGCTGGAAACGGAGATCTGGCCGCAGATCCCGGAGGAGCTGCAAGGCCGCCCGCCGATGACGAAGGGGGAAGTCGAGGAGATTCTCGGCATCGGACCGGAGGGATATTGATTCTCGACAGCTCCGCAATTCTCTCCGTGCTTTTCAAAGAGGAAGGTCATCGACGCGTTGTTGACAGGCTGGACGACGGCCAGCATCCTCGCGATCGGCGCGCCGACGCTGTTCGAGACCGGGATGGTCGCGGTCGGCGCCTTCGACCTGCATGGACGGGCGCTCGTCGCCCAGTTCCTCGAGCGCTGGAACGTGTTGGTCACCCCCTTCGAGGACCGCCACTGGCAGGTTGCCGCCGACGCCTTCGTCCGCTACGGCAAGGGCCGTCATCCCGCCAGGCTCAACTACGGCGACTGCATGACCTATGCGACGGCACGCCTCGCTGAAATGCCCCTGCTCTACGTCGGCGACGACTTCGCCAGACCGACATCCCGTCTGCCTCAGCTCGGCGGGCTGCCGCAGCGTGGTGTGGGCCTCGGGGTCGGGCTCGACCGGGTGCGGCCAGCGCAGCTGCTCGGGCGCCTCGCGCATGCGGATGATGCGGGCGGGGCTGCCGGCGACGACGGCGTTGGCGGGGACGTCCTTGGTCACGACCGCGTTGGTGCCGACGATCGAGTTGTCGCCGACGCTGACGCCGCGGAGGATGCAGGCGCCGTAGCCGATCCAGACGTTGGAGCCGACCTCGACGTCGCGCATGTAGATGCCCTGGACGCGGATCGGGCGCTCGACCTCGACGACGCCGTGGTCGAAGTCGATGAACATCGCCCGGTCGGCGATCACGCACTGCTCGCCGATCCGCACGTGGCGGTAGGCGGAGATCGTGCACTCCTGGCCCATCACCGTCTTCGCCCCGATCTCGACCTCGCCCTCGTGGCAGCGGATCTTCGAGCCGTCGCCGATCCAGACGAAGCGGCCGAAGCGGATCTCGGCGCTGTTGCCGATCTCCAGTTCCAGCCGCCGGCCGAAGAAGACGAAGCCGTCGGTGCGCCAGCGGCGGCCGGCGCGGGTCAGCAGCCGCCGCCAGAGGTAGCGCCAGAGCAGCCGCCCGTAGCGGTGGTTGAGCATCCCGTTGCGGGCCATGAATCGGGTCGAGCGGAGCATCGGCGGCCGGGACTTTAGACTCACGCGCCCATGCCCGACGCCGCCAGAGTCCCAAAGCCGCACCGCTCGCCGAGCGCCTCGTCGCCGGCGACAAGCGCGCCCTGGCGCGGGCGATCACGCTGATCGAGTCCGACGACCCGGCCGGCTGGGATCTCGTCCGCGAGGTCTACCCGCGCACCGGCAAGGCCCGCATCGTCGGCTTCACCGGTCCGCCCGGGGTCGGCAAGAGCACGCTGATCGGGGCGCTGACGGCGGAGCTGCGCAAAACCGAGCGCGAGGTCGCGGTGCTCTCGATCGATCCCTCCAGCCCCTTCACCCACGGCGCCCTGCTCGGCGACCGGGTCCGCCTCTCCGACCACTTCCTCGACCCCGGCGTCTTCATCCGCTCGATGGCCTCGCGCGGCGCCCTCGGCGGCCTCTCCGAGGCGGCGCTGCAGGTGGCCCTGGTGATGGACGCCGCCGGCAAGGACGACGTCCTGATCGAGACCGTCGGCGTCGGCCAGGCCGAGATCGACATCGTCGACCACGCCGACACGATCGTGCTGGCGCTGATGCCGGGCTCGGGCGACTCGATCCAGGCGCTGAAGGCGGGAGTGATGGAGATCCCCGACGTGATCGTCGTCAACAAGTCCGACCACCCGATGACCGACACGATGGTGCGCGAGGTGCGCAGCGTCCTCGCCCTCTCCCAGGAGCCGGGTGCCTGGAAGGTGCCGATCCTGCGCACCGAGGCCGCCCGCGGCGAGGGCGTCGAGGAGCTGGCGGCGGCGATCGACGAGCACCGCGCCTTCATCGAGGCGGCCGGCACGCTGGCCGAGCGCCGCGCCCGCAACCTGCGCAGCGAGGTGCTCGGGATCGCCACCGCGCGGATGCGGCGCCGGCTCGAGTCGACCGCGGCCGAAGACCCGCGCACCGCCGAGCTGCTGGAGCGGGTGGTGCGGCGCGAGCTCGACCCGGCCAGCGCCGCCGCCGAGCTGCTGGAGCGCCAGGTCGATGACTGAGGCGGCAGCGACGCCGTCGCTCTCGGAGGTGACCGGCTGGGTCGGCGCCGAGCTGCGCGACGTCGACGGCGCCGCGGTCGGCGAGGTCGAGGGCTTCTTCGTCGACTGCCGGCAGCCGCGCTCCGGCCTGGCTGATCGCCCGCGCCGGCCGCCGCCGCCGCGCCCGCCTCGTCGCCGTGCCGCTGCGCGACTGCGCCGGCGCCGCCTTCGGGGTCTGGGTCGCGCACCCAGCCGAGGCGCTGGGCGCGGCGCCGGTCGTCGACCCGGAGCGGCCGCTGCGCCGCGAGCACGAGCTGACGATCTGCGCCCACTTCGGGATCGGCGAGGGGGTGGGACGCGCGGCCGAGGTCGCCGGCCGTCCCGAGGGCGCAGTCACGGCGACTCCCCCGGGCAGCTGATTCGGACGCGGCGGGGAGTTTCTCTTCGCGTCACATTTCCCTTCTAGCTTGAACCGCCGACAGGCTCTCTACGAAGGGAATGGAATGCGGGCAAGAAGGGCAGTGACGGTTCTGGCGATCGCGGTCAGCGGGGTGCTCGCCTTTGGCGGCTCCGGCGCACTCGCCGCGAAGCACCATGGTCACGCGATGAAGCACGGCCACGCGATGAAGCATCACGGCCACGCGATGAAGCACGGCGGAGCGATGCACTAGCCGCATGGTGCTGCTGATCCTCTTCGGGTTCATCGCGGGGGCGGCGACCGCACTCTCGCCGTGCGTGCTGCCGGTGCTGCCGATCGCGCTCTCGGCGGGCGCGACCGGCGGCCGCCGGCGGCCGCTCGGGATCGTCGCCGGGCTGGCGGTCTCCTTCACCTTCGCCACGGTGGCGCTGGTCTACGTGATCTCCGCCCTGGGCCTGCCCAACGACTTCCTTCGCAAGCTGGCGATCGTGGTCCTGCTCGGCTTCGGGATCACGCTGATGATCCCGCCGCTGGCGGCCCGGCTCGAGGCCTGGATGAGCCAGTTCGCGAGCCGGGCCGGCGTCGCCAAGGGCAAGGGCGACGGCTTCTGGTCCGGGACCGCGGTCGGCGCCAGCCTCGGCCTCGTCTACGCGCCCTGCGCCGGCCCGATCCTGGCCGGCGTCATCACCGTCTCCGCCTCGCAGTCCTTCAGCACCGGCCGGCTGGCGGTGGCGCTGAGCTACGGGATCGGGTCCGCGGTGGTCCTCTACTTCCTGATGCTCGGCGGGCGCAAGGTGGTGCGGCCGCTGGCCAAGCGCGGCGTCGGCCTGCAGATCGCGATGGGCGCGGTGATGGTCGTCGTCGCCCTGGCGATGCTCGGCAACTACGACATCCGCTTCCAGAACCACATCGCCAGCAGCCTGCCGAGCTTCCTCGTCAACCCGACCAAGGGCCTGGAGGACACGGCATCGGCCAAAACCGCGCTCGCCGACATCCGCGGCGGCAGCCACGGGGTCGGCTCGAAAGCCACGGGCGCGGCGCCGGAACAGACGGCCGCGGGCGACCTCGACCTGCAGGTCCTCGGCACGGCGCCGGAATTCGTCGGCAACGAGCGCTGGTTCAACACCCCGGGCGACAAGCCTCTGACCCTCGCCGGCCTGCGCGGCCGCGTCGTCCTCGTCGACTTCTGGACCTACAGCTGCATCAACTGCATCCGCACGCTGCCCTACCTGAAGGCCTGGGATGCCAAGTACCGCAAGGACGGGCTGACGATCGTCGGCGTCCACACCCCCGAGTTCCCGTTCGAGCGCGAAGCGGGCAACGTCGAAGCCGCGATCGCGGAAAACGGGATCCACTATCCCGTCGCCCAGGACAACGAACAGGCGACCTGGAACGCCTACGGCAACCAGTACTGGCCGGCCGAGTACTTCATCGACGCCCAGCGGCGAGGTCCGCTACGTCCACTTCGGCGAGGGCGAATACGGCGAGAAAGAGAAGGTCATCCGCGATCTCCTCGCCGAAGCCGGCCGCCAGGTCAAGGGCGGCGAGACCAAGGTCAAGGCCGTCGCCCCGTCGCGGACCGTCACCACCCCGGAGACCTATCTCGGCGCCGCCCGGGCCGAACGCTTCACCAACTCGATGCTCTCGCCCGGCTCGCACGACTTCACCGCGCCGGAGTCGCTGCCCGCCAACGAATTCGCCTACCACGGCAAGTGGAGCATCGCGCTCGACTCGGCGACCGCCGAAGCCGGCGCCTCGCTCGACCTCAACTTCGGCGCCCGGCGCGTCTACCTGGTGCTCGGCTCGCCCGGCCGGGATCGGCAGGTCCGGGTGCTGCTCGACGGCCAGCCGATCGCAGCGGCCGACGCCGGTGCCGACGTCGACGGCGGCGCCGTCACCGTGACCGGGCAGCGGCTCTACAACCTCGTCGACCTGCCCAAGGTCGGGCACCACGTCCTCACCCTGGAACCGGAAGCGGGGGTGGAGGGCTATGCCTTCACCTTCGGCTAGCCGCGAGGCCACCCGCCCAGCAGCGACAATCGCGGCGATGGCCGACTCAGCGAAGGGCACCGTGCTGGTCGTCGACGACGAGCCGACGATCCTCGACGTCGTCGGCCGCTACATGGAGCGAGCGGGATACGAGACCCACCGCGCCGCCAGCGGCCCCGAGGCGCTGCGACTGGCCGCGGCGCACCGCCCCGACCTGGTCGTGCTCGACCTGATGCTGCCGGGGATCGACGGGATCGAGGTGATGCGGCAGCTGCACGAGGCACCGGGTCCGCGGATCGCGGTGATCCTGCTGACCGCCCGCGGCGAGGAGTCCGACCGCCTGGTCGGTCTGCGCCAGGGCGCCGACGACTACGTGGTCAAGCCGTTCTCCCCGGCCGAGCTGGTCGCCCGGGTCGGCGCCGTGCTGCGCCGCGTCGCGCCGCCGGACGAGGAGGCGCCGCCGATCGAGCACGGGCCGCTGCGGATCGAGCCGGCGACGCGGCGGGTGCTGCTCGACGGCGAGGAGATCTCGCTGACGATGCGCGAGTTCGACCTGCTCGCCTATCTCGCCATGCACCCCGGCCGCGTCTACTCGCGCGACCAGCTGATGGAAGCGGTCTGGGGCGAGCCCTTTTTCGAGGACACCAGCACCGTCACCGTCCACGTCCGCCGCCTCCGCGCCAAGCTCGGCGACGACCCGAACCAGCCCCGCTTCATCGAGACGGTCTGGGGCGTCGGCTACCGGTTGCGTCCGTGAGAGCGCGCCGTCGTCATCGCCGTCGCCGCCTTCCTGGCCGGCGCCGCCGCGGTCGCCGTGCCCGGCCACATGGGCGCCGACCAGATCCTCCTGGTGGTGCTCGCCGCCGCGGCCGCCGCGCTGGCTGCCGCCCTCGCCGTGCGCCTGGCGATGGAGGAGCGCTCGCGGCGCGAGATCGAGGAGGCGCGCCGTCAGCTCGTCGCCGCCGCCTCGCACGACCTGCGCACGCCGCTGGCCTCGCTGCGGCTGCTGGTCGAGTCGATCGACGACGGGGTGGCGACGGGGGAGACCCGTGACCGCTACCTGAGGGAGATCCGCACCCACGTCGCCGTCCTCAGCGACCTCGTCGACGACCTCTTCGAGCTCTCGCGGATCGAGGCCGGGGACATCTCCTGGACGCTGCGCCAGGTCGAGCTGCACGACCTGATCGGCGACACCGTGGCGGCGATGCGGGCACCGGCCGGCGAGCGCGGGGTCAGCCTCGCTGCCGAGCTGCCGCCGGGCGAGCTCCTCGCCAGCGCCAACGCCGAGAAGGTCCAGCGCGTCCTCTTCAACCTGATCCAGAACGCGATCCGCCACACCCCCGCTGACGGCAGCGTCACCGTCCGGGCGCGCAGCGCCGGGAGCGGGGTGGAGGTTGAGGTCGCCGACAGCGGCGAGGGGATTCCGGAGGGCGACGGCGAGCGTGTCTTCGAGGCCTTCTACCGCGGCGACGCCGCCCGCGGCGACGACGGCGCCGGCCTCGGTCTCGCTATCTCCAGCGCGATCGTTGAGGCCCATGGCGGCAAAATCTGGCTGGAAGACGGGATGCCCGGGACCAGAGTGCATTTCACTCTTAAGTCGGCGTAGCGAGGGTCCGATACCCCTCCATCAGAAGCCGTCGCGCAGCTGGGGCGCGCGGCCAGGGCTCGAGCCCCCGTCCTTGAGCTTCTGCTGGAGGGGTATCGGACCCTCTGACCGCATAGCTGTAGAAACAACCGAGGGATCGAAGTCCTTGAAGCTGAGTACCCGGAGGCGCTTGTTGGAGGGAGTCACCATCCCTCCCTCAACCAGCTTGGTCCCTAACAGCCCAGCTGCCGCGCGATCACCATCTGCTGCACCTCGTCCGTCCCCTCGCCGATCGTGAGGATCTTCGCGTCGCGGTAGAAGCGGCACACCGGGTACTCCTCGATGAAGCCGTAGCCGCCGTGGATCTGGACCGCCTCCTCGGTCGCCTTGACCGCGAGGCGGCCGGTGATCAGCTTTGCCTGGGCGGCGGTGAGGGTGAAGGACTGGCCCGCATCCTTCTCCAGGGCCGCCCGCCAGGTCAGCAGGCGGGCCGCCTCGATCTGGGCCGAGAGGTCGGCGATCTTGGCCTGGATCGACTGGAACTTGGAGATCGACTGGCCGAAAGCCTGGCGCTCCTTGGCATAGGCGATCGCCTCGTCGAGGGCGCCCTGGGCGAGGCCGACGCCCATCGCGGCGACGCCGATCCGGCCGCCGTCGAGGATGTGGAGGAAGTTCTTGAAGCCCTCGCCGCGGCGGCCGAGCAGGCTCGACTCCGGCACCTTGCAGTCCTCGAAGCTCAGCGGCCGCGTGTCGGATGCGTTCCAGCCCATCTTGCGGTAGGCCTCGCCGACCTCGTAGCCGGGGGTGTCGTTGGCGACGATCAGGTTCGAGATCTCCTTGCGGCCGTTGACCTCGCCGGTGACGGCGGTGATCGAGACGCAGCCGGAGATCTCGGTGCCGGAGTTGGTGATGAACTGCTTGGCGCCGTTGACGACCCACTCGCCATCCTCGAGCTGGGCCCGGGTGCGAACGTTGCCGGCGTCGGAGCCGGCCTCGGGCTCAGTCAGGCCGAAGGAGGCGAGCCGCTCGCCGCTGCACAACCGCGGCAGCCATTCGTCCTTCTGCTCGTCGCTGCCCCAGAGGTAGATCGGCATCGTCCCGAGCGAGGTGTGAGCCGCCATCGTGATGCAGACCGACGAGTCGATCCGCGCCAGCTCTTCGACCGCCAGCACATAGGAGAGCGTGTCGGCGCCGCCGCCCCCGTACTCCTGCGGGAACGGAATCCCCATCAGCCCCAGGTCACCGAGCTTCCCGACGATCTCGTAGGGGAAGGACTTGGTCCGGTCGAGCTCCTCCGCGACCGGGCGCACCTCCTGGCGGGCGAAGTCGCGGACGGTGTCGCGCAGCAGGCGCTGCTCGTCGGAGAGGTCGAAGTTCATGGCGGGGACCCTATGTCGAACTAGAACTGCAGGCTCTTGACCTGCAGGAGCTCCTCGAGGCCGTAGCGGCCGTTCTCGCGGCCGTGACCGGACTGGCCGTAGCCGCCGAACGGGGCGAGCGGGTTGAAGGCGCCGCCGTTGATCTCGATCTGGCCAGTGCGGATCCGCTTGGCCACCGCGATCGCCCGCTCCTTGTCTCCCGACCAGACGCCGCCGGCGAGCCCGTACTCGCTGTCGTTGGCGATCCGCACCGCGTCGTCCTCGCCGTCGTAGGGCTGGATCGCCAGCACCGGGCCGAAGATCTCCTCCTGGGCGATCGTCATCTCCGGCGCCACCTCGGAGAAGACGGTGGGGCGGACGAAGTAGCCGCGGTCGAGCCCCTCCGGCGCCTCGGCGCCGCCGGTGACCAGCTTCGCGCCCTCGGCCTCGCCCTTCTCGATGTAGCCGCGCACGCGCTGGCGCTGGGTGTCGGAGACGAGCGGGCCGAGCCGGGTCGAGTCGGCGAACGGGTCGCCGGGGGTGAAGGCCTCGGCGGTCGCGGCGGCGATCTGCTCGGCCTCGGCGAGCCTGTCGCGGGGAACCAGCATCCGGGTCAGGGCGCTGCAGGTCTGGCCGGAGTTGAGGAAGCACTTGGCGACGCCGTCGGGGACGGCCTTGGCGAGGTCGGCGTCGTCGAGGATCACGTTCGGCGACTTGCCGCCGAGCTCCATCGCCACCGGCTTGACGCTGGCCGAGGCCAGCTCGCTGACCCGCTTGCCGGCCCGGGTCGAGCCGGTGAAGGAGACCATGTCGACGCCGGGGTGGGCGGCGATCGCCTCGCCGACCACCGGCCCGGTGCCGGTGACGAGGTTGAAGACGCCGGCCGGCAGGCCGGCGGCCTCGATCACCTCGGCCAGGAGGAAGGCGTTGAGCGGCGTCACCTCGCTCGGCTTGAGGACGACGGTGCAGCCGACCGCGAGGGCGGGGGCGACCTTGCAGGCGATCTGGTTCAGCGGGTAGTTCCAGGGGGTGATCGCGCCGAGCACGCCGACCGGCTCGCGCAGCACCCGCGAGTTGCCGACCTCCTCCTCCCAGACGATCTCCTCCAGCAGCTTCGGCATCGCCCCGAACTGGGCGGTCGGGAGGCCGACCTGGATCATCTGGCTCAGCTTCAGCGGCATCCCCAGCTCCTGGGTGATCGTCGCCGCGATCTCCTCGCTGCGCTCGCCGAGCCCGGCGGCGATCGCGGCCATGTAGCCGGCGCGCTCCTCGCGGGAGGTGCGCGACCAGGAGTCGAAGGCCTCGCGGGCGGCGAGCACGGCGCGGTCGGCGTCCTCGGGAGAGCAGGCGGGCACCGTGCCCATCACCTCCTCGGTGGTCGAGTTGACCACCTCGATCGGCTCGGTTCCGCTCGGGCTCGACCCACTCGCCGCCGATGAAGATCCTGTCCCGCACCTGAAGCTCCGCCGCAGTCGCCATTCCCAACTCCTCCTCAACGCTCGCTCGCCCGTTTGGCCGTCCAGCCAACGCTAGCGCGTGGATGGGGGGGCGGCTAGGCCGGCTCGCCCGCTGCGGCTGCCGCCAACGCCGCGGTTCGGCCCGGGCCCGGGACCTGGATCGCGTCGCGGGCGGTGAGCACCTCACCGCACTCTTCGCAGATGCCGCGCTCGCTGACGTGGCCGCCGCAGACCTTGTGGCCGGATCAGTTTCGGCGGGCCGCCCGGGGTGGGGGAGTAGCGGTCGCCCCAGTTGAGCAGGGCGATCAGGGTCGGCCAGAGGTCGAGGCCCTTCTCGGTCAGGAAGTACTCGTAGCGGGCCGGGCTGTCCTGGTACTGGCGGCGCTCGAGGATGTCCTCGTCGACGAGGCGCTGCAGCCGCGCCGAGAGGACGTTGCGGGCGACGCCGAGCGAGGCCTGCATCTCGCCGAAGCGGCGGTTGCCGTTGAAGACGTCGCGCACGATCAGCAGCGACCAGCGCTCGCCGATCACCTCCAGCGAGTTGGCGATCGAGCAGAGCTGGTTCGGATAGTCGCGGTGCAGCACGAGTGTGTGATCTTCGCACACTCGGTTGCATCAAGCAACTCACTTCGGGTAGGCTTGGGCGGCAGTTAGTTGCTTGAAGAAACCATGAATCACCGCCGAGATGGAGGCGACGCAATGAGGCTGACTCCCCGACACAGGCATCACGGCCGTTCGAAGGCACCGCGCATCGCGATCAGCCAGGCCGAGATCACCGCCGACCTGCACTACCCGGCGGGCTCGCCGCCCGCAGCGCCAGCTGGCCGGTGGTGCCAAGCGAGGCGGCCGATGAGCGCCGAGAGCGGTGACGGTCTCGTCCTCGCCCCCGAGGGCACCGCCGCCGACGTCGCCGAGGCCTTCGCCGCCTCCAGCCCCGAGACCTCGCGCACCCGCACCCTGACCTGGCAGGACCCGGTGGCGACCGCGGCGGCGGGGGCGACGATGACCGGGATGGAGTACATGACCGCGGTCGTCACCGGCGCAGGTGCCGCCGCCCCCGATCGCGGTGACGATGAGCCTGCGCCCGGTCGAGCTCGAGGAGGGCCGGGTCGTCTTCGAGGGCGAACCGGGGGAGGAGCACTACAACCCGATCGGCGTCGTCCACGGCGGCTACGCCGCGACCCTGCTCGACTCCGCCCTCGGCTGCGCCGTCCACACCACGCTGCCCGCCGGCGTCGCCTACACCTCGCTCGGCCTCGAGGCCAAGTACGTGCGGCCGATCACGCCGCGACACCGGCCGCGTCCTCTGCGAGGCGACCGTGCTCTACCGCGGCCGCAAACAGGCGACCGCCGAGGCGACCCTGACCGCCGCCGACAGCGGCAAGCTGCTCGCCTCCGGCACGGCGACCTGCATGATCCTCGGCGGCTCCTAGTCGGACTGGTGGCGCGCCAGCTCGACCAGCAGGCGCACGCCGAAGCCGCTGGCTTCGTTGCCGGTGTACTCGCGGCCGACTTCCCAGGCGGTGCCGGCGATGTCGATGTGCGCCCAGGGCGTCTCGCCGACGAACTCCTCGAGGAAGGAGGCGGCGGTGATCGTCCCCGCCTTGCGCTTCGAGGCGAGGTTGGAGAGGTCGGCGACGGTGCCCTTCATCAGCGCCTTGAACTCGGGGTGGAGGGGGAGGCGCCAGGTCAGCTCGCCGCTCTCCTCGCCGGCGCGGGCGACCGTCGGCGGCGAGCTCGTCGTCGTTGGCGATCACCGCCGCGTAGGTGGAGCCGAGGGCGATCACGACGGCGCCGGTCAGGGTGGCGAGGTCGACGAGCCGCTCGGCGCCGAGCTCGACCGCGTAGGCGAGCGCGTCGGCGAGGATCAGCCGGCCCTCGGCGTCGGTGTTGTTGACCTCGACCGTCTTGCCGTTGTATTGGGTGATCACGTCGCCGGGCTTGATCGCCGTGCCGGAGGGCATGTTCTCGGTCGAGGGCACGACGGCGACGAGGTCGATGGCGAGGCCGAGCTCGGCGATCGCGGCGACCGCCTCGAGCACCGCGGCCGCTCCGGACATGTCGTACTTCATCTCCTGCATCCCGGCGCCGGGCTTGAGCGAGATACCGCCGGTGTCGAAGGTGACTCCCTTGCCGACCAGGCCCAGGGTCGGGCCGGAGCCGCCGCCGGAGTAACGGAGGACGATCAGCCGCGAGGGCTCGCCGCCGCCGCGGTTGACCGCGACCAGGCCGCCCATGCCCTTGGCGGCGATCTGCTCGGGGCCGAGCACGTCGACCGTGACCGCGTCGTGGCCGGCGGCGATCTCCTCGGCGCGGGCCGCGAGGAAGCTCGGCGTGGCGAAGTTGGCGGGAGTGCTCTGCAGGTCGCGGGCGCGGTTCTGCGCCTCGGCGTAGACACGCGCCGTCTCGGCCGCCGCGGCGACGCCCTCCGGCGCCAGCAGCGTCAGCGCCTCGATTCCGGGCGACAGCGCGTCGTCGTCCGTCCCCTTGCCCTTGAAGCGATCGAAGCGGTAGGAGCCGAGGATCGTGCCGGTGACCAGCGCCTCCGCCGCGGCGTCGTCGTCGCCGGACTCCGGCAGCGCCCAGGCGATCGAGCTCGCCTCCAGCTCGTCCCGCCTCCTTCGCCGCCAGCGCCGCGGCGACGCGCAGCCGCTCGGCGTCGGCCTCCTCGCGCTTGCCGAGGCCGACGACCAGGATGCGGGTGCCGGCGGCGTGCAGCAGCAGCTTCTTCTTGAAGGCGCCCTTGGCGTCGCCGGCGCCGGCGAGCCCCGCGATCGCGTCGGGCAGCGCCCCGTCCTCGTAGAGGCCGACGACCGCGAGGCCGGCACCCGCGTCGAGCGGGTCGCTCTGGCTGACCATGACCTTCATCGGGCGCGAGTCTATGCATTGACCCGACTCGGTTCCGCGGTTCGGTCGGTATCGTCACCGACCGGCCGCAGCGCCCACCCGATCGAACCCAACGACCAGCAGAAGAAAGGCAGTAGATGCCCAGCTCAGTGATCCTTGGAACCGCGCGCACCCCCTTCGGGAAGATGGGCGGAGCACTCTCCTCGCTCGACGCCACCGATCTCGGCGGCCAGGTGATCGAGGCCGCGCTGGAGCGCTCCGGCGTCGACCCCGCGCAGGTCGACCAGGTCGTCTTCGGCCAGGTCCTGCAGGCCGGCCAGGGCCAGATCCCCTCGCGCCAGGCCCAGATCAAGGGCGGCGTCCCCAAGGACGTCCCCTCGGAGACGATCAACAAGGTCTGCGCCTCCGGCATGCGCACGCTCGGCATCGCCGACATGGCGATCCGCGCCGGCGACTCCGAGGTCGCCGTCACCGGCGGCATGGAGTCGATGAGCCAGGCCCCGTACCTGCTGCCGGGCGCCCGCTTCGGCTTCCGCATGGGCGACGTCAGCGCCGTCGACGCGATGACCCACGACGGCCTCACCAACCCCTTCACCGAGAAGCAGATGATCAACGAGGCCAGCGAGGTCTCGAACGAGCTCGAGATCACCCGCCTCGACATGGACCGCTTCGCCGAGCGCTCGCACCGGCTCGCCGCCGAGGCGACCGACGCCGGCCGCCTCGCCGACGAGATCGTCGGCGTCACCGTGAAGTCGCGCAAGGGCGAGAGCACGGTCGAGGCCGACGAGGCGATCCGTCCCGACACCACCCTGGAGACGCTGGCCAAGCTGCGCGCGATCGGTGGCGAGGACGCCACCCACACCGCCGGCAACGCCCCCGGCGTCAACGATGGCGCCGGCGCGATCGTCGTCGCCTCCGAGGAGTGGGCGCAGAGCCAGGGCAAGACCCCGCTGGCCCGGGTCCTCTCCTACGGCATGGTCGGCGACGACTTCGCCTACCTGGCGAAGACGCCCGCCAACGCCGCCAAGCAGGCGCTGGAGAAGATCGGCAAGAGCCCCGAGGAGGTCGACCTCTGGGAGATCAACGAGGCCTTCGCCTCGGTCGCCCTCAACTCGGTGCGGATGCTCGGCGTCGACGAGGACAAGGTCAACGTCAACGGCGGCGCGATCGCCCTCGGCCACCCGATCGGCGCCTCCGGCTCCCGCATCGTCGGCGCGCTCGTGCATGAGCTGCGGCGGCGCGGCGGCGGCCTCGGCGTCGCCGCGATCTGCTCCGGCGGTGGCCAGGGCGACGCGATCGTGATCGAAGTCCCCGGGAACTGATGCCTTGAGCCGCGGCGCGGCCTTCTTCGACCTGGACAAGACCCTGA
Organism: uncultured Solirubrobacterales bacterium; assembly: GCA_963829445.1. Lineage (GTDB taxonomy): Bacteria > Actinomycetota > Thermoleophilia > Solirubrobacterales > 70-9 > VAYN01. Next base: position 476,275 of record CAWHIW010000020.1, on the reverse strand, counting down.
TGGCGGGGTCCTCCGGGATGCAGTTCGCCCGCGTCGCGGCCCAGCACGGCATCGTCAAGCGTCGCCAGCTCGCCAGCTGGGGCTTCGAGCACCTGCGCTACCGCCTGCGCGGCACCACCGACGAGCGCACCGGCGAGGTCCTGCGAGCCGCTCGCGAGCTGATCCGCGGGGTGCCGGCGAAGACGGTCGAGCGGATGGGGCCGGAGGTGATGGCGGCGGTGCTGCCGCGCGTCTTCCCGCAGATGCTCGACGAGGTCCACGCCCACCAGGACGCCGGCCGCCCGGCCTTCATCGTCTCCGCCGCCGGCAACGACGTGGTCGAGTCGCTGGCCCAGGTGCTGGGGATGGAGGGCGGCATCGGCACCCGCTACGAGGTCGACGCCGACGGCAACTTCACCGGCCGCTTCGAGGGCCCCTTCGTCTACGGCCCCGGCAAGGTCGAGGCGATGGAGGCCTTCGCCGAGCGCCACGAGATCGACCTCGGCGCCTCCTACGCCTACTCGGACTCGCTCTCGGACCTGCCGATGCTGCGCGCGGTCGGCCACCCGGTGGCGGTCAACCCGGACCCGCCGCTGGCGGCGCTGGCCCGCGAAGAGGGCTGGCAGACGCTGCGCTTCGAGCGCCTCGGCCGCCGCCTCGTCGCCGTCGTCGTCACCCTGCTGGCGACCGTCGCCGGCTTCGGCGCCTCCCGCGTCGCCGCCCGCCGCCGGCCGCCGCCCCGCCGTTTCGCCAGGCGGCCCTAGACTTCCCCCATGGCAGCCGAGCCGGGTTCGAAGCCCGAGTTCAAACAGCGCGAGGCGAACTTCACGACCATCTCCGGCCAGGAGATCGAGCCCCTCTACACCGAGGACGGTCTCGACCCCGGCCTCCAGGAGCGGGTCGGCGAGCCTGGCGAGTACCCGTTCACCCGCGGGCCCTACCCGTCGATGTACCGCGGCCGGCTCTGGACGATGCGCCAGTTCGCCGGCTTCGGCACCGTCGAGGAGACCAACCAGCGCTTCCACTACCTCCTCGACCACGGCCAGACCGGGCTCTCGACCGCCTTCGACATGCCGACCCTGATGGGCTACGACTCCGATCATGAGCGCAGCCTCGGCGAGGTCGGCCGCGAGGGCGTCGCCGTCGACACCCTCGACGACATGGAAGGGCTCTTCGCCGGCATCCCGCTCGGCGGCGTCACCACCTCGATGACGATCAACGCCCCGGCGGCGATCCTGCTCGCCTATTACGTGCTGGTCGGCGAGAGCCAGGGGGTGGCGCCGGAGAAGCTGGGGGGGACGATCCAGACCGACATCCTCAAGGAGTACATCGCCCAGAAAGAGTGGTGCTTCCCGATCGAGCCGGCGATGCGCCTGGTCACCGACATGATCGAGTGGTGCACGGAGAACATGCCGCGCTGGCACCCGGTCTCGATCTCCGGCTACCACATCCGCGAGGCCGGATCGACCGCCCAGCAGGAGCTGGCGTTCACGCTCAAGGACGGCTTCACCTATGTCGAGCGGGCGCTCGAGCGCGGCCTCGACGTCGATGACTTCGCCCCCCGCCTCTCCTTCTTCTTCAACGCCCACGTCGACTTCTTCGAGGAGATCGCCAAGTACCGGGCGGCGCGCCGGATCTGGGCCCGGGAGCTGCGTGACACCTACGGCGCCAAGCGCGAGGAGTCGATGCGGTTGCGCTTCCACACCCAGACCGCAGGGGTCTCGCTGACCGCGCAGCAGCCGCTCAACAACATCGTCCGCACCTCGCTGGAGGCGATGGCGGCGGTGCTAGGCGGCACCCAGTCGCTGCACACCAACTCCTACGACGAGGCGCTGGCGCTGCCGACCGAGGAGGCGGTCCGGGTCGCCCTGCGCACCCAGCAGATCATCGCCAGCGAGTCCGGCGTCACCGCCACCGCCGACCCGCTCGGCGGCTCCTGGTTCGTCGAGAAGCTGACCGACGAGATGGAGGCAGCCGCCTACGGCTATTTCGCCCGCATCGACGAGCTGGGGGGGATGGTCGAGGCGATCCGCCGCAACTTCCCCCAGCGCGAGATCGCTGACGCCTCCTTCACCTACCAGCAGGAGCTCAACGACCGCGAACGGATCGTCGTCGGCGTCAACGACTACGTCCAGGAGGACGAAGACCCGACCCCGATCCTCAAGATCGACCCCTCGCTGGAACGCAAGCAGACCGACCGCCTGGCGGCGACCCGCGCCCGCCGCGACGGCGCCGCCGTCGCCAGCGCCCTCGCCGAGCTCAAGCGGGCCGCCGCCGACGAGGCCAACCTGATGCCGCCGATCATCGCCGCCGCCCGCGCTCGCGCCACCGAGGGCGAGATGATCGCCGCCATGCAAGAGGTCTTCGGCACCTACACCGAGTCCCCCGTCTTCTGAGCCGCCCCGCTACGCTTCCCGCGCTCATGCCGACCGCCACCGCCCGCAAGATCCGCGTCGTCGTCGCCAAGCCCGGCTTGGACGGCCACGACCGCGGCGCCAAGATCATCGCCCGCGCCCTGCGCGACGCCGGCATGGAGGTCATCTACACCGGCCTGCACCAGACGCCGGAGCAGATCGCTGAGACGGTGATCCAGGAGGACGCCGACGCGGTCGGCCTCTCGATCCTCTCCGGCGCCCACATGACCCTGGTTCCGCGCGTGGTGGCGCTGCTCAACGAGCAGGGGGTCGACGACGTCCTGGTCACGGTCGGGGGCACGATCCCGGCCGACGACATCCCCGAGCTGAAGAAGCTCGGCGTCGCCGCGGTCTTCACCCCGGGGGCCGGGACCGAGGAGATCGTCGACTTCATCCGCGCCGGCGCCACCGAGCGCCACGAGCGCGGCGAATAGCTTCCGAGCGCAGCGGCTATCATCGCCCCGATTGACTGGTCAATCAACCAGTCGCTCGCAACCGATAACATGCCCGGCCGCTAGCGGCCCGCGCGGCGCAATCCGCAGCCCGCGACCACCTGAGAATCGTTTCCCCAAGGAGGCTTCACTTGAAGATCTGCGTCCTGGTCAAGGAGGTTCCGGACGCCGCGGTACAGAAGCGCATCGATCCGAACACGATGCGTCTGGACCGTGGCGGCGAGAAAAACCTCAATCCCTTCGATACGCACGCCCTCGAGGCGGCCATGCAGATCAAGGAGGGTGGAGCTATCCCGGTCGAGGAGGTCGTGGCCGTCACCATGGGCCCCGGCTCCGCCGTCCGCGCTCTGCACAAGGCCGTCGCCCTCGGCGCCGACCGCTCCGTGCACCTCTCCGACGACGCCCTGCAGGGCTCCGACGTCTGCGCCACCGGCTACTCGCTGGCCAAGGTGCTCGAGTCCGAGAGCCCCGACCTGGTCCTGCTGGGCCAGCAGTCCGATGACGGCGAGTGCTACACGATCGGCGCCGTCGTCGCCGACCACCTGAAGATGCCCTCGCTGACCCAGGTGATCCAGATCGACGTCAACGACGGCAAGCTCCGCTGCGAGCGCCAGGCCGAGTACGGCTACGACACCGTCGAGATCGAGCTGCCGGCCGTGATCAGCGTCGGCGACGCGATCAACGAGCCCCGCTACCCGAGCCTGAAGGCGATCATGGGCGCGAAGAAAAAACCGCTCGACACCAAGGCCACTGGCGACGTCGGCATCGACGGCGGCATGGTCGGCGAGGCCGGCTCCAAGACCAAGGTCCTGGCCCTCAACCCGCCCCCCGCGAAGGTGGCCGGCGAGATCATCGAGGACGAGGACACCAACGAGACGGTCGAAAAGATCGTCGCCTGGCTTGACGAGAGGAAGCTGATCTAGATGGCAGGCATCCTGGTTTACGCCCTGCACGACGACGAGGGCAACTTCAACAAGAACTCGCTCGGAGCGATCTCCGAGGCGGCCAAGCTGGCCGGCGAAATCGGCGGCGAGGCCGCGGCTCTGGTCGTCGGCGACATCGCCGACGACGCCTGCGCCGGCCTCGGCAACTGGGGCGCGGCCAAGGTCTACCGGGCCAAGAGCGTCCCGGAGGGCCTGGCCCAGCCGATCGTCGACGCGATGGCCAAGGTCATCACCGACAACGGCATCTCCTACGCGCTGTTCGGCGGCGGGCTGCTCGGCTTCGAGATCGGTGCCGGCCTGACCGCCCGCCTCAACGCCGGCGTCACCATGGAGGTCACCGAGGTCAAGGTGCAGGACGGCAAGCTCGTCTCCGAGCGCCCGATCCTGCAGGACTCCGAGATCGCCGACGTCGGCTACGTCAGCGAGCCCGGCATCATCATCAGCCGCCTCAACGCCTTCGACGCCAAGGAGAGCGGCGGCACGGCCGAGGTCGTCGACGTCGAGGTGGAGCTCTCGCCCTGGTCGACCAAGGCGACTATGGTCCAGCGCGGCGAGCAGCGTGGCGCCGACGTCAACATCGAGGACGCCGACATCCTCGTCGGCGGTGGCCGCGGCCTTGGAGCCAAAGAGGGCTTCGAGCTCGCCGAGGAACTGGCCGAGTCGATGGGCGGCGCCGTCGCCGCGACCCGCGCGGTCGTCGACGCCGGTTGGTACCCCTACGCGGCCCAGATCGGCCAGACCGGCAAGACGGTCGCGCCGAAGCTCTACCTCGCCGCCGGTGTCTCCGGCGCGATCCAGCACAAGGTCGGGATGCAGAACTCGGAGAACATCCTTGCGATCAACAAGGATCCGAACGCCCCGATCTTCGAGTTCTCCGACCTCGGCGTGGTCGGCGATCTGCACAAGATCGTCCCCAAGCTGACCGAGGCGATCAAGGCGAAGAAGGGCGGCTGAGCAAGTGCCCGCCGTCGCACCGAGCGAGTTCCCACCCCCGTTCGACTCTGCCGACGTGATCGGTCCTCCGACCGATCCCGTCGACGAGCGCATCGAGGTCGGCGTCGCGATCGTCGGCGGCGGGCCCGCTGGCCTTGCCTGCGCCAACAAAGTCATGCAGCTGCTGGAGCACGAGCCGGAGCTGACCGAGAAGCTGGGCGAAGTCCCGGTCGCGGTGATCGAGAAGGGCAAAGTCGCCGGCGCCCACCTGCTCTCTGGCGCCAACATGCGCCCGTCGGCGATGGAAGAGCTGTTCCCCGACCTGCCGAAGGACGAGTGGCCGGTCTACCAGGAGGTGACCAAGGACGCGGTCTACATGCTGACGTCCAAGAAAGCCCTGCCGTTGAAGCCGATGCCGCCGAACTTCAAAAATCACGGCAACTACGTCACCTCGGTCTCCAAACTGGGCCGCTTCCTCTCCGACAAAGCCGAGGAAGCAGGCGTCTACATCCTCTCCGAGACGGCCGCGACCAAGCTCCTGGTCGAAGATCGCGTGGTCGGGGCGTGCGCTCCGGCGACCGCGGCCGCGGCAAGGACGGCGAAGAGCTCGGCAACTTCGAGCCCGGCTCCGACGTCGTCGCCAAGGCGACCGTGCTCGCCGAGGGCACCGTCGGCCACCTCAGCTACGCCGCCTACGACTACTTCGACCTCCATGGCGCCGACCCGATGCGCTGGGAGCTCGGGGTCAAAGAGGTCTGGGAGGTGAAGGAGCCGCTCGACCGGGTCATCCACACGATGGGCTGGCCGCTGCGCAAAGCCGCCCGCTACAACGAGTTCGGCGGCAGCTTCATCTACCCGATGGGCGAGGACAAGATCTGCATCGGCCTCGTCGTCGGCCTCGACTACACCGACGCCACCTTCAGCTGCCACGACGCGCTGCAGCTGCTGAAGACCCACCCCTTCATCAAGAAGATCCTCGACGGCGGCAAGCGGGTCGCCTGGGGCGCCAAGACGATCCCCTCCGGCGGCTACTTCTCGATGCCGAAGCGGCTCGCGGTGCCCGGCATGATGATCGCCGGCGACGCCGCCAGCATGGTCAACGTGCCGACCCTGAAGGGTGTCCACTACGCGATGCACGCCGGCATGTACGCGGCCGAGACGATCGTCGAGACCCTGAAGCAGGACATCGACTCGGTCAACTTCGAGGCCTACGACGAGAAGGTCCACAACTCGCTGATCGAGAAGGAGATCTACGAGTCGCGCAACATGCGCCAGCCCTTCTCCAAAGGCTTCTTCGTCGGCGGCGCGATCGCCTCGGCGATGACCGTGACCAAAGGCAACTTCCCCGGCGGCCACTGGAGCCAGGAGGACGACGCCGAGCACGCGATGGACCTCGGCAAGGCCGGCGACATGTACGTCAAGGCCGACAACGAGCTGACCTTCAACAAGCTCGACTCGGTCTTCCTCTCGGGCAACGCGACCCGCGACGACGCCCCCAACCACGTCCGCATCCAGACCCGCGTGCCCCAAGGAGATCGCCCAGACCTGGGTCTCGATGTGCCCGGCCCAGGTCTACGAGATCCCCGAGGACCAGCTCGAGAGCGGCGCCGCCACGGTCGACGTCCACGTCACCGCCTCCAACTGCGTCCAGTGCGGCGCGATCACCGCCAAGGGCGGCCGCCTGACGCTGCCCGAGGGCGGCGACGGGCCGCTCTACCAAGAGACGTAGGGCTGTTGACACACAGCTGGGGCGATCTGCGCGCCAGTTCTGTGCCCGAAGGTTCTAGCGTTGGAGCGGTGTTCCCGCTCGCCTCGATAGCCAGCGATTTCGCCACCGCCGTCGGCGTCGTTGCGGGCATGATCGCGGTGGGTGGGTTCGTCGGTCATGCCCCTTCGGTATTGGATCATGCTCCAGATCGTGAGATCCAGCAGGCGACCGTGGTCGGGGGCTTGGCCGGAGGCGCAATTGGTGTCTTTGTAGTTGTTTTGTCTGCAATCTTTAGTACGGTGTCTTCGTGACGCGAACCAAGGCACTCTTGCTAATCGTCAGCGGTTGCCTGCTCTTCGAGACGGTTGCGATCCTCGCCATGCACGCAGCGGGCCTGCCTGGCGAGGTCCTCAGCCTGGGAGCGTTGATTCCTCTCGTGGTCGGTCCCTTTTGTTGCGCCCTGGTGATCATGCACTTCGGCGCCTATGGCGAGCGCTCCCGCCGCTGAGCTTCCGCCCCCGATGGATATGGTCGCCGCGTGCTCGCCCTCGGAATCCTCGCGGCCATAGGGGCCTCGGTCCTCTACAACACCTCGATCGCGCTGCAGGCGCTGGAGGCGCGGGACGTGCCGCACGAGCACTCGCTGCGGGTCTCGCTGATCGGGAAGCTGGTCAGGAACCCGAAGTGGCTGGGGGCGACGGCGCTGGGGCTGCTCGGCTGGCCGCTGGAGATCGTGGCGCTGCTGCTGGCGCCGCTGACCGTGGTGCAGCCGTGCCTGGTCAGCGGGCTGATCGTGCTGCTGTGGCTGGGGGCGACGAAGCTGGGGGAGACCCCGGGCCGGCGGGAGTTCCTCGCCGTCGGCGCGATCGTCGCCGGCGTCGCCGGGGTCGCCTGGGCGGCGCCCGACCGCACCACCGACCACGCCGGGACGGTGGCGATCGCGGTCGCCCTGGGGCTGGTCGCGATCCCGATCGTCGCTCCCTACCTGCTGCGCGGGCCGGGCCGCGGCCGCTGAGCATCCTGGCCGTGCTCAGCGCCGGCTTCGGCTACGCCTGGACGGCGATCGCCAGCAAGCTGCTGACCGACGAGCTGGCGGCGGGGACGCTGCTGGTCGCGGTGGGCTGGCTGGCCACCGCGCTGGCCTCGGAGGGGCTGGCGCTGCTGAGCGAGATGAGCGCGCTGCAGCGGCGCCCGGCCACGCACGTGGCGCCGGTGATGTTCGCGGTGCAGGTGCTGGTGCCGGTGATCCTGGCGCCGCTGATCTTCGAAGAGAAGTGGTCGACGACCCCGCTCGACGGCGCCGCCCTGGTCGCCTTCATGGCCGTGGCCCTGGCCGGGACCACGCTGCTGGCGGGTTCCCGGGTGGTCGGCGCCGTGATCGAGTCCGCGCACGCGGACGACTGATCTTTGGCTCCTTTGGGTATTTGGTCCGGTTTCGCTGCTAGCCTTGCGCCCGCCTTCGGCGAATAACCAGTCAACTCCCCGCCGGGCACAGCCAGCCACACCACCTGAAGGAGCCATCGTAGGCCCCGCAGAAACCACCCGGCCTGACGCGACCAAGTTCGCGATCGGGTTCGACCACCGCGACCGCACGCGCCTGTTCGAGCTATGGACCGAGGTGCTCGATTCCGAGCAGTGGTCGGAGGGCGCCAAGCTGAAGGCCTTCGAGGAGCGCTGGGCGCGAGTGGAACGGGCTGCCGAGCCTGGGGCTCTCCAGCTGGGCCGGCGGCGCCCTCGCCGCGCTCGAGTTCGCCGGCGTCAAGGGCGAGACCGTGCTCTGCCCCTCCAACACCTTCATGGCGACCCCGCTGGCCGCGATCGGCGCCGGCGCCGAGGTCGAGTTCGTCGACTGCAACCGCGAGGACCTCTGCATGTCCTTCGAGGACTTCGAGCGCAAGGCCGAGAAGCACAAGCCGCGGGCCGCGATCCTCGTCCACATCGGCGGCCACATCGCCTTCGACGCCGAGCGCATCGCCGCCTACTGCCGCGAGAACGGGATCTTCCTGCTCGAGGACTGCGCCCACGCCCACGGCGCCGACTGGAACGGCGGCAAGCCGGGCGGCTTCGGCGACGCCGGCGTCTACTCGCTCTACGCGACCAAGACCGTCTCCACCGGCGAGGGCGGCGTGCTCGTCTCCGGCAACGAGGAGCTGATCGAGTTCGCCGCCAAGTTCCGCAACTACGGCAAGTTCGAGCACGAGGTCGACGGCCTCAACTTCCGGATGAGCGAGTTCACCGCCGCCCTGGCGCTGGTCCAGGCCGAGCGCATGGAGGAGATCGTCGCCTGGAAGAACGAGTACGCCCGCGAGCACCTCGACCCGGTCCACCCGGCCCGGCTGGAGCTGCCGGAGGGGATGACCTCCGGCTACTACAAGTACATCGTCTTCGAAGAGCTCGAGAAGAGCACCGGCAAGGTCTACGACCAGCCCTGTCATCGCATCATGGGCCGCTCCGACGAGCTGCCGAACACCGACTGGGTGGCCGAGAACCACTGGTGCGTGCCGCTCTACTACCGCCCCGAGAGCCGCGCGGCGGCACTGAAACAAGGAGGCTTGCATGAGGGTCCTGGTAACCGGAGGCGGGGGCTTCATCGGCTCCCACGTGGTCGACCGCCTGCTCGATCGCGGGATGACGCCGCGGATCTTCGACCTCAGCGCCTCGCCCGTACCACTCGCCGCTCGAGGTCGAGACCTTCACCGGCTCGATCACCGACCCGGCCAACCTCGACCTGGCGATGCGCGACTGCGACGCGGTCATCCACCTCGCCGCCGTCGCCGACGTCGGCCACGTCCTCGCCGACCCGGTCCTGGCCGAGGAGGTCAACACCCGCGGCACCCTCAACGTGCTCGAGGCCGCCGCCGGCGCCAAAGTCGACCGCGTCGTCTACGGCTCGACCACCTGGGTCTACAGCGACTGCGTCGAGCAGGACGTCGACGAGGAGACGCCGATCCCGGCCCCGCGCCACATCTACACCGCGACCAAGCTCGCGGGCGAGACCTACTGCGCCGGCTACGCCGAGCTCTACGACCTCGAGAGCACCGTCCTGCGCTTCGGCATCCCCTACGGCCCGCGCGCCCGCGCCGCCGGCGTCGTCGCCAAATTCACCGACCTCTCCTTCGAAGGCAAGGCGCTGACGATCGCCGGCGACGGCAGCACGACCCGCAGCTTCATCTACGTCGAGGACCTCGCCGACGGCATCGTCGCGGCGCTCGCCCCCGAGGCCGCCGGGCGCACCTACAACCTCTCCGGCGACGAGGTCGTGACGATCCTCGAAATCGCCGAGCGCGTCCAGGAAAACGTCGAGACCTGCGAGATCACCCACACCCCACCGCGACCCGGCGACTTCCCCGGCAAGGCGATCTCCAACGAGCGCGCGCTCGAGGAGCTCGGCTGGAAAGCGGAAACGAGCTTCAAAGAGGGCGTGCGCAAGTACGTCGAGTGGGTCCGCAACACGACCCGCCCGCCCGACCCGATCCCCGGCAAGCAGCCCTCGCTGAACGGCAACGAACACGCCGCCGGCGCGCTGCTCTCCGGCGCCGCCCGGGCCGAGGAGCGCCCGCCGCGGGTTCTGGTCCTGACCGCCGACATCGGCGAGGGCCACGACCTGCCGGCGCGGATCATCAAAGCCGACCTCGAAGAAGAGGTTCCCGGCGCCGAGGTGGAGATCGCCAACGGCCTCGACGCGATGGGGAAGATCTGCGCCGCGGTCCTGCGCAACGGCTCCAAGGTCACCTTCCGCTGGATGCCGTGGCTGTTCGACATCCAGTACTGGCTGATCACCAAGTTCGCCCCGGCGCGCTGGCTCTTCCACCACATCGGCTACCTGGTCGGCGGCCGCGGGCTGCTGAAGCTGATCGCCGAACACGACCCGGACACGGTCATCTCGACCTACCCGGGCGTAACCGCGGTGCTGGGCATGCTGCGCGAGAACCGGCGCCTCGACATCCCGGTGCAGTCGGCGATCACCGACCTGGCCGGGCTGCGCTACTGGGCCCACCCCGGCGTCGACCTCCACTACGTCACCCATCCGGAGTCGATCGAGGAGGTCGAGAAGCTGGTCGGGCCGGGCACGGTCGAGTGGGTGCGCCCGCCGATCTCGCGCGAGTTCCTGATGCCGCGCACCCGCCGCGACGCCCGCGAGGCGCTCGAGCTGCCGGCCCACGCCCGGGTAGTGCTCGTCTCCGGCGGCGGCTGGGGGGTCGGCGACCTCGAGGGCGCGATCCGCTCGGCCCTGGTCGGCGACGACACCATCGTCGTCTGCATCACCGGCCGCAACGACGTCGCCCGCGAGAAGCTGGAGAAGGACTTCGGCGACAACGAGCAGGTCCGCGTCCTCGGCTTCACCGAGCAGATGAGCGACTGGATGGCGGCCGCCGACGCGATGATCCACGCGACCGCCGGGCTGACCGTGCTCGAGGCCCACATCCGCGGCTGCCCGGTCGTCTCCTACGGCTTCTCGGCCGGCCACCTGCGCGCCAACAACGCCGCCTTCGAGCGCTTCGGCCTGGCCGAGGTCGCCCGCTCCGACCACGAGCTGGAGTCGGTCCTGCGCCACGTCACCAGAGAGCGCCAGTCGCCGGACTCCTCCTTCGCCTCGCTGCCCTCGATCGCCTCGCGGGCGCTCTCGGTGCGGCCGCAGGTGCGCCTGCAGCCGGTCTGGCGCCTGCGCACCGAGCGGGTCGTCGCCGCCGCCGCGCTCGCCGTGATCGCGGTCGTCCTGATGGTCTCCCTGGTCCAGCGGGAGAGCCCGCTGAAGGTCGCGAAGCCGGTCACCAGCCGCATCCACCTCGGCAAGGACAGCGACACGCGCCAGGTCGGCGCCGAAGCTGGTCCGGCCGAACCACGGTCAGTCACGCAGGAAGCCGCGAAGCCACCGCGCCTTGATCGGCGCGGTCGCCGGGGCAGGTCTCGGCCGCGACCGTCGTCGCTCCACGCCGGCCCGGCGCTGGCGCCGGTGGTGCCGGCGATCGGCGGGGCGCTGCCGGTGGTGCTGCGCCAGGAGGGGGACGGAGGGCGTCGCCCTCACCTTCGACGACGGCCCGCACCCGCAGGGCACGCCGGCGGTGCTGGAGACCCTGCGCGAGGCCGGCGCGGTCGGCGACCTTCTTCCTCGCCGGCGAGCAGGTCGAGCAGCGGCCGGCGCTGGCGGCCGAGATCGTCGCCGCCGGCCACCGGGTCGAGCTGCACTGCCACCGCCACCGCAACCAGCTGCGGCTGACCCCGCGCCAGCTGCTCGACGACGCCGACCGCGCCAAGGCGGCGATCGAGGAGGCGAGCGGCCAGGCGATCGCCGACTACCGGCCGCCCTACGGGATCTTCAGCGCGCGCCGGGCTACGCGGCGGTGCGAAGCCGCGGCTGGCGGCCGGTGCTGTGGTCGCAGTGGGGGCGGGACTGGACGCGCCGCGCCACCGCGGGCTCGATCGCGCGCAAGGCGACCGCGACCGTGCGGGCCGGGGACATCGTCCTTCTGCACGACGCCGACTACTACAGCGCGCCGGGCTCCTGGGTCCGCACCGCCGCTGCCCTGCCGATCATCCTCGAGGAGCTCGAGGCGCGGGGGCTGAAGTCGATGCTGCTGCGTCGCGACGGCGCCGCGACGACGGTCCACTGATCGCAACCGGCGAAGGCTTCGTCGAGTTGCTGCGCCATCGTGCTCTTCGGTCGTGCCTGGTCGAAGATCTGCTTGGCCACTAGCTCTCCGTCCTCCTGGTAGGGGGTTGAGGAACATTCCCCTTCCGGTCGGACGAAAAAGCTGCACTTTGCGAATTTCTGGGAACGCCTGTTCGCTTTTCAGGTGCCGGCGACGAACTCGGCGATCTCCTCGCTCAGGCGCTGCGGCTGGTCGAGCGGGACGAAGGTGCCGGCATCGGGGATCTCGACGATGCGCGCGTTGCCGGCCTCGGCCGCCAGTCGTTCGGCGTAGGAGAGCGGGAAGAGCCTGTCGCCCGGGGCCCAGGCGAGGAGGATCGGCAGCCGCGAGCCGCGCAGCCTCGCGGCGGCCGCGAGCGTGTAGCGCTTGTTCATCCCCACGGTCACCTTCTTGAGGTCGTGGCGGACGCCGCCGTCGTTCAGCCCCGGGCTCATCCAGGACGCGATCAGCTCCGCCGGGATCGGCTTCCGCGTGAACGGCTTGAAGGCGGCCCGGGCGACCGCGCCGGAGCGGAACGGAAGCGAGAGCAGGGTCATCCCGCCGGGCAGCTTCGCCAGCGGCGGCATCGCCTTGAAGATCCCCGGCGGGAAGTTCTCGTGGGTGTCGCAGTTGGTCAGCACGAGCCGGCCGATCCGCTCGGGGTGGCGGGTGACGAGCACCTGGGACATCGCGCCGCCGGAGTCGTTGCCGACGATCGTCACGTCCTCGAGGTCGAGCGCCTCGAGGAAGGAGGCGATGGTCGCCGCGACGCCGGGAGGGGTGAGGTCGGCATCGGGTCTCATCGCGATCTGCTGGGCGCCGATCGGCCAGTCCGGAGCGATGCAGCGGTAGCGGTCGGAGAGGCGGTCGACGACGCCGTCCCAGAGCCGGCCGTCGACCAGGTAGCCGTGGACGAAGACGATCGGCTTGCCGGCGCCGGCCTCGCGGTAGCGGATGCGTCCCGCCGGCAGGTCGATCTCTTTACGTTGATCCGTCTCGGTCGTCATCTTTCATCCTCCTGTCGTGGTCCTCGGTAACATACATACAGCATGGATGTAAATCCAGACAAGGAACATTCCGAGGATCCCCGAGAGGGATCCTCGGGTTCTGAGCGAGGCCGTCGTACGCAGGCAGAGCGGGCCGAGGCGACGCGCGGCGCCTTGATCGCCGCCGCCCGCCGGCTCTTCACCGAGCGCGGCTACGAGGCCGTCGGCACCGAGGAGATCGTCCGCGCCGCCGGGGTCACCCGCGGCGCCCTCTACCACCACTTCGGCGGCAAGGCCGGACTGCTCGACGCCGCCTACGAGCAGCTCGAGGCGGAATCGACCGAGCGGGTCGCCCGGATCGTCCTCGGCTCCGAGCTGCACAGCCCGCTGGCGGCGATGAAGGCCGGGGTCGAGGCCTTCCTCGACGAGTGCGCCGAGCCCGAGCTGCGCCAGATCGCCCTGCACGACGCGCCCGCGGTGCTCGGCTGGGACCGCTGGCGCGAGATCGGCGCCGCCAATGGCCTCGGCCTGATCGAGGCGAGCCTGGCGGCGGCGATCGAAGCGGGGGAGATCCGCGACGCTGCCGGTCAAGCCGATGGCCCACCTGCTGCTGGGCGCGCTCGACGAGGCGGCGATGCTGGTCGCCCGCAGCGACGACCCGACCGCCCGGGCCGAGGTGACCTCCGTCCTACTGGCCGTGCTCGAGAGCTTCGCGGTCTCGGGCCGCGCCTAGCCGCACCGAGACGTCGGCGCCCGCGATCGCGATCGCGTCGTCGTGAGCGAGGCGCCGCGACTCCTTCTGCGCGTACATGCGCACGTCGGCGAGCTGCATCGCGGCGGCCGGCGCATCCGCTTCAGCGGGGATCGTCACCGCGCCCCAGGCCGCGTTGAGCTCGAAGCCGGTGCCGCTCGCGGTCAGCGCTTCCGCCGCCCGCTTGACGACGGGGCCGTTGCGGCCACCGTCGCCGGCGGTCAGGACCGCGAACTCGTCGCCGCCGATCCGGTAGGCGTCGCCGTCGGCACCCAGGGCCTCGTCAGCTGCGAGCCCAGGCGCTCCAGCATCGCGTCGCCGGCCGGGATGGCCGAAAGTGTCGTTGAAGCGCTTGAAGCCGTTGAGGTCGAGCAGCAGCAGCGTCAGCGGCTCCTCGCCGCGCCCGCAGGCAGCGCGCCGCGAGGTCGACCTGCAGCCGGCCCTGGTTGCCGAGCCCGGTCAGGTGGTCCGTCCGCACCTGCTCCAGCAGCCGCTTGTTCTCGCGCACGCTGATGCCGAGCCGGGCGATCACGGCGATCAGCGTCGCCGCCCAGAGCATGGTCGTCAGGGCGCTGGCGTGGCTGAAGTACTGCATCGCGAAGAGGGCGATCATCACCGCCGCGAAGAAGGCCGGGACCATCAGCTCGCGCCAGCCGTCGAAGCGGGCCATCGGCTGGATCGTGTCGGCCCGGCTCTGCCAGGCCTCGGCGCCGATGCAGGCGGCGGCGAGCAGGTAGATCGGTTCGATCCAGTCGCCGCTCGGCAGGCTGGCGTCGGTCGACTGCAGGGTGTAGGCGACGTCGGCGACGACCAGGGCGGCGAGGCCGGCGAGCAGCAGCGACCAGGTCCGGCCCGGCCGCCAGCGGGTCAGGGCGACGACGCCGACGACGAGCGCCAGCATCACGATGTCGCCGATCGGGTAGGCGAGCGTGGTCACGACCTGGACCGGGGTGCCGCTGGTCCGGTCGGCGACGAACTCGAAGATCATCGCCGCCCCCAGGGCAGCCGTGCCGAGGGCGGCGATCAGCCCGTCCATCCACAGCCGCCAGTCCAGCTCGCGGGCCCGGGCGCGGACCAGGAGGACGACCCCGTAGGCGGCCAGGGGGTAGAAGGCGAGGTAGCCGACGTCGGCGGGAGAGGGGTACGGGGGCGAGGGATCGTTGGCGAGGACCGCGGTCCAGTAGACCTCCGAGGCGCCCCAGCAGAGCACCGCCGCCGCCAGGGCGAGCCAGGCGCCGCGCTCGCGCCCGGCGCCGCGGGCTTTGAGCAGGCAGGCGAGGCCGGCGCTGAGGACCACGGCGTCGTACAGAGGTCCATTGACGAAGTCGGTGAGGCTCGAGTCGCCGATCCCGAGCCAGTCGTGCAGGGCGACGAGCAGCGCGCCGCCGAAGAGGACGACGCCTATTGCCAGGCGCAGCGCCCCAAATCCACTCAGTTGTCGCGGCCGGCTCGTTGCTTCCACATAGGAGTATCGGCAGACTTGACCACTTCTCTAGACTGGGAGAACGATGAAGGCAGGAATCCACCCCGATTACACGCTTGCCAACGTGCACTGCTCGTGCGGCAACCAGTTCTACACGCGGTCGACCAAGGACGACCTGCATGTAGAGCTCTGCTCCGAGTGCCACCCCTTCTACACGGGCAAGCAGAAGCTGGTCGACACCGGTGGCCGCGTCGAGCGCTTCCAGCGCCGCGCCGCCAAGCACAGGGCCGGGAAGTAGCCCGTGAGCCCGCCGGTGGGCTCGGCACAGGCATCCCCGACCTCCTCCTCGACCAATGGGGGGACCCGCTGCGCATGCCCGACGGCGCCCTGGTCGCCAAACGCGACGCGCCGGTCGGCGGCCAGGCGGTGCTCGAGGGAGTGATGATGCGCGGCATCTCGGTCTGGGCCGTCGCCGTCCGCACCCCCGAGGGCCCGATCGAGGTCGAGTCCGAGCCGCTCGTCCCCTGGGCCCAGCGGCACCGGATCTGGCGGCTGCCGGTCATCCGCGGCGTCGTCGCCCTCGGCGAGTCGATGAAGATCGGCTTCAAAGCGCTGGCGATCTCCGCCAACGCGCAGATGGAGGAGGACGAGGAGGGCGAGAAAGAGGAGATCGGCGGCTGGGTCTGGGGCCTGACGATCGTCTTCTCGCTGCTGCTCTCGATCGGCCTCTTCTTCGTCGTCCCGGTCGGGCTGACCAGCCTGATCAAGGACCAGCTCGGCTCGCCCCTTCCTCTTCTGGCTGGTCGAGGGGATCCTGCGCACGGCGATCTTCATCGGCTACATCGTCGCGATCAGCAAAATGCCCGACCTGCGGCGCGTCTTCGAGTACCACGGCGCCGAGCACAAGACGATCTCCTGTTACGAGGCCGAAGACGAGCTGATCCCCGCGCGGGCGAAGCTCTACTCGCGCCTGCACCCGCGCTGCGGCACCAGCTTCCTGCTGATCGTGATGGTGCTGGCGATCTTCGTCTTCGCCCCGATCGGCCTGCCCGCCTGGTACTGGCTGGTGCTCTCGCGGATCCTCGGCATCCCGCTGATCGCCGGCCTCTCCTACGAGGTGATCAAGTGGGCCGGCAAGAACCGCCGCAAACGCTGGGTGCGGGCGGTGATGTGGCCGGGCCTGATGCTGCAGAACCTGACCACCCGCGAGCCCGACGAAGAGCAGCTGGCGGTGGCGATCGCCTCGCTGAACGCGGTCCTGGCCCGGGAGGACCCCGAGGAAGCGGCGCGTCAGCAGCACATCGAGATCGTCGCCTAGCGGCCTCGCCGCTTCTAGGGTTGACCGCGATGATCGAGCAGCTGGTCGAGCAGATCCAGGCGCGCTTCGCCGAGCTCGAGGCGCAGATGTCCGACCCCGCGGTGATCGGCGACCGCGAGCGCTACGCCGAGGTCGGCCGCGAGTACCGCGAGCTGCGAGCCGGCGCGCGAGCTGGCGGTCGAGTACGCGACCCTGCACGACGACCTCGAAGGGGCGCGCGAGCTGCTCGAGGAGGGCGAGGACGAGGAAATGCGCAAGGTCGTCGACGAGGCGCCGGCGCGGCTGGCGGAGCTGGAAGAGGAGATCCGCCTGGCGATGGTCGAGCGCGACCCCAACGACGACAAGAACGTGATCGTCGAGATCCGCGCCGGCACCGGCGGCGACGAGGCGGCGCTGTTCGCCGGCGACCTCTACAAGATGCTGACCCGCTACGCCGAGGAGCGCGGCTTCTCGACCGAGATCCTCTCGCAGTCGGTCTCGGAGATGGGCGGCTTCAAGGACGTCACCTTCGCGGTCAAGGGCGACGGCGCCTACTCGGTCTTCAAGTTCGAGGGCGGCACCCACCGCGTGCAGCGGGTGCCGGAGACCGAGTCCCAGGGCCGCATCCACACCTCGACGGCGACGATCGCGGTGCTGCCGGAGGCCGAGGAGGTCGAGGTCGAGGTCGACCAGAACGACCTCCAGATCGACGTCTACCGCTCCTCCGGCCCGGGCGGGCAGTCGGTCAACACGACCGACTCGGCGGTGCGGATCACCCACAAACCGACCGGGATCGTGGTCTCGATGCAGGACGAGAAGTCGCAGCTGCAGAACAAGGACCGGGCGATGCGGGTGCTGCGGGCGCGGCTGTACGAGCGCGAGCTGGCCGAGCAGCAGGCGAAGATCGCCTCCGAGCGCAAGGCCCAGGTCGGCAGCGGCGAGCGCTCCGAGAAGGTCCGCACCTACAACTTCCCCCAGGGCCGGGTCACCGACCACCGGATCAAGCACACCTCGCACAACCTCGAAGGCGTGCTCGGCGGCGAGCTCGGAGAGTTCACCGACGCTCTGGCGGCCGAGGAGAAGCGGCAGAGGCTGCAAGCTGCCGCCGTGGGCTGACGCGCATGACCGGCGGATATCGGTGTCCTCGGTCGCTCGTGTGCAGAGCACACTTCGCTCCCTGCGTCCTTGATCTCCTTGGTCATGCACGCCAGTAGCGCTAAACAGGCTTTGGATGCGGCCACGGATGGTTTGCGTGCGGCTGGGATCGAGGACCCCCGACTCGACGCCGAAGTGCTGCTCGCCGAGGCGACTGGTGACGGTCGGGCGGCGCTTGTCTCCGATCCGACGATCGAGCTGGCGCCGGCGGCCTCGCGGCTGTTCGGGGAGATGGTGCGGCGGCGGCTGCGGCGCGAGCCGGTCGCCTACATCGTCGGCCGCAAGGGCTTCCGCCGGATCGAGCTCGCGGTCGACCGCCGGGTCCTGATCCCGCGGCCGGAGACCGAGCTGCTGGTCGAAATCGCGCTCGAGCGCGAGCCGGCGACGCTGCTCGACGTCGGCACCGGCTCCGGCGCGATCGCCCTGGCCGTCGCCGACGAGCTGCCCGGCTGCGAGGTGACCGCCACCGACACCTCGCCGGCGGCGCTGGCGGTCGCCCGCGCCAACGCCGAGCGCCTCGGCCTCGCCGACCGCGTCCGCTTCCTCGCCGGCACGATGCCCGGACGGGGAGACGTTCGACCTCGTTCTCGCCAACCTGCCCTACGTGGACGAGACGGCCTGGTCCTCGCTGCAGCCCGAGGTGACGCAGTGGGAGCCGCGCGAGGCCCTGCTCGCCGGCGCCGACGGCCTCGACGCCTACCGCTTCCTGCTCTCCAGTTGCGGCAGTCCTTTGGGTGGCATGGCGGGCCAAAGGACTGCCGCACTCGCGGTCGAGGTGGGGGAGGGACAGGCGGACGCGGTGCGGGGGCTGATGGCGGACGCGGGTTTCGCGGCGCTCGAGACCCGGCGCGACCTGGCGGGGATCGAGCGGGTGGTGGTGGGGGAGCGATGAGCGGAACCGGCGCAACCGAGATCGTCAAGCTCGAGAGCGGCGGCGCCCAGGCGGCGCGCGCCGCGCTGGAACGCTGCATCGCCGGCGGCGGCGTCGCGGTCTTCCCCGCCGACGGCCTCTACGGGCTCGCCTGCGACCCGCTCGACGCCGGCGCGATCGCCCGGATCCACCGGCTCAAGGGCCGCGACGACGGCAAGCCCTCGGCGGTCATGTACTTCTCGCCGCTGGCGATGCGCGAGCTGGTCGCCGGGCTCGGGCCCGCGCACCGCGGCCGCGGTCAGCGCCCTGCTGCCGGGGCCGGTGACGCTGGTCGTCGCCAACCCCGGCCACCGCTATCCGCTCGCCTGCCGCGAGGACCGCCGAGCGCCTCGGCGTCCGCCTCCTCGCCGGCCCGCTGGCCGGGGCGATGTGCCCGGTCTTCCAGACCTCGGCCAACCTCAGCGGCGAGCCGGCGCCGGCGCGCTTCGAGGACGTCCCGGAGGCGATCGTCGCCGGCGCCGACCTGGCGATCGACGGCGGCGAGCTGACCGGCCTGCCCTCGACCGTCGTCGACATCGCCGCGATCGAGGAGGACGGCGCCTGGACGATCCTCCGCCACGGCGCGCTCTCGCCCGGCGACCTCAGCAGCGCCCTCGCCTCGGTCGGCCTCGGCTAGCAGCCGCGGTTGCCGCGGAACGGCAGGCGGACCAGGCGCTGGGAGCTGTTGTCGTCCTCGTTCGACTCGAACAGCAGCTGCTGGGGGTCGACCGTCATCACGAAGGCGAAGCAGCCGCGCAGGCCGGCGACGTCGATCCACTGCTTGTCGTAGTCGGCGGGGTAGATGTCCGACCAGCCGACCGAGGTCCCGAGCGTGACCCGGTCCTGGTACGGGTTCTGGTTGCAGCCGGGGTAGTGGCGGCTCGCGGGGGAGCGGCGGCCGGGCCGGGTCCGCTCGAGGTCGCGCAGGCAGTAGTTGAGCTTGGGGCTGGCGCGGACGACGCGGCCGAGCCGGCGCTTGGGACCGACCCGGCGCAGCTCGAAGCGGGCCAGCTGGTGGACCTTCCAGTAGGAGCCGCCGAAGTAGGCGCCGACGTCGGTGAAGCGCAGGGTGGCGTCGCTCGCGACGTCGATGTGGCCGCCGCCGGCGCGGTAGATCCGCTGGTTGGTCCGCATCGAGCGCCAGCCGTTGCGCTCGCCCCGCACCTCCATCGGGCCGCGGCCGCGGCTGCGCACGTCGCTGGTCGCCCGCAGCAGCACGCGGCCGCCGCTGAGTTGGACGTAGAGGTCGCTCGGCGGCCCGATCCGCAGGTTGGGGCAGAGCAGGCTGGCGGCTTCGGGGCCGGCGCAGGGGTTCTCCGCGGCGATGGCTGCGGTGGGAACGAACAGCGCCGCGGCGATGGCGAGCGCGGCGGCGGAAAGGCGAACTCTCACCCGGCCCAGACTATCTCCGGGCGTTGCTATGGTCGCTGGCCCGTGAGCGATCTGCCCGACAACTTCCAGACCGCCCCGCTGGCCGAGGTCGACCCCGAGATCGCCGCCGTCCTCGACGGCGAGCTGCGCCGCCAGCAGCGCACCCTGGAGATGATCGCCTCGGAGAACTTCGTGCCCCAGGCGGTGCTCGACGCGGTCGGCTCGGTGCTGACCAACAAGTACGCCGAGGGCTACCCCGGCCGCCGCTACTACGGCGGCTGCGAGGAGGTCGACGTCGCCGAGGAACTGGCGATCGAGCGGGCCAAGGAGCTGTTCGGCGCCGAGCACGCCAACGTCCAGGCCCACGCCGGCGCCCAGGCCAACAACGCCGCCTACATGGCGCTGCTCGAACCGGGCGACACCTTCCTCGGCCTCGCCCTCGACCACGGCGGCCACCTCAGCCACGGGATGAAGATCAACGTCTCCGGCAAGCTCTACAACCCGGTCCCCTACCACGTCCGCCGCGAGGACATGCTGGTCGACATGGACGAGGTCGCGCGGCTCGCCGACGAGCACAAGCCGGCCCTGATCGTCGCCGGCTGGTCCGCCTACCCGCGCCAGCTCGACTTCGCCGCCTTCCGCGAGATCGCCGACTCGGTCGGCGCCAAGCTGATGGTCGACATGGCCCACTTCGCCGGGCTCGTCGCCGCCGGCGAGCACCCGAACCCGGTTCCGCACGCCGACGTCGTCACGACGACGATCCACAAGACCCTCTGCGGGCCCCGCAGCGGCATGATCCTCTGCCGCGAGGAGCACGCCAAAGCGATCGACAAGGCGATCTTCCCCGGCCAGCAGGGCGGACCGCTGATGCACACGGTCGCCGCCAAGGCGGTGGCGCTGAAGATCGCCGCCAGCGAGCAGTTCGCCGCGCGCCAGCGGCAGACGATCGCCAACGCCCGCGCCTTCGCCGCCGGCCTGGAAGCCGACGGCATCCCCGTCCTCACCGGCGGCACCGACGTCCACCTCGTCCTCGTCGACCTGACCCCGACCGGGCTCGACGGCCAGACCGCCGAGGACCGCCTCGAGGCGGTCGGGATCACCGTCAACCGCAACGCGATCCCCTTCGACGAGCGGCCGCCGATGAACCCCTCCGGCCTGCGCATCGGCACCCCGGCGCTGACCACCCGGGGCATGGGCGAGGAGGAGATGAAGGAGATCGCCGCCGTCATCGCGACCGCGCTCGGCGGCGACTTCGAGGCCGAGAAGGACTCGCTCTCAGCCCGCACCGCCGCCCTGATGGACCGCCACCCGCTGTACCCGCAGCTCTCGCCGATCGCCGCCTGAGCGACTTCGACGATAGCTAGGGTCGCCCGATGCTCGTCTGGGTCGATTGCACCGCCGCCGCGCATCCGCTGGTGCTGCGGCCGATCATCGAGCGGCTGGAAGCGCAGGGGCACGAGGTCTTCATCACCGCGCGCGAGTACGGGCAGACGGTGGGGATCCTCGAGCGGCTGGGGATGCCGTACACCGTGGTCGGCGAGCACGGGGGCGCCTCGAAGCTCGGCAAGGTGCGGGCGCTCGGGGGGCGCTCGGCGCGGCTGGCCAGGCTGGTCTGGGAGCGGCGGCCGGACCTGGCGATCGGCCACGGCTCGGTCGACCTCGCGGTCGTCTCCGCCGCCTACCGGGTTCCCTCGGTGCAGATGCAGGACTACGAGTTCGCGCAGCTGCAGCGGCAGATCGCCTTCCGGCTCGCGCGGCGGGTGCTGGCCCCGGACACGATCCCGCTCGAGCGGCTGGCCAAGCTCGGGGCCAAGGGCGAGAAGCTGGTCCGCTATCCGGGGCTGAAGGAGGAGTACTACCTGGCCGGCTTCGAGCCCGACCCGGCGGTGCTCGACGAGCTCGGGCTCGACCGCGAGAAGGTGCTGGTGGTGGTGCGGCCGCCGCCGGAGACCTCCGAGTACCACGCCCGCAACGACCTCTACGGGGCGACGATCGACCGGCTCGCGGCGCAGCGAGGCCCAGGCCGTGGTCATCCCCCGCACCGGCGCCCAGGGCGAGGCGGTCCGCGCCCTCGGCGCCGCCAACCTGATCGTGCCCGAGCGGGCGATCGACGCCCAGAGCCTGATCGCCTACGCCGACCTCGTGGTCAGCGCGGGGGGGACGATGAACCGCGAGGCGGTCGCCCTGGGCACGCCCGTCTTCACCACCTTCAGCGGCCGCATGGGCGGCGTCGACGAGGCGCTGATCGCCGACGGCCGCCTCCAGGTCCTCGCCGACCCGGCGGCGCTGCAGCTGCGCAAGCGCGATTCGCCGGTCGGGGTCCTCCACCCGCGCGACGCCGCACCGCTGGTCGAGGGGGCGCTCGGCGCCGTCGCGGAGCTCAAGTAGCCTGATCCGGCCCGCTCTCCGTCAGGGGCAAAGAGCCCAATGGACGTGACGACCACCGACGCCGTCTTCGCCTTCCTCCTGGCCGCGGCCATCGCCTGGCTGCTGGTCCCCTACGCCGAGCGGCTCGCCTTCCGGGTCGGGGCGATCGACCAGCCGAAGCCGCGCGGCCTGCACGACAAGCCGATGCCGCGCCTCTCCGGGCTGGCGATCCTGGTCGCGGTCGAGGTCGCCGGCTGGATCTGGCTGCCCGGCGAAGGCGAGAGCCGCTCGATCCTGCTCGGCGCCGTGGCGATCGCCGCGGTCGGCGTCGTCGACGACGTCCGCGGCCTCTCCGCCTTCCCGAAGCTGGTCGGCCAGGTCGCCGCCGCCTCGATCCCGGTTGCCGCCGGGGTCCGGGTCGACAACCTGACCCTGCCCTTCGTCGGCGGCTTCGAACTGGGCTGGCTCGCCTACCCGCTGACCGTGCTCGGGATCGTCGCCGTCGTCAACGTCATCAACTTCCTCGACGGCGTCGACGGCCTCGCCGCCGGCGTCTGCACGATCGCCGCGATCACCCTGGCGGCGATCGCGCTCTCGCTCGAACGCAACGCCGCCGGCGTCCTCGCCGCGCTCACCGCCGGCGCCGCGCTCGGCTTCCTCCGCCACGGCTTCCCGCCCGCCTCCAGCTTCATGGGCGACACCGGCTCCAACCTGCTCGGCTACCTGCTCGCCACCGCCTCGGTCCAGGGAGCGCTGAAGACGAACGCCGTGATCGCCCTCGCCTTCCCCCTGATCGTGCTCGCGGTGCCGATCCTCGACACCGGCTTCGTCGTCGCCAAGCGGCTCAAATACCGGCAGCCGATCTACCAGGCCGACAGCTGGCACTTCCACCACCGCATGGCCAACATCGGCTTCTCCCAGCGCCGCACGGTCGCCTACCTCTACGCCTGGACGCTGGTGATGGCGGCCCTCGCCCTGGCCCTGCGCTTCGTCCCCTACAGCGACAACCACGGCCACTTCGACCTCTTCTGGACCGCTGGTGATGGGGCTCCTGATCCTGCTGGCGCTGGCCGCCAGCGTCTACCTCGTCTACGTGCTGGAGATCCTCAAGCTGCGCCGCGGCCGCATCAATCCCGGAGACCGGGGAATTCGAGGCGATCGATCTGGACGCCGCCTCCGGGGTAGTGGCAACCCTCACGAAGTGGCTTCACAAAGCCATTCCCGGGACCATTCGGATATAGTCGCCGAGTCCGCCCGCTCGCCCGAGCCGGGCCTCGATTTTATGTCTCCTCCCAAGTACGTCGACCTACTGCTGCTGGCCGTCGCTCTCGCAGTCTTTCTGCTGGGCGGGCTGCCCCTGCTCGGCTACGCCGTCGCCGCCGCCGCCTGGCTCGCCCAGCGCGGCATCCAGACGCTCGCCGGCCGCCGCGCTCAGGCAGAGCTCGTCGCCGGCAACCGCCAGAAGGCGATGGGGATCGTCGCCGCGACCACGCTCGGCCGCGTCTGGCTGATGGCGACCGCGGTCCTCCTGGTCGGCCTGGCCGAGCGCGAAGCGGGCCTCAGCGCCGCCGTCCTCGTCCTCGTCCTCTTCACCGTCTCCTTCGCCGCCCAGGGCTTCGCCCACCTCTTCGGCGAAGAGCCCGAGGGGCAGGGAGTGGCATGAGCGCCGAGCGCCAGCCGACCACCGAGGCCCCGGCCAAGTCCGGGCTCAGCACCAAAGCCAAGGTCTTCATCGGCCTCGGCGTCTACCTCGGGATCGCGATCCTGATGGTGCTGATCTTCGGCAGCTCCGGCAAAAACGAAGACTTCCAGCCGCAGAACGAGTTCAAGCTCGAACCGTGGATCTCGATCCACCTCGCCGGCATCGACCTCAGCATCAACAAGGCGGTCCTCTACCTCGTCCTCGCCAGCGCCCTGACGATCGGGACGATGGTCTGGATCTCGAGCCGGATGCACCAGAAGCCGAACCGGGTGCAGACCGCGATGGAGGTCGCCTACGACATGACCAAGAACACGATCACGGGCGGCAACCTCGAGCCGAAGATGGCCAGCCGCTGGTTCCCCTTCCTGGCCGCGCTCTTCTTCTGGATCTGGTTCTCGAACATGATCGGCTTCATCCCGCTGCCGACCAACACCGAGCACACGGTCAACGTCTTCGGCGCCGAAATCCCCTCCTTCGCGATCTACGCCGCCACCGCCAACCTCTCGATCCCGCTGGTCCTGACCCTGGTCGTCTGGGTCTCCTACCACGTCGAAGGGATCCGGGCCAAGGGCCTCTTCAAGTACCTCGCCAGCTGGCTGCCGCCGGGCCTCGAGGACATGAACCCGGCCGCCAAGGGCTTCATCTTCATCATCGAGGCGATCTCCCACTTCGCCCGCCTGATCTCCCTCTCCGTCCGGCTCTTCGCCAACATCCTCGCCGGCCACCTGCTGCTGCTCTTCATGGGCGGCGGGCTGGCGGTGCTGCTCGGGATCGCCGCGCTCGGAGCCCTGACCTTCCCGCTCGCCTTCTTCTTCTTCATCCTCGAGGTCGGGCTGATCGCAACGCTGCAGGCATTTATCTTCTCGACTCTCACTGCCATCTATCTCGGCGGAGCCACCTCCGCCAGTCATTAGAAAAGGAGCGCTTTTCATGGATCTGTCCCCCGTAATCGCCGCCGTCTCGGACGAAGGCGTCGAAGCCGCCGGCAAGGCTATCGCCCTCGGCGTCGGTGCCGGTCTGGGCTCGATCGGCGCCGGCATCGGCATCGGCTTCATCTTCGGCAAGGAGATCGAGTCGGTCGCCCGCCAGCCCGAGATGAAAGACGAGCTCCAGAGCATCCGCTGGCTCGGCTTCGCCCTGACCGAGGCCGTGGCCTTCTACACGTTCATCTTCGGCCTGATCGCCTTCTTCCTCTAGGCGCATGGAGCTGCTCGGCTACATAGGCGCGCTCCCGCTGGCGGCGGAGAAGGCGGGCGAGGAAGGCGGTGGCAGCTTCCTCGTCTCGCCGGGCCTGGGTCTGATGATCTGGACCCTGGTCCTCTTCCTGTTCACGATGTGGGTGCTCAGCAAGCTCGCCTTCCCGAAAATCCAGGAGGCCCTGGACCGGCGGGCGAAGACGATCGCCGAGTCGCTCGACACGGCCGAGCGTCAGCGCAAGGAATCCGACGAGCTGCTGGCCGAGTACCGCGGCCGCCTGGCCGAGGCGCGGGAGCAGGCCGACGACATCATGGCCCGCGCCCGCAAAGCGGCCGAGACGGCCGAGGCCGAGGCGACCACCGCCGGCCGCGAGAAACGCGAGGAGCTGGTCGCGCAGGCGAAGCGGGACATCGAAGCCGAGACCCGGCGCTCGCTGGAGCAGATCCGCGGCGAGGTCGCCGACCTGACCGTGCTGGCGACCGAGAAGGTCACCCGCAAAAGCCTCACCGGCGAGGACCAGAAGCGGCTCGTCGAGGAGGCCCTCGCCGAGGTCGACTTCTCGTCGCTCTCGGGAGCGGAGAAGAACTAGATGCCCGAGGCCGCCCGCGTATACGCCGACGCCCTCTTCGAGGCCGGCAAGGACAGGGGCAAGCTCGACTCGCTGCAGTCGCAGCTGGCCCAGTTCGCCGACGCGGTCGACGGCAACCAGGAGCTGCAGGTCTTCCTGTTCAGCCCCTACCTCTCCTCCGCCGACAAGCGGGAGGGGCTGGGACGGGCGATCTCCGGCGCCGAGCCGGAGCTGACGAATTTCCTCGAGCTGCTGATCGAGAAGCACCGGATGCCGGAGATCTTCCGCATCCGCCGCGAGTTCGACGAGCTCTGGAAGAAGGAGAACCGCCGCCTCGACGTCACCGTAGTCAGCGCCGTCGACCTCGACGCCGCCGTCGTCCAGAGGATCGGCGAAGAGGTCGAACGCCAGACCGGCGAGCAGGTCGAGCTGTCGAGCCGGGTCGACGACGACATCCTCGGCGGCATCGTCCTGCAGGTCGGCAACATGGTCCTGGACGCGAGCATCCGCAGTCGCCTGGAGAAACTTCGAAAGACCGTCGCGACCGCGGCGTAAGGAGGAGCTGAGCACCCGATGGAGATCAAGCCAGACGAGATCGCAAGCATTCTGCGGGAGCGGATCGAGGGGTTGGAGACCGATTCCGCCGACCTCACCGAGGTGGGCACCGTCCTCTCGGTCGCGGACGGGATCGCCCGCATCCACGGCCTCGACAACGTGATGGCGTTGGAGATGCTCGACCTGCCGCACGGCGTCACCGGGCTCGCCCTCAACCTCGAGTCCGACAACGTCGGCGCCGTGCTGTTCGGCGAGTGGGAAAAGATCGTCGAGGGCGACACGGTCAAGCGCACCGGCCACCTGCTCGAGATCCCGGTCGGCCCCGAGCTGCTCGGCCGCATGGTCGACCCGCTCGGCCGCCCGCTCGACAACCGCGGCGAGGTCGCCACCACCGAGACCCGCCCGGCCGAGTTCAAAGCGCCCGGCGTGGTCGAGCGCCAGCCGGTCGAGGAACCGGTCCAGACCGGCCTGATGTCGATCGACGGGATGATCCCGATCGGCCGCGGCCAGCGCGAGCTGATCATCGGCGACCGCCAGACCGGCAAGACCGCGATCGCGATCGACACGATCATCAACAACAAGGACAAGGACCTGATCTGCATCTACGTCGCGATCGGGCAGCGGATGTCCACCGTCGTCCAGCTGAAGGAGACGCTGGAGGAGAACGGGGCGATGGAGAACACGATCATCGTCGCCGCCCCCGCCGACGAGGCGGCGCCGATCAAGTACATCGCGCCGTACGCCGGTTGCGCGATGGGCGAGCACTTCCTCTACAACGGCAAAGCCGCGCTCTGCGTCTACGACGACCTCACCAAACACGCCTCCGCCTACCGCCAGATGTCGCTGCTGCTGCGGCGCCCGCCGGGTCGCGAGGCCTACCCGGGCGACGTCTTCTACCTGCACTCGCGCCTCCTGGAGCGGGCGGTGAAACTGAACGACGAGCTCGGCGGCGGCTCGCTGACGGCGCTGCCGATCATCGAGACCCAGGCCTCCGACGTCTCCGCCTACATCCCGACCAACGTGATCTCGATCACCGACGGTCAGATCTTCCTCGAGTCCGATCTCTTCTTCTCCGGCGTGCGGCCGGCGATCAACGTCGGCATCTCGGTCTCCCGAGTCGGCGGCAACGCGCAGACGAAGGCGATGAAGAAGGTCGCCGGGAAACTGCGCCTCGACCTCTCCCAGTACCGCGACCTCGAGGCCTTCGCCCAGTTCGGCTCCGAGCTCGACGCGGAGACGCAGAAAGCGCTGACCCGCGGCGAACGGCTGGTCGAGCTGCTCAAACAGAAAGAGCGCGAGCCGCTCAGCGTCGGCGACCAGGTCGCCTCGATCTACTCGGGCACCGGCGGCTACCTCGACCGCATCAAAGTCGAGCGCGTCGGCGAGTTCCTCGCCGACCTGCGGGTGCGCCTGCACTCCGAGAAGGCCGAGCTGCTGAAGCGGATCGAAGACAGCGGCAAGCTCGAGGAGGCCGACGAGGAGGAGCTGGGCAAGGCGATCGCCGACTTCGTCGACGACTTCGGCCCCGACTTCGACGAGCACGGCGACCCGCTCGAGGCCGGCGAGTCCGACCGGGTCAAGTCATCGAGGAGCGCGACGCTCCTGCTCGCACCGCGTCCGAGGACTCCAAGGAGGCCACCCCGGCGTAGTTGCGCCCCGGGTTTCGTCATGGCCAGCCAGAAGGAAGTCAAGAATCGCATTGCGTCGATCAAGAACATCAACAAGATCACGCGGGCGATGGAGATGGTCGCTGCGGCGCGCCTGCGCCGGGCCGAACAGCGGATCGATCACCTGCGGCCCTACGCGGAGGGGATGCGCAAGCTGACCCGCCAGGCCTCCGAGCGCGCCGGGGGCATCCCCCGCGTCCCGGTCATGGTCGAGCGCGAGGACGTGAAGCGGGTCGGGATCGTCCTCGTCACCGGCGATCGCGGTCTGGCCGGTGCCTTCAACTCGAACATCATCCGCGAGGGCATGCGGACGGCCGCCAGGGTCCGCAGCGAGGGCGCCGAGCCGACCTTCTCCGTGGTCGGCCGCAAGGGCGTTTCGGCGCTGACCTTCCGCAAGCAGGAGATCGCCGGCTCCTACATCGGCTTCACCGACCGCCCCGCCTTCGCCAACGCCCGCGAGATCGGCGAGGAGATGACCGCCCGCTACGTCGAGGAGGATGTCGACCGGGTCGAACTGATCTACAACCGCTTCGTCTCGCCGCTGACCCAGCACGTCTGGCGCCAGACCCTGCTGCCGCTGCAGCAGGCCGAGGTGATCGGCGAGGGCGCCGAGCAGGAGGCCGCCGGCGAGGAGGAGAGCCGGGGAGGACGCCGGTCAGGCCCGCTCGCAGTGGGAATTCGAGCCCGAACCAGAGGACCTGCTGGCCCGCCTGATCCCCGAGTACGTGACGATTTCGGTTTACCGGGCGCTGCTTGAGTCCGCCGCTTCCGAGCTGGGAGCGCGGATGACCGCGATGCGCAACGCCGCCGAGAACGCGGAAACGATCATGGACGACCTGACGCTCGAAATGAACCGGGTCCGTCAGTCGGAGATCACGCAGCAGATCTTGGAGGTCGTCGCCGGGGCCGAGGCCCTCGGCTAGACGACGACAAACTTTGGCGACGAGAAAAGGAACCCATGGCTGAGAACGGAACGAACGGAACCAACGTAGGGCGGGTCGAGCAGGTGACCGGCGTGGTCATCGACGCGGTCTTCCCCGACCAGCTGCCGGAGATCTACTCGGCGGTGACGATCGAGACCGGCGGCGACGGCGACGGCGAAACCGCGCAGCTCGTCTGCGAGGTGCAGCAGCACCTCGGCGACGACCGCGTGCGCGCGGTGGCGATGGACGCCACCGACGGCATCCAGCGCGGCGCCGCGGTCACCGACACCGGCGGGCCGATCACGGTCCCGGTCGGCGACGCCACCCTCGGCCGCATCTTCAACCTGCTCGGCGAGCCGATCGACAACGGCGAGGATCTCGCCGCCGACGGCGAGCGCTGGCCGATCCACCGGCCCGCCCCGAAGGCCTCCGACCTGACCCCGACCCAGGAGATCCTCGAGACCGGGATCAAGGTCATCGACCTGCTCGCGCCCTACGCCAAAGGCGGCAAGGTCGGGCTGTTCGGCGGTGCCGGCGTCGGCAAGACCGTGCTGATCCAGGAGCTGATCCGCAACATCGCCGAGGAGCACTCCGGCCTCTCCGCCTTCGTCGGCGTCGGCGAGCGCTCGCGTGAGGGCAACGACCTCTGGCTCGAGATGAAAGAGTCGGGCGTGCTCGAGAAGACGATGCTCGTCTTCGGGCAGATGAACGAGCCCCCGGGTGCGCGTTTGCGCGTCGCCCTCTCCGGCCTGACCATGGCCGAGTACTACCGCGAGCAGGGCGGCCAGGACGTGCTGCTCTTCATCGACAACATCTTCCGCTTCGTCCAGGCGGGCTCCGAGGTCTCGGCCCTGCTGGGCCGGATGCCCTCCGCGGTCGGCTACCAGCCGACCCTGGAGACCGAGATGGGCGGCCTGCAGGAGCGGATCACCTCGACCGACCGCGGCTCGGTGACCTCGATCCAGGCTGTCTACGTGCCGGCGGACGACTACACCGACCCGGCCCCGGCCTCGGTGTTCGCCCACCTCAACGCGACCACCGCGCTCTCGCGGGCGATCTCCGAGAAAGGGATCTACCCGGCGGTCGACCCGCTCGACTCGACCTCGACGATCCTCAAGCCGGACGTCGTCGGCGACGAGCACTACCGCACCGCGACCGACGTCCAGGAGGTCCTGCAGCGCTACAAGGAGCTCCAGGACATCATCGCCATCCTCGGCATCGACGAGCTCTCCGACGAGGACCGGCAGACGGTCTCCCGCGCCCGCAAGATCGAGCGCTTCCTCTCGCAGCCGTTCTTCGTCGCCGAACAGTTCACCGGCCGCACCGGCGAGTACGTGCCAGTGGCGGAGACGGTCCGCGGCTTCCGCGAGATCCTCGACGGCGAGCACGACGACCTCTCCGAGGGCGCCTTCTACATGCAGGGCTCGATCGACCAGGTCACCGAGAACGCCAAGGCCGCGGCAGCGGCGTAGGGGTCTGACTTGGCCGCCGAGCACAAGCTGGACGTCGAGGTCCTGACCCCGGAGGGGGAGGTCTTCGAGGGCGAAGTCCAGCAGGTCTCGACCCGGACCGAGGTCGGCGAAATCGGCATCCTCGCCAACCACGCGCCGCTGCTGGCGGCGCTGGCGCCGACCGAGCTGAGGCTGCATGTCTCCGACTCGGAGACCAAGCGCTACGCCCAGGCCCACGGCTGGCTGCAGATGTTCGGCAACCGGGCCCGGCTCCTGGTCGAGGAGGCGATCGCGCCTGAGGACCTCGACGCCGGCAGGCTGAAAGAGCAGCTCGCCGACGCCGAGCAGCGCCTCTCCGAGCACGAGAAGGGAAGCGCCGACTTCGCCCGCGCGCAGAAAGATCACGACAGGGCCGAGGCGTTCCTCTCGATCGCAGAGGGATGAGCGAGGGCACCCGGTACGCCCTCGCGGGAATTCAGTCGCGCGCGACGCGAATGCGTAGGGAAGGGTCGATACTCCTCCGCGTGAATTCAGTCGCGCACCCTGCGGGTGCAGCTCCGGATGTCTGTGCGCGCCTATGGCGCGCAAATATCAGATTGCATATCGCCGCTTCGCGACATTCCCGCGGAGGAGTATCGACCCTTCCCCCTCGAAGCCGGCGGTCTAACTCGCATGAGTGACGAGCTGGTAGCTCTAGCCGAGCAGTTGATCGGGTTCGAGACCGTCGATCCGGAATCGATCTCGGAGGCTGCCGGGTTCGTGCAGGGGTGGTTGGAGGCGCGCGGGATCGAGGCTACGCGCGACGAGGTGCGGGGCCTGCCGGTGATCAAGGCCGAAGTCGGCCCCGCCGAGGCACCGACCGTGGTCCTGCACGGGCATCTCGATGTCGTGCCGGGCCTTTCTGGTCAGTTCGATCCGCGGATCGAGGGGGACCGGCTCTACGGGCGCGGCGCCTATGACATGAAGGGGGCGCTGGCGGCGATGCTGGTCGTCGCCGCCGGGCTGCGCGATCAGGACGCGGTCCGGGTCCGGCTCGGGGTCGTCGGCGACGAGGAGTCCGAGGAGGAGGCCGAGCGCGGCTCCGACCACCTGGTCGACAGCGGCTTCACCGGCGACTTCGCGATCACCGGCGAGCCGACCGACCTGCACATCGGGATCGAGGCCAAGGGGGTGCTGGCGCTGCGGCTCGAGGTGGGGGGGACGGCCGCCCACGGCGCCACTCCCTGGCTCGGTGACAACGCCGTTCTCAACGCGATTGACGTTTTCCGCAGCATCGAGTCGCTACCGTTTGCCCGGCACAGCTCGGAGCTGTTCGACCGCCCCTCGATCAACCTCGGTCGGATCTGGGGCGGCGACGCGCTGAACAAGGTGCCCGACCGATGCGTGATCGACGTCGACATCCGCTATCTGCCCGACCAGGACCCGACCGCGGTCCTGGCCGAAGTGCGTGCCCTGGCGGGGATCGAGGCGGCCTCGCTGTTCACGCGGCCGCCGGCGACGGTCGATCGCAACTCGCCCTTCGTCCGCGGCCTGCGCGAGGCGACGACGGCGCACCACGACGGCGAGCCGATGAGCGTCGGCCGCGACGGCGCCTCCGACGCGGTCTCCTTCCTGCGGGTGGGGGTGCCGGCGGTCGAGTTCGGCCCGGTCGGCGCCGGCCATCACGGCCCCGGGGAGTGGGTCTCGGTCTCTTCGCTGGAGACCTACCGGCAGGCGCTGGACTCCTTCCTGCGGGCGATCCCGGGCCAGCTCGGTGAGTGAGATCCAGAGCCCGGGCTGGGGCGCGAAGAAGCCGCCGCCATCGGGCGACTCCGAGGCGCCGCCGAAGCCGAAGCGCTACTGGCTGCGCTTCACCCTCGCCTCGGTCCTGATCGTCGCCGTCTCCGCCGCTGCGACCGCGACCGCCGTCCTCCTCTACCTCGACAGCATCGCCCACGCGCTCTCCCACAACAACGTCTACAGCAACAAGCTCAAGGGCTATCTCTCGACCGTCGACGGCGGCGCCCCCCAGAACATCCTCATCCTCGGCTCCGACAAGCGGGCGGGGGCGGAATTCGCCGAAGACCCCGGCCGCTCCGATACGACGATGCTGCTGCGCCTCGACCCCGACCGCAACGCGATCGCGGTGATGTCGATCCCGCGTGACCTCAAGGTCGAAATCCCCGGCTACGGAACCGGGAAGTTCAACGAAGCGTATTCCTACGGTGGCCCGAAGCTGACCCTGCAGACGGTCAAGCAGCTGACCGGGCTGCCGATCAACCACGTCGTCAACGTCGACTTCCTCGGCTTCGTCCGCGCCGTCTACGCGATCGGCTGCGTCTACGTCGACGTCGACCGCCGCTACTTCCACTCCAACGCCGGCCTGCCGGCCTCCGAGCAGTACTCGGAAATCAATGTCCAGCCCGGTTACCAGCTGCTCTGCGGCAAAAAAGGGCTGCAGTACGTGCGCTACCGCCACACCGACACCGACCTCGTCCGCTCGGCCCGCCAGCAGGACTTCATCAGCGCCGCCCGGCAACGGGTCTCGGTGCAGGATCTGGTCTTCGACCAGAGCGGCCTGATCGACATCTTCACCAAATACACCACCTCCGACATCAACGACAAGGAAACGATGCTGCAGGTGCTGAAACTGTTCCTCGCCTCGCGCAATGCCGCGATCAAGGAGGTCCACTTCCCGGCCGAACTCGGTCCCAGCTTCGTCTACACGACGCCGGAAGCGGTCAACGAAGCCGTCAACCTCTTCCTCGGGATCGAAGCCAGCGGCGGCTCGCGCGGCTCGCTCGAAGACGGCGGAGAAGAAGCCCAGGGGAAGAAGAAGGGCGGCAAGAAGGGGAAGGGCGGCAAGAAGACGCCGAAGCCCGAAAAGCCGCATTTGGAAAAACTCAAGCCGCCCGGCAGCGACGGCCTGGTGCCGGCGCGTGAAGCGGGCGAACTCGAGGCGAAGTCGGCGGCGCGCAAGCTTGGCTCCGGTTTTCCCGTTTTCTACCCGAGCCGACTCCCGTCGGGGGCCTACTACGCCGAAAGCAACAGCTACGAACACGTCCAGGATCCACGCGTCTACCACCTCAAAGACACCGGTGACGATCGCCACGCCGCCTATCGCATGACTGGGGTGCTGGAACTCGACGACGGCACCCATTACTTCGGGATCCAGGGGATCCAGGGCTGGTCGGACCCACCGATCCTCGAGAACCCGAGCTTGACCAAGACCATTCACGGGCGCGAATACGACATCTACGTGGACGGCGATCGGGTCAAAATGATCGCCTGGCACCGCGGTGACAACAGCTACTGGGTCTCCAACGACCTGCTGCAGACCCTGACCAACGACCAGATGGTGGGGATGGCGCGGTCGGCGGACGTGATCATTCCCAACAAAAAGCCAAAGCAGAAGGGGAAGAAGTGACGAGCGAGCAACGAGAGCCAGTGGGAGTAATCGGAGTCGGCTGGGTCGGCCTTGTGACCGCGGCCTGCTTTGCCGAGCTCGGACACCCGGTCGTCGCTCGCGACATCCTCCAGGAGAAGGTCGACTCGCTCGCGCGCGGCGAGGTGACGATCCACGAGCCCGGCCTCGCCGACCTGGTCCAGCGCAACGCCGAGCGCCTCACCTTCACCACCGACATGAGCGAGCTGCTCGACTCGGCCCGACTGCTCTTCGTCTGCGTCGACACGCCGCCGACCTACTCCGGCGACGCCGACCTCTCCCGCGTCCGCGCCGTGGTCGAGGAGCTGCCCGAGGGCAGCGAGCACGTGCTGATCATGAAGAGCACGGTCCCGGCCGGGACCGGCGAAGCGATCCGCCGCGACCTGCCCGGGCTCTCCTACGTCTCCTGCCCCGAGTTCCTCAAGGAGGGCACGGCGGTGGCCGACTTCCAGAATCCGGACCGGGTCGTGATCGGGGCGGACCCCGGCGACGAGGCCGCCGCGGCTGCGGTCGAGGAGCTCTACCGGCCGCTCGGCGGCGAGATCCTCCACACCGACGTCTCCAGCGCCGAGATGATCAAGCTGGCCTCCAACGCCTTCCTCGCGACCAAGATCTCCTTCATCAACGAGATCGCCAACGTCTGCGAGGAGGTCGGCGCCGACGTCGGCGAGGTCGCCCGCGGCATGGGGCTGGACGAGCGGATCGGCTCCTCCTTCCTGCGCGCCGGCATCGGCTACGGCGGCTCCTGCTTCCCCAAGGACGTGACCGCGCTGAAGATGCTGGCCGGCAACACCGGTTACCACTTCCAGCTGCTGACGGCGGTGATCGAGGTCAACGAGCTGCAGAAGCGGCGCGTGGTCGGCAAGCTGGAGAAGCATCTCGGCTCGCTGCTGGGCAAGCGCGTGGCGCTGCTCGGCCTCGCCTTCAAGCCCGACACCGACGACATGCGCGAGGCCTCGAGCCTGGTCCTGGCGGCGCGGCTGCAGGGCGAGGGGGCGGAGGTGGTCGCCTACGACCCGGTTGCCAGCGAGCGCGCCGGCCAGCTGCTCGACTCGGTGACGCTGACCGGCTCGGCCTTGGAGGCGCTGGAGGGTGCCGACGCCGCGGTCGCTGGTCACCGAGTGGCGCGAGTTCGCCGAGCTCGACTGGGCCGAGGTGGCGCGCCGGATGGCCCGGCCGCTGATCGTCGACGGCCGCAACTTCCTCGACCCGGCCGCCCTGAGGGACGCTGGCTTTGACTACGAGGGAATCGGGAAAAAACAAGTAGTGGGAGCGCCGTCATAGCCCGCTTCAGCGACTCGGTGCGTTAGGCAATGCAGGCCATAGTTCTCGTTGGCGGCGAGGGAACGCGGCTGCGGCCGCTGACCAGCGATGTCCCGAAGCCGGCGCTGACCCTGGTCGACCGGCCCTTTCTCGCCTACATGATCGAGTGGCTGGCGGCGCATGGCGTGACCGAGGCGGTGCTGGCCTGCGGCTTCCTCCCCGACGTCCTGATGGAGGCGCTGGGCGAGGGCGAGCACGCCGGAGTCAAGCTCACCTATGTCACTGAGCCCGACCGGCGCGGCACCGCCGGCGCGATCCGCTTCGCCGCAGAAGCGCTCGGCGACGACCTCGACGAGCGCTTCCTCGCCCTCAACGGCGACGTCCTCACCGACCTCGACCTGACTGCCCTGATGGGCGCCCACCGCGAGCGCGAGGCGCGGGCGACGATCGCCCTCTACCCGGTCGAGGACGCCGCCGCCTACGGACTGGTCAGCGTCAACGGTGCCGGCGGCGTCACCGAGTTCGTCGAGAAGACGGGTGAGGCGGTGCCGGGCGAGATCAACGCCGGCGCCTACTTCCTCGAGCGCTCGGTGCTGGACATGATCCCACCCGGCCGCGAGGTCTCGATCGAGCGCGAGGTCTTCCCCCGCCTGGTCGGCGACGGGCTCGACGCCCTCCGCCTCGACGGCTACTGGATGGACATCGGCACCCCCGAGCGCTACCTGCAGGCGAGCTGGGACATCCTCGAGGACCGGGTCGCGACGCGGGTGCGGCCGACCGCCCCCGGCCTGCTGATCGGCGCCGGCGCCGCGATCGCCGACGGCGCCAGGGTCGGTCCCCGCGCCGTCATCTCCCCGGGCTGCAGCGTCGCCGCGGGGGCCCAGGTGCGCGACTCGGTCCTGCTCGACGGCTGTGAGGTCGGCGCTGGCGCCAGCGTCAGCGGCTCCGTGCTCGCCGCGGGCGTAACGGTCGATCCGGAGGCCGAGCTTGACGGCGCCGTGGTCGGCCAAGGTGAGAGAGTTCCGGCCTGAGCCCATGATCGACGACGTCCTCGGCATCCCCGACCAGCTGCGCGACGCCCTCTGGCGGATCGAGTCGGCGCGCTTGGAGCCGGCCGACGCGGCCGGGCTCGTGGTCTGCGGGATGGGCGGCTCGGCGATCGGCGCCGACCTCGCCACCGCCGCCCTCGGCGATCGCCTCACCAGGCAGCTGATAGCCGTTCGCGGCTACGGCCTGCCGAGCTGGGTGACGCCGGAGTGGACGGTCCTCTGCTCCAGCTACTCCGGCAACACCGAGGAGACGCTGGCCTGCTTCGAGGCGGCCGAGGCGCTCGGCACCCGCCGCATCGTCGTCAGCACCGGCGGCAAGCTGGTCGACGGCGCCCGCGAGGCGGGCCTGCCGGTGGTCGGCCTGCCGGGGATCTTCCAGCCCCGCGCCGCGGTCGCCTACATGTTCACCGTCGTCGCCGAGATCGCGGCGCTGACCGGTGCCGCGCCCCGGGTCCACACCGAGATCGACGCTGCCGCCGCCTTCCTCGAGCGCGAGGCCGAGGCCCTGCAGGCCCGCGCCGCCGAGATCGCCGCCCAGCTCGAGGGCACCCACCCGGTCGTCTACGGCGCCGACCTGACGGCGCCGGTGGCGCGCCGCTGGAAGTGTCAGGTCAACGAGAACGCCAAGCTGCCCTCCTTCTACTCGGAGCTGCCGGAGGCCGATCACAACGAGCTCTGCGGCTGGGACGCGCCCGACGCCAGCCTCGCCGCGGTCTTCCTCGAGGACTCCGATCAGCATCCGCGGGTGCGCCGGCGGATCGAGCTCACGGCCGAGGCCATCGCTGGCGACGGCGCCCCCACGGTCCGGGTCGAGACCGCCGGCGAGACCCGCGTAGCCCGCCTGCTCTGGGCGACGATGCTGGGCGACCTGGTCTCGCTCGAGCTTGCCGCCCAGCGCGGGGTGGACCCGCTGCCGGTCGAGGCGATCGAGCGCTTCAAGGAGGCGATGGGGCCGGTATGAGGGCGATGGTCCTGGCAGCCGGCCTGGGCACGCGCCTGCGGCCGATCACCTTCGACATGCCGAAGCCGATGGTCCCGGTCCTGAACCGGCCGGTGATGGATCACATCCTGCGCCTGCTCGCCCGCCACGGCTTCACCGAGACGATCGCCAACCTGCACTGGTTCCCGGAGTTGATCCAAGGGCATTTCGGCGACGGCTCCCAGCTCGGCATCGAGCTCTCCTACAGCTACGAGGAGCAGCTGCTCGGCACCTCCGGCGGCGTCCGCAAGGCCGCCGATTTCCTCGGCGACTCCTTCCTGATCATCTCCGGCGACGCCCTCAGCGACATCGACCTGAGCGCGATGCGCGAGTTCCACGAGTCTCACGACGGGATTGCCACCCTGGCGACCAAGCGGGTCGACGACACCAGCCAGTTCGGGGTCGCGATAACCGGCGCCGACGGTCGCATCCAGGGCTTCCAGGAGAAGCCCGACCCGGCCGAAGCGCTCTCGGACCTCGCCAACTGCGGCATCTACATGTTCCGCTCCGAGATCTTCGACTTCTTCCCGGCGCCCGGAACCAGCAAGGCGGCGGGGCCGGGCGACCCGGATGGGTTCGCCGACTGGGCGATGGACGTCTTCCCACGCCTGCTCGAGGGCGACGTGCCCTTCTACTCGCACGAGATCGAGGCCTACTGGAACGACATCGGCAACCTCGAGGAGCTGCGCGAAAGCACCCTCGACGCGCTCAGCGGCGCGGTCGAGGTCGAGCGTGAGGGGGAGCTGCTGGAGGCCGGTTTCCGCAGCGGGTCGCCGGCGAGGGACGAGGGGGAGCTGAGGGGACCGGTGCTGATCGGGTCCGGCTGCGAGATCGGCGACGACGTCCGCATCGACGGCCCGTCGGTGATCGGCGATGGCACCAGGATCGGCGCCGGCAGCCGCCTGCGCGAAGTGATCGCCCTGCCCGGGGCCGAGATCCCCACTGGCTCCGTGCTGATCGGTGCCATCGCTGGCCACCGCGGCTGATTCGCTCGCCTTCGTACTCGAAGAATTGACAATCGGCGCGCCACACGCGCGCCCATGCCGAACAGGCTCTCGGCATGGGCATCCTGCACGCCGTCGCCGCTGGAATCGCGCCTCCTCTTTGTGCCGCCTGCGGCCGTTCCTGCCGTCCCGACGCCGTCGTCTGCACTCGCTGCGGCAGACGGCTGGCGGCGGCCGAGCCGTTGCTGGGGAAGGGGCCGCCGGGGCTCGACCGCGCTTGGTCGTCGGCTCCCCATGAGGGGACTGCCCGGAACCTGGTCGCGGCGCTGAAGTTCCGGCACCTGCTGCCGGTCGCGGACCTGATGGCGGACCGGATCCAGTGGCTGGCGCCGGCGCACATGCTGAGCGGGGCGGTCGTGCCGGTTCCACCCGCTCCCTCGCGGCTGCGCCGGCGCGGGTTCGACCCCGCCGGCGAGCTGGCGGCGGCCCTGGCCGAGCGGCTCGAGACCCCGCTGGAGGCCTGTCTGGTTCGCCGGGGAGGGCATCGGCAGGTCGGCCGCCGCCGCGCCGAACGTCTCGGCCAGCCCCCACACATCCACGCCACCGGCACCGCCCCCCGCAGCGTCCTCCTGATCGACGACGTCCTCACCACCGGCGCGACGCTTAGCGCCTGTGCCCAGGCGCTACGCGCAGCGGGAGCGGCCAGGGTCGTGGCTGTCACCTTCGCGCGCCGACTCTGACTGAACCTCCGCGCGATGGCCTGACCGCATGCGTGTCCCCCCTGACCGGGATTCTTAGCGAGCGCTCCGAGAGGGAGAACCAGGTGACACTCGCCAAGCCTCCCCGCTGTTCGCGCAGGCGAGTGTCACCTGGTTCTCCCCACCGCAATGCCCTACGGATGCAGCTCAGCCGGCCGCCCGCGCATCTGGTCAACAAGGTGCCGCGTCTTGCTCCGCTTGCGCCGCAGGTCGCGGTGCTTCTTGACCTGGCGCCGCACGTCCTCGGCGAGGTCGCGCACGGTGTGGGTCATCTCCGGCGAGCACTCGCGCGCGTGCAGGGTCACGCCCTTCAGGTAGAAGGTCGCCTCGGCCACCTGGCTGTCGGCGATCGAGGGGTTGCGCTCCTCCGAGAGGACCACCTCGAGGGTCGCCAGGGGCGAGACCTGCCGGCCCAGGCGTTGAAATCGCTTCCGCACCATCTCACGCAGGTCATCCGTCATCTCGACGTTCCGGCCCCGAATCTCAATCCGCATGAGCGCCTCCTTGTGGTTTCCAACCGACTGTACGCCTGCTACCCGGTTTGGGCAAGAGGCAACGGACGGTTTGCGACTCCGCACCGCTACCCTTGAGCAATGCCTGCGATGGACCTCGTAACCAAGGCCCTGCGCGCCGGGGAGGGGCGCCGGTTCAAGGCCTACCAGAAGCGCGCCGAGGCGATCAATCGCTACGAGCCGGAGATGGAAGCCCTGTCCGACGCGGAGATCCGCGAGGAGGCCGACTCCCTGCGCGAGCGCGCCCGCAATGGCGAGTCGCTCGACGACCTGCTGCCGGAGGCCTTCGCGCTGACCCGGGAGGCGTCGCGGCGCACCACCGGCCAGCGCCACTACGACGTCCAGCTGATCGGCGGCATGGTCCTCCACGACGGCGCCATCGCCGAGATGCGCACCGGCGAGGGCAAGACCCTGACCGCGACCCTGCCGGTCTTCCTCAACACCCTGGCCGGCGGCAGCGTCCACGTCGTCACCGTCAACGACTACCTGGCCCGCCGCGACTCGGAATGGATGACGCCGATCTACGAGGCGCTGGGCGTCAGCGTCTCCGCCGTCCAGGACTCCGACGACCACGAGACCCGGCAGCGCAAATACGCCGGCGACGTCACCTACGGGACCAACTCCGAGTTCGGCTTCGACTACCTGCGGGACAACATGTCGCCGACCCTCGAGCAGTGCGTCCAGCGCGGCCACCACTTCGCGATCGTGGACGAGGTCGACAACATCCTCATCGACGAGGCACGGACGCCGCTGATCATCTCCGGCCAGCCCGAACAGGCGGCCCAGACTTATTACACCTTCGCCCGTCTCGCCAAACAGCTGGTCGGCGTGCAGGCCAAAGAGAAACTGAAATCCCTCGGCGAGAACAAGGACACCTCCGAAGTCGACTACGACTACGAGTTCGACGAGAAGCACAAGACGGTGGCCCCGACCGA
Source organism: uncultured Solirubrobacterales bacterium (assembly GCA_963829445.1). GTDB lineage: Bacteria > Actinomycetota > Thermoleophilia > Solirubrobacterales > 70-9 > VAYN01. The sequence goes on along the minus strand of CAWHIW010000020.1, from coordinate 436,028 downwards.
GCGCGGGGTGAAGAACGCCGAGCAGTTCATCGGCGTCGACAACCTCTATCTGGGCGAACACGGCGGCCTCGTCAACCACCTCAGTCAGGCGCTCAAGGCCGAGTCGCTCTACAAGAAGGACAAGGACTACGCCGTGATCGACGGCGAGGTGATGATCATCGACGAGTTCACCGGCCGCATCCTCGAGGGCCGGCGCTGGTCGGAGGGCCTGCACCAGGCGGTCGAGGCGAAGGAGGGGGTGGCGATCCGCGAGGAGAACCAGACCCTCGCCACGATCACCCTGCAGAACTACTTCCGCCTCTACGACAAGCTCTCCGGGATGACCGGCACCGCCCTGACCGAGGCGACCGAGTTCATGAAGATCTACAAAATCCCGGTGGTCGAGGTGCCGACCAACCAGCCGATGGTGCGCCTCGACCAGAACGACCAGATCTTCAAAACCAAAGACGGCAAGTGGAAAGCCGTGCTCGACGAGATCGTCGCCCGCCACGAAAAGGGCCAGCCGGTCCTGGTCGGGACCGTCTCGGTCGAGGTCTCGGAGATGATCTCCGAGGCGCTCAAGCGCGACGGGATCAAACACGCGGTGCTGAACGCCAAGCCTGAGCACGCCGAACGAGAGGGCGAGCTGATCGCCCAGGCCGGGCGCAAGGGCGAGGTGATGATCGCGACCAACATGGCCGGCCGCGGCGTCGACATCAAGCTCGGCGGCGACCCCGAGCACCTGGCGATCCACGAGCTCAAAAAGCAGGGAATCGCCCACGACAGCGAGGGGTACCACGAGGCGCTGGAGGCGAAGACCGCCGAGCTGGCGCCCCAGTGCAAGGCCGAGGCCGAGGAAGTACGCGAGCTCGGCGGGCTCTTCATCTGCGGCACCGAGCGCCACGAGTCGCGCCGCATCGACAACCAGCTGCGCGGCCGCGCCGGCCGCCAGGGCGACCCCGGCGAGTCGCGCTTCTACCTCTCCGCCGAAGACGACGTGATCCGTCTCTTTGCCGGCGACCGCATCTTCAAAATCCTCGACCGGCTGGGCCCGGTCGACGAGGACGGCACCGAAATGCCGCTCGAGGCGAAGATGCTGACGAAAACCGTCGAGGGCGCCCAGAAGAAGGTCGAGGAGCAGAACTTCCTGATCCGCAAACGCGTGCTCGAGTACGACGACGTGATGAACGAGCAGCGCCGCGTCGTCTACAAATACCGCCGCGAGATCCTCGAAGGGCGCGACATCTCCGAGACCGCGCGCGACGAGACCGAGGGTGTGATCGAGCGCCTCGTCGACGAGTACACCGCGGGCGACCTGCTCGAGGAATGGGACCTCGGCGAGCTGGAGACGCAGCTGCGACTGATCTGGCCGGTAGGCATCGACGTCGCCACCCTGGCGCCGGAGCAGGTCGACCGCGAGAAGCTCAAGGACGCCCTCGACGACGACGCGATGAGCGCCTACGACGACCGCGAGGAGCAGCTGGGCGAGGAGCTGATGCGCCACCTCGAGCGCTCGATCCTGCTGCAGGTGATCGACAACCGCTGGCGCGAACACCTCTTCGACATGGACTACCTGCGCGAAGGGATCCACCTTCGCGGCTTCGCCCAGATCGACCCCCTCGTCGCCTACAAAAACGAGGGCTACAACATGTTCTCGGAGCTGATGCACTCGATCTGGGACGAGTTCAGCAAACTGGTCTTCCGCGCCGAGATCGAAGTCCAGGAAGGCAACGGAGCGGCCGGCAACGGTGGGGCCAACCCGCCGACCGCGCTGGACTACTCCGGCGGCACTGCCGCGGCCCAGCCCTCGGCGCTCGAACAGGTCGCCGTCGCCGGTGGCGGCGCCGGTGCCGTCGACGCCGCTGCCTCGCAGGCGGTCGGCGGCGACGTGGTCGAGACCGTGGTCAAAGACGAGCACGAAAACATCGGCCGCAACGATCCCTGCTGGTGCGGGTCCGGCAAAAAGTACAAGCGCTGCCACGGAGCCTGAGCGCGGCCCCTGCAAACCGGCGCATCTCGCGGTCCTCGGTCGCTCGGATCGGGTCACGCACGGAGTGCGCTCCCCTCACCTCGCTCCCTGCGTCCCACGACCTGCTTGGTTTTCGGGGCCGTGCGTAATTCGAGGAACTTCCTATGAGTCACGATTCCGTTCGCGAGTTCATCCGGGCCTTCAACGAGCGGGATCTGGACGCGTTCGTCGCGACCCTCGACCCCGAGGTGGAGCTGCATGCGAGCCGGGGGATGCGCAAGGGCCTCGAGGCGGCGCGGGTCTGGGCGACTCGCGAGCCGGGGGGCGTGCAGCAGACGATCGTCCTCGACGAGCTCTACGAGGAGCCCGACCGGGCGGTGGCGCTGATCACCCGCGAGTGGCGCTGGGCCGAGGACGGCTCCGCGGCCGGCGCCGACGAGATGGCGTGGCTGTTCGAGTTGCGCGACCGGCACATCCGCAGCTGGCGGCCATACGAGGATCGGGCCGAGGCCCTTCGCGCCGGCAGGTTCTAAGCTGCAGTCCATGGCCGACGCCGCGCCCACCGAATCGATCGCTCCGCGCCTGGCCGCTGTCCGCGAGCAGCTGTCCCTGCTCTCGGACTACCTTTGACCCGGCTGCGCTGGAGGCTGAGGAAGAGCGACTGGAGGCCGAGATGGGCAAGCCGGGCTTCTGGGACGACCAGGAGACCGCCGCGCGCACCTCGGCCGCCCACGCCCGCGCCCAGAAACGCCTGAAGACCTTCCGCGGGCTCGAGTCCGACGTCGACGACCTCGGCGACCTGGCCGAGATGGCGGCCGAGGACGAGGAGATGGCGGCCGAGCTCGGCGCCCAGCTCGCCTCGGTCGAGAAGCGCCTGGAAGAGCTCGAGGAGGCGCGCCTGTTCAGCGGCGAGTACGACGCCGGCGACGCCGTCGTCACCGTCCACGCCGGGGCGGGGGGGACCGACTCCCAGGACTGGGCGGAGATCCTCCTGCGCATGTACCTGCGCTGGTCGGAACGGCGCGGCTTCGAGGTCGAGATGAAGGAGGCCTCGCCGGGGGAGGAGGCGGGGCTGAAGTCGGCCACCTTCATCGCCAAGGGCGAGAATGCCTACGGGCTCTTCGCCGCCGAGCGCGGCGTCCACCGCCTGGTCCGGATCTCTCCCTTCGACTCCTCCTCGCGACGCCACACCAGCTTCGCCCAGGTCGACGTCGGCCCGCTGGTCGACGCCGGGCCGGAGGTCGAGATCGACGAGGCCGACCTCCGCATCGACACCTACCGCGCTTCCGGCGCCGGTGGCCAGCACGTCAACAAGACCGACTCGGCGGTGCGGATCACCCACATCCCGACCGGGGTCGTCACCCAGTGCCAGAACGAGCGCTCGCAGACCCAGAACAAGGCGGTGGCGATGCAGTTCCTGCGCTCGAAGCTGATCGAGCTGGAGGAGCGCAAACGGGCCGAAGTGATGGCGAAGGCGCGGGGCGAGGTCAAAGACGTCGCCTGGGGCTCGCAGATCCGCAGCTACGTCCTGCACCCGTACACGATGGTCAAGGACCACCGCACCGAGCACGAGGTCGGCGACGTGCAGCGGGTGCTCGACGGTGACCTCGACGGGTTCGTGCGCGACTACCTGAACAAGACCGCGGCCGCCTCGGCGAGCTAGTGGCGGCGCTGTCCTATCTCGAGCGCCCGGCCGCGGCGGCGGCCGCGGGCCTGCTCGTGCTCCACCACGGCCGCGGCACCGAGGAGAGCGACCTGCTGGGACTGGCCGACGCGCTCGACCCCGAGCGGCGGCTGCGGGCGGTGACGCCGCGAGCGCCGCTGAGCCTGCCGGGATCGCCCGGCTACCACTGGTACCTGGTGCCGCGGGTGGGCTACCCCGATCCCGAGACCTTCCACGCCGCCAGGGCGGCGCTGGCCGACCTTCACGACGAGCTCTGGGAGCAGACCGGCGTCGGGCCCGAGCGGACCGTGCTCGGAGGCTTCTCGATGGGCTCGGTGATGAGCTACGCGATGGCGCTCGGCGCCGACCGCCCGGCCGTTGCCGGCATCCTCGCCTTCAGCGGCTTCGTCCCGGTCGTCGACGGCTGGGAGCCATCGCTGACGGATCGCCAGGGGACGCACGCCTTCGTCGCCCACGGGCGCCGCGACCCGATCATGGAAGTCGGCTTCGCCCAGCGCGCCCGCGACCTGCTCGAGGCCGGCGGGCTGGCGGTCACCTACCGCGAGTCCGACGTCGGCCATCAGATCGACCCCGCCCACCTGGCGGACGCGACCGCCTGGCTTGGTGCGACCCTGCCCGGCTGAGGGCTATTCGTCCTGCTGCCAGGCGAGGCCGGTGGGGGTCGCCCGCCTGCTGTCCAGCTGGTGGTCGAAGAAGGCTCTGCAGTAGCCGGGCGCGGCGGGCACGCGGAGGCGGACGGTGAAGGCCTTCGCTGCCATCACCTTCGCCATCTGGGCCTCGCTCACGGTTCTGGTCAGCCGCAGGACTCCGTGACGGGCGAACTGCCTCTTCTCGCCGCCCAGGTAGAGGGAGCCCTTGCTGCCGTGAAGCCCATACTCGACCGCGACGGCCGTCGGCGAGGAGGTCTCGTAGTGAACCTGCAGGCGGACCTTGTCCTTGTTGGCGCTGGCGGTCACCGTTGCCTCGGCGCTGCTCAGCAGGCACTCGGCGGGCGCCTCGGTGGCGTCGCCGACTTCCTCTTCGCATTCTTCTTCGTCTTCTTCGCATTCCGCGTCTTCGAGGCCTTCGCTGGCTTCCGCTTCTTCGTCTTCGGATTCCTCGGAGGCGGACGGTGCCGGCGCGGCGACCGTTCCGGGGGTGCCGGTGGGAGGCACGGTCAGCGCCTGTGCCGACTTGGCGATGCCGAGGACCACGACCAGGGTCAGGGTGGCGAAGAATGCCGCCCACCAGGCGAACCTGATCGCGGTGGCTTCATCGGTGGCGGCTGCGCTGACCCTGCGTCGCATGCTCCTTAGATCGGGCCGCGGCGGCCAGGCCTTTAGCGCTGAGGCTCAGCCGTCCAGCACGCCCTCCAGCCGCAGCAGCTCCTCCTTCATCTGCGGGCCGCCTCCGTAGCCGCCGAGAGCGCCGCCGCTGCGCAGGACGCGGTGGCAGGGGACGACCAGCGGAATCGGGTTGGTGCCGCAGGCGGTGCCGGCGGCGCGGACCGCGCGCTCGTTGCCGGCGCTTGCCGCCATCTGGGTGTAGCTGCGGGTCTGCCCGTAGGGGATGCGGGCGATCGCCCGCAGCACCCTGCGGCGGAAGTCCCTGCTCAGCCGCCAGTCGAGCGGCAGGTCGAACTCGGTCAGCTCGCCGGCGAAGTAGAGGTCGAGCTCGCGCCGGGCCCGGTCGAGCTCGGCGGGCGCCTCGAGCACGCGCGGAGAGACCCGGGTGGCGAGGTCGACCAGCAGCTCGTCCGCATCCTGGTTGGGGAGGCCGACCCGGACCAGGCCCTTGGGCGTCGTCGCCAGCAGCAGCGGGCCGAAGGGCGAGTCGGCGGTCGTGTAGGCGACGTCGAGCAGGCCCTCCGCGGCGGCGCGCTCGGCGAGTCGGTTCAGCGAGGCCCTCATGCCAGCTCCGTCCTCAGTCGCTTCAGTCCCTCGTGCAGGCTGCGGCGCGCGGCCTCGGGCGAGCAGCCGAGTGCGGCGGCGATCTCGGCGTGGGGGAGGTCGCTGGCGTAGCGCAGGGTCACCGCGGCCCGCTGCTTCGGCGGCAGCGCCCCGACCAGCTCCCAGATGCCGTTGTCGGGCAGCGGGTCCTCGACCGCGACCTCGCGGACCTCGGCGACCGGAAGCGGACGGCGGCCCCGGGCGCGGTGGTGGTCGATCGCTTTGCGGTGGGCGATCGTGATCAGCCAGCCGCGCAGGTTGCTGCCGTCCCGCAGCTTCGGATAGGCGCGCAGGGCGGAGATGAAGGTCTCCTGAAAGCAGTCGTCGGCGTCGGTGCGACCGACCGCGCCGCGGCAGACCGCCATCACGTCGCCCGCGTGCTCGTCGATCAGGGTCTGGAACGGGGGCAGCTCAGTCACCTCGTGGATTAAACGCTGCGCCAGGTCCGAACGTGAGGTCGCGAGCGATGCCTTTGTCAGCTCAGGGATGACAAATGCATCGCTCGCCAGAAGCGAGGAGTGCATTTCCGGGCGTATGGGCGGTGAATGCACTTCTCGTTGATTAGGGTGGCGCGATGGTAGAACCCGGTGAGTCGCTGAAGGAGGTCGTTGCCCGCGCGCTGGCCGAGGACGTCGGCGCTGGCGATGTGACCACCGCCGCGACCGTGCCGAGCGATGCCCGCGCCCGGGCCCGGATCGTGCAGAAAGCGCCCGGCGTCGCCTATGGCTTCGACCTGGTCGAGGAGACGATGCGCCAGGGCGGGGTCGAGCACGTCGACCGGCTCGTGGTCGAGGGCCAGTGGCGCGACGGCGTCCCCGCCGAGGTGCTGTTGGCGAGCGGCCCGGCGGCGGCACTGCTGACCGCCGAGCGCACCGCGCTCAACTTCCTCGGCCATCTCTCCGGCATCGCCACCCTCACCGGCCGCTTCGCAGAGGCGGTGGCCGGGACCGGCGCCCAGATCCTCGACACCCGCAAGACGACGCCGGGGCTGCGGGTGCTGGAGAAGGCCGCGGTCGCAGCCGGCGGCGGTCGCAACCACCGCATGGGCCTGCACGACGCGATCCTGATCAAGGAGAACCACATCGCCCTCGCCGGCGGCGTCGCCAAGGCGATCTACCTGGCCCGCAAGGCGCAGCCGCGGCTGCCGGTCGAGGTCGAGGTCCGCAACCTCGACGAGACCGCCTACGCGCTTGGAGTCGGCGCCGACCGGCTGCTGCTCGACAACATGGACTTGGAGACTCTGCGCGGCGCCGTCAAGCTCCGCGACGAGAACTCTGTCGCCTCCGGCGGCCCGACCCTGGAGGCCTCCGGCGGCGTCGACCTCACCACCGTCCGCGCCATCGCCGAGACCGGCGTCGACTTCATCTCCATCGGCGCCCTGACCCACTCCGCTCCCTCGCTCGACTTCAGTCTCCTGCTCGAACCCGTCTGACGGTCCTCGGGCTACTGCTCGAACCCGCCGAAAGCGTCCCTACTTGAGCAATTTCGACAACCGCCGATCCTTGAGCACGCGACCACCGGTCTGCTCTTTGGGGCAGTAGTTCATCTGGTGTTCGGAGAAGAAGACGGCCTCGATCGTGGTGCCACAGCGGGGGCAGGGCTGGCCCTCGCGCTTGTGGACTTGGAGCGGCATTGGGACTTTGTCGGGGACCTCGGCGCCGATCGTCTGCTCGTAGTGGTCGATCGCGTCGCCGAGCACGTGGAGGGCGGCGTGTAGGCGCTCCACCTCGTCAGTGTCGAGTTCCGACCCTTTCTTGAACGGCGAGAGCCGCGCCTCCCAGAGGATCTCGTCGACCCAGGAGCGGCCGATTCCGGCGATGTCGCGCTGGTGGCGCAGAAGGGGGTGGAGGTGGCGCGGCTTGTCGATCGCCGCCGCGAGTTCCTCGAGCGGGGGAGGGGGCCAGGCTTCGGGTCCGAGGCTCGCGACCATCTCGTCCTCGGCCACCGCGTCGGTCGCCAGCAGCTTCGCCCAGGCCCGCTGCTTGGTCCCGAACTCCCGCAGCCGCAGCTCGCGCCCGTCTTCCAGCCGCACCAGCACCCGCGAGGCCCGGTCTTTCGGCGACGCCCGTTTCTCGAACGCCCTCAGCCTTCCGGCCGACATCAGATGAATCAGCAGCGCCAGATCCCCAAACTCGACCACCGCCATCTTCCCCACCCGTCGGACCCCACTCACCTTCCGCCCCACCAATGCGTCCAAAGGAGGATCAAAGGTCTTCATCACGTTCATCCCCGGCGCCAGCGCCGATTCCACCCCAGCTCCCAACAAACTGGTGTTCAACCGCCGCGCGACGATCTCGACCTCCGGCAACTCAGGCATGGAACAAGTGTGCCGCCCCCATGAGGCCGGCGTTGGGAGGGTCCGAGAACGGAGCCAGTTTGCCCCGCCCGCAGGACCCTCCCAACGGCGGCCCCGCGAACCCAGGGAGTAGACTTGGCTCCACGTTCATTCGACTGGTTTCGACCCTTGGGTCTGCCAGCGAACATCGAGGAAAGGAAGGGCTCATGCAGGAGCTCCCGACGATCCAACCCACCGCACCGGACGCGCTATCGCCCGCAGACATCGCTGCCCTCAGCGAGGAGATTCGCGAGCTCGCCGCCCAGCGCAACGCGGTCATCCTCGCCCACAACTACGAGCTGCCGGAGATCCAGGACGTCGCCGACCACATGGGCGACTCGCTCGGGCTCTCGCGCCAGGCAGCCGCCACCGACGCCGAGGCGATCGCCTTCTGCGGCGTCCACTTCATGGCCGAGACCGCCTCGATCCTCTCGCCCGAGAAGACGGTGCTGATCCCCGACCTCGACGCCGGCTGCTCGCTCGCCGACTCGATCGACGCCGACCAGCTGCGCGCCTGGAAGGCGGAGCACCCCGGGGCGCTGGTGGTGATGTACGTCAACACCTCGGCCGAGGTCAAGGCCGAGACCGATTACTGCTGCACCTCCTCCAACGCGGTGAAGGTCGTCGAGCAGATCTGGGCCGAGCACGGCGCCGACACCGAGATCCTCTTCGGCCCTGACATGTGGCTGGGCGCCTTCGTCGAGCGCGAGACCGGCCTGGTCGACGAACCCGAGCGCCGTGGCCGCTTCCACATCTGGGACGGCGAGTGCCACGTCCACGCCGGCATCCGCCCCGCCGACATCGCCCGCACCCGCGAGGAGAACCCCGAGGCCGAGTTCCTGATCCACCCCGAGTGCGGCTGCTCGACCCAGGCGATGGAGTACGTCGCCTCGGGCGACATCGAGGCCGGCGGCGTCCACATGCTCTCGACCTCGGGGATGCTGGAGCACGTTGAAGCCAATCCCGAGGGCAGCTTCGTCGTCGCCACCGAGAACGGGATGCTCTACCCGCTGCAGCAGGCCGCCCCCCGGGCCAACCTGATCGAGGCCAACCGGATGGCGACCTGCAAGTACATGAAGATGATCACGCTGCCGAAGCTGCGCGACTGCCTGCTGGAGATGAAGTTCGAGGTCAGCGTCCCGGCGGCCGTCGCCGAGCGGGCGCGGATCCCGATCGAGCGCATGGTCGCGATCGGCTAGGCCTCGCCTCGCCCGCCTGGGCGAACTCATTCTTGGGCGCGGTCTTGCGGGGCCGGAGGGGCGCAGGAGTCACCCTGTGTGTCTAGAAGCCCCCCTCACGCATGGCCAGATCCAAGAAGAGACATAGCCGCGGCGACGAGCCCCAGCGCCCCCGCGGGCGCCGGGCCCCGATCATCGAGCTGCGCGACGTCACCAAGGTCTACCCGGGCGGCCACATGGCGCTGGACCGGGTCAACCTGGGGATCGGCCGCGGCGAGTTCGTCTTCCTCGTCGGCCCGACCGGCTGCGGCAAGTCGACGCTGATCAAGATGCTGATCCGCGAGCTCTCGGCCACCGAGGGCTCGGTCAAGATCGCCGGCCGCGACATCGGCGCCCTGGCGGAGAAGAAGATCCCGCAGCTGCGGCGCAACATCGGCACCGTCTTCCAGGACTTCAAGCTGCTGCCCGACCGCACCGTCTACGACAACGTCGCCTACGCGCTGCAGGTGATCGGCGCCAGCCGCGCCGAAATCCGCGAGCAGGTGCCGCAGACCCTGCGTCTGGTTGGCCTCTCGACCAAGCTCAACAGCTACCCGGACCAGCTCTCCGGCGGCGAGCAGCAGCGCGTCTCCGTCGCCCGCGCCTTCGTCAACCACCCGCCGCTGCTGCTCGCCGACGAGCCCAGCGGCAACCTCGACCCGGTCACCTCGATCGGGATCATGCAGCTGCTCTACCGGATCAACAAGGCCGGCACCACCGTCGTCGTCGTCACCCACGACCGCGAGATGGTCGACAGCATGCAGCGCCGCGTGGTCGAGCTCTACGAGGGCCGGGTCGTCCGCGACGAGGTCAGCGGCGGCTACACCGAGGAGTCGACGACCGAGTTCGGCCTGCGGATGCGGGCCGAGATGGGGGTCGGCCCCGAAGGCGAGGGCCAGACCAACGGCCACGACCAGGGGTCGCTGCTCTAGATGTCCCGCCTCGTCTTCTTCCTGCAGGAGGCCCTGCGCGCGCTGCGCCGCAACGGCGCGCCGACGCTGGCCGCCGTCGTCACCACGGTCGTCACCGTGATCCTGCTCGGCGTCCTGATCCCGATCTTCCAGACGACCCAGGCCAAGAGCGACCAGATCCGCAGCGAGCTCAACATCCAGTTCGGCCTCTACGACGACGCCACGCCGGCGGAAATCGCCGCGACGAAGACGAAGATCGAAGCGGTGCCCCACGTCGACCAGGTCACCTTCATCAGCAAGGCCGAGGCGCTGAAGACGCTGCGCGGCGAACTGAAGGACAAATCGATCGTCGAACAGCTCAACAGCAACCCGCTGCCCGCCAGCTTCGACGTCAAAGCCGACGACGCCGCCGACCTGCCCGCGGTCCAGGACGCGATCATGCGCCCGGGGGCCAACGGCAAGCCGCAGCCGATCTCGCCGATCATCAGCAACCCCTTCGACCGCCAGCAGGCCTCGCAGCAGATCGAGCAGGTGACCAGCGCCCTGAAGATCGTGCTGACGGTGATGACGGCGCTGCTGATCGCAGCTTCGCTGATGCTGGTCGGCAACACGATCCGGCTCTCGATCTACACCCGGCGCCGCGAGGTCGAGGTGATGCGGCTGGTCGGCGCCACCCGCTGGTTCATCCGCTGGCCGTTCATGATCGAGGGGGTCGTGGTCGGCTTCGTCGGCGGCCTGGTGGCCATACTGATCCTGTGGCTCGGCAAGCTCACGGTCGTCGACCCGCTCAGCAGCGACTTCTCGTTCCTGGCGGCGCAGAACGACAGCACCCTCTCCTTCCCGGCCCTGGTCGCGATCCTCTTCGCCGCCGCGGTGATCGTCTCGACGATCGGCTCCGGCATCACCCTGCGTCGCTTCCTCAAGGTCTGAGACCGGCGTGAAAGCGCGTGGGGCAGTGGCCTACGCCGTCGGGCTGATCGCCTTCCTCTGCCTCGGGCTCTGGCTCGGCGGGCACCCGTCGAAGCTGCCGGGCTTCCTCCGCGACAGCTTCGCCGGCGAGCCGGCGAGCCTGACCGCGGAAGCGGCGGAAGTGCTCGAGGACAACTACTACCGGCCGGTCGGCACGACCGAACTGAGCAACTCCTCGCTGCAGGGCATGGTCCGGGGGCTGCGCCGGCGCCACGGCGATCGCTTCACCGAATACTTCTCGCCGGAAAGCCTCGAAAGCTTCAACCAGCAGATCGAAGGCCGCTTCTCCGGGGTCGGCATCTCCGTCGTGCCGGTGAAGAGCGGTCTGCGCGCGGTCCAGGTCTTCCACGGCTCGCCCGCCGACGAGGCCGGGATCGAGGTCGGCGACACGATCGTCGCGGTCGACGGCGACTCGATCGCGGGCCAGGGCAGCAACGAGGCGACCAACAAGATCAAGGGGCCGGAAGGGAGCGAGGTGACGCTTGGCGTCCGTGACGCCAAGAGCGGCAAGGTCCGCCAGCTGCGCCTGGTCCGGGCCGAGGTGTCGCTGCCGAACGTCAGCAGCAGGGTCGAGAAGGTGGACGGCCACAAGCTCGGCTACATCCGCATGCTCAGCTTCAGCGAAGGGGTGCACGCGCTGCTCGCCAACGCCGTCCACAAGGTCCAGCGCGAAGGGGCGGAGGGGATCGTGCTCGACCTGCGCGGCAACCCGGGCGGGCTGCTCGACGAGGCGGTGCTGAGCGCCAGCATTTTCCTGCCCGAGGACGAAGTCGTCGTCTCGACCGACTCGCGGACCCAGGGCCACAGCGTCCACAAGACCGTCGGCGGCACCCTGCCCAAGCTCCCGCTCGCGGTCCTGATCGACCGCGGCACCGCTTCCGCAGCGGAGATCCTCACCGCCGCCCTCGCCGACGATGCCGGTGCCCCGGTGGTCGGCACCCGCTCCTACGGCAAGGGCGTCTTCCAGGAGGAGAAGGGCCTCGCCAACGGCGGCGCCCTGAAGATGACCGTCGGCGAGTACTTCACGCCCGAGGGCGTCAACCTGGCGCGCAGCCACGGCATCCACCCCGATGTCAAGGCCAGCGACGACCCGGAAACGCCGGCGGACGAGGGGAAAGCGCGGGCGCTCGGCGTGCTCGCCGGCCGGGTCGAAGGTTGAGCCGGCGCCGCCAGGCGCGTCCGGGCCGGGCCGAGCGGGCCCGCGGCCGCGCCACCGCAGCTCCGCGCAGGCGCGAGAAGCTGCCCAGTGCCCGCGAGGCGGTCGCGGCGCTGCTGCGCGAGCAGCTCGGCTACCGCGGCTTCCGGGCCGGGTTCGAGGCCGAGGCCGAGTCCGCCGCGGGGGCAGCGCAGCGCGATGCCGGCGCCCGCCGCGACCTCACGGCGCTCGCGACCTTCACCGTCGACCCCGCCAGCGCCCGTGACTTCGACGATGCCGTCTCCGCCCAGCGCGAGGGGGCGGGGGCCAGGGTCTGGATCCACATCGCCGACGTCGCCGCCCACGTGCGCCCGGGCTCGCCGCTCGACCTCGAGGCGCGCCGGCGCGCCAACAGCACCTACGTGCCCGGGGCGGTCGAGCCGATGCTGCCGCACGCGCTCAGCAGCGAGGCCTGCAGCCTGGCGCCGGGGGTCGAGCGCCTGGCGGTGACGGCGGAGATCGAGCTGGGGCCGGGGGCGGAGCCGCGCTCGGCCCGTTTCTACCGCAGCCGCATCCGCTCCGACGCCCGCCTCGACTACGACCAGCTCGACGCGATCTTCGCCGGCCGGGCGACGCCGCCAGAGGAGGTCGCCGAACCGCTCGAGGCCGCGCGCGCGGTCGCCGGCGCCCTCGGCGAGCAGCGCGGCGCCACCAGCCTCGAGGTCGAATCGGCCGAGCCCGAGTTCCGCTTCGACGGCGCCGGCAACGTCAGCGGCGCCCACCGCGTCCCCCAGACCGAGGCCCACCGCCTGATCGAGCGGCTGATGATCCTCACCAACGAGCAGGTGGCGGAGTTCCTCCAGCGCCGGCGGGTGCCGGCGATCTACCGCGTCCACGCCCAGCCCGACCCGGCCCGGGTCGAGCGCCTGGTCGAGCAGCTGGCGGCGCTCGGGGTGCCGACGCCGCCGCTGGGCCAGGGCCTCTCGGCTCAGGAGGCGGGCCGGGTCGCCGCCGAGGCGAGCCGGCTGGTCGGCCGCGAGGCCGCGCGGCGCGGGCACGGCCGCGAGGCGTATACATCGCTCGTGCTCCGCTCCCTCAAGCAGGCCGCCTACAGCGAGCGCAACAGCGGCCACGCCGGCCTCGGCAGTTCCGCCTACACCCATTTCACCTCGCCGATCCGTCGCTACCCGGACCTGGTCGTGCACCGGGCGCTGCTGGCGGCGCTGGGGGAGGGGGAGGAGGCGCCGCGCCTGGCCGAGGCCCGCGACGTCGCCGCCGACTGCTCCGCCCGCGAGCGCGAGTCGATGAAGATCGAGCGCGGCGCCGACGACGTCTGCGCCGCCTACCTGCTCGAACGCGAGCTCGGCGAGCGCGGGCCCGAGGCCGAGTTCGAGGGCGAGGTCTCCGGGGTGATCCGGGCCGGCGCCTTCGTCTCCTTCGGCGGCGAGCTCGGCGACGTCTACGAGGGGATGCTCCCGGCCCGGCGCCTGCCCGGCAGCCGCTACGAGCTGGACCGGGCCGAGGTGGCGCTGGTCAACCGCGAGAAGTCGACCTTCCGCCTCGGCGACCCGGTCCGGGTCCGCGTCGCCGGCATCGACGCCCCGCGGGGACGGGCAGAATTGGAGCCCGTCGATGGCTAAGAAGTCGAAGAAACCACGCCTGCCCGCCTCGGGCGACGTCGTCACCAACCGCCGCGCCCGCCACAAATTCGAGTGGGTGGAGACGATGGAGGCCGGGATCGTGCTGACGGGGTCCGAGGTGAAGTCGCTGCGCGGCGGCAAAGCGCAGATGACCGACTCCTACGCGGTCGTCGAAGACGGCGAGGTCTGGCTGCGCAAGCTGCACGTGCCGCCGTACGAGCACGCCAACGTCGACGCCCACGACCCCGAGCGCCCGCGCAAGCTGCTGCTGCACCGCGACGAGATCGAGCGGCTGATCGGCAAAACGGCGCAGAAAGGGCTGACCCTGATCCCCACCCGGATCTACTTCAAGGGGCCGCGGGCCAAGGTCGAGCTGGCGCTGGCGCGGGGCAAGGAAGGGCGCGACCGGCGCCGCGAGATCGCCGACCGCGACGTCCGCCGCGAAGTCGAGCGCGAGTTCAAGGGGCGGATGCGGTGAGCGTGATCGGGCGCCTCGAACGTCGGTCCGTTGCGGGGCGGCCTTCGCGTTTGCAACGGCCGCCGCACATGCAAGGATGGAGGCGAATGCGGATCCGTTTGCTCCTCTCGTCGTGCTTCGTCGGGCTCGCCTCGCTGGCCGCGGTCGCGCCTGCGACGGCGGCGGCCGAATCCTTCCCCGACAAGGCCAGCGGCTACGTCAGCGATCACACCGGCCTCTTCGTCGGCGCCCTGTTGGTCGCGATCCTGCTGCTCCTGCTGGTCGTCAACGTGACCCAGCGCCGGGCCAAGGAAAAAGGGGCGAAGGGCGCGGCCCCCAGACCAGATGCCGCGCCAGCGGTCGCCGCGGCTGCGGGCGGCCCGCCGCCCGGTTCCCTGCCCCCGCCTGGCGTCCCCGGCAGCGCACCGCCCCCTACCGCCGGCGCCACGGTCGGCGCGCCGCTGCCCGGAGCGCTTCCCACCGCGGAAATGGCCGCCGTGCCGCCGCCGATGCCGCCTGCGGTCCCGGGTTCTCCCTCCGCCGCCCCCGCCCCGCCGCCCGCCGGTGAGAGCGCCAAGGACCGGCGTCGCCGGGTGCGTCTGGAGCAGCAGGCCAAACGCAACGAGACCCGCCAGAAACGCCGCGAGGAGATCAAGCGCCGCAAGGAAGAGCGCGCCGGCAAACGGGGCAAAGCGTCGGCCCCCGCTGTGTCCCCCGTCTCAGAGCAGCCAACGGACGCGGCGCCCGAGCCCAAGCAGAAGACCTTCTTCGGGATCAAGTACGGCGGCGGCAAGCAGAAGCGGGAAGCGGCGCTGGCCGAGCAACGGCTCGCCGCCGCCCGGGCCGCGCGCGAGCGCGAACTCGCGCAGGCGGGCGTCGCTCAGGACACCGGGCAGTTCCCGCTGCCGCCGGTCGCGGGACAGGCACCCGCGCCGGCCGCGCCGGTCCAGCCCCCGCCTTCGCCGTTGCCAGTGCCTCCACCCGTGGCCGACTCGGTGTCTCCGACCGAGTACGACCCCGTCGCCGCCGAACAGCGTGTGCGCGACAAGGTGGAGGAGGTGCGCTTCGAGGAGCAGCGGATCCGCGCTGAGGCCGACCGCCGGGTCGAGGAGGCGGCGAGGTTCCAGCCGCAGCCGGTGGCGGCGACGGCATCGCCAGGGCAGGCGCCGCCGCTGGCCCCGGTTCCCGACCTGCACAGCGCCGAGCAGAGGCTGGAGCGGGAACGCGAAGCCCAGGAACGCTCGATGGCCGAGGCGGAGGAGCGCCTGCGTCAGATCGAGGAGCGGACCAAGGCGGCCGAGCAGCGCGCCGTCGAGGCGAAGCGACTCGAGGGCCTGAGGGCGGAGGAGGAAGAGCGCCAGCGCCGGCTGCAGGAGATGCAGCAGAGCGTCGCCGCAGCCGAAGAGCGCGCCCAGGAGGCCGAGCGCCGCGCCGTCGAAGCCGAGCAGGCCGTGGTCCGCTCGGTCCAGGGGTCGACCGGGCAGTTTCCCCCGGTGGCACAGGCGCAGCCGCAGACGGGGGAATTCCAGCCGCAGACCACGGGGTTCCCGCCGCAGTCGCCAGCGCCCGCTCCGCCCGCGCCCCCGGCGCCGGAGCCAACTCCGCCACCAATGCCTCCCGCACCTCCGGCGCCCGCGCCTGAGCCCCCCGCGCCCTTTCCAGGGCCGCCGACGCCACCACCCGCGCCGGGCCCGCCGCCCACTCCGGCTCCTGAGCCGACGCCGCAGCCGCCGGCCCCAACGCCCTTGCCGCCCACCCCGGAGCCGCCGATGCCTCCACCGGCCGCCGCTGTCAACGCTCCGGGCCCGGTTTCCGGCGGCGGCACGATTGACCTCAACTCGGTCACCTTCGAGCAGCTGCGCGGGGAGAACCTCTCGGTCACCCAGGCCACCCGCCTGCTGGCCCACCGCGAGCGCCTCGGCGGCTTCCAGTCGGTCGACGACCTCGACCAGGTCGCCGGTTTCCCCCAGGATCTCCTGGAGGACTTGAAGCGCCGCTCCACCGCCTGAATGGCGGCCCCAGGCGCCGCCTGGCGGCGTCCGCATCGCTCACGTGCAGAGCACGCTCGCTCCTGCGTCCTGGCCAGGCAACGCCTGGACCTCGCCATACAGGCGGTGGTCAGCCTCAGGCCTCGTACTTCTCGAGCAGCTTCAGCCAGATCTCGCTGCGGCTGGGGTAGGGCGCGATCGCGTGGCGCAGGCGGATCAGCGGCACCTCGCCGACGATTGCCACGGTCGCGGCCTGGAGGAAGTCGGCGGTCTCGAAGCCGGTGAAGGTGGCGCCGACGATCGTCCCGCGGGCCTGGTCGACGACGAGGCGCGAGGTGCCGCCGGTGTCCTTGCCCTGGAAGCTGGCGCCGGGGGAGCCGTCGGTGGGGACGTCGATCACGACCGCGTCGACCCCCGCTTTGCGGGCCTGGTCGAGCGTCTGGCCGACCGCGGCCACCTGGGGGTCGGTGAAGGTGACGCGGGGCGAGCCGATGCCCTCGGCGACGGCCTCGACCTGGCGGCCGAGCAGGTTCTCCGCCGCGATCCAGGCCTGGTACTTGCCGACGTGGGTGAAGAGGGCGCGGCCGTTGACGTCGCCGATCGCGTAGAGCCACTCGCGGCCGCCGACCCGCAGACGGTCGTCGGTCTCGAGGAAGCCGTGCTCGCCGGGCTCGACGCCGACCGAGTCGAGGGCCAGCTCGGCGGTGTGGGGGACTCGGCCGACGGCGACCAGGATCTCGGCGCCCTCGGCCTGGCTGCCGTCACTGAGCGTGGCGATCACGCCAGCGCCGCCGGCCTCGACCTTCTCGGCCTGGACACCGGTGCGGACGTCGACGCCGAAGTTGTCCCGCAGCGAGTCGGCGACTTCCTTGCCGGCGAAGGGTTCCTCGCGGGAGAGCAGGTGCTCGTTGCCCTCGACCAGGGTCACCTTGGTCCCGAGCGAGGCCCAGGCTTGGGAGAGCTCGCTGCCGACCGGGCCGCCGCCGAGCACGATCATGCTCGCGGGCACCTGCTTGGCGGTGGTGGCCTGGCGGTTGTTCCAGGCCGTGACCGTGTCGAGCCCGGGGATCGGCGGCATCGCGGCGGCGCTGCCGGTGGCGACGACCACGGCCTTGCGCGCGGTGAGGACGTCGTCGCCGGCCAGCAGCCGGCGCTCGCCGTCGAAGCGGCCGGAGCCGCGGTAGAGGTCTATGTCCCGTTCTTCCAGCCAGGGCAGCTGGACCGAGTCGTCGAGGTCGTGGATCACCTCGTCGCGGCGGTCGAGGATCGCCTGCGGGTCGAGCTTGGCGTCGGCATCGACCGGCACCCCCGGCAGCCGCCGTGCCTCGGCCAGCACGTCGGCCGGTCGCAGCAGCGCCTTCGAGGGCATGCAGGCGTAGTAGGAGCATTCGCCGCCGATCAGGTGCTGCTCGACGATCGCCACCTTCATCCCCGCGTCGGCAAGGCGGCCGGCGCAGACCTCGCCCGCCGGTCCCGCGCCCAAGACGATTGCGTCGTATGCGTGCTCGCTCACAGGCCCACCATTCCCGACACCGTACCCAGAGCCCGTACAATTCAAAGCGCAGTGCACGGGGGCGACAGGCTTCGACGTGGTCGACTCGTGCGAAAGGTTGCAGGTCGAGGTTGTCGGAGGCCTCGTTAAACCCCGACACAAACCAATACGTGCGGACCATGAGTTCGCCCTCGCCGCTTAGCTAGAAACTAAGCGCTGTGAGAGTCGGTCCTCCCGCGCCCGCCGGGAGGGCAGCCGGCTTCAGAATGCGGGCTCACCCGGGTGGATCGCCCCGTCTCCCCAGGGAAATTTCAGAGGGCTGTGTCTCCCGTAGTGCCCGCTGGCGCGGACCCCGGGAGACGAGAAAAAAGCGCCAGCTATACCTGTAGACGCCTTCGCGCCGCGGCCGCGGATCCGAGTTCGAATCTCGGCGCCTCCATGAAACCGACCGCCCAGCCCTCCGGGGCGGGGCGGTCGGAGCGCTGCCCACGGTGGCGCTAGGGTCCCGGCATGGAGCGCTACGTGGCCTTTCTGCGGGGGATGAACCTCGGCAAGCGGCGGATCAAGAACGACGAGCTGCGAGCGGAGTTCGAGGCGCTTGGCTTCGAGGACGTCGCCACCTTCCGGGCCAGCGGCAACGTGATCTTCGGTGCCGCCAAGCAGAGCGAGGGCGCGCTGACGAAGAAGATCGAAAGCGGCCTCGGCGACGCGCTCGGCTACGAGGTGCCGGTCTTCCTGCGCAGCTGCGAAGAGGTCGCCGCGATCGCCGCCCAGGAACCGTTCGCGGCAAAAGAGGTCGAGGCCTCGAAGGGCAAGCTGCAGGTGACGATGCTGGCGAAGAAGCCGACTGCGGCGGCGCGCAAGAAAGTGCTGGCCCTGGCCACCGACGAGGACAGCCTGGCGATCGAGGCCCGCGAGCTGTTCTGGCTCCCCAGCGGCGGCACGCTCGAGTCCGAGCTCGACCACAAGGCGATCGCCAAGGCCCTCGGCCAGGGCACCCAGCGCACCATGGGCACGATCGAACAGATCGCCTCCAAGCACTGCTAACCGCGGCCTATCCGCTCAGCTCTAGGCCGCTCGCCTGAGTACCGGCCCCCGGCCAGCCGCATCCCGACGAGGAGCCGGGCGAGCCTGCCGCACACGCAAGCAGCCCTTCGAAGTTCCGCGGTTCCTTTTCCACCAAATAGGTGGGTACGGAACCGCGCAAGTCCGCTCGATCCCTGAACCCCCGTTCCGTGGTTCCTTTTCCACGGAATGCGTGGATAGGGAACCGCGGAAGGATCTCGATCTCGGGATTAGCCGGCGTTTCACGCATCAGCGCTAATCGTTTCGTCTCGCTACGTGGCCAAGGACTAGCGCGATCCGTCGGGGGGCAAGGGTACGCCGCCGTCGGAGCGCGGGAGTGCCGCGACTTCGATGTCGCGGCTGACGGCGCCGATCTCGCCGGGGAGCTCGGAGAGCTGGACGTCGGTGACGAACTCGAGCGGTTGGCCGAGGGGGCGGAAGAAGTTGTCGTAGTGGGTGGGGACGACGGCGCGGGGGTTGAGCTTGGACAGGATCCGCCGCCAGTAGTCGTCGGTGAAGCCGCGGCCGGCGACCCCGGCGAGGAAGACGTCGACATCGCGCTCCCGGATCGCCTCGTCGACGAGGTTGGCGCTGCCCTGGTGGTAGAAGCGCAGGCCGGCGACGGCGATCGCGATGCCCCAGACCTGACCGCAGCGGTATGCGCCGGGGGAGAGGGAGTCGAGGTGCTCGCAGGTCAGTTCGCCGTCGTAGGGGACGGCGAGGCCGAGCAGCAGCTTCGAGTGGACGCTGGGCGTGAACGAGACCTCGAACGGTCCCAGCTCGTAGGTTCGGTAGGGCTCGACCACGACCGTGCGCTCGGCCAGGCCGTGCAGGGCCATCAGGGTCTGCAGCGACTCGGAGCCGTAGGCCCGGCAGCCGCTGCGCCGGGCGATCGCCGGGGCGTCGACGGCGTGGTCGAAGTGGGTGTGGCCGACGAGCACACCGACGGTCTCCCCGGGGGCCGTGACGAAGCGGTCCAGCGCCGCCGGGTCGGGCAGGGTCGGCCGCCGCAGCAGCAGGTCGCGGAAGGGGACGCGTGAGAGGTAGGGGTCAATGAAGAGGGTCTGGCCCTCGTAGGTCATCCGGTAGCCGGAGACCCCCAGCCACTCGACCTCGAGCCCGGCCGGCAGCGCCAGCGGCCGCGCCTCCAGCTCGCCCAGGGCCTGGCCGTCGGCGCGCTCGGAGGAGCGCCGCGTCGCCCGCGCCTTCGCCAGCTCGCCGAGGTGTCGCAGAGGGCTCGCCATGGGCTGAGGTTACGCCGGATCGGCGGTTCTCTAAGTTGGTCTCTCCATGGCGATCGCGACCGCAACCTCCCTGGACGTCCACGTCGGCGGCAAGCTGCTGTTCGAGGACGTCTCCTTCAAGCTCGAGCCGCGCGAACGGATGACCCTCTCCGGCCGCAACGGCGCCGGCAAGTCGACCCTGCTGCGGGTGCTTTCGGGCGAGCTGACGCCGGACTCCGGCTCGCTGACGATCCACCGCGGCGCCCGGGTGGCGCTGCACGACCAGCGCCCGCCGCGCGACTCCAGCGACACGCTCGGCGACTACGTCTTCTCCGGCCGCGCCGACATGATCGCGACCGAGGCCGAGCTCGAGCGCCTCGAGGGAGAGATGTCGCAGGGTGTCGACGAGGAGACGATGGCCGCTTACTCGGCCGCCCAGCACAAGCTCGAAGCCGGCGGCGGCTACCGCTGGCGCGACCAGGTGCTGGAAGTGCTGCGCGGGCTCGGCTTCGGCCCCGAGCAGCGCGAGCGCCAGCTCTCGACCTTCTCCGGCGGCGAGCTGACCCGCGCCTCGCTGGCCCGGGCGCTGGCCGCCAAGCCGGACCTGCTGCTGCTCGACGAGCCCACGAACCATCTCGACATCCCCTCGCTGGAGTGGCTGGAGAGCTATCTGGTCGATCTCGACGCGGCCGTGGTCCTGGTCGCCCACGACCGCTGGTTCCTCGAGGCGGTCGGCACCTCGGTGCTGGAGATCGAGGCCCAGCGCGCCCGCTTCTTCGCCGGCCCCTGGCACGCCTGGCGCCAGGAGCAGGCCGCGCGCCAGATCGCCCTCGGCAAGGCGATCGACCGCCAGCAGGCCGAGCTCGAGCGGATGGAGCGCTTCGTCGAGCGCTTCCGCTACAAGGCCTCCAAGGCCAAACAGGCCCAGTCGCGGATCAAGCAGATGGACAAGAAGAAGAAGACGGGGCCGCAGGCCGAACGCCGCGACACGCGCAAACTGCGCTTCTCCTTCAAACCGCCGGAGCGGCCCGGGCGGGTGGTGCTGAAACTGGTCAAAGGCAGGATCGAGGTGCCCGGCCGGGTCCTGCTCGACGATGCCGAGCTGGAGGTCGAGCGGGGCGAACACGTGGTCCTGGTCGGCGCCAACGGCAGCGGCAAGACGACCCTGATCGAGACCCTGGCCGGCCGCCGCGAGCCGGCCTCGGGCAGCGTCCGCAACGGCCACAACGTCCGGCTCGGCTACCTCTCCCAGCACGCCGACACGGCGGCGGGGGAAGGCAGCGTGCTCGACGCCGCCCAGCGCGAGACCGGCCTCGCCGGACCGAAGGCGCGGGCGCTGCTGGGGGGCTTCCTCTTCTCCGGCAAAGACGCCGAGAAGCAGCTCAGCGACATCTCCGGCGGCGAGCAGCGGCGGCTCTCGCTGGCGATCCTGGTCGCCTCCGGCGCCAACGTCCTCGTCCTCGACGAGCCCACCAACCACCTCGACATCGAGAGCCGCGAGGCGCTCGAGGACGCGTTGATGGAGTACGAGGGCGCTGTCGTCCTGATCTCCCACGACCGTGCTCTGCTGGAGGCGGTCGGCAGCCGCACGATCGTCTGCGAGGACGGCAGGCTGACCAGCCACGACAGCGGCTGGGCCGAGTACCAGCGCCGCCGCGACGAGCGCGAGTCAGCCGCCGGCGCGGCGGCGAAGCCCGCGGCCGCCAACGGCGGTGGCAAGAACGGCAAGGGCGGCAAGTACAGCGCCACCTCCTCAGCCGAGAAGGCAGCGAAGAAGGCGGCCAAGCTGGAGCAGCGGATCGAGAAGGCCGAAGCGAAGCTGCGCAAGGTCGAGGAGGAGCTGGCCGATCCCTGCCGCCTGGGCCAATCCAGATCGCGCGGCGCAGGCCGAAGCGCGCCACGCCGAGGCAAAACGGGACGTCGAGCAGCTACTCGCCAAGTGGGAGCAGGCTCAAGCGACAGCCGAGGCCGAACCCACCGCCGGGTAGGTCAGCGGCCGCTCGAGGATGACCCGTGCTCCCTTCGCGGGAACGAGCGTGATGTTGCGGATCTTGACCTTTTCCGGGGCCGGGTCGGCGGGGCGCAGGTCGGCCCGTTCGACGAACTCGCGCAGGATCGTCCGCATCTCGTATTCGGCGAAGGCGGCGCCGATGCAGCGGCGGACGCCGCCGCCGAAGGGGATCCAGGCGTAGTTGTCGGTCTTCGCCTCGAGGAAGCGCTCGGGCCGGAACGCCTTCGGCTCGGGGAAGCTGTCCTCGCGGTAATGGAGGGCGGCGATCGCGGCGAGGACGAAGGTCCCGGCCTCCAGTTCGTGGCCGCCAACCGTGGCCGGCGCGGTCAGCTTGCGGCCGACGTCGACGATCACCGGCCGGGCGCGCAGCGTCTCCTTGACGGTGGCAGCAAGGTAGTCCTCCGCGCCAGCGGCCAGCGAGTCGCGCAGCTGCGCCAGCACCGCGGGACTGTGGGCGAGGCGCTCGACCGCCCAGGCGAGCCCGGTCGCGGTCGTCTCGTGGCCGGCCCCGAGCACGGTCACCATCTCGTCGCGCAGTTCGCGGTCGCTCATCGGCTCGCCCTGCTCGTCGCGGGCGCCGAGCAGCAGCGAGAGCACGTCATCGCGCTCTTCGGTCTCCGCCTCGGCCCGGCGCAGGGCGATCTCCTCGTAGATGAAGGCGTCGAGCGCCTGGCGCGAGCGCAGGAAGCGGACCCAGGGGCTGAGCCGCCCGAGGTTGCGCCGCAGCGGCGGGATCGTGGCGACGAGGCCGACCCGGCGGGCGAAGTCGTCGATCAGAACCGCGAAGCGCTCCAGCCGCTTCTCGTCGTGGACGCCGAAGACGGCCCGCATGATCACCGCCAGGGTGATCTGCTGGGTGTGGGGGCGGATCGCGAACGGCTCGCCGACCGGCCAGCTCTCCATCTCCCGGCGGGTGATCTCGCGAATCAGCTCGCCGTAGCGCTCGACCCGCTCCCCGTGGAAGGGCGGCAGCAGCAGCTTGCGCTGGCGCAGGTGCGGCTCGTCGTCGAGGGTCAGCACCGAGTTGGGGCCGAGCGCCGGCTCGAGCACGCTGGCGTTTGCCTCGCCGGCGTGGAAGACGGCGGGGTCGCCGGTGAAGAGGGCTTTCACCAGCTCCGGCCGGGCGACGTAGACGAGCTCCCCGAAGTAGGGAACGCGGACCGCGAAGATGTCGCCGTAGCGCCGCTGCCGCTTGACCAGGAAGCCGAGCGGGTCGCGCCCGTAGTCGACGAGCTGGACGATGCCGGGGGCGCGCGAGCCGGGAATCATCAGAAGACGATCGTGCGCTCGCCGTCGAGCAGGACGCGGTCGTCGAGGTGGGCCGTCACCGCGCGGGCCAGGACCAGGCGCTCGGCGTCGCGGCCGATCCGGACCAGGTCGGCGACCTCGTCGCTGTGGCTGACCCGGGTCACGTCCTGGTCGATGATCGGACCGGCGTCGAGGTCGGCGGTGACGTAATGGGCGGTGGCTCCGATCAGCTTCACCCCGCGCTCGTGGGCGCGGCGGTAGGGGTCGGCGCCGACGAAGACGGGCAGGAAGCTGTGGTGGATGTTGATCGCCGGGGAGCCGAGGGCGGTCAGGAAGTCGGGGGAGAGGATCTGCATGTAGCGGGCGAGGACCAGCAGGTCGACGCCGCCGAGCAGGTCGAGGGCCCGGCGCTCGGCCTGCTCGCGGGACGCCGGGTCGACCGGCACGTGATGGAAGGGGAGCCCGACCGCGGCGACCTGCTCGGCGTGATCGGGGTGGTTGGAGAGGACCGCGACCAGCTCGCCGCCGAGCTCGCCGTTGCGCCAGCGCCAGAGCAGGTCGGAGAGGCAGTGGTCTTCGCGCGAGACCATGATCGCCACCCGCTTGGCCTGGCTCGACTCGGCGAAGCGGTGCTCCATCTCGAACGGGGCCGCGAGCTCCTCGGCGAAGCGCCGCCGCAGCTCCTCGCGCTCGGACTCCGGGGCCGGGTCGAAGACCATGCGCATGAAGAAGCGCCCCTCGGCGGTCGAGTGCTGGTCGGCGTCGACGATGTTGAGGCCGGCGTCGGCGAGGAAGCCGCTGACCCGCGCGATCAGCCCCGGCCGGTCCGGGCAGGCGAGCAGCAAGCGCGTTGTCGATTGCGCGGCGATTCCCGGATCATCCCGCAAGACTCACTGCATCGAGGGGAATGAAGAGGGGATTCCGTGCCTGGACAAGTGCGGATTGGCGCTTTTGCCGGTCGTTGTGTGATCGCGGTCACCCACCGAAGCCGCAAATACCGCCACGGTCCTCCGCTTGCTCATAAAACGCACACATATTCTTCCTGTCCTGCTCCTCGGCCTCGCCCTGCCGGCGACCGCGCTGGCCGCTACCGGCTCCGGCGACGACACGGCCGCCATCGGCATCGGCAACGCCAAGGTCGCCGAGCTGGCGCCGCTGCAGCGGCCGATCGACCGCTTCCAGCACCTGATCGACACCGTCACCCACCAGATCCGCGTCGAACACCGGATCGCCGTGCGCAAGCGGCGCCAGGAGATGTTCGCCAGCCTGCCCGGCGGGGTCACGATCGGGACGCTCGAATCGATCGCCGCCTGCGAGTCCGGCGGCGACCCGACCGCGGTCTCCTCCGACGGCAGCTACCGCGGCAAATACCAGTTCGACTTCGGCACCTGGGAATCGGTCGGCGGCTCCGGCGACCCGGCCGCCGCTCCCGAGGAGGAGCAGGACTACCGCGCCGCCCTGCTCTATGCCCAGTCGGGCTCCAGCCCCTGGCCCGTCTGCGGCTGAGCGCCGCGGTTGGGGAGGGGCGCCCGGCCCCTTCCCTACGATCCGCCCGGTGACCGACGCCGTCCCCACGCCCGACCCCAAGGGACCGACCCGCAAACCGCCGCAAGAGGCGGTGGCCGAGGCCAAGGTCCGCGCCCCGACCCGCGGCAACCGCAAGCTCGAGGGCTTCCTCGAGGCGGTCAACGGCGACGACCAGGTGCGGGCCTGGTGGTACATGGCCCAGGTCCAGTCCGAGCGTCTGGGCATGTCGGACCACTCCTGGGTCCACATGCAGATCGTCCTCAACATCGCCCTGCGGCTGCTGCGGCTGCTGCTCAAGGCCGGGGTCGAGCCGGCGATGGTCTCCGACCACGGGATGCGCGACCGCGACGCCGAGGTGGTCGTCGCCGGCGGCGCCCTCCTGCACGACGTCGGCATGTCGATCCACCGCGCCGACCACGAGGCCTACTCGCTGTTCCTCGTCAACGGCGCCCTCGAGCGGCTGCTGGCCGGCGTCCTACAAGGAGCCCGAGCGCACCGTCGTCGCCTCGGAGATCCTGCACGCGATCATCGGCCACCGCCGCCGCGGCGAGCCCTACACGCTGGAGGCCGGCGTCGTCCGCGTCGCCGACGCGCTCGACATGGCCCAGGGCCGCACCCGGATCCCGATCGAGTCCGGCCACGAGGGGATCCACTCGATCTCCGCCGCGGCGATCGACGAGGTCCGGATCGAGGCCGGGGAGGAGCACCCGGTGCGGATCGAGATCGAGCTCAACAACTCGGCCGGGATCTTCCAGGTCGACGACCTGCTGGCGACGAAGATCCGCGGCACCCCGCTGGAGGGGAGGGTCGAAGTGGTGGCGAAGATCGAGGGCGAGACGGAGAAACGGCTGCTGAGCGGGTTCCGGCTCAGTTGAAGCGCTGCAAGTCGGTGCGGCGGCGCTCCTTGCGCTTCTCCAGCTTGCCCTGGATCAGCGACATCACGATCGGCAGGATCGCGAAGAAGGCGATCACGCCGAAGCAGAAGAAGGTGACCGTCTTGTCCGTGGTCGGGCCGGCCAGGCCGACGCCGTTCTCGGCCATCGCCGCCGGGGCGAGGGCCAGCATCGTGGCCAGGAGCGAGACAAGCAGTGCCGCGCGTGCGCTTCACGGGCGGGAATCTACCGCACCGCGCCGGCGTCGAGCCGCCCGGCGCGCATCCCGCTTTACGCCTTCTTAAGGCCCGACCATAGGATGCGCCGCCAATGAGCAGCCTCGAAGCCATCGTCCTCGGCCTCGTGCAGGGACTGACCGAGTTCCTGCCGATCTCCTCCAGCGGCCACCTCCGCATCGTCCCCGCGCTGCTGGGCTGGGAAGACCCCGGCGCCGGCTTCACCGCGGTGATCCAGCTGCGGGACGATGGCGGCGGTCCTGATCTACTTCCGCGCCGATCTGCTGGCAGATCGCCCTCGCCTGGCTGCGCGAGCTGCGGACGCCGATCCCCCGCGCCAGCCAGGAGGCGCGGCTGGGCTGGTTCATCGTCCTCGGCACGATCCCGATCGCGATCTTCGGCTTCGTCTTCAAGGACCAGATCGAGTCCGGCGCGCGCAGCCTCTACCTGATCGGCTCGGCCCTGATCCTCTTCTCCTTCGTGATGGTGCTGGCCGAGCGCGTCGGCACCAAGCAGCGCGCCCTGACCGAGATGAACGGCCGCGACGGCCTCTTCGTCGGCGTCGCCCAGGCACTGGCACTGATCCCCGGCGTCTCGCGCTCGGGGGCGACGATCTCCGCCGGCCTCTTCCGCAACTTCGACCGCGTCGCCGCCGCCCGCTACTCGTTCCTGCTCTCGGTCCCGGCGGTCGTCCTCAGCGGGCTCTTCGAGCTGCGCAAGGTCGGCGAAAACGGCAGCCCCTCGGCCGCGGCGACGGCGATCGCGACCCTGGTCGCCTTCGTCAGCGGCTACGCGGCGATCGCCTGGCTGATCCGCTACCTCGGCACCCACACGCTGGGGATCTTCGTCGTCTACCGGATCGCCCTCGGCACGCTGGTGCTGGTGCTGACGGCCACCGGCGATCAGCTACCGCTGATGCATACCCCGGTCTCGCAGGTACGGGTCAGGCGAGTGGTTCGAGCCAGCCGGATATGGGGCCGAGCCGGGGCCTTCCGCGGTTCGCTATCCGCCCATTCCGTGGATATGGAACCGCGGAACGGCCAGGGGCCGAACGGACTTCGCGCGGTTCCATATCCACCTGTTTGCGGAAAAGGAACCGCGGAACTTTGCAGGGTTGCTTTTTGCACTTGCGGCGGGCTGGCCGGCCTTTCGCGCAAATCGCTGTGACGGATGGTTCGGGCGAGATTGCCGCAATGGCAGCGTTCTGCTTGAAAATCCTGTGAACGCGTACTTCCGCCATCCGGGGTGCATACAATCGCTCCATCGTCCGTCTCGCGGTAATCGATAACGACAGCGGCTTCGTCACCGTCCTCGCCAAGCGCGCCGACGCGGCGGGCTGGCAGCTGCGCCACAGCACCGGCGCGGTCCCGCCGCGCGACCTGCGTCGCGATGAAGCTGAACGCGCTGCTGGTCGACCCGGCGCTGCTCGGCGACGAAGGCTGGGAATACCTCGACCGGGTCGCCTCGGTGCTGCCCGACCTCGGCCTCGTCGTCTGCACCGGCCGCTCGACCGTCGCCCAGCGGGTCCGCGGCCTGCGGCTCGGCGTCGACGACTGGATCACCAAGCCCTGCCCACCCGGAGGAGGCGATCGCCCGGATCGAAGCGGTCACCCGCCGGCGCCGCCAGGGCGGCCGCGAGTTCGAGGCCTCGCCGCTCGCCGTCGGCGAGCTGGAGATCCGCCCCGACCGCTTCCAGGCCTTCGTCGGCGACGTCGCCCTCGACCTCACCCGCCGCGAGTTCGAGCTGCTGCACCTGCTCGCCGAGGAGCGCGGCCAGGTGCTCGAGCGGGAGACGATCTACCAGCGGGTCTGGGGCTACGCGATGGCCCACGGCGACCGCTCCGTCGACGTCTTCATCCGCAAGCTGCGCCAGAAGCTCGAGAAGCACTCGCCGAGCTGGACCTACATCCACACCCACTTCGGGATCGGCTACCGGTTCGACCCCGAACCGGCCGGGATCGTCGAGGAGGAGCTGCGGCCCGCCGCTCCCGCTCGTCGAGCCCGCTCGCCGAGCCGCCTTCACAGGTCGTTCACAAGAGCTTCACGGCGGGGTAACCGCCGGTCAGGTCGCTGCCGCCACGCTCGGCGAGCATGGCAATGGGAACCGAGAGCAGCTCGCCGCCCCTCGCGGCCGGGCGCCTGCAGATCCGCCCCGAGGAGCACGCCGCCCTGGTCGACGGCCGGCCGCTGAGCCTGACCATGCGCGAGCTGCAGCTGCTGGTCACCCTGGCCGCCCACCCGCAGCGGATCATGACCCGCGAGGAGCTCTTCACAGAGGTCTGGGGCGCGCCGCCGCGGCGCGACGACCGCTCGGTCGACGTCTACGTCAGCCGCCTGCGGGCCAAGCTCGGCGAGGCGCTGCCGGAGCAGCAGCTGATCCACACCCACAACGGCATCGGCTACCGCTTCTCGCCCGATGGCGATTGAGTCCCGGCGGCCGGCTTGCCGGCCCTTTTACATCTTTTTCACATCCTCGATACACGCCAGGTAACAAGCTGGCCGGGAGCCGCTGTGAGCCGCGCTCGGCCGCAGATCGCAACCGTCACCAACTCAAAGAGGAGATCTGATGTCTAAGAGACTTGCTGGCTTGCGGCTGACTGCGTGCGCTGGCGATCCTCGCCTCTGCGGTGCGCTGCCTGCGGCAGCTCGTCCGAGACTCCAGCGACCAGCAGCAGCGGGCGGCGGCGACCTCTCCGGCGAAATCGCCGGCGCCGGCGCCACCTCGCAGGAGGCGGCCCAGGAAGCCTGGACCGCCGAACTTCGAGAACGCCAACTCGCGGCGCGACGATCTCCTACGACCCGGTCGGCTCCGGCGGCGGTCGCGAACAGTTCATCGCCGGCGGCGTCGCCTTCGCCGGCACCGACGCGGCGCTCTCCGAAGAAGAAGGCGAGCTCGACAAGCGCGATCAAGCGCTGCGCCCCCGGCGAACTGATCGAGGTCCCGGCCTACGTCTCGCCGATCGCGATCATCTACAACCTCCCGGAAGTCGAAGCGCTGCAGCTCTCCCCGGAAACCCTGGCGAAGATCTTCAACCAGGAAATCACCACCTGGAACGACCCGGCGATCGCCAAAGACAACCCCGGCGTCGACCTGCCCGACACCCGCATCGTCCCGGTCAACCGCTCGGACGAGTCCGGGCACGACGGAGAACTTCACCGAATACCTGTCGGAGGTCGGCGCCCAGCGTCTGGACGCACGAAGTCAGCGGCGACTGGCCGGTCAAGGGCGGCGAGGCCGCCTCGGGCACCTCGGGCGTGGTCGAGGCCGTCGCCGCCGGCGAAGGCGCGATCGGCTACGCCGACGCCAGCCAGGCCGGCGAACTCGGCATCGCCAAGATCCAGGTCGGCAAGAACTACGCGGAACCGACCCCGGAGGCCGCGGCGGCAGATCCTCGAGGAGTCGCCGGAAGACAAGGAACTCGAGAGGCGGCAAGTACATGTTCGCGTTCGAGCTCGACCGCAAGACCGAACCGAGGGGCACCTACCCGATCGTCCTGGTCTCCTACGCTGATCGCCTGCACCGAATACAAGTCGGCCGACGAAGCGGCGGTCGTCAAGGGCGTACCTCGAATACGCGATCAGCCCCGAAGGCCAGGAAGCGGCGGCCGAAAACGCCGGCTCCGCGCCGCTCTCGGCGGCGCTGACGAAGAAGATCAAGCCCGGCCGTCGAAGCGATCAAGGCCGGCTAGGACGCACGTGGCAGCTCAGGTCGACACCACGACCAATGCCGGTCAGCTGCTGGCGGCGGCGTCCGGAGGACGCCGCCGCCGCGGCGACCGGATCTTCTCGCAACACCGCGACCGCCGCCGGCGGTGACGATCCTCGCCCTGCTCGCCGGGGTCGCGATCTTCCTCGTCGTCGAGGGGCTGCCGGCGGTGACCGCCGCCGCCTCCGAACTGCCCGACGGCAAGAGCCTCCTCGACTACGTCGCCCCGCTCGCCTTCGGCACCGTGCTCGCGGCCGCCTTCGCGGCGCTCATCGCGGTGCCGCTCGCGGTCGCGGTCGCGCTCTTCATCACCCACATCGCGCCGCCGCGGATCGCCCTCACGCTCGGCTACCTGGTCGACCTGCTGGCCGCGATCCCGAGCATCGTCTACGGCCTCTGGGGGATCTTCGTCCTCGGCCCGGCCGCGGTCCCGGTGATGAAGTGGCTGGAAGCGAACCTCGGCTTCATCCCGTTCTTCGAGGGCCCGGCCTCGACCACCGGCCGGACGATGCTCGTCGTCGGGCTGGTCCTCGCGGTGATGATCCTGCCGATCGTCTCCGCGGTCGCCCGCGAGGTCTTCTCGCAGACCCCGCGCAAGCTCCAGGAAGGCGCCCAGGCGCTCGGCGCGACCCGCTGGGAGATGATCCGGATGACCGTGCTGCCGTTCGGCAAATCGTCGATCATCAGCGGCGCGATGCTCGGCCTCGGCCGGGCGCTCGGCGAGACGATGGCGGTGACGATCATCCTCTCGGTCTCCGGCGTCGTCACCTTCAACCTGATCAGCCAGTCGAACCCCTCGACGATCGCCGCCAACATCGCCCTCAACTTCCCCGAGTCCTCGGGCCTCGCGATCAACGCGCTGATCGCCACCGGCCTCGTCCTCTTCGCGATCACCCTCGTCACCAACATGGCCGCGCGCGCGGTCATCGCCCGCTCAGAACGGCCGAATAGATGGCGCCCACCGGTCGAAGAGCCGAGCGGCGGACCCGGCGACGGGCGGCGCCCTGCGCCCTGGCTTCGAGCGGGATCGCCGGCGGCGTCCTGCCGAGCTGGGCGCCCTACGGGGTCGTCGTCGGCTCGGCTGCTCTGCGCCGCCGCGGTGCTGCTGGCGACCGGCGTCGTTCACGCATCGCCCTGATGCTGCTCTTCGGCGGTGCCGCTCGCCGTCGTCGCCATCTACGCCTGGTCGCGGGCGGTCGAGGGCCCGCGCCGGGCCAAGGACCGGGTCGTCACCCTGGCGATCGCCGCCGCCTTCGGGCTGGCGATGGTGCCGCTGATCTCGCTGCTCTACGAGGTCGTCAAGCGCGGCATCCCCGGGCTCAGCCTCGAATTCTTCACCGAGCGACGCGCGCGGCGTGATCAACGGCGGCGGCGCCGCGCACGCGATCGTCGGCACCCTGGTCATCACCGGCGTCGCCGCCCTGATCTCGGTGCCGATCGGGATCATGGCGGCGATCTACCTGAACGAGTACGGCGGCACCGGCAGGCTGCGCCGGGCGCTGACCTTCTTCGTCGACGTGATGACCGGCATCCCCTCGATCGTCGCCGGCCTCTTCGCCTACGCGCTCTTCGAGCTCTTCTTCGGCCCCGGCATCCGGCTCGGGGTGATGGGCTCGGTGGCGCTCTCGGTGCTGATGATCCCGATCGTGATCCGCTCCGCCGAGGAGGTCCTGAAGATCGTCCCCAACCACCTGCGCGAAGCGGCCTACGCGCTCGGCACGCCGAAGTGGAAGACGATCACCAAGGTCGTCCTGCCGACCGCCTTCGCCGGCCTCGTCACCGGGGTGATGCTGGCGACCGCGCGGATCATCGGCGAGACGGCGCCGCTGCTGGTCACCACCGGCGTGGTCGACTCGCTCAACGCCGACCCCTTCGACGGCCGCATGCAGAACCTCGCCGTCTACGCCTACAACGAGTACCGGTCGCCGGGCGTGATGAAACAGGCCTCCTACGACCGCGCCTGGGCCGCGGCGCTGACGCTGATCGTGATCGTGATGATCCTCAACGTCGTCGCCCGCCTCGTCTACCGCCGCTACAAAACCGAGATCCGCTGAGCCAGTGGAAGGAAGGAAACTGAGAGATATGTTGGGAGCCGCAGGACCAAGACAGAGACGCGAGCCCAGGCCGAGCCAGCCGGAGACGAGGCGAGGGCGCAGCCGGTGACCGCGACCTCGAGCCGAGCGCCCGCAGCGGCGCCCAGCGGGCGCGCGGGCGAAGACGATCGAGGCGCAAGGAGGTCAACCTCTACTACGGCGACTTCCAGGCGGTCGAAGACGTCAGCATGACGATCGAGCCGAACAAGGTGACGGCGCTGATCGGCTCCTCCGGCTGCGGCAAGACGACCTTCCTGCGCTCGCTCAACCGCATGCACGAGCTGACCCCGGGCGCCAGCGTCAAGGGCGAGATCACGCTCGACGGCGAGGACATCTACGGCGCCGGGGTCGACCCGGTCCAGGTGCGGCGCCTGGTCGGGATGGTCTTCCAGCAGCCGAACCCGTTCCCGACGATGTCGATCTACGACAACGTCGCCGCCGGGCTCAACCTCAACGCCGGCCGCATGAAGAAGGCCGAGAAGGACGAGGTCGTCGAGCGCTCGCTGCGCGGCGCCCACCTCTGGGACGAGGTCAAGGACCGGCTCGACAAGCCCGGCTCCGGCCTCTCCGGCGGCCAGCAGCAGCGGCTCTGCATCGCCCGCGCGATCGCGGTCGAGCCCGAGGTGCTGCTGATGGACGAGCCCTGCTCGGCCCTCGACCCGGTGGCGACGCTGGCGATCGAGGACCTGATCGGCGAGCTGAAGAACAAGTACACGATCGCGATCGTCACCCACAACATGCAGCAGGCGGCGCGCGCCAGCGACATCACCGCCTTCTTCAACCTCGAGAAGTCCGGCAAGCCCGGGCGCCTGGTCGAGATCGGCCCGACCGAGAAGATCTTCACCAAACCGGACGCAGAAGGCGACCGAGGACTACGTCAGCGGCCGGTTCGGCTGAGCTGGGAGGCCCGACCATGCCCGAATCGGTCCGCACCGAATACCAGGAGGAACTGAGCAACCTCGAGGCCAGCGCGCCTCGGCGGCCTCGACCTCGTCAGCACAGCGCTGGGCCGCACGCTGGAGGCGGTCGAGCACCAGGACATCGAGCTGGCCCAGATCGTCGTCGCCGACGACGACCGCATCGACGGCCGCTACCTGGAGGTCCACCAGGCGCTGATCACGCTGCTGGCGACGCAGTCGCCGGTGGCGACCGACCTGCGGCTGATCTCGGCGCTGCTGCACGTGCTGAAGAACATCGAGCGGATGGGCGACCAGTGCGTGAACATCTGCAAGGTGATCCCGATCACCGGCAACGAGCCGCCGGCCGACGAGCGAGATGGTCGACGCTGATCCTCGCCATGGGCAAGCAGACGCGGACGCTGATCTCGCCAGGCAAGCGCGCCTTCGCCGAGCGCGACGTCGAGATGGCGCGCGACCTGGTCCGCCAGGACGACGTCGTCGACGACCTCAACCGCGACTGCTTCCGGCTCGCGCTGGAGATCGGCGACGACGCCGACAAGCGCGAGTGGGCGATGACGATGATGCTGGCGGCGCGGGCGATCGAGCGGATCGGCGACAACGCCGTCGACATCGGCGAGCAGGTCGCCTTCGTCGTCACCGGGCTCTTCCGGGAGTTCGAGGACGCCTCGCATCCCAGGCTTAGCGAGCGCCCCGCGAAGCGCGGGTGGCGATTCGCCGGAGCGTGTGAGATCCGCCGGGTCTGGGAACATCAAGGCTGACCCCGCATGCTCTGCGCCGCGATCGATATCGGCTCCAACACGACGCGCGTGCTCGTTGCCGAGCCGGTGGACGGGCAGCTGAAGAAGGTGATGGAGCAGCGCGCCTACACGCGGATCAACAAGGCGCTCGGCAAGAAGGGGGAGATCCTGCCGGCGAAGGTCGACGAGGTCTGCGAGGTCGTCGCCACGCAGGTGCGGCTGGCGCAGGAGCTCGGCGCCGAGGAGATCCGCGCCGTCGCCACCGCGGCGATGCGCGAGGCCTCCAACGGCGAGCAGGTCGCGGCGGCGATCGGCGAGGCCGCCGGGGTCAGGGTCGACGTGCTCAGCGAGGAGGAGGAGGGCCGGCTCGCCTTCATCGGCGCGACCAAGGGCTTGGGCCACCCGGTCGAGGGCCAGATCGGCGTCGTCGACGTCGGCGGCGGCTCGACCGAGATCATCATCGGCACCATCTCCGGCGGGGTCGAGGAGGTGCGCTCCTGGCGGGTCGGCTCCGGCGTCCTCGCCGACGAGCTGATCACCTCCGACCCGCCCTCGGCGGCGGAGATCCGCAAGGTCCGCGACCGCATCGACGACATCTTCGAGGGCGTCGAGATCGAGCATCCCGACCAGGCCGTCGCGGTCGGCGGCAGCGCCACCTCGCTGCGCCGGCTGGTCGGCACCGTGCTCGAGTACGAGACCCTGGAGCGCGGCATCCGCGTCCTCTGCGGCGACCCCTCCGCCGACGTCGCCCGCCGCTTCGAGCTCGACCCGGTCCGCGTCCGCATCCTCACCACCGGCGTCCTCCTCCTGGAGAAGGTCTCCGAGCTGCTCGGCCAGCCCCTGCAGATCGGCAAGGGCGGCCTGCGCGAGGGCATCATCCTCGACCTCTTGAACGGCAACGCCAACGGTTCTTCGCCGGCCCGGCTCGCTGCTTAGATCGGCGTAGGGGGGAGGGTCGGGTGCCCCTCCATCAGAAGCCGTCGCGCAGCTGGGGCGCGCGGCCAGGGTTCCAGCCCCCGTCCTTGAAGCTTCTGCTGGAGGGGCACCCGACCCTCCGACCACACCCAGCTCTGGACGACGGGGGCCTTCGCGTAGAAGCTGAGTTACTTGGGCGCTTGCTGGAGGGGTGGTGACCCCCTCTCCGGGAATGTCGCGAAGCGGCGGAAATGCAATCCGATTCCTGCTCGCCATAGGCGAGCAGCATGTTGCGGAGCAGCCCGCTTCAGCGGGCGTGACTGAATTCACGGAGAGGGGGTCACCACCCCTCCCCCGATCGACCCCCGAATCACAGGATCTTCACCCCGCGTTAGCTGCGTCGCTTCGTCTCTTCTTTTCTCCCGGCGCTGCTGGGGGTGGGTCCCCTCTCCGGGTTGTGCGCGCGCGTCGCGTTGCTTCTGTTTCTGCTCGCCATCGGCGGCAGCTGTGCGGAGCAGCCCTTCAGCGGGCGCGACTCAGTACCCAGGAGAGGGGATCACCTCTCTCTAACTGACACACCCCGGCCAATCGCCTTTCCCAGGTCGGGACTGGCCGGGTGCGCATCACACGCCTTAGCCGTGCTTGACGACGAGCGCTGGGCGAGACGCGCCGCTGCGGAGATTTTCTCAGCCCACCCCCTTTCATGAATCGGTAGCCGTGGCCGGAGCACCGATTCTCATCGATACTAATCTGGCTCTGTATAGAGGCGCCGAGGGTCGTCGCAAATTCGTACACAGGTGCCTTTATCGGATACCTGTACGCGCGTTATTGTCGAGCGGGGCACCTTTAGTCGAGGCGGGTCGGGCGGCAGGTCGACGGCGGTCGCCCACGCGGTCGTCTCCCGTTGCGCATCGTCGCGCTCTCTTGTTCCACGAACGCACTGCCAGCCCGAAGGAAATCGCCGTCGAGATCGTCTTCGCGTCGCCGGGTCGCCTTCCACGTCAAAGAGCTGTTCTTCACCGGCTGCATCGAGCTGGTCAAGACCGAGCCCCGTCGCGGCGCCGTCGAGCACTACTACCGCGCCGCGCGCCAGCCGCTGCTGACCGGCGAGGACTGGCGCAAGATCGATGACGGCGATGCCCGTCAGGAGATCGCCGGCCTCGCCTTCAAGGCGGTCGTGACCGTGGCTGACCGCCCTGCGCGCCGGCAGTTGGACGTCGACGTTCTCCATCTCAGCTGGCAGGTGTCGATCTCGAGCCGGGGGCGCCGCGAACTGGCCGAGCACCGCTCGAATCCCTGGAGCGCACGGAGCAGATCCGCGCCGCCAGCGAAGAGCGCCTGCGCGCCTCCGGCGAAGAGGGGACGGCGACGGTCACCGGCGCCTTCGGTTTCGAGCGCAGCCGCGGCAGTAAGCGCTCGAGCGGGGCGGCAAGCGCTCGGTCAGGCTCTAGCTCGGGGCGCAGGCGCGCTAGGAGAAAGCTGGCCGAATCGAGGGGAAGTCCGCTCCGCTTCCGGGTTGCGGTCTTCCGCGTCTCGGGAGCGCCCGGCGAGGAGTATGCGGCCATCCGCTGAGGCAGGCTCGCGCAGAGTTGGATGCCGCGGCGCAGGACCAGAGCGCCTCCACGGCCGAAGCTCGGGTCGCCGTGGCCGTCCGGGAGGAGGCGAAGGCCGCGCCGGCGAATTCGGTGCCACCGACGACGAGGATGCGCCCGGCGGAAGTCAGGGTCACGTCGGAGGCGGCGCCGAAGTAGCTCATCCGCCGCAGTCGCACAAGGCCGTCCGCGCCGAAGCGGTGTAGCCAGTGTCCGGCCGCGTCGAATCGGAAGACACCGCTGCTGTCGCTACGCTGGCGGCTAGCACGAGGCCTCCACCCGGCGTCTCGGTCTGCTCTGTAGCTTCGGCAGGCATCGCTAAGACGGGGCGCGCAATCGCGGCGGTGACACGACCGTCGCCGCCACCAAAGCGTGGATCCGGTCGCCGTCCGGCCGCAGCTTGGCGTCGAAGAGGCGAGTGTCGAAGCTGCCCGCGACCAGGATGCTGCCTTCCGCCAATCCTGCACTCGCCGACCCCGGTGACGTCGCGGTCCCCGCGTGCCAGCAGAGGAGCCGCCGGAGCCGAAGCCGCGGTCGAGCGCGCCGCTCGGCAGGTACCGAATCACCATCCGACCGCCTGGCGATCGGACGTTTCCTCCCGGGCCCCGACGAGGACGCTGCCGTCAGTCTCGCTGGCCAGCGCCCGGCACCGCCAGCCTTAGCCCGAGCCGGGCCGTGACCCGGCCCTTCTTGCCGAAGGCGGTGTCGGGGCTACCGTTGCGCAGGTAGCGGACGACGACGAAGGCGCTGCCGATTCCGAATCCTCTCTTCAGGTACTGGCCCCGGCAGCGACGATCTTGACATCTGCCTGAATCGCCACCCCGGACGCGCCCCCTTCGGCGGCTTCGTTGCTGACGATCCCGGGAGACGGAGTCAGCGCTTCTGGGCAATGCCCCTTCCGAACGATGGATCGGCGAGCCGTCCGCAGATAGCGGGCAAGCAGCACCTCAGCCGCCGCTCCCCGCGGCTACCACCCGGCCGCGTGATCTTCAGCCACGTCGAGGACAACGCCGTCGGCCTGCTCGACGACCACGCCCTGGCCCCGAGCCCCCCCCCCCCCCCCCCCACCCCTACCGCCGCGGCACCTGCCTCGCCCGCCTCAAGACATCACCGCAGACGCTCGAAGTTCCCGCTGCACCTCTCGGTCACACGAAGTTCACACCCTCTTCTCGTCCTTTCACAAGTTTCCCCTGCTAATGGCGAATTCTGTGGGTGACAAAGGATCTATGTAGAGGGAGACACCGATGACTTCCCGAGTTGACATGCACTGCCACTCCACCGCTTCGCAGCTTTCGCGGCTGGGCGTCCAGCGGTCGCTGGGGCTGCCGGAGTGCGCGACCCCGCCGGAGGAGGTCTACGAGCTGGCCAAGCGGCGGGGGATGGACTTCGTGACGATCACCGATCACGACACGATCGACGGGCTGCCTCGAGCTGGAGGACCGGCCCGACTGCTTCGTCTCCGAGGAGCTGACCGCCCGCTTCGCCGGCGAGCCCCAGGCGGTTCACGTCCTCTGTTACGGGATCACCCCCGGAGACCACGAGTGGCTGCAGGCACAATTCCGGCGATCGTCGAGGCCTGCGCCGCATACCTGCACGAGAACGAGATCGCCTGCGCGCTCGCGCATCCCTTCTTCAACGTCGCGGCGCCGCTGACGCGGCGCCACCGCCGCCGCCTGGCGGAGCTGTTCCCGGTCTGGGAGGTCCGCAACGGGTCGCGGGCCGCGGAGCTGAACATGCCGGCCGCCGTCTACGTCGACACCCACGGCGGCACCGGCATCGGCGGCTCCGACGACCATGCCGGCGTCGACATCGGCCGCACCTTCACCGAGGTGCCCGATGCCGCGGACGCCGGAAGAGTTTCTGCGCCACCTGCGCCGCGGCGACGCCGAAGCCGGCGGCGAGCAGGGCAGCGCCGCGAAGTGGACGCACGCGGCGATGGCGCTCGCCACCCGCGCGCTGGTGCTGGCGGCGGCCGACGAGGCGCCTGTCCGGACGAGGGCGACGGCGCCCGAGCGCCCCGATCCGGCGGCGGTGCTGAAGATGGCCGAACGGGTGATCCGCGAGGGCGTCGGCGCGCGAGGGCAAGGTCGCCGCCGACATCGGCCCCGACGACGCCCGCTGCCTGCTCGAGGCCTGGCTCGCCGGGGTCGGCCTCGACCTGCGCGGCCGCGAGCTGATCGCCTACCTGCAGGCCGACGGCTTCTCCCACGCCGACCTCTACCGCCGCGCCCGCCGCATCCACGACCGGCGCCTGCGCGCCGCGGTCGACGAGCGGGACCGCAGCGGTCGCCGGCGGCGATCTGCCAGGGCGCGTCGACGGCCTCTTCGAGGCGCTCGTCCCCGCCGTTCCCTACGCGCCCTCGACCGCCTTCCTCGGCGCCGAGAAGGCGAAGCTGCGCCAGCCGCGAGGGGAGCCGGCGCCGGGTCGCCCTGATCGCCGACGGGATCGGCTCGATGCACGGCGTCACCCACACGATCGAGCAGATCCGCGAGCGCGGCGTGCCCGGCTTCGACGTCGACGTGATCGGCACCGACCCCGGCGTCGACCGCCGCCTGCCGGCCGCGGCCGAGCTGGAGCTGCCCTTCTACGAGGGCATGACGCTCGGCGTGCCCGGGCTGCCGGACCTGGTCGAGGCGCTGGCCGACGGCGGCTACGACCTCGTCCACGTCACCGCCCCGGGCCCGGCCGGCGTCGCCGCGACCCTGCTCGGCCGGATCACCGGGGTGCCGCTGCTCGCCAGCTACCACACCGAGCTGGCCACCTACGCCGGCATGCGCAGCGGCGACGGCGGCGTCGAGGCGATCGCCCAGGCCGCCCTCGGCGCCTTCTACGGCGCCCCCGGCGTCGTCCTCTCGCCGAGCCCGGCGGCCGACGCCTCGCTGGTCGGGCTCGGCGACCGAGGCGGCCCGGATCGGGCGCTGGGAGCGCGGCGTCGACACCGACCGCTTCGACCCGGTCAAGGCCGACCGCGACGCCTACCCGGGCGAGGTCAAGGTCCTCTACGCCGGCCGGCTGACCCGCGAGAAGGGCGTCGACCTGCTGGCCGAGAGCTTCCTGCGCGCCCACGACGCCGACCCGCGCCTGCACCTGCTGCTGGCCGGCGGCGGCCCCGAGGAGGGCGAGCTGCGCGCGCGCCTCGGCGAGCACGCCGACCTTCCTCGGCTGGCTCGGCGGCGAGGAGCTGGCCCGCGCCTACGCCAGCGCCGACGTCTTCCTCTTCGCCAGCGCCACCGACACCTACGGCCAGGTGATCCTCGAGGCCGGCGCCAGCGGCCTGCCGGTGGTCGCGGTCGCCGAGGGCGGCCCGGCGGCGCTGGTCGAGAACCGCCACACCGGCCTGCTCTGCCGGCCCGACCCCGACCACCTCGCGGGCGCCCTGCTCCAGCTCGCCTCCTCGCCGGCGCTGCGCCACCAGCTCGGCGCCGCCGCCGTCAACGCCGCCCGCGGCCGCTCCTGGGAGCGCTCCCTGGGCCAGCTCGCCGCCGGCTACCGGCGGGCGCTGGAGGCCGCGAGCCGGTCGCAGCCGCTCGCCCAGGTCGCCTGAGGCCGCCGGCTCGCCCGTGGTGCCCCAGTACGATGGATCGATCGACGATCCCGCTCTTTACTTCAACCGCGAGCTCTCCTGGCTCGACTTCAACCAGCGGGTTCTCGAGCTGGCCGAGGACGCCGAGGTGCCGCTGCTGGAGCGGCTCCGCTTCTGCGGCATCTACGCCTCCAACCTCGACGAGTTCTTCATGGTCCGGGTCGCCGGCCTCTTCGACCAGCTCGACGCCGGGATCGACGCCCGCGGCCCCGACGGGCTCGCCCCGAGCGAGCAGATCGACGCGATCCAGGCCCGGGTGCTGGAGCTCGACCGCCGCCTCAACGCCTGCTTCGGCGGCGTCCTGCGGCCGGCCCTGGAGGAGGAGGGGATCCGCATCGTCACCCTCGACACCGCCAGCGAGGAGGAGCGGCGGGAAATCGACGCCCGCTTCCACGAGCAGGTCTTCCCGGCGCTGACGCCGCTGGTGATCGGGCTCGGCCGGCCCTTCCCCTACATCTCCAACCTCTCGCTCAGCCTCGGCGTGCTGCTGCGCGACCCCGAGAGCGGCACCGAGATCATCGCCCGGGTCAAGGTGCCGAAGGAGCTGCTCGGCCGCTTCCTGCCGCTCGGCGACGACGGCAAGGCCTTCGTGCCGCTGGAGGAGGCGATCGCCGCCAACCTCGACCTGCTCTTCCCCGGCACCGAGGTGATCGACCACGGCTACTTCCGGGTCACCCGCGACGCCGACTTCACCGTCTCCGACGAGGCCGACGACCTGCTGCAGGCGGTCCAGGACGAGATCCGCCGCCGCCGCTTCGGCGAGGTCGTGCGGCTGGAGATCGCCGCCGGGATGAACTCGAAGCTGCGCGAGCAGCTGATCGGCGCCCTGCGGCTCGAAGACCGCGAGGTCTACGACGTCGACGGCCTGATCGACCTCGGCGACCTCAAC
The DNA here is from genome assembly GCA_963829445.1 of uncultured Solirubrobacterales bacterium. Lineage (GTDB taxonomy): Bacteria > Actinomycetota > Thermoleophilia > Solirubrobacterales > 70-9 > VAYN01. Next base: position 395,706 of record CAWHIW010000020.1, on the reverse strand, counting down.
GACATCGCCGACGTCCCCGGCCACGCCGAGCTGCGCTACTCGCCCTGGTCGCCGGTCACGCAGCCGCGCCTGCAGGGCGAGGACGACGAGCCGGTCGACATGTTCGCGGCGATCCGCCGCGGCGACCTGCTCGTCCACCATCCCTACGACTCCTTCGCCACCTCGGTCGAGCGCTTCGTCGAGCAGGCGGTCGAAGACCCCGACGTGCTGGCGATCAAGCACACCGTCTACCGGACCAGCGACGACTCGCCGCTGGTGCCGTCGCTGATCCGCGCCTCCGAACGCGGCAAGCAGGCGGTCTGCATGGTCGAGCTGAAAGCGCGCTTCGACGAGGAGGCCAACATCCACTGGGCGAAGTCGCTGGAGGAGGCCGGCGTCCACGTCGTCTACGGGATCCCCGGCCTGAAGACCCACGTCAAGGCGATCCTGGTCGCCCGCCGCGAGGGCGAGCGGGTGCGCGAGTACGTCCACATCGGCACCGGCAACTACCACCCGAAGACGGCCCGCCTCTACACCGACTTCGGCCTCTTCACCGCCGACCCCGACATCGGCGCCGACGTCGCCGAGATGTTCAACTTCCTCACCGGCTACGGCCGGCCCGCCGCCTACCGCAAGGTGCTGGTCTCGCCGACGACGATGCGGAGCCGGATCGTCGAGGAGATCGAGCGCACCGTCGCCGCCCACGAGGCCGGCGAGGAGGCGCGGATCGCGCTGAAGATGAACTCGCTGGTCGACGCCGGCTGCATCCGGGCGCTCTACGAGGCCTCGCAGGCGGGGGTCAGGGTCGACCTCAACGTGCGCGGGATCTGCTGCCTGCGGCCGGGGGTGCCGGGGGTCTCGGAGAACATCCGCGTGGTCTCGATCGTCGGCCGCTTCCTCGAGCACTCGCGCGTCTACACCTTCCAGCGCGGCGACGAGACCCGGGTCCTGATCGGCTCCGCCGACCTGATGCCGCGCAACCTCGACAGCCGGGTCGAGCTGGTCGCGCCGGTCGAAGACCCGGAGCTGCGGGCGGAGATCCTCGACGTGCTCGAGCGCTGCTTCGCCGACAACGCCAACGCCTGGGAGCTCGACGCCGAGGGTCGCTGGACCCGCACCGTCGCCCCGGAGGACGAGCGCCGCGGCGTCCAGGCGGAGCTGCGCGAGCGCCACGCCGCCCGCGCCGCCGAACAGCTCGCCGCGGCGACCGGCTGACGCCAGCGCCAACCGCCCCGCGCGCCACTAGGATGCGGCTCTTGGCGCGCTTCTCGCTCCTCCCTCGCGACCGCACCTTCTTCGACCTCTTCATCGAGGCCGGGCAGAACAGCGTGCACGCGGCGACCCTGCTCGACCGGATGATGCACAAGTGGCCCGAGGAGGCCGGGATCTCGCGCGAGATCCTCAAGGCCGAGCAGGAGGGCGACCGGATCACCCACGACATCATCAAACGGCTGAACACGACCTTCGTGACGCCGATCGACCGCGAGGACATCTACGGCCTGGCGACGCAGATGGACGACATCGTCGACTTCACCGAGGAGGCCGCCGACTTCCTCGGCCTCTACAAGATCGAGGCGCCGATGGAGCAGGCGACGGCGCTGACCAAGGTCCTGGTCGCCTCCTGCGAGCAGCTGGCGATGGGCCTCGAGCACCTGCGCGACTTCAAGGACCTCGACAAGTACTGGATCGAGATCCACCGGCTCGAGAACGAGGGCGACCGGATCTCCCGCGACGCCGTCGCCTCGCTCTTCTCCAACGGGATCGACCCGATGGTCGTGATCCGCTGGAAGGACATGTTCGCGGTGCTCGAGAACGCGATCGACGCGACCGAGACCGCCGCGCAGATCCTCGAGGGCATCGTCATCAAGAACTCGTGACGGGCGCCAGGCGTCGTCATGCTGTGTCCTCGGTCGGCCGTCGGCGGGTCACGCACTGATGTGCGCTCCCCTTGCCGGCCTCCCTGCGTCCTTGCCTGACGACGCCTGGCGCCCGTCATTGTGAGTTCCGACTCATCCTCGTCATCGTCGTCGGCACGGCGCTCGCCTTCGACTTCACCAACGGCTTCCACGACACCGCCAACGTCGTCGCCACCTCGATCTCGACCGGGGCGGCGCGGCCGCAGGTGGCGATCGCGATGGCCTCGCTGCTCAACTTCGCCGGCGCCTTCATCTCGATCTCGGTCGCGGCGACGGTCGCCAACGACGTCGTCAACGCCGACGTGATCACGCCGACGATCGTCTTCGCCGGGCTGATCGGGGCGATCGCCTGGAACCTGATCACCTGGTCCTTCGGCCTGCCCTCGAGCTCCTCGCACGCGCTGATCGGCGGCGTCGTCGGCTCGGCGGTCGCCGCCGCCGGCTTCGACGCGGTGATCGCCGAAGGCCTGGTCGGCAAGGTCCTGATCCCGGCGCTGATCGCGCCGGTGCTCGCCTTCGCTGTCGCCGGCCTCTCGATCGGGCTGATCTACCGGGTCGTCGGCAAGCAGCGGCCCGGGACCGTCACCCGCGGCTTCAAATACGGGCAGGTCGTCTCCGGCGGGCTGCTGGCGCTGGCCCACGGCACCAACGACGCCCAGAAGACGATGGGCATCATCACCCTGGCCCTGATCGCCAACGGCAGCCTCGCCGCCGGCGCCGACCCGCCGTTCTGGGTGATCGCCTCGGCGGCGGCGGCGATCGCGCTCGGCACCTACAGCGGCGGCTGGCGGATCATCAAAACCACCGGCACCCGGATCATCAAGATGGACGCCGCCCAGGGCTTCTCCTCGCAGGGCGCCGGCGCGGCGGTGATCCTCGCCTCGACCCACTTCGGCTTCCCGCTCTCGACCACCCACGTGATCAACGGCGGCATCATGGGCGCCGGCGCCGCCAAGCGCTTCTCGGCGGTGCGCTGGGGGGTCGCCGGCAACATCGTCTTCGCCTGGGTGCTGACGCTGCCGGCGGCGGCGGCGATCGGCGCCCTCGCCTACGGCCTGACGCGGATCTTCGGCACCGGCGCCCTCGGCCCGGTCGTGGTCACCCTGGCCTCGCTCTCGCTGATCGTCGCCGTCTTCGCGCGCCGGGCCGAGCGCGGCGCCCCGGTCGCGGCCTCGAGCGGATGACTCTGGCGACGCTGGTCGAAGGCAAGGAGCTGCTGGAGACGGTGGTCTCCTCGGCGGTGGCCGGCATCGGCGTCACCTTCGTCTTCTCGGTCGCGATCTGGGGGGTGGCCCGGTTCGCCGACCTCAGCCGCAACGAGCGACCGCTGGCGGCCGGCGCCGCGGCCCTCGTCGCCGCCCTGGCCCTGCTCGCGACCGCGGCCGTGGTGGTCTTCGGGATCGTCGTCATGACCAGCAAGTAGTGGGGCGCGGCAGCCGCCGTACACTGGGTTCGTGCGCACCGCTCGCAACGTCGCGATCATCATGGTCCTGGCGCTCGGCGTCGCCTTCCTGCCGCACGGGGACAACTTCGCCAACGCGATCTTCGCCGCGATCACGATGGGCTTCCTGGCCGGGATCTCCTGGATGCTCTACGTCCTCAGCCGCCAGAACCAGCTGACCCTGGCGACCCTGACCGACGGCCGGCGGGCGATCTTCTACGGCGCCTTCGGGATGATCGCGCTGCTGATCGCCGGCACCACCAAGCTCTTCTCCAGCGGCGGCGGCACCCTGGTCTGGATCCTCCTGCTCGGCGCCTCGGTGGCGGCGATCTGGCGGATCTGGATCGACGCCAACACGAATTCCTTCTGACGTAGGAGAGCTCTGACGAAGTTGTGAGCCTGTGCGCGCCACGCGTGCGCGCTTGCCTGGGACGGTTCGCCGGTGCCGCCAAGGACCGTCGACAGCGCAGGCCACAGGGAGGAGGGGACCGCGTCGGTCGAGCTGGTCGCCGTGGTCCCGTTCCTGCTGCTGGCGGTCCTGGCGGCCGTCCAGATCGCCCTCGCCGGCCAGGCGCTGTGGTCGGCGAGCGTGGCCGCCCGCGCGGGGGCGCGGGCGGCGCTGGTCGGGAGCGAGGCGACGGCGGCGGCGCGGCGGGCGCTGCCGCCGTCGCTGCGCGAGGGGGCCGAGGTCGAGGACGCCGAAGACGTCTCGGTGCGGGTGGCGGTGCCGCGCCTGTTCCCCGGCCTGCCGCGGGTGATGGTGGGGGCGCGGGCGGAGCTGGAGCCGGGCGATGGGTGAGGAGCGCGGCCAGGCCTCGGTCGAGCTGGTGGCGGCGCTGCCGGCGCTGCTGCTGGCCGCGCTCGTTGCCCTGCAGCTGCTCGCCGCCGGCTACGCGCTGACGCTGGCCGACGGCGCCGCCGAGGCGGGGGCGCTGGCGCTGGCCTCGGGCGGCTCGGCGGCAGAGGCGGCGCGGGCGGCGCTGCCGGGCTGGGCGGAGGACGACGTCGCGGTGGCCGTGAGCGGCGGCACGGTGACGGTGCGCCTGCTGCCGCCCTCGCCGCTGCGCGCGCTCGCCGACCGCCTCGCGGTCACCAGCTCCGCCAGCGCCAGGCCGGCGCCGTGACCGCCTTCGAGGCACCGGCCGACGCCGCGACCGTCCTGGTCACGGCGGTGGGGGAGGCGGAGGGCTCGCGCGGCGCAGCAGCGGCCCTTGCCTGCGCCGGCGCCGACGCCGACCGGGCGACGCTGCTGGTCGACGTCGGCGGCCAGGCCGCCGCGGCCGACCCTGCTCGCCTCGGCGGCGGCGCGCCAGCTGGAGGAGCGCCTGGTCGCGCACCTGCCCCAGACCCGGGTGGCGGCCCGAGGCCAGGTCTGCCACCTGGCGGTGCCGGCCGATCCAGAGGGCCTCGCGAGCAGCCTCGGCGGCGGTCACGGTCGCCCGCGGCGCGCTTGCCGTCGTCCATCTGCCGCCGATGCTGCTGCGGCCGTGCCTGGAGGGGCGTCCCGGGCCGGAGCCGTCGGGCGTCCTGCTCCGCGCCGACCTCGCCGCCGATCGGGCCCTGCTGGCCCTGGTCGTGCGCGACCTGATCGCGCGCGACCTCACGGTCGCCGTCCTCAAGCAGCGCCTCAGCTGGATCGCCGAGCGCCGCGCCCTCTTTGGCTCGCTGGCGCTAGATGGCGCCGGTGGGCTGCCTCCGCGTCTGCTTAGGCGACTGCTGTCGCACCGGTGCTACATTGAGTTCGATGGCACGCGAGATCAGCCAACGCGAGTTGCGCAACCAGAGCGGAGAGATCATGCGAGAACTGGATCGCGGTGAGGAGTTCATCGTCACCCGTAACGGCATCCCGGTCGGGGAGCTTCGGCCGGTCGGAAGGCGTCAGTTCGTCTCCACCGCAGCTCTGCAGAAGGCCCTTTCTGGCGTCGGAAAGATCGACCACAAGCGCTTCCGTGAAGACGTCGACCGTTACGTCGATCAGGATCCGACGCCTCGCTTCTGGCGTGAACCCTGAGCGAGGTCTCCTCGATACCTCGGCGGTGATCGCGCTCGAAGAACTCGATCTCTCCCGGTTGCCGCCGATTTCCGCGATTTCCGCTCTGACGCTCGCCGAGTTGGCATCCGGGCCCCACGCGGCAGTCGACGTGAGCGAGCGCGCTCGTCGTCAAGAGCATGTGCAGCGAGTGGAGATGACGATGGAAACCCTCCCGTTTGAACCCGTCTGCGCTCGCGCCTATGGACGGGTCTATGCCGAGGTCATGGCAGCGGGGCGCAAGCCTCGCGGCCCTCGCACTCTCGATCTGATGATCGCGGCGACGGCGGTGGCCTATGGGCTTCCCCTCTACACGCTCAACGCTTCGGATTTGCGGGGGCTCGAGGAATTGATCGAGATCGTCGACTTGAGCTAGTCGTCAGTACGGATAGGGTGGTTCCGGCTGCGGCTGCGGCTGCGGTTCGGGCTGGGGAGCGGCCTTGCCGGTGATCGCGGCGTGCCAGGTGCCGACGTCCTTGGTCCCCTCGCCGTTGACGTCGCCGGCCTTCGAGTCGCCGGAGAAGCTGTAGAGGGGGCGGCCCTTGAAGGTCACCTGGGTCTTGCCGTCGGGTCGCTCGATCGTGCCGAGCTTGACCGGGCCGGTCGGCTTGACTCCGGCGGGGACGACGAGCGGCCGCCAGGTCGACGCGCAGGCGCCGGTGCAGATGAACCTGCCCTTGGTCTCGGCGCTGAGGCTGTAGAGGGTGCGCCCCCGGGTGCTGGTGAGGATCGTCTTGCCGAGGGTGGCGTTTTCGGCCTGCTTGGCCACCGGCTTGCTTGCCGGGGCGGCGATCACCGGTCCCGCGGTCGTCGCCAAGAGGACGATCTGGATCGAGGTGCACAGCAGGATCAGCAACGGGGTGCGCCGCATCGACGGTCTCCTTGGTCGGGTTGGTCGCCTGGTTCTACGGCAGCGACGGCGAAAAGGTTCGCCCCAGAGCCGGTTTTTACGATTCGGTGAGCTTCTCGCCCGTGAAGAGCTTGCCTGTGCGCGCCACGGGCGCGCCCTTGATCGCCAGGGTCGGTGGATGCGATCGAGAGGTGAGTCCGGGCAGGCGCTGATCTTGGTGATCGGGGGGATCTTCGTCTTGCTCGCGGGGGCGCTGGCGCTGGTCGCGATCGCCGGCGCGGTGACCGGCAAGGGCCGGGTGCAGCGGGCGGCCGACCTGGCGGCGATCTCGGCGGTGCGCTCGATGCGCGACGACTTGCCGAAGCTGCTGTCGCCCGCAAAGCTCGCCGACGGCATGCCCAATCCCGCTCACCTCGACAAGGTCGCCTATCTGGCACGGGCGCGACTCGCCGCGATCGAGGCGGGCCGGGCAAACGGGGTGGACCCGGGATCGTCTCCGGCTCGGCTTCCCCGACTCGGGCTCGTTCGCGCCGGTGCGGGCAAGGGTGAGCGTGATGGCGGCTCTCGAGGCCGGGGATGAACGGGTCGAGGTCGAGGCGTCGGCGCTGGCCGAAGCCGCCGCCCCGCTGGGCGCGGCGGCCGGCGCCGCGACGATGGCCAGCGGTGGCGGCTACAGCGGTCCGCTCGTCTACAGAACGGGCGAGGGCATGCGACCGGACGTGGCGGCGGCCTTCGACCGCATGGCGGCGGCCGCTCGTGGTGCCGGAATCTCGCTCCTCGTCGTCTCCGGCTTCCGCTCCGACGCCGAACAGGCGGCGCTCTTCGCCGCCCATCCCGACCCGACCTGGGTGGCGCCGCCTGGCCACTCGCTGCACCGCTGCGCGACCGAGCTCGACCTCGGCCCCGAATCCGCCTATGCCTGGCTCGCCGCCAACGCCAGCCGCTTCGGCTTCGTCCAGAGGTACTCCTGGGAGGCCTGGCACTACGGCTTCGACGCGGGTCCACCGCCCTGCTCGGACGCGGGCAACGCGCTGGGCGGGGGAGGGGCGGCATCGCCCCCGGGTCTCTCGACGCTGCCCGGCTTCGTTCCCGGCCGCTTCCGCGATCCCCTGATTGCCGCCGCCACGCGCTGGAACGTCTCCGCCGCCCTGCTGGCAGCGCAGCTGATGGCGGAGTCGGGCTTCAACCCCTTCGCCGTCTCGCCGGCTGGGGCGCAGGGCATCGCCCAGTTCATGCCGGGGACCGCCGCCTCCTACGGGCTCGCGGATCCCTTCGACCCGGTCGCGGCGATCGACGCCCAGGCCCACCTGATGTCGGACCTGATCCGCCAGCTCGGCTCTCCCGAACTCGCCCTCGCCGGCTACAACGCCGGCCCCGGCGCCGTCGAAGGCTGCCACTGCATCCCGCCCTACCCGGAGACCCAGGCCTACGTCACCCGCATCCTCGCCCTCCTCGGCGGCGCCGGGGCGCTGGCCATGCCGAGCTTCGAGGTCAGGCTGGTGGCGTGATCGCGGCCGCCGTCTAGCCTGTCGGCAGCCCTAGCCCTGGCCCTGGTTGTCGCGACGAATCCGGGGTAGGCCGAGTCTGATCAATCGCCTAGCCGAGGAGACCGCATGCCCGCACCCTTCACCCACACCAAGCTCACCGACGTCAAGGACTCCGCTCCGGAATTCGGGATGGACGACATCCAGGAGGCGCGCTTCGCCAAGGGCGACCTCGACGCCGAGGAGACCGGGGTCAGCCACTACCGGCTGAAGCCCGGCAAGCGCACCCCGTTTGGCCACAGGCACGAGAAGGCCGAGGAGGTCTACGTCGTCATCGCCGGCTCCGGGCGGATGAAGCTCGACGACGAGATCATCGAGGTCGAGAGGCTCGACGCGATCCGCGTCGCACCGGAGGTCATTCGTGCTTTCGAGGCCGACGACGATGGCATCGAGGTGCTCGCGATGGGCGCCCGTCACGACGGCGACGGCGAGGTCATCCAGGGCTGGTGGAGCGAGTAGGGCTCAGGCCTCGCGCCAGGCGAGCCAGTAGCGCTTGAGCCGCCGTCTGAACGCCTTCGGCCTCTCCGCGTAGAGGCGCCGGCCGAGATCGAGCGCCGCGTCGAGAAGCTCCTCTTGGCGCCGCTCGATCGCGGCCTCGAAGGCGTCGCGATCGCCGAGCTCCGTCCGGCCCCCGAGGTCGGCCGCCAGCACCGCCAGGTCGTGGTGGTCGCCGAGCAGCTCGGTCAGCTCATGGGTCTGGTCGATCGTCTCGCCCAGCAGCTCCGGCCAGGCCTTGCGGACGATTCGCAGCTGGTACCAGAGGTCCTTGGCGCGCTTGCGCCACTGGTGGACGTTCCCGGCGGAGGCATCCGCCAGCACCCGCTTCATCGCTTGCCGTCCGTCGCCGTAGGTCCGTGACAGCCCCGGTCCCACCAGGTCCCAGGAGTCGGTCCGCAGCGACCACTGGCGGATTTTGCCCTGGCCCTTCTCGATCGCCTCGATCGCTCCGGCGATCTGCCCATCGCGGTCGTCGCGGGCGCTGGCCGCCAGCTCGTCCCGCTCGGTCTCGAGCATTCCCTCCCACTGCTCTACGGCCCGATCGGGCAGCTGCGGCGACCGCTGGTGCAGGTGTGTCAGGGTCTCCAGCTTCACCTCGGCGTCGCGGCTGCCGGAGAGCAGGCGGCCCGCATCCCGGTAGCGCCGGTTCTCGGCCTTGAATCTCTTCTCACCGAGCTCGTGGCGAACCAGGCGCAGCGCCCCCCGCAGCTTCTTCAGGTCTTTGCGAGCGCCGTGGATCGCGGCGGCGAGTTCGTCTCCCTCGACCTCTTCGAGTCGTTCCACCGCCTTTTCGGCCCGCCCCTGGGCGATCCGGCGCAGCCCCTCGGAGGGATCCTCCTTGGTCTTCAGGCGATAGGAGCGGGAAGGCATGTCTCGATCCTTTCCATCCTGACCAAGGCTAAACAGCGGCGCGCCCTCCCGGGCGAGGCTCTGGTTCGCGTAGCGGTGGTCGCCGGTGACCTCCTTCCCGAGCCAGGCGGGGGGCCGGAAGTCCCGGCTCTGGCGCTCGAAGCCAAACTCGACCTCGGCGGTGACCAGGCCCGCGAGGGCGCCCTCGAAGACGTCGACCTCGGCTTCGAGTCCGTGGCCGAGCGGCACCAGATAGCGGGTCTTGTGCAGGCGACGAGGCTCGGTCAGCGGCCAGAGCGCGTCGAACTGGTTTGTGCCCAGGGGGATCTCGACCTCGACCCGGGTCTCGCCGTGCCCCAGCTTCGCCGTCAGCAGGCGCTGGTCCTCGACCTTGCGCAGGCGAACCTCGACGCGCTCGCGACTGGTCACATATCCCTGCTCGATCCGCTTGCCGGCGCGGCCACGGATCTGTCCCGGGGGCTCGTCGAGCAGGAACTTGCGCTCGATCTCAGTCGCCATCGGCACAGCGTAATCGCCGCCGCTCCCGGGGTCGCCCCATCGCCTAGACTGGCCGCCGATGGCATCTGTCGAGGTGAGCGGAGTCGCGGGAATGCAGGCGGTGGTCGGTCAGGAGATCGGCCCGAGCGAGTGGCGCACCGTCACCCAGGCCGACATCGACGCTTTTGCCGAGCTCTCCGGCGACCACCAGTGGATTCACGTCGACGTCGAGCGGGCGAGGTCCGAGAGCCCCTTCGGCACCACGATCGCCCACGGCAACCTCACCCTCTCCCTCGTCGACGGCTTCCGCGGCGAACTGATCGAGGCCACCGGCTTCGCCCTCGGCGTCAACTACGGCTGGGACAAGATCCGCTTCCCCGCCCCGGTGCCGGTCGACTCCAAGGTCCGCGCCCGCGCCGAGGTCGTCTCCGTCGAGGAGAAGGGCGGCGGCTGGCACCAGGTCGTCACCCGCTTCACGATCGAGGTCGAGAGCAGCGACAAGCCCTGCTTCGTCGGCGACTCCGTCACCCGCGTAATGGCCTGAGGGCACGCCTGACCGGCGCATGCCGGCGTCCTCGGTCGCTCGCGTGCAGAGCACGCCACGCTCCCTGCGTCCTTGGCCTGCTTGATCAGACGCACCCTCAGGCTGGCTGCTTACTTGACGGTCAGCGTGCCTTCCATGCCGGCTTCCCTGTGTCCCGGCACCGTGCAGTAGTAGGTGTATTCGCCGGGCTTGAGGTCCACCGTGGCGGAGTCGGAGCCTTCGGCGATCAGTTCGGTCTTGCCGATCGTCTTGCCGCTGGAGTCTTCGATCGCGACATCGTGGGTGAGGGGCTGGGGGTTGGTGAAGTTCAGCGTCACCTTGCCGGCCTTGGCGGTCGCGGTGTCGCTGGCGTAGGCGAGGCCGCTGGAGGCAGCTTCGATGTCGAGGGCGGAGGCGCTTCCGGCAGTGCCGCCCGCGGCTTCGTTCGACCCGCCACTGTCGGTTGGGGTCGGGGTGGTGCTGGTTTCGGCGTTGGCGCCAGTGCTGCTCGAGTCGTCGGACGAGCTGCCGCACGCGACGAGGGCGAACGAGGCGAGGACGAGGGCAAATGCGACTGCGACCTTCTTCATGGCGGAACCTTCCCGTGGAGGACTGGCTTGACTGCGTCTGACTGTAACCCGGATACGGGCCGGCCGCAGCCCTGGTTCAGCGGCCGTGGAACTCGGGCTTCTCGCCGCCGAAGAAGGCCGCGACCCCGTTGCGGAGGTCCTCGGTGGCCATGCTGTCGGCGATCCCGTGGCGCTCCAGTTGCAGGTGCTCGGTGATGTTGTTCTCGAGGCTGACGGCGGTGAGCAGCTTCGACATCCGCACGTAGTGCGGCGCCTTGGCGGCGAGCTCCTCGGCCTTGGCCCGGGCCGCGTCCATCAGTTCCTCCGGCGCCACGACTTGGCGCACCAGCCCCTCCTCGAGCGCCGCGGCGGCGTCGAGGTTGGGGTCCTCGAGCAGTATTTCCAGCGCCCGGCTGGGGCCGACCACGCGGGGCAGGAAGTAGGTCATGCCGCCGTCCGGGGAGGCGCCGATGCGGCCGTAGGCGCAGACGAAGAAGGCCTCCTCGGAGGCGATTCGGGTGTCGCAGGCGAGGGCCAGCGAGAAGCCGGCGCCGGCCGCGGGACCGTTGACGGCGGCGATCACCGGGTACGGGATCCGCCGCAGGTCGACGATCGCGACGTGCAGCTGGTCGGCCCCGCGCCGCACCTGGGAGGGCAGGTCGATCCCCTCCTCCTCGACGCCTTTCTGGAACCAGGTGACGTCGCCGCCGGAGCTGAAGGCTTTGCCGGCGCCGGTGATGATCAGGGCGCGCAGCGGCGCCTGGTCGGCGAGCCAGGCGAAGGCGGTGCCGAGCTCGGCGATCATCTCCGGGCTCATCGCGTTGAAGGCATCGGGCCGGTCGAGCGTCAGCGTGCCTATTCCGTCCCTGTCGATCTCGATCCGCAGGGTGTTCAGCTCCGGGGGGCTCAGGGTCTGGCTCGTCATCTCACTCTCCGTCTAGGCATCCGTTTGGCCGGGTGGCCAGCAGCCTACCCTTAGGGCGATGAGCAGAGCGGGGGAAAACGGCGGCCCAACACGGGCCGAGCGGATCGCGGACCAGCGCCGCTCACTGCCGGACGCGCCCGGGGTCTACCTCTTCTACGGCAGCGACGCCGAGCTGCTCTACGTCGGCAAGGCGCGCTCGATCCGCAAACGCGTCGCCAACCACTTCTCCGCCGGCGGCTCGCGGATGACCGCCCGGGTCGACCGCATCGACACCCTCGTCACCGCCACCGAGGCGGAGGCGCTGCTGGCCGAGCAGAGCTTCATCAAGCGCCACCGCCCGCACTTCAACATCCGCCTGCGCGACGACAAGTCCTACCCCTACGTCTGCGTCAGCCTCGACGAGGAGTACCCGCGGGTCTACTTCACGCGGGAGCGGCACCGGCCGCACCGCGCCTACTTCGGCCCCTTCTCCAGCGCCAAGCGGGTGCGGGAGACGCTCGATCTGCTCGGCAAGCTCTTCCAGTTCCGCACTTGCGAGGGCGCCGAGCCCGGCCGCCGCTCCGGCAGCCCCTGCCTCGACTACTTCATCAAGCGCTGCGGGGCGCCCTGCGTCGGCTACGTCAGCCAGGAGGAGTACCGGCTCAACATCGACGCGATCGTCGATTTCCTCTCCGGCCGCTACCGCCAGGTCGAGGCCGAGGAGGAGGCGAAGATGGCGGCGGCGGCCGCGGCCGAGGAATTCGAGCGCGCGGCCCTGCACCGCGACCGGCTGAAGGCGATCCGCTCGCTGTTCGAGCGCCAGCGCGTCGCCGGCGGCACGGTCGGCACCGCCGACCTGATCGGGGTCGCGGTCGAGGGCCCGGACGCCAACGCCCAGGTCTTCCAGGTCCGCGACGGCATCCTCGCCGCGCGCCAGAGCTTCTACCTCGAGAACCAGGCCGAACGCGACCCGGCCGAGGTCGCCGAGGAGTTCATCGGCCAGTACTACTCGGCCTCACCGGCGATGCCGCCGATGATCGTCGTCGGCCCCTACCTGCGCGAGCGCGCCGCCGTCCTCTCCGAAGCGCTGAGCGAGCGCCGCGGCTCCGCGGTCGAGGTGCGGGCGGCCGAGCGCGGCGACAAACGCCGCCTGCGCGAGCTGGCCGAGCGCAACGCCCGCCTCGCCCTCGACCAGGACCGGCTGCGGCGCGAGCACCGGCGCGCGCGCCGGGTCGAGTCGCTGGCCTCGCTGCGCGAGGTGCTGGGGATGGAGGAGCTGCCGGTGCGGATCGAGGGCTTCGACATCTCCAACATCGGCGGCGAGCACACCGTCGCCTCGATGGTGGTGTTCGAGGGGGGTGCGACCAAGAAGGCGGACTACCGGCGCTTCAAAGTGCGCGGCGACAAGCGCGACGCCGGCGGCAACGGCGGCCCCGACGACTTCGCCTCGATGGAGGAGGTGCTGGAGCGCCGCGTCGCCCGCTACCTCGAACAGGTCGATCTATCGCCCCACGACGGCAAGCGCGACGCCAGCTTCGCCTCATTGCCCTCGCTGCTGATGATCGACGGCGGCAAAGGTCAGCTCGCCTCCGGGATGAAGGTTCTGCAGCCCTTCGTCGAGCGCGGCGTCACCGTCGTCAGCCTCGCCAAGAAGCTGGAGGAGGTCTACGTGCCGGGCCGCTCGGCTCCGCTCGACCTGCCCGCCGACTCCGAGGCATCCCAGCTCCTGCAGCGGGTCCGCGACGAGGCTCACCGCTTCGCGATCGAACACCACCGCGGCCGCCGCGACCGGGCGATGACCGGCTCGGTCCTGGACGAGCTGAAGGGGATCGGCCCTGCCCGCAAGCGCGCCCTGCTGCAGCATTTCGGCTCCCCGGAGCGGTTCCTGGCGGCGACCAGGGAGGAGCTCGAGGCAGTGCCCGGCCTGCCTGGCAAAGTAGGCCGCGAGATCCACGAGCAACTGAACAGGACGAATTGAGGAATGGCGGACGGGAGAGTCACCCTGGTCGTGATCACCGGCCACTCCGGGGCCGGTAAGTCGGAAGCGATCGCCGCCTTCGAGGACGGCGGCTACTTCTGCGTCGATAATTTGCCGCCGCGGATGATCAACAGTCTCGGCGAGCTCTTCCGCCACGAGGGCAGCGGCGTCGAGCGCGCCGCCGTCGTCTCCGACGTGCGCGGCGGCGAGTACTTCGACGACCTGGTCCAGGTGCTTGACGACCTCGAGCGCGGCGGGCTGAAACCGCAGGTGCTGTTCCTCGAGGCCGACGAGGAGACCCTGCTCAACCGCTACAAGGAGACCCGCCGCCGCCACCCGCTGGCGCCGGAAGGGCGGATCGTCGAGGGGATCCGGGCCGAGCGCGAGCTGCTGGCGCCGCTGCGTGAGCGCGCCGACATGGTGATGGACACCAGCGACCTGACCGGGGCGGAACTGCGGCGGCGGATCGCCGAGGAGATGCTCGACGGCGAGGACGGGGGGGAGCTGGCGCTGACCCTGCTCACCTTCGGCTTCAAGAACGGGCCGCCGCGCGACGCCGACCTCACCCTCGACGTCCGCTTCCTGCCCAACCCCCACTACGTCGACGAGCTGCGGCCGCTGACCGGGATGGACGAAGTGGTCCGTGCCTATGTGGAGTCGGGAACCCAGGCCGGCGAGTTCTACGGCCGCCTGCTGCCGCTGCTGGAGTTCCTCGTCCCCGCCTACGTCGCCGAGGGCAAGAGCCACCTGACGATCGCCGTCGGCTGCACCGGCGGCCGTCACCGCTCGGTCACCGTGGCGGACCGCATTCGTCGCGATCTCTCGGCTCGCGAGGACGTAATCGTCAAGGTCAAGCACCGCGACGTTGACCTCGACTGAGGGGCCGATGGGCCGAAATGTCGAGCCAGCGACGACATTTCGGCCCATCGACCTAGAATCGCCCCGCGTTGCCTGAGACCGTCATATCTATCCGGGGCTTGCAGAAGAGCTACGGGGACAACGAAGCCGTGCGTGGCATCGATCTCCAGGTCGAGGCCGGGGAGGTCTTCGCGTTCCTTGGCCCGAACGGCGCCGGCAAGACGACCACGGTCGAGATCCTCGAGGGCTACCGCGAGCGCAGCGGCGGCGAGGTGATGGTGCTGGGGGAGGATCCGCAGCGGGCCCGGCGCGCCTGGCGTGAGCGGATCGGGATCGTGCTCCAGAGCTGCCGCCTCGATCCCTACCTGACCGTGCGCGAGTCGCTCGAGCTCTACGCCGGCTACTACGCCAGCCCACGGCCGGTCGACGAGGTGGTCGAGCTGGTCGGGTTGGGCGAGAAGGCGGACGCCCGCACCGGCAAGCTCTCCGGCGGCCAGCAGCGCCGGCTCGACGTCGGCATGGCCCTGGTCGGCGACCCCGAGCTGCTCTTCCTCGACGAGCCGACCACCGGCTTCGACCCGCAGGCGCGGCGCCAGGCCTGGGAGGCGATCGCCGGCCTGCGCCAGCTCGGCAAGACCGTCTTCCTCACCACCCACTACATGGACGAGGCGCAGCAGCTGGCCGACCGCGTGGCGATCATCGCCGGCGGCGAGATCGTCGCCCGCGGCACTCCCGAGGACCTCGGCGACCGCGACAGCCAGCCGACCACGATCAGCTACCACGGCCCCGACGGCGCCGAAGTGACGCTGAGCACGACGACGCCGGTCCAGGCCCTGAACGAGCTGACCGGCCGGGCCCTGGCCGAGGGCTTCGAGCTGGAGGGGCTGGAAGTGCGGCGGCCGACGCTCGAGGACGTCTATCTGGAGCTGACCGAGCCCGGGGTGGCCGAGTGAGCCTGGTCCTGCACCAGTTCCGCTACGACCAGAAGGCCTTCTGGCGCAACCCGGCGGCGGTCTTCTTCACGGTGATGTTCCCGGTCGTGCTGCTGCTGATCTTCGCCACCGTCTTCGGCGGCAAGACGGTCGACGTCGACGGCGGGATCGAGACGACGGCCTACTATGTGCCGGCGATCATCACCCTCTCGGTGATCTCGGCGACGATGCAGAGCCTGGCGATGACGCTGGTGATCGCCCGCGAGGACGGCCGCCTCAAGCGCGGCCGCGGCACTCCGATGCCGGCCTGGGTCTTCATCGCCGGCCGCGTCGGCAACTCGATCGTGACGGCGCTGATGATGCTGATCCTGATCTCATTGCTGGGCCGCGTCCTCTACGGAGTCGCGATCCCCTGGGGGGAGGCGCCGGCGATCCTCGTCACCCTGATCGTCGGCGCCGCCGCCTTCAGCTGCCTCGGCATCGCCCTCACCGCGGCGATCCCCTCCCAGGACGCCGCCGCCCCGATCGTCAACGCCCTGCTGCTGCCGCTCTACTTCCTCTCCGGCATCTTCATCCCCGACGACGAGCTCCCCGACGGCGTCATCAGCTTCGCCAACCACTTCCCGATCCGCGACTTCTTCCTCTCCTTCTTCCACGCCTACCTGCCGGGCGGGCCCTCCGGAGTCGACTGGAGCAACCTTGCCGTAGTCGCGATCTGGGGCGTCGCCGGCCTCCTGCTCGCGATCCGCTTCTTCCGCTGGACCCCGCGCGGGGGCTAGGGGAGGGCCTGGTCAGACGACTTTCCGGGAGACCCGTCTATAGCCTGCCGGTCTCATGCTCCATCACGTTCTCCTGGAGGTCTCCGACCTCGACCGCAGCGCCGAGTTCTACGACTCGATGCTCGCCCCACTCGGGTGGCGGCGGCATTTCGAGGAGGACGAAACGATCGGCTGGGGCATCGCCAAGCCGGTCTTCTTCATTGCCGCCCACCACGAGCCGAAGCCGGGCTTCGGGCTGCTCAGCTTCTCGGGGCTGGGGATCGTCGCCGTCAAGGCGGCCTGGGAGCGGGCGATGGGAGCGGGGGGCGTCAACGTCAGCGATCCTGGCGAGCGGCGCTCGCACGGCTCCGGCTCCTACTCGGCGTTCGTCAAGGACCCCGACGGGTACGAGATCGAGATCACCATCGGGTCCGACTAAGCCGACTCCTTAGAATCGGCTCCACAAAACGAATTCAGGAGGCTTGACTGCATGGCTGTGAAGGTCGGCATCAACGGTTTCGGACGCATCGGTCGCAACGTCTTCCGCGCCGCCCACGCGGCGGGGGCGGACATCGAGTTCGTCGCCGTCAACGACCTCACCGACCCGGGCACGCTCGCCAACCTGCTCAAGTACGACTCGATCCTCGGCCGCTTCCCGGCTGAGGTGACCCTCGACGGCGAGACGATCTCGGTCGGCGGCACGCCGCTGAAGGTGCTCTCCGAGCGCGACCCGGCGGCGCTGCCCTGGGGCGACCTCGGCGTCGACGTCGTGATCGAGTCGACCGGCTTCTTCACCGCCCGCGACGACGCCGCCAAGCACCTCGCCGCCGGCGCCAAGAAGGTCATCATCTCCGCCCCGGCCAAGGAGCCGGACGTGACCGTGGCCCTCGGCGTCAACTTCGACGACGCCTACGACCCGGCCAATCACGACATCATCTCCAACGCCTCCTGCACGACCAACTGCCTGGCGCCGCTGGCCAAGGTGCTGCACGAGGCTTTCGGCATCGAGCAGGGGCTGATGACGACGATCCACGCCTACACCGCCGACCAGCGCCTGCAGGACATGCCGCACTCCGACCCACGCCGCTCGCGCGCGGCGGCGCTGAACCTGATCCCGACGACGACGGGAGCGGCGAAGGCCGTCGGCCTGGTCCTGCCGGAGCTGAACGGGAAGCTGAACGGGTTCTCGATGCGGGCCCCGGTCCCGACCGGCTCCGCCGTCGACCTCGTCTTCACCACCCCGAACCCGGTCGAGGTCGACCAGGTCAACGCCGCCCTGAAGGCCGCGGCCGAGGGCCCGATGAAGGGCATCCTCGACTACACCGAGGACCCGATCGTCTCCAGCGACATCGTCGGCGACCCGCACTCCTCGATCGTCGACGCCGGCGGCACGATGGTGATCGGCGACGGCCGCATGGTCAAGACGATCGCCTGGTACGACAACGAGTGGGGCTACTCGAACCGCTGCGTCGAGCTGGCCGGCAAGGTCCTGGCGGGCTCCTGAGCCCGCTCGGGACGACGCCGTGAGCTTCGACAAGGCAAGCGTCCGCGACGCCGACGTGAAGGGCCGGCGGGTGCTGGTCCGGGTCGACTTCAACGTGCCCCTCGCCGACGGCGAGGTCGCCGACGACATGCGGATCCGGGCGGCGCTGCCGACGATCGAACTGCTGCGCGAGCGCGGCGCGGCGCTGGTCCTCGCCTCGCATCTGGGGCGGCCGAAGGGCGAGCCCGACCCGGCGCTCTCGATGGCGCCGGTCGGCAGGCGGCTGGGCGAGCTGCTGGGGATCGAGGTGAAGCAGGCCTCGGGGGTGATCGAGGGCGACATCGATCTCAAGTGCGGCGCGCTCGGTCCGGGCGACGTGCTCCTGCTCGAGAACGTCCGCTTCGAGCCGGGGGAGACCGAGAACGACCCGAAGCTGGCCGAATCGCTGGCCCAGCTCGGCGACCTCTACGTCAACGACGCCTTCGGCGCCGCCCACCGCGCCCACGCCAGCACCGAGGGCGTCGCCCACCACCTGCCGGGCTACGCCGGCCTGCTGCTGGAGCGGGAGATGACCGAGCTGACCGCGGTGGTCGAGGCGCCCGAGCGGCCGCTGGTCGTGGTCCTCGGCGGCTCCAAGGTCTCCGACAAGATCGGGGTGATCGACCGCTTCCTCGAGGTCGCCGACCAGATCCTGATCGGCGGCGCGATGTGCTTCAGCTTCTTCCGCGCCCAGGGCGTCGCCACCGGCGACTCCCTGGTCGAGGAGAAGGGGGTGGAGCTGGCCGCCGCGGCGCTGGAGCGGGCCAAGGGCTCCGACTGCGAGCTGACCCTGCCGGTCGACCTCGTGCTCGGCGAGAGCTTCGACGCCGGGACCGAGCGCCGCGAGAGCGAATGCGTCGAGGTGCCGGACGGCTGGATGGGGCTGGACATCGGCCCGCGCACGGCGCAGCGCTACGCCGAGGCCGTCGCCGGGGCCGGCACCGTGCTCTGGAACGGCCCGATGGGCGCCTTCGAGATGGAGCCCTTCGCCGGCGGCACCCGGACCGTCGCCGAGGCGGTCGCGGCCGCCCCCGGCACCACCGTGATCGGCGGCGGCGACTCGGTCGCGGCCCTGCGCAAGTTCGGCCTCGACGACAAGGTCGACTGGCTCTCGACCGGCGGCGGAGCGTCCCTGGAGCTGCTGGAGGGAAAGAAGCTGCCCGGGGTCGAGGCCCTGCTCGACAAGGAGAAGACCCCCGACCAGGGGATCGCCGACAAGGAGCCCGCCGATGCCTGAGCGCACGCCGTACATCGCCGCCAACTGGAAGATGAACAAGACCGTCGCCGAGGCGGCGGAGTTCGTCGACGCGCTGCTGCCGCGGATCGCCGCGACCCAGTGCGACGTCGTCCTCTGCCCGCCCTTCACCGCGCTGACCGCGGTCGTCGAGCGCCGCTACGGGACCGCGGTCAAGGTCGCCGCCCAGAACATGCACGAGGAGGCCGCGGGCGCCTTCACCGGCGAGGTCTCGGCGCCGATGCTGGTCGAGCTCGACGTCGAGGCGGTCGTGCTCGGCCACTCCGAGCGCCGCCAGTTCTTCGGCGAGACCGACGCGGCGCTGGCCCGCAAGGTGCCGGCGGCGCTGGCCGCCGGGCTCGAGCCGATCCTCTGCGTCGGCGAGAGCGAGGCCGCGCGCGACGCCGGCGAGACCGAGGAAGTGCTGGAGCGCCAGCTGCAGGCCGACCTCGCCGCCGTCGAGTCCGGCGACCTCGCCCGCGTCGTGGTCGCCTACGAGCCGATCTGGGCGATCGGCACCGGCCGCACCGCGACCCCCGAGCAGGCCCAGGAGGCCTGCGCCTTCATCCGCGACGTGCTGCGGATGCGCGGCGCTGCCGCCGATGAGGTACGGATCCTCTACGGCGGCTCGATGAAGCCCGCCAACGCCGCCGAGCTGCTCGCCCTGCCCGACGTCGACGGCGGCCTGATCGGCGGCGCCGGCCTCGATCCCGAGGACTTCGCCGCCATCGTGGACGCGGCGGGTTGACACTGGTCCCCTCGCTGGCGCTGGTCATCCTCGACGGCTGGGGGCTGGCCGAGCCCGGCCCCGGCAACGCGATCTCGCTGGCCAAGACGCCCGTCTTCGACTCCCTCTGGGACCCGCTACCCGCACACCCAGCTCTCCGCCCAGGGCCGCGACGTCGGCCTGCCGCCGGGGCAGATGGGCAACTCCGAGGTCGGCCACCTCAACCTCGGCGCCGGCGCGATCGTCAAGCAGGACCTGGCCCGGATCGACGACGCCGTCGCCGACGGCAGCTTCTTCGAGAACGAGGCGCTGCTGGGCGCCTGCGAGCGCGCCCGCAACAGCCCCCGCGGGCGCCTGCACCTGCTCGGCCTCGTCTCCGACGGCGGCGTCCACTCCGGCTGGGAGCACATCGAGGCGACGATCGAGCTCGCCTCCCAGGAGGGCGTCCCCGACGTCGTCTTCCACGCCTTCACCGACGGCCGCGACACGCTGCCGCACGGCGGCCGCGGCTACCTCGGCGAGCTGGAGCGCTGGCTGCGCCAGGCCGGCCGCATCGGCACCGTCAGCGGCCGTTACTACGCGATGGACCGCGACACCCGCTGGGAGCGCGTGAAGCTCGCCTACGACGCGATCGTCCACGCCCGCGGCCAGAGTGCGGCCAGCGCCGCGGAGGCGATCGAGGCCTCCTACGAGCGTGAGGAGACCGACGAGTTCGTGCTGCCGACGGTGATCGGCGACTACGACGGCGCCGCCGCCGGCGACGTCGCGATCTTCGTCAACTTCCGCCCCGACCGCGCCCGCGAGATGACCCGCGCCCTGGCCGAGCCCGGCTTCGACGAGTTCTCGCGCACCGGCGGCCCGGCCCTCGACCTGACCACGATGACCTCCTACCGCAAGGGCTGGCCCTACCCGGTCGCCTTCCCGGAGGAGCGGCCGCAGACGACGCTGGCCGAGACGATCTCCAAGGCCGGCGGTCGCCAGCTGCACGTCGCCGAGACCGAGAAGTACGCCCACGTCACCTACTTCTTCAACGGCGGCGTCGAGCAGGAGTACGAGGGGGAGGAGCACTGCCTGGTCGAATCGCCGCGCGACGTCCCGACCTACGACCACAAGCCGGAGATGAGCGCCCGCGCCGCGGCCGACACCTTCGTCGAGCACTGGGGCGCCGGCGACTACCGCTTCGGGATCATCAACTTCGCCAACCCCGACATGGTCGGCCACACCGGCGTGATCCCGGCCGCGGTCGCCGCCGTCGAGGCCGTCGACGCCTGCCTCGGCGAGGTCGTCGCCGCGGTCGAGGCCCGGGGCGGCGCCTGCATCGTCACCGCCGACCACGGCAACTGCGACCACATGCTCGAGCCCGACGGCTCCCCCAACACCGCCCACTCGCTCAACCCGGTGCCGCTGATCGTCACCGCAGGAGGGCCTGGACCTGCGCGACGGCGGCATCCTCGCCGACGTCGCCCCCACCGCCCTCGACCTCCTCGGCATCCCCAAGCCGGAGCCGATGACCGGGCGCTCCCTGATTAAGTCGGTGACTCGACCGCCACCATAGGGTGGTCAAAGTCGCCAAGTTACGATGAGGATTGAGCCGGAGCGGTTGCGGTTCGAGATCGGGGCGCGGGACGGGCGCCGCGCGCGCCGGCGTCATCCACACCGCCCACGGGCCGATCGAGACGCCGGCCTTCATCCCGCTGGCGACCAAGGGGACGGTGCGGGGGCTGGAATCGCACGAGGTCGCCGAGCTCGGCTACCAGCTGATCCTCGGCAACACCTACCACCTGTTCGTCTCGCCGGGCCCGGAGCGGATCGCCGCCGCCGGCGGCCTGCACGGGTTCATGGGCTGGGAGCGGGCGCTGATCACCGACTCCGGCGGCTTCCAGGTCTTCTCGCTCGCCCACGGCGGCGTCGCCAACGAGGTCAAGGGCAGCGGCCGCTCCGGCGGCGAGCATGGCTCCAAGGTCGAGATCACCGAGGAGGGCGCGCGCTTCCACTCCTACCGCGACGGCTCCGAGCTGTTCATCTCGCCCGAGGTCTCGATGCAGGTGCAGGCGGCGCTCGGCTCCGACATCGCCCTCGTCTTCGACGAGTGCACGCCCTTCCACGCCGACCGCGAGTACACCGCCCGCTCGACCGAGCGCACCCACCGCTGGCTCGACCGCTGCCTCGAGTGGCACGGGCGCGAGGGCCCGCAGCGCCAGGCGGTCTTCGGGATCGTCCAGGGCGGCGTCCACGAGGACCTGCGGCGCGAATCGGCGGCGGCGATCTCGGAGGCCGGCGTCGACGGGATCGCGATCGGCGGCACCCTCGGCCGCGACAAGGAGGAGATGCACGCGGTGCTGGCGATGACGGCGCCGCTGCTGCCGGAGGAGGCGCCCAAGCACCTGCTCGGGATCGGCGAGGTCGACGACCTGCTCGGCGGCATCGCCCTCGGCCTCGACGTCTTCGACTGCGCCGTCCCGACCCGCCTCGCCCGCCACGGCGTCGCCCTGGCCCCGGACCCGGAGAAGCGCTTCCGCCTCGACATGCGCAAGGGCACCTGGGTCGGCAACCGCGAGCCCCTGGTCGCGGGCTGCCCCTGCCCGGCCTGCCAGCACCACGACCGCGACTACGTCAGCTACCTCTCCCGCGCCGAGGAGCTGACCGCCGTCCGCCTAATCGTCCTCCACAACCTCACCTACATGCACGAGCTGACCGCCCACGCCAGAACGGCAATCGAAGCAGGCCACTTCGACGCCTACCGCGCCGCCATCCTCGCCGGTCAGTCCCCCTGGGACGCCACGAGCTCAGCCTCCTAAACCGACGGCGTCTCGTGGAAGGGGCCGGGGTGCCCCTCCGAACGTTTTGCGCCGCTGGCCGAGAGGCCACCTCGGACGGCTCTAAGCGATCCAGCCAGTCAGGCGAGTGAGGAGGGGTACCCCGGCCCCTTCCACCCGCGCCTATTCGGTGTTCTTCTTGACCGCTTCCTTCAGTTCTTCGACCACCTTGTCGACGGTGTCCCCAGCCACCTGCTGAACTTTGACGCCGGCCGCCTTGTCGGTGGCGTAAATCACCGCTGCGGCCACCGCGGCGGCGACCAAAACCAGCGCCACCAAGGCGAGCACGAAGCGGACGAAGCGCGAGAACCCAGAGCGGCCCTGCTGGCGCGGCGCGGCGGCGCGGGCCGGGGAGGTGCCGCCATCGGCGGCTGCGGCGCCCGCGCCTGCGGACGGCGGGTCTGCGACTGCGCCGGCCGGTACTCGGTCTGGGCCGTGGTGCGGTCGAGGTGGCGGGTGGCGGCGGTGTCGCCGCCGAGGACGCTGGTCGGAGTGGCCCCCTCGGGCACGGTCACGTCCTCGCCTTCGAGGCCCAGCCGCAGCCCGCTGGCGAGCTCCTCGGCGCTGGCGTAGCGCCGGTACGGGTCGCCCTCGAGCGCCCGCAGCACGGCGCCGCCGAGGGTCTCGGGGACTTCGCCGTTGTAGGTGCTCGGCGGCAGCGGCTTCTCGTTCTGCTGGCGCACCGCCAGCTCGGCCAGGGAGGAGCCCTCGTAGGGCAGCCGCCCGGTGAGGAACTGGTAGAGGACGACGCCGAGCGCGTAGACGTCGGTCGCCGGCGTCGCCTCCTCGCCGCGCACCTGCTCGGGCGCCAGGTAGGCGGCGGTGCCGACCACCGAGCCGACCTGGGTGATCCGGGTCTGCTCGATCGCCCGGGCGATCCCGAAGTCGGTCAGCTTCACGGTCATCTGCGCCGCCGCCGACCGGGCCGCCGGTGACCATCAGGTTGCCGGGCTTGACGTCGCGGTGGATGATCCCGCGCCGGTGCGCGTAGTCGAGCCCGGCGCAGGCCTGGATCCCGATCTCGGCCGCGATCTCCGGCCCGACCGGGCCGTGCCGCTGCAGGATCTGCGCCCCGGAGCGGCCGGAGACGTACTCCATGACGATGTAGTGGCGGCCGTCGTCGATGCCGGTGTCGTAGACCTGGACGATGTTGGGATGGATCAGCTTCGCCACCGCCAGCGCCTCGCGGCGGAAGCGGGCGACGAAGCGCTCGTCGTCGGAGAGGTGCTCGGCGAGGATCTTCACCGCGACCGTGCGCTCGAGGATCAGGTCGGTCGCCTTGTAGACGTTCGACATCCCGCCGGAGCCGAGCCGCTCCGCCGTTTCGTAGCGCCCGGAGAGGGTTCCCGCCTCCACTATTCGCTCCCCGCCGGCGTGCCCGGCCCGACCCCGCCCGCCGAGGTGCCGCCGCCGCTTTCGACCGGGGGCGCTTCTTCTTCGGCGGGTTTTCGTGGCCTTTGGCTTTGCCTTCGGCCTGCGGCGGCAGGGTGGGTGAAGTCTCTTCCGTCGGTTCGACCGCTTCCTTTTCCGGCTTCTCCTGCTTGGCCGGCTTCACGGGCTTCTCCGGCTTTTCCGGTTCTTCGAGTTCTTCGGCCGGTTCGACCGCCGGCGACGGTTTCTTCGGTTCTTCCGGCGCTTCTTCGCAGCCGGCGACGACTTCGTTGAGCCGGGTCGCGCCTTCGCGCAGCCCCTGCTTCAGCTTCGGGTCGACCCCGTCCAGGTCTTCGATCTGGGTGCTGACGGCCTGGGCGGCGTCTTCGGCGCCGACGCAGTCGCCTTCGGTCGCCAGTTCCTTGACCTGGTCGAGGTTGGAGGTGATTTCGCTGGCGGTGCCGCCGGGCAGCAGCTCGGGGCTGTCGCTGCCGCAGGCGGCCAGTCCCAGGACCGCGAGAGCGCCCAGGGCGACGGCGAGGATGGATGCGCTCAGGCGGCCCACGAATCGAGTCTAGACAACGGTTGGGGGAGTGGTTTTTGCCTGCATTTGCGGCGACCTCAGCGCCCCAGCGCCAGGCGGTCCGCGAGCTGGCTCGGCAGGCCGGCCGCGAGGATCGTCTCGGCGGCGGTGGCGATGTCGTAGTCGACGCGGTGGTAGCGGGCCGTCAGCTCCTCGGTGTCGAGTTCCAGCCAGGCGGCGCGGGGGTCGCTGTCGCGGGGCTGGCCGACGCTGCCGGGGTTGAGCAGCCAGCTCGCCGCTCTCGAGCGCGAGCACGGCGCCGTCGCCCGCCTGGGCGCCCTGCGCGTCGCCGTGCCGCGCCCCGTCGGGGCGGGTGAAGAAGAGGGCGATGTGGGAGTGGCCGATCAGCCCGATCCGCTGCGCCTGCGCGTCCAGCCCCGCTTCGGCCTGGTCGACCGAGAGCACGTACTCCCAGATCGGGTCGCTGGGGGAGGCGTGAAAGAGGCCGACGCCCGTCCCGCGTCGCCGCCGGCTCGAGCCCGCGCAGGAACTCGAGGGTGGCGGTGCTGACGTTCTCCCGCGTCCACTCGACCGCGGCCGCCGCGGTCTCCGAGAAGGTGCCGATGTCGAGGTCGCCGAGCACCGCGAGGTCGTGGTTGCCGGCGAGGCAGACGGCGCAGCGCTCGCTGGATCAGGTCGGCGCAGGCGTCGGGCTGGGCGCCGTAGCCGACGACGTCGCCGAGGCACCAGACCTCCTCGACCGCCGGCCGCGTCGATCGCCGCGAAGACGGCCTCGAGCGCGGGCTGGTTGGAGTGAACGTCGCTGATGACGGCGGCACGCAAGCGGCCAGCGTACCCGTGCGCACCTCCGGTCCATACGATTGGCCGATGACCGCCACCGATTCGATCGCCGAGCTGCGCGGCGCCGTCGACCAGGCGGCGCGGGCCCTGCGCGACGGCGAGCGCACCGAGCCGGCGCCCTCGCTCGACCGCCCGCCGAAGCCGGAGCTGGGCGACTACAGCTCCAACGCGGCGATGCTGCTGGCGGCGCCGCTGGGCGACAACCCGCGCGCCGTCGCCGAGCGCCTGCGGGCGGAGCTGGAGCGCGACCTCGGCGATTCCGGCAGCCTCGAGCGGATCGAGGTCGCCGGCCCCGGCTTCGTCAACCTCTTCCTCTCCGACGCCTGGTACCGGCGGGCGCTGGCCGCCCTGGTCGCCGCCGGCGAGGGGCTGGGCCCAGCCCCGACCCCGAGCCCGGAGCGGGTCCTGGTCGAGTTCGTCTCCGCCAACCCGACCGGGCCGCTGCACGTCGGCGGCGGTCGCCACGCCGCCTACGGCGACGCCCTGGTGCGGCTGCTGGAGGCGGTCGGCCACGAGGTCGAGCGCGAGTACTACGTCAACGACGCCGGCGGCCAGATCACCCGCTTCGCCGACTCGATCGTCGCCCGCATGACCGGGACCGACCTGCCCGAGGGTGGCTACGAAGGCGAGTACGTCGCCGAGCTCGGCGCCCGGATCGCCGCCGAGGGCATCGACCCGGCCGATCGCGAGGCGATCGGCCGGCGCGGGATCGAGCTGATGCTGGAGGAGGTGCGGGGGACGCTGGAGCGCTTCGGCGTCAGCTACGACACCTGGTTCTCCGAGCGCGACCTCTACGAGCGCGGCGAGGTCGAGTCCGCGCTGGCCGACCTCGATGAGGGCGGCCACACCTACCGCCACGAGGAGGCGCTGTGGCTGCGCACGACCGCTTTCGGCGACGACAAGGACCGAGTCCTGATCCGCGCCAACGGCGAGCCGACCTACCTCGCCGCCGACGTCGCCTACCACTGGGACAAGCTGCAGCGCGGCTTCGGCCGCCTGATCGACGTGCTCGGCGCCGACCACCACGGCTACGTCGCCCGGGTCCGCGCCTCGATCGAGGCGCTGGGCGCCGCGCCCGAGAGCTTCGAGGCGCTGATCATGAACCTCGTCCACATCGTCGAAGGCGGCGAGCGGGCGCAGATGTCGAAGCGCAGCGGCGACTTCGTCGCGCTCGACGAGCTGCTCGACGACATCGGCGTCGACGCGACCCGCTGGTTCATGCTCTGGCGCAGCCACGAGACCACCGTCGACCTCGACCTCGAGCTGGCCCGCAGCCAGTCGAGCGAGAACCCGGTCTACTACGTCCAGTACGCGCACGCCCGCATCGCCAGCATCCTGCGCAAAGCCGGAGCCGCCGCCGAGGAGGCGGCCGCGGGCTCGACCCCGAGGCCCTCAGCGCCGCGATCGAGCCCAGCGAGCGGGCGCTGATCAAGCGCCTGCTGGAGTTCCCCGACGAGGTGCGCGAGTCGGCCGCGCGCCGGGCGCCGCACCGGATCTGCGCCTACTCGACCGCCGTCGCCGCCGACTTCCACGCCTTCTACCGCGACTGCCAGGTGGTCGGGGCCGAGGGCGAAGGAGTCGAGCGCTCAGCGCCTCGCCCTCTGCCTCTGCACGAAGCGGACGATCGCCGCGGCGCTGGGCCTGCTCGGGATCTCCGCCCCCGAGCGGATGTGATGCTGGGCGGGCGCCGCAAGCTGCCCGTGCTGGCCGAGATCTCCGGCCCCGCCGGGGGCGACGCCCGGGCCTGGTCGCTGCGCCGGGCCGACCTCGAGGCGCTGTCGAAGCCGCGGCAGGGGCTGGACGACCACCGCCTCGCGCTCGTCGTCGGCGGCGAGGCGCTGGCCGGGGGCGATCGCGCTCGCCGGCGCCGCCAGCGCCGCCGGCCGCCGCACCGCCCTGCTCGAGTGCGACCTGGCGGCGCCGCGGCTGGCGGTCGAGCTGGGGCTGAGCCCGGGCCCGGGCCTGCACGAGTACCTGCGCTGGGAGGCGACGGCGGCCGAGATCCTGCAGCCGCTCGTGCTCGCCGGCCCGGCCGCGCGCGGCGCCGGCGATCCCCTCGTCTGCGTCGTCGCCGGCCGTCCCGCCGCCGACCCGGCGACCCTGGTCAAGCTCGAGAGCTTCCGCCACGCGCTGGCCAAGCTGGGTGCCGCCTACGACCTCACCGTGCTGGTCGGGCCGTCGCTGGAGGTCGAACAGGGGCAGGTTGAGGCTGTCGCGGCCCTGGCCGACACGGTCCTCGCCGCCGCCTCAGCCAAGGATCTGAAGGGTCAGTCCGGCCGGCTCCTGCGGGCTCAGGTGCGGCGGCTGCCGGCGGACGTCCTCGGCACCATCGTGGTCGACTCCGACTGAGCGCGCCCGGACGGACCGCAGCCGACATTCACCCACTCAGGTGGGGTCAAAGTCCGATGGGGGACGCTGACTCCGGGCTAGAGGTCGTAGCGGGCGAGGTCGGCGTCGAGCCGCTCGCTGTCCTCGGCGCTGGGGCCGTTCGCGGCCGCGGCCTCCGCGCGGTCATGCGAGGCGCCGGCCCGGCGCCAGCGCAGGACGCCGATCGCCAGGGCGATCGCGGCGACGACGAAGGCGACGATCGGCACCAGGTAGGCGGAGAGGTCGAAGCCCGAGCCCTGCGGCAGCGCCAGCACATCGGTCCCGTACTCGGTCACCAGCGCGTCCTTGATCTCGTCCTTGCTCTTCCCCTCGGCGACCAGGCGCGAGACGAAGGCTTTCTCGCGCTGGGCCTGCGGCGATTCGGCCAGCTCCAGCAGGGTGC
Source organism: uncultured Solirubrobacterales bacterium (assembly GCA_963829445.1). Lineage (GTDB taxonomy): Bacteria > Actinomycetota > Thermoleophilia > Solirubrobacterales > 70-9 > VAYN01. The sequence continues at coordinate 367,756 of CAWHIW010000020.1, read as the reverse complement.
CGCAGACGGGGCACATGACTTCGGAGGAGATCTCGCTGAGCGAGGTCTGGGGCGTCGCTGCGTTGGCGCTCAGCGGCGCGGTCGCCAGCAGCGCCATGGCCAGCAGCGCGGCGAACGCCGCCCGCGCCCTCACGACTTGCCGCCCGAGACCAGCGGCGCCACCGCTTCTTCGAGGTACTCGGGGGTGATCGGCCCGCGGACCAGCAGCCGCACCTTGCCGCGGGGGTCGACCAGGTAGTTCTCCGGCACCCCGGTCGTCCCGTAGTCGTGGGCGGTGGCGCCGTCGCCGTCGCGCAGCTGCGGGTAGCTGAGCCCGAAGCGCTTGACGAAGGCGCGACCGTCGCCGCTGAGGTCGCGGCTGTCGATCCCGAGCACGGTGAAGCCGCCGTCGCCGTGGCGGCGCTGGAACTCCTCCAGTGCCGGCGCCTCCTCGCGGCAGGGGATGCACCAGGAGGCCCAGAAGTTGACCAGCACCCAGCGCCCGCGGTAGTCGGCCAGCGAGCCGTTGCCGCCGCCCTCGAGCTGGGGCAGGGGGGAGGCGGGAGCGACCTCGCCGACCGCGATCCCGGAGGAGCCCTTGCTGAGCAGCCCGAAGGTGAGCAGCCCGATGACGGCCAGCACGGCGAGGACGGCGATGGCGGAGCGGGCGCGCACGGGACTGCCGAAGGTTAGAACCCGCCGCCTTCCGGCAACTGCCCGCCGGTCGTGAGCGGGTCGCGAGGGCGTTCCCCGCGACCCGCGATTCCCTCAGCCTGCCTTGGCGATAGAGACAGACGGGATAACGCTTTTGCGCACGTCAATCGTCATCGAGATTCACCCCCTTCCCCGACTCGAATGCGAGACGTGCTTATATTGGTGAAATGATTTACATCAGTGGGTGAGGTCGTCGCATTTTGGTGTAAAGAAATCGTCTTTATGGGTTAGGCTCACCGTTCAGCAGGTTTCAATTGAAAGGTGACCGCGCGTGTCAAATGAGGGCAAGGCGAAGAGAGGGAAGGGTCAAGTAGCCAGGCCGGCCGACGGATCACGGCGGCCGCTGATCGATGAGCGACTGGCGAAGGCGATCAGCCATCCGGCGCGGGTTGAGATCATGGTCGAGGCCGTCAAGGCGCCCATCTCGCCGGCCGAATACGTCGCCCGCTTCGGCGGGTCGGTGACGACAGTTGCCTACCACTTCCGCGAGTTGAAAAATCAGGACTGCCTGGAGATCGTCGACGAAAAGCAGCGCCGCGGCGCCGTCGAGCACTTCTACGGAGTGACCAAACGAGCCCTTCTCGGGGATGAAGATTTCGCCCGGCTGCCCGCCCCGCTTCGCGGCGGCTTCAATGCCTCGATCTTCAGCACTTTCATGCTGCAGGGACAGCTCGCGCTCGAAGCCGACACGATGGATTCTCAGCCCAACAAACATGTGACCTGGACGCCCCTGAAGCTCGACAAACAGGGCTTCGACAATCTCATGGCGCGGTTGAAAGAGGTCTACGACCAGGCGGGCGTCGAGCAGCTCGCGTCCGAGGCCCGGCTGAAGGACTCCGGCGAGGAGGCGATCCACACGACGCTGGGGATGTTCGGATTCGAGTCACCCGCTCCCGACCGCGATCACACGCCCGATCCGCGCTAGGCATCCCCTCATCCTGTGTGCGACTGGAACTCTGTGTGCGACTGGAACTGTGCCGACTCCGCATAGAATCGCCCTGCGCGGACGTAGCTCAGTTGGTAGAGCGCAAGCTTCCCAAGCTTGAGGTCGCGGGTTCGAACCCCGTCGTCCGCTTTCACGTCGAGGGATGGGAGCCACGATTTGTTGCGAGCGGATGGATCGCCGATGATGCGTAAGGCCATGCTGGGAATGCTGCTGGTTGTGGCTGCCGCCGGCATTTATCTCTTGGCTGGCAGGGGCAGTGATTCCAGGGCTTCTGACGAGCAGTGGACGACTTCGAAAATTGAGCAGCTGGTGACCCGTCAATTAGATGCCACTTCGGTTGACTGCCGGCGACAGGCCGCGGCCACGGTTCCGGGACATTGGCGATGTGGGGTCGAGATTGGAAGACGACGAGGCTGGATGTCGGTGCTGGTGAGTCCGAACTGGGTCATCCGAACCGTGGCTCACGGCATTCCCGGGTTTGTCATTGTTGGTTCTGGTGGCCGATGAGGGAGGGTTCGTGGTCGCGCTCGTCGTAGCGTTGGCGCTTGTCGGCGGTGGGTCCAGCGCGGTCGGCGCGGTGCCCACGCCCGAGGAACTGCCGGCCACCGTGATCGCGTTCGTCGCCGGTGTGCCTGTCGGCACCGGCCGGATCACCAGCGCCGAGTTTCAGCGGGCGCTGCTTCAGCAGGCTGGCACGGCGGGCCAGGATTCGGCGCCGAAACCGGGCGGGAAGGGGTATGCCAGATTGCGGGACGCGGCGATCGGCGAACTGCTCGACTCTGTCTGGATCAGGGGGCAGGCCGCGGAAATGGGCATCGCCGTCAGCCGCCGTCAGATCGCGATCGAGCTTGCCTCGATCAAGCGGGAAAACTTCAAGAACGAGGCGCAGTACCGCAGGTTCCTGAGGGAATCGCACTTCACCCAGGGGGACGTCGACGAAAGAGTCGAACTGCAGCTGCTCAGCACGCGGATCCAGGAAAGGGTCGCGCGCGGGGCGTCCGGTCCCCGCCAAGCCCAGGCCCAGTTCGAGAAGTTCGTCGCCGCCTACACGAAGCGCTGGCGAGCGCGCACCGTCTGCGCTGCGGAATTCACGATCGACCGCTGCTCCAACGGTCCGCCGTCCGCGTAACTCGTCGCTGGGCGGTTGGTGCACGTCCGATTTGCTCAGGCCGCTCGCCCGAGCGCCTGCCAGCCCGCCGCCCCGCAAAGTTTCGCGGTTCCTTTTCCGCCAAATAGGTGGGTACGGAACCGCGCAAGTCCGTTCGGCCCCTCAGTCCCCGTTCCGCGGTTCCTTTTCCACGGAATGGGTGGATAGCGAACCGCGGAAGCCGGCTCGGATATGGATCAGGCGGCTTGGGCCGGGGGTGCTGCCACCGGCTCCGGGTCCACCCGCACCTCGCGCAGCCGCGACTCTGCCTGAGCCGCCGCCGGGATCCGGTAGAAGTGCTCGGTGGCGCCGCGCACCTGGCGCTGGCGGGCGAGCTCGATCAGGCTCGCTTTGGCCAGCTCGGTGACGTGGTAGTTGGTGTTGCTGAGGGGGATCTGCAGCTCCTGGCTGAGCTCGCTGGGGGAGAGGGTGCGGCCGCCGTCCATGCCGAGGATTTCGAGGATCGAGACCCGCAGCGGGTGGGCGGTGGCCCGCGCCAGGTGCTCCCAGTCGACGGGGAGGGAGCCGCGTCTGCGCCGTTGCCGTTGGCGCAGGCGTCGCCGTGGCCGTTGGCGGAGTGACCATTGCTGCGGGAGTGGCCGTCGGGCGGGTTCATGGGCGGAGACAATACCAAAAAATATTGATTCATGTCATCAAAATCGGGTACCGTCGCTTCTCGGGATGATTCAACAGAGGGGAATACGGATGGGCTCGCGCCGCTGGATCACGTTCTGCTGGCCTCGCCGTCTTGGCGCTGCTCTGCCTGGGCGCTTCGGCGCCGTCGGCGGCCGCCAACACCGCCGGCATCATCGCCCCCAGCGACCCGCACAACCCGACCGTCGACTCCGGCTGGCAGGCGGGCACCTGCACCGTCGACACCGCCGACCTGCAGTCGTCGCCACGCCCGGCCAGTTCTTCGAACGGCGCGGCCGCCCACCCGAACGGTCGGCTTCACCCAGTTCATCATCAAGCACAGCGAACCGGCCGGCCGCTCGAAAAACCGGTCGGGGAACTGAAGACGTCCGCGTCGACCTCCCGGTCGGGCTCAGCGTCAACCCCGGGGCGACCCCCCGCTGCGACCTCGCCACCTTCGAAGCGTCCGCCGCCAACTGCGACGCCGTCGGGGTCGCAGGTCGGCAACCAGCTACCGTCACCGCGGCCGCCCGCCTCGTCGGCATCGCCGCTGCCGATCCCGCCGGCCGCCGTCTACAACGTCGTCCCAAAGACGGCGAGCCCGCCCGCTTCGGGCTCGAACTGCTCGGGCAACGAAGTCTTCCTCGAAGGCGACGTCGACTGGGCCAGCGACTACCACGAGGGCTTCACGATCGCCGTCCCGAAAGCGCTGCGAACTGCCGGGCTCTGGAAGGGCTGATCCTCAAAAACCGCCTGGTCTTCGACGGCACCGCCGGCGACGGCACCTTCATCACCACCCCGAGCACCTGCCTCGGCGAGGCCTTCCCCGGGCCCTCGGGCAGCGTCTACTCGACCTACCTGCGCGCCGCCTCCTACGCGGAAGAGGAAAGCGCCGGCTACCAGTTCCCGCGCGACGCCGAACCCGCGCTTCGAGTCGCCGATCCCGCCCGGCACCTCGCCGAAAGAATGCAACACGATCCCCTACGACCCGGCGCTCGCCGTCGACCCCGGGACGGCAGCTGACCGACTCGCCCGCCGGGGCCACGGTCGACGTCGACCGTGCCGCACCTCCTCGGCGCCGACAAACAGGACAGCTCCGACACCCGCACCGCGACCGGTCGTCGCTGCCGGTCGGGATGGGCCTCAACCCCTCGGCCGCCAACGGCCTGCAGACCTGCACCGACGCCCAGTTCCGCAAGCAGCAGCAGCGCACCCGGGACCGACTGCCCGGCCGCCTCGAAGGTCGGCACGGTGACGATCGAATCGCCGCCGCTGCCGGAAGGCGTCGCTGACCGGCAACGTCTACGTCGGCCAGCAGCTCAGCCGCGACCCGGCCTCCGGCAAGGAGTACCGGATCTTCATCGACGCCGAGTCGGCCCGCTACGGGATCTACGTGCGGCTGCTCGGCAACGTCAGCGCCGACCCCGCGACCGGCCAGCTGACGACGACCATCACCGAAAACCCGCAGGTCCCGTTCACCTCCTTCGAGCTCAACTTCGACGGCGGCCCGCGGGCGGTCCTCAGCAGCCCGCCGATCTGCGCCACCAACGCCACGGCTCGAGCTTGACCCCCTGGTCGGGCAACCCGCCGGCGACCCCCTCGGCGCCGATCGTCCTCACCAGCGCGCCCCGGCGGCGGCCCCTGCGCGAAAACGCTCGCCGAGCGGCCCTTCGCCCCGGCTTCGCGGCGAAGCCGAAGGGCACCAAGGCCGGCGCCTTCAGCCCGCTCTCGCTGCGCATCGCCCGCGGCGACGGCCAGCAGGAGCTGAAGGGCGTCGACGTCACCCTGGCGCCCGGGGATGACCGGCAAGCTCGCCGGCATCCCCTACTGCCCGGCGGCGGCGCTGGCCGCGGCGGCCGCGAGCGGCGGCGCCGAGCAGCGCGCCAGCTCGAGCTGCCCGGCCAAGAGCCTGGTCGGCACGCGCCGCGATCAGCGCCGGCACCGGCCCCTCGCCGCTGCACATCACCGACGGCAAGGTCTTCCTCTCAGGCCCCTACCACGGGGCCCCTCTCTCCCTGGCAGTCGTCACCCCCGCCACGGCCGGGCCCTTTGACCTGGGCACGGTCGTGGTGCGGGTGGCGCTGTTCGTCGACCCGGTGACGGCGCAGATCCACGCCGTCTCGGACCCGATCCCCAACGTCTTCGGCGGCGCCCAGCTCAGCATCCGCGCGATCGACGTCGACCTCGATCGCAAGGACTTCACCCTCAACCCGACCAGCTGCGGGCCGCTGGCCAGCGCCGGCGTCGCTCAACGGCGGCGGCGCCGACCCGGCCAACCCGGCCGCGTTCAGCTCCTTCCCGGTCAGCACCCCGTTCCAGACCAGCGACTGCGACGCGCTCGGGTTCCGGCCGAAGCTGTCCACCCGGCTCTACGGCGGGCAAGAAGACGACCAAGCGCGCCCAGCACCCGAAGTTCCGCGCCGTCCTCGCCGCCCGCGACGGCGACGCCAACATCGGCCGCGCCGCGGTCACCCTGCCGCACTCCCAGTTCCTCGACCAGTCCCACATCCGCACCATCTGCACCCGGGTCCAGCTGGCGGCGCACGACTGCCCCGCGGCTGCCATCTACGGCTACGCGCGGGCGCGCACGCCGCTGCTCGACGACGAACTGGCCGGGCCCGTCTACCTCGTCTCCTCCAGCCACGAACTGCCGGACCTGCTGGCCGACCTCCGCGGCCAGGTGGACGTGCAGCTGCACGGCGTGATCAGCGCCGCCAAGGCGCGGATCAAGACCGTCTTCTACCCGGTGCCCGACGTGCCGGTCAGCAAGTTCGTCGCTGACGATGAAGGGCGGCAAGCGCGGCCTCCTGGTCAACTCGCGCGACCTCTGCGCGAAGCCCTCCTTCTCGTTCATGAACTTCAAAGCCCAGAACGGCAAGCAGCTGAAGAAGAAGCGGCTGCCGCTGCGGGTGCCGGCCTGCCGCGGCAAGGGCGGCAAGGCCGAAGCGGGGCTGATTGACGCCGGCGCCGAGTGGGTATGGCCATCGGCAGGGGCTGCCTCCGGGTGGGGTCGAGCCACGCAAGGGAAAACGAGAAGGAGAACCGAACTGATGAGCAAGCGGGCAGGGATTCTCAGCGTGACGAGTGCGGTGGCGGTCGCGCTGATGCTGGCGGTCATGGCCCCGGCGGCCGGCGCCGCCTTCGGTGTCTCCAAGTGGGAAGCGGGCACCTGCAAGTCCGACGTCCCCGAAATGCACCTACGCGAGCCCCCAGGCCCAGTTCTTCACCCAGGCCGCCGGCCACCCGCCGACCGGCCTCACCGACTTCGCGATGAACGTCGCCAGTGGCCTGCCGCCGACCGGGGTGCGCCCGAAGGCGATGATCAAAGACGCCCGGGTCGACCTCCCCGAGGGCCTCAACGTCGACCCTCAGGCGGTTCCGCAGTGCCCGAAAGCGACCTTCGAAGCGAACACCCTCGAGCTGCGCCGCCAGCCAGGTCGGGATCAGCGAAGTCACCTCTGAGGTGCTCGGGATCCCCGTCGGCCCGCTGCCGTTCCCCGTCTACAACCTCGACCCGCCGCAGGGGGTGCCGGCGCTGTTCGGCTTCTCGGTCGGCCTGCCGGGAATCCCGGTCGCCAACGTCTACCTCGTAGCCGATGTCGCCTGGGACAGCGACTACCACGAGGGCTTCACGATCAGCGACATCCCGACGACGCTGCCGCTGGTCGAGAACCGGCTCGTCTTCGACGGCACCAAAGGCGGCACCTTCCTGACCATGGGGAGCCAGTGCAACGCGCCCTCGACCACGACCCTCAAGGTCGACTCCTACGAGAACCCGGGGCAGTTCCAGACCTACACGACGAAGCGACCGCCGGCCAACAGCAACGGCTGCCAGTCGGTCCCGTTCGCGCCGACGGTCGCCAGCACCTCCGAATCGCCGACCACCGACTCGCCCTCGGGCGTCACCGTCGACCTCAAAGTCCCGCAGGGCCTGCAGCCGCAGAACTCATCGACGCTGAAGACGGCGAGCGTCTCGCTGCCGCGTGGGCTCGGGCTCAACCCCTCCTCGGCGCCGGACCTGCACTTCTGCAGCGACGCCCAGCTCGGCAAGGGAACCAAGAAAGCGGTCGCCTGCCCCGCCAACTCGCAGATCGGCACCGCCTCGATCCAGACCCCGGTGCTGCCGGCCAACTCGCTGCCGGCCAAGGTCTTCCTCGGCCAGCAGCTCAGCCGCGATCCCGGCCTCCGGCAACGAGTACCGGATCTTCGTCGACGCCGAGTCGGCCCGCTACGGGCTTTCGGTGCGGCTGATCGGCAACGTCAAGGCCAATCCCCAGACCGGCCAGCTGACCGCGATCTTCGCCGACAACCCGCAGGTCGCCTTCAGCTCCTTCCAGCTCCAGCTCGCCGGCGGCGCCAAAGCGCCGCTGAGCAGCCCGCCGATCTGCGAAAACACGACGACGACCCAGATCACGCCCTGGTCAGGCAATGCCGCCGCGACGCCCGACCAGGCGCTCTCACCCTGACCAAAGCGCCCGGCGGCGGCGCCTGCGCGAAAACGATGGCGTCGCGCCCCTTCGCGCCCTGGCTTCAAAGCCGGCCCGAAAAGCGCCAACGCCGCCACCTTCACGCCCTTCGCCGTCAACATCACCCGCGGCGACGGCCAGCAGGAGCTGAAAGGCATCGACGTCACCCTGCCGCCGGGCGCCACCGCGAAGCTGGCCGGCGTTCCCTACTGCCCGCCGGCGGCAGTCGCCGCCGCGGCGGCGCGGGCAGGAGCGGCGGAGAAAGCCAACGCCAGCTGTCCCGACAAAAGCCAGGTCGGCGTCGCGACGATCGCCGCCGGCACCGGCGGCTCGCCGCTCTCGATCACCGGCAAGGCCTTCCTCGCCGGTCCTTTCAAAGGCGCACCGGTGTCGCTGGTCGTGGTCACCCCGGCCCTCGCCGGCCCCTTCGACCTCGGCACGGTCGTGGTCCGGGTGCCGCTCTTCGTCGATCCGGAAACGGCCCAGATCCACGCCGTCACCAACGAGATCCCCGATGTCTTCGGCGGCGCCAAGCTCGACATCCGCTCGGTCGCCGTCAACGTCAACAAGGACGACTTCACCCTGAACGGGACCAACTGCTCCAAGTTCGCCACCGCCGGCGCCCTCAAGGGCGGCGGCGCCGACCCGACCAACCCGGCGACCTTCTCGTCCTTCCCGGTCTCCGACCCGGTCCAGCTGAACAACTGCGACCCGCTGAAATTCCGCCCGAAACTGAACCTGCGCCTGTTCGGGCAGACCAAGCGCAACAAGCACCCGCGCCTGCGCGCGGTTCTTCAGGCGCGGGCCGGGGACGCCAACATCGCCCGCGCCTCGGTCGGCCTGCCGCACGCGCTCTTCCTCGACCAGGCGAGCCTCTCGAAGATCTGCACCCGGGTTCAGTTCGCCGCCAACGCCTGCCCGAAGAAATCGATCTACGGCAAGGCACGGGCGATCACGCCGCTGCTCGGCCAGCCGCTGGAAGGTCCGGTCTACCTGCGCTCGTCGAACAACCCGCTGCCTGACTTGGTCGCCCATCTCGAAGGCCAGGTCGGCATCGACCTGGTCGGCCGCATCGACAGCTTCAAGGGCGGCATCCGCACCACCTTCGACCGTGTCCCCGACGTGCCGGTCTCGAAGTTCACGATGATCCTGCCCGGCGGCAAGCACGGCCTCCTGGTCGCCTCCAAGAACCTCTGCAAAGGCAAAGGAGTCAAAGCGATCATCAACTTCAAAGCCCAGAACGGGAAGAAGCTCGGCAAACGGTCGAAGCTGAAGACCCCATGCGGCAAGAAATCGCACCGGAAAAAGAAGCACTAACGGTGCCGAGCTGTCCGGGTTGGACAGGACCCCTTGTCCAATTTGTCGCAAATCGCACTTGATTCGCGGGGCGCGACCGCTACTGTCTTCTGTGGGAGAAGTGAAAGGGCGCTACGCAGGGGAAGCGTTTCGCTCAACAGGGTTACCGAGGAGGAATTGAATGGCTAGGCGCTTTTTAATCGCAGTTGCGGTTATGGCCTTGGGTGCAGTTCTCGTAGCGCCCTCCGCGCAGGGAGCATTTGGCATCAAAAATTGGGAATCGCTCACCTGTGAAGAAAACACCGACACCCCAGCGCTGGGCGGCAAAGAAATCGGACTGCCACCGCTGCCGCAGTCGCCGGACCAGTGCCTCAAAACGTCTCCGCCGAGCAAATTCTCAAAACAGGCGGCTATCCACCCACAGTGGGGAATCACCGACTTCACGCTGAACACCTTGTCCGGCTCGGGGGCGGAAGGCTTCCCGGACGGCTTCGTCAAAGACATCGTCGTCGAAACGCCAGAAGGCCTCAGCGTCAATCCCGAGGCTGTGCCGCAGTGCAGTCTCACGCAGGCGGAAACTGACGTGACCGGCTGCTCTCCGCTGTCCATCGTCGGGACCAACTACCTGACGGTCGCGGCCAAAGCCCCGGGTCCCGAATGCGTCCCGAAATGCCCGCAGGTGCGCGCAGCGGTGCCCGTCTACAACATCGAACCCTTCCAGGGCGTGCCATCGATGGTGGCGTTCCCGGCCTCGACCGGGACGACGTTCATCGTTGGCTCGCTCGATCCCAAAGACCAGCACGTGACCTTCACCATCAGCGACATCGAGTCGCCGTTGGAAGGCGGCCTGCCGCTCGTCGGCTCGCGGCTCGTCTTCAACGGGAAAGCGGGGAATGGCACCTATCTCACCTTGCCCAGTACTTGTGGAGTGGCGGCGAATGCGACCTTGAAAGTCGATTCCCATGAAGGGGCTACCGACGCGAACACCTTCACCACTCCCTACGTCGGTGAGGGCTGCGACAAAGTTCCGTTCGACCCCACCATCGACGTCAGCACCCAGGGTGGCGCGGTCGATTCGCCAGAACCGACCACGGTCGACGTCGGCATCCCGTTCGATGCCTCGGCGGAAATCGCCAACTCGTATCTGAAAACCGCCAAAGTGACTCTGCCGGCAGGGATGGGCATCAATCCCTCCTCCGCCAACGGCCTGGTGCCGTGTAAAGACACCGAGTTCGAAAAGGGCACCAACGACCCGATCACCTGCCCTGCCGCATCGGTGATCGGAACCGTTGAGGTCGACACCCCGTCACTGCCGGTTCCGCTCGGTGGAACCGTTTACGTCGGCGAACCGATTAAAAACGGCCCCGGCGCGGCCAGCTCCGGAGAACAGTTCCGGATCTTCATCCACGCCACCTCGGTCCGATACGGAGTCAACGTCCGCCTGATCGGCAAGGTCATTCCCAACGCGGAAACCGGACAGATCACCGCGATCGTGGAAGAAAACCCGCAGGCGACCTTCAGTCACTTCCGGCTCCACCTCAATGGTGGCCCGAAAGGCACGCTGACCTCGCCCAACACCTGCGGCCCGAACGCCACGTCCACGGAGCTGACTCCTTGGTCGGGGAACCCAGACCGAACACGCCGACGAGTTCGTTCAACCTCACCACCTACCCAGGTGGCGGACCATGTCCGAAAACGCTGGCCGAGCGGCCGTTCGCGCCCGGCTACACGGCGAAATCGGACAGCACCAAAGCGGGTGCCTACAGCCCGTTCCAGGTGAAAATCGCCCGTCCCGACGGCCAGCAGGAGCTGAAGGTCGTCAACGTCACGTTGCCGAAGGGCCTGACCGGCAAGCTCGCCGGCATCCCCTACTGCTCCGAGGCGGATCTGGCAGCCGCGGCCGCCAACAGCGGCAACGGCCGAGGCGGCAGTCCTCGAGCTGTCCCGCGGCCAGCCTGATCGCCGATACGACGACCAGGGCCGGCTCCGGCTCGTCTCCGCTGGAGATCCCCGGCAAGGCGTTCCTCGCCGGTCCCTACAAAGGCGCGCCGCTGTCGATGGCAGTGATCACGCCCGGCGTCGCCGGTCCCTATGACGTCGGCACCGTCGTCGTCCGGGTCGCGCTCAACGTGAATCCGGAAACGGGCCAGATCAACGCGGTCTCCGACCCGATCCCGAACGTGTTCGACGGGGTCAAGCTGGACGTCCGCTCGATCGACGTCAACGTCAACAGGGCATCGTTCATGCGCAACCCGACGAATTGCGAAGCGGGGGCGACGAGCGGCATGCTCAACGGGGGCGGCGCGAACCCGGCCGATCCGGCCGCGTTCAGCTCCTACGCCGTCAGCGCTCCCTACCAGGCAATCGAATGCAACAAGCTGGCTTTCAAGCCGAAGCTGTTCACGAAGTTGTCCGGGCCGACCAAGCGGGCCAAGAACCCGAAGATCCGGGCCATCCTGGAAGCGCGGGAAGGCGATGCCAACCTCAGCCGAGCGGCGCTGACGCTGCCGCACTCGCTGTTCCTCGACCAGAGTCACATCAAGACGGTGTGCACGAGGGTCCAGCTGGCGGCGAAGGCGTGCCCGTCGGGCTCGGTCTACGGCCAGGCGGAAGCGAAGTCGCCTCTGCTCGACAACAAGTTGAAGGGCCCGGTCTACCTGGTCTCCTCCAACGACAAGTTGCCGAACCTGGTGGCCGACCTCCGCGGTCAGGTGAACATCCAGTTGCGCGGCGTCATCAGCTCCAAGCGGGGCGGTCTCAAGACCGTCTTCCCGACGGTGCCTGATCTGCCCGTGAAGAAGTTCATCCTGAACATGAAGGGCGGCAAGAAGAGCCTCCTGGTCAACTCGACCAACACCTGCGCGAAGAAGCAGACGGCGGTGCTGAACCTCAAGGGTCAGAACGGCAAGCAGGTCAAGAACAACAAGTACAAGCTGAACATCAGCTCGTGCGGAAGTAAGAAGAAGAAGTAGCGCTCGCAGCACTGCGTCGCCGGCACCGGCGCGGATGGCTCAATAGCCTCCGCGCCGGTGCGCCCGACGCTCTCCGTCCTCATCGTCGCCTGGAACAGCCGCGAGGAGCTGGCCAGGACCCTGCCGGCGCTGCTGCCGGAGCTGGGCGACGGCGACGAGCTGATCGTCGTCGACAACGACTCCGCCGACGGCACCGCCGACGCGGTCACGGAGCTGGCGCCCGCGGCGCGGGTCGTTCAGACCGGCGCCAACCTCGGCTTCGCCGCCGCCTGCAACGCCGGCGCCGCCGCGGCCGGCGGCGACCTGCTGGTCATCCTCAACCCCGACGCGGCGCCGCTGCCCGGCTTCGGCGAGGCGATCCGCCGGCCCTGGCTGCGAGAGCCGCGGCTGGGCCGCCTGGCAGGCGCTGGTCGCCGACGCGGGGGGGACCCGGATCAACTCCGCCGGCAACCCGATCCACTTCACCGGCATCGTCTGGGCCGGCGGCCACGGCGAGCCGATCGCGGCGGCGCCCGCCCGCGGGCGAGGTCACGGTCCTCTCCGGCGCCTGCCTGGCGATCCCGCTGCGGACCTGGAACGAGGTCGGCGGCTTCCCGGAGCGCTTCTTCCTCTACCACGAGGACGTCGACCTCTCGCTGCGGCTGCGGCTGCGCGGCGGCGCGCTCGGGATCGAGCCGGCCGCGGTCGTCGACCACGACTACGAGTTCGGCGCCCGCGAGCACAAGTGGCGCTGGCTCGAGCGCAACCGCCTCGCCTTCCTCGTCCGCGCCTACCCGGCCTCGCTGCTGATCCTGCTGGCGCCGGCGCTGCTCGCGACCGAGCTGGCCCTGCTCGCCGTCTCCGCCTCCGGCGGCTGGGGCAGGCAGAAGCTCGCCGCCAACCTCGAATTCCTCCGCTGGCTGCCGCGCCTGCTGCGCGAGCGCCGCCAGATCCAGGCGACCCGCACCGTCAGCGCCGCCGAGTTCGCCTCCTGGCTCACCCCCGACCTCGACTCGCCCTTCATCGCCGGCCCCGCCCGCTCGCTGCCCGTGCGCCTGGCCCTGCGCGCCTACTGGCGCCGTGCGCCTGCTGCTTCGAGTGATGACTCAGGCGGGTCATGGGCCGCCTAAGTCATCACTCGGCTAGATCGGCTGGCTCGGTCGGCCGGATCAGGATCTCGTTGACGTCGACGCCGGGGCCCTGCTCGAGCGCGTAGATCACGGCCTTGGCGATGTCGGTGTCCTGCAGCGCCGCATCGCCGGGGCGGTTGTCGAAGAAGTCGGTGTCGGTCATCCCCGGCTCGATCAGGGTCACCTTGATCCCCTTGTTCTCGTGCATCTGGCGCAGCTCCGCCCGCAGCGACTCGCCCATCGCGGTCGCCGCCCACTTGGTCGCCGAGTAGAGCGAGCCCGGGCAGGGCGCGGCGGCCGGCGACCGAGCTGGTGATCAGGAAGTGGCCGTCGCCGCGCTCGAGCAGGTGGGGGAGGGTGGCGCGGATCGTCAGCGCCGCCCCGTAGACGTTGGTCAGGACCATCGAGCGCCAGTGCTCGGGCGACTCCTCGAGGAAGCCGCGGGTGGCGCCGAAGCCGGCGTTGGCGAAGACGGCGTCGATGCGGCCGAAGCGCTCCAGCGCCGCCGCCGCCATCGCCTCGACCTGGTCCCACTCGGTGACGTCGCAGCGCACCGCCAGCGCCCGCTCCTCGCCGCCGAGCTCGGCCGCCAGCGCCTCCAGCTCCTCCAGCCGCCGCGCCGCCAGCACCAGGCGGTACTTCCCGGCCGCCGCACGCGCGGTCGCGGCGCCGATGCCGCTGCTGGCGCCGGTGATCAGCAGGACCGGGTCGCTTGCGCCTTGATCGCTCACACCGTGATTCTCCCAACTCCCGACCGCGGCGGGGTGCCCCAGGGGTCGCCGGACACTCAGCGCGAAGCGCGTCCGCCGACCCCCGGGGCACCCGCCGCCGCGACCAGCTTGCGATAATCCCGACGCTCGTGGACCCCCAGCGCAAGCGCAAGATCCGCCTCGTGGTCGCGCTCAGCGTCGCCGTGCTGCTCTCGGTGGCCCTGATCTACACCTCGTTCTCGGCCTCGACCGAGGCCAAGGAGCCCTCGCAGCTGCTCACCGCCGCGCCCGGCACCAGCTACGAGATGACCGGCAAGGTCGTCAAAGGGCTCGATCCACCACGAGGGCGCCGGCATCGCCTTCCGCGTCGTCGACCGCGACGGCGGCGGCCAGAGCCTGCCGGTCACCTACACCGGCACCGTGCCCGACCCCTTCCGCGGCGGCCGCGAGATCGTCCTCACCGGCGCCATCGAGGGCGGCACCTTCGTCGGCGAGCCGGAAACCCTGATCACGAAGTGCCCCTCGAAGTTCACGACCAAGAGCGATGCCTAGCCTCGGCAGCGCGCTGCTGGCGCTCGCCTTCGTCACCGCCCTCGCCGCCGCCGCCCTCGCCCTCGCCGGGCGCAACGGCGACCGCCGCCGCATCGACCTCTCCCGCCGCGCCGTCTACGTCTTCTGCGGCCTGGTCACCGCCTGCGTCGCGATCATCGAGATCGCCTTCGCCGGCAACGACTTCTCCTTCAACATCGTCGCCCAGCACTCCTCGATCGAGACGCCGGCCTTCTACAAGCTGGCGGCGATGTGGTCGAGCCAGGAGGGCTCGCTGCTGCTCTGGGCCTGGGTGCTCTCGATCGTCTCCAGCGCCGCCCTCTACGCGACCCGGGCCAAGCTGCGGGAGATCGTCCCCTGGGCGACCGCGGTGATGATGGGCGTCGCCGCCTTCTTCGTCGGCCTGATGCTGTTCGCGCCCGACGTCGACCCCTTCGCGACCCTGAGCCCGGTCCCGGCCGACGGCATCGGCCTCAACCCGCTGCTGCAGCACCCGAGCATGATGATCCACCCGCCGATGCTCTACTCGGGCTACGTCTCGCTGACCGTCCCCTTCGCCTTCGCGATCGGCGCCCTGATCACCCGCCGCCTCGACGCCGAATGGATCCGCTCGACCCGCCGCTTCGCCCTGATCGCCTGGGCCCTCCTCGGCTTCGGCCTCCTGCTCGGCGCCCGCTGGTCCTACACCGAGCTCGGCTGGGGCGGCTACTGGGCCTGGGACCCGGTCGAGAACGCGGCGCTGATGCCGTGGCTGGTGATCACCGCCTTCCTGCACTCGATCATGGTCCAGGAGAAGCGGGGGATGCTGAAGGTCTGGAACGCCTGCCTGGTCGTCGCCGCCTTCTCGCTGGCGCTGCTCGGCACCTTCCTGGTCCGCTCCGGGGTGCTGCAGTCGATCCACGCCTTCGGCGACAACACCGTCGGCCCCTACATCCTCGGCCTGATCGGGGTCGTCCTGATCGGCTCGACGGCGCTGATCGTCTCCCGCCTCGACGACCTGCGCTCGGAGAAGCGGATCGACTCGCTGGTCTCGCGCGAGTCGGTCTTCCTCGTCAACAACCTGCTGCTGGTGGCGCTGACCGCGGTCATCTTCTGGGGCACCTTCTTCCCGCTGATCTCCGAACTCTTCACCGGCAACAAGGCCTCGCTGGCGGCGCCCTGGTTCGACCGCTACACGACGCCGCTGGCGATCCTGCTGGTCCTCTTCACCGGGATCGGGCCGCTGCTCGCCTGGCGCCGGGTCACCTGGGCCTCGGCCAAGCGCGTCTTCCGGCTGCCGCTGATCGTCGCCGCGGTCGCCGCGGTCGCGCTGGCGCTGTTCACCGACGCCGCGCAGGAGCCCTGGGCCTTCGCCCTCTTCGTCTTCGCCGCCTTCGCGATCGCCGGCCTCGGCGCAGGAGTTCTGGAACGGCGCCGCGGCCCGGCGCAAGCTCGCCGGCGGCTCGATGCCGGCGGCGCTGGTCGGGCGTCGTCTCCCGCAACCGCCGCCGCTACGGCGGCTACATCGTCCACATCGGCATCGCCGTGCTGCTGATCGGCATCGCCGCCTCCTCCAGCTTCCAGACCAACCGCGACGTCACCCTGAAACCGGGGGAGAGCACGCGTCGTCGACGGCCGCAAGATCACCTACGTGAAGCCGACCGTCGCCGTCAACGACGAGTACCTGCAGTTCGGCAGCGTCCTCCGGGTCGAAGAAGGCGGCAAGCTGGTGGCGACGCTGCACCCGAGCCGCCGCTACTTCCGCCCGACCGGGCAGGAAGTGGGGACGATCGGCAGCTACTTCGAGGGCGAGGCGACCAGCGAGGTGGGGCTGAAGGCGGGGATCGGCGACGACCTCTGGACGGCGCCGCAGCCCGACATCAGCGCCGTGCAGCGGCGGGTGCGGGCGGCCGACAAGGGCTTCCGGGCCTGCGTCAGCGGCGCCCCCGGCACGCCGCCGCAGTGCAAAGCGGTGGCGGCGATGATGCGCGCCGCCGCCGCCAACCCGAGCCTGCGGCCGGCGGCGCTGGCGCAGATCGCCAAGCTGCAGTCGCTGGCGGCCAACCGGATCGCCAACAGCTACCTCGGCGACGGCTCGGCGACGATCTTCAAGGTCATCGTCAACCCGCTGGTCACCTGGATGTGGATCGGCGGCCTGATCGCCCTGCTGGGGGCGCTGATCGCGCTCTGGCCGACCCGCGGCCGCCGCCGCGGCGCCCTCGTCCGCACCGAGACCGACGCGCTGAAGGAAGCCAAGTACCGCGAGATCCGCGACGCCGAGCTCGACCACGCCTCCGGCAAGCTCTCCGACGAGGACTTCGCCCTGCTCGACGCCGAGCTGCGCCGGGAAGCGGTGGAGATCCTCGACCGGGTCGAGAACGGCAACGGCTCGGCGAGGCCGGTCGACGGACGACGGCGCGGGGGAGACGCGCGAAAAGGTCCCGCAGGGCTAGACTTCCTGACCATGTACACGCTTCTCAGCGTCCTCCAGGTCATCCTCTCCGTCGTCCTGATCTTCCTGATCCTGCTGCACTCGGGGAAAGACGCGGGCCTCTCCGGCGCCTTCGGCGTCGGCGGTGGCGGCAGCTCGCTCGGCGGCGGCTCGATGGTCGAGCGCAACCTCACCCGCGCCACGGTCTTCGTCGCCCTGCTCTGGGTGCTGAACACCTTCGTCCTGCTGAAGATCTAGCCAGGTCTTCCCTGAGCAGCTTCTGCGTCCCCGGTCGGGGTCGTTTCGTCGTGCCCGGTCCAGATTCCGGGCAGGACAGCGCTGCGCATGTTCGGTCTGGTTGACAAACAGGGCTTCTTTGTCTACGTTGCAGACGTTCTTTCAAACTCTGACAAGGAGGAGGCCCATGGAGGCCACCACCGCGGACTCGCATCACCATCACCACCATCACGACGAGGTCGAGGTCAATCCGGCGACCTGGACCGACCCCAAGCGCTACGCCTGGCTGCTGGGGATCATCGTGCCGCTGGCGCCGTTCATCGCCTGGGGCGCGGTCGCGCTGACCGGCCTCGGCGGCTTCTGGCTGCTCGGCCCGGTGCTCGTCTTCGTCGCCTTCCCGATCCTCGACATCGCCGTCGGGATCGACGCCACCAACCCGCCCGACAGCGTCCTCAAGTACCTCGAGCAGGACCGCTACTACCGCTGGTGCACCTACGTCTTCATCCCGATCCAGTACGCCGGCCTCGTCCTCGCCTGCTACCTCTGGTCCAGCGGCGACCTCTCGACGCTCGAGAGCCTCGGGCTCGCCCTCACCGTCGGCGTCGTCGGCGGGATCGCGATCAACACCGCCCACGAGCTCGGCCACAAGCGCGCCAGCTCGGAGCAGCTGGCTCAGCCGCGTCGCCCTCGCCCAGACCGGCTACGGCCACTTCTTCATCGAGCACAACCGCGGCCACCACGTCCGCGTCGCCACCCCCGAGGACCCGGCCAGCTCGCGGCTGGGGGAGAGCTTCTGGGCCTTCCTGCCGCGCACCGTCTCCGGCAGCCTGCGCTCGGCCTGGGAGATCGAGGGCGCGCGCCTCGACCGGCTCGGCAAGTCGCACTGGAGCTGGCACAACGACCTGCTCAGCGCCTGGGCGATGACGGTCGGCGCTGTTCGCCGCGCTGACGATCGTCTTCGGCCCGGTCGTCCTGCCCTACCTGCTGATCCAGGCGGTGCTCGGCTTCTCGCTGCTGGAGGTCGTCAACTACCTCGAGCACTACGGCCTGCGGCGCAACAAGCGCGAGGACGGCCGCTACGAGCGCTGCCTGCCCGAGCACAGCTGGAACAGCAACAACGTCGCCTCCAACGTGCTGCTCTACCACCTGCAGCGCCACAGCGACCACCACGCCAACCCGACCCGCCGCTACCAGGCGCTGCGCCACGTCGAAGAGGCGCCGCAGCTGCCCACCGGCTACGCCGGGATGATCGTGCTCGCCTGGTTCCCGCCGCTGTGGCGGCGGGTGATGGACCCGCGCCTGCTCGACCACTTCGACGGCGACGTCAGCCGCGCCAACATCCAGCCGCGCAAGCGGGCGAAGATCCTCGCCCGCTACGGCGGCGAGCGCCGAGGCAGCCGCGTGAGCCGCTGGCGCTGCCCCGGCTGCGGCTACGTCTACGACGAGGAGGCGGGCCACCCGCGCGAGGGCTTCCCGCCGGGGACGCCGTGGAGCGAGGTGCCCGACGACTGGGCCTGCCCCGACTGCGGCGTCCGCGACAAGGTCGACTTCGAGCCCGACGAGGAGGCCGGGTGACCGCTCCCGCTGCGACGATGGGGGCGACGGTGGCGAGCGCGCGAACCCCATACCCGGAGGCGGCCAGGGAGCTGCTGCGCCAGACCCTGTTCGGCGCCGCCCGCGACCAGCTCGAGCAGCGGGCCTGGTCGGAGATCACGATGTCCGACATCGCCGCCAGCGCCGGCGTCAGCCGCCAGACCCTCTACAAGGAGTTCGGCAACCGCAACGAGTTCGGGCTCGCCTTCGTCATCCACGAGGGCGAGCGCTTCCTCGACGACGTCGAGGCGGCGGTGCTCGAGCACCGCGACGACCCCCGCGCCGCCGTCGGCGCCGCCCTCGAGCTCTTCCTCCGCACCGCCGGCGAGGACCCGCTGATCCGGATCCTGCTCAGCGACGACGGCACCGGCGGCATGCTCCCCTTCGTCACCACCCAGGGCCTGCCGGTCGTCCAGTGGGCGACCGCCCGCCTCGGCACCGACGATCGAGCAGGGCTGGCCGCAGGCGCCCAAAGCCGACGTCGACCTGCTCTCCGAAGCCCTGGTGCGGCTGGCGATCAGCTACATCACCGGCCCCAGCGAGTCGCCGGAGACGACGGCCGCCGTCGGTCGCCGACCTGCTCGGCCCGTTCATCGACCGGGCGCTCGGCACCGCCTGACGTTCCGCGGTTCCTTTTCCACGAAACCCGTGGTTACGGAACCACGGAAGCCGGATCGCGATCGCGTCGGCGCCCGCAGCGGCACCGCGCCCCTTGATCAGGTCGGCGGCGCGCTCGGCGATCGCGATCGTCGGGGCGTTGGTGTTGCCGCGGGGGACCACCGGCATCACCGAGGCGTCGACGACGCGGATGCCCTCCAGGCCCTGCGACCCGCAGCTCGGCGTCGACGACCGAGCCGATCGCGCAGGTGCCGACCGGGTGGTAGATCGGGTAGGTGGTGGCGGCGACGTGGGCGCGCAGGTCGTCCTCGGAATCGCCGGCCGGGACCGTGAACGGCTCGGCGCAGTAGGGGCGCATCGCCGGCTGGGCGCAGATCTCCTCGGCCAGCCGCACCGCCGCGGTCACCCGCGCCATGTCCTCCTCGGCGGCTGTAGAAGCCGTTGCGGACGATCGGCTTCGCGGTCGGGTCTTTGGAGGCGAGCCGGACCGAGCCGCGGGCTCCGCGGCGTCAGCAGGCAGGGGGAGACCCAGACGCCGTGCGCCTGCGGGTCGCCCATGCCCTCGTCGACGATGTGGATCGGCGCGACGTGGAACTGGGTGTCGGGTGCCTCGGCGCCGGCGCTCGACCCGGGCGAAGCCGCCCGGCCTCGGCCAGGTTGGAGGCGAACGGCCCGGTCTGGGAGGCGGTGAACTCCTCCAGCGCCGCCGGCTCCAGCGCCGCCAGCAGGCTCTCCGGCTCGGGCGTGGTCCAGACTTCGTAGCTGGCGGCGTGGTCGCTGAGGTTCTCGCCGACCGCCGGCTGGTCGAGCAGCAGCTCGACCTCGCGCAGCGCCAGGTGCTCGGCCGGGCCGACGCCGGAGAGCATCAGCAGCTGCGGCGAGTTGTAGGCGCCGCCGCAGAGGATCACCTCGCGCTCGGCCCGCAGCTCCTGCGCCTGGCCGAGCTGGCTCGCCTCGACGCCGACCGCCCGCGTGCCCTCGAAGAGCACGCGGTCGACGTGCATGTACGGCATCACGGTCAGGTTCGGCCGCTCCATCGCCGGGTGCAGGTAGGCGACGGAGGCGCTGGCGCGCATGCCGCCGCGCTGGGTCACCTGGTACATCCCGACCCCGTCCTGCTCGGCGCCGTTGAAGTCCTCGTTGCGGGCGAGGCCGGCTTCGACCCCGGCCTCGACGAAGGCGGGGGTGATCGTGTTGCCGGAGCGCTGGTCGGAGACCGCCAGCGGCCCGCCGGCGCCGTGCCACTCGGAGGCGCCGCGCTCGTTGTCCTCGGCCTTGAGGAAGTAGGGGAAGAGGTCGTCCCAGCCCCAGCCGGCGACGCCCCAGCCGTCGTAGTCGGCGTGGTTGCCGCGGATGTAGACCATCGCGTTGGTCGAGGAGGAGCCGCCGAGGACCTTGCCGCGGGGGAGGGGCAGGCGGCGGCCGCCGCAGTCGGGTTCCGGGGCGCTGGTAGTAGTCCCAGTCGACGTCGGTCCGGGCCAGCTGCAGGTAGCCGAGCGGGACGTGGATGTTCTCCTTCACGTCCGGCGGGCCGGCCTCGAGCAGCAGCACGCTGACGTCCGGGTCCTCCGAGAGGCGCGCGGCCAGCACGCACCCGGCAGAGCCCGCTCCGACGATCACGTAGTCGTACATCGGACCTCCTCCTCGGTTGGGCCGATCCCACTCGGCACGCTCCGGAGGCAGCCTACTCCGCCCTGGCTCGCTGGCCAGTCGCTTTGGCGCGGATGCGGTCCGCGATCCTTCGATTACCCTGACCGCCGTGCCCGAGGACCACCCGCTGCGGCGAGCTCGAGCCTGGATCGGGGAGGCGCGCGGCGGCGGGGATCCCGCAGCCGGCCTCGGTCGCCTTCGTCACCGTCGGGGAGGGCGGGCGCCCCTCGGCCCGCACGGTGACGCTGAAGCGGATCGAGGATGAGGCCCTGCTCTTCACCTCGGCCCTCTGGACCCGCAAGGCGCGGGAGATCGAGGCCAACCCGCGGGTCGCCCTGCTCTTCCACTGGCCGGCGCTGGGCCGCCAGGTCCACATCACCGGCGAGGCCGCGCCTGGCCGAGCGCGCCCTGGCCGAGGAGCTCTTCGCCGAGCGCGACCCGCTGCACCGGCTGCAGACCGTGGTCTCCCGCCAGGGACGAGCCGATCGACGACCTCGACGAGCTGCGCGACCGCCTCGCCCACCTGGCCGCGGTCCAGGAGACCGCGCCGGCCTGTCCCGAGGACTGGGGCGCACTGCGGGTCCGCCCGGAGACGATCGAGCTCTGGAGCGAAGCCGCCGACCGCCTGCACGAGCGGCGGCTGTTCGAGCGCGCGGGAGCGGCCTGGAGCGTCACCCGGCTGGCCCCTTAGCCCCGCCGCCGGGCCCGGGTGCGGACTTTGCTCAGGGGATTATCCTCTGAGTAGATGTTCCTGAGTATTCATAGAGCATCAGGCCATGAGAGCCGTGGAGCGCCGCGGAGGAGCGGGCGATGAGCCGCCTGGCCCGCATCGTCCTCCGCCATCCCCGCAAGATCGTCGCCTTCTGGGGCCTGCTGCTGGTCGTCAGCGGGGCCTTGGCGACCCAGCTGGACGGCCGCCTGCGCGACGGCGGCTACGAAGTGCCCGGCTCCTCCTCGGAGCGGGCCAACCGGGTGTCCCGGGAGCTTTTCCCCGACGCCTCGCGCCAGCGCGTCTACGTCGCCGTGACGACCGACGAGCCCGCACCCGCCCGCCTGCTGGCGGCGGCCCGCCGCGCCGCCGCCGCGGTCCGGGCCAGCGCCGGGGTGGAGGAGGTCGAGGCGCCGGTGGCGGCGCCGGACGGACGGGCCGCGCTGGTGCCGGTCGTGCTCGTCGGCGGCCTCGCCGAGGCCCAGACCTACGTGGCCGGCCTGCAGACGGCGCTCGACGGCGTCCGCGTGCCGGGGGGGAGCGCGCAGGCGATCGGGCAGGCGGCCGTCTACGACCGCTACATGGCCAAGTCCAAGCAGGGGCTGCAGCTCTCGGCGCTGATCTCGTTCCCGGTGATGCTGGCGATCCTGCTCGTCGCCTTCCTCTCGGTCAGCGCCGCGCTGGTGCCGCTCGCCCTGGCCGCGGCCTGCGTCGGCGTCACCTTCGGCGGCCTCTACCTGGTCTCCTACCTGACCGACCTCAACGTCTTCGTCGAGGACACGGCGCTGGTCCTCGGGCTCGGGCTCAGCATCGACTTCTCGCTGTTCATGGTGACGCGGGTGCGGGAGGCCCTGGCCGCCGGCGCCGCCGGCACCGAGGAGGCGATCACGCTGGCGCTGCGGACGACGGGACGGGCGGTGCTGGTCTCCGGCCTGACCATCGTCGTCGCCCTCGCCGGCCTCTTCGCGGTCGGCGTCGGCGTCTTCGCCTCGCTGGCGATGGGGGCGATCGTGGCCGGGCTGATCGCCGTTGCGGCGACGCTCACCCTCGCCCCGGCGGCGCTGGTCCTGCTCGGCGAGCGGCTCGAGCGCTTCCCGATCAAGGTCGCGGTCACGGCCTCCCGCAACGCCGCGCTCTGGCGCCGTCTCGGTGCCTTCGTGGTCAGGCGCCGGGTCGCGATCGTCGCCGTCACGGTGCCGCTGATGCTGCTGATGGCGCTGCCGCTGGCGGGGATGCAGATCGCCCTGCGCAACATCAGCGTGCTGCCGGGCAGCGACCCGGTCCGGGCCGCGACCGACGCGGTCGGCCGCAGCTTCGGCCCGGGCGCCAGCACGCCCGGCTTCGTCGTCGCCCGGGCCGCCCCCCGGCCCCTCGCCGCGACGCTGGCCCGCCAGCCCGGCGTCGCCGCGGTCGGCGCCCCCGAAACGGGGGCCGGAGGGTGGGTCCGGGTCGCGACGACGCTCGGCTCGGGCGCCGACAGCGCCGCCGCCGCGAGCGCGGTCGACGGGCTGCGCTCCACCCTCGGCGCCCGCTTCGGCCCGACCGCGGCCGTCGGCGGCGGCACCGCCGAAGGGAACGACCTCGTGGACCGGATCGACGCCCGCACCCCGACCGTGGTCGTCGTCGTGCTGCTGGCGGAGATGCTGCTGCTGACGCTGGTCTTCCGGGCGCCGCTGATCGCGCTGAAGGCGGCGCTGACGACCCTGCTCTCGGTCGGCGCCGCGCTCGGCCTGATGGCCCTGGTCTTCTCCGGCGAGGGCGGGATCCACTTCATCGTGCCGCTCTTCACCTTCGCGATCGTGTTCGGGCTCTCGACCGACTACGAGGTGTTCTTCATCTCCCGTGTCCGCGAATTCCACCAGGCGGGTCGCTCGACCGCCGACAGCGTCACCCTGGCGCTGGTCCGCAGCGCCCGCTCGATCACTCTGGCGGGGACGACGATGAGCGTCGTCTTCTTCGCCTTCGCGCTCTCGCCGCTGGCCTCCTCGCGGGAGCTCGGCGTGGCGATGGGGCTCGGGGTCCTGCTCGACGTGACCCTCGTCCGCGGCCTGCTGGTGCCGGCCACGATCGCCCTCCTCGGCGAGCGCAACTGGTGGTTCCCGCGGCTCGCGGCCGCCCCGCCCGCGAAAGCTTCACACCCACTGACCGCCAACCCCCGCAAACGCAACCACTAGGAGGCGAAATGGCCCAGCCCAACCCCGACGAGATGCTCGCCGCGATCCGCGTCGAGCTGGAGAAGATCGCGCCGGAGGCGGTCTCGGACAGCATCGATCTCGACACCGACATCGCCACCCTCGGGATCGAATCGGTGACGATGCTGGAGCTGATCGCGGCGCTCGAGGAGCGCTTCGGCATCGAGCTGCCCGACGACGAGCTGACGACCCTGGACACCCTCGGCGACGTGATCGAGCTGCTGCAGCGCCACGTCGCCGCCCGGAGCGGCTGACGATGTCGACGCAGCGGCAGGTCGAGGTCTCCTACGACGTCGGCAACGAGTTCTTCCGGCTCTGGCTCGACCAGCGGATGAACTACACCTGCGCGATCTGGGACGGCGACTGCACGCTGGAGCAGGCGCAGCTGAACAAGCTGGAGATCCTCTCCGACTTCGCCCGGGTCAGGCCCGGGGATCGGGTGCTCGACGTCGGCTGCGGCTGGGGCGCCGCCCTCGAGTACCTGGTCGAGCGGCGCCAGGTGGCGGAGGCGCACGGGATCACCCTCTCCCCGGCGCAGCTGCAGGAGGTCGAGGCCCGCCGCATCCCCCGCTGCGTCGCCGCGCTCTGCGACTACCGCGACTACCGGCCCGAGCGGCCGTTCGACGCGGCGCTCTCGATCTGCATGATCGAGCACGTGGCGACGCCGGAGCAGGCGCGGCGCGGCGAGCACGTCGCCCTCTACCGCGACTACTTCCGCCGCGTCCACGAGTGGACCGAGCCCGGCGCCCACTTCGGCCTGCAGGTGATCCTCCGCGACCGCATCCCGCGCGACCGCGACGACCTCCGCGACATCCACTGGTTCACCCACCACATCTTTCCCGGCGGGCTCTCGCTGCGGCTCGAGGACCTGGTCCGCTCGACCTCCCCCTACTGGGAGATCCTCGAGATCCAGACCCGCCGCGAGCACTACCGGCGCACGATGGCGGCCTGGGCCGAGCGCTTCGACCACCACGAGGCGGAGATCCGGCGGCGCTGGGGCGAGGCCGCGTTCGCGGACTACCGGCGCTACCTGCACGGCGGCGTGCGCGCCTTCGAGCGCCGCTACCAGAGCCTGGCTCAGCTCTCGCTGCGCCGGCTCGACCGCTCCTGAGCGCCCTGCTCGCGGGCCAGCGCCAGGGCGGTGGGGACGGGCCGGCCGGCGCGGCGGGAGCGGCGCACCATCTCGGCGAAGATGATCATCCGGTGCGCCTCTTCGGTGCCGCCGCCGATGCTGGAGCTGACCGCGTCGAGCAGCACCATGTGCAGCCGCGCCGACTCCAGCAGCCCGTAGCTGCCGCAGACCTGGATCGCGTCGACGGCGCTGTCCATCGCCGCGCGGACCGCGCTCAGCTTCAACTCGGAGGCCTCGAGCACGGTCCGCTCGCCGGCCATCCGCATCTCCAGGGTCCGGTGCGCCAGCGCCCGCAGCGAGTCGGCCCTGATCTTGATGTCGGTGAGCCGCCGCTGCACGTGCTGGTAGGCGGCGAGCGGGCGCTCGAAGCTCTTGCGGCCGAGCGCGAAGGCGAGGGCGTCGGCCAGCACCGCCTCGAGCACGCCGATCGCCGCGAAGGAGCCGAGGATGCGCTCGACCACCAGCAGGCCGGAGAGGACCTCGCGCCCGGCGCCCGGCGCGACTGCCCGCCAGGCGGGGACGACGACGTCGTCGAGCTCGATCGAGGCGACCGGGGAGGAGCGGGCGCCGGTGGCGGGGAGGTCGGCGGAGACCAGCACGCCGTCGGCCCCCGGCTCGACGAAGAGCCCGACCAGGTCGCGGCTCTCGGGGTCCAGCGCCCAGACCAGCAGCACGGTCGCCTGGCCGGCGTGGGTGATGTGCCACTTGCCGCCGCGCAGGCGGTAGGAGCCGTCGCCGGCCCGGATGGCGGTGGTGCGGGCGTTGAAGGGGTCGCTGCCGCCATGGGGCTCGGTCACCGCGAAGGCGATGAGCTCCTCGCCGCTGCGCAGGCCGTTGCCGTAGCGCTCGGCCAGCGCCTCCTCGCCATGCAGGTTGAGGGTGGAGATCGCCAGCGCCTGGGCGATCGCGGAGAAGGCGAAGCCGCCGTCGAGGGAGCCGTTGGTGACGCCCTCGATCGCCGCCGCAAAGAGGTCGGCACGCTCGGCCAGGTCGCCGTCGAGGGCCTGGAACAGGCCGGCGCCGGCGAGGTCCCTCCACATCGGCCAGGGGAACCGGCGCTGCTGCCAGGCCTCGCGCATCGTCTCGCGGTGGCCTTCCCCCAGTGCCCGGTAGCGGTCGTGCTGCTCCTCCGTCGTGCCTGACCATCCCCGCATAGGCAGCAAAGATTATCTATCACTCAGGAAAATTGCTGATATTTTTACGACGAGAGGGAGCGCTGTTGAGGTGGAAGTCCGGATGTGATCAAAGACGTGGGTGCAACCGCCGCCGACATCTCGCGGGAGGCGACCTACCGGGCGCCCGGCGTGCTGGGCAACCCGCGCGCCTTCCGCCGCGACCCGCTCGGGCTCTTGAGCGCCGCCCATGCGGACGGGGCGGCGGTGGCGCGCATCCCCCTGGTCGGCTCGCGGGCGCTCTACTCGCTCGCCCACCCCGAGGCGGTCCGCCGGGCCCTGATCGAGAACCGCGGGAACTACGCCAAGGGCAGGTCGTGGGCCTGGCTGCGGCGCGCCGTCGGCGTCGGCCTGCTCACCGCCGACGGCGAGGAGAGCCGCTGGCGCCGCGCCTCGATCGGGCCCTCCTTCGGCCGCGCCCAGATCGAGGCCCGCTCCTCGCTGATCGTCGAGGCCGTCGAGGAAACCGCGCGCGGCTGGGAGCGGCGGCTCGGCGCGACGATCGACGTCTACCGCGAGATGAGCGACCTGACCCTGCGGATCATCGGCCAGGTGCTGTTCAGCGTCGACCTGACCAGGCCCGAGCACGCGGAGCTGCGGCGCGTCTTCCTCGAGGCCCCGGAGACGATCGGCGAGCTGATCGGCAGCGTCTCGCAGTTCCTCCCCGCCGCCGTCCCGACCGCGGCGAACCGGGCGATCCGGCGCCAGCGCCGGGTCCTCGACGCCGAGCTCGACCGCCTGCTCGACCGCCGCGGCGAGGGGGCGGGGCGGGGCGGGGACGACCTCGTGGCGAGGATGCTGCGGCTGCGCGACGGCAGCGAGCCGACCTCCGCCTCCCGCACCTACCGCACCCGCGAGGAGATCCGCGAGGAGATCATCGTCCTGATCGGCGCCGGCCACGAGACCACCGCCAGCCTGCTCGCCTCGACCTGGATCCTGCTGGCGCGGAACCCGGAGGCCGACCGGCGCCTGGCCGGGGAGCTCGCCGCGCTGCCGGCAGGGCGGGCCGGCGCGGCGGCGGCGCTCCCCTGCGTCGACCGGGTGCTGGGGGAGACGCTGCGCCTGATGCCGCCCGGCTGGGCGATCTTCCGCGAGGCGGTGGCCGACGACACGGTGATGGGGGTCCCGGTCCCGGCCGGATCGTTCGTCGTCGTCTCCCCTTACGTGATCGGCCGCGACCGGCGCTGGT
Organism: uncultured Solirubrobacterales bacterium; assembly: GCA_963829445.1. Taxonomy (GTDB): domain Bacteria; phylum Actinomycetota; class Thermoleophilia; order Solirubrobacterales; family 70-9; genus VAYN01. The sequence continues at coordinate 340,333 of CAWHIW010000020.1, read as the reverse complement.
TCGAGGGGGCCGAGCGCTTCGACCCCGGCCGTCCCGAGGACGACTCGGTGCCGGCGCTGCTGCGCCACCTCGCCTTCGGCGCCGGCCCCCGCGCCTGCATCGGCAAGCTGCTCGCCGACCTCGAGAGCCGCATCGCCCTGGCCCTGCTGGCGCGGCGCTTCCGCCTCGAGCTGATCCCCGAGCACCCGGTCGAGTACATGACCTCGGTGACCCTGCGCCCGCGCGACGGCACCCTGATGCGGGTGGTGGCGCGGTGAGCGCGGCGCTCGACCCGGGGGCCTTCCCGCGCGAGCAGGCCGAGCTGGCGACGGGGGTGCGGATCGCCTACGTCCGCGCCGGCGCCGGCGGCTACCCGCTGGTGCTGATCCACGGCTACCCGGAGACGAAGCGGATCTGGTGGCGCAACATCGAGCCGCTCGCCGCGCGCGGCTTCGAGGTCATCGTCCCGGACCTGCGCGGCTTCGGCGACTCGGCCGCCGCCGCCGACGGCCATTACGACCTCTCGGCCTTCGCCCGCGACCTCTACGCGCTCGTCCACGACGTGCTCGGCCACCGCCGCTGCAGCACCGTCGCCGGCGACCTCGGGGCGATGGTTGCGATCGACTTCGCCCTGCGCTTCGCCGGGTTCGTCGAGCGCCAGGTGATCTTCGCCACCGCCCTGCCCGCCCTCGGCGAGCGCTACCGCGAGGCGGGCATCCCGCGGGACGCGCCGCACCGGTCCCGCCCCGAGAGCGACTACTTCCTGCGCCAGGGGCTGGAGGCCGACGCGCTGATCGAAGAGCTGCCCTCCAGCGAGGCCCGGCTCGAGTACGTGGCCTCCTTCTACCGGGAGCGGGGCTGGGCCGGGGAGGGGGGGTTCACGGCGGAGGAGGCGCGCTTCATGGCCGAGCCCTTCGCCGCCCGCGAGCGGCTGCGCACCAGCTGGGCTCCCTACGAGGTGGCGATGGGGGTGCGCCGGCCCTCCGAGCGGCCGCGCTGGCAGGAGCCCTGCCCGGTGCCGACCCTGGCCCTGTGCGGGGCCGAAGACGGCGTCGTCCCGCCCAGCTTCAGCAGGAAGGCCAAGGTCGCCTTCCCCGAATGCGTCGGTCCCTTCGTCGTTCCCGAATGCGGCCACTTCATGCAGTGGGAGCAGCCGGACACGCTCAACCGGGCGGTCGCGCACTTCATCAAGAAATCGATAAACATTTAGTAAAAACTGTTTAAGCAGATTTCTTACAGGTATAATCCGCGCCAATGGCATCCCGCACTCTCGTCGAGGCGGTGGACGAGCTCGATCGCGACGATCAGGGCCTGACCTTCGTCGAGGGCGGCGAGGAGAAGTTCCTCGGCTACGCCAGCCTCAGCCAGCGCTCGCGGGAGCTGGGTGGGAAGCTCGCCGGGCTCGGGCTCGGCAAGGGCGACCGGGTGGTGATGGTGGTCGCGAGCCAGCACGAGTTCATCCAGCTGTTCCTCGGCGCCGCCCGTGCCGGCGCCGTCCCGGTGCCGCTCTATCCCCCCTTCGTCCTCAACCAGCTCGACGCCTACCTCGCCGGCCTCGACCGGATCCTGCGGCTGACCGGCGCCGGCGCCCTGATCACCAGCGCCGTGATCCTGCCGCTGCTGGAGGGGCTGGAGTCGGACGTGCGCCGGCTCACCTTCGAGGACGTCGAGGGGGCCGACGAGGTCGGCGAGCTGCCGCCGGTCCGCCCCGACGACCTCGCCTTCCTGCAGTTCACCTCGGGCAGCACCGCCGCCCCGAAGGGGGTGATGGTGCCGCACCGGACCCTGCTGGAGAACGCGACCGCGATCGGCGCCCACCTCGGGATCTCGCCCGAGCGCGACCGCGGCGTCAGCTGGCTGCCGCTCTACCACGACTTCGGGCTGATCGGCTTCACGGTGACGCCGATGCTGCGGCAGACCTCGATCTGGTACCTGGCGCCGCTCGACTTCGCCCGCGACCCGACCGCCTGGCCGGAGCTGATCGACCGGGTCGGCGGCACCGCCGGCTCGGCTCCCAACTTCGGCTACGAGCTGCTGGCCCGCCGCGCCAGTGACGAGCAGCTGGAGCGCTGGGACCTCTCCTCCTGGCGGATCGCCGCCTGCGGCGCCGAGGCGATCCGGCCGCGGACCCTGGAGCGGTTCGCCGCCCGGTTCGAGCGCGCGGGCTTCTCCCGCCGCGCCTTCCTGCCCTGCTACGGGCTCGCCGAGGCGACCCTGGCGATCAGCCTCTGGCCGGTCGCGGAGGAGCCGCGCACCGTCGCCGTCGACCCCGGGGCGCTGCGCGAGCGCGGCAGCGTCGTGCCCGCCCCCGACGACCCCGACGCCGTCGAGCTGATGTGCTGCGGGCCGCCGCTGCCCGGCCACGAGGTGGCGATCCTCGACGGCGAAGGCCGGCGGCTGCCGGAGCTGCGCGAGGGCGAGATCGCCTTCCGCGGCCCCAGTGTCACCGACGGCTACTTCGAGGACGCGGAGGCGACGGCCGCCAGCTTCGGCGCCGAGGGCTGGCTGCGGACCGGCGACCTCGGTTTCCTCAAGGACGGCGAGGTCTACCCGACCAGCCGCAAGAAGGACCTGATCATCGTCGCCGGCCGCAACTACCACCCGCACGACGTCGAGTGGTGCGCGGGGGAGGAGAGCGGCGTGCGCGGCGGCGGCGCGATCGCCTTCGCGGTGGCGGGCGAGAGCGGCGACGTCGCCGTCCTCGTGGTCGAGGCGCGCCCGGGGGTCGAGGTCGCCGACCTGCGGCGCCGGCTCGCGGTGCGGGTGCGGCGCCAGCTCGGCCTGGTCGTCAGGGAGGTGGTCGCGGTCGGGCGCGGCGAGCTGCCGAAGACGAGCAGCGGCAAGCCGCGCCGCGCCGAGCTGCGCCGGCGCTACGAAGACGGGGAGCTGGCGGCGCTGGACGAGGTCGCCGCCTGATGGCCCGGCCCGCCGTGATCGGCAAGGAGGGATTGCGATGAAACCGCGCTCGGAGGAGCGGCTGTACCGGCAGTACATGGAGTTCTTCGAGAAGGCCGAGCGCAAGCGCCGCTGGAACGTCTTCGAGGACATCCCCTGGGACGACTGGAAGCCCGAGTACGCCTCCGAGGAGATGGCGATCTCGGCCGAGACCTTCTGCGGGGTGGAGATGTACCTGCCGGACTACACCTCGGAAGGGCTCAACCTGGTCCGCGACTCCTTCGGCCAGGCCTGGTTCCACGCCAACTGGGGCTACGAGGAGTCCAAGCACTCCTTCTCGCTGCGCGAGTACCTGCTGCGGACGGGGCAGCGCAGCTATGAGGAGATGCGCGACTACGAGCGCAGGATCTTCGAAAAACGCTGGAGCATGCCGTTCGAGACGCCGCGTGAGATGGCGATCTACGGCGCCCTGCAGGAGAAGGCGACCTGGATGATCTACCACGCCCAGCTCGGCCGCGCCAAGGAGATCGGCGACCCGGTGCTGGCGGCGATCTACCGCCTCGCCGGCCGCGACGAGGCCGCCCACGCGAGCTTCTACCAGGACACCCTCGCGCTCTGTCTCGAGGAGGACCGGGCGGGGACGCTGAGCGACATGGCCCACGTGATCGCCCACTTCAAGATGCCGGCCTACGACCTGATCCCCGAATACGAGCAGCGGATCGAGGTGATGCGCTCGGTCGGGATCGACCGCAACGTCTTCTTCAAGCAGGTGCTGTTCCCGATCCTCAAGCGCCTCGGGGTGACCCGGCGCGAGATCGTCGCCGCCGGCAGGCTCAACCGCGACGCCGAGCTCGCCCGCAAGGAGGCCGAGCGCCGCGAAGGTCTGGTGCTGCCGGGCGACGGGGGCGGAGAGGGGAGCGATCCGGAGTCCGGGGCCGGGGAGCGCAAAGGCGGGGCGACGACCGACGGCGACGGCGGCAGCGCCGCCCAGGCCGCGGTGGAGCGGATCCGGGAGACCGGTTGACCGCTGTGCGCGCCGAGTGCCCGCCGGGGCAGGGCGTCGAGCGGGTGGCCGAGGACGTCTTCCGCCTGGAGCTGCCGATCCCGTTCCCCTCGGCCACCGCCAACGCCTACTTGATCGCCGGCGAGCCGCTGGTGCTGGTCGACGTCGGCGCCAACATGCCGGGTGCCGTCGAGGTGCTGGAGGATCGGCTCGGGGCGCTGGGCTGCCGGCTGGCCGACGTCGGCACGATCCTCCTCACCCACCCGCACGTCGACCACAGCGGCCTCGCCGGCGTCCTCTGCGAGCGCACCGACGCCGAGATCGCGGCGCTGGAGCCGATGGTGCCGTTCGTCGAGGACTACTGGGCGCTGGCCGGCCGCGACGAAGCGTTCTCGCTGGCGGTGCTGGCTCGCTACGGGATGGCGCCGGAGCGCATCGCGGAGATCCAGCCGGTCCTGCACCGCGAACGGCAGTGGTCCTCGCAGGGGACCGTCGGCCGGCCGCTCGCCGACGGGGCCGCGATCGCGCTCGCCGACCGCACCCTGACGGCCCACTTCCGGCCCGGCCACAGCCCCGTCGACACGGTCTTCCATGACGCCGGCCACGGGCTCCTCTTCGGCGGCGACCACCTGCTGCAGAGGATGTCGTCCAGCCCCGCCCTCTGGCCGTCGCCGACGGGGCCGCCCGACCTCGACTCGCGGCCGCGGCCCCTGCTCGAGTACCGCCGCTCGCTGTGCCAGACCCGTGCCCTCGACGCCGGGCTGACGCTGCCGGGTCACGGCCCCCCGATCGCCGACCACCGCAAGGTCGTCGACGACCGGCTGGCGCTGCAGGAGCGCCGCGCCGAGCGGCTGACGGAGATGCTCGGGGACGGGCCCGCCGGCGCCGTCGAGCTCGCCGACCGCACCTGGGGCCGGTTCGCCGCGCTGCACCCCTTCCGCTCGCTCTGCGAGATCGTCGTCCACATGGACCTCCTGCTCGAGCGCGGCTCGGCCCGGGAGGTCCTCGACGACGGCACTATCCGCTACGAACGGACCGGCTGAGATGGCGACGGCGGCGGAGATCCAGTCCACCTACGACGCCCCGGGCACCGAGTTCTACCGGCTCTGGCTCGACCGCCGGATGGCCTACAGCTGCGCGCTCTGGCGCCCGGGGGACACGCTCGAGACGGCGCAGGAGGCGAAGCTCGGCTTCCTCCACGACCTCGCCCGGGTGACGCCCGGGCATCGCGTGCTCGACGTCGGCTGCGGCTGGGGCGCCAGCCTCGAGTACGGGGCGCACGAGCGCGGCGTGCGCCGCGCGACCGGGATCACGCTCTCGCCAGACCAGCGCCGGGAGGTGATGCGGCGGCAGATCCCCGGCGTCAGCACCGAGGTCGTCGACTACCGCGAGTTCGCCCCGGCGGAGCCCTTCGACGCGGTGATCTCGATGGGGATGCTCGAGCATGTCGCGACCCCCGAGCAGGCCCGGCGCGGGCGCCACGTCGAGGTCTTCCGCGGCTACTTCGAGCGGGCCCACCGCTGGACCCGGCCCGGCGCCTGGTTCGCCCTGCAGACGATCCTGATGGGGCGCCTGCCGCGCCGGCGCGGCGACATCGAGGACATGGCGGTGGCGACGCGGCGGGTCTTCCCGGGCAGCAAATGCGGGCGCCTCGAGGATGTGGTCCGCGCCGCCGGCGCGACCTGGGAGGTGATGGAGGTCTTCACCCGCCGCGACGACTACGTGCTGACCGCGGCGGCCTGGGTCGAGCGCCTGGAAGCGAACGAGCGCCGGATCCGCGAGGGCTGGGGCGCGGAGCTCTACCGCGACTACCTCCACTGCATGGCCTCGACCGTGCGCGCCTTCGAACGCGGCTACGCCTACCCGGCCCAGCTCGCTCTGCGCCGCGTGGACGACCGGCCCGCGCCCGGGCGCGCCCGCTGAGGCAGGCGGCGATGGCGAGCCCCCGGCAGAAGCCCGACTTCTCGGCCGAGACGGTCGCCGCCGCCCGCGACTCCGCCTCGACCCGCTACGCGCCTCCGGTCGCCAACCCCGACTACCTGGCGAAGGAGTTCCTCGGCCCGCGCTGGCGCCTGGTCCGGGCGATCCCGCCGCTGCACGCCGCCGCGGTGCGCGCCTGGGAGCGCCGGGCGCCGGGCGTCTACCACTACATGAACGCCCGCACCCACCACATCGACCGCGTCGTCCGCGAGGAGGTGGAGGCAGGGGCGGAGCAGGTGGCGATCCTCGGCGCCGGCTACGACACCCGCGCCTACCGCCTGCCGGAGCTGCGACGGGCGCGGGTCTTCGAGCTGGACCTGGAGCCGACCCAGGCGCGCAAGCGCGCGATCGTGCGCCGGGCCCTGGGCGGGCTCCCGCCCCAGGTCTCCTACGTCGTCGCCGACCTCGAGCACGAGGACCCGTTCGAGGCGCTGGCGCGGGCCGGCTTCGACGCCGGCCGGCGCTGCTGCTTCGTCTGCGAGGGCCTCACCTACTACCTGCCCGAGGCCAGCGCCCAGGCGCTCTTCGCCGCCGTCGCCCGCGGTGCGGCCGCGGGCTCCTCGATCGTCTTCGACTACCTCTACCTAGAGGCGCTGGACGACGGCGGCGGCTACCCGGGCGCCGCGGAGGTGATCCGCTACCTCGAGAAGCGCGGCCAGCCCTACCGCTCCGGCATCCCCGAGGGCGGCCTGGCCGAGTGGCTGTCCCCGCTCGGCCTCGCCGTCGTCTCCGACCTCTCGCCGGCGCAGATGCAGGACCGCTACCTGCGCGCCGCCGACGGCGCCCCGGTCGGCAGCGCCTACGCGGCCTACGGGATGGGCTGGGCGCGGGTCGGGGGTGGCGCCGCGCCTGGCGGGCGTTGATGCCCTCGTCCGGCCGGCCGCCGAGGTCTCACCGCCGTGGCTGGCGATAGTCCTCGGGTGGCGCTTGCTGGTAGTCGGGGCCCACCGCCCTGCGGTCATCAACCAAGACCTCGGCCTGCCTCGAGCGGCGGGACCAGACGGCCCACTGCCAGATCGCGATGACCAGGCCGACGAGGCCCGCGATCATCAGGATCAAGCCGACCGTCCTCAGATCCAGGCCCTTGACGTGGAAATGGGTGGCGAAGCGCAGAATCGCGCCAAGCGCGATCAGGAAGATGCTTCCGGCGAACGTCATCCCTCCCCCTAGGCCCGGCGGAAGAGGTAGATGACGAGCAGAACCAGGACGATGATTACGAGAATTCCCACGATGGTCAATTGAGCTCCTTTTTCTTGGTTGGCGTCTGCTGGGGGAGGAAGATCCGGCTCAAAGCTGCTCGTCGATCTCGTCGGCTTTGCGGCTGTGGCGGCGAGCCCGCTCGCGCTCACGTTCGCTGCGGGCGGCGGCTCCCTCCGACTCCTCGGCCAACTGGTCGGCGCGGTCGCGGTGCTCCTCAGCAACTCGCTCAGCCACCTCGGCTGCCTCAGCCGCCTTTGCGGCCGCGGCCCGCTTGGCCTGCTCCTTCTCGGAGAGGCTGGTTGCCTTGGCGGCTCTGGTTTGCGCCTCGTCGCGGTGGGAGTCCGCCTGTTCGGCCAGGCGCTCTCTTTCGATCCGACGCCGCTCTCTTGCGCGTCGGGCGATCGTGATCGCGGCGACGGCCAAGGCCAGGACGACGACCGCGATGACGACGATCAGGACCGTGGACATCTATGCCGCCTGGGCTTTCTTCGCCTGTGCGGCGGCAACGACGCAGCGCGAGAAGGGCGTTCCCTTTGCGCCTTCGACGTGCTTCTTGCTGAAGCCGCGGCAGGCTTCGCGAGTCGTAGCGCCCTCGTTCGTCGTGGCCCTGGCCATCGCCGTCACGCAGCGACTGAAGGGGGTGCCCTTCTCGCCCTCCACGTGCTTCTTGCTGAAGCCGCGGCAGTAGACGCCGTAGGCCTTCGCCTTTTCCGGGAGGGAGGCCTTGGGCCCGGGCGTGGGGTGGGCCGGATGCTCGGGAGGCGCGGGCGCGTAGTCGACGCCCTGGGCCAGCGCGGCGCTGGGCGCCAGCACCAGCGCGAGCGCGCCTGCGAGCACGGCGATCTTGCTCTTGAAGTTCATCGTTCCTCCTCCAGTCGACCCTTGGGTCGGTTCGAGTACAGAGCAGGAACGCGGCTGCGGCGCAGCCGTCAGGGGCTACTTGGGCGGCTTGCCGGGTGGCGGCTTCGCCTCGGGTGCGGCGGCGGCTGGGGGGTGGGGTGCCGCTGCCGGCGTCGCGGGATCGGTCGGGGGACCCGGCTGTTCGGCGCCCCCGCCCTTGTTGGAGCTGCTCGGGCTCTGGGACTCTTCGGGCTTGTGGCTCGCCGCGGTTTCCTGGCCGTGCGTGGCCGCGCCCGGCGTCTGCTTGGCATGGCCGCGACCGTGTGGATGGTCGACGCCGGATGCGCCGAGGGCTGCCGCGGACGGGGTCTCGGGGCTCGCGGAGCCCGCGGGCGTGGGTTCGCCGGTTGCCGGAGCTCCTGCGGATGCCGGCTGCGAAGTGCCGCGCGCGGGGGCGATGGCGCGGTTCGCGCCGGCGCCGGGAACGGAGGCGGCCTCGCTCAAAGAGGTTCTGGCGCGAGCTTGGGCCTCCCTGTTCGAAGGGCCCGAGGATGCTCCGCCGGCGGATCCGGGCTCCGTCCCCCTCAGCCCGGCGTCCGCGGGGGCCGGCGATCCAGAATTGCCGCCGTCGACGTGGATCAGGCCGGCGCGATCGGCAGCGCCGACTCCAATTGCCGCGACGACGGCGATTGCTGCCGCTCCCTTGAGGAGGGTCGCCGTCCCCACCGATTTGACCGCGGCGCCGGCGGCCAGCCCGCCGGCTCCGCCCGTGCCGACTCCAGCCGCCGCCCCGCCGCCGCCGATCAGCCCCTGCAGCAGCGCCGCCGCCGCGACCCCGGGCAGGGGCGAGATCGCCGCCAAGGTGCCGCTGCGCGAATCGATTTCCTCAGCGAAGGCGCGACAGTGGGCGCACTCGCGCAGGTGGGCGCGGATGTCGCGCCGCCGCCGGACCCGACCGTCGCCGTCGGAGAGCGCCTTGCTTACGGCCTCGCACTCCATCTCACGACCTGCGTCCATCTGGAGCAGACCCAGGCGCGCCTCGTAGAGCGTCTGTCGCGCCGCCGCCGCCGAGGTCTCCAGCGCGGCTCCTATTTCCTCGAAGCTCAGCCCGGCCGCCTCCCGCATCAGCAGCGTCTCCCGCTGGCGCTCCGGCAGGGCGCTCAGGTCGGCGATCAGCAGGCGCAGGCGCTGGCGCGCCTCCACTTTCACGGCGAGCTCCTCGCCGGCCCTCGACTCGCCTGCCTCCAGCGGGACGTCCGGGCGCCGGCGCCGCAGCAGGTCGATCGACTCGTTGTGGGCGATCCGGTAGAGCCAGGGCTTCAGCGCGATGCTGCGCTGCTCGCCCGGCAGCGCCCGCAGCATCTTGACCATCGTGTTCTGCATGGCGTCCTGGGCGTCCTGGGAATTGCCGACGATGGCCAGGCAGAAGCGGTAGAGCGGCTGGTGGTAGTCGCGGTAGATCCTCTCCAGCGCCCGCTCGTCGCCACGGCTCGCTTGGCGGGCCAGTTCGTCCGCCGTCGCGCTTTTCATGCGGCGCTCGCGTCGGCTTGCATCCAACCCAATGTAGGGGCTGCGGCCCCTCGGGTGCGACAGCTTTTGGGCTCCAGGCGTCGTCTGGAGCCGGCGAAAGGACAGGTCGCTTCATCTCGCCTCTTTTCAAGCGGCGACTCCAAGGCCCCGCTTTCGATTCACCTCGTCCATCTCCCGCAACGCGAATCGCCGCCGCTTGTCAGGCCGATCGCTTCGGCATGCCCTGACGGATCGACCCCCGCCACCGTTGAAAAGAAATGTCGAACCAACGCCGGACCCAGGGCCCAACGGGCACTCCGTCGCATTCGAGACAGGAGCAACTGCCCAGATGTTCAACTGCGCGCGCTGCAGAGCCGGCTACAGCCCGATCCGGGCGGCGACCCTAGAGTTCTGCCCCCGCTGCTGGGCCCGGGACCGGGTTCGCGTTCCACTGGTGGTCAAGGTCGTCCGCAACGCATCGCCACGGCGAGCGGATCGATGATCCGCGAACAGAAAAACCCCCGACAAGCGGGGGCTTTCCGATGCGGCTGAATGGAGTCGAACCATCACGGGTGTTTCCACCCACAAGGCCCTCAACCCTGGACTTGCCGTCAATCCCAATGTGCCGAACCATTTCAAGGCGGCCGAGGGCGTGGTTGAGGGGACCAAAGAGCGGCGAACCACCGCTGGCAAAACGAAGGTTGTCCTGCTCGGCAGCTGGTTTGAGAGGAATGCAAAGCCTGATTCGAACTGCCGACCTCCTGGGTGCGATTCAGGGCGGCCGTCGGGGTGAATTCTTCGCGAAAAACCTCAATTCAAGGGGGTTTCGGTCGTCCATCGGTCGATAGAGCAGCGATCCGCGCGCCAAATATGCGTGGATATGCAGCGATGTGATCGGAGTCGGAACTTCTAGCGAGAAGTTCCCGAAATCGCGGAGATCGGTTCAAGGTAAACGCCGGCATAGACATACGCGGTTTGGCGTAGATGGAAACGCCGGTTGGGAAAGACGTCCAACTACGATCCCGGTCCGACCGAGGTTCGCCCCGCAACCGCAAGGAGTTACCTGGATGAAAGCCCGCATCGTTGCCGTCTTGTTCGCCCTCATGGCGGTCACCTTCCCGGCAGCCGCCCAGGCGGCATTGCCGAAGACGACCAACACCCTGATCGTGCCGGGGAAGTCGATCGGCGGGGTCGTTCTCGGTGGGTCGGTCGCGTCGGTGACGAAAGCCTGGGGTCCGAACAAAACCTGCGAATACCAGTGCCAGTATGCGGGCGCTGCCGGCCCGACCGAATCGGCCGCCCTGGGAACCGCTCTGCTCGAGACCGGGGCCAACGGTGGGCCGTTTAAGGTCTGGGAGGTCTTCATCGATGTCGGTCAGAACGACACCGGGACGAATCCGACCCCTGATTTCAACACCCCGCTGACCCGGTTCAAGACGGCCAAGGGGATCGGTCTCGGCTCGAAGGTGAGCGAACTCAAGCAGGCCTACCACGCGGCCAAGAAGCAAGCCGTCGTCGCTGGTTTGACCCTCTACACGATCAAGGGCCCGAGGGAAATCGCGACGATCTTCACCGTCGGCGCTGGCAACAGGATCACCGGGATCAACGTCGAGTCCCATCCCGGCGGCTGAGCCGACTGGACCAGGCGAACTTCTAGCGGCGGGGCTTGCTCGCCTTGATCGTCGCCGGCAGCGTGCCGGTGACCGAGCGCTGCCCCTCGGTGACTTCGAGCTTCAGCGTGACCTTGAGCTTGGCGCCGGTCCCCAGCAGGGCCTTTCCGACCTTGTTGGGGCGCATCTTCACCCGGCCGTGAGCTCCAGCCTTGATCTTGATCGATCCGGTCGCGATCAGCGTCAGGTGCTTCTTCGCCGCCGACAACCGTGCGACGCCGTCGGGTTTGATCTGTTTGCCGGTCAGGAGGCCATAGAAGAAGGCGCGACCCTGGCAGCTTTCCTCTCCGACCGGCGGGCAATGCATTTCGAATTCCAGCGATTTCGGGTCGATCGTCGGGACGATCGCGAACTGCTGCAGTTTGAGCGGGAGGATTTCGGCCGGTGGTTTGGCGCCCGGGGCCACGAGCGGTTTGACGGCGAGGTCCGCCCCCGGTGCGCTCGGCCCGACTGGGGTTTCCGGGGGCAGTAGTCCTCCCCCGGGCCCGGGGGTTACGCCGTCGAACGCGCGCAGGAACCGTTCTTCCCCGACCCGGTACCAGGCGAAGATCTTGCCCGCCGGTTCCATCGCCCAGCCTTCGATCTGCTGCTGGTTGGTGCCGCTGAGCGGCGTCAGTTCGGAGATTCCCTGGTCGGTCAGGCCCGCCGGCCCGGAGCGGTAGTGATGGACGATCAGGGAGCGGGTCTGCGGCGACGTCGGGCAGGGGGAGCCGTCCCGGTGGATGCGAAGCATCGGCACCGAGATGTCGTTCCCGGAAGAGGTGCTCCCAGCCGCCGGGACGCTCGCGTCGGGCCAGGCTCCGGGCCCGACCGTGATCGGCGCCGACCAGGCGCCGAGGTGCTGGGCCACGCCGCGGATCCCGAAGGCGAAGCAGGCGGGGTTGCCGAGCGACTTTTCTTCCCACGTCACCAGGCCATCGCCTGAAGCCGTGACCGCGGGCGTCGGGCTGGAGACGCTGGCGCCGGTCGCGGCCACGGTCGCGGTGGGAAAGGACCCGTCGGGGGCGCGCACGTCGCCGAGCACCTGGTCGACCGCGCCGCCTTCGGCGGACTTCCCGGTGGCCGCCAGCATCGCCCACCCGGATGGATCGCTCGAGAACGTGACTCCGGAAACGTTGAGAGTGCCCGGCGGCGCGATGATTTCGGTCGGCGCGTCGAATTCCGGCTGTCCCGAGCGGCGCACGACCTGCATCAGTTTGCTGACGCCGCCGGCTTCGTCGAGGTACACCGCGATCGCGCCGCCGTCCGCCTGCAGCTGGAGGCCGACCAGGGTCCCGTTGTTGGTCAGGTCGACGGTGTTCGCCGTGTCGACCGATCCGCCGATCCCGGGGGATCGGAACGCGAGCTGCACCGGGCTCCCGCCCCCCCGCAGTTCGTTGACCCCGATCAGGGCGGCGCCACTGGGCGCCACCGACACCAGTCGCGGCCAGCGCGCCAGCAGGTGACCTTCGAGTTTCTGTGGCACGCTGGTCGCGCCGTTGGCCGAGCGCCAGGCGACCTTCTGGACTTCTTCGTCGAGGATCACCGCGTCGCCGCTCGCGTCGAAGTCGAAGACGGGAAGCGTGTGCTGACCGATTCCACTCGGGAACTCTTCCGGGCTGCCAAGTGGCCCGGCGAACGGGCGCGGCGCCAGGCGCAGTCGCGCCGGTGCGGTGGCGGGGAAGCCAACCACCAAGCCGGGCCCTCCGGGAGGGAGCAGGATCTGGTTGATGTTGGTCCCGACCGGTTCGGGCGTACCCCAACCCGCAAACGCCGAGCCGGGAATCGCCAGGACCACGCTGCAGGCGATAGCGCAGGTGCATGACGCGGCAGTTCCCCGAAGTCGCATGCGGCACCGTACCCCGGGTGAGTCTTGCCGGGGCGGCTCGGACGGTACGCCCTACGCGTAAACACGTACTCTCGCCTGATGGCGGCGCTGAGCGAACGTGACCTGCGCGCGGTCCTCGACTTCGTCGGGGAGGTCTACGACGCTCAGGACCTCGCCGAATTTCGCGCGGTCCTGCTGCCCGGGATCCACCGCCTCGTTACCTCCGATTACGTCGCGTACAACGAGGTCGAGCAGAGCACCCAGGTTGGGCTGAACATCGTCTCGCCCGAACTGCCCGAGTGGGCGCGCTCGGCCTGGGAGCGTCACGCCGGAGAAAACCCCCTGTTGCAGCGCTACCTGCGGACCCGCGACGGGCGCTCGCGGCGCTTCTCCGACGTGGCGACTTCCGCCGAGCTGCGGCGGACGGCGCTGTATGCCGAGCTCTATGGCCCGCTCGGCGATCTCGAGCACCAGCTCGCCTTCGCCCTTCCCTCGACGCCCGAGCTGACGATCGCGGTTGCCTTGAGCCGCGGCGGCCGCAACTACACCGAACGCGATCGCCGCCTGCTCGAGTTGGTCCGGCCGCATCTGATCCAGGCCTACCGGGCCGCCCAACTCCGTGAACGCCTGGTCGGGATCCTCGACGCCCTGCGCCAGGGCCTCGAGGCTGACGGTACGGCGATCGTGGTGATCGACGCCGGCGGTGACGTCAGCTTCGTCTCCGCCGCGGCGGCGGAGCTGTTCGAGGACCTTCGGGGGTCGACGCCGATGGAGGTCGGCCGGCCACCGGGAGAGCCGCTGGCTGGCTGGCTGGCGGAGGGAGGAGCGACCGCGAGGTTGCCGATCGCCGGGCAGGACGACGCGCTGCTGGCTCGCTGCGTGAGGGGGGATGGAGGAACCCGCGTGGTCTTGCTCGAGCGAGCGGCCCGGGCCCTCTCGCTGGAGGCACTCGGTCAGCTCGGGTTGACGCCGCGCGAGGCAGAGGTGCTGCACGGCCTGGCCCGCGGCGAGGACCTCGGAGCGGTCGCCGCCGAGCTGGAGGTAAGTCCTCGCACGGTCGCCAAGCACGTCCAGCACATCCACGCCAAGCTCGGTGTCACCAGCCGCGCCCAGGCGGTGGCTACTGCCTGGGCGGCGGCGTCCGGCGGCGTCCTCGGCGTCACCCAGTACCTCAGCTGAGGTACCCGTACGCGATAACGCGTACCTAACTCACCTGAAAGATCCCAAGGCCTCGATCAAACTCGAAGATGGCCATAGGGTGGACTCGTGGATCGTCCTCACCAAAGGAGATTGAGAATGAGCCGAGGGTCGCGGCATTTTGTAGGGGCGCTTTCACTGATGCTGGTGCTGCTGGTGGTCGCGGCCACGGCCCTGGCGGACAAGCCGGTGCCAAAGAGCGGGGTGTTGAACGGATATACGTCGCAGGGCTCTCCGTACCACGGCGTCACCCATTTCACGGTCTCCAAATCGGGCCGCGCCGTGACCCTGGAAATCGTCCCAGTCGGCGTGTCCTGCGAAATCAACGGATCGCCCGGCTTGCAGTCGGGCGCGGTTATCTCCTCGGAAAACTTCAAGCCCACCGGCAAGGTCGACCCGCTGGCGATCGTAAAAGGGAAGTTCTCCTACAACGGGCCGATCTACGGCGTGCTCTCGGTCACCGGAAAGGGCCAGATCTCCGGCACCTTCAAGTCCCCCACGAAGATTGTCGGGAGCGCTCGGTTCTCTTGGCCCTCCAGCATCGTGGGACCGGGATTGGAAGGCCCTTGTGACAGCGGCAAGTTGACCTTCTCCGCCACCCAGGAATAGCCCCTGCCCACGATGACCTCCGACCAGAAGGACTCGATGAAACCCTCCCGACGTCCGCATTCGAAATCGCTGCTGATTCTCTCGATCGTCGCCCTTGCCACGCTCGGCACGACGCTCGCCTCAGCCAAGCCCGCGCCGTTCGTTCCTTCGCCGGGCTCCTATTCCGGTACCTCGACGACCCTGGGCCAGAGCTTCGAAACGAAGGGCGGGGTGTACGTCCGCAAAGGGAACGTCAGCCTCAACGTCTCGGTCCGCGCGCTGATGAGCTGCGGCGATGGCAGCACGGAAACCCTCGACCAGGGATTCGTCGCCAGGCCGAAAGGCAAAACCTTCGAAGTCAAAGCGAGCGGCGCCAGCGGATCCAGCGGCTACTACCACTACGAACTGAGCGGCAAGTTCACCAGCAAGACCTCGTTCAGCGGCACCTTCAATGTCAAAGGCACTTCGAACGCGGCGGGCAGCTGCTCGGGCACGAGCCAGTTCTCACTCATGAAGGCATAGGTCGAAGCACTAATTAGGGGTCGCGCCGAACATCGCCTCTAACCGCACGGCGAGCATGACGTCGCCCTCGACGCTGCAGCGCCCGGCGGCCATCGCGGTGATCGCGCTTTCGACGCCGGCCATGACTCGTACCCACTGGGCAAGGCCCATGTGGACCGTCATGGCGGCGTCGAGCGGAGCCGGCTCCACCAAGCTCGCGCGCCCGGCGGCGGAATCCACTTTGATCGCCCAGCGCCAGGGTGCCTCGGGCGGCGCCTCGACCTCGAAGAGCTCCAGCTCGTAGGCAACGATCCCGGCGAAGCCCGCCGCCTGCGAGGGCTGGAAGCTGCGGGCCATGGCGCGCAGCAGCCCGCGCTGGCGCTTCGGCTCCAGGAACCTTCGCTCCAGTTCCGCATCACCCTGATCGCCGACGAGGGCGGCGAGGGCGAGGCGCCCGCTGCGGGACCTCAGCGCTCGCAGCGGCCGGGTGCGCTCACGGGACGGGCTACGTCTGAATGGCCGGCTGACCCCGAGAAGGTGACGGGCGAGGATCTCCGACCTTTCCTTAGGGGGTTGGAGTCCTTACGGGCCCGATGGCTGGCGCTAGTCGCCATCGTGGCCTATTCGCCGGCGGCTACTTGCCTGCGTCGCCCAGGTTTTATCCAATCCCCAAGGATGCACTACCATGATGCACATGACCCGCACCACCGTTGATGTAGATGATCTTGCTCTCGATGCCGCGCGCAGGGAGCTGGGGACCAAGGGCCTCAGCGAGACGGTTAACGCAGCGCTGCGCGATGCCGCTCGACGCCGGACGCTGAAGGGTTTTGACGTGGTCCGGGATGTTTACGGCACGCCACAAGAAGTCGCCACCGGTCGTGAGCGCGGCTGACCGCCGTGCCTCGCCTGGAGCCGCCTCAGTTAGATCGACCTGCTCTTTTCGATACGGGGACTTGGACCTGGGTCCGGGGTCGGCGCTTTCCCGAGCTCGCGGCCTGGTTCAACGCCGCCGTCGAAGCAGGGATGGTCCTTGTCTGCGATCTGGTCGTCCTCGAGCTGACTCGCCTCGCCCCCAATGAGACGCGCGCCCGCGGGGTCGCTGATCGACTCGCGGCCTTCGAGGCGATCCCGATGACCGCCGAGCTCTGGACACGGGCCCGACGAACCCAGTTGGCACTGGCGGCCGGCGGCGATCATCGCCGTGTTCCGCCAGCCGATCTTCTCCTCGCCGGCGCGGCGGAAGAAGCGGGTGTGACCCTCATCCATTACGACCGCGATTACGAACGGATCGCTTCCGCCAGCGGTCTTCGCCACCAATGGCTCGTTCCGGACGGCACACTCGCTTGAATGCCACCTGGGATCGGCACCGATTCGCGGCTCTGGTTTCAGCGATCAATGACGGTGAGTGCGGCTTGCGCCCTGGCGGCGGCCGACCGGAACGCGAACATTCGGGTCCGATGGCGTCGTCCAAGCGACTAATAGCGCTGCTACGCGAGGTGAAGTAGTAGCGCGCGAGTACTACGAGCTGACCGAGAAGCCCCTCGGGGTCATCGGGGAGATCGCCGAGTACGAGGTCGCCCGCATCCTGAAGCTCAAGCTCTCGTCAGCGAGGCAGTCGGGATATGACGCGATTCGTGAAGTCAACGGTAAGAGTGAACTGCTGCAGATCAAGGGCTGCCCTCGCGAAACCCGGATCGAAGGCGCGAAACGAGCGAGGATCGCTGGCAGTCAGTCAGTTCAAGGCGATCGGCTCACGAATTTGGCCGAGCTGAGGGAAAGTGGGCCAATCCGGGGGACCTGTTATCCGCGGCGGAACGGAGCGGCGACCGATCGGTCAATCACGGAACGACCGCTTGTCTGACACCCGGGCGAGGTGGGACTATCCTCGGCCCGATGACGGGTTCAGCGGGATCCTGGTTGGAGCGAGCACCCTTTGGTGGGCCCCAGCTCGGAGTCCTCGACACCAACACGATCTTCAACGACCTGATCTACCAACTTCGGCAGGGGCGTGAGGAGGGCGCGATGTTGAGCTCCGCCCGAGCCGGGGCGGTAGGTCTCTTCGCCTCCTCTCACATCTACGAGGAGTTCTACGAGCGCGCTTCGAGCCAGGAGCGCCGAGGCTTTGCTACGGGGCAGATACTGGATCTCTTCGAGCGAAGCTATCTGCCGCGCATCCGTTTCGTCGACGTCGCCGGATTACCGCTTGAGACACGAGCGCTGGCGGTGCATGAAGCAGACCCCGACGACCTTCCGACCGCCCAACTGGCACTACTTCTGGCGCCTTGCCATGTCTATACCGATGACCGGGACCTGACCGAGGCGGGGTTCGGGCAGGAGCGAAACTGGCTGTCTCTGGTACGGAGCGCCGAGCGGACGAGGCAGGTCGACCAGACGGTACTGGTGATCGCGGAGCTGGCGAGGTGGAGCTGGCGCAAGGTGGCACCCTGGATCGATCGCCACCTCCGTGAGACCGGACCGGGGGAGGTGATCGTCGGTGCCGCTATCGGGTTGTTGGCTTTGAGCGCCTTGCCCGCTGCAGGCCAGGTGAGGCTCGGCCAGGCGATCGATGCCGGTGAGAGATTCATCGCGGGGGCCGGGGAGATCGGCGCCAGCGCCGGTCTCGGACTCCTGGGAGAACGGGCACGGCAAAGCGAGTATTTGGTCGAGAGCCTGGTCTTGGCGGAGAAGACGCCGAGCCTGGAGGCCCGCGTCGCGCGGGTCCTGGCAACGCAGGGTCCGCTCGGGATCGAGGGGCTCAGCGAGATTGCACGTACGTCACAAGGTGAGGTCGAAGCGCTACTTGCGGCGCGTCCTTGCTTCGTGCGCGAGGCGTCTGGCTGGTGTTTCGGCACTCGCTTGCCCGGGCGGGGAGGCCAGTTGAAGCTCCGGGTCGACTGAAGCCCGCGACATGTGCCGGCGGCCGCCGCGCGGGGCAGTGGAGGAGACAGGCAAAAGCTACTGCCAAAGGGACGGTCCTGGGCTTACGCAGCAGGCACTTCTCATCTTGCGCCCGCCCTCGCACCAACTGGCGCACCACAGGTCTAAGGCTCCCGCGCAAAAACAGAAAACCCCCGACTTGCGGGGGCTTTCTCATGCGGCTGAATGGAGTCGAACCATCACGGGTGTTTCCACCCACAAGGCCCTCAACCTTGCGCGTCTACCAGTTCCGCCACAGCCGCTCGAGGGCGGTCGATTCTAGATGTTTGGGGCGTGGGGGCAGGCCCTGGGTTGAAAGCGTCCGAATTGGGCGGTAGCCTGCGAACAAGTGTTCGAACGTGCCTGTACCCGGCAAATGGGAGAAACTAGGGACTGATGTGTTGATCTTGATCTGACCAAAAGGCAGAAGGAGATCTTCGACTTCATCCGCAAATACGCGGCGAAGACGGGGTATCCGCCGACCGTGCGGGAGATCGGCAAAGCCGTGGGCCTGCACTCGTCCTCGACGGTGCACGCGCACCTGGCGAACCTGGAGAAGATCGGGCTGCTCAAACGCGACCCCTCGAAACCGCGGGCGATCGAGTTGCTCTACGAGAAGGCGAAGCGGACGATTCGGCCCGGCAGCGGCCTGCCGCTGGTCGGCCAGGTGGCCGCCGGCGCAGCCGATCCTGGCCGAAGAGAACATCGAGGACTACATCGAGATCCCCGATGTGATCGGCGGCGAGGACGGCGACTACATCCTCCAGATCCGCGGCGAAAGCATGAAGAACGCCGGCATCCTCGACGACGACTACGTGATCGTGCGGCCCAGCGACATCGCCCGCGACGGCGAAATCGTCGTCGCCCTGATCGGCGAAGACGCGACGGTCAAGCGCTACTTCCTCGAGAAGGACCACGTCCGGCTGCAGCCGGAGAACGAGGAACTGGAGCCGATCATCACCACCGAGGCCGTGGTCATCGGCCGCGTCATCGGCGTTTTCAGGAGCGTCTGACGGCCCAGACGCCGTCATGCGGCGTCCTCGGTCGTCTGAATAGCGCTGCTATTCAGACTCCCTGCGTCCTTGCCTGACGACGTCTGGAACTCGTCAGTCCGGCCAGCAGCCGGACTCGATCAGCTTTTTGTAGCGACGCTGCCGGCGCCGCGCGTCCCACATCACCGCCGGCAGCAGTCGCAGGCCCAGTCGGGGGAAGAGGTCGAAGGTGCGCAGCAGCGGGCCGCGCCAGCGCGGGAGGATGAGGATCGGGCGCGGGCGCTCGGTCAGCTTGCCGACCGCGGCCGCCACCTCGGCTCGGGCGTCAGCAGCTGGCCGGAGAAGGAGCCGGCGGCGTCGGGGTCGTCGAGCTTGTCCTCGAGCATCGGCGTCCAGATCCCGTCGGGGCAGACGGCGGAGAGCTCGATGCCCTTGTGGCCGGCCCGGCGCAGGTCGAAGAGGGTGCCGAGGGTGAAGGCCATCGCCGCGTGCTTGCTGGCCGAGTAGGCGACCTCGCCGGGGGCGGCGACGATGCCGGCGAGCGAGACCACGTTGACGACGTGCCCGCGCCCGGCGGCGACCATCCGCTCCAGTGCCGCGACGGTGCCGTTCATCGTCCCGGCGGCGTTGATCGCGAGCATCGCCCCGCGGGTCGCCTCGTCCTGCTCCCAGGCCAGGCCGGTGGCGAGGATGCCGGCGTTGTTGACCCAGAGGTCGAGCGAGCCCGCCTCGGCGACGACGGCGCCGGCGAGCGCCCGGCAGGCCGCCTCGTCGCGCACGTCGAGGGCCTGCGGCCCTGGCGCCGCCGCCGATCTCAGCCGCGGTCCGCGCCGCCGCCTCGGCGTCGACGTCGGTCGCCCAGACGGCGAAGCCGCGCCCGGCCAGCTCGATCGCGATCGCGCGGCCAAGCCCTCCACCAGCTCCGGTGACGACCGCCGTCCGCATGCTCGCCACCATATCCCGGCCCCGCTTGGCCGATTCGCAGGCCGGTGGCTACCATCGGTGGGCGGGCCGAGCGGACCGCGGGGGGAGAGAAAACCCCTCGAGGAAAGTCCGGACACCACAGGGCAGGGCGGTGGGTAACGCCCACCCGGGGAAACCCGCGGGAAAGTGCCACAGAAATACACAGCCGATGGCGCGGCCACACGTGAGTCGCGTACAGGCAACGGTGAAATGGTGCGGTAAGAGCGCACCGGCGTCGCGGTGACGCGGCGGCCAGGCAAACCCCGCCCGGTGCAAGGCCAAGCAGGACCGTCGACCCGGCTCGGCGAGGTCCAGGTAGGCCGCATAGATAGATGGCCGCTCGAGACAGGATCCGGCTTACAGGCCCGCTAAAGGAAAGGCTCCCGAGAGGGGGCCTTTCCCATTCCAGAGCGCCTTTCCCGACCTATGCACGTTTTTCTGTCTTAGCCTTTGCTAACCTGCCGCCAACTTCCGCTGAATCTCCGCCTACATACCGCGGGGAGCGGGGGACCCAATTAGTGGGGGCGAATCGCCGGCATCAGCCGCGTAGCGCAGCTCTTTCAGCGCGAGCCCGACAGCTAACCCCGTAAGCGTCGTAAAGAGCCATGCAGCCAACTGGAAACCGCCTTGCGCGGAAAAGCGATTCACGACGTGCGCCCCGACCCGAGCGGCGCCCCTCCGCGCGCCTGCGCTGGGCCGCTCTCGCTTGCCGCCCTGGCGGTCGCTCGCCCTCGGCGCCGGCTCCGCCCAGGCCGCGCCCGGCGGCGCCTCGCCCGTGGCCAGCACGACCGCCGGCCAGGATCTCGTCTTCAGCCCCTTCAAAAGCGCCGGCGCCAGCTGGTACGGCCCCGGCCTCTACGGCAACCAGACCGCCTGCGGGCAGACCCTGCGGGCGACCACGATCGGCGTCGCCCACCGCAACCTGCCCTGCGGCACGATGGTCAAGTTCGTCTACCACGGCCACGCCGTCGTCGCTCCGGTGATCGACCGCGGGCCCTACGTCAAAGGCCGCGCCTGGGACCTGACCGCCGCCGCCAGCGAAGCGCTCGAGTTCGAGGGCGTCGGCATGGTCCGCTACGCCGTCGCCGTCAGCTACGCCCGCGCCGGTCGCTGACCCACGCCCCCGGTTGCCTCCCGCGGAGCGGCTCTCCGGCCGCTCCGAAGGCTAGTCTGCCGTGTTCAGGCAGTGGCCAGATAACGAGAGGAGCAGCGCAATGTCGAGGTTTTCGCAGGGAGCTTGTGTCGCGGTAGCGGTGGTCGCCGCGCTTGCGGTCGGCACCAGCGCCGCCAAGGTTCCCAGCACCCAGGTCGTGCTCGGCCAGACCTCGACCGTGCCCGATCCGTCCTGCCCCGGGCTGCCCTGCCAGGCGATCGGCAGCGTCACTGGCTTCCAGGTCAGCAACGGCCAGACGCGCTCGCCGTTCATCGTGCCCCACGACGGCACGATCAAGTCCTGGACCCTGACCCTGGCGCAGCCGACCAACAAGCAGCGCTCCTTCTTCAATGGCTTCTTCGGCACCCCGCCGGAGGCCCGCCTGGCGATCCTCCGCCGCGTCCCCGGCACCAACCCGCCCCGCTACACGCTGCGCAGCCAGGGCTCGGTCAAGGTGCTCACGCCCTACTTCGGCCAGACGGTCAAATTCGGCTCCTCGCTGCCGGTCGAAAAGGGCGACATCGTCGCGATCACCGTTCCCACCTGGGCCCCCGCCTTCTCCCAGGAACTGCCCTCGAACGAGGTCTGGCGCGCCAGCCGCGAACCGGGCACCTGCACCAACTCAACGGACATCCGCCAGGGTGAACCCCAGGAGAAGCTCAACAGCCGCGCCACCTATGGCTGCAAGTACTCCACGGCCCGCCTGCTCTACACGGCGACCCTGGTCGAGGGTCCCTAGCCACCTGCAGGCGCACGGCCCCTCCTGCTCTAAGCGCTGCTCGCGCGGGGCGGCGCGGAGGGGGAGTCCGAGAACGGAGCCAGTTTGCCCCGCCCGCAGGACTCCCCCTCCGTGGCGACCCGCGCGCCTACGCCGCTGAGGGCAGGACTCGCGGCGTCGCCTGATCTTTGGGGAGCGCCGCCGCGCTCGCGATCAGGCTCTGGAACTCGTTGAGCGCCAGGTGCCCGACCGCCTCGAGGATCTCCTCGTCGGTCCAGCCGAGCTCACGCGCCTCCTCGTGCAGGTGGAGCGGGGGCGGGCCGTCGGCGTCGAGGGCCTCCTTGAGGAAGGCGAGCAGGCCCGCCTCCTTCTCGTCGGCCGAGGTGAAGCTGCGGGCGCGGGAGACCTCGTCGAGGCCGAGTCCCGCCCGCCGCGCCGACTTCGCGTGCTGGGCGATGCTGTAGTTGTCCTCACGGTGCTCGGCCACCGCCAGGGCGATCCGCTCGCGGGTCGCCTGCGGCAGGACGCCGCCGCGCAGCTCCGAGCGCATCCGCGTGTAGGCACGAAGAACAGCGGGGGAGCCGGCGAGGACGCCGACGAACTTGGTGACCGCACCGCCGGCCGCCTGGATGGTCTTGATCAGCGGGGCGCTCTCGTCGGGCGCCGTCAGCTCATCGTGGATCTGGAATCGGGAGACATCGGTTTTGACCGTCACGGGCTTCTCTTCTCTGGCTCTGCTGAGGGCGTTTTCCGCTTTACAGAGCCTTTACGTTGCCTTTACTTTACTTTGAGCCACTTACTTACGAGGAGTAAGTTATACCGGGTTTTCAGGGCCAGTGCAACCCGCCCGAAGCTTGCTTCTCCTACCCGCTATACGCCGTCCTGCACCTCTTCGGTTCATTCGCCTATCGTTGCCCCCTTCTCGCGGACAAGCCAAGGAGGCTGGAATGGCAGAGCAACCACGCAGCGCCGCTGACGTCATCGAGATCGTCAAGCAGAACGACGTCCGTTTCGTCCGCCTCTGGTTCACCGACGTGCTCGGCCAGCTCAAGAGCTTCTCGATCAACGCCGCCGAGCTCGAGGACGCCTTCGACGGCGGCATGGGCTTCGACGGCTCCTCGATCACCGGCTTCAACCCGATCGAGGAGTCGGACATGATCGCGATGCCCGATCCCACCACCTTCGCGCTGATTCCCTGGCGCCCCGAGGACGAGAACGCCGTCGCCCGCATGTTCTGCGACGTCCGCGTGCCCGGCGGCGGCCCCTACGAGGGCGACCCCCGCTGGATCCTGCAGCGGGCGATGAAACGGGCCGAGGAGATGGGCTTCGAGGCCTTCAACATCGGGCCCGAGCTCGAGTTCTACTACTTCCGCTCCGCCAAGCCGGAGGGCGGCGTGCCCGAGGTGCTCGACGAGGGCGGCTACTTCGACCTGACCACGCTCGACGCCGGCTCCGACGTGCGCCGCGACACGGTGCTGGCGCTCGAGAAGATGGGCATCCACGTCGAGTACACCCACCACGAGGTCGGCCCCTCCCAGCACGAGGTCGACATGCGCTACAAGAACGTGCTCGAGATGGCGGACGACTGCATGACCTACCGAATCGTCGTCAAGGAGTACGCGATGAAGTACGGCTGGCACGCCAGCTTCATGCCGAAGCCGCTGTTCGGCGAGAACGGCTCCGGGATGCACGTCCACCAGTCGCTGTCGAAGGACGGCAAGAACGCCTTCTACGACGAGGACGACCCCTACTACCTCTCGGCGACGGCGAAGTCGTTCATCGCCGGCCAGCTCAAGCACGCGCGCGAGATCTCACCGCTCTTCGCCCAGTACGTCAACTCCTACAAGCGCCTGGTCCCGGGCTACGAGGCGCCGGTCTACCTGGCCTGGTCGCGGCGCAACCGCTCGGCGCTGATCCGGGTGCCGCTCTACCACCCCGGCAAGGAGGGCGCGACCCGGGCCGAGCTGCGCTGCCCCGACCCCGCCGCCAACCCCTATCTGTGCTTCGCCGGCATGCTGCAGGCGGGCCTGGAGGGGATCGAGAAGGGCTACGAGCTGCCGGAGCCGATGGAGCAGAACCTCTACCACCTCTCACAGGAGGAGCTGAGCCACCAGGGCATCGAGCAGCTGCCGGCGACCCTGGGCGAGGCGATCGAGGTCGCCGCCGACTCGGAGCTGGTGCTGCGGACCCTGGGCGAGCACACCTTCCGCCGCTTCGTCGAGATCAAGCGGCAGGAATGGGACGAGTACCGGGTCCAGGTCACTCCGTTCGAGATCGAAAACTTCCTGCCGATCCTCTAGGCGGGGGTACCGTGGCGACGCTCCACGTCCTCCGGGTCTTCTGCGACGAGGACGGCGAGTGCGGCAACCCGCTCGGCGTCTTCCTCGACGGCGCCGAGGTGCCGCCCACCGAGCGCCAGCGCGTCGCCCGCGAGCTCGGTTTCTCGGAGACGGTCTTCGTCGACGATCGGGCGCGCGGCGAGATCCGGATCTTCACCCCGGGGCTGGAGCTGCCCTTCGCCGGGCACCCGACCGTCGGCACCGCCTGGCTGCTGGCGCGGGAGGGCGACGTCGGTCGAGGTGCTGCGCCCGCCAGCGGGCGAGGTGGCGGTGCGGCGGGGGGCGGAGGGCGAACGGACCTTTGTCGCCGCCCGGCCCGAGTGGTCGCCGCCCTGGGAGCTGATCCAGCTCGGCTCGCCGGCCGAGGTCGATGCGCTCGACGGACCGCCCGGCGGACGCGAAGACGAAATCTATCTCTGGGCCTGGGCCGACGAGGAGACCGGCGTGGTGCGCTCGCGCTGCTTCTCGCTCGCCGACGGGGTGGGCGAGGACGAGGCGACGGGATCGGCGGCGCTGATGCTCACGGCCGCTCTCCACAGGCCGCTGACGATCCGCCAGGGACAGGGCTCGGTCCTCTACGCCCACCCGCTGGGCGACGGCCGGGCCGAGGTCGGTGGCCGCGTCGTCCTCGACGAAGTGCGCGAGTTCGCGCTTTAGCCTTCTAGGCGACGGGGTCGTCGCCAGGGCGCTCGGCCCGCGGCTTCGAGAGCGCCGAGGGCCACCAGAAGCGGTCGCCGAGGCTGAGGGCGATCGCCGGCACGAGGACGCTGCGGACGAGGAAGGTGTCGAGGAGGACGCCGAAGGCGACCACGAAGCCGAGCTCGGTGAGGAAGGTGAGGGGGAGGACGGCGAGCACCGAGAAGGTGCCGGCGAGGACGATGCCGGCGCTGGTGATGACCCCGCCGGTCACCGCCAGGGCGCGCAGGATGCCCTGTTCGGAGCCGTGCTTCTCGGTCTCCTCGCGGGCGCGGGCGATCAGGAAGATGTTGTAGTCGACGCCGAGCGCGACCAGGAAGACGAAGGCGAAGAGCGGCAGCGACGGGTCCGAGCCCGGGAAGCCGAAGACGAAGTCGAAGAAGAAGTAGCCGACCCCGAGCGCGGCCAGGAAGCTGAGGATGACGGTGCCGATCAGGACCAGCGGCGCGACCACCGCCCGCAGCAGCCCGATCAGGATCAGGAAGACGACGAGGAGGATGATCGGCGGGATCACGATCGAGTCCCAGCTGGCGGCGTCGCGGACGTCGAATTCGATCGCGGTCGGACCGCCGACGACGGCGTCGGGGGAGGCGGAGTGGGTCGCCTCGCGGATCGGTTCGACCAGGTCGAAGGCCTCGGTCGAGTACGGGTTGGGTTCGAGGACCGCCTGGACCAGGACCCCGGCTGCCCCTCGGCGACCGGGCCGGAGACGCCTTCGACGCCCTCGACTCCCGGCGACCGCTTTGCGCACCGCCGCCACTTCGGAGCGCTCGCGGGACGATGATGTTGGTCAGCGCGGTGGTGCCCGAGGGGAAGCTCTTGTCGAGCAGGTGCTGCCCTTCGGTCGAGTCGACTTCGGTGCGGTAGCTGTCTTCGCTGGTCAGGTCGGTGGAGAAGGTGGCGAAGCCGAGGCAGAGGATCAGCAGCAGGCCGATCGAGCCGAACATGACCCGGCGCGGCGAGATCGCGACGCGGCGGCCGAGGCGGGCCCAGAAGCCGTGGGTGACGTCGCTGGTCGTCTCGAGCCGGTGGCGACGCATCTCGTAGGGAGTGAAGAAGGCGCGGTCGAGCGGGCCGAAGATCAGCGAGGGGACGCGGCGGCCGCTGAAGATGCGCAGCAGCCAGTTGAGCAGGACCAGGGCGCAGCAGCATCAAGACACATGATGCAGGCGAGGATCGACACGGGCGAGCGCCCCGGCGCCGCGAGCCGTCGACGATCTTCTGGCGCGCGCGCTCGGAGGCCAGCTGCGCGGCTGGCGCCGTCTCCGGCGTGTGCGGGACGAAGGGCCAGAAGGCGCGGCGGCCGAAGATCGTCAGCAGCGCCGGCAGCAGGGTCAGCATCGAGAGCGCGGCGCAGGCGACGCCCATCGCCGCGATCGGCCCCAGCCCCGAGGTGCCGTTGACCTTGGCGATCATCAGGCAGAGCAGGGCGGCGATCACGGTCAGGGCCGAGGCGAAGATCGCCGGCCCGGCCGATTCCAGCGCCGCCCCCATCGCCTCGTACTTGTCGGCGGTGTGGTGCAGCTCCTCGCGGTAGCGGGCGACCAGCAGCAGCGCGTAGTCGGTCCCGGCGCCCAGCACCAGCACCGACATGATCGAGCTCGACTGGCCGTTGACCGTGACCCCGAGCTCGGTCAGGCCGTAGCCGATCGAGCGCGAGAGCATCTCCGCGAACAGCACCGCGGCGAGCGGGATGAAGAAGAACATCGGCGAGCGGTAAATCACGATCAGGAGGAAGATCACCAGGCTGACCGCGGCCAGCAGCAGGGTGCCGTTGATCCCTTCGAAGACTTCGATCGCGTCGGCGGAGAAACCGGCGCCGCCGGTGATCTTCACCTCGAGGCCGCCGCCGGGGTCGGAGATTTCTTCGC
The DNA here is from genome assembly GCA_963829445.1 of uncultured Solirubrobacterales bacterium. GTDB lineage: Bacteria > Actinomycetota > Thermoleophilia > Solirubrobacterales > 70-9 > VAYN01. Next base: position 313,516 of record CAWHIW010000020.1, on the reverse strand, counting down.
GCCAGAACTTGACCGGGTCGAGGATCCGATCGCCCTCGCCGTTGCCGAGGATGTAGGCGCTGACGATCGCCGCCTTGCCGTCTTCGGAGCAGATCGGGCCGACGAAGGGTTCGTAGCCGCTGGGCTGGCCGGGGATCGTGCTGATCGGGGTGCCGCAGCCGGGCTCGCTGACTCCGAGCTCGTCGATCTTGGAGTTCGAGTGGGCGTCCTGTGCTTACCGCCGGCGGCCGCGGTGGCGCCGTCGGGGACGACTCCCGGGAACCGCTTCGAGGTCATCTTCTCGACGTCTTCGGCGATCGTGCGCTGGTCGGCGGCGGTGAGGCCGGCCTCGCGGCGGTAGATGATCACGGCGGGGGCGATTTCGCCGTCCTGGAGGTCTTCGGTCGCCTTCAGCGCCTCGGTCGATTCGGCGCTTTCGGGCAGGTAGGAGGTCGCCTCGTTGCTTTCGGCGTCTTCGAACTTGCCGGGCAGGTTGGCCGGGCCGGCGGCGATGAAGACGCCGATGAACCAGATCGCGAAGACGACCCACTTCGCCCGTTTGCCCGCTGGAAAGGTGAAGAGAGAGCCGCGCACGCGGCGCATACTGCCAAAGATCGCGGTCGATTCTTTAGCTGGCCTTTAGAGAAGCTCGGCGCAGCGCCGCGGCGCCGGTCACCGGGGCCTGGCAGCTGAAGCGCTCGCATACGTAGGCGGCGGCGCGGCCATCGACGGCGGGGCGGTCGCGCAGCAGCGGCGGCTCGGCGCTGCCCTCGGGCGCCGCCGGCGAGGACCAGGTGGGGTCGGAAGCCGGCGCGGACCGCTGCCGCCAGCTCGCCCAGGTCGTCGCCGACCAGGGCGACCTCCACGGTCGGAGAGAGATGGAAGTCGAGGGCGCGAAGGAGGTGGGCGAAGGAGCTCGGGTGCTCGCTCGCGGTCTTGGCGAAGAGGGCGAAGACGCCCTCGGCCCGGCGCTCGTACGCGCGCTCGCCGCTCAGGGCCGCCAGGCGCAGCAGGCCGAGGGCGGCGGCGCTGTTGCCGGAGGGGATCGGGTGGTCGCCGATCTCCTTGCGGCGGGCGATCAGCTGCTCGTGGTCGGCGGAGGTGGAGAAGAAGCCGCCGCGCTCGGGGTCGCCGAAGCGGGCGATCATCTCGTCGGCGAGGGCGCGGGCGCGCTCGAACCAGCGCGGCTCGAAGGTCGCCTCGTAGAGGGTCAGCAGCGCTTCGAGGAGGAAGGCGTGGTCCTCGAGGTAGGCGTTGAGGCGGGCGTCGCCGTCCTTGTAGGTGCGCAGCAGGCGGCCGTCGGTCGTCCGTGAGCGTGCCGAGCACGAAGTCGGCGCAGCGGCGGGCGGCGTCGAGGTAGTCCTCGCGCCCGAGCACGGCGCCGGCCTCGGCCAGGGCCGAGATCGCCAGCGCGTTCCAGGAAGCGAGGCGCTTGTCGTCGAGCCCGGGCCAGACTCGCTTGGCGCGGGCGTCGTAGAGGGCCCCGCGGGCCTCGGCCAGCCCCTCGGGCTCCGGCGCGTCGACTCCGCCGGCCAGGTGGAGGATGCTCGCCCCCTCGAAGTTCCCGCCCTCGCTGACCCCCCAGAACTCGATCAGGTCGTCCACCTGCTGGGCGGAGAAGCCGGCGGCGTTCTGGTCGGCGGCGAGCACCGCGCGGATCTGCTCCGGCGTCCAGACGTAGAAGCGGCCCTCCTCGCCCTCGGAGTCGGCGTCGAGGGCCGAGTAGAAGCCGCCCTCGGGGCCGCGCATCTCGCGCAGCATCCAGTCCAGGGTCCCCTCGCAGACGCGCCGGTAGCGCTCGTGGCCGAGCGCCTGCCAGCCGTGCAGGTAGGCGCGGGCGAGCAGGGCGTTGTCGTAGAGCATCTTCTCGAAGTGGGGGACGAGCCAGTCGGCGTCGACCGAGTAGCGGGCGAAGCCGCCGCCGAGCTGGTCGTAGATGCCGCCGGCCGCCATCGCGTCGAGGGTGCGCTCGACGATCTCGCGCTCGCCGCGGGCCAGCAGCAGCTCCAGGGCCGAGGCGGGCGGGAACTTGGGGGCGCCGCCGAAGCCGCCGCGCCGCATGTCGGCGTCGAGGCGCAGCTTCGCGATCGCCGCCTCCAGCTGCGCCGCCTCGGGCGGCTCGGGGCTGGGCTCGATCGCCCCGACCGCGCCCAGCCGCTCGCGGGTGCCGGCGGCGCGCTCGCGGATCTCCTCGCGCCTGCGCTCGAAGGCGTCGACGACCGCTTCCATCACCATCCGGAAGCTCGGCATGCCGCGGCTCTCGTCGGGCGGGAAGTAGGTGCCGCCGTAGAAGGGCACGCCCTCGGGGTCGAGGAAGACGGTCATCGGCCAGCCGCCGTGGCCGGTCATCGACTGCACCGCCTCCATGTAGATCGCGTCGACGTCGGGCCGCTCCTCGCGGTCGACCTTGACGCAGACGAAGTGCTCGTTCATGTAGGCGGCGATGGCCTCGTCCTCGAAGGACTCGCGCTCCATCACGTGGCACCAGTGGCAGGCCGAGTAGCCGACCGAGAGCAGGATCGGCCGGTCCTCCTCCGGGCCCGTTCAAGTGCCTCCGGGCCCCACGGGTACCAGTCGACCGGGTTCTCGCGGTGCTGGAGCAGGTACGGGCTGGTCTCCCCGGCGAGTCGGTTGCTCATTCGTTTTTCAGCCTATCCAGATGGGTGCAGGCGCTCATTATTGGGCCGGGTGCGTCGCCGAAATTCAAGTCCCCTGGCGGAAATGCCTCGATTCATCGCGACGGTGTCGCGGCAAACGAATACCTTCCGCTGGTGGAGAACCCAGACACCCCCCAAAACCGCGATCCGGCCGTGGAAGCGGTGCTTCGGAAGCTCGCCGACGATGACCGCGCGACGCTGGAGGGGGCGCTGGCCAAGGCCGAGAGAACCGAGGCCGAACTGCGCTACCTGGCCGACCACGACTCGCTGACTGGGCTCCTGAACCGGCGCTGCTTCCGCGCCAAGCTCGATCGCTATGTCTCCTTCACCGCCCGCTACGGCGGCCAGGGCGCGGTGATGATCATCGACATCGACGGTCTCAAGCAGGTCAACGACCGGCTCGGGCACCAGTCCGGCGACAACCTGATCCGCCGGGTGGCCGGGATCCTGCGCGAGCGGGTGCGGACCACCGACATCGTCGCCCGCCTCTCCGGCGACGAGTTCGCGGTGCTGGTGCCGCAGGCCGACGTCGCCGGCGCGCTGCAGCTCGGGGAGGACCTCAGGTCCCAAGTGGCGGAGGGCTTCCCGACGGACTCCGAGCTGGGGATGGCGACGATCAGCGTCGGCATCACCATGTTCGGCGGCAAGCGCGACGCCGGCTCCGAGGCGGTGCTGGTCGCGGCCGACCAGGCGATGTACCGGGCCAAGGAGGAGGGACGCGACCGGATCGCCCTCTTCGAGGACCCCGACCAGCCCAGGCGCGAGCCGCGGCGGGCGCAGACGACCAGCGCCAGGATTCGCGACGCGCTCACCAACGACCGCCTCAGCCTCGCCACGCAGCCGATCCGCAGCCTCGCCTCCGGCGGGATCGAGCGCTACGAGCTGCTGCTGCGAATGACCGGCGAGGACGGCGAGCTGCTGCCGGCCGCCTCCTTCATCGAGACCGCCGAGCGCTCGGGAATGGTGCAGGAGCTGGACCGCTGGGTGGTCGCCCGCGCCCTGGAGATGCTGGCCGAGCGCGAGCGCGCCGGCGAGCCGGTCTCCCTCCACGTCAACCTCTCCGGCGCCTCCCTGACCGACATCTCGGTGCTGGAGTTCATCGAGCGCCGTCTCGACGAGGGCGACGCCGACCCCGGCCGCTGCACCTTCGAGATCACCAAAACCGCCCAGGTCGAGGACTACGCGACCGCCGCCGGCTTCGCCGACCGCCTCACCGAGTTCGGCTGCGAAGTCGCGATCGACGACTACGGCGCCGGCTTCAGCCCCTTCCACTACCTGAAGACGATCCCCTTCGACGTGATCAAGATCGACGGCGCCTTCATCCGCGACATGCCGCGCAACGACGCCGATCAGCTGACCGTGAAGGCGATCGTCGAGATCGCCCGCGGGCTCGGCAAGACGACGATCGCCGAGTTCGTCCAAGACGACGAGACGACGCGAATGCTGCGCGAGTACGGCGTCGACATGGCCCAGGGCTACCACCTGGGGAGACCGGTCGACTCGGCCGAGGGCCTGCTGCCCGAGGCCGTTTAGCCGGCTGGGGCCGGCGGCGCGGAGAGCTTCAGCCGCGCCGGGACGCGATCCAGGCGCTGACGCGCGTCTTCAGGTTCAGCGCCGCGGTCATCGCCTTTTCGGGCGCCGATCCCACCGGTGGCAGGGCGCCGAGCTGGCGCATCATTTCGGCGCCGTTCATGTAGGCGTCGTTGTGATGGATGCGGCCGTCGCGGACGGTGAGGACGTCGCAGCCCTGGACGTTGACCCGGGCACCGTTCGGCGCCAGGCCTTCGAAGTTCGCCGTGCCGCTGAAGCTGCCCTCGGCGCGCCAGCGCACCGCCGCTTTCTCCCCCTCGGCGACGATCTCGACGATCTCCATCTCGAAGTCGGGGAAGGCGCGGAAGAGGTCGCCGAACCAGGCGCGGTAGCTGGTCGGCGCCTCGAGCCGGACCAGGCCGTAGATCTCGCCGACGCCGCCGGGCACGTAGAACTCGGTCATCGCGTCGAGGTCGCGGCGGCCGACCGTCTCGAAGTAGGCGCGGGCGACGATCGCCGCGTCGGTTGCCTCGGTGGTGGCCACGGGCCCAGGTTACTCCTGCCGCAGCTGCGCCCGCTTGATCTTGCCGCTGCTGGTCTTCGGCAGCTCGGCGACGAACTCGACGACGCGGGGAAACTTGTAGGGGGCGGCGACGCGCTTGCAGTGCTCTTGCAGCTCGCGGGCCAGCTCCTCCCCGGGCTCGCGATCGCGGGCGACGACGACGGCGCGGACGACGGAGCCGCGCTCGCGGTCGGGGGCGGCGACCGCGGCGGCCTCGGCCACGGCCGGGTGCGACTGCAGCGCCGACTCGACCTCGAAGGGGCCGATCCGGTAGCCGGAGGAGAGGATGATGTCGTCGTCGCGGCCCTCGAAGAAGAGGTAGCCGTCGGCGTCGGCGCGGACGAGGTCGCCGGTCGCCCACCACTCGCCCTCGAAGCGCTCGCCGTCGAGGTAGCGGCTGAAGAAGGTGGGGGAGGAGGCGGCGCGCAGCTGCAGTTCGCCGACGCCCGTCTCGCCGTCGGGCGCCTCGATGCGCGTCTCGATTCCCGGCAGCGGCCGGCCCATCGAGCCCTGGCGCACCGGCTCGCCGGCGAGGTTGCCGGTGACCTGGCCGGTCTCGGTCTGGCCGTAGCCGTCGGCCGGCTCCAGGCCGGTTGCCTCGCGAAAGGCGGCGATCGTCTCCGGGTCCAGCGGCTCGCCGGCGGAGACCATCCGCCGCAGCTTCGGCAGCTGGCGCAGGTTCGTGCGCTTGGCCAGCATCCGGTACTCGGTCGGCGCCTGGCAGAGCACGTTGACGCCGAGCGCGGCGGCGAAGTCGAGCCGCTCGGCCGGGTCGAAACGGCCGTCGTGGATGACCGCGGCGGCGCCGGTCAGCCAGGGGGCGAGGAAGACGTTGCGGGCCGACTTCGACCAGCCGGTAGCCGTGGTGCACCAGGCGAGGTCACCCTGGCGCGAGCCGAACCAATGCGTGGCCTGGATCTCCTGGCCGAATAGGTAGCGGTAGGCGTGCACGACCCCGCGCGGCTCGCCGGTGGTGCCGGAGGTGAAGACGATCAGGGCGGGATCCTCGGGGCCCATCGCTTCGATCGGGGCCGGCGTCTCCTGCGGACGATCCTCGTCGAGGACCGCGGCGACCGCGGCCATGTCCATCGTCGCCACCCCCTCGGGTAGCTCCGCCAGCAGCGCTTCCTCGCCGACGCAGAGCCTGGGATCCGCCGCGGCGACCCGGTGCTCGAGGTCGTGCCGCCGCAGCTGCGTGTTGCACGGCAGCGCCACCGCCCCCATCCGCCAGCAGGCGAGCAGCGTCAGCACCCACTCGATCCGGTTGCCGACGAGAGTCATCACCACGTCTCCGCGCTTGACGCCGCGCGCGGCGAAGGCGCCCGAAAGTCCGGCGGAGCAAGCGATCAATTCGCCGAAATACCAGTCCCGCCTATTCGCTTCCGCATCTACAGCAACGATCCCCAGCCGCGAAGCCGGCGACCGCTCCATCAGATCCTCGATCAGATTCACGAAGCGGGAGTCTGTCTAATGCAAGCGGGCCGGGGGTCCCTCCCACAGAAGCTCAGGGAACCGCGCAAGAGCCCTGACCAGCGACCCAGCTGCGCGACGGCTTCTGGGGGAGGGACCCCCGGCCCGCTCTCTTCGCCTGGCTACCGAAGTTCGGAAGAGCTCTTCCCGAGCAACTGCCTCGCCACGATCAGCAGCTGGATCTGCTGGGTCCCCTCGAAGAGGTCGAGGATCTTCGCGTCCCGCGCCCACTTCTCGAGCAGCTCGTGCTCGGTATAGCCGACGCTGCCGCAGAGCTCGACGCAGCCGAGCGTGATGTCGACGCAGGCGCGGCCGGCCTTGGCCTTGGCCATCGAGGCCTGCAGCGAGTTCGGCTTGCTGTTGTCGGCCATCCAGGCCGCCTGCAGGGTCAGCAGCCAGGCCGCCTCGTAGTCGGCCTCCATCTCGAGGAAGCGCGCCGCGGCGGCGGACTGGGAGAGGGCGGGGGCCGAGTAGTCGACCGTGACCCCGGCCGCCTTCAGCTGCTTGCGGGTCTCCTCCAGCGCCGCCCGGGCGACGCCGACCGCCATCGCCGCGACCAGCGGCCGCGTGTTGTCGAACGTTTCCATCACCCCGGCGAAGCCTTTCTCCTTCACCTCGGGGTCGCCGAGCAGCGCCTCTTTTGGCACCCGGCAGTCCTGCAGGGTGAAGTTGGCGGTGTCGGAGGCGCGGATCCCGAGCTTGTGCTCGAGCCGGTCCAGCTTCAGGCCCGGGTTGTCGCGCTCGACGATGAACGACTTGATCGCCGCCCGCCCCTTGGCGCGGTCGAGCGTCGCCCAGACCACGATCAGGTCGGCGCGGTCGCCCGAGGTGACGAAGATCTTCTCGCCGTTGAGGACGTACTCGTCGCCGTCGACCTCGGCCGTGGTGCGGATCGCGGCCGAGTCCGAGCCGGCTTCCGGCTCGGTGATCGCCATCGCCGCCCACTTGCCGCCGTAGTGCTTCAGCTGCTCCTCGGTCGCCACCGAGGCGATCGCGGAGTTGCCGAGGCCCTGGCGCGGCATCGAGAGCAGCAGGCCGACGTCGCCCCAGCAGAGCTCGATGATGCCGAGCACGGTGGAGAGGTTGGAGCCGTTGCGGTTCTCGCCGTCGTCGCTCTTCTCGCGGCGGACGCCGGCGGCACCGGCGCCGCCCATGTCGGAGCCCTCGTTCATGCCGTCGATCAGCGACGCCAGCATGTCGAGCTCTTTCGGGTAGGCGTGCTCGGCCTCGTCGTACTTGCGGGAGATCGGCCGGAAGACCTCTTTCGCGACCTGGTTCCCCTGGCTGACCAGCGGCTTGAACTTCTTCGGTATCTCGAGATTGATCATCGTTGCCTTTCGCTTCGAAGTCGGGCGGTTGCCTAGACGAGCAGGGCGCCCTCCATCACGCCCGCTGCTCGCAGATCCCGGTACCAGCGCTCGACCGGGTGCTCCTTGACGAAGCCGTGGCCGCCGAGCAGCTGCACCCCGGCGGAGCCGATCTGCATGCCCTTGCCGGCGCAGAGCCGGCGGGCGATCGCCGCCTCGCGGGCGAACTTCTCGCCGCGGTCGGCGCGGCTGGCCGCCCGGTAGGTGGCGAGCCGCATGCCGTCGCTCTCGATGCCGATGTCGGAGACCACGAAGGCGACGCCCTGGCGGTTGGAGATCGGTTCGCCGAAGGCCTGGCGGTCGTTGACGTAGGGGATGACGTAGTCGAGCACGGCCTGGGCGGCGCCGGTTGCGAGGCCGCACCAGGCGATGCGGGCGCGATCGATGCAGTCGACGTAGTCCTTGGCCTTGAACTCGCCCTCGCCGAGCAGGGCGCTGGCGGGGACTTTGACGTTCTCGATCAGCAGGCGGCCGGTGGCGGCGGGCCGCAGGCCCATCGCCGGCTCGGCTTCGACCGAGAGCCCTTTGGCGCCGGACTCGACCACGAACAGAGCCGGGCCGCCAAGCTCATCGGCCTGGGCCGCGATCAGGAACAGCTCGCACTCCTTGGCCCGGGCCAGCAGCGACTTGGTCCCCTTCAGGATCCACTCGTCGCCTTTCTTCTTGGCGGTCGTCTCCAGCTTCAGCGGGTCGAACAGCGGCCGCGGCTCGAGGATCGCCAGCGCCGCCGCGGGGACGTCCTCGCCGGTGAAGGCCGGCAGGTAGGTGGCCTCCTGCTCGGCACTGCCCCAGAGGCCGATCGCGGTGGCGACGGCGCCGGGGGCGAGGGCGGCGTAGGCGATGCCCATGTCGCCGTGGGCGAGGGCCTCGCCGATCAGGACGCTGGTGACGGCGGACTGCTCGTGCATGACGCCGCCGAGCTCCTCGGGAACGCCGAGCATGTTGACGCCGAGCTCGGTGGCTTCCGCCAGCAGCTCCACCGGCGTCTCGCAGTTGGCGTCGGCGTCATGGGCGGCGGGGCGGACCTTGTCGGCGGCGAAGGCGCGGCCGCCCTCCTGGAACATCTGCTGCTCGTCGTCGGGGCCGAGGTCGAACAGCCCCTTTGATTTGCCCTTCTTCTGGCGCGCCGGTTTGCCCAGCTGCTGCGCCGACTTGAAGGTGCGGCCGGCGGCGGTCGCCGTCTGGAACCCGTTCTTGGTGCCCTGGAAGAGGGCGCGCTCGACCTGCTTGCGGATCCGGATCCGGTCGAGCAGGTCGGATCCGGCGAGGCGGTTGAGCTGCCGCAGGCCGAAGCCCATGCCGCGCTCGGCGACGCTGGCGCTCTTCTCGCTGTCGATGGTGGTGGTCACTTTGACTTCCTCCCGGTCTTGGCTTTGGAATTGGGTTCGTCGAGCGGCGTTACGCGGCCGTCGAGGTGAGGGGTCTGGCGCTTGGCGTCGCGCACGGAGAAGGCGATGTCGTCGCCCTCGGTGGCGCTGGCGAACTCGACGCGGGCGGGCAGCAGGATCGGCTTGCGGAAGCGCACCGCGACCGCGAAGGCGTCGGGCAGGCGGCTGTCGAGCGCCGCCAGGCAGCGGGCCTTGGTCCACATCCCGTGCGCGATCGCCCCCGGGAAGCCGAGCGGCTTCGCGGTCAGCGAGTGCATGTGGATCGGATTGCGGTCGCCGGACACGCTGGCGTAGCGCCGCCCGAGGTCACCCCCGAGCTTCCACTCCGCGCTGGCGCCCACATCGCTCCCAACCCCCAGCCGATGGGCCGATTTGTCGTCCTCAGCTCGACTTTTCGGCCCATCGGCGGGCTGTTGGGGCTTGCCGCGGCGCAGCATGGTGCTGGTGCTTTGCCAGACGAGCTCGTCGTCGACGGTGACTTCGGTCAGCAGAGAGAAGGTCTGGCCCTTGGGGTGGGGGGTGAGCTTGGTCGGGCGGACGCGGATCGCCAGCTCCTCGCCGATGCCGATGCGCCGGTGCTGCTCGATCCGGTTCTCGACGTGGACCAGGCCGACCGCCCCGAACGGGAAGCCGCCATCGGCCATCACCGCCATGTGCAGCGGGAAGGCGAGCACGTGGGGGTAGGTGACGGGGAGGCTGTCGCGCAGGGCGAAGCCGCAGACCTTGGCGTAGGCGGCGACGTCGGCCGGGTCGGCGACGACGCCCTCCAACCTCAGGTCGAGCTCGGGGATCTCACCGCCGCCGCCGGGAACGAACGGCAGCAGCGAGGCGCCGGGGATCATCGGTGCCGCGGCGCGGGCGTAGAGCGGCAGGATGCTGGGGGAGCCCTCGAGGGTGCGGGTTGCCACCGTCATGCCCCCAGCAGGCTCTGGCCGCAGACGCGGACGGTGTTGCCGTTGACGCCGGTCGAGGCGGGGCTGGCGAACCAGGCGATCGTCTCGGCGACGTCGACCGGCAGGCCGCCCTGGCTGAGGCTGGCGAGCCGGCGGCCGGCTTCGCGCGGGCCGATCGGCATCGCCGCCGTCATCTTCGTCTCGATGAAGCCGGGGGCGACGGCGTTGATCGTCGCTTTGCGCTTGGCCAGCTCCGGCGCCATCGATTCGACCATCCCGATCACGCCGGCCTTGGAGGCGGCGTAGTTGGTCTGGCCGTTGTTGCCGGCGATCCCCGCCATCGAGGAGACGCCGACGATGCGGCCGTTGGCGTTGAGCCGTTTGCCGTCGAGCAGGGCGTCGTTGATGCGCTCCTCGGAGGAGAGGTTGATCTCCATCAGCTGCGCCCAGCGCTCTTCCGGCATCTTCGCCAGCGTGCGGTCTTTGGTCACGCCGGCGTTGTGGACGACGATGTCGACGCCGCCCTTGGCGAAGTGCGAGACGATCCGCTCGGGGGCGTCCGCGGCGGTGATGTCGAGGCCGAGGGCCTCGCCGCCGATCTCGCCGGTGACGGTGCGCAGGCCGTCGACCGCCTGCGGGATGTCGAGCCCGACGACCTTGGCGCCGTCGCGGGCCAGGGTCATGGCGATCGCGGCGCCGATGCCGCGCGAGGCGCCGGTGACCAGCGCCACCTTGCCCGCAAGCGGGCGCTCCCAGTCGAGCTCGGGGGTCGCGGTCACGCCTTTGCCGACGCGGACGACCTGGCCGGAGACGTAGGCCGAGCGCGGCGAGAGCAGGAAGCGCAGGGTCGAGTCGAGCTCGTCCTCGGCGCCTTTCTCGACGTAGACCAGCTGCGCGGTCGAGCCCTTGCCGCCGATCTCCTTGGCCAGCGAGCGGGTGAAGCCCTCCAGCGCCCGCTGGGCGGTGTGGGCGCGGGCGGAGCCGGCGGCGGCCGGAGGGGTGCCGACGACGACGACGCGGCCGCTGCGCTGCAGGCGGCCGACCGCCGGGTAGAAGAAGCGCTGCAGCTCGACCAGCTCGGTCGAGTCGGCGATGCCGGTGGCGTCGAAGATCAGCGCCTTCGCCTTGCCCTCGGTCCCGGCCCGTTCGGCCTTGATCGAGTCGAGGAAGCCGGGCAGGTACTTGTCGAGCCGGCCGCCGGGGGCGGCGCCGCTGAGGACAGGCCCGGCCACGACCGGGGCGCCCTCCTCGTAGCGGTCGAGGCTGACCGGCTGCGGCAGCCCCAGCTGCTTGGCGACGGTCGAGACCAGCGGTGCGTTGACTACCTGTGAATAGCGATCGCTCATTTGCTGCCTCCAGCGCTCTCGAGGATGGCGACGACGCCCTGGCCGCCGGCGGCGCAGATGCTGATGACGCCGCGGCCCTTGCCGTCTTCGTGCAGTTGCTTGGCGAGGCCGGCGACGATGCGGCCGCCGGTCGCCGCGAACGGGTGGGCGGCGGCCAGCGAGCCGCCGTTGACGTTGAGCTTCTTGCGGTCGATCTTGCCGAGCGGTTTGTCGCGGCCCAGCTTCTCCTTGCAGAACTCGGCGTCTTCCCAGGCTTTGAGCGTGCACAGCACCTGCGCCGCGAAGGCCTCGTGGATCTCGTAGTAGTCGAAGTCCTGCAGTTTCAGGCCCGCCCGATCGAGCATCGTCGGCATCGCGTAGGCGGGCGCCATCAGCAGTCCTTCGCGCTTGTGTACGTGGTCGACGGCCGCGGTCTGGCCCTCGGAGATGTAGGCGAGGATCGGCAGGCCGCGCTCCTTCGCCCACTCCTCGGAGGCCAGCAGCACCGCCGAGGCGCCGTCGCTGAGCGGGGTCGAGTTGGCCGCGGTCATCGTCCCCTCGGGGCCGCCGAAGACCGGCTTCAGCTTCGCCAGCTTCTCCAGGCTGGAGCCCGGGCGCAGGTTCTGGTCGCGCTCCAGGCCCAGGTAGGGGGTGATCAGGTCGTCGAGGAAGCCGCGCTCGTAGGCGGCGGCGAGGTTCTCATGGCTGGCCAGGGTGAGCTCGTCCTGCTCGGTCCGGCCGATCTCCCATTCGGTCGCCATGATCGCGCAGTGCTCGCCCATCGAGAGGCCGGTGCGCGGCTCCTCGTTGCGGGGGACCGCAGGCACGATGTGGCCCGGGCGGACGTTGGCGAGCGTGCGCAGCTTGCCCAGGGTCGAGCGCTGGCGGTTGGCGTCGAGCAGGGTCTCGCGCAGCTGCTCGTTGAGCGCGATCGGGGCGTCGGAGGTGGTGTCGGCGCCGCAGGCGATGCCGGAGTCGATCTGGCCGAGGGCGATCTTGTTGGCGACGAGGATCGTCGTCTCCAGCCCGGTCCCGCAGGCCTGCTGGACGTCGTAGGCGGGGGTCTCCGGGGCGAGCCGGGTGCTGAGCACGCTCTCGCGGGCCAGGTCGCGGTCGCGGGAGTGCTTGAGCACGGCGCCGCCGGCAACCTCGCCGAGGGCCTCGCCGTCGAGGTTGAAGCGGTCGATCAGCCCGTCGAGGGCGGCGGTGAGCATGTCCTGGTTGGACGCGTGCGAGTAGACGCTGTTGGAGCGCGCGAACGGGATCCGGTTGCCGCCGACGACGGCAACCCGGCGGGTTTTGCTGTTCATGAGTTGGTGGGTCCTTTTTCGGGGGTGTTGGAAGTGGGGGAGCCCGAGCGGGCACGCAGGCCGGGCTCGATCGTCGAGATCAACAGCTCGGCGGCCTCGCCGGCGCCGATCTCCTCGGTCCGCAGCCACCAGCGGGCGAGCGCCTCGGCGGCGCCGAGCAGGGCGGTGGAGAGGGCCTCGATCTCGATCCGGGCGGCGTCGCGTTTGTCCTGCGGCAGCTGCGCCAGCATCGAGCCGGAGACCAGCTCGGAGATCGCGCCGCGGTAGTCGGCGACCCGTTCGGCGACCTCGCCGCCACGGGGGAGGGTCTCGTCGAAGAGCACCGCCCAGGCGGCGCGGTCGCTGTCGAGGAAGGCGAAGAAGGCGCGCACGCCGGCCCCAAGCGCGTCGCCGGGGCTGGCGCTGTCGGCGACCGCCTCGGCGACCGTCGCCGTCAGCGAGTCGCCGGCCCGCTCCATGCAGGTGATGTAGAGCTGCTCCTTGTTGCCGAAGTAGTTGTAGAGCAGCGGCTTGGTGACCCCGACCGAGGCCGCGATCTCGTCCATCTTCACCGCCGCGTAGCCCCGCTCGGCGAACAGCGCATGCGCCGCAAGCAGCGTCTGCTCCATCCGGTCCTCGCGGGGAAGGCGCGATCTGGCAACCGATGCATCCATCGGTGTACACGTTACCCGGATATAAATTTATATACCAGTAATGTGATGCACGTCACGTATATCCCTTCTCTGTAGAAGGGATTTCCAGCGGTATTGAGTCTGTGCCGCAGACGTGGAGTCGACAGCGGGGCGAGAGCTACTCGCTGGCGCTTGACCGTCGCGCCCCCGTCAACTGCCCACGTCCTTGGCGAGACCCTGCGGAAAAGCGGGGGACTCGAACCCCATCCGGAGCGCTGACTCCGGACTCCCGGTTTTCAGCAGTTCGGGGGTAGCTCCTCCTCATCGCACGACCCGCCCCTCAGGCGGGTCGTCGTGGTTCTGGGGGCGCGGGCCGGAACGCGCCTTGCGGCGCGCCGACCCGGTAGGCGCTGCTTTGGGAGAAGTCAGGCCTCGGAGAAACCGAAACGAAGCTGGAGGCGGCGGAGGGGGGCCGGTGCCCACCAGTTCCACTCGCCGAGCAGGCGCATCAGGGCGGGGACGAGGAGGGCGCGGACGACGGTGGCGTCGAGGAGGACGCCGACGGCCATGCCGACCGCGATCTGCTTCATGAAGAAGACGGAGCTGACGCCGAAGGCGAGGAAGACGACGGCGATCATCAGGGCGGCGGCGGTGATCACGCGGCCGGTGCGGGCGATGCCGATCGCGACCGCCTCCTCGTTGCTCTCGCCGAGCGTCGTGCTGCTCTTTGATCCGCGCCATCACCAGCACCGCGTAGTCGGTGGCGAGGCCGAAGATCACGGCGAAGAGGAAGACCAGGCTGGTCACCTCGATCGCCGAGGGGCCGCTGTAGGCGAAGAGGCCGTCGAGCCAGCCGTCCTGGAAGGCGAGGACGAGGATGCCGAGCGTCGCCCCCAGCGTCATCGCGTTCATCAGCAGCGTCTTCAGCGGCAGGATCACCGAGCCGGTGAGGAGGAAGAGCAGGATCAGCGTGGTCGCGCAGATGATCGCGACCAGCAGCGGCAGGTGCTCGGTCAGGCTCTGCTTCTGGTCGATGAAGCCGGCGGTGTTGCCGGAGACGAGGGCGGCGGTGGCGCGGGGCGGCGCCAGCGCCCGGATCGCCTCGACGCTGTCCTGCGCGCCTTCGGCCAGCGCTTTCTCGTCGAGGGCGAAGTTGGCGTAGGCGACCTGCTTCGAGGCGCGGGCGAAGGGGGTGCCGCGGACGACGCCGTCGACTCCCATGATCCGGCGCTGGAAGGCGGCGAGCTGAGCTGGCCCGGCGGCGCCGTCGACGGTGACCGTGACCGCCTCGGTGAGGTCGCGCGGGTAGTGGGCTTCGGCGTAGCTGTTGGCTTCGTAGGAGGGCTTGCCCGGCGGCACCGCCTGGGCGCTGGGCCCGGTCAGGGTCGTCCACAGCAGCGGCGCGGCGCAGGCCAGCAGCAGCGCCGAGCTGGCGAGGGCGACGAGGATCGGGCGCCGCATGACGCCGCGGGCGAGCCGGTACCAGCCGCCGGACTCGTCGGAGACGGCCGGGCCGCGGCGGATCGAGAGAGCGTCGATCCGGGTCCCGAGCAGGGCCAGCATCGAGGGCACGACGAGGATCGCGATCACCGCCGAGAGGATCCCGACCGAGGCGCCGGCGACGGCGATCGAGTAGAGGAAGCGCTGCGGCAGGATCACCAGCGCCGCCATCGCCGCGGCGACGGTGAAGCCGGAGAAGAGGGCGGTGCGCCCGGCGGTGACGACGGTGCGGCGGTGGGCCTCGCGGGTGGCGCCGCCGGCGGCGATCTCCTCCCGGTACCTCGAGACCAGCAGCAGCGCGTAGTCGACCGCCAGCCCGAGGCTGAGCCCGGTGGCGATGTTGAGCGCGAAGACCGAGGTGTCGACGAAGGTCGACATGATCCGCAGCACCAGCAGGGTGCCGACGATCGAGATGCCGCCGATCAGCAGCGGGATCGCGGCGGCGACGACGCCGCGGAAGACGATCAGGAGCAGCAGCGCCAGCAGCGGGAAGGCGATCAGCTCGGCCTTGGTCAGGTCGGTTTTGGTCTGGTCGTTGACTTCGTTGAAGCTGGGCGCGTAGCCGCCCATCGCCACGTCGAGCCGGCTGCGGTCAACCGCTGGCTGCACGGCTTCGGCGGCGATGCCGCCGGCGTCCTCGCGGTCGGCGGTGGAGAGGTAGCCGAGGACGACCAGCGAGCGGCCGTCGGCGGCGATCAGCTCGGCTCCGGCACGGCGGTCGCGCAGGGGGTCGACGACGCGGCCGACGTACCGCGCCCTTGCGACTTCGTCGCTGAGCCGGCCGACCTCGCGGCGCACGACCGGGCTGGTCGGTGTCGAGCTTGCCGCCGCCGGGGGCGCGGACGACGAGGACGATGCCGGGGTTGGCGTCGTAGCCGAGGGCGCCGGTGAGGAGGTTGGTCGCCCGCTCGCTCTCGGAGGAGGGGTCGGTGAAGCCGGCGGCCTTGAGGTGGTGCTCGACGTCGTGACCGAAGGCGACGGCGAGCAGGGCGAAGACGCCGACCAGGGAGAGGACGAGCTTGGGGTGCTTCCAGGTGAGGTCGGCGATCCGGGTCATCGCGGCGGCACCGTACCAGATTTCAAAGTATCCGCTTTGAAATTCAAACTCAGCCTGTTAGAATGGGCGCAGTGAGCCGGGAATACGGACAGCCGTGCAGCCTCGCCTTTGCCCTCGACAGCGTCGGCGAGCGCTGGTCGCTGCTGATCGTCCGCGAGCTGATGCTGGGCCCGCTGCGCTTCAGCGACCTCGCCCGCGCCGTCGGCGGCGCCCCGACCGACGTCCTCACCAAGCGGCTGCGCGACCTCGAGGCGGACGGCGTCGTCGGCCGCCGCGAGCTGACCGCTCCGGTCGCCGCCACCGTCTACGAGCTGACCGAGCTCGGCCGCGGCCTCGAACGGCCGCTGATCGAGCTGGCCCGCTGGGGGATGGAGCTGCAGAAGGCCGAGGACGTGGTCGGGCTGGCGCCGTCCTCGCTGCCCAACGCGCTGCGGGTGATCCTGCAGCCGCCGCCGTCCGCGAGCTTCGACCTCGGCCTGAGCACCGAGGGCGAGAGCTACGCCCTGCGCGCCCGCGACGGCTGGATCGCCGGCTCTCGCGGCGGCACCGGCGAGCCCGGCCTGACCCTCTCCGGCACCCCGATCGAGGTGCTGGCGGCGGTCGTCGCCGGCCCCGCCGGCGTGCCCGGGGTCGAGATCGAGGGGGACGCGGCGCTGCTGGACGAGCTGGCGGCGATGGTCGTCATCCCCGAGCGCCTGCGCGAGGAAGCGCAGATGCTGGTCGAGTCGGGAGCGCTGCTCCTCGCCGCCGCAACGGCCGCCTGACCGCCGCCCTTGCTCGGGCGCCGGCTGGGCAGCGGGCCTTACCCACCGCCACCTCCCGACGAAGTTCCGCGGTTCCGTTTCCTCCAAATCGGTGTGTACGGAACCGCGCGAAGTCTGTTTCTGCCCCTGCGCTCCGTTCCGCGGTTCCTTTTCCACGGCATGGGTGGACAGCGAACCGCGGAAGCTCGGTCGGGGCTCTGACGCGTGTCCGGTGGCCCAGACCCGCTCGCCTGATGGCCGGTTAGCTGAGCTCGGTGCCGTCGTAGAGCTTCTTGACGTGCACGGTGCCCGCCGGAGCCGCTTCGATGCAGAGCTTGCAGAGGACGCACTCGTCGAGGTTCTTCTCGACGATCTCGACCCCGGCGTCGGTGCCCTTGAAGATGTCGACGGGGCAGACTTCCTCGAGCTTGGCGGCGAGGGCGGCGTCGCCGGCGACGGAGGCGTCGACCTCGACGTCGATGAAGACCTTGTTCAGCCGCTCGGCCATCAGGCTGCCGCCCCCAGCTTCTCCTTGACGGCGTCGGGGATCTCGTCGATCCGCTCGACGACGCGGATCCCGGCGGCTTCGAGGCGGGCGATCTTCTCGGTCGCCGTGTCCTCTTTGCCCTCGACGATCGTGCCGGCGTGGCCGAAGCTCATCCCCTTCATCTCCTCGTCGTCCATGAACTTGCCGGCCATGAAGGCGACGATCGGCAGGCGGCTGTCGTTGTCGGCGACCCATTCGGAGAGCTGGGCCTCCATGCGGCCGCCGGGCTCGGTGTAGATGACGATCGCCTGCGTCTCCTCGTCGGCCTCGAAGTAGGGCATCAGCTCGGCGTAGGCGGAGCCGATGATCGCGTCGCCGCCGATCGAGACGGCGGTGGAGACGCCGAGGCCGGCCTGGGTCAGCGAAGAGGAGATCTCGGTGGTCATCCCGCCGGAGCGGCTCATCACGCCGACCGGGCCGGGGGCGTAGGCCTTGGCGGCGTCTTTGGCGGGGCCGCCGATGCCGCCCATCTTGCAGACGTCGGGGACGATCAGGCCGAGGCAGTTGGGGCCGATGATGCGGGCGCCGTGCATGTTCGCCAGCTCGACCATCTGGGCGACGTCGCGGCGCGGGATGCGCTCGGTGACGATCACGATCAGCTTGATGCCGTTGACGATCGCCTCGAGCACGGCGTCCTTGGTGAAGGCGGGGGGGACGGTGACGACGGAGCCGTCGATCGGGGCGCCGTGGTGCTCGACCGCCTGGGCGACGGTGTCGAAGACCGGGACGCCGTGGACCTCGCGGCCCTTGCGGCCGGGGGTGACGCCGCCGACGACCTTGGAGCCGTAGTCGAGGCACTCGCGGGTGAGGTTGACCGCCTCGCGGCCGGTGATCCCCTGGACGATGAAGGTCGTGTCCTTGTTGAGGAGGATGCTCATGCCGGCGCCCCCTGGATCTTGGCGACGGCGCGGCCGGCGGCTTCCCAGAGGGAGACCGAGCGGTCGCAGGTCTCGACCCCGTAGCGCTCGAGGATCTTGAAGCCCTCGTCCTCCCAGGCGCCGGGGATGCGGAAGATCGCGATCGTCTCGCCCGGGTCCTTGCCGAGCTCGAGGCAGGCCTTGATGACGCCGCGGGCGACGATGTCGACCCGGGTGTTGGAGACGATCGACATCATCACCGCGATCTTCTCGACCCCGTCCTTTTCCAGGACCTCCTTGGCCAGGCCGCAGGCCTTGGCGACGGAGGGGTTGCCGCCGATCTCGGAGTAGTTGGCCGGCTTGCCGCCCTGGCTGCGGACGGCGTCGGTCAGGGTCAGCGAGCCGCCGCCGGCGCCGATCACCAGGCCGAGGTTGCCCTCGAAGCCGTGGTCCTTGCCCTGGATCACGCCGCGGTGGTCGGCGGCGTCGATCGCGGCGACGTTGCGCTCGAAGTCGGAGGGCTCGTAGGTCTCGCGGGTGTCGTCCTCGGCGATCTCGAGCTGCTTGCGCAGCAGGCCCTTCTGGCGGCCGACCGCCTCGTCCTCCATCTCCATGTGGGCGTCGAGGGCGACGAAGCTGCCGTCGGTGAGCTCGGCCAGCGGGTTGATCTCGGCCAGGGTCATGTCGTTGTCGCGGAAGAGGCGGGCCAGCTTGGCGAGGATCGGGGTCGCCCGGTTCAGCTGCGAGCCGGTGACGCCGGTGGCGGCGATCACCTGCTTGGCCTCGAAGTCGGGGATCGGGAAGAGGTTGGAGACGTGGCCTCTGCCGACGTGGTCGGGGTGGGTCTCGGCGACCTCCTCGATGTCGATCCCGCCCATGTCGCTGAACAGCATCAGCGGCTTCTTCGCGGTGCCGTCCCAGACGACGCTGGCGTAGTACTCCTGCTTGACCTCGGCTTTGGGGTCGACGAGGACGCCGCGCGGGCATGTGGCCGTTGATTTCCAGCTTCGAGGATGTCCTCGGCGTGGGCCGCGGCCTCCTCGGGCGTGTCGGCGAACTTGACGCCGCCGGCCTTCATCCGGCCCGCCGGAGAGCACCTGGGACTTGATCACGACGGGACCGCCGATCTCCTCGGCGGCCTCGCGGGCCTCAGCGGCGGTCGTGCAGAAGCCGTACTTGGTGACCGGGATGCCGGCCAGCTCGACGATCTTCCGCGCCTCGAACTCGTAGAACCTCATGCGGCGCGGAACCCTATCCAACGGCCGATCCGGCCGGAGTGTCGTCCCCGCTTGGGATACTCCCGCCGGTGAGTCCCGTCCCCCGAGGGAGGCAGATGAAGTTCTCCATCCGCGGTGCCGCGGCCCTTGTGCTGCTCGTTCTCGGCCTTGCCGCCGCCGGCTGCGGGGAAACCGTGATCGACCACGTGAAGATCGAGGGAGCGGTCCAGAGCGACCTCCAGAAAGCCCTTCATGCCAAGATTAAGAGCGTCGATTGCCCCTCCGATCAAAAGGTCGAGGCGGGTGAGACGTTCACTTGTACGGTGATTTTCTCCGATGGCTCGCAAAAAGTTGCGACTTTGAAGATCCTCAACAAGGACGCCGACGTCGGTTTCGTCGGCCTCAAACCGAAGAAATAGACACAGAGAGAGGCGAATGAGCGACCTGACCACGGCCCCCCCCGCGGCGCCGACCACCCACGCCAAACTGCTCGCCTGGGTCGGCGAGATCGCCGCGCTGACCCAGCCGGACGCGATCCACTGGTGCGACGGCTCGGCCGAGGAGTACGACCCCCTGGCCCAGACCCTGATCGACGCCGGCACCTTCGAGAAGCTCTCCGACGCCAAGCGCCCGAACTCCTACCTCGCCCTCTCCGACCCCGCCGACGTCGCCCGGGTCGAGGACCGCACCTTCATCTGCTCCGAGAACGAGGCCGACGCCGGCCCGACCAACAACTGGCGCGACCCCGGCCGAGATGCGCGAGAAGCTGAACGGCCTCTTCAAGGGCTCGATGCGCGGCCGCACGATGTACGTGGTCCCCTTCTCGATGGGCCCGCTCGGCTCGGAGATCGCCCACATCGGCGTCCAGCTCACCGACTCCGCCTACGTCGCCATCAACATGCGGATCATGACCCGGATGGGCAAGGGCGCGCTCGACGTGCTCGGCGACGACGGCGAGTTCGTCCCCTGCGTGCACTCGGTCGGGCATGCCGCTCGACCGAGGGCGTCGAGGACGTCGCCTGGCCCTGCAACGAGGACAACAAGTACATCGTCCACTACCCGGAGACCCGCGAGATCTGGTCCTACGGCTCCGGCTACGGCGGCAACGCCCTGCTCGGCAAGAAGTGCTTCGCGCTGCGGATCGCCTCGGCGATGGCGCGCGACGAGGGCTGGCTGGCCGAGCACATGCTGATCCTCAAGCTCACCTCGCCCGAGGGCAAGGTCGAAGTACGTCACCGGCGCCTTCCCCTCGGCCTGCGGCAAGACCAACCTGGCGATGCTGGTCCCGACCCTGCCCGACTGGAAGGTCGAGACGGTCGGCGACGACATCGCCTGGATGAAGTTCGGCGAGGACGGCCGCCTCTACGCGGTCAACCCCGAGGCCGGCTTCTTCGGCGTCGCCCCGAACACCAGCCACAAGACCAACCCGAACGCGATGGACACGATCGAGCGCAACTCGATCTTCACCAACTGCGCCAAGACCGACGACGGCGACATCTGGTGGGAGGGCATGACCGGCGAGCCGCCGGAGCACGTGATCGACTGGCACGGCAACGACTGGACGCCCGAGTCCGAGACGCCCGCCGCGCACCCGAACGCGCGCTTCACCACCCCGGCCGTCGCAGTGCCCGTCGATCGCGCCCGAGTGGGAGGACCCGGCCGGCGTGCCGATCGACGCCTTCCTCTTCGGCGGCCGCCGCGCCACCGTGGTGCCGCTGGTGCAGCGAGGCCTTCGACTGGGAGCACGGCGTCTTCATGGGCGCGACGAT
Source organism: uncultured Solirubrobacterales bacterium (assembly GCA_963829445.1). Taxonomy (GTDB): domain Bacteria; phylum Actinomycetota; class Thermoleophilia; order Solirubrobacterales; family 70-9; genus VAYN01. The sequence continues at coordinate 292,734 of CAWHIW010000020.1, read as the reverse complement.
GTCCTCGGAGACCACCGCCGCCGCGGCCGGCGAGGTCGGCCAGCTGCGCTTCGACCCGATGGCGATGCTGCCCTTCTGCGGCTACAACATGGCCGACTACTTCGCCCACTGGCTGAAGATCGGCCAAGCGCGAGGGCGCGAAGCTGCCGCGGATCTTCTACGTCAACTGGTTCCGCAAGGACGCCGACGGCAAGTTCCTCTGGCCCGGCTTCGGCGAGAACAGCCGCGTGCTCGAGTGGGTCTTCCGCCGCTGCGAGGACGCGGCCGATGCGGTCGAGACCCCGCTCGGCCTGCTGCCGACCGAGGGCGCGATCAACACCGAGGGCCTCGACGTCTCCGCCGAGGCGATGCAGGAGCTGCTCAGGGTCGACGCCGAGCAGGTCAAGGCGCAGCTGCCGCAGATCCAGGAGCACCTCGCCAAGTTCGGCGACAAGCTGCCGGCGGAGATCTCCGCCCAGCTCGACGCGCTCGAAGAGCGGCTCGGCTAGCGCCGGCACGGCGCTCAGCGCGCCGCTCTACAGCCCGTAGCGACTCCGCCTAGGCTCGGCGAGCTCCTGATCCTTCCGGCCAGCATCTCGGCCAGCTCGACCATCACCTTGCACTGCTTCCAGGTGGCGTCGTCCTGCATCTTGCCGTCGATCATGTGGACGCCGCGCGCCGTCGGGGATCGCCTCGAGCACTTTCTTGGCGAACCTGACCTCGTCGGCGGGCGGGCTGAAGACCTTCTTGGCGATGTCGATCTGCACCGGGTGCAGCGACCAGGCGCCGACGCAGCCCATCAGGAAGGCGGCGCGGAACTGGGTCTCGCAGCCGGCGGTGTCCTTGATGTCGCCGAAGGGGCCGTAGAAGGGCAGGATCCCGGTCGCGGCGCAGGCGTCGACCATGCGGGCGATCGAGTAGTGCCAGAGGTCCTGCTGGGCGCTGACGCGGTCGGCCTCGGGGTTCTCGGGGTCGGCCGGGTCCTCCATCACCCGGTAGCCGGGGTGGCCGCCGCCGACGCGGGTCGTCTTCATCCGCCGCGAGGCGGCGAGGTCGGCGGGGCCGAAGCTCATGCCCTGCATGCGCGGGCTGGCGGCGGCGATCTCCTCGAGGTTGACGACGCCCTGGGCGGTCTCGAGGATCGCGTGGATCAGGATCGGGCGCGTCGAGCTTGGCCTTCGCCTCGAGCTGGGCCAGCAGGCGGTCCACGTAGTGGATGTCCCAGGCGCCCTCGACCTTCGGCACCATCACCACCTCGAGCTTGTCGCCGATCTCGGTGACCAGCGTGGTCAGGTCGTCGAGCACCCAGGGGCTCTCCAGCGAGTTGATCCGGGTCCAGAGCGCGGTGCTGCCGAAGTCGGACTCCTTGGCGGCCTTGATCAGCCCCTGGCGCGCCGCCTCCTTGCGGTCGACCGGGATCGCGTCCTCGAGGTTGCCGAGCAGGATGTCGGTCTTCTCGGCGATCGCGCCGGCCTTGGCGACCATCTTCTCGTTCGAGAAGTCGAGGAAGTGGATCATCCGCGACGGCGTCACGGGGATCTCGCGCAGCGGCTCCGGCGCGCCGATCGCCTGCGGCTGGAAGAAGTCTCTGGGGTTTCTCAAAACGCTCCTCGGGTCGCTCTCTATCTGGGGGACGCGGGAATCTATCGGCCACGCGGTGTTGTCGGCGCCATCGCCTTTTGCCGCCTCCAAAGCCCGTAAATTGCGAGGAATGGAGAGTGCCGAGCGCGACGACACGCAGGACTGGCTGCTGCCCGAGGGGGCGGCGCCGCCACTGTTGAGCGAACTCGAGGGGCGGATCGACGAGGCTCTGATCATCGCCAAGGCCTCGGAAAAGGCGGTGATGGCGGTGGGGGATGCCGCCCTCGACGCCGCCCAGCAGGCCCGCCGCGCCGCCGAGATGGCCGAGCGCGCCGCCGAGGCTGCGCTCAACGCCACGCCGGCCCCGGCGGCGGTTGCTTATGAGGACGTCGCCCTGCGCAACTTCAGCGAGCGGGCCGACCGCGTCGTCGCCCGCCTGCGCGCCGTCTGATCCGCCCGCTAGCCCGCGGCGGCCGTCTGGGCCGGCTGTTCTTCGCAGTGGGAGCCGAAGTGCTGGGTCCAGATGCTGGTCCGGCCGGAGCCGCCGAGGGTGCCGGTCTGGAGGTCGATGCCGACCTGGCTGAACGGGCCGAGGATGTTGGCGCGGTGCTCGGGGGAGCGCATCCAGGCGCGGAAGATCGACCTGACGCTGCCATATTCGCCGCTGCCGTAAGCGAGGTTCTCGCCGACTTTCCAGCAGGCGCTGGAGAGGTAGCCGGTGGCCCGCATCCAGTAGGTGAATTCGCGCCCGCAGGCGTAGTGGCTGAAGCTGTCGCACTCGATGATGTCGCGCGACTTGTCGCGGGCCGATTCGGCCAGCACCGCGGTCGCTTCCAGTTCGCCCTCGCCGGACTGGGCGCGGGCGAAGTTGGTCATGCAGAGCATCGTCTGCTCCTGGGCCGTGGCGGAGGCGCTGCGGCTTTCCTGGTCGGGGCAGGCGTCGGCCGGGGCGATCAGGCCCGCGGCGGGGGCCGAGGCGGCGAAGCAGGCGGCGGCGATCAGCGCCGCGGCGATGGTGGAGAGGGGCGTGAGCGCGCGTGCCATGGGGTCCCTATCGCCCGGGCGGTCCCATTCACCCGTGCCTGAGGGCCTGGTTTGGACGAACGTCCGAGGTTGGCCGCCAACGGACGGTGGATGCCGTTTTCCAGGAGCGGCTGAAAAGCGCATTCCAGAGCTGTTTGCGGGCACCCTTAGGGGCCGATTTCAGGAGTCGCTGACTTGAGGGCAAGGACCAAATTTAGCCAGATGTTCGATCGCCAGGTTCGTCCGAATGTCCTACCTTCGCCGCCAGCTCGGGGATCGCAAGTGGCGCCTCCCGGCTTTCCGAATTTGCCTAAATCCAGTTAGAGGAGATCCACTGATGAATTCCCCGTTGCGTGTCCCGTCCCAGCTCCGGTGGCTGACGTTCGCCATCGCGGCTTGCCTGGCCTTCACCGGCCTGTTCGCGTCTTCCGCTCTGGCGGCCAAAGCACCGCAGACGATCAATCTCTGCGTCACCAAGAGCGGCCCCGACAAGGGCATCGTCCACTTCGCCACCAAATGCAAGAAAGGCGAGCAGGCCGTGCAGGTGATGGCCGGCTCCGCCCAGCAGGGTGTGCTCGGAGTCAGTGAAGGCAGCGGCCAGCCCGGTGCCACCGGTGCCCAGGGCCCCGTGGGTCCGAAGGGCGACACCGGCGCCAAGGGCGACGCGGGCGCCAAGGGCGACGCCGGTGCCGCCGGTGCTCCGGGAGCCCCCGGCGAGAAGGGCGCGACCGGCGCGCAGGGTCCCCAGGGCCCCGCTGGCGAGAAGGGCGCGACCGGCGCGCAGGGTCCCCAGGGCGAGAAGGGCGACGTTGGCCCCGCTGGTCCGCAGGGCGAGCAGGGTGAGAAGGGCGAGACCGGCGCGGCCGGCCCACAGGGTCCCGCTGGCCAGGACGGCACTAATGGCAGTAACGGCATCGACGGCAGCAACGGCAAAGACGGTCTCAGCGTCCTCAGCGGCGAGGGTGCTCCCGATGCCGGAACCGGCGTCGAGGGCGACTTCTACATCGACACCAAAACCCACGACATCTTCGGCCCGAAGCTGGCCGAGGACTGGAGCGACGGCATCTCCCTGATCGGCCCCGAAGGCCAGCAGGGCGAGCAGGGCCCCCAGGGCGACGTTGGTCCGCAGGGCGAGCAGGGCCCCCAGGGTGAGAAGGGCGAGACCGGCGACGTCGGTCCTCAGGGCCCCCAGGGTGAGAAGGGCGAGACCGGCGACGTCGGTCCGGCCGGCCCGCAGGGCGAGCAGGGCCCCAAGGGCGACGTTGGCCCGCAGGGCGAGCAGGGTCCGAAAGGCGACCAGGGCGCGAAAGGTGCCACCGGCGCCGCCGGCCCGCAGGGCGAACAGGGTCCGAAAGGCAGCACCGGAGCGACTGGCGCGCAGGGTCCGAAAGGCGACACCGGCGCCACCGGTTCGCAAGGTCCGAAAGGGGACACCGGTGCAACCGGTTCCCAGGGTCCGAAAGGCGAAGCCGGCCTCGGCACCCCGTCGATCGCGGCCAACGCCAACAGCGCCACCCGCACCGCAAATAGCTACGCGACCCCGAACAGCGGTACGGGCACCAACCCCGCGGTCACCCTCACCACGGGTACCAAGGCGATGGTGATCGTCACCGGCTTCATCGATCCGTCCAGCACCGGCTACCTCAGCTACGCCGTCTCCGGCGCCAGCACTCAGGCCGCAACCGACGATCGCGCGGTCATCCGCGAACACGGGTCCAGCAGTGACACCGGCGCCATCCAGGCGAGCACCACCTCGGTGATCACCAACCTCACCGCCGGCTCGAACACGTTCACGCTCCAGTACAAGAGCCTCAGCGGCACCGCGACGTTCTCGAACCGGACGATCACGGTCATCCCGCTTGGTTAGGGAGGGCTACGGCGCCTAGCGCCGCAGACGACGCAGTTACGAACGGGTCGCCGCAAGGCGGCCCGTTCGCCATTTCCGCCGCAGGGCCTTGCCCAGCCGCCGGCCGATCTCCTCGCCGGCGGGGAGCGGGGCGCCGTCGAGCGAGCGGGCCGGCTCGACCCCACGGACCGAGCCGGTGAGGAAGACCTCGCCGGCGGCAAAGAGGTCATCCCGCATCAGGGGTCCTTCCACGACCTCGATGCCCTCCTCCGCAGCGAGGGCGATCGCGGCGGCGCGGGCGGTTCCAGGCAGGACGCGGCCGTCCAGCGCGGGTGTTCGCAGCACCTCGCCGGCGGCGAGGAAGACGTTGCCGCGGCCAGCCTCGAGCAGCTCGTCGCCGTCGAGCAGCAGCGGCACCGGCTCGCCGCGGGCTTCGCCGAGGAAGCGGCGGTCGGCCCACTTGTGGGCGCCGAGGCCGCCGGGGCAGGACAGCGAGCGCAAATCGGCGCCGCGATCGCGGCCCGGGAAGAAGTCGACAGCATCGACCTCTTGGCTGGTCAGGGTCGCGGCGGCTCCGGCCGGGTCGACGACGATCCGCATCCGTCCCAGCTTCAAGCCGTAGGCATGGCCGGCGGCGTCCGCGGCGAGGCCGGCCGGCAGCGTGGCCCCGAACAGCGCCGCCAGGCTGGCGGCGAGGCGCTCGAGGTGGGCCTCGAGCGCGACCGGCTCGCCGTCGAGGACCAGCAGGGTCTCGAACAGGCCGCGGGCCGGGTCGGGTGTGGGGGCGGCGCTCATCTCAGGGGTAGTTTGATTGCCCGGCGCGGTTGGGCCGGCGCCTGGACATGCTGACACTGCTGATCGACAACTACGACTCCTTCACCTACAACCTCTTTCAGCTGCTGGCGGAGGAGAACGGCCGCGAGCCGATCGTCGTCCGCAACGACGAGGCGAGCTGGGAGGAGCTGGCGCGGCTGGGCTGCGACAACGTCGTCCTCTCGCCGGGTCCGGGCCGGCCCGAGCGCGCGCGCGACTTCGGCGTCTGCGCCGAGGCGGTCCGCCGCTGCGAGGCGCCGCTGCTCGGCGTCTGCCTCGGCCACCAGGGCCTGGGCTGGGTCCACGGCGGCCGGGTCGTGCCCGCCCCGGAGCCGATGCACGGCCGCGTCCGCACCGTGGAGCACGCCGGCGCCCCGCTCTTCGCCGGCATCCCGACCCGCTTCGAGGCGACCCGCTACCACTCGCTCTGTCTCGAGCGCCCGCTGCCGGCCGACCTGGAAGAGATCGCCTGGTCCGACGACGGCGTCGTCATGGCGCTGGCCCATCGCACCCGCCCCCAGTGGGGCGTCCAGTTCCATCCCGAGTCGATCGCCACCGAGCACGGCCGCCGCCTTCTCGCCAACTTCCGCGATCTGACCGCCGCCACCAGCCCGTTGCGCGGTTCCAAATCCACGACATACGTGGAAACGGAACCACGGACCAAGCGCGCCGAGTTGCGCGGTTCCCTTTCCACCAATGACGTGGATAAGGAACCGCGGAACGGGGAGGGAGCGGGATTGGGGCGCCGCGGCTGCGCTGGCGGCGGTTGTCCGCGGGGGATGGCGGACTCGATTCCGCCCGGGTCTTCGAAGCGTTCTACGGCGACAGTCCCCACGCCTTCTGGCTCGACAGCAGCTCGCCGGCCAACGGCGGTCGCTTCTCCTTCATGGGCGATGCCTCGGGGCCGCTCAGCGCCACGATCACCTACGACGTCGGCGCCGGTCGGGTGACGGTCGAGCGTGGGGGAGAGACCGAGGTCCGCGGCGAATCGATCTTCGCCTACCTGGAGCGAGAGCTGGAGCGCCTGCGCTCCCTCACTGAGGAGCCCCCCGGGCCGGACCTCCCCTTCGACTTCGACTGCGGCTTCGCCGGCTACCTCGGCTACGAGCTCAAAGCCGAGTGCGGCAGCCCCAACACCCACGCCTCACCCGATCCCGACGCCGCCTTCATCCTCGCCGACCGCCTCATCGCTTTCGACCACGACCTCGACCACATATATCTCCTCTGCCTCAGCGATTCAGACACCGAACAAGCCACCGAAGCCTGGCTCTCCGCGACTGAAGCCAGCTTGTTGACCCTGGGTGCCAGCTCCCCGCCCCTGGAGTCCAGCGCCACGATGGACCCGGCGGGGGAAGGCTCGCCGGAGCCTCCCCGCCGTTGCTCCGCCGAGCCTTCCCCGGCCGGGTCAACTCCTGGACATGAGCCCTCGGTATCCCTGCACCTGGCCCGATCCCACCGCCAGTACCTCGCCGCCATCGCCACCTGCGAGCACCACTTACGGGAAGGCGACAGCTACGAGCTCTGCCTCACCAACCAGATCACCGCCGAGCTCACCGCCGACCCCCTCGCTCTCTATATGGAGCTGCGCCGCGTCAACCCGGCCCCGTTCGCCTCCTACCTGCGCTTCGGCGATCTCGCCGTGCTCAGCTCCTCGCCCGAGCGCTTCCTCAGCGTCGATCGCGCCGGCCGGGCCGAGGCGAAGCCGATCAAGGGCACCGCCCCGCGCGGCGCCAGCGCCGACGAGGACACGCGCCTGGCCGCCCGCCTGCGCGACGACGAGAAGAACCGGGCCGAGAACCTGATGATCGTCGACCTTCTGCGCAACGACCTCGGCTCGGTCTGCGCGGTCGGCAGCGTCGAGGTCTCGAGCCTGATGGCGCTCGAGAGCTACGAGACCGTGCACCAGCTGGTCTCGACCGTGCGCGGGCGGCTGCGCGACGGCGCCGGCGCCGTCGAGTGCGCCCGCGCCTGCTTCCCGCCCGGCTCGATGACCGGCGCCCCGAAGCTGCGCTCGGTCGAGATCCTCGACCGGCTCGAGGGCCGCGCCCGCGGCGTCTACTCGGGGGCGGTCGGCTACTTCGGCCGCGGCGGCGGCTGCGACCTCAGCGTCACGATCCGGACCATCGTCCTCGCCGGCGGCGCGGCGACGATCGGGGCCGGCGGCGCGATCGTCCTCCAGTCCGACCCCGAGCAGGAGTACGAAGAGATGCTGCTGAAGGCCGCGGCCCCACTGGCCGCGCTCGCCGCGACGGACGTCGTTTCTGACTCTTTCGAGCGGCCCCCGGCCGCTGGCTGACCTACGGGTGGGCGGTGCCCCGGCGCAGGCCCTTCATCACCTTGACGCAGGCCGACTTCTGACGATCGAGTCGCCGCCGGCGCCCCGGGGGGGTCGGCGAGAGGCCAAGCCGTCGCAGTCGCGCGTTCAGCGTGTAGACGTTGATCGTGCGCTCATTCGATGGAGTCTGGAAGGTGATCGAGAGCGAGACCGAGGGCTTGGGGCCGTTCTGCACCCAGTGGGGGCGTGTGGTGGGACGTAGACGCCCTCGTTCGGGTGGAGCGAGAAGGTGTGGGGATCGTTGGGCTCCCAGTCGGTGTTGCGGTGGCCGCCGCCGAATTTGCGCCTCCAGTTCGAGCTGCTTGGTCGTCGCGTCGGGAAAGTGCCCGACGGTCATGTTCTTCTGGCCGCGGACCTGCAGCAGGAAGTTGTGCTCGGGGTCGATGTGGGATGGGGTGACCGAGCCCGGAGCGGAGAGGAAGATGAAGCCTTCCCGCTCCGCCATGCCCCCGTCGCGGTCGGCGACGAGCGGGCTGACCCCGTTGAGCAGCTCGTCGAGGAGCGCCTTGTAGGCGCCGTCCTGCTCGATGTTCTTGAGCACCATCCAGCAGCCGTTCGTCTCGATCGTGCGGGCGATCTCGCCGACCGGCTGGTCACTGCGCTCGATCTCGCCGGGATCGGTCGACCTTTGAAAGGTTGCCGAGGTTGTGCTCGACGCTCGCTTCCGGCAGGCGTTCGGCCAGCTCGGCGACCGCCTCGACAGTCAGTCGGGGGTTATCGGCGAGCTCGTGAGAGACCGCGAGGGGGGTGCGATCGAAGGCCTCGGAAAAGGCCTTTGGGTCGATGTCCAGTTGCGTCTCGATGATCGTCTCCTCTGGGCGGCGGGGGTGCGATTGGGGGGTGTCTCAAGTCTGACGAAAGCAATCGGCATTGACCAGGGGGGCCTGGACATCTGGTCGGGGCCGTGCAGGGCGGGCCACGCCTCGGCTCATGCGGATGCGGACGCCGACTATCCTTGGCCTGGCCGACGCCAGTACCGCCGCCATCCACCCCCGACTTCAAGAGCTAGGAGCCATGGCCGTAGACACCGCCGCCTACAGCGAGCAGACCGACCTTCAGCGCGACATCACCGAAATGGTCCGTCAGTTCGCCGACGAGAAAATCATCCCCAACGCCGAGCACTTCGACCACGAGGACACCTTCCCCGAGCAGATCGTCGAGGAAATGAAAGAGCTCGGCCTGTTCGGGGTGACGATCCCCGAGGAGTACGGCGGCATGGGGCTCGACCTGACCACCTACGCGATGATCGTCGAAGAGCTCTCGCGCGGCTGGATCTCGATCTCCGGCGTCGTCAACACCCACTTCATCGGCTCCTACCTGCTGATGAAGTTCGGCACCGACGAGCAGAAGCAGTACTTCCTGCCGAAGATGGCGACCGGCGAGATCCGCGCCGCCTTCTCGCTCTCCGAGCCCGAGGTCGGCTCCGACGTCCAGGGCATCAAGTCGACCGCCAAGAAGGACGAGGACGGCAACTGGGAGCTGAACGGGCAGAAGATGTGGGTCACCAACGGGCTCGGCTCCAGCGTCGTCTTCGTGCTGATGAAGAACGACCCGAAGGCGGAACCGGCCTACAAGGGCATGACCTGCTTCATCACCGAGAAGAAGCCCTGGGAGGAAACCAACGAGGGCGACTTCGCGGGCCTGATCGTGCCGCCGAAGATCAAGAAGATGGGCTACAAGGGCGTCGAGTCCACCGAGCTCGTCTACGACGGCTACAAGTGCCCGCCCGAGCGCGTGCTCGGCGGCGAGGAGGCCGGCGTCGGCGAGGGCTTCGCGCAGATGATGGACGCGCTCGAGGTCGGCCGCGTCAACGTCGCCGCCCGCGGCGTCGGCATCGCCCAGCGGGCCCTCGAGCTGGCGCTCCGCTACAGCCAGGAGCGCAAGACCTTCGGCAAGCCGATCGCCGAGCACCAGGCGATCCAGTTCAAGCTCGCCGACATGGCGACCAAGATCGAGGCCGCCCGCCTGGTCACCCGCAAAGCGGCGCGGATGAAGGACGCCGGCGAGCGCTCCGACCTCGAGGCCGGGATGGCCAAGCTCCTGGCCTCGGAGACCGGCAAGGAGTGCGTCGAGGACTGCTTCCGCATCCACGGCGGCTACGGCTACTCGAAGGAGTACGAGATCGAGCGCCTCTACCGCGACGCGCCGCTGCTGCTGATCGGCGAGGGCACCTCCGAGATCCAGCGCATGGTGATCGGCAAGAAGCTGCTGCAGAGGTACAAGATCTAGTGAGGAGCACTAGCCACATGGCCTCGACCGCCGACCTGATCCGGACCGCCATCGAGCGCTTCCAGGCGGAAGTGCCGGCGCTGGAGAAACTGAAGCTGGTCTTCGGCCTGCAGCTGAAAGCCAAACACGACATCCAGCTCTACCGGGTCGAGCTGCCGGGGCCGAAGATCACCAAGGACCTCGCTCAGGACGAGCGGGTGCTGGTCGAAATCGACCGGCCCCAGTTCAACGAGCTGGCCGAGAAAGGCACGATCCAGAGCTACCGCCGGGCGGTCGAGACCGGCCACATCAAGGCCAGCGGCGACTCCAACGTGCTGAAGCTGGTCGCCCAGGTGGTCGAAAAGCAAGAGGAACGCGCGAAGCTGAAAAAAGTTCATTAGCAGGCGGTCTGCCCGACCATCATGGTCAAACTCCTGCAGCCTTCTACCGAAAATTGGGTACGTTTTACGATGCTCGCATCGCCCAAACCGGTTGACGAGGAGCGCCGCGTCGCCGCGCTGCACGCGCTGCAGATCCTCGACACCGAGTCGGAGGAGCGCTTCGACCGCATCACCCGGCTGGCGCAGCGGCTGTTCGGCACCTCGATGGTGACGGTCAGCCTGGTCGATTCCGACCGGGTCTGGTTCAAGTCGGCGCTGGGGATCGAGGGGGATGAAGATCTGCGCGAGATCTCCTTCTGCCCCTACGCGATCCTCGAGCCGGGGACGACGATGGTGGTCGAGGACGCCAGCGCCGACGCCCGCTTCGCCGCCAACCCGCGGGTGACGGGCGACCCCTGGTTCGCTTCTACGCCGGCCATCCGGTGGCGGCGCCGGGGGGCGAGCCGCTGGGCACCCTCTGCGTGGTCGACGACACCCGCGACGCCGCCGAGTTCGACCAGAGACCTGCGGAACTGGCGGCGATGGCCGAAGCGGAGATCGCCTCGCTCTCGCTGGCGATCGGCGACGAGCTGACCGGGCTCTCCAACCGCCGCGGCTTCGAGATGCTCGGCGGCGCCTGCTCGGCGCCCGCTGGAGCTGCCGTTCACGGCCGTCTACGCCGACCTCGACAACATGAAGCCGGTCAACGACCGGCACGGGCACGAGGCGGGCGACCGGCGCTGGCCGGTCGGCGCCGCTGCTGGAGTCACTGCGTGGCTCCGACCTGATCGCCCGTCTCGGCGGCGACGAGTTCTGCGCGTTGCTGGTCGGGGCCGAGTCCGATGCCGCCCAGACCGCGGAGCGGGTCAACGCGGCGCTGGCGCGCCGCAACGCGGAGACCGCGGAGCCCTTCGAGCTCTCGCTCAGCCTCGGTCTAGCCACCGCTGCGCCCGGCGACGAGTCGTCGCTCTGGGACCTGGTCGCGGCCGCCGACGCGGCGATGCTGGAGGCCAAGCGGGCGAAGAAGGCCGGGCGCGAGGGCTCCCCCCATGACCGCTAGTCAGGTCGCGGGCGGATAGGATCCCGCGCCGCTAAACCGACAGGAGACGAGAACCCAGATGAGCGACGAGAGGCACGAGTTCACCACTGACCAAGCCGAGCGCGAGGCGTCCGGCGCGCACACCTACGGCCGCTACCTCGAGGAGTTCGAGGTCGGCGCCACCTACAAGCACTGGCCGGCCAAGACCGTGACCGAGGCGGACGACCACCTCTTCTGCCTGATCACGATGAACCACCACCCGCTGCACATCAACGACGTCTACGCGGGCACCTCCCAGCAGGGCCGCAACGTCGTCGTCGGCCCGCTCGTCTACTCGCTTGCCCTGGGAATGTCGGTCTCCGACGTCTCCGGCAAGGCGATCGCCAACCTCGCGACCGAAGAACTGAGCCACCCGAACCCGGTCTTCCACGGCGACACCCTGTTCTGCGAGACCGAGGTCCTCGAGGTCAAGCCCTCGAAGTCGAAACTCGACCGCGGCATCGTCAAGGTCCACACCCGCGTCCTCAACCAGGACGGCGTCCTCGTCGCCGAGTTCAAGCGCCTGGTCCTGGTCCCGCGCCGCGAGCACGGCGACGCCACTGCCGCCGACAACGTCGACTGAGTACGGTAAGAGCGCGCGGGGCGCTAGCCGAGCAGCCTGCGGTGCAGCGCCTGGGCCTCTGCCCCGGGGCGCTGCCGAGCTCCTCGCTGAGGAGCTGACGCAGTTCGTCGTAGGTCCGCAGTGCCTCGGCGGTCTTGCCGGCGGCGGCCAGGGCCTCCATCAGGTTGAGATAGCCGGTCTCGCGGAACGGGGCGGCGCGGATCAGCGCCCGCGCCGAGCGCTCGGCGCCAGCCAGCTCGGAGCCGCCGACGGCGATGCCCACTCGCGAGATGACCTCGAGCGATCGCAGCTCCAGCTCGGAGAGCTCGTCGCGGACCTCGTCGACCCAGGGGGCCTCGAAGCCGCCGAGGAAAGGCCGGCCGGCGATGTTGAGGCTGATGTGGGCCTGAACCCAGGCGTCCCGCCACTCGCCGGCGGAGAGCGCCGAGTCGGCCGCCTCGATCGCTTGCTCGGCCGTCTCGATGTCGACCCAGACGTCTTCGGGCAGGTGCAGTTCGACGGTGTCGCGGCCGGCCAGCGACTCGGAGCCGAGGGCGGCGCGCAGGTGGGAAAGCTGGGTGCGCAGGGAGGCTGAAGGGTCGACGGGGGCCGTCGTGGGCCAGATCGCCCCGATCAGCTCGTCGCGGCTGACGGCGCGGTTGCGGTTGAGCACGAGATACGCGAGCAGAATCCGGCCCTGACGTCCACGCAGGGACGGAGTTACGTGGCGTTCGTCGAGATCCACCCTAAGCCGCCCACAGAGCTGAATACGGGCCATCGCCCCGTTCGGGCCGGGCATTGACGTAAACGATATGGAAGCGCTGTCTCGACGTTGAGAAAACATGTCTTCAGCATCATCGACAATCGTGTTTGACAACTTGACCCTCGATGCTCAAGCTCTTGAGCTAACCGTCCGATGCGAATGCGGCAGAATCATTGTTGCCGAAGGCGACCAGCGGCTCGTAGAGCTGGTCCAGATGCATCTCGACGAGTTCCACCCCGACCTCGGCGCAAGAGTGCCGGCAGACCTGATTCTGGCGATGGCTGAACAAAAGGAGAAAATGCAGTGAGCGGAAATAACAACATCAAAACTGGCCTGCGCGCGGTGATTGCGAGCGCGGCGCTGGTTGCCGCCTTCGTCCTGCCGGCCCAGGCATTCGCGGCTGAAGGCGACTGCTCGAACGCGGGCAGCGATCCCACGGCGGCTCAGTACTGCTCCGTCGAAGGCGTCCAGACCGGAGGCGGCGAAAACTCGCCGGACGGACAGAGCGAAGCTCAGGACACCGAGGGCACGCAGGCCGCTTCGACCAGCCCCGTCGAAACCAACGCGACCGCATCGGTCGACACCTCGGGGCAGGGCTCTCTGCCGTTCACCGGCCTCGACGTCGGCATCCTCGCCCTGGTCGCGGCAATTCTGGTCGGCACCGGCCTCGCCCTGCGTCGCCTGACCGCATCGGGAGCGAATCAGGCGTAGGCCATGGAGGGCGCGGCGACTTACCCGGACCATACGGCGCTGCATGCGCAGCGCCTGCTTGGTATCTCTGCGTTTGGTTTGGCGCCCGCCCTGACCGCCGGCTTGATGGCCGGCGGTCACCTGCACAGCGTCGGCGAGGGCGCGATCGTTTTCGCCGGCATCTTCGGTACCAGCCTGCTGGCGGAGCGGGACCGTTATCCGCTCCATCTGATGCCACTCGCCGCGACCGTGGTCCGGGCGCTGGTCCCGGTGATCGGCGTCCTGATCGCCCTTCTCACCTTCGCCCTGGCGGGTCGGCCTGAGCCTGCCGCCGAGCTGGTGGTGCCGGTCGTCGGCGCCTGGATCGTCACCGCCTTCGCCACCTGGGTCAACCTCCGCTTCATGGCCTCGCGGCGGATACGCGTCGCGATGATCGGCTCCCCGGGCCTTGCCGTCGGCATGGCCCACGAGCTGGAGAGCGCCGGCATCCGCGCCTACTCCGTGGTCGGCTGGATCGCCGACGAGCAGCCGGCGATCCAAACCGAGGGGGGGCCGAAGTGGCTGGGCTCCCTCAGCGACGTCCGCGAGATCGTCGAGCGCAGCTCGATCGAACTGCTGGTCCACTCCAACGGGACCTCCTCGAAGCTGGACCAGCCGCTCTCCCGCCTCGAGCTCTTCGAGTGGGTCGCGGCGAGCTGCCTCGACCTGCCCGTGCGCCTGATCGAGGCCAGCCAGCTCTATGAGAGCCTGCTCGGGCACGTGCCGCTCGGTCAGTCGAACTCAGCCTGGTTCCAGTACCTGCTGCATCCGCGCTACCGCGCCGGCTCGCCGCTCTCCAAGCGGGTATTCGACCTCTTCGTCGGCACCCTCATGCTCGTCGCGCTGGCGCCCGTGCTGGTGGCCTTCGCGATCGCGGTCAAGCTCACCGACCGCGGCCCGGTGCTCTACCGGCAACGGCGCGTCGGCGAGGGCGGTGGCGAGTTCATGATGATCAAGCTGCGTTCGATGCGGGTCGCCTCCGAGGAGGACGGCGCCCGTTGGTCGGGAGCGGACGACGACCGCATTACCCGGGTCGGAGCGATCATGCGGCGCCTGCACATCGACGAGATGCCGCAGCTGTGGAACGTGCTGCGCGGCGAGATGACGATCGTCGGGCCGCGCCCGGAGCGCCGCGAGCTGATCGTCGAGCTCGAGCAGCGCCTCGCGTACTACGACCGGCGCCATCTGGTCAAGCCCGGGCTGGCCGGCTGGGCGCAGGCCCGCTGCGGCTACGGCGGCTCCGAAGAGGGCACCAGCTGGAAGCTCTGTCACGACCTCTTCTACCTCAAGCATCGCTCGCTCTACTTCGATGCGCTGATCCTGATCGAGAACGTGAGGATCTCGCTCAGCAGCAGCGTTCAATTCGGCATCGCCGCGCCCCAGGAGCAGTTCATCCTCGGCGACACCCACCGCCTGCGGTGACGGCGGCGGACCGCGGCGGGCTCAGCGCTCGTCTGTGTGAGGATCTTGCGGCACTCGAGCCGCTGCGGGAGTCTTGGGACGCCCTGGCGCTGGAGACCGGCTCCCCCTTCGGCGGCCCCGCCTGGAACGAGGCCTGGTGGCGGCACCTGGCGCCAGCCGGAGCCCGCCTCGCGGTCGTCGCCGTGGAGGACGGGGACCGGCTCGTCGGCCTGGCGCCCTTCTACGCCTCGGAGAAGCTGGGGGTGACCGAGCTGCGGCTGGTCGGCGGTGGCTGGTCCTCGCGACTCGGCGTCCTCGCCGCGGACGGCACCGAGGGGGATGTCGCCGGCGCTGTCGTCCGCGCTCTGAATGCGGCGCCCCGTCCGCCGGACATCGTCCACTGGGAGGCGATCGACGCCGGCTCGAGCTGGCCGCAGCGACTCTCCGATGCTTGGCCTGGCGATCGAGCCCACCGGATCGAGGAGGAGTCGCGACGAGCGGCGCCGGTGATCCATCTCGACGCGGACTCCTACGAGGACTGGTTCGCCGCGAAGAGCTCCCATTTCCGCAGCCACATGCGCCGCGACCGCCGCAAGATCGAGCGCGAGGGAGCTGTCTTCCGGTTCGCCGACGCGGCAAGCCTGGAGCGGGACCTGGCGGCCTTCGGGCGGCTGCACTCCTCTCGCCGTGAGGAGCGGGGCGGTTCGACCGCGGTCAGTCCGGCGGCGATGAAGGCGCTGCTGGAGATCGCCGAGGCCGGCATCGAGAGGGGGCGGATTCGCCTGCAGATGATCGACGGCCCCGACGGCGAGGCGATCAGCGCCCAGCTCTACGTCGCGGCGGGGGGCACGGTCGCCTTCTGGAACACCGGCTTCGACGAAGCCTGGCGCAAGTTCTCGCCGGGGGCGCTGGCGGTGCTGGTCGCGATCGAGGACGCCTTCGAGCGCGGCGACAGGCTGATGGATCTGGGAGGTGGGGAGGCGGCGTACAAGGAGCGGCTCGCCGACGAAGACCGGCCGATCGCCTGGCGCACCTCGTTTCCGCGTGGACGCCGTTACCCGCTGGCTCGCCTCCGTCGCCTGCCCGGCTTCGCTGCCCGCCGGGGCAGTCAGGTGCTGCGGGCCCGCCTCGGCCAGCGCCGCTTGGATCAGCTCCGTGGCCGGGCCGCTCGACTGGGCGGCGGTCGCTAGCCGCCGCGCATGGTCAGGCGCCGCGCCAGCGCCGCCAGCTGCACGCTGCTGCGCACGGCTCGTAGCCGCTGTGGCAGGCGCTTGTCGAAGACCACCCGGAAGCGTTTCAGCCGCATCTTCTCGCCGTCTGAGATCGGCAGCTGGTTGAGCCCTGCCTCCACGCTCATGCCTACCCGCAGGCCCTCTCGTTCGGCCATCGCGACCACCTGATCGTCGAGGCTGCCGTTCGGGTAGGCGATTACGAACGGCTCGTGCCCCAGTTCCCTGCCCAGCCACTCCTGGGCGCCCGAGATCTGCGTCGCCGCCTCGGCCGGTTCGTAATTCGGCAGGACGGCGTGGGTGAGGGTGTGGTTGCCGATCTCGATCCAGGGCGAGCGCGAGAGCCGACGCAGCTCCGCGACGGTGAGCGGCCGGTCGACGTCGCCGGCGGGTTTCATCGCCTCGGATCCGAACTCGGCGGTGAGATAGCGATCGACCTCGGTATCGGTCATCCCGCGCAGCAGCGCCGTCTCGGCCGGCAGCGAGTTGAGCTGACCGCGGCGGCAGCGTTCGCGGTAGAGCGCGTTCCACCAGAACGCCCGTCCCTGCTCGACATGGTCGATCGAGGGGAACACCGTGGCGAAGGCGGCCTCGCTGTCGAGCAGGTCGAGCAGGTGGAGATTGTTGGCGAAGCCGTCGTCGAAGGTGAGGTGCGCGTAGTGCCCGCCCGGCTTGAGGCCGGCCTCGATGTCGGCAGCGCTGACGAACCGGTACCCGGCGGTGCGGAAGTGGTCGAGCAGGCGACGCAGGCCATCGAGGGTGGCCCGCTCGTGGGGGTCCAGGAGACCGCGTTCGGCCTCCGCCGCGTCGCGGAAGACACAGTGGAAAATGAAGATGACGAGGCCCGGGGGGTCCGTGCGCACGACGCGGGCCAGCGCCTGGTCGGCGCGCTCGAGGGCGCCGCGGCCGGCGAGGGCGACGCGCAGCGCCGGCGAGGGGCGCGGGTGCGACCCCCAATCATGCCCGAGATGTGGGTGCTGGGAATCCAAGGCCATAGCTAGTGTATGAATGTGGCTGCCGCGATTGCCGATGTCCGCGCCGTCAGTCTGGACGGCCTCGAGGCGCTGGCCCCCGAGTGGGACGCTTTGGCGGTTGCCACCGGCGCGCCGATCTTCTGCCGACCGGGCTGGATCGGTGCCTGGTGGTCGGCCTTCGGCGCCGGCGAGCTGCAGGTCTTCGTCGCCCGTCGCGAGGGCGAGCTCAGTGGCGTCCTGCCGCTTTGGCGCCGTCGCGGCACGCTGCACGGCTGCGCCAACATCCACAGCCCGCTGTTCGAGGCGGTCACCCGCCACGAGGAGGATCTGGACACGTTGGTCGCGGCGGCGCTGGCGGCGGCGCCGAGCGGGCTGGCGATCGCCTCTCTCGACCCGGTGGGGCCGTTGGCGGCGGCCCTGGGGCGCCAGGCCGGTGCCGGAGCGACGCTGCTCGAGGCGGGGCGGGCGATCTCCTCGCGCATCGCCCACGTCGAGCGCGAGCGGTTCGAGGCGGATCTCGCCCGCAAGCGCCGCAGTGAGATGCGGCGCTCCTGGAAACTGCTGGCGAAGGAGGGCGAGCCGCGCCACGGCGAGGTCGACGTCGCGGCGGACCTGGAGCGGCACCTGGACGAGTTCCTGCGTCTCGAGGGCAGTGAGTGGAAGCGGCGTCAGGGGACGGCGATCGCGCAGTCCCCGCAGGCGCTCGCCTTCTACCGCGAGATGCCGCGCTGGGCGGCCGCGGTCGGTGTCCTGCGGTTGAGCTTCATCTGGGTCGGGGGGCGCGCCGTCAGCACCGAGCTCTCGCTCGACGACGGCGGGCGCCGATTCGCGCTGAAGACCGGGTTCGACGCCGAGTTCGCCCGCTGCGGCCCTGGCATCCTGCAGGTGGTCGAAGACGTCTACGTCGGCCTCGAACGTGGCCAGAGCGTTGAGCTTGGCGTCGGCGGCGAGCCGCTCAAGGTCGAGCTGCGCAGTGAGACCTGGCCGCTGGTCGAGCTGGTGCTGTTCCCGGGCACGCTGCGTGGCAGCCTCGCCCGCCTCGCCTCCGGAGCGCGGGCAGAGGCCCTGCGGCAGGCCCGTGGCAGCGAGCGTCTGCGGCGGCTGCGCGACGCGGCGCGCGAACGCCGTGCCGCCGGCCTGCTCCGCCGTCAGCGGCCGTAGTCTCCAGCCCTCGATGAGGATTCTCGTCACCGGCATCGCAGGTTTCATCGGCTCCCACCTGGGCGAGCGGCTGCTGGGCGAAGGCCACCAGGTGGTCGGCGTCGACTCCCTCACCGACTACTACGACGTCGAGATCAAGCGCGCGAACCTGGCGGCGATCGAGGCGCCGGAGCTGCAGTTGGCGCTCGGCGACATCAACGACCTCGACCTGGGCTCGTTGCTGGAGGGGGTCGGGGTCGTCTACCACCTGGCCGGCCAGCCAGGCGTGCGGGCGAGCTGGGGAAGCTTCTTCGAGGTCTACGTCGCGCGCAACGTGCTGGCCACCCAGCGCCTGCTCGAAGCCAGCCGCGAGGCGGGCGTGGGCCGGCTCGTCTACGCCTCCTCGTCCTCGATCTACGGCGACGCCGTGCGCTTCCCGATCAGCGAGCAGGATCTGCCGGCGCCGATCTCGCCATATGGCGTCACCAAGCTCGCCGGCGAGCATCTGGTGACGCTCTACAGCCGCGCCTACGGGCTGCCGTCGGTGGCGCTGCGCTACTTCACCGTCTACGGGCCGCGCCAGCGCCCGGACATGGCCTTCCACCGCTTCATCAACTCCGCCCTGGACGGGACGCCGGTGCCTGTCTTCGGTGACGGCGAGCAGGTGCGCGACTTCACCTATGTCGAGGACATAGTGGAGGCGACGATCGCCGCCTCCTCCGCCGGCCGGCCGGGCGCCTTCTACAACGTCGCCGGCGGCACCGAAGCGAGCGTGCGCGAGGTGCTCGAGCTGGTCGGCGGGCTGACCGGCTCGCCGGTCAACATCGACCGCCGCGACGCGGTCCCGGGCGATGCCCGCCGCACCGGCGCCGATACGACGCTGGCGCAGATCGATCTCGGCTACTCGCCGGCGGTCGACCTGCGCGAGGGCCTGGCCCGGCAGATCGCCGATGTCCGCGGCTCCTAGTCCGCCGCGCCGCTCCGGGCCGCGCAACGACGTCGCCATCTACTCGCCCTTCGCGAGCGGCTACTACGACCGTGCGGCGCCGCAGGGGGGCGGGGCGGAGCTACAGATGACGATGCTGGCGTGCGAGCTGGCGGCGCGCGGCTGGCGCACCGCCCACATCGTCTTCCCGGTCGCCGACCCGGTCGAGCTGGCCGCGCCGGCGCCGGAGCTGAGCGAGCGCGAGCCCTACCACGGCAACGACGCCGGCCCGGCGGCGCTGAAGGAGGCGGCGGCGATCTGGCGGGCGCTGCGGCGGGCCGATGCGCGTGTCTACGTCGTCCGCGGCAGCGCCGTCTACGTCGCTGTGGTCGCCGCCTTCTGCCGCGCGCACCGGCGCCGCCTCGTCTTCTCCGTCGCCAACGACTTCGACCTGGTGCCGGAGCCGATTCACGACTCGCCGCGCAAGCACGGCCTCTACGTCCGGGCGCTGCGGCGGGCCGACGCGGTGATCGTCCAGAGCACCCACCAGGTAGGGCTGGCGCGGAAGATGCTGCGCCCGGCACAGCGGCTGGAGTTCGTGCCGAGCTTCTCCGACGCGAACGGCGAGGCCGCCGCCGAGCCCGAGGCCTTCCTCTGGGTCAGCCGGGTCGTCCCGCACAAGCAGCCGCTGGAGTTCGTCCGCCTCGCCCGCGAGCTGCCCGAGGCGCGCTTCGTGATGGTCGCCAACGAGGACGTCGGCGAATATGAGGACCTGCAGCGACAGATCCATGCCGAAGCCGCTGAGCTGCCGAACTTGGAGTTGTTGGGGACGCTGCGTCGCGAGCAGGTCCTGGCGCGGATCGAGCGGGCGGTGGCGATCGTCTCGACCTCGCTCTGGGAGGGAATGCCAAACGTCTTCCTCGAGGCCTGGGGCCGCGGCGTGCCGGCGCTGAGCCTGGCCTTCGACCCTGACGGCCTGATCGCCGAGCGCGATCTCGGGGTCGCCGCCGACGGCTCCTGGGAGGCGTTCGTCGCCGGCGCCCAGACGCTCTGGGGTGACTCGGCGCGGCGGGACAAGCTGGGGCGTAACGCCAAGGGCTATCTGCTCGAGCGCCACGCTCCGGCCGCCGTCTGCGCGCGCTGGGAGGCGGTCCTGCGCGAGCTGGCGCCGCGCTAGACGCTCCTAGCGGCGGACTTCGCGCCAGACGTCGGCGTAGCGGGCGACCATCGTCGCCATCGAGTACTCCTCGGCGATCCGCAGGCGGGCCTGACGGCCGAGCTCGGCGCGCGCCTCGGGACCGCGATCGAGCAGGTCGCCGACGGCGTTGCCGAGGGCGCCGGCGTCGCGGATCGGGACGATCTCGCCGCTGCCGCCGACCAGCTCGGCCGAGTCGCCGGCGTCGGTCGCGACCACCGGTACTCCGGTCGCCATCGCCTCGCCGATCGCCAGCGGCAGCGCCTCGCCGTAGGAGGAGGAGACGGCGAGGTCGAAGCCGTTGAGGACGCGCGGAACGTCCTCGCGCGAGCCCAGCAGCTGCACGCTCTCGCCGAGCGGCTCGACCAGGCGCGCCAGCTCCGGGTCCTCGCGGCTGACCCCGTACCCGCAGAGGACGAGGCGGGCCTCGGGGTGGGCGGCGAGCACCGGGGTCAGGCCCTCGACCAGGGTCGCGTGGCCCTTGATCGGGTGGAAGCGGGCGACGTGGCCGATCGCCACCGTCTCCGGTCCTAGCCCGAGCTCCTCGCGGACGCTGGCGCGGGCGGCCGGGTCAGGGCGGAAGCGGTCGACGTCGAAGCCGTTGGGGATCGTGACGATGCGCGAGCGCCGGTAGGGGAGGCGGTGCATCGCGTCGCGCGAGGCGAGCGAGCAGGCGACGATGCGGGCGGGGACGAACCAGGAGGTGAGCGCCTCGACCCGCTGCACGACCACTGCCTTGGTGCCGAGGGTGGCTCGGTTGACGTCACTGACGTGAACGCCCCAGACGACCGGCAGCGAGGAGGAGAGGCGGGCGGTGAGCCCGGCGAGGACATTGGAGTGCAGCATCCAGGCCTGCATCACCTCGGCACCCGATCGGCGCACGTCGGCGGCGAGGTCGCGGATGCGGCCCGGGTCGTACGGCGTTGGCAGGCCGCCCATGCCGAGTGCGTCTACCGGCACGCCAAGCTCTTCGATCGCGTCCGCGAGCGGCCCGCGCGGCCGCAGCGAGATCACGCTGTGGCCCTGCCGGCGCTCCGGCCCGAGCTCCTCCAGCATCCGCACGAGCAGGGTCTCGGCCCCGCCCCCCGCGTAGAGGCCGGTGATCACGTGCAGCACGCGTGGCACGTCCCCCGCGCTCACGGCAGTCCGACTTCGCTGTAGACGGCGAGCGTCCCCTCGACCATCTGCTGCAGTGTGAAGCGCTCGCGCATCCGGCGGCTTGCGGCCTCCCCGAGGCGGGCGGCGAGGGCGCGGTCCTCGAGCAGCGAAATCGCCGCCGCGGCCAAGGCGGCGGCGTCCTGGGCGGGCACCAGGCGGCCGGTGACGCCGTCCTCGATCGCCTCGCCGACGCCGCCGACGTCGGTGGCGACGATCGGCGCCGCCAGGCTCATCGCCTCGAGGATCGAGTAGGGGAACGACTCCGACCAGCCGGGCTGGACGACGGCGTCGGCGGCTCCGACGAGGCCCGCGACCTCGTCGAGCGAGCCGAGCAGGATCGCGCTCCCGCCGATGCCGAGGCCGGCGATCTGGCTCTCCAGTGGGCCGCGTTCGACTCCCTCGCCGGCGACGACCAGCTTTGCGGTCGGGAAGCGGGCAAGGATTGCCGGCATCGCCGCTACCGCGGTCTCGACTCCCTTTGGCGCCTGCAGCTCGGCGACCACGGCCAGCAGCGGACCGCCGGCGGCGAGCTCGGCGACCGCCGGCGGCGGTGGGGCGGGGGCCAGCGGTTCGATGCCGTTGTAGACGACCCGCAGCCGCCCCGGCGCGGAGATCGTCTCGGCAACCCGGCGCTCGGCTTCGCAGACGCAGACGATCCGCGCCGCCAGCGGCGCCAGGGCGCGCTCGATGCCGCGGTAGGCGCCGCGCTCGAGCGGATTCGTGAAGTAGTTGGTGAAGGCGAAGTTGTGGGGGCTGAAGAGGACGGGGGTGCCGGGCCGGACGGCGCGAGCGAGGCGGGCGGCAACGCCCCCCTGGGAGCCATGGGCATGGACGACGTCGGGGCGGAAGCGGCGGTAGACGGCGCCGATCCGGGCGATCGCCCGCGGGTGCTGGACGAGGTGAGGCCGGCGCGGGATCGCGACGTCGAAGATCGGCAGGTCAACCTCGCCGGCGAGGTGGCCGTGGGGGCCGCAGATCGCGCACTCGTAGCCTCGCGCGAGTAGCTCCTGACCCAGCCGCAGGGCGTGCCCGAAGGCACCGCCTTTGCTCGGCCGCACGACCATCAGCACGCGACCGCGCTCAGCTGTCATCGCCGCCGCCGATCTCAGCCCGGATCCTCGTCGCCATCGCCGCCGCGACGCGGGGCCAGGTGAAGCGGGCGAGGACGTGGTCGCGGCCGGCCTCGCCGAAGCGGCGGTTGCGCTCGGGGTCGCCGAGCAGGCGCTCGAGTGCGTCAGCCAGCGCCGCTGGGTCGTCGACGCCGACCAGGTAGCCGCTTTCGCCGTCGGCGACGATTTCCGGCAGGGCGCCCAGGTCGGCGGCGACGACGGGGACGCCGCAGCTCAGTGCCTCGACGAAGACGAGGCCGAAGGGCTCGATCCGGGTCGGCATGCAGAAGGCGCTGGCGCCGGCGAAGAGCTCGGCGAGCGCGTCGGCGCCGACCTCGCCCAGTACCCGCGCCCCGACCGCGTCTTTTAACTGCGGCGAGCAGCCCGCGATGACGAGCGATGCGTTCGGTCGGCGCTGTCGCAGCAGCGCCATTGCCGCCGCCAGCTCCGGGCCGCCCTTGCGCTCCCACTCGCGACCGACGAAAAGGACGGTTTCGTCACCGGCGGCCGAGACCCGCCGCGGCTGCGGCAGGACGTTGCCGCCCGCGCCGACCTCGAGTACCCGGGCCGGGTCGATGCCGTAGTGCTCGACCAGCGAGCGGGCGACGTGGCCGCCCATCGTGAAGGTGACGCGGGCGTTCTCGTAGATCAGGCGCTCGCGCTCGACCCAGCCGCGGTCGACCTGCGCCGGGTCAAAGCCGGGGTAATAGGTGTTGGCGAGTTCGGTGTGGTCGGTGTAGACGAAGTGGGGGAGGCCGGGGACGCTGGCGTCGAACATCGACTGGGTCTGCAGCGAGAAGGCGTGGGGGCGGCGCTCGGCCAACTCGCGGGTCTGGCGGCGGACCAGGCGCTCGAGATGCGGCGAGCGGTAGAGGGCGCGGCGGAAGCGATCGCGGCCGGCGATCGCGGCCGGTTTGCCGACGAGGACGTGGGCACCAACGGCGAGCTCGCGGCGGCGACTCCGGCGCAGCCAGGAGGCGACGTCGAAGCGCTCGGCATCGAGCTCGTCGAAGGCCTCTTCGAGCAGCGGGAGCACCGCCCCATTGGTGCCCGAGAAGGGGCCGCAGGTGACGAAGGTGGCCGCCCGCGAGGACGCGCCCGCTGGTTTGGGGTTCGGCTTCATCCTTCTCTGGTCGGATCGGCGCCGCGTCGCTTCAAGTGCTGGACGATGCCCTTCAGCTCGGCCGGGCTGATCTCCCGCGTCGCCAGCAGCATCGCCACGTAGGCGAGCAGGGCGCCAACGCTGCCGAGCACCCATTCCAGCGGCCCGAGGTTGTCGGTGCCGGCGGCGAGCAGGACGAGACCGGCGGGCACGGCTGCTAGGAGCGCCCGCAGCACGGTCGGCAGCAGCGGCGCGAAGGAGACGTCAGCGCGCGCCGGCAGATCCGCACGTGACCGCCGACGTAGAGGGCGAAGGCGACGCCGGTGCCGAGAGCGCCGGCGGTGACGCCCATCGAGGGCACCAGCGCCAGGTCGATCGCGACGTTGACGCCGAGCGCCAGGGCCGCGATCGGGACGCGGCGGCGGGCTTCGCCGAGGAAGTTGGCGGCACCGGCCAGGACCGGGCCGACGCCGGCGAGGACGACGGTCGGCGCCAGTGCCCGCAGCACCACGGCGGAGCCGTCGTATTCGCTGCCGAGGATGAGACGGACGATCGGATTGGCCCAGACCAGCGTCGGCACCGCCAGCAGCAGGTAAAGGAGGACGGTGTAGCGCAGCGCCGCCATGAAGCGGCGACGTCGGCGGCGGTGCGCTGGCCGGAGGCGAGCCGCGGCCCGAAGCCGGAGCCGACCGCGATTCCGAAGTACTGCAGCATCGTCAGCACCCGCGCCGCCGCTTCGTAGATGCCGGCGGAGGCGGGGCTGAGCATGGCGCCGATGATCAGTACGTCGGCGCGGTCGAAGAGGGCGAAGGCGCCATCGATCAGCAGCAGCGCCGAGCCGTAGCGGAGGATCGTCCGCGCCGGCACCCCCTGCCCACGCGACTCGCGCAGCGCCGTCCAGCCCAGCAGCCGCACGGCGAGGACGGCGGCGAGGATGCCGGCGACGGCGTAGCCGATCGCCCGTCCGCCGGCGGCACCGGCGGCACCGGCGCCGAGCAGGACGAGGCAGATGCTGGAGGCGGTTTCGGCCGAGCTCTCGACCAGACCGTAGCGCAGGTTGAGCGAGATCCGCCCGAGTCCGGCGAACCACTCGAGGAAGAGCGCGCCGATGTTCTGGGCGACGACCGCGAGAGCGACCAGGCGCAGCGGCAGGGTCAGCGAGGAGTCGCCGAAGACGTCGGCGATTGCCGGCGCCAGGACGACGAGCAGGATCGTCGCCAGCGCCGAGGCCACCAGCTTCATCCCCAGTGCCGTGCGCAGCACCGCCGCCGCATGGGCGCGGTCGCGCGGCCGCTCGGCGACGAAACGCGAGGCCGAGATCGAGATCCCGAGGTCCGAGGCGAGCAGGACGACGGTGCCGATGCTGACCGAGAGTGCCAGCACGCCGAAGTCGGCGGGGCCGAGCTTGCGGACGAGGAAGACGGTCAGGACGAGCGAGAAGACCGCACCCGCCAGCTGCGCCGCAAGCGAGAAGGCGGTGTTGCGAGCGGCGCCGTGGCCGGCGCCCAGCTCATCCGCAGCTCAAGCTCACGGCGCCGGCGGGCGGTCGACGAACTCGCGGTGCCAGAGCTCGAGCATCATCAGTGACCAGATTTTCTGGCCATGATCGCGGCTGCCGTCCAGGTGCTGGCCGACCAGGCGCTCGACCTGTCCCGGCTCGAAATAGCCGCGTCGCGCGCGGTCTCCCGCCGACCGCGTCCTGCAGCAGCTCGCGCAGGTCGGTCCGCAGCCAGGTGGCGACGCCGGGCAGGCCGAAGCCGCGCTTGGGCGAGTCGAGGATGAGATCGGGGACCCAGCCTCGCAGCGCCGTCCGTAGAGCGAGCTTCTTCTCGCCGTCACGCAGCTTCTGCGAGCCCGGCATCGTCGCCGCGAACTCCATCAGCTCGCGATCGAGGAAGGGCGAGCGGGTCTCCAGCGAGCAGGCCATCGAGGCGATGTCCATCTTCGGCAGCAGATCGCCGGGCAGGTAGGTGGCGACGTCGACGGCGAGCATGCGGTTGATCTCGTCGAGCCCGGTCGCGCGCTCCCAGGGCGCGGCGATGAACTCGAGGCTCGCCTCGGCGTCGAACTGGCGGGCGAAGCCGGGCTCGTAGAGCGCGGACCGCTCGCCGGTCGCGAAGACCGAGACCGCATTGGCGTAACGGCCGGCGCCGTCGAGCAGGATCCGCTCGCCGAGGCGGCGGGCGCGGCTGAAGGGATGCCAGGGGTCGGCGCGTTCGGGCGCCCTGGTGCCGGCGACGGCGAGGAGACGACGCACCGGGCCGGGCAGCCTGGCGGCGCGGTCGCTGCGCAGGGCGCCGAGGTAGTGGTCGTAGCCGGCAAAGCTCTCATCACCGCCGTCGCCGTTCAGCGCCACCGTCACCTGCTCGCGGGCGACCTTGGAGACGTAGTAGGTGGGGACGGCGGAAGTGTCGGCGAAGGGCTGGCCGTAGTGGCGGACGATGGTCGGGATTGCCGCCAGCGCGTCGGCCTTGACGACGGCCTCGTGGTGCTCGGTGCCGAAGTGATCGGCGGTGACCCGGGCCAGTGGCAGCTCGCTGTCCTCGGCCCCCTCGAAGCCGATCGAGAAGGTCTTGACCCGCGAGCTCTGCTCGGCCATCGCGGCGACGACCGCGGCGGAGTCGATGCCCCCTGAGAGGAAGGCCCCGAGCGGGACGTCGGCGACCAGCCGCCGGCCGACCGCGTCCCGCAGCTGCTCGCGCAGCCTCGCCGTCAGCTCCTCGGCCGACCGCTCCTCGACGTGGTCGCGGCGCAGCTCCCAGTAGCGCTCGATCCGCACCGCACCGTCCTCGTAGACGAGCGTGTGGGCTGGGGGCAGAACCTTGACGGCCGCAAAGGCGGTGGCCGGAGGCGGGACGTACTTGTAGGCGAGGTAGCCGTCGAGCGCGGTCGGGTCGACGGCGCGGTCGATCGTCCGGTCCTGCAGCAACGCCGCCAGCTCCGAGGCGAAGCTGATGCGGTCGCCGTCGAGGCTGTAGAAGAGCGGCTTCTTGCCGAGCCGGTCGCGGCCGATCAGCAGCCGGCGGCAGCTCTGGTCCCAGAGGGCGAAGGCGAACATCCCCTCCAGCTCGGACACGCACTCGACGCCCTTCTCCTCGTAGAGGTGGGCGATCGTTTCGGCGTCCCCCTCGGTCGTGAGGCGGTGACCGCGCTCGAGCAGCCCCCGGCGCAGCTCGCGATAGTTGTAGATCTCGCCGTTGAGGACGACGGCGACGCTGCGGTCCTCGTTGTAGACGGGCTGGTCGCCGCCCTCGACGTCGATCACGCGCAGGCGCTGGATCCCGAGCCCGGTGCCGCCCTCGCGGTGGATGCCGCGCGAGTCGGGTCCGCGGTGCTCTAGCGCCTGGCACATTCGCTGCAGCAGCGCCTCGTCGACGCCGCCGCCGTCGCTGCGCGACTGTCCGACGATTCCGCACATAGGCGCTCAGCCAGCCTGGCGGGCAGGGGCGCCGTCGCTGCCCGCCGACATCGCCAGCAGGGCTGGGCCCATGCCCACGAGCAGCCAGAGTTCGCGCGCGTATTCCTTGGAGGCGAAGAAGTCGGCGACGAGGAGTCCGATGAAGGAGACGGTGAAGGCCATCGTCAGGGCGTGCATGCGGGCGTTGCGCGACCTGCGGAAGCGCTCCAGCGCCCGCACCGCGCAGCCGAGGGCGAAGAGGATCAGCGAGAAGAAGATCAGGGCGCCGGGCACGCCGAGCTCGGCGAGCACCGAGAGGTAGGTGTTCTCGGCCACTTTGGGACTATCGGCTATGTACTCGTCCTGTTTGAGCGCGCCCGGCCGCAGCAGGTAGTGGATCGAGGATTCGGCGAAGTTGCCGCCGCCGACGCCTTCCAGCGGGTGGGCGGCGACCATCCGCGTGCCGACGGTCCAGATGTCGGTCCGGCCGGAGCCGCTGCCGGGGTGGAGGATACGGTCGCGGCTCTGTTCGGGCGCCACCGTCAGCAGGTAGCCGAGGCCGAGCAGGACGATTCCCACGGTCGCCAGCGCCAGCGGCAGCCGCCGGCCCTTGGCTAGGAGAACGCCGCTCAGCAGCATCGCCACCAGCGCGATCAGGCCGCCGCGCGAACCGGTGAGGAAGATCGCGTAAAGGCAGATCGCGATCGCGCCGGCACCGGCGACCTTGGCGAGGGCGTTGCGCGAGGCGGCGATCAGGCCGCCGCTGAGGCCGATCCCGATCACCAGCACGGTCGCGAGTTCGTTCGGGTTGCCGAGGGTGCCGCCGAGCCGTTCGAGTTGGCCGAATTCGGGCGCAGGCGGATTGAGGAAGCCGTAGATGCCGGCGCAGACGGCGCCGGCGACCATCGCTACCGCGACCATCGTCACGTCGCGCTCCTTGCGCACGGCGGTAAAGACGACGAAGACGAGGATCGAGGCGAGCGCGTAGCGGAAGACGGAGCCCTGCACGGCTGCGGCGTTTTCGGCCCAGATGTAGCCCAGCGCGACCCAGGCGAGCAGAGCGACCATCGCGAGCGAGAAGACCGGGTGGGCGGCGACCAGCGTGCGCCGGCCCTCGCCTTCGCGGGTGACGACCGCGAGCCAGGAGACCAGCAGCGGCAGGGCGGCGATCTTGATCACGCTGAGCGTGTCGCCGGCGAAGTTGGGCACGACGACGATGAAGCCAAGAAAGGTGAAGAGCGCCAGGCCGATCGTCAAATCGGCGAGCGCGAGCAGCGCGAAGGCGATCGCCAGCGAGGCAGAGACGGCCAGTTTGGCGTCGACGCCTGCGAGCAGGCCCAGGGCGCTGGCCAGCAGCCCACTGACCGCGGCCAACCAAAGTTCGTTGCGCGGCAGGCGCAGGCTCACAGGGTCATCTTCGCAGGCGGGTTCGACAGCCCTGCTCAAACTGTCCCGAAGCTGGATTGGACGAATGTCCAGGAAGTTCGCTTTGGCTCCAGTAGCGGGGTTCCAGCGGTCGATGGGGAGCGGGTACCATGCCCCGCCCTCCCTACAAGAACCTCGGCCTCCTCGCCGCCGCCGTGCTCGTGCTCCTCGCCTTGGGCACGCTGCCGGCGCAGGCCGCCGCCAACCCGGCGACGGTCTCTGTCTACGACTCGCTCGCCAACCTGCGTCCCGACCGCCCGGCGCCCGCCGGCGGTACCGCCTCGGCGGCGATCGGCGCCGCCCGCAACGAGGCCGAGTCCTTCCAGATCCTGGTCCAGGCGGGGGCCGCCGGCAACCCGGGCCTGCGGGTCGACGTCGGCGCGATCGCCAACGGCGCCGGCGACACCCTGCCGGCCTCGGCGGTGACTATCTCCCGCGAGGCCTACTACCACGTCGCCACCCGCTCCGACGGCGAGGGCGCGACCGGCTCCTGGCCCGACGCGCTGATCCCCGAGCGCGACGACCTCTACGGCGAAGACCGCAGTGCCTTTCCCTACGACCTGGGCGCCGGCGCCCAGGTCGCCGTCTGGGTCGACGTCCTCGTCCCGATCGACCAGGCGGCCGGCGACTACAGCGGCACGCTCACCGTCTCCGATGCCTCTGGTGCGGTCGCCAGCGTGCCGGTGGGGCTGCGGGTCGACGACTTCCAGCTCCCCTCGACCTCGAGCCTGAAGAGCGCCTACTTCATCAGCTGGGACAAGATCTGCACCGCCTTCACCGGCGACTCCAGCTGCTCCAGCGCCTCGCAGGCCTGGCAGTACGAGACGCTCTACGCCGAGGCGGCCCTGAACAACCGCGTAACCCTCGCCAACGGCTACGCCGCCGGCCCCGAAAGCCCCTACTTCAGTCAGTACTTCGCGCCGCTGGTCCAGGGCACCGACTCGCGGGTGCGGCTGCCCGGCGCGAAGCTGACCTCGGTCGAGGTCTACGGCCCCTCCTGCGGCAACTGCCTCGCCCCCTGGAAAGCCGCGGCGGAACGCTACGGCTTCGCCGACCGCTTTTTCCTCTACGCCTGCGACGAGCCCTACTCGAACGCCGACTGGGAAGCCTGCAAGCGCAACGTCGAAGCCGGCGAAAAAGGCTGGCCCGGCGTCCACTCGCTGGTCACGGCGCCGATCCAGGCGGGCGCCAGCTCCTACGTCGACAACTTCACGCCGCTCGTCAACGACATGGACCCGGCCTCCGGCAGCAAGCGCGCGAGCTATAACAGCTTCCTCGGTGACAGTGACAAGGAACTCTGGATGTACACCTCCTGTCGCAGCTACAGCTGTGATTCGAGCGAGGGCTCTGAGTACAACGGCTGGCCCGGATACGCGATCGACGAGCCGGCTTCGCAGGCACGGGCGATGGGTTGGACCTCTTACCAGTACGGCGCCAGCGGCGAGCTCTACTACGCGACGACGACGGCGCTGACGACGGCGACGACCGACCAGTACAGCTCCGGCGGCAACGGCGACGGCAACCTCTTCTACGCCGGTACCCCGGGCGGCGGCAACGGCAGCATCGCGATCGGCGGCAGCCGTCCGATCCCGCTCGAAACGATCCGCCTGAAGCGGATCCGCGACGGGCGCGAGGACTACGAGTACCTGCATCTGCTCGACCAGCAGGGCCGGGGCGCCGCCGCGCTGGGTGTCGTCCGCGGCCTCTTCGGGCCCGACAACTCGGCCGGTCACAGCACTACCGTCTCCTCCGCCGCGATGGAGGGCGCCCGCAACCAGCTGGCCGAAGCGGTCACCGGCGAAGCACTGCCGACCCCGACCCCGGTCCCCCAACCGGCGCCGGAAACCCCGGCGCCGACTCCCGGCCGTACGGCTGAGAGCTCCGGCGGCGGTCAGTCGGCCGGCGGGGCCGCGGTCGGCAGCGGCACGGTGGTCAAAGGAAAGCGCGTGCGGCGGGCCTGTAAGCCGAAGCGCTCACACCGCGCCAGTCGCGCTGTCAGCCGCAAGCGCTGCCGCTAGGGGGACCGGGAGGGAGCTCAGCCGCCGGAGCGGCTGGTCAGGCCTTTGATGAAGCCCTCGCGCCGCTCCTCGTAATAGTGCGATTCGCCGCGGCGCGGGCGCGGCGTCCCCAACAGGGCGAAGCCGGCGGGGGCGATGCCGTTCTCGGCCAGCAGCTCGGCCAGCTGTCCGAGCTTGTCGAGGCGGGTGACACCAAGGCGGGCGACCAGCAGGACGGTGTCCGCCTGGCGGGCGAGGGGAAGGGCGTCGACGACCTCGTTCAGCGGCGGCGAGTCGACGATCACGTAGTCGGCGAGGCCGCGCGCGTCCTCGATCATCCGCTCCGCGGAGGGGATCGAGAAGAGGTCGGCGATCCAACCGCCGGTGTAGTCCGCCAGCAGCAGCTGCATGTTCGGCCCGTAGGTCTCGCTCGAGACCAGGGCCTGGCTCAACGTCTGCTTCTCGAGCAGGACGCTGACGACGCCGTTGTTCTCGGTCTCGACGTTGAGCACGCCGCCGAGGACAGGGTGGCGCAGGTCGGACTCGATCAGGATCACGCGTTTGCCGGAGAGGGCGAGTGAGGTGGCAAGGTTGACGGCGGTGGTCGTCTTGCCCTCCGAGGCGGAGGAGCCGGTGACGAGGATCACGTTGCCGTCGCGGCGATGCTCGCTGCCGGTGAGCGTGGCGCGAAGGGTCCGGTAGCCCTCGCCGACCACGGGGGTGACGCGATCGGGGCCGATCGGCTCGGTCCCCGTTTTGTCCTCACGCGGGATGCGGCAGAGGATCGGCAGCTTGTAGAGGCGGCGCAGCTGCACCTCGCGGCGCAGGCGCGGGTCCAGCGCCTGGGCGGCGAAGGCGGCGCCGATGCCGAGTATGAGCCCGGCGAAGAGGCCGCCGACGATGCTCAGCAGCGGTTTCGGCGAGGCGGGGCCGCCGGGTAGCGACGCCTTGGTTTGGACCCGGATCGTCGGGTCCGGAGCCGTGCTCAGAACCCGCAGCTCGGCGATTTCGCTTTCGATCGAGGTTCCGGTTGAGCCGAGCGACTGTTCGCCGCCTTCCTGGGATTCCAGCCGTTCCAGCTGGTGGGCGATCTGTTCGTGCATCTGCTCGGTGCGGTCGGTGACGGCTTCGGCGGTGAAGGCGTTGGCGATGTCCCGTGCTTCCTCGGGGGTGCCGCCTTCGCCGATCACGGCGACGATATTGCTGCCGGCGACGGGCTCGGCGGAGACGTGTTCGAGCAGTTCCTGCGCGCTCATGTCGGATTCGAGCTTTTCGCGCACCCCTTCCGCGACTTCGACGGTGGTGACCAGCCGGGCCGCCGTCTGCACGTCGCGGGTCGGGTCGGCGGACTGGACCAACAAGCCGAGGCTGGTCAGCACGGGGTCGTCGCCGGAGACCGGGGTGATCAGCATGTCCGACTCGGCCTCGTAGGTCTTGGCGGCGGTCGCCACGTAGAGGATGGCGATCCCGGTCGTGATCGCCATCGTCACCAGGATCAGCCAGAGGCGCTCGCGCAGCGTCTCGACGTAGCGCTGCAGGCCTTCCCGCTCCTCGGGAGGCTGGACCCAGCTTGCTCTGTCGTCGAGGGAGGCCACCGTGGGAGTGAGTTCGGGGTGGGGGGCGTGCGTCCTTCCCCCGGGCGGGGCATTCTTGCACCGGTTCCAGTCGGCCGTGCGCTAGCGTGGCCGAAGGTGCCAGAAGCGAGGTCGCAGAACGAAGCCCCCGTCGCCCTGGTTGCCCTGGGGGCGCTGACCGCCCTCTTCGTCTGGTGGGCATGGAAGCAGGGCGCCTATTTCGGCCCGGTCTTCTACCCCGGCGCGATCGCGATCTTCGCCTTCCTGGCGATGCTGCTCGTCGCCAGCCCGCGCGGTCTCAGCCTCGACGGCCCCGCCGCGGTGACGTTGGCGGCGCTGGCCGGGATCGCCGCCCTGACCCTGCTCTCGCTGCTCTGGACCAGCGTCCCCGGTGCGGCCCTCGCCTACGGCGAGCGGATCTTCGTCTACGCCGCAGTCTTCGCGATGGGTGCCTGGGCCACCGGCCGGCTCGGCCGCCGGCTCTACGTCGCGCTGCTGCCGGTGGCGCTGACCGGCGTCCTCGTCGGACTCGCAACGCTGGCGGTGCTGGCCGTCGGCAGCGACATCACCTGGTATCTGCAGGGCGACGCCACCCTGCGCTTCCCGATCGGCTACCGCAACGCCGATATGGCCTTTCTCCTGATCTGCCTCTGGCCGCTGCTCGGGCTGGCGACCGAAAACGAGCTGCGCTGGCCGCTGCGGGCGTTGGCCGTGGCCGGCGGTACGGTCCTGGTCAACCTCGCGATCCTCGGCCAGAGCCGGGGGTCGCTGCCGGCTCTGGCGATGGCCGCGCTTGTCTTCCTGGCGCTCTCGCCGCATCGGCTGCGGGCCGGGGTGGTGCTGGTTCTGGTCGTCGTGCCGGCGCTGCCGTTCCTTTCCGACCTGCTCGCGGTGTTCCGCTACAACTCGCCCGACTCGGGCATCGTGCCGCTGCTCCATACCGCCGCCCGCGCGGGCTTCTACAGCGCCGGCATCTCCCTGCTGCTGGCCAGCTTCGCCCTTGGGCTGGTTTACCCCCGGCTGCGACTGGGGGAACAACGGGTGCGGGCGATCTCCTTGGTCGCCGGCGTCCTCGCCGCCGTCGTCGCGGTCGCTGGCGTCGGCGCCTTCGTCGCCCGCCACGGGGGTCCCGTCGGCTTCGTTGACCAGCGGCTCGACGAGTTCGGCCGCACCGGCTACCCGAACCTGCACGGGCAGGGCGTCCGCTTCGGCGCCAACGTCGGCTCCAACCGCCACGACTTCTGGCGCGTCGCGGTCGACGAGGGGCTCGACCACCCGCTGCTCGGCGGCGGCGCCGGCTCCTTTCAGCTCGCCTACCAGCACCACCGCGAGAGCCTCGAGGAACCACATGACCCGCACAGCATCGAGGCGGCGATCTTCTCCGAGCTCGGCTTCCCGGGGTTGCTGCTGCTACTCCTCTTCCTCGGCTCCGCCGCCTGGGCCGCCCTGCGTTCCTGGCGCACCGGCCCGCTGGGCGCGGCCCTGGTCGCCGCCGCGGCCGCCGGCGCCACGCAGTGGTTCGTCCACGGCTCCTGGGACTGGTTCTGGCAGTACGCCGGCGTTAGCGTGCTCGGGATCTATCTGCTCGGCGCCGCCGCCGGGCCGGGCCTGCGCGCCGAGCGTCCG
This sequence comes from uncultured Solirubrobacterales bacterium, assembly GCA_963829445.1. Lineage (GTDB taxonomy): Bacteria > Actinomycetota > Thermoleophilia > Solirubrobacterales > 70-9 > VAYN01. The sequence continues at coordinate 259,185 of CAWHIW010000020.1, read as the reverse complement.
CCGCAGCGCGCCTCGACCCGCTGGCCGGCCTCGTTGGCGCTGGTCTCGATTGCGGTGATGGCGGTGCCGCTCTTCCTCTCCGACCGCTACCTGCAGCGGGCGCGGGAGCAGGCCGGCAGGGATCCCGCAGCGGCGATCGCCGACGCCAGCGACGCTGCTGACCTCAATCCCTACGCCGACGAGCCGCTGATCGTCCGCGGTCAGATCCAGTCGGGCCTCGGCCGCAGCGCCGCTGCGGTCGCCAGCTTCCGCGCCGCCGCCGAGCGCGAGCCCGACAACTTCGTCTCCCACTACTTCGTCGCCGAAGAGCTGCTGCGGAAGGACCCCGCGGCCGCCGCGACGGCGCTGCGGCGCGCCGCAGCGCTGAACCCGAAGGCACCGCAGGTGCGGGCGCTGCGGCGCGAGCTGGCGCCCCGAGCCGGCGCTGGCGACGCCGGCGGTTGAGCGTTTGGCAGACTCCAGCTTGTGGAGAGTTCAAGTGGCGGCAAAGAGGCGGCAAAGGCTGAGCAGGCAGTGGGCGAGGTCGACGCCAGGGTGCGGCGGATCCTCGAGGACGCCGAGCGCAGCGCTGGGCACCTTGCCGGCATCGCCGATTCTCTGATCGACCAGGCCGAGGGCGCCAAACAGGAGGCCGAGCAGCTGCTCGAAGCGGTCCGCGACGTTGCCCGCCAGCTCACCGCCGAGGGCGAGACGGGGGAACCGATCAACGCCGCCGCCGCATCCGGCGGGGCCAGGGTCCTGGTGACGCAGCTGGTCGCCAGCGGCTCTTCGCGAGCGGAGATCGAAGATCGCTTACGCGACGATTTCGGCATCGACGACCCGCGTCAGACGGTCGAAGCGATTCTCGGCCCCGGCTCCTAGCGCGGGTCTCAGTGCGCCTCGTCGGAGGCGTGGGCCGGGGGGCGGGACTCCTCGGCCAGGGAGGTGATCTCGAGCTGGCCGTGGGCGGCCTCTTCGAGCACCTCGGTCGCCTCCTGGGCGGAGCGGGCGTAGAGCTCGACCAGGAGGTGGACGACGATCTGCTCGTCGTCGTGCTTGTGGAAGCGGACGTGGGTGAAGAACTCGCGCACGCCGGCGTCGCCGAAGGCGCCGTAGGTGAGGAACTCGATCGCCTCCGGGCCGGAGCAGGTCTCGACCCGGTCCTGGTCGACGCGGACGGTGCAGGAGGCGACCCAGGGGGTGCCGGCGACCATCCGCTGCCAGCGATCCTCGATCGCGACCACGCGGTCGTCCTGGAAGGTGAGGTGGGGCTGGTCGTGCATGCAGTCGAGGCACTGCACGACCGATTCCTGGACCTCGTCGACGCCTTCGGCGAGGATCCCGGTCTCGGGGTCGACACGGCGGATCGCGTCGTAGTGGATCTGGATCTCCAGGCTCTCCGACCAGCAGCGGTAGCAGCGCAGCCACGCCGCCCGGTCCCCGTTCAACTCGTTCATGCCTGCATTGTGCCGCTCCGGCTGCTCCGGCGCCTCGGGCGGGGGAGAAGTTGTCGACTTGACCCCACTATGGGTGGGTCAACTCGACAAGAATGGTCAGGCTGGGGCGGCGGCGCGCTCGCCGACGAGGGTGACGATCTCGCTCATGATCTTGTTGATGTCGAAGTCCTTCGGCGTGTAGACGCCGGCGACGCCGCCCTCGCGCAGGCGCTTGGCGTCGGCGACGGGGATGATGCCGCCGACCACGACCGGCACCTCGACGCCCTCGTCGGCGAGCAGGCGCACGACCTCGGGGATCAGCTCGAGGTGGGAGCCGGAGAGGATCGAGAGGCCGACCACGTCGACGTCCTCCTGCAGCGCCGACTCGGCGATCTCGGCCGGGGTCAGGCGGATGCCCTGGTAGATGACCTCCATGCCGACGTCGCGGGCGCGCAGGGCGATCTGCTCGGAGCCGTTGGAGTGGCCGTCGAGGCCGGGCTTGCCGACCAGGATCTTGATCCGGTGGCCGATCCGCTCCGAGGTCGCCTCGACCTGGGCCCGGATCGCGTCGAGTTGGTCGCGGTCGCTGGCCGGGGCGGCGCCGCTGACCCCGGTCGGGCCGCGGTAGGCGCCGAAGGACTCGCGCAGCACCTCGGACCACTCGCCGGTGGTGGCGCCCGCCTTGGCGGCGGCGATGGTCGCGGGCATGATGTTCTGGTCGTCGTCGGCCGCGACCTCGGCGAGCTCGGCGAGGGCGGCGTTGACGGCCTCCTCGTCGCGATCGGCCTTCCACTGCTCCAGCGCCTCGATCCGCTCGCGCTCGACCTCGGGGTCGGGGGTGAGGATGCCGCCGTCGGCGCCGGCGGTCAGCGGCGAGTCCTCGCTCTCCTTGAAGCTGTTCTGGCCGACGACCTTGAGCTCGCCGCTCTCGATCCGGGCGACCCGCTCGCGGTGGGACTCGACCAGGCGCGCCTTCATGTAGGGGACGGCCTGGACGGCGCCGCCGTGCTCCTCGACCACGGCCATCTCGGCCCGGGCGCCGGCGGTCAGCTCCTCGACCAGGCCGTCCATGACGACCGAGCCCTCGAAGATGTCGGGATACTCGAGCAGGTCGGTCTCGCTCGCCAGCACCTGCTGGATCCGCAGACTCCACTGCTGGTCCCAGGGACGGGGCAGGCCCATCGCCTCGTTCCAGGCCGGCAGCTGCAGGGCGCGGGCGCGGGCGTCGCGACTGAGGGTGACGGCCAGCGCCTCCAGCACGATCCGCTGCACGTTGTTCTCCGGCTGCGCCTCGGTCAGGCCGAGGCTGTTGACCTGGACGCCGTAGCGGAAGCGCAGCATCTTCTCGTCGCTGACGCCGTAGCGCTCGCGCCCGATCTCGTTCCAGAGCGCGCCCATCGTCCGCAGCTTGGCGATCTCCTCGACCAGCCTGATGCCGGCGTTGACGAAGAACGAGATGCGGCCGAAGACCTTGGCGAAGTCGGCCTCGGCGACCTGGCCGCGCGCTTTCACCTCGTCCAGGACCGCGATCCCGGTCGAGAGCGCGTAGGCGATCTCCTGCACCGGCGTCGCCCCGGCCTCCTGCAGGTGGTAGCTGCAGATGTTGGTCGGGTTCCACTTCGGCACCTCGTTGACGCTGAAGGCGACCATGTCGGCGATCAGCCGCATCGAGGGCTCGGGCGGGAAGGCGTAGGTGCCGCGCGAGAGGTACTCCTTGATGATGTCGTTCTGGGTCGTTCCCTGGAGCAGCGAGCGGTCGACGCCGTTCTCCTCGGCGACGGTGACGTAGAGGCCGAGCAGCCAGGCGGCGGTGGCGTTGATCGTCATCGAGGTGTTCATGTTGTCGAGCGGGATGCCGTCGAAGAGCTGGTGCATGTCGCCTTTGTGGGCGACCGAGACGCCGACCTTGCCGACCTCGCCGCGGGCGAGGACGTGGTCGGGGTCATAGCCGGTCTGGGTGGGGAGGTCGAAGGCCACCGAGAGGCCGGTCTGGCCCTTCGCGAGGTTGCCGCGGTAGAGCTCGTTGGAGCGCTTGGCGTCGGAGTGGCCGGCGTAGGTGCGCATCACCCAGGGGCGGTCGCGCTCGGGGAGTCTGTGGTCGCTCATCCCCGCTGATGATATTGGTGAGCGCCTGACGGTGGCCGAAATCCGCCGTTCAGCCCCGCCCGGCCCGCATCTTTCTCCCTGGCCTGTGTTTAGGCTGCGACCGATGAGACTTCGATTTGCAGCCACTTTCCTCGCTGTCCTGACCGGCGCCCTGCTCGTTGCCGCCGGCTCCGGCGCAGCGATGATCGGCGTCTACCGCAACGGGATGGAAAGCACCGCCCAGCGCGCGCAGCTGATCAAGCTCTCGGGCTCCAGCTGCACCCGCGGCGGCTCCGAGGGGGCGCTGCGGATCGCGATCGGCGAGGCCACCGACGCCTGCTCTTACCGGACCCCGGTGCTCGGCCGCAACCTCGAGATCGCCGCCACCGAGCGCCTGCTCAGCGGCACCCCGACGGCGCTGCAGCGCAAGGCCTACCTGGCGCTGGAACTGCGCGCCGGCGCCGGCGCCAAGTACCAGCTGCTGGCCTTCCCGCTGCAGCGCAAGGTGCAGCTGCTCAAGGTCACCGGCGCCGGCACCGAATACCTGGCGATCCAGAAGGACGTCAAAGACCTGATGGGGGTCAACAAAGCCAATGCCCTGCGGCTGCGGGTGCTGAAGCCGGCCCAGGGTCAGGCCCAGCTCTCGGCCTACGTCGGCGGCACCCTCGTCACCGAAGCGACCGACGAAGCCGCCGGCGACCTCACCGGGGCCGCCTCGGCGGTCGCGGTCGGCGCCATCAAAGGCGCCAACGGGGTCGTCGCCAGCGTCGACGACGTCGTCGTCCGCGTCCCCAGCCCCTTCTAGCGAGAGGCTGGCCGGGGGTTCAGGGCCGAAGCCGGTGCCCGCCGGTGTCGGTGGGTGAGGTGGATTCACTGGTGGGTCCGGGCTTACCGGTGTCGACGCCGGTGATCCGCGGCGCGTCGATCGCGCCTTCGCTGCCGAGGAAGACGAAGGCGGAGACGATGCCGAGGCCGAGGACGAGGCCGAGGAGGATCCCCAGCGCCAGATCGAGACGGCGGCGCCGCATCAGCCCCCCGCGTTCGCTTCCTCGCCGACCTGGCGGGCGAAGACGATGTAGCGCTCGGTGGCACTGTAGAGGGGGTTGCAGGCGCTGAGCACGAGACGGTTGTAGCCGACTTTCCTGACGACGCCGACGTCGGAGGGGTCGACGATCGCGGTCTTCTCGACCCGATAGCGGATCACCCCATAGGGCATCTTCAGAGTGATCGGGTCACCTGCCTTCATCGAGTCGATGTGGCGGAACGGCGCCAGGTAGGTGGTGCGGTGACCGGCGATGCCGACCGTGCCGGGCTCGCCCGGCATCGGCGTTTCGGGATAGTGGCCGGGCCCCTTCTTGAGGCTGGTGCTATCGGTCCCCTCGACGAAGACCATGTCCAGTCCGTCCATCGACGGGGCGACGATCCTGCCGATCGCTTCGCCGGTGTTGACCTGGCGGCTGAAGCGGGTCGCCAGGATCGAGACGCGCTGCTTGGACTCCTTCACCCGGGCGACCGCGCGGCGATCGGAGGGGCGCGGATAGCTCGCTTCGAGGTCGGTCAACTGGCTCGCCGCTTCGCCCTGCTTGAGCGAGCCGTAGATCGAGGAGAGCGGCTCTCGGTAGGCCAGGGTGATCCCGACGTCGGCGAGCACCACGAGACCGGCGGTGACGAGCATGATCGAGATGATGTGGCCGAGGCGCTTGATGCCGCTAAGTCTGGCAGCGCCGACGCCTGGAGGGCACACGACCGCCCCTCGGGCGGTGTTTACGGGGGCGGTGGTGCGTATAGTGCCGTCCCCTTGTGAGCAGCGAGAGACGAATCGCTTTCAAGCGTTTCCTGTTGCCTGCGGCGCTCGGCCTCGTCGCGGCTCTCGTCGTCCTTCCCGGCGGTGGGGCTCAGGCGAGCGCCCCGCGCCCCTGCGCCGACGCCGGCTATGCCCCGGGCCGGCTGACGCTGCACGCGATGAGGAGCACGGTGTTGTGCTTGGTCAACCGGGTTCGAGGCCATTACGACCTGGCGCCGCTCACCTACAGCCCCCAGCTGCGGGGCTCCGCCACGAGCCACTCCGCCGACATGGTCGCCCGTCACTACTTCGCCCATGACGGCCCGCGCGGTGGCACCCTCGGCGACCGGATCGGACGGGCCGGCTATCTGAGTCGCCCCGGCGGCTTTCTGATCGGGGAGAACATCGGCGGCGGGGTCGGAGCCCGGTTTGGTTCGCCGGCAGCCGTATACCGGGCCTGGATGCACAGCCCCCCGCACCGGATCAACATCCTCAGCCCCGACTTCCACGACGTCGGGGTTGGTGTCGTCCGCGGATTCCCCGCCGGCGGCGGTGGCGCGGCTGCCACCTACACGATGGACCTCGGCGCACGCCGCTGACCCCCGTCTTGGCGGCGGCTCGTATATAGGTCCGCGGCTGCAACAAATTTCCTAAGGGATGTGCCGGGTGCTGGCGAGAAAGGAGGCATGGCCCGAAAGATCGCCCTCCTCCTCGCCTCCGCAACCCTCCTTGCCGCGATCCTCGCTCCCTCGGCTGGGGCGATGAACCTGCAGCGCCTGATCGCTCCAGCCAGCGCCTGCGCGGGCCAGAACGACGTCGACGCGCCGATCGCCGCTCAGGAGCAGACGATGCGCTGCCTCGGCAACTACGCGCGGGAGCGGCTCGGGATGGGATCGCTCGGCGAGGCCGGCGACCTCGATCGCTCCGCCCGCGACAAGTCCGGAGACATCCTCCGCTGCGACAGCTTCAGCCACTACGCCTGCGGGCGGGACTTCACCTACTGGATGGAGCGTGTCGGCTACACCTCCGCCAACTGTTGGCGGGCGGGTGAGAACATCGCCTGGGGGACCGGCGACCTCGGCAGCCCGAGCGAGATCTTTCGTGCCTGGATGCATTCTCCCGAGCACCGCGAGAACATCCTCGGCCACTACAGCCAGATCGGCATCGGGCTCGAGGTTGGGGGGCTCGAGGGTCACTCCGACGTCCACGTCTGGACCCAGCACTTCGGCTCCCACTGCGGCGCGCCCAGCCATCGGGCGGCGCCGCGACTGGCGGACCTCGCTGCCGCCCGCGTCGCGGACTGAGTCCCCCGCCGGGGGCTGCTGACGCACAGTGCGGACCCCTTGGCGGGCCTGAATGCATAATCGGCGCAATGGCGACGGACACGATCGAGCGATCCCGCGACGTCGGCCCGGCTTCGGGACTGGGGGGAGAGTGGCGCGTGATCGTCCGCAACGACAACCACAACACCTTCGAGCACGTCGCTGCGACGCTCGCCGCGGTGCTGCCGGGGGTCAGCCTCGGCCAGGGGCACCGGCTGGCGAACGAAATCCACAACAGCGGGCAGGCGATCGTCTGGAGCGGGCAGCGCGAGCCGGCCGAGCACTACTGGGAGCAACTGGAGCTGGCGGGGCTGACGATGGCGCCGCTGGAGCGAGGGTAAAGACACTCAGGCTGCGGCACCCGGTCAGAAACCCAGATGCGGGATCAGGGCGAGCCTCCGTTGCCTGGAGGCGGAAGCGGGCGCCTGCTTCGACGCTGACCCGGCGGAACGCCGGGGTGGAGTCGACGTTCCCGGCCTGGTCCACCGCTCGCACCGAGAAGCGGTGGGAACCGAGCTTGAGCTTGAGCCGGCTAGGGGCGAGGTGCAGGCGATCGGCGCCGCCGCATCGAGCTTGCAGATGAAGCGGGCCGTCGGGTCGCTGGACTTGAAGCCGAAGCCGGTTCGTACGCCCTCGACCCGTCCGCGCCGGCGGGGCACCTCGATGTGGGGTCGCGGCGCCCGTGAGATCGAGGTCTCGGGCGCGGTCGAGTCCTCGACGTAGGTGAGGGGCGTGGAGCAGGCGGAGATGTTTCCGGCGCGGTCGCTGGCGGTTGCCGAGACGACGGTGATGCTGTCGTCGGGGACGGCGAGCGGGGTTCCGGCGGCGAGCCCGCGGCCGCGACCGTGGTCACGGTCGGGCCGGTGCAGTCCCCGGACCGGTGCAGCCGGACGCTCGCGCCGGGCTCGGCGCTGCCGCGGACCAGCGGGCTGTTGTCGTTGGCGGGAGAGTCAGGAGCGATCGCGGTCAGCGCCGGGGCGGCCGGGGGAGTCGAGTCCTCCGTGTAGGCGAAGGGGCTGGAGCAGGCGGAGTCGCCGGCCTCGTTGATGGCGAGCGCGGTGATCGGGGTGGTGGAGTCGTCCGGCACGGGCACGCTGATTCCGCCGGCCGTGAACGTCGCCGCGGTGCCGGTAGCGGCGGGCTGGCCGGAGCAGTCGGCGTTGGTGAACAGCCGCACCGCCGTCGGGAAATCCGGGCCGGCCGCTCCGCTCACCGCGGGACTGTTGTCGTTGGCCGGCGAGGCCGGGCCGGTTGCGGCAATCGTCGGCGTGGCCGGCGGCCCGAAGGCGGCCGTCAGGGTCAGGGCTTGGTCGGCGACGACGTCGTGGCTGGCCGCGCCCCCGTCGGACCAGGCGCCAAAGTCGTACGAGGTGCCGGCGAGGACCTGTCCCGGCGCCGAGACCAACTGCTTAGAGCCCTGGATCACCCGCACGGAGAACGGCGAGGCCTTGGTGTCGTCACCGACTGAGATCAGAAAGCCCTCCTCGGGCAGCGTCTGGATCGAGAGGGAGACCGTCTTCGGGTCTACCCTCACCGACTCGGTGTCGGTGAGCCCGCCGGCGTCGGTGACCTTGAGCCGGAACTCCAGGTAGGAGGGATACTCGTGGTCGGGCGCGACGAAGCTGCCCGGTCGGGCCCGTGAAGGATTCCACCGTGTGCGTGTGACAGTGCATCGGGCGACTCGGCCGAGCAGTGGTGGATGACGACCGTCCAGGCGTAGGCCGAGGCGGGCAGGATTTCCTCCGCGTCGGTGGCGCTGGCGGAGAGGGAGATCTGGTCGCCCACAGCCCAGGTCAGGTCGGAGGCGGGGGAGTCGATCGTCGCCACCGGGGCCGAGTTGTCGACCTCGATCGTCACGGCGGCGGTGGCCACGGCCCCGTGGCTGTCGGTCACCTGGACCGAGGCGATGTGGGGCCCGGACGTCGAGAAGGTGTGGGTCGGCGACGACGGCGGTGGAGTCGTCGAACTGCCCGTCGCCGTCGAGATCCCAGGCGTAGGTGAGCGTGTCGCCGGCGTCGGGTCGGTCGAGCCGGAGGCGTCGAAGCTGGACCGTGAGCGGCGCCGGCCCGTTCGGGGCGTCGCCGTCGCCACGGCCGCCGGCGGGCGGTTGCCGTCCGGTGTAGTCGATCCGCCGAGATCGTGCCGCCGTTGAGGTCGACGTAGAAGAGGTCGCCGCCGGGGCCGACCTTGAGGTCGACCGGAGAGGCGGCGCCGGGTCGAAGGTCGCGATCGTGCTCGGATCGGGCAGGCCGTTCGGTGCCCGGCGCATCGACCCAGATGCAGTTGCGGGAGTAGTCGGCGAAGAAGAGCGCGCCGTCGTAGGCGGCGGGGAACGGGCCGCTGCCGTGTAGAAGGCCATGCCGGAGGTCGAGGCGCCGTCGGTCGCGCAGGCTTCGCCGGGAACTAGCGGTCGGCCGTGGTCGTAGGAGATAGACGGGCGCGGCCACCGCGCCGGCGCCGCCGTCGTAGAGGCTCTCGCAGAGGTTGAGGTTCGCGGCGTCCCAGGAGCCCGGCTGCCGTGCCGTCGCCCTCGTAGCAGGGCCAGCCGAAGTTGCTCGGCGCCCGAGCCGTCGGCGGGTCGACGATGCGGTTGATCTCCTCCCAGCCGCTCCAGCCGACGTCGCCGAGCCAGATCTCGGTCGTTGCCCGGGCGGATGGCGATGCGGAACGGGTTGCGGAAGCCGTAGGCGACGATGCGCTCGGCGTTGGCGTCGGCGCTGCCGGCGAAGCGGGTTGCCGGGCGCGGCCTGCGCCGGTGTCGGGGTCGATGCGCATCAGCGCGCCGTCGAGCCCGGTCGGGTCGGCCGGTGCGGTGCGGACGTCCTGGGCGCGCAGCGCGCCGCCCTCGGCGGTGGGCGGCGTCATGCCGCCGCCGACCCCGCCGGGCGGGTCGCCGCAGGGTTGCGCGGGTTCGCCGTCTGGCCGTAGTCGGCGCTGTGGAAGCTGGCGCCCTCGCCGCCGCTGACGTAGAGCGCGCCGTCGGCGCCGAAGGCCAGGTCGCCGATCGAGTGGCTGGGGTACTGCTGGCACCAGTCGTTGATCAGCGACCTGCTCGACGCCGGTCATCGTGTTGCCGCTCGCCGTCAGCCGCGAGAGCCGGCCGCTGACGACGCAGCCGTCGGCGGTCGGCCCCGGCGGGCGTCGGACAGGGGTCGCTCGCAGCTGCGGCGCGCCCCATCTCGGGGCCGTGCCGCCGAGTCGGCGTCGTAGGTGTAGAGGACGTAGACGTAGGGCCGTGGCCGGGAAGTCCGGGTCGAGCGCCATGCCCGAGCAGGCCGCGGTCCCAGTAGTTGTGGACCTTGGTGCGAGGTCGGCGAAGACGGTCGGCGTCGGGTCGGCGAGGTTGTCGAAGACCTTGATGATGCCGCTCTTCTCGGCGACGAAGACGCGGCCGTCGGGGGAGAAGGCGAGCGAGGTCGGTTCGGTCAGGCCCGTGAAGGCGGCCGTCTCGTTGAAGCCAGCCGGGAGGGTGTCGGCAGAGGCCGTGGCGGGCAGCAGAAGAGCCACTGCGATCACCGCGAGAATCGTCAGATACCTGGGTTTTTCCCCGCTCAAAGTGCTTGGTCCCTCCCCGGGGCGCAAAGTTGCCGACGATTATCCATCTATCAAGTATGTAACCGGTCCGAATAAGTGAAACTTCCGTGTGTCCGGCAGTCCTCGGTCCGGTGCGCCGAGACCGCCTGGAGGCACCCTGGCGATCATCGCCATGGATAATCACCAAATGGAGCGAGCGTGACTGGCAAGCCGATCCTCGCGGTAGACGTCGATGGGGTGCTGTCGCTCTTCGACTTCGACGAGCCGCCCGCCTCGCCGAGCGGCGAGGTTCGAGCTGATAGACGAGATATTGCACTGCATCTCGGTTGCCGGCGCCGATCGCCTGCGACTGCTCGCGGACCACTTCGACATCGTCTGGGCGACTGGCTGGGAGGACCGGGTTAAGCAGCTCGCCGCGATCCTCGATCTGCCTGAGTATCCCCATCTGACCTTTGCCGGCGCCGCCCGATTCGGGTCGGCGGACTGGAAGCTCGGGCCGCTCGGGGAGTTCGCCGGCAACCGAGCGCTGGCCTGGATCGACGACAGCTTCGACGAGCGCTGCTATCAGTGGGCCCAAAGCCGGCAGGACCCGACTCTGCTGGTTCCGACCCAGTCGCACCTCGGTCTTGAAGACGTGCAGGTGGAAGCTCTCGTGGCCGGGCCCGCAGCCTGAAGAGCGACCCCGTGGGCCGCGGCGAGGCCCGTTGAACAGTCGCCGGCGAGTGCTGGCTCAGCGTGCCTTCGGACTTGCTCTCTGCTTCAAGGGAACGCTTCCGGGGCCTGGGGCATCGGCGACGGCGAGTCGCCCAGCTTGGTGATCCGGGCGGTCGACCCCGGGGAGGTCCGCGATCGCTGGTCGGGTGAAGGGGAGAGCGGCTGGGAGGCAGTCGATCGATGGCGCCCCCTTCGTCGCCGAGCGTGGCCGGGCCGGCGACCACCGCTTCCGCCACGGCGAGCGCTCGCTGTGCCATCTCTCGGCCGATACCTCCGCTGCTGCTCTGCGCGATCGGCGATGGGGCGAGCCGCTCGCATGGCGGGTCGATCCTCGACTCGGTGCTCTTCAGCGTCGCTCTGATCCGCCGGCTACGAGGCGCTGCACGCCGGGGCGGTGGCGACCGGAGAGGGGAGCGCTGGCGATAACCGCCGGCCCGGGCGGCGGCAAGAGCACGCTGCTGGCCGCGCTGCTGCGGCGACGGCGACACGCTGCTCTCCGACGACGTGGTCGCGCTCGAGGCCCAGGGCCCAGAGGCCCCGCTGGCCCACCCCGGACCGCCGCTGATGACCGTGCCGCCGCCGTCGGCCCCCTCCCCGGCGAGCCGATCGCCTCACTCGGCGAGGAGCGCTGGGTTGCGGTGCCGACGGCCCCGCAGCCGCTGCCGCTGGCCGGCCTGGTCGTGCTCGATCGCCGCCCTGGGCTGGGGGCCGCGGGTCTGGCCAGGGTGGGGAACCCGCTCGCGGTCCTGCTGGGATCCCTGCTGCGCTTTCCCCGGACGGTCGAGCGCGAGCGAGCGCGCTTTGAGATCGCCGCCGCGATCGCCTCGAGAGTCCCGGTCTGGCGGCTCACGGCGGACCCTGAGGTGCGGCCCGCCCAGCTGGCTGATCTCCTGCGGGAGCGCCTGATCTCGTGAGAACGCGAGGATTCAATCACTACTAGGGTCAATCCCCTCCTCGCTGTGAACCATCAATGAGCTTCACGCCAAAAGCCACTTATATGTCCGGCGAGCCGGCCTCTCCCTCGGCTGGGCCGGTGCTGGAGATCAAGGACCTCTACCACCGCTGGAAGGGGCCGAAGCCGCCGGTTCTCGACGGCGTCAGCCTCAGCCTGCGGGCGGGCGAGGTGACCTGGATCGGGGGCCGCAACGGAGTCGGCAAGACGACGCTGCTGCGGCTGGCCGCCGGCATCCTGTTGCCGCAGCGGGGGACGGTGCGGATCGGCGACCTCACCCCCCAGCATCGCGGCAACCACTACCAGCGCCAGATCGGCTTCCTCTCCGCCGGCGACCGCAGCCTGCAGGCGCGAATGCGGGTGACCCAGCAGCTCGACTACTGGGCCCGCCTGGCCTACGTCCCGCGCGATCGCCGCCGCGAGCTGGTCGACCGCGCCCTCGGCCAGTTCGGGCTGGAGGAGTTCGCCGACCGCCGCGTCGACCGCATGTCGATGGGCCAGCGCCAGCGCATCCGCCTGGCGATGGCCTTCCTGCACGAGCCGAGCGTGGTGCTGCTGGACGAGCCGCGCAACTCCCTCGACGACGAGGGGTACGCGCTGCTCAACGCCCAGAGCGAGCTGGCGGCGGCGCGGGGGGCGACGATCCTCTGGTGCTCGCCGCGGGGCGAGGACCGCGTGATCGACTGCGACGCCAGCTTCTCGCTCAACGAAGGCAAGCTGGAGCCGGTCGCGTGAGGCTCTGGCTCGACGCGATGTGGGCGATCATGCGCCGCGACGCGATCCTCTTCGTCAGCTACCGGGCTCAGTTCGTCTCGCAGTTCCTGACGCCCCTCTTCTCGCTGGCGATCTTCTATTACATAAGCAAGCTCTTCGACCCCTCCAGCGTCGACTCCCCGGGCGGCTACTTCGGCTTCGTCGTGATCGGCCTGGTGATCGTCCAGATCCTCACCATCTCGATCGGGGTGATGCCGGTGACGGTGCGCCAGGAACTGGTCTCGGGGACGATCGAGCGCTTCCTGGTCAGCGCCCATGGGCCCGTCAACGGGATCCTCGGGGCGATGCTGTTCCCGATGGTCAACGCCCTCTTCAGCGGCACCCTGATGCTGGTCCTGGCGACGCTCTTCTTCGGCCTGCCGCTGGAAGTGACCGCCGGCCTGGCGATCCCGGTGGCCTTGTTGGGAACCCTTGCCTTCATGCCCTTCGCGCTCTTCCTGGTGGCGATGGTGATGGCCTTCAAGCAGGTCTCCAGCGCCTCCTCCTTCATCGTCACCGGCGTCGCCATCATCGGCGGGCTCTACTTCCCGATCGCCCTCCTGCCCGACTGGATCGAATGGACCTCGGAAGTGCAGCCGTTCACCCCGGCGACCGACCTCCTGCGCCACCTCCTGGTCGGCACCCCGCTCGAACACCCGGCGGAGCTCGAGGTGCTCAAACTGGTGCTGTTCGCGCTGATCCTGCTGCCCGTGTCCCTCTACTGCCTGCGCAGGGCGATTCGTTACGGTCAACGCACCGGCACGGTCGCCGAGTACTGACGCCACCGAACAAGGAGCCGCTCTCCCGATGCCAGAACTCTCCGACCAGGAACTGCTCGCCTCTCGCGCCCGCCTGCCCCAGCACGTCGTCCACCGCAGCTTCGTCGCCGAGACCGTGGTCCTGAACCTGCGCACGGGCAAGTACCACGGGCTCAACCCGACGGCGGGGCGAATGCTGGAGGCGCTCGAGTCCGCCGCCAGCGTCGGCGCCGTCGTGCCGGAGCTGGCGGCGGCGTACGGCGTCGAGGGTGCCCAGATCGAAGCCGACCTGATCGCGCTCTGCCGCGGGCTGTTGGAGCGCGGCTTGATCGAGATCTCAGATGCAGACCCCGCCTGAGCCGGCGGCGGGCCTGGGGAGCGAGAGAGGGGCGGCGCGGCCGCGTTCGGGCTGGCGCTGGAGGTCGATCCGCGGATCGAGATTCCCGGGCTGGCGGTGGCCGACTCCCACGCGGAGGGCCGGGCGCCATCGCTGGCGCGGACGCGGGTGTGGGTCGACCCGGAGGGGCTGGAGCGGCGCTGGCGCGCATCCGCCACGCCGCCGCGGCGGATGCGCGAGCTCGACGACGGCGAGTCGGTGCTGCTCACGGTCGACCTCGGCGAGGACGCCGGCTACCTGCTCGACGCCGCCGGCGTGGGGCGGGTGCTGGTCTCTCTCGACGGCTCCGAGGCCCTCTGCGACCCGGCGCCCGGGCGCGCCGACTGGGCCTTCCTGCTTTCCGCCCAGGTGCTGCCCCTGGCGGCGACCCTGCGCGGGCACGAGGTCTTCCATGCGGCCGGTGTCGTCGTCGAGGGCGACGCGGTGCTCTTCGCCGGTGCCCCCGGGGCGGGCAAGTCCTCGCTGGCGGCCGCCTTCCTGCGCCGCGGCGCCGGCCTGCTCAGCGACGACGCGGTGGCGCTGGAGCGGGCCGCGGGTGCGATCGTCGCCCACCCCGGCGCCGGCGCGCTCTACCTGCGCGAGGCCGAGCACGACCGCCTCTCCGGCAGCGAACGCGAGGCGCTCGGCGAGGGCCGGTCCTTCTCCGCCCGGCAGCGCTACGCGCCGGGCGCCGTGCCCGAGCCGGTCCCGTTCGGAGCGCTCTTCCTGCTCGAGCGCGCCGAGGCGGGCCTGGCGATCGAACCCCTCGCGGCAGCCGACCCCTTCGAGCTGTTGGCCTCCACCTTCAACCTCTCGGTGCGCACGCCCGAGCGGCTGACCCGCCAGCTCGACATGGTCGAGGCGCTGATCGCCAGCGGCGGCGTCCACCGCCTTCGCGTCTTGCCGGGAACCGACGCCACCGAGCTGGCGGCGGCGGTCGCCAGCCACCTCCTAGCGGAGGCCGAGTGAGCACCGTCACCCCGGTCGACCTCGACCGGCTGGGGCCGGGCCCGCGCCTGCGGCTGACCCTGGAGGTCGTCGCCACCTACCTGCGGGTGCGGTGGCTGATGCGCCGGGACGAGCCCGAGCGGGTGGTCCGCGCCCTGCGAGCCCAGGTCGGCGGATCGAGCCCGGGGGTCGAGCTGGAGCGGGAGAACGAGGTCTTCGTCGCCTGGCGCCTGGCGCGGGCGATGGAGAAGGTCCTCAGCCGCCTGCCCAGCGATTCGCGCTGCCTGTTCAGCTCGCTGACCCTGATCGGCCTGCTGGAGCGGCGCGGGATCGCACAGACGCTGCTGATTGCGGTGCGCCCGCAGCCATTTGCCGCCCACGCCTGGGTCGAGGTCGAGGGCGAGGCGGTCCTGCCCGACGCCGATCCCGGCTACGAGAAAATCCTGGAGCTCTGAGGAAGGCGTGCTCGTCGGCGGCTGGGGGGCAGGAGCGCTGGCGCTGCTGGAGGCCGGCGACGGACCCGGTGCCACTCTCGAGCGCAGCGGTGCGTCACTGGGGGTCGCCGGCGTCGAGGGCGCCGACGAGGGTCGGCGGCGCCGCTGGCGGGCCGGGCGAGCGGCTGGCGCCTTCGTCCTCGTCGAGCACGATCGCGAGCGCGACGTCGCGTTGGTTGCCCGCGACTACCTTGGCGGCCGCCCGCTCGTCTACGCCCACGTGGGCGCCGGGCTGTTGTTCGCCGAGCACGAGCACCAGATCCTCGATCTGCTCCCGGCCGCCCCGGGGCCCGACCGGCTGGCGCTCGAGCACTGGGTCGAGCGGGGGGCATCCCCCCAGGGCGCACCCTGTTCGAGGGCATCTCGCGGCTGCCGCCCGGCCACGCCCTGGCGCTCTCGCGCGAGGGTGTCGCGGTCGAGCGCTACTGGGCGCCTCGCTATGCGGGAACGGTGACCGGCAGTCGCGAGGAGATCGCCGAGCGGTTGCGGCTGGAGGCTTTCGCGGCCGTCGACCGTGCTGCCGACTCGGATCGGGTCGCGGTGCGGCTCAGCGGCGGGCTCGACTCTGCCTGTGTGGCTGCCGGCGTGGCCGCCAGGAGGCCGGTCGCCGGGGCGCCGCTTGCGCTGGCGGCCGTCTTCCCCGGCCGGGCCGAGACCGACGAGCGCGAGTTGATCGAGGCGACCGCGCGCCTCACCGGCCTCGAGCTCCACCAGATCGGCTTCGAGGGGCCGGCCCCGATCCTGGCACCGGCCCTGCGCCACATCGAGCGCTGGCGCCTGCCGCCCGGCTCGCCCAACCTCTTCGTCTGGGAGCCGGTGGCGGCGCTGGCGCGGGAGCACGGCGTCACGGCGATGCTCGACGGGGAGGGCGGCGACGAGCTCTTCGGGCTGGCTCCGTACCTGATCGCCGATGCTCTGCGCCGGGGCCGGCTCGGCCGGGTCTGGTCGCTGACTGGGGGGATCCCGGGCATGGGAGTGCACCCCGACCCCCGGGTTCGGCTGCGTGCCCTGCGCGTCTTCGGCATCGGCGGTTTGGCACCGGCCCGGGCGCGCCGTTGGCGCCGCCGCCGCGCCGCCACCCGCGTCGAGTCGTCGCTGCTGACCGAGCGGGGTCGGCTGGCGCTTGCCGAGCTCGACGAGCGGGGTGGCGAGGCAGACCTCGACGGGCCGCTGTGGTGGCGCGCCCTGGCCGCCGATCTGAGCGCTGGTGGCGAGGCCTTCGACGTCGCCGGCCACCTGCGCCGCGCCGCCGTCGACAGCGGCGTTGACGGCCGCCACCCATTCCTCTTCGACCGCGGTCTGGTCGAGGCCGTGCTCGCCAACCCGCCACAGCTGCAGTTCGACCCGACCCGCGACCGCGCCCTCCTGCGCGACGCCCTGCGCGGCCGGATCCCCGAGCAGGTACGCGGCCGCTACGCCAAGAGCCACTTCACGCCGCTCCTGGTCGCGGCGTTGACGGGGGCCGACGGCGAGACGCTGGCGGGTGCGCTGAGCGACCCCGCGGCGCCGATCCGGGGTTTCGTCCGGCCCGAGGCGCTCAACCGGCTGCTGGGAGGCCGAAAGGGCGAGATGTCAGGCGCCCAGGCGCTGCGGCTGTGGCGGGTGGGGATCGCCGACGCCTGGCTGCGTGCCCTTGAAGGCGATTACCATCCCGACCCGTGAGAAGGGCCATCGATCTTGTCAGGAGGACGCGCGCGGACCTCTCGCAGCGCCTCTTCCACACCCACCTGCGCCGGGCGGGAGTCGAGGTCGAGCCCCACTGCCACATCGCCAAGGGCAGTTCGGTCTCCCGCCTCACCAGCTTCGGCTATGGGACCAGGGTCAACGGAGCCGGGGTCTTCAAGGGAAGCCAGAGGATCGCGCTCGGCCGCTACTGCGCGGTGGGAGATGGGGTGAGGATGATCTCCTCGAACCACGAGACCGATAGGGCGAACCTGCAGGTGGCACTGCAGGCGCGGCTTGGATTTGGCTGGTTGGAGACGAGCCGGGGCCCGATCGAGGTCGGCAACAACGTCTGGGTCGGTGACGCCGCAATCCTGCTCTCGGGCGTGACGGTCGGGAACGGAGCGGTTATCGCCGCTGGTGCCGTGGTTACCCGCGACGTGCCGGCCTTCGCGATCGTCGCCGGCGCCCCGGCTCGGCTCGTGCGGATGCGATTTGGCCGCGAGGAGATCGCCCGCCTCACCGATCTCGCCTGGTGGAACTGGTCCGAGGAGGAGATGCGAAGGCATCCGGACCTCTTCACCGTCGCGATCCCACCGCCCTCCTAGACCCTCTAGGTAGCGCGAACCCGGGCCAAAAGTACTTTTTCAGGGCTTGTGAACGGCTCTGGGAGCCATCAAGATGCTGCCTCTCCAACGAAAGGAGGCACCATGGAGAAGAACATCGATCAATACGTCGCACCGCAGATTGAGGATCACGGCGATCTCACCGAGCTTACCGCCGGTAAAACCGCTGGGTCAGCGCTCGACGCCACCTTCCCGGTCGGCACCCCTTACGGCGACATCACCCTCACCACGCCGTAAGCAGCAACGACTTGCAGTCAGCGAAAACGCCGGTCCCGCGCAGCGGGGCCGGCGTTTCGTGTTGAATCGCCTCCAGATGACGACCGACCAGCCCGAGTACATCGTCGCCCTCCTCGAAGACAGAGCCGAGGTCTGGCCGGCCGTCGAGCGGTTGCTTCCCCAGCCCCGCAAGCAGAAGTCGCCCTGCGAGATCGGGTTACTCGGCTGGGTTGGCGCCACCCGGGAGGAGATCGCCCGCCTGCCCGAGCTGCGGGCGCGGCACTCGGGCCCGCTGGTGGCCGTCGTCGGAGAGTCGCCAGGGGCCCGCGGCGCCAGGGCGATCGCGGCTCGCCTCGAGGGGGCCGTGATGGCCGCCGACCTGGCGGCCGCCCTGCTGCCGACGCTCAGTGCCGTCGCCGCCGGCCAGTGCGTGGTGCCGCGCTCGGTCCGCCAGGTCGTCGACCGGCCGCCGCTCTCCCCGCGCGAGCGCCAGATCTTGGCGATGGTCGTGATCGACTTCTCCAACGCCGAGATCGCCCGCAAGCTCTTCGTCAGCGAAAGCAACGTCAAGAACCACCTTTCCTCGGCCTTTCAGAAACTCGGGGTGAAGTCGCGCAGTGCTGCCGCCGAGCTGATCCTCGACGGCGAGAGCGGACTCGGCCCCGGCATCCTCCGCATCTCTCCGGAGGAGACGCTGCCGGAGATCGGCTGAGTGGGCTAGCGGTCCCGCCCGCCGCGGGCGCGCCGCACCGACCAGAAGCCGCGCGGGGCCTGGACGGCCAGCCGCAGCCAGCGCCAGGGATAGCTGAACAGCAGGCCGAGGCGACCGCGGCGGGCCAGCGGCGACCACCAGCGCATGAACTCGGGCCGGGGGAACAGCTCCCCGGCGACGATCCCGGCGCGCTGGCGCAGCCCCAGGCCCGGTTGCAGGAGGTTGTCGATGCCCTCCGCGGTGGGGACGCCCTGAAAGCGGATCTCGTGCCTGGTCGAGCGAACCTCGGCGGGGATTTCGAGCCGCCGGGTGAGCTCCGCGCCGGCGGGCAGCAGGCGCAGGCCGCTGGCGAAGGTGGGGAGGCCGTCGAGCCGTTCGGCTAGCCTCAGCGCCCCCTGCCAGGTCTCCTCGTCGGCGACGGACAGCGCCCGCCGCAGGTCCTCGATCGGCTTGCCCTCGACGTGGTGGGCGGCGTGCAGCCCGACGTGGAGCGCCAGCGCCGGGCGGCCTGGGACCCGCAGCTCGGCACCGCCGATCAACTGCGGCTTGGCGCCGTCGAGGAACGCCTCCCAGATCCGTTCGGGGTCGCCGTCGAGGCCGTGCAGCATGCAGTGCAGATCGAGGTTGTCCTCGCCCCGGAGGAAGGCGGTCGAAGCGAAGGACTCCATCCGTGGATGAGCCAGCGGGCCGAGGTGGTCGGAGAAACCGCGCCGCTCGAGGATCGCCACCGCCGCCTCCCAGTCGCGCGGGGAGACCATCAGGTCGGCGTCGCCGTAGGGCCGGATCTCTCCCGGGTAGAGCCACGCCGCCAGCACCGGGCCCTTGAGGACTAGGGTCTCGATCCCGGCGGCGGCGAAGGCGCTCGCGATCTCCGCCGCGAGCCGGTCGATCGCGACGTTGCGCACGGTCAGCATTCGGAAGATGCGGTCGGCGTCCTCGGAGCTCATCCCGGCTTCACCTCCTGGCCTCTCCCAGTGCCCGCTCGTAGACGTCGAGCATCGAGTTGACGTGGCGCTGGCGGCTGAACGCCCCCTCGACTCGCAGCCGGCCCGCCCGGCCCATCTCGTGGCCGAGCGTGGAGCTCTCGGCGAAGCGCCGGATCGCCTCGGCCCAGGCCTCGGGGTCGCGCGGCGCGACGAGGAATCCCTCGACCCCGTCGCTGAGGATCTCGGGCGGCCCGCCGACGCTGGTCGCCACCACCGGCACCTGCAGCGCCATCGCCTCAATCAGGGCGCGTCCGAAGGGCTCCTCCCAGGAGGGCAGCAGGAGCACGTCGAGGGCGCTGACCAGCTCCGGGACGTCGTCGCGCTCACCCAGCCAGGAGACCCGGTCCTCGAGCCTCGCCGCGGCGACCTGCTGTCGCAGCTCCGCCACGTAGGCCTCGTTGTCGAAGCGGGCGGAGGGGGAGAGGAACTTGGCCGAGCCAATCAGCAGCAGGTGTGCGTCGATGCCCTGGCGGCGCAGCAGGCCGAGCGCCTCGATCGCCGTGTCCTGGCCCTTCCAGGGCGTCAGCTGGGCGACGACGCCGAGCAGCAGTGCCCTCGGCCGCACCTCCTGCAGCCGGGCGCGGGCGTGGACGCGGTCGATTCGCGCCGAGTCCCAGCGCTCCAGGTCGACCGGGTTGTGGACGACTGCCAGCGCGGCACTCGGTGCCAGCTGTCGCACCGAGTCGGCCGTGTACTCGGAGTTGGCGACGACGGTCGTCGCGGCCGCGGCGACCAAGCGCATCGTGGTGGCGCTGACCCGGCCCGGCGGCAGGCAGTCGCGGACGTGGACGACCGTGGCCGCGGAGCTGTGGGTGAGGCCCAGCGCCACCCCGGCCCGGACCGAGTTGGCGTGGATCAGGACCGCCCGGTGGCGGCGCGCGGCGAGGCGGATTTCCCCGGCGGCGACGCCGATCTCGGCCAGCGCCCGCGGCGTCCGCGCCAGGTGCAGCTTGAGGCTGCCGGCGGTGCCGGCGATCTTGGTGGTGGGGATGCCGCGCTGCGCCGCCTCTTCGGTCAGTCTGCCCGCGGGGGCGGCCAGCAGCGGTTCCACGAAGCTCGGCAGGCCTTCGATCAGTTCCAACAGTGAGCGCTCGGCGCCGCTCACCTCGGCGGTGTGGTTGACGTAGAGGACCCTCATGCGCCCCCGGCGAGCTGGGCGAGCAGCAGCGCTTCCACCCGCTCGCAGATCCGCGGCCAGGCGAAGTCCTGTGCCCGGGCCTGCCCGGCAGAGCCGAGGCGTCGGGCCAGCTCGGGGTCGAGCAGCAGCTTCGTCGCCGCCCCGGCAACCGCGAGGTGGTCGGCCGGGTTGACGAGTAGACCGCTCTCGCCGTCGGCAACCGCGTCGAGGGCGCCGGCGACGTTGCCGGCGATCACCGGCTTGCCGTAGGCGCCGGCCTCCAAGTAGACGATTCCGAAGCCCTCGCCGGCAAAGTCGCCGTCGGGCAGGCGGCTGGGCATCGCCAGGGCGTGGGCGCGGCGCAGCCAGGTGTTGCGCTCCTCGTCGGAGACCGCGCCGAGGAACCGGACAGCGTCCGCGACCCCATGGGCGGCGGCGAGCCGTTCCAGGCCGGAGCGCAGCGGGCCGTCGCCGATCACGACCCACAGCACGTCGGGCACCGCGGCCTGGATCAGCGGCAGCGCTCTGACGATCACGTCGTGGCCCTTGTAGCGGTCCTCGAGCCGGGCGATGGTCAGCAGGGTGGGGCGCGGCTCGGGCAGCGGCGAGGTGGCGGTCGGAAGGTCGACGCCCGGCGGGATCAGGCTGGTCGCGCCGGCTGCTCCTCCTGTCGCGGCAATCAGGCGGGAGGTGTAGGCGCTGACGGCGATCGTCGCCTGCGCACGCCGTGCCGCGAACGCGGCCAGTGTCGGCTTGGCGCCAATCTCCTTGGCGTGGAAGTACTGGACAGTCGGTGCTCCGGTGACCCTGTTGACGACGGCGGCGGCCGGGCTGGCGACGAGGTGGATGCTGAGCGTCAGCTGTGGGCGGAATCGCAGCGCCTCGCCGCAGGCGGCCGCGTTTAGGGCGATGTTGCGGCCCTTGCCGAGCCGCGGATCGGTGCGCACCCGTCGCACCGCCAGCTCGCCGGCGGCGTCGAACTCCGACGCGCCGGGAGCCTCGGCGGCGACGACACGGGTCTGGAATCCCCCCATCCCCGCCGCAAGGCGATGGGAGAGGACCTGGATGCCGCCCCGGGCGGGAGGAAAGTCCGGGGTGATGACGAGCAGCCGCGGCTCAGGCGGCATCGCGTCCAAAGGTCCGATCTCCCCACAGGCCCAGGGCGAGGAGCGGCCAGAGGACGTCGCTGTGGTCGCTCTCGGCGGCGACGTGCTCGGTCAGCAGCCGCTGGGCCGCGTCACGCTGGAACCAGCCCTGGGTGAAGATCGTCCCGTTCCGCACCTGGTCGCGCAGCACCGGTGCGAGTGGGCCGCGCAGCCACTCCGCGGTGGGGGCGCGGAAGGCCGCCTTGCGGAAACGGCTGGGTCTGCGGGTGTCCATGCCGGGCGGAAGCATCGCATGCAGCAGCGTCTTTCCCCGCCCGCCGAGGTGCAGCGAGGAGTCGGTCGAGGCGGCGAACTCGGCCAGCCCCCGGTGCAGGTAGACGGTGCGGATCTCGAGCGAGGCCAGCATGCTGGCGCGGTCGGTCTTGACGAGGACGTCGTCGGGCAGGTAGTCGACCTGATCCAGGCGCATCAGCTTGCGGCCGGGCGACGACTCGTCCGAGCCGGCGCGCTCACCGAGGCGGCTGAGGACCCGCTCGGCGCCGACGCCGGCCAGCCGCGGGCCGTAGAGCCCCTCGCGCCGATGCCGGCGCCCGCCCGTGACCCAGTCGAGGTGACGCTCCAGCAGAGGCGCCGGGGCCGCCCGCTCGAGTAGTCGCTGAGCGCCGCTCCAGCGGTTCGAGTGGCGGGTCAGGCCACCGAGCGAGCGAGCGGTGGTCGGCAGCGCCGACTCGAAGCGGCCGGCGCGTTCGATCCAGCGATAGCGCGGGTAGCCGCCGAACAGCTCGTCAGCCCCCTCGCCGCCGAGCGCCACCGTGACCAGTGGCCGCGCGAACTCCGAGAGGGCGTGCAACGAGACCAGGGCCTGGTCGGCAAGTGGCTGGTCGAGACTGGCCAGCAGCGCCGGCGCCCGCGCGCCGACCTCGGCCTCGGTGAGGACGACCTCGTGATGCTCGGTGTCGAGCCGCTGCGCGACCCGGCGCGCCTGCGAGGTCTCGTCGAAGGAGCCGACGTCATAGCCGATCGTGAACGTCTTCACCTGCCGCGAGGACGCATGGGCGGCGGCGCTGGTGACCAGGGTTGAGTCGATGCCGCCGCTGAGGAAGACGCCGACCGGGACGTCGGCGATCATCCGCGCCCGTACCGAGTCGGTGAAGAGGCGTTCGGCCTCGGCGACGAGCGCCGGGAAGGGCTCATGCAGGCGCCCGGACGGTTCCTCCGGCGGTGTCCACCAGGAGCGCTGCTCGGCGCGGCGGTGCTCGTGCTCCCAGGTCAGCATGCAGCCGGGCGGCAGCTGGCGGACGGCGGGCACGATCGTCCCGGGCCCGGGGACGTAGCCGAGCACGAAGAAAGCGTCGACGGCGACCGGGTCGAGCTCGCGCAGCTCCGGCTTCACCGTGAGCAGGGCCGTCAGCTCGGAGGCGAAGAGGAGGTTGTCGCCGCTCTCGTGAACGAACAGTGGCTTCTCGCCGAAGCGGTCGCGGGCCAGCAGCAGGCGTTGGCGCCGCTCGTCCCAGAGCGCGAAGGCGAACATTCCCTCGAGCGCGTGCACCATCGCCTCGCCGAACTCCTCATAGAGGTGGACGAGAACCTCGGTGTCGCAGTTGGTTGCGAAGCGGTGGCCGCGCGCCAGCATCTGCTCGCGCAGCTGGGGGTAGTTGTAGATCTCGCCGTTGAAGACCACCCAGACGCTGCCGTCCTCGTTGCTGAGCGGCTGGTGGCCACCGGGAAGGTCGAGGATCGCCAAGCGCCGGACCCCGATCGAGACGCCGGTGCGGGGATCGGTGTGCAAACCGTCGTCGTCAGGCCCGCGATGACGCAGGGTCGCGGACATCGCTCCGACCGCGTTGCCGCTGGGGTCGTTGGTACTGCCGGTGATCCCGCACATCGGCCGAACCGTAGTTGACGGGCGCGGCGGGAAGGCTCTTTCGGGTCTCGACCATACGGCCAGCCATGATTCAGGCGTCAAGTGCCCCTCGGCAACGGTCGATGATTCGGGATCAGACGCTTGGCCGTACATCTCCTCCTGGTCCTCTGCGTGCTCGCCTGCGCGGTTGCCGTCGCCGCTGCCGCCAAGCACCGGCCGGGCGGCTCCCAGCCGCAGATCGGGCGCGGCAAGTGCGTGACCGAGCGCGCTGGTGGATTGGCCCGCGGCTCGACTGTGAGGATGCGCGAGCAAACGGCCATCGGCCTGGCCTGGTGGAGCGGTCGCCAGGCCCGCGGCAGCCGGGCCCCGGTCGGGTGCCTGCGGGCGCCGCAGCCGGTGCCGAGCCGGGCGACGCCGGCGATCGCCGATGGCACCGCGGTGGAAGCCGCCGTGCCGAGCGCTCCAGAGCCGGTGGCGGGCACGACGCCCCAGCCGCCCGTCGTGGAAGCGCCGGCGCCGAAGTCCCCCGACCCCGAAAAGCTCCCCGAACCACCCGTGGAAGAACCACCCGTGGAAGAACCACCCGTGGAAGAACCACCCGTAGAAGAACCACCCGTAGAAGAACCACCGGTCGAAGAACCACCGGTCGAAGAACCACCAGACCCTGAACCTCCCGCGCCCGGGACCGCGCAGGCGCAGAACTTCGCCGGCCGGCCTTCGAACGTGCTGCTCGCCGCGGATGCCGGTGTCGACCTCGCGGCGGCGCCGCGATGCGTGGGCCTGACTGGATCCGGCGAAGCCCTTGGTTTCGGTGGGGTCGATCCAGGCCCGCGGGCGGGGACGATCCGGCTCGAGCTGGTGCCGGAAGGCTCGATGCCGGCCGAGGTGCGCTGCCCGGTGGACGGGGGGGAGCGCCTGTTCGCCGTGACCGCGGCCGCACCGGCTCCGGGCGGAGTGGTCGCCGACCCGATCGACGCCAGGTACCTGACTGAGGTCCCCTTCGGCCGCCGCTCCTTCTGGATCCAGCCCTGGCGCTCCTATCTTGATACCTGGCCGTCCTCGCGTCTTCTGGACTCCGTCGGAATCAACTTCAACGTCAACTCAACGGAGGCCGACGGCACCGCCCGGCTGTTGCAGAGCAGCGGCTTCAAGCTAGGCCGGGTCGAGCTCTCCTGGAACACGCTCTCCTACGACGACCCGGACGAGTTCAGGAACGAGGCCGGCATCCGCCAGCGTCTGGTCGCCATGCGCGACCATGGGCTGAGGCCGCTGATCCTGCTCAATGCCAACAGCGGCGGGCCCGGCCCGGCCAAGGAAGTGAGCCTGGACACCACGGTCGACGCCGCGGCCGGATCGCGGACCGTGAGGCTGAGCCCGGCCAGCGCCGCCGCGGTCGTCCCGGGCAAGACGGGCTTCAACGGTCTCTCGTTCGGCGGCAGCCCCGATCTCCTGATCAAGTCGGTGGACGGAGAGGGTCTGGCGACCCTCGCCGAGCCATTGCCGGCGAGCCTGGTGGCTGGGGCACACCCTGGGACGACGCTGCGCTTCGCGCCATTCGGGCCCCCGCGCCTCTCCAATGGCGCGGCCAATCCCGCTTTCGAGCAGACCCTCGACGGCTGGCTGCGATATGTGGCGGCCGTCTGCGCCGAGGCCAAGGACGTCTTCGGCCCCGGCGGCTATGACCTCGAGGTGTGGAACGAGCTCAGCTTCGGCTCGGAGTTCCTCGGCCAGGGCAACTACTACTCGCCCGACCGGGAGATCGGATACGGCTCGGTGACCGACACCCTGCTCGAGGAAACGGTCGACTACGTCCGCGACCCCGCCCACGGCATCTCCGCCGACGTCGGCATCAGCGATGGCTTCGCCAGCCAGACGCCGTTCGTCTCCGGCGGTTCGGTGCCAGCCGGCACCACCGCGCTCAGCAAGCACCTCTACCGGGGGCCGCAGTACTTCCCGCGCAACGCCGCGATCAACTCGATCCGGCCCCTCGACGCCCTCGGCGCGCCGGACTCGACCACGAGCAAGGCTCCGTACACGCCACGCTTCACCCCGAGCTTCGCCTCGGCCTTGCCGGAGTACTTCCTCACCGCGACGCAGACCGAGACCGAGGTGCGGGACCTGGCCCCGATCACCACCGAGATCTACGGCGTCCCCCACGGGCGCGGTGTCGGGCCTGCCGGCGGTGATCCCCCGCAGACCTGGATGACCGAGTACAACCTCAACACCAACACCCTCTTCCCGCTCGGCACCGACAACCCCGATCAGTACATCGGTACGGCCTCCGCGGCGGAGAAGGAACGCCTGCAGGCGGTGGTCGCCCTGCGCAGCCTGGTCTCGATGGCGAGCAAGGGCATGGCCCGGATGTACTTCTACGCGGCGGCGCACGCCCAGGGCTACAGCCTCGTCAGCGACAAATTCATGAGCGCATTGAGCGCGGGGCGGGGCTCCTACCCCGGCGATCAGTTCGGCGGTCCGACGATGGACGCCCTGCGCCACCTGCTCGCCCGCTTTCAGGGCCCAGGACCCAGTGGAGCGGCCCGCCAGCTCGAACTGCGCTCGATCGCCCAGGAAGGCAACCACGCCCAGTTCGAGGGCGATGGCAGCGCCGCCCACCCGGACCTCTACGACCGCGAGTTGCTCGCAGTCTTCCCCTTCCAATCCTCGCCGACCCGCTTCGTGATCCCGGTCTACGTGATGACCCCGAACCTGACCACGGTCCACTCCGACTCCGCCAACCGCTTCGATCTCCCCGATGAGAACTTCCGGATCACCCTGGGAGACCTGCCGGTGTCGGCCGCCCCGCCCACGGTCGCGGCCTACGACCCGATGCGAGACGAACCGACTCCCGCCCGCCTCGTCTCGCGCAAGGGCGACCGCGCCGTCTTCGAAGTCGCCGCGACCAACTACCCGCGGCTGCTGACGATCGACTACGGCGGCTGAGCGACGGGCCTGGCCGGGTTCGCCGCATAGACTGCGGCCGCTACCTCGATGACCAGATCGATCTCGATAGCGATGGGCACGTTCGACGGGGCGCGCTTCCTCCCTGAGCAGCTCGACTCGATCCTGGCCCAGACGAGACCGCCGGACGAGCTGGTGGTCTGCGACGACTGCTCGAGCGATCGCACGCCGCAGATTCTCGCCGAGTTCGCCGCGGTGGCGCCGTTCCCGGTGCGGGTCTCCCGCAACCGCTCGCAGCTTGGCTGGTTCGAGAATTTCCTTCAGGCGAGCCGGGAGTGCAGCGGCGATCTGATCGCATTCTGCGACCAGGACGACGTCTGGCTGCCGGAGAAACTCGCCCGCTGTGAGGCGATCCTCGACTCCGCGGATTCACCAAGCCTGGTCATGCACGCGGCCAGGGTGGTCGATCGCGAGCTGACCCCGATCGGGACCCTTCACCCCGACATCCGCCACTCCCAGAGGCTGCGGCCGCGGAGCTATCCGACGTTCGTCGGCGGCCCGGGATTCGCCATGTGCTTCGAGCGCACGCTGCTCGGCTACCTGCGCCAGCCACCGTTGCCGCCTGAAACCCGGCGGGAATACGGGCACGACACCCTGCTGGTCCTGCTGGCGGGGGCGGACCACGGACTCTTCCTGCTCGACGAGCCGCTTGCGCTCTATCGCCGACACGGGGGGAACGTCAGTGGGCTGGAGCAGGGTGGGCCGGCCAGGCCGCTGCGGCGTCGGCGGCAATCCGACCTCGACCGCCTGCTGGAGACGAAGGCCGCGGTCGAGGACAGGGCCGCGGTCCTGCGCTGGCTGGCCCTCGGGAGCGGCCTGGACCCGCGCCGGGTCGCCGCGCTGAAGGTGCTGGAAGCGACTCACCTTCGCTTCGCCGCTCTGCTCGAGCAGCGGGCGGGCATCTACCGCCTCGGCGGCTCCGCAATCGCCAGGTCGCGTTGCCTGGGACGAGCGATCCGGGCCAGGGGCTACTCCGACGACGCCCCCGGCTCGCTGGGCCGCAAGGCCTTCGTCAAAGACCTGCTTGCGGCCGCCACCGGCCTCGTCTATCGCGGCTGAGCGACCAGCCGGCTGGACGACGAGCCGTAACCCCACTTCGAGAGGAGATCGCGGTCGAGCAGCTCGCTGACCGCTTCCACCTCGGGCCTGAAGCGCTGGCGCAGCTCCACCATCAGCTCCTCGTCAGGCGCCTCGGGCGAACCCATCGCGAGGCGGTGCCGGGTCGCCTCCAGGGCGCCCCGGCGCAGCGAGCGGGGAGTCACCGCCTTGATCGCGGGGCGGAGGGCGCGTCCAGCGCGACCGTCGCCCATCGAGAGCCGGTGCAGGATGCCGTAGAGGCGTGGACGCCGTACCTGCTGGGTGGTTGTGTTCGACTCGGGCACCGCGACGGTGGCCTCGGGGTCGATCTCGAGAAAGCGCAGGACTTCTTCGAGTGTGCCCTGGTTGTCGCGCCGGAAGTCCTCGTAGACCAGTACCAGAACCTGCTCGGCCGGGAAGGCGTCGTAGAAGCGACGCAGCTGCTTCGCGTACTCGACGTGCTCGGAGTAGAGCAGCAGGCGCGGCCAGCGCGAGGTGCTGGGGATCGAGCGGCCCTGGCGCCGGGCGCTCTCGAGCTCGAGGGCCCGGCGCAGATCCTTCTCGGTCTCGATGTGGGATTTGAGCAAGTGTGTATGCAGCGAGCGCAGGAAGCTCGCCGGCTCGCGCAGGATCGCGACGATCTGGGCATCGGGTTGGGCGGCGGCGATTCCGGCTGCCGCGCTGTTGGACCAGATGTAGTGGGGAGAGGCCTCGCCGACGCGCTGGCCCGGCCGCGCCGGGGTGAAGAGGGCGAGGTACTCCTCCAGCGTCCGGGGGGCGTCGAACAGTGTCCATCGTTCTTCGGTCCGCACTTCGGGGATGAAGAAGTAGGGCTCCTTCAGCTCCGGCATGAATACTTCTGGGTGCGGGCGCAGCCCCTCGTACAGCGCTGTCGTCCCGCACTTGGCGTGGCCGACGAGGAAGAAGTCGGGCATCCGCCCGGCGGTTGTCGGCTCCTCAGTCAATATCTTCGTAGCCCCAGAGGCTGACCAGATCGCGATCGAGATGCTCGCTGGCGGCGACGACCTCCGGCTCGAACCGCCGCCGCAGCTCCAGCGCCAGCTTCTCGTCCGCCGCCGCGGGCTTGTCGTAGACGAAGCGCTGACGGATCGCCTCCAGGCCGCGGCGGCGGGCCTTCGTCGGCGTCACCGCCTTGATCCCGGCCTTGATCGCGCCGGCGACCGGAGCCCGGCCCATGGTGACGCTCTGCAGGGCCTCGTTGAGGCGGGTCGAGCGCACCCGCACCGATGGGTTCGCCTCGGTCGCCCTCACCGCGACCGAGTCGTCGACCTCGAGGAAGCGCAGCACCTGCCGCACGACCGCCTCGTTGTCGGCGAGGAAATCGTCGTAGATCAGGACCAGGACCTGCTCGGGCTCGAAGTGGGCAAGGTAGCGGTGCAGCTGCTCGACATAGCGGACATAGTCGGAATAGAGCAGTTTCAGCGGCCAGTGCGCGGAGGAGGGAGGGAGTTGGCGACCTTCCCGCCGGGTCTGCTCGAGCGCGAGCGCGCGGCCGAAGTCGTTCTCGTTCTCGACCTGGGTCTGCACGAATTGCAGGTGCAGGGAGCGCAGAAAGCTGGCTGGCTCGCGCAGGATCGCGACGATCCGCGCTTCAGGCCGCAGCTCGGCGATCCCGGCGGCGGCCGAGCGCGACCACAGGTGGGTCACCGATGCCTCGCCGATCCGTTGCTCCGGCGTCGCCGCGGCAAACAGCTCGAGGAACTCAGGCAGGGTTCGCGCCGGTCCTTCGGGGCCGTTCAGCTCCTCGGCGAAGAAGTGGGTCTCCTTACAGTCCGGCATGTAGACCTGGGGATGCATCCTCAGCATCTCGAAGAGGGCGGTGGTGCCGCACTTCGGGTGGCCGACGATGAAGAAGTCCGGCGCTCTCACGGGCTGGCCTTGCCGGTCGCGCTCTCGCCGAGCCCGGAGGCAGAGCGGTAGTAGGGGTTGCTTCGCAGCAGTCCAGCGGTGGTGTCGAACGCGTCGAGGTGACCGTCGACGATGACGATCACCCGGTCGCACATGTCCAGCGTCGAGATTCGGTGAGCGATGGCGAAGATCGTCAACTCCCCCTTGAGTCCCAGCAGCGACTCCTGGATCAGCGCCTCCGAACGTGGGTCGAGGGCGCTGGTCGGCTCGTCGAGCACGAGGATCTCGGGCGTCGCGACCAGCGCTCGGGCGAGGCAGATGCGCTGCTGCTGGCCGCCGGAGACGGCGTTGGCGCGGGGGCCGACGATGGTGTCGTAGCCGTCGTCCCAGTTGAGGATGTCGTCGTGGATACGAGCCATCCGTGCCGCCGCTTCCACCGCGCCCCGGTCGAGGGGGCGGAAGTAGCGGATGTTCTCGAGGACCGAGGCATGCAGCAGACGCGGTTCCTGGGGCACGTAGGCGACCTTGCGGTGCCAGTCCTCGCGGACCAGCTCGTGGGCTGGGATGCCGTTGAGCAGGTAACGGCCGCTGTCGGGCGCTACGCAGCTGCAGGAGCAGCTGGACCAGCGTCGACTTGCCGGCTCCGGAGGGGCCGACGACGCCGACCGCTTCACCGCCTTCGACCTCGAAGCTGACCTCCGACAGCACCGGCCGCGCCGGGCTGTAGGCGAATGAGACCTGCTCCAGGCCCAGGGTGCGCAGCGCCGGCATCGGTTGCTCCCCGGCCGGCAGGTCGCTCGCCGCGTAGCGCTGCTCCGCCTCCTGCAGGCGCTCGATGAAAGGCAGCGCTTGGCGAGCGAGCTGGTAGCTGCTCTGCAGCTGCTGGCCGTAGGAGCCGGCGCGGACGAGCAGCAGGACGACGGCACCGAGTGAGGCCACCTGGCCGACGCCGGAGGCGTAGAGCCCGGCCAGGCCGACCACGATCACGAGGAAGATCAGGCTCTGGTACAGACCGGGAACCAGCCGGGCGATGAACTGGGTGCGGAAGAAGAGCTCCTGCGAGGTCGAGACCAGGCTGCCGATCCGCTCGCGCTGAGCCCCGTCAACGCCGAAGACGTGCGTCTCTTCGGCGACCCTGACCGCCTCGCCGACGCCACTGGCGTAATTCATCTGGGCCTGGGAGAGCGAATGCGAGCGCTGGTGCCCAAGTCGGTTCATCGGCCGCAGCAGGGCGAACAGCCCCAGCGCCGCGATGAGGACGACGATCGCCGCGGCCAGGTTGAGCGCCAGCGCCGAGATGATCAGGACCAGGAAGGAGAAGAGTGCGGTGACGAGGATCGTGACCTGCTGGGCGCCCTGGGTCGCCTGCACCACCTGGCTGGTCATCATCTCCTGCAGGTGGCCCTCGCGGTCCTCTGATTGGACGCCCCACGAAGCACGGGTGAAGGCGTCGAAAAGGTCCTTGCGCAGCCCGGCTTGGACGTCGGCGGAGATTCGTGCCGGCAGCCAGGCGATCGGCACCTGCAGCGCCAGGCGCACCAGCGCCAGCGCGGCGGCGGCGATCAGCAGTGCGTCGATCGTGGTGTGGACGCTGATGGCGCCGATGCTGACGTCGACCGCGGAGTCGCCGGTGACCAGGCTGGCCGCGACTTGGGCGACGACGGCGAGGATCACGGCTTCGGTCAGGCCCGAGAGGATGGAGACCGCCGCCAGGGTCAGGATCGGACCCCGCCGGTTGCCCACCAGCGGCCGCAGCCGGTGCCACAAGGTGGGAGCCGGGGTGCCGCCGCCTCGTTTGCGTCTCCCGATCACCGGATCGATTCCCCTCTGGTGGCGAGAAAGGCGGCGTAGTAGGTGCGAGCCTGAGCCACCGTCCGACGGGCCTCGCCGATTCCCTCGAAGCCACGGCGCTTGACCGCGGCGGCGTAGAGATGGGCTACCGCGATGACGAGGCCGAGCCAGCCACGCAGCCGCGAGCCCTCGGTCCAACGGCGCCGCTTCAGGGTCACGTAGAGGCGCGAAGCGCTGGCCAGGTGCTGGTACTCGCCGCGGCCGATGGTGGAAGGGAAGTGGTAATTGACGGCGTCGAAGCAGGAGACGATCGCGTAGCCCTTGGCCACCGCCTGGGTGGTGATGTCGACCTCGTCGAAGCCGTACCTGAGGTTGGTGTCGAAGCGGATTCCCTCGAAGACCTGGCGCGGGAACAACGCGGCGTTGATGACGACAGTGTGCAGGGGCGCGCCCGGCTTGTAGGCGCGCGACTGGAAGCCGAGCAGGCCCTGGTCGTTGGGGATCACAAGGCGTCCATCCTCGATGTCGGCCCCGGTGACGATCGCGCGGGCGCGGTCGTCGGGGCCGAGCTCGGCGAGGACGCGCTCGACCTGTTCGAGGAAGGTCTCGCCCAGGGTCCCGTCATCGTCGAGGAACAGGAGATAGTCCGCGTTGGCGAGTGCGATCGCGTGGTTGCGGTTGGCGCCGAGGCCGGCGTGGGGACCCTCGGTATAGAGGATCGCGAGTGGGTGAGCGGCGACCAGCGCGGCGGTGCCTGCTTCATCGCCATCGTCGGAGACGATCACCTGGCTCGGCCGCAGGCTCGACGCGGCGACGCTGTCGAGGGCGCGGCGCAGCTCGGCGGGCCGGTTGCGGGTGCAGATGCAGACCGAGACGCTGAGGGTTGTCGGATCGGAGGCGACGGCGCTCATCTCGCCTCTGCCCTAGCCTGCGCCGGGTTCGTCTTGAACCAGTAGGCCGCGACTCCGAGGGCGAACCAGAAGTAGGGGCCGAATGGGAGGTTCGACATCGTCGGTCCGACGAAGCCCATGATCGTGAAGGCGATCACCACCGCGAAGATGCCCGCCAGGCAGAGGCGCAGGTCGACGTCCTCGATATGTCTGAGGCCACGGCCGTCAGCGCGATCAGCATCACCGACAAGGCAACCCAGAAGACGAGGCCCAGCACGCCCGAGTTCGAGCGTCACGTAGTTGTATTGCGACTCGGCGCTCGCCGAGTGCCCGTCGATGGTGGCAGTGCTCTGTCCGCCGAAGTTCTTGCCAGCCCCGGCGACAGCCAGGCCGGCTCCAAGCGGGTACTTGTCGATGACGGTGGGGATCTGCGAGAGCGTCCCCTGGCGATAACTGACCGACGTGCTGGCGGCCTTGTCTGGGGAGATGGAGTCGTATCGCGAGAAAACGCCCTTGCCGGCACTCGGTGCGAGGATCGAGGCAAGCGCGAAGGTAAGGGCTGAGACGACCAGCAAGCCCACGAGCACTTTGGTGGCGCGTCTACCCGCGCTTGCCGACAACACCGCCAGCGAGATCGCGGCGACGAATGCACCGAGCACGGCGACCCGCTGCAGGGAGGTGGCGACGGCGAGCAGGGCCCCGAGGGCCAGCAGCACCACAAGCCAGCGGTTGCGCACCTGCTTCATGCCGAGGAGTGCCAGTAGGCCGGGCAGCGCGATCACGCCGACGAAGCCGCCGAAGCCGAGATCAGAGCCGAGCGCCGGTGGCCGAACGCGCGCCGTCCCTTCGCTGTCGGAGTAGACCCGCCCGGAGACTTCATCGGTCCCGCTGATTCGCTGTTCGTATCCCGGTCCCCAGGAGGACAGCTGTTCGGGCGTCAGCTGGGTTTGGATCGTGCTCACCACGCCGTTGGCCAGAGCGATCACGCCGAGCAGGATGAAGAACTTCCTGAAGCGCTCCTTGGAGCGCATCAGGTAGAAGCCCACGAAGAAGAAGGGGATCCACTCCAGGTGCTGGCGGAAGCCGCCGACGACCTTGAGGACCCCGAAGGTGTTCGGATTCGCGGCCTCGACCACGACCAGGACGACGAAGGCGATCACCCAGCCCGAGAGCGGCGGCAGCTCGATCTTCTCGCGGCGGATGACGATCCGCGCCAGCACCCCTATGCACAGCGCCGCGATCATCAGGTCGCGCAGGCTGGAGACCAGTTGATTCGCCGTCTCCAACTTGATGACGCCGTCGAAGAGCCCGAAGTAAAGGACGAGGATGGTCAGGGTCACCTCGTAGCGAGTGCTGGCGGCGAACGCGACCAGCGCCAGCATCACGAAGACGATCCCCGCCGCGAGGAAGAAGTTCGGGTCGGGCACCTTCACCGCTATCGCCAGGGCGAGGAAGAGCGGGATCGCCGCTGCGAGGAAGCTGCTCAGCAGCTCCTGGCGACGGCGGTTGAGGATGGCTGGATGGCCTCTCCACGGGACGACTGGCGACCCAACGAGTGAGACCCCCATTCTCACCGGGGGGTCGCGCCACGCCCGTCGTAGTCCATCAACGAGAGCCCGAAGGCCTCCATGTCCGACTCCGACGCGTCGTTGGCGATGGTTCCCACGACCGGGGCATGGGGCGCGCGCGAGAGCAGGTCGACGAGGCGCTGGGCCGAGGTCTCGCCGGTGTGCCCGACACGGGCGACGATCACGATCGCGTCGACCATCGCCAGCAGCGGCAGGACCTCGCTGACCTCGAGCGGCGGCGGCGCGTCGATCAGCACGTAGTCGAATTCCTCGCCCAGCGAGCTAGCAGCATCGGCATCGCCCGGCCGGCCAGCAGGGCGGGTGGGTTGGCTACCGCGCCACCGCTCGGCAGAACCGAGACGGAGCCGCCGAGCCGGGGCTCGGTCACGGTCGCGACCCCCTCGCCTTGGTCGAAGGGGCTCCCGGCGCCCGCCCCCGGATGGCTCCGATCGTCTGCGTCGCCTGTTGCACGGTGATCGCCCCGGCCAGGACCTCGGCCAGCCCCTGCGAGCCGTCGATGCCCAGCAGCTCGGCCTGGACTGGCCGGCGCAGATCCGACTCGAGGATGACCACCCGTTCGCCTGCCTCCTGCTGCACCATCGCCAGGCCGGCCAGCAGGGTCGACTTGCCGTCGCCGGCGTCAGCGCTGACGAACAGCACGGTGCGCGCCGGGCGTCGCTCGGGGTCCGACATGCTGCGCAGCTGAAGAGTCGTGTGCAGCCGCCGCAAGGGCTCGCGCAGAGCCGCCGCCGGCGCTGGCTCGCCATGCTGGTTGACGATCGGCCGCCGGATCGAGGGAATCGTGGTCAGGACGGGCGCTTGGAAGGTCTCCTCGATGTCGGCCAGTGAGCGCAGACGGCGATCGAAGCGACTGAGGACGTAGGCACCCGAGAGCCGCCAGGACGATGCCGAGGACGAAGCCGAAGATCGCATTGCGCGTCGGCTTCGGGGAAAGCGGCTCGGCGCTGGCCACGGCGGGGTTGATCTGGCGGTTGCCGGCGTCGCCGAGCGAGAGCTGCGAGCGCAGCTGGTTGACGCGATCGACGAGATTCTGGATCTGCAGGGTTTCCGAGGCGGTTGGGGTGACCGTTTCTTCGGTCGCGCGCAACTGGTCGTTGGTGCTGTTGAGGGCGATTTCGATGTTCTTGCGATAGCTGGCTTCGCGCAGTCGCAGATAGACCTGGACGTAGGCGTTGGCGAGGTCCGCGGCGGCCTGGCCGCTGCCAGCGGTGGTCGCGATCGAGATGAAATCGCTGCCCTGGGCGGCGGTCGCCGCGGCGCTGCCGCTTGCCGCCTCGGTGTTGCCTTCCTTGAGCAGGCGACGCTGAACGGCCGCCCCGACGACGCTGGAGTTGATCAGCACCACCTGGTTGGTGATGCTGCGGTCGTTTTCGGTGGCGGTGGCCTGGCCATTGCCGAGCAGCGCCTGGACTTCCGAGCCGCTGCCCAGGTAGATGCCGGTCGCGGCGC
This sequence comes from uncultured Solirubrobacterales bacterium, assembly GCA_963829445.1. GTDB lineage: Bacteria > Actinomycetota > Thermoleophilia > Solirubrobacterales > 70-9 > VAYN01. The sequence continues at coordinate 224,139 of CAWHIW010000020.1, read as the reverse complement.
CGTAGACCTTGGGCTCGTGATCGTAGTAGAGATAGGTCGCCACTCCGACCAGCACGCCGACGAGCAGGATCAGCCACTTGCGCTTCCAAAGCGGGGCGAAGATCTCGGTGGCGTCTGGGGTCTCGTTCATCGGGTTGGAGCTCCATCCATGGCCGGGATTGCTGTCTGAAGAACGCGGGCGGCAGACGTTAGCTTCCCGCTGGGCGATCCCGGCCGGTGCAACGATGTTGCGATGCGCGTTTCGGTCGTCGTTCCCACCTATCGCCGCCCCCTGGTCTTGAGCCGGTGCCTTGCCGCTCTGAAGCGGCAGGATAGAGCGCCGGATGAGGTGATCGTCGTCGTCCGCCGTGAGGATGAGGCCAGCAGCCGCGTCGCCCATGAGCATGGGTCGCTCGTGCGCGTCGTCGCGATCGACGTTCCGGCTGGGTCCCCGGGGGTTGTGATGGCACTGAACGCGGGCGTGGCGGCCTCCTCGGGAGAGATCGTCTGCCTCACTGACGACGACGCCGAAGCCCGCCCGGGTTGGATCGAGCGGATCGAGCGGACCTTCGCGCTGGATCCGCGCATCGGCGCCGTCGGCGGCCGCGACTGGGTTTTCCACGGGGAGCGACTGGAGGATGGTGCCGAGGGCACGGTCGGCATCGTCAGCTCGTTCGGGCGCACCACCGGCAATCACCATCTTGGCTCCGGCCCCGCCCGTGACGTCGACGTGCTCAAGGGGGTCAACCTCAGCCTCCGCGGCGATCTCGTTCGCGAGGTCGGGTTCGATTCCCGCCTGCGCGCCGTCACTACTGAGCACCATTGGGAGCTGGGGCTGTGCCTGAAGCTGCGGCGGCGGGGCTACCGGGTCGTCTACGACCCGGAGATCGCGGTTGATCACCGGCCGCAGCCGCGGGTCGCCGAAGATCGGGAGCGCGGCGAGCGCGACCTCGCCGACGCCACCCACAACGAGACGCTGGCGATGTTGGAGTACCTGCCGCCAGGCGGCAGGGTGGCGCATCTCGTCTGGGCGCTGGGCGTCGGGACGCGGGCCTCGCCCGGCCTCGCCGCCTCGCTGCGGATGCTGGCCGGCGGCGAAGGGGCAAGGTGGGCGCTGTTGCGGGGCAATTTCGTGGGCCGACTGCGAGGTCTGGGCACCTACCGGCGCTCGCGTCGCCGAGAGCGGATGACGGAGCAGGGCCCGCGCGGAGGCCGGGTGCTCAGCGTCTGTCAGTCAAGCGGAGCCGCCGAGCGGGCCAGGCAATTGCTGTCCGGGCTCGCGGACGTGACGGTGATCGCCCCGGCGCCGGGCTTGCGCGGGATGCTGGTGGCGGCGCGCTCCGTGCTGATGAGCGGCGCCGACGTTCTCTACTTGGTCGACGTCGGCAGGGCGACGACGATCGTGGCCGTGCTCGGCCGACTGACCCGTCGCCGCATCGTGGTCGACACCGGCGACGCGAGCTATGCCCTCGCGCGCTCCCTGGGGGAGCGCGGCTTCCTCGACCTGGCACTGGTCGGTGCCGGCGAGCAGATCGCCCTGCGCTGCGCCGACGAGGTTGTAGTCCGCGGTCGTCTCCACGCCGCCCACGTCCGCCGTCCGACCACACACATACCCGATCTGGCGCCGGATGGCGCCCAGCCGATCCAGGACCCCCATCTGGGCGTCGAGCTGGGGCTGGACGGAGCGTTCGTCGTCGGCCTGGTCGGCAGTTTGATCTTCTCCCGACGTCACCGCATCAGCTATGGCTGGGACCTGATCGAGGCGCTGCCCCTGACCGACCCCTCGGTGGTCGCTCTGGTCGTCGGCGACGGCAGCGGCCTGGAGCCTTTGCGAGAGCGTGCGGCCGCGCTTGGGGTGGCGGCCCGCTGTCGCTTCGTCGGTCGGGTCCCGGTCGAGCGGGTTTGCTCCTACGTGAGCTTGATGAACGCCGCGATCTCGACCCAGACCAACGACATCGTCGGTCAGGTTCGTACCACCGCCAAGTTGCCGCTCTACCTCAGCTGCGGCTGCCCGGTACTTGCCACTCACGTCGGCGAAGCGGCGGCGCTGCTGGGGCCACAGGGGTGGACCCTGGAGTACGAGGGTGTCGTCGATCACGCCTATCCCCAACGCCTGGCGGCGGCGATCGAAGCCTGGCGCCGCGATCCCGCGGCAGAGCCGGCCCGGCGCCGCCTGGCGCTGCGGATCGCCGCCGAGGACTTCGACGTGGGGGAGATGCGGGCCCGCGCCGCGGCCCTTGTCGAGCGGGTTGGCAGGTAGGCGGACTCAGCCGCGAGAGTTCTTCCAGCTCTCGATCGCCTGGGCGTAGGCCCGCTCATGGCGCTCGGCCATCCGCTCCCACGAATATTCCTCCACTCGGCCCGCCCCCTTTGCTGCGAGCGAGTGGCGCAGATCCTCGCTGTTGAGGAGCTCGACCAATCGCGCCCCCAGCTCGTCGTCGCCGGCGAGGATGCCGCAACCGTCGCCGAGGAGCATCCGCGACCCGGGGTTGGGAGAGGCGACCACCGGCACGCCGTGAGCCATTGCCTCCAGGTAGGGAATGCCGAAGCCCTCGTAGCTGCTGGGCAGGCAGAAGCACCAGGAGCGTGACATCAGCTCGCTCAGCTCGGCGTCGCCGGGAGCCTGAACCCAGCGCACTCCCTCTGACTCCTCGCAGAAGTCGGAGACCATCCACAGTTCCGCCCCAGGTACGGCGGGCAGGACCTCGCGACGGAAGACATCGGACAGGAAGGCACCCCGCTTGCGCCCCTCCCAGGTGCCGATGAAGAGGATCAATGGCTTGTCCGAAGGCCGAGGGGGCAGCGTGGCGGGCTCGATGCCGAGGTTGAGCAGGCCGGTGGTCTGGTAGATGATCTCGGAGTCGATGCCAACTCCATAGCTGGCGGTTGCGAGTCGCGCGGCGAGTAGCTCCAGGGGGAAGACCAGGCCCTTGTCGAGGCGGCGCTTGAGCGAGGTCGCGCTGGTCGCCTCCAGCAGCGCCGAGCCGTGGAAGGTGCGGACCACCGGCAGCGGGCGCCTGAAGAAGAACCAGTCGTCGCCGTGGAAGTGGGCAACGTCGAAGCCGTCGAAGGAGCGGAAGTTGAGCAGCCAGGGGGAGCCGTACTGGCGCAGCAGTCGGCGATGCTCGGTCGAGTGCGGGTGCATGCGCCGGGTCCGGTAGGAAGCGTTCGGCGGTGTGGCCGAGTACGTGAGCACCTCGATCTCGTGGCCGCGCTGGGACATCGCCTCGGCCAGGCGGTCGACGAAGACCTCGACGCCACCGGGCTTGCGCTGCGGCTGCGGCAAGCTGAAGTGATACATGGCTATTCGCATGGGGAGGCGGGAGGCAGGGCAGGATAGCTCTGATCTCGAGCGGCTATCTTGGCGCCATGCCGGACCTCACCCTGCCAAGCGTCGCAATTTGCATCCCCTCCTACAACCAGAAGGCCTATCTGCGCTCAGCTGTGGAGTCAGCCCTGGAGCAGGAATACGAGGGGCCTCTGGAGGTCTGGATCGCCGATGACGCCAGTACCGACGGCAGCGCCGAGGTCCTCTCTCGGCTGGAGGGAGAGCACCCGCAGGTCAGGGTCATTCACCAGGCACGGAACCTCGGGGTGGCGGGGAACGTCTCGAGCTTGATGCGGGCGCCCGCTGCCGACCTGCTGGTCCGGCTCGACTCTGACGACGAGCTCGAGCCCTCTTTCGTCCGCGCTCTCGCCGAGCTGATGAGGAGGCGGCCTCGCGCGGGCTATGGGCATACGGCGATCGTCGAGATCGATGGCGACGGTCGGCCTGGAAGCCTGCGAAGGCTCGCCCGCTCCACCGGCTTTCAGGACTCCGAGACGGCTCTGCGAGCCTCGCTCTCGGGATACCGAACCGTCGCCAACGTGTTGATCTTTCGCCGTGAGGCGCTCGAGCAGCTCGACTTCTATGCCGGGCGACCCGAGTCTGCCGAGGATTACGACCTTTCCGTGCGGATGGCGGACGCGGGATTCGGAAACGTCTATCTCGACGAGCCGCTCGCTCGTTACAGGGTGTGGGAGGACGAGAGCGGTGGCAGATCGCGGCGCAAGGGCCTTCAGCTCGATGGCTACATCAGAATCTTCGACGAGGTCTTCGAACCCGCTTGGCAGCGCCGGGGGTGGAGTCTCGGGCCCGTTCGCCGCCGCCGCCGCCGCCTCGCCGCGCATAACTGTGCTCACTGCTTTGGTCGCCAATACTCGACCGAGGAGAGAAGGCGACTCGTCGGTCAGTTGAAAGAGCTGGGCGATGGGCCGCGCCTGCGCCTGAGGATCCTCCTTTGTAGAGCCGGCCTTGCTGGGTCGATGGAGGCGTTGGCGCACGCGCGGGGTCGGCTCAAGTCAGCCGCCAAGGCCGTCGCCAAGTAGCCGCTCATTCCATCGCGAAGGGCAGTGACAGGGCGGCTTGGCGCCAGCGGCTAGCGCTTTCTCCTCTGACCGCCGCGGATGCTTCCTCGAGTAATGGCCGCTGCGGATTGGACACCCTGGCGATCGTGATCTGCCGCCGCGGGTCGAGGCCGGCGGCGCCTTGGGCAAGCGCCAGCACGTAGTGCGGCTCCCAGTTGCCAGGGTCTTGGGCGACCGCTGCTCGGGCCCATCTGACCGAGGCGATCGTCGCGCCCTCGCGCGCCGCGCACATCGCCAGCACCTCGTAGGCCCGCGGACCAGTGTCGAAGGCGGAGATCGCCGAGTGGGCGTCGGCGCGGGCGCCGACGCATGTGTTCGCGTCGAGGGCGTCGATGCTCTCGCGCAGGTGCGCCTGCGCCAGCGCCATGCGGCCGGGGACGATCGCGATCGCTACGCAGGCCAGGGCCAGGGCCGGTCTGGCGGCCCGCGAAGTGATCCGAACCAGCCCGGCGGTGGGGCCGCGACGCGCCGAGTCGTATTTGAGCCGCTCGCGGGGCCTGGCGAGCGCCAGGCCGGCGAGCGCGAAGACGGGCACGCCGAGCGCCGGGGTCTGCCAGTCGATGTCGACCCCGGTGTGCAGCGCCCAGGCCAGCACCAGCGCGAAGGCAGCCGCGTAGGCGGATCTGCCGGCGCCACGCACGGCGAGCGCGATGCCGGCGAGGATCGCCAGCAGCGCACCAGCGAGCAGCACGATTCCCACCAGCCCAAGCTCAGCGAGGGTTTCGAAGTACAACGAGTAGGCGTAGAGGCGCTCGGGCCCGTTGTCGCGGCGCTGCTCCCACTGCAACTGGTAGGTGCCAGCGCCGGTTCCCTGCACCGGGTCCTCACGGTAGGCGTCATGGGCGACCTCCCACAGCGGCCGCCGGCCGTCGTTGCCAATCTCGAGCAGGCGGCCGCGCTGGCCTTCGCTCGGCGCGGCTTCATGGGTGTTGTTGGCGAACTTGTCGTATTGCCGCTGCGCCGTCGAGGGGCCGCCGGCGAGGACGAAGGCGATCAGCACCAGGCCACCGGCCGCCACCGCCGCGGCCTGACCACCCTGACGCCAGCGGGGCGAGGCGAACGAGAGCCCCACGACCAGGTCATCCAGCGCCAGGGCGAGGGTGCGCAGAACGCCCGCTCCGGCCACGCAGAGCGCGAGGACCAGCGTCAGGTGGTCGCCCTGGGCGATCGCCGGCGGCGTCAACGGCAGTCCTTCGTGGATCAGCGCCGCCGAGTAGGTCTGGGTGAGTGCGATCGCCACCGGCAGCGCCACGGCCAGCAATCCGCCCACCAGGCCACGCGGACGCGCGATCAGCAGGTAGACGACGACCCCCAGCAGGGTCACCGCGATCGCTCCGCGCGAGAAGGTCAGCAGCAGGGTCGCGCCGAGCGCCGGCAGCAGCGCCGCGCCGACGACGCGAATCGCCGCTGGCTCGCGCTCGTCGCAGGTGTGGTGGACGGCGAGGATGGAGGCCATGCCGACCAGGAGTGCGAACGTGTTCCAGTAGGTGATCGGGTAGCTGAGGCGGTCGCCGACGAGCCCGGTTGCCGTCGGCCAGAGGTCCGGCAGCAACCGGCTGGTCAGACCGGCCAGCGCGATCGCGGCGGTGGCGACCAGCAGACCCCGCAGGAGCCAGCGAAAGCGCTGCTCGGAGCGCGGCACGCAGGCGAAGAGAGCGAGGACCGCGAGGTAGAGCAGCGCCCGGTCGAAGCTGACCAGAGCACGCCCGCTGGCGTCCGACCAATGGGCCGAGAGCAGGGTCCACAGCGCGAACAGAGCGAGCAGGCCACAGGCGATGGCACCGAGGCGCGAGAGGCCGGCCAGCGGCCGCGGCGCTAGAGCGACGGCCACGGCCGCCACGACGAGCACGAGGAGGGCGGCGAACGCGGTGGTCACCTCGAACATCCCGCCCGAGTTGAAAGCGAGAAAGACGGTCAACGCCGCGGGCAGCGCCAACAGCAGCGCCAGGCCGGCCCGCCGCGCATTCGCCCCGCCGCGATTGCCCGTCCGGCTCATCTCGCGGCAGGCTACCGGTGCGTCCCCCGCCTCTTTCCGTCAGGATGCGATCGCCTTGAGGCTTTCGATCCCCGTCCTGCTCAGCTTCGCGGTTGCCGCCGTGGGCGTCGTCGGGGTCATCGTCGTTGCCGCCGCCACCGATGCCGGCAGCGCCCCCGGCAGCGGCCAGAAGTTCTTCGATGCTCCCGGTTGCCGGCCCAAGTCCTACGCCGGGCCGGGCCGCAACGGCCACTACCTGCTCAACCGCAACTGCCCGAGGCCGACGGCCGTGGTCCTGCACGACACTTCGCGCGTGGGCGATGCCTGGCGGGTCACCTGGGACGGCACCCGCTCCTTCGACCCGATCGGTGGCCGGCTGGTCTCCTACGCCTGGAGTGTCGAAGACGGCCCGCGGCGACCCGGCCGGCGGCTCTCGGTTCTCTACGACCGCCCCGGCCCGCACTCGGTGGTCCTCTACGTCATCGACGACAGCGGCCTGCTGGGCACGTCCACGGGAACGGTGACGCTGCCGTGAGCGCCAGCGCGCCACTGTCCGGGGCGCCCCCCCGAATCGCTATCGCCCACGACTACCTGCTGGTCATGCGCGGAGCGGAGCGCACCTTTGCCGCCGTCGCCGACCTCTACCCGGAGGCGCCGATCTTCACCCTGCTCTACGACGAGGACGGCACCGACGGCCGCTTCGCGGGGCGTTCGATCATGACCTCGCCGCTACAGCGCCTCGGCATCGGGCAGAGCTCGTTCCGGCGCTTGCTGCCCCTCTATCCCTGGGCAGCGGGGCGCCTGCGGCCCGAGGGCTGCGACGTGGTCCTGACCAGCAGCAGCGCCTTTGCCCACGGCCTGCGTCCCCCCGAGGGAGCTACCCACGTCTGTTATTGCCACGCCCCCTTCCGCTACGCCTGGTACGAGGAAGCCCGGGCCCTGCGGGAGACGCCGGCCGCTCTGCGCCCGGCGTTGCGACTGCAGTTACGGCGGATGCGCCGCTGGGATCTCGCCGCAAGTCGGCGGATCGATGCCTACATCGCCAACTCCGAGCTGACCCGGGAGCGGATCCAGCGCTACTACGGGCGCGACTCCGTCGTCATCCACCCGCCGGTGGAGACCCACCGCTTCCAGGCTGGCGTCCCGGGAGATGCTCTCCTGGTGGTTTCCGAGGTGGTGCGCCACAAGCGCGTACAGGTGGCTCTGGAGGCCGCCCGCCGCGCCAGCGCCCCGATCCAGATCGTCGGCCTCGGCCCCGACCACGAGGCCCTGTGCGCGGCCTACCCTGAGGCCGAGTTCCTCGGCCGCGTCTCCGATGCGGAGCTGGTCAAGCTCTACCCGCGAGCCCGCGCCGTAATCGTGCCCAGCAAGGAGGAGTTCGGGATCACCGCGGTCGAGGCTCAGGCGGCCGGCCGGCCGGTGATCGCCGCCGCGGCGGGCGGGGCGCTGGAGACGGTCATCGGCGGTGAGACCGGACTGTTGGCGACACTGGACGATCCCGACTCCTTCGCGGCGGCGATCCGAGCCGTCGACGGCATGGGCTTCGACCCGGCCGTGGCCCGCGAGAATGCCGAACGGTTCTCGGTCGAGGCGTTTCAGCGGCGGCTGGGAGACGAGGTTGCGAGAATCGCGGGCTCGGGTGCGGCCGCGACTGGAACGCAACTTTTGTGATCCAGGCCGCGTTAGCGTCGTACTGACCTAGTGTCCTCCCTTGTTGAATTTCAGTTGAACCCGAAAGAGACGCGCCAAATGAATTCCCGCAAGACGTTCAGCCAGCTCTTGGTCCTCGCGCTCCTTGCGCTTGCCGCGGTTCCCGCGCTGGCCGCCGCCGATGCCTCGTCGGACGGCACTCGGACCGGCAACCCGATCGAAGGCATCTGGTCGTTCAGCGGCGGCGCGGTGGCGATCGAAGGCCTCTCCGATGGCTCCTTCCAGGGCACTGTGGTCAGCCCGACCAAGTTCGCGGTCTGCACCCATCCCGCGGGCCAGGTGATGTGGACGGCGATGAAAGAACAGGCCGACGGCTCCTTCTGGGGCTTGCACTCCTGGTTCAAGGGCGGCGACAAATGCGAAGCGAACCCGCTGCTCGGGCTGTCGGCGTGGCGCGTCCTCGTCGGCGCTGATGGCGCCCGCCATCTCGTCGTCTGCTTCAGCACGCCGGGTGACGGCTCGCAGCCGAGGATCGACGCCGCCGGCAAATGCACCGGCGGCACCTTCGGCCCGGCGATCGAATCGAGCCCGCTGGGAGGCTTGCCAGACTCTGGCGCGAATGGGCCGGTCAGCTTCGGGAAAGTCGTCCAGGTGCCCAGCAACGCCTCCTGCCTGAAGCGCAAATCGCTGAAGATCAAGCTCAAGAACCCGAAATACGATCCGCTCAGGGAAGTCGTGATCAAGGTCAACGGGAAGAAGGTCAAGGAAGTCGTCGGCACCGAGAAGCTGCAGAAGCCGATCGTTCTCAAGAGCCTGCCCGACGGCACCTTCAAGGTCACCATCGTCGCGACGACGGTGCTGAACGAGCGGCTCAAGGGAAACAGGAAGTACACGAAGTGCGGCAGTGGCTCCGGCAAGATTCCCCTGCCGGGTGCCAAGTCCCACGCGAACAGCTGATTTCCCCTCTCCAGCGCGGCCCGCTAGCATCCGCAAATGTCGAAAGCGGCTGGGGGTATCGATCGTTAGTGTATGGCAGGAAACGGGAATGTTTGTGCAGGGCAGATCTCGTTCAGCGAGCCATGGCGCTGTCAGGCAGCCTGCTGGTCTTGTGCCGAAGGGCCAAGAAGGGACCAATCGCCAGCGCTCGACGGTCACACATGCTTTTCTGGGTAGGGGAGGCGGGATGAGGTATCGAACCGCAATTGGGGGGAAGCAATGAGCGGAAGCCAGGAGCCGCAGGCTCCGCTCCGCCCGGATCGAGGCAGTGTCGTCTCCCATCCCACCGACATCGGGGTGCGCCGCATCGGCGCCGGCTGGGACAACCGGCCGGCGGCGGACGAGAGCGAGCGTGGGCGCCGGATCAGCCTCCAGCGCGACGGCCTCTTCCGACATTCGCTGCTGGTCGCCGACGTCGTCGCCTTCGTCGTCGCCCTGCTCGTTCTCGATCAGCTCTCGCCGCGCATGCTGGTGCTCACCTGGGCCAGCCTCGTCGGCCTGCTCGGCCTGTTCCTCGATCTGCAAGGTGATCGGCCTCTATGACCGCGATGAAATGCTCCTGCACAAGACCACCCTCGATGAGGCGCCGAAGCTGTTCCTCGTCTCGACGCTCGGCGTCCTCGCGGTCTGGCTGGCGGGAGAAACGATCTTCAAAGGTGGCAACCTCGACCGCAGCGAAGTGCTCACGCTGTGGGCGATGCTGGCGGTGCTGCTGCTGCTCACCCGCAGCATCGCGCGCGCGTTCGCCCTGCGTCTGGGTCCGGCGGAGCGCTGCCTGTTCGTCGGCGACTTCGAGGCGGGGGAGACGATCGAGTCGAAGCTGGGAGACCACCACGGGCTGAAAGCCGAACTCGTGGCCCAGATCGACCCGGCCAACATCTCAGCCTGGTCGACCGATACACATTCGGCGCCCCGGCTCTCGGAGATCCGCAATCTCGCCACCTCGCTCAACGTGCAGCGGGCGATCATCGCTCCGGACAGCCTCGAGCCGCACCAGATGCTGAGCCTGGTCAGCTCGCTCGACTCGGTCGGCGTCAGGGTCAGCGTGCTGCCGCGGCTGCTCGAGGTGGTCGGCTCCTCCGTCGAGTTCGACGATCTCCACGGGGTCACCGTGATGGGCGTTCGCCGCTATGCGTTGACCCGCTCCTCGCTGTTCGTCAAGCGCTCCTTCGACCTCTTCGTGGCCTCGCTGGGAATGCTCGCGATCTCACCGCTGATGATCGCGATCATGATCGCGATCAAGCTCGACAGCAGGGGGCCGGTGTTCTTCCGCCAGTGCCGAGTCGGCCGTCACGGCCAGCATTTCGGCCTCTTCAAGTTCCGCACCATGGTCCCCAACGCGGACGAGCTCAAGGACTCGTTGCGCGACCGCAACGAAGCTCAGGTCGGGCTCTTCAAGATCGCCGACGACCCACGGGTGACCAGAGTGGGAAGGTTTCTGCGCAAGAGCGCTCTCGACGAGCTGCCGCAGTTGCTCAACGTCTTCCGCGGGGAGATGAGCCTGGTCGGTCCGCGACCACTGGTCGTCGACGAGGACGAGAACGTCAAGGGCTGGTACCGGCGCCGGCTGGAGCTGATGCCCGGGATGACCGGGCCGTGGCAGATTCTGGGTCCGGCCCGCGTGCCGCTGCAGGAGATGGGTGCGATGGACTACCTGTACGTGGCCAACTGGTCGCTCTGGGGGGATTTCAAGATCTTGCTGCGAACCGTGCCGCACGTGGTCGGGCGACGCGGGCTCTGACTGGACGCGGGGCGGCGGCGGGCTTCGGCTGCCCTTCCGCAGCGCCGATCTCGGCGTCGCTGCGACCGGCCATGCGGCAGGCGGCGATCACCAGGACCGCCAGCAAGAGCCAGGCCAGCGCTATGACAGCCGCGACTATGAACGTCGTCGAACCGAGCACCGCGAACCTCCCTTTCGACCAACCCAAGACATGTGTAACCGGTCTATCGGACGGTTCGGGCCATTCCTTGAGTGCGAGCAGGGGTTTTTTGAAAAAAGAACCCGATCTATTTTGAGGCTGGCCCGGGAGGAGGCCTGAGCTTCGAGCTACTCAGCCGCGAGCAAGGTGTGCCAGGTCGGCAGCAGCGGCTTGTCGTAGAGGTCGATGATGCTGGTCCGCGCGGCCTCGATCTCGGTCGAGAACCAATACCGTTCGAAGTCGGCGCGGCGCTCCCAGATCGAGGTCTGCTGGAATTTCAGCGGGTCGTCGATCGAGCGCGTCAATGACCAGCTCTTGGCTCCGTAGGCGGGCATCTTCGCCGCCGCCGGTTCCCAGAGGTCGAGGAAGCGGTCGGCCCGGAAGGGCGGGATGTGCCAGTCGAGCCGGTTGACCTCTGCCATCAGATGCCCCTCTCCGGTTGGTGTCGCCTCATGCTCCGACCTCGGCCCGGATCGCGCCCGGGCCCTCCTCGGTCTTGCCCTCGTCCTCGGCCTCGGCCCCGACCAGGATCGCGATCTTGCCCAGGTGCTTGTTTTCGTGCAGCAGCTGGTGGGCCTCGGCGACGCCGTCGAAGCCCATCGTCTGCCAGATCACCGGCCGGACCTTGCCCTCGGCCATCAGCTGGTTGGCCTTCATGCACTCATACGCGTTGGCGAAGTGGGAGCCGATGATCTGCTTCTGGCGCATCCACAGGTAGCGCACGTCGAAGTCGAGCTGGAAGCCCGAGGTGGCACCGCAGATGACGACTTTGCCGAACGGCTTGACGGTGTAGACCGAGGTCGGGAAGGTGGCCTGGCCGACGTGCTCGAAGACGATGTCGGGGGCGTCGCCGAGGATCTCCTTGACCCGCTTGGCGAAGCCGCGCGAGGCCTTGAAGCGCTCCTTGTCGGCCGCCTTGTCGGTGAGGTTCTCCGGCGTCCGCATCATCTCGCCGAACTCCTTGCGGTTGATGTAGTCGACGGCGCCGAGCTGCTTGATCAGCTCGCCCTTCTCGTCGGAGGAGACGACGCCGACCGCGTTCGCCCCGGCCGCCTTGCAGAGCTGCACGGCGAAGACGCCGAGGCCGCCGGCCGCCCCCCAGATGAGGACGTTGTGGCCAGGCTGCAGCTTGCACTGGTCGATCAGCATCCGGTAGGCGGTGAAGTAGGTGAGCCCGTAGGAGGAGGCCTCGGCCCAGCTCATGTTCTGGGGCCGGGGGAGCAGCTGCTGGGCCTGGACTTTGGTGAACTGGGCGAAGGAGCCCCAGGTCGTCTCGTAGCCCCAGATCTGCTGGCTCGGCGCCGCCAGCGGGTCGAGGCCGTGCACCTCGACGTCCTCGTAGGAGGCCTGGTTGCAGTGGACGACGACCTCGTCGCCGGGCTTCCAGCGGGTGACGCCCTCGCCGACCTTCCAGACGATCCCAGAGGCGTCGGAGCCGCCGATGTGGTGGCCGTACTCGGGGTGGTCGCCGTAGGGGAAGACCGAGACCGGCTTGCCCAGCGCCGCCCAGACGTTGTTGAAGTTGACGCCGGCCGCCATCACGCGCACGATCACCTCGAAGGCGCCGGGCTCGGGCACCTCGATCTGCTCGAGCTGGAAGGCGTCCTTGGGCTCGCCCTGGCGCTCCTCGCGGATCACCCACGCGGCCATGGTGTCGGGCAGGGTTCCGGGCTCTACGTCAAGCTTCGAGATGGCGCTGCTATCGACTGCCAAGAGGGTCCTCCGCGAGTGGTCGGTGACGGGCGGCGAATCCTAGTCAAGGACGGGCTGCCGGGTCTGCCGTGGTCAGGAGGCCCGGATTGCGCCCGGGCCCTCCTCGGTCCTGCCCTCGTCCTCGGACTCGGCCCCGACCAGGATCGAGATCTTGCCCGTGTGCCTGTTTTCGTACATCAGCTGGTGCGCCTCGGGCAGCTGCGTCGAACTCCATCGTCTGCCACAGCACCGGGCGGATCTTGCCCTCGGCCATCAGCTGGTTGGCCTTCATGCACTCATAGGCGTTGGCGAAGTGGGAGCCGATGATCTGCTTCTGGCGCATCCACAGGTAGCGCACGTCGAAGTCGAGCTGGAAGCCCGAGGTGGCACCGCAGATGACGACTTTGCCGAACGGCTTGACGGTGTAGACCGAGGTCGGGAAGGTGGCCTGGCCGACGTGCTCGAAGACGATGTCGGGGGCGTCGCCGAGGATCTCCTTGACCCGCTTGGCGAAGCCGCGCGAGGCCTTGAAGCGCTCCCTGTCGAGAGCCGGGTCGGCGCGGTTCTCCTTGGTCCGCATCATCCCGTCGAACTCCTTGCGGTTGATGTAGTCGACGGCGCCGAGCTGCTTGATCAGCTCGCCCTTCTCGTCGGAGGAGACGACGCCGACCGCGTTCGCCCCGGCCGCCTTGCAGAGCTGTACGGCGAAGACGCCGAGGCCGCCGGCGGCGCCCCAGATGAGGACGTTGTGGCCGGACTGCAGCTTGCAGCGGTCGATCAGCATCCGGTAGGCGGCGAAGTACCCGACGCCGTAGGAGGCTGTCTCCGCCCAGCTCAGGTTCTGGGGCCGGGGGAGCAGCTGCTGGGCCTGCACCTTGGCGAACTGGGCGAAGGAGCCCCAGGTCGTCTCGTAGCCCCAGGCGCACTGGCTCGGCGCCGCCATCGGGTCGAGGCCGTGCACCTCGACGTCCTCGTAGGAGGCGTGATTGCCGTGCAGCACGACCTCGTCGCCGGGCTTCCAGCGGGTGACGCCCTCGCCCACCTTCCAGACGATCCCAGCCCCATCGGAGCCGCCGATGTGGTGGCCGTACTCGGGGTGGTCGCCATAGCCGAAGACCGAGACCGGTTTGCCCAGCGCCGCCCAGACGCCGTTGAAGTTGACCCCGGCGGCCATCACCCGCACGATCACCTCGAAGGCGCCGGGCTCGGGGACCTCGATCTGCTCGAGCTGGAAGGCGTCCTTGGGCTCGCCCTCGCGCTCGGGGCGGATCACCCAGGCCGCCATCATCTCCGGCAGCGTGCCGGGCGCCACGTCCAAGCTCGAAACCCCACTCGCATCCCCTGCCACGAGACCCCCTCCCGCGAAACCGTCCCCTGCTGACAGGCGGGTACTTTAGTCGAGTACGGCGGCGGGCTCGCTCTCGCGCAGCTCCGGGGCGGAGATCTCGCGGACCGTGATCTCCACCGGTTCGGGCGGCTCGATCTGCTTGCCCGGGGCGACGCCGAGATCCTCCACCTTGCGCAGCTGCGGCAGCAGCCGGCCCTCCATCGAGCCGACGGCGGAGTTGTAGGACTTGGTGGCGGAGTCGAGTCGCCTGCCGACGGCGTCGAAGTCGCTGAGGAACTTGGCGAAGCGGGCGTGCAGGGTGCCGGCGGCGTCCGCGATCTCGGCCGCCTCGGCGACCATCCGCTCCTGGCGCCAACCCAGCTCCATCGTCCGCAGCAGTCCGATCAACGAGGTCGGGCTGACCAGCAGCACGTTGCGCTCCAGCGCGTAGTCGAAGAGATCGGGATCGGCGCCGAAGGCGGCGTGCAGGGCGGGCTCGTTGGGGATGAAGCAGATCACCAGGTCCGGCATCTCGCCCGCTTTGAACTGGCCCTGGTAGTCCTTGGAGCTGAGTGCCCGCACGTGCTCGCGCGCCTGCCGGGCGTGGCGCTCGAGGTGGACCCGGCGCTCGCTTTCGACCTCCGCCTCCTGGGCGTCGAGGAAGGCGTCGAGCGGCACCTTGGAGTCGGCGACGAAGCTGCGGCCCTTCGGGCAGGAGGAAGAGCGCGTCGGGGCGCAGGCGGCCGTCTTCGGTCCGCAGCGTCTCCTGCAGCTCGAAGTCGACGTGCTCGGTCATGCCGGCGATCTCGACGCAGCGGCGCAGCTGCAGCTCGCCCCACTGGCCGCGGGTCTGCGGCTGGCGCAGCGCCTTCTTCAGGCCGGCGGTCTCGGAGTTGAGGTTGCCGACGGTCTGTCCGACCTGTTCGAGCAGGGTCCGGGTCTGCAGGTCGGTTTCGCCGCGGCTTGCGAACCTCGGCTTCGATCTTCTTCTGGCCCTCGGAGATGCGCTCGGCCAGTCCCTTGATCTCCGCCTGGCCTTTGTCGATCTCCATCTGGCGCTTGTCCAGCGACGCCTCCGCGGTCTTGGCGTCGAGCTTGCGGGCCTCGTCGTTGGCCTGGATCAGGCTGGGCAGGGAATCGGCGACCGCGCGCGAGGCGGCCTCCTGCACGGCGGCGGCGAAATCGGGCTGCTCGGCCGGCTCCTCCCGCCGTGAGACGAGCGCGTAGACGAGCCCGGCGGCGAGCAGAACCACGGCGATTGCGAGGACGACGGTCATGGCCATCGACAGTGACGCGCCCCGGACGGGAGCGCGCAGGCGGAAAAGCCGCTTGCAGCGACCGATCCCCGGCGACTACCGCAAGGAAGCAGGACGTCGTTCTGGGAAGAGGCGCGGAACGGGCCGACCGACGAGCTTGCCGGAGCGGGCGCCGGGGAGATTGGCGGCGCCGACCACGTAGGTGCCGGTGGGCAGGTCGGTCTGCAGCGTCGCCGGGGCTGCCGGCCGGGATCGCAACCGAGCTGACGTCGCGCGGGCCGCGCAGCTCCAGCTTGGAGTCGGTGCGGGTCTGGTTGGCGATGACGATCGAGACCGTCAGCGGGCCGTGATCGCCCTTGATCGGCGGCTGCGGCTGGTTCTGGTTCTGCGGGATCTGCTGGGTGCGGGCAGGCCCGACGCCGATCGGCTGCCGGCTGCACCGTGATCGCCTTCGGGGTGATCGTGACGCTGACCCGGAGCGGCAGCTCGCGGCCGCTGGTCGTTGGGGTGGCTTTCGGCGCCGCAGCCGGCGCGCCAAAAGCGCCAGCACGGCGATTGCGCCGCACCGACCGACTCTGGCTCTCCCACGACCCATCGCGGCTGAATCTAACCGAAGGGTAAGTCGACTACCTGAGCCGTAACGCCATCTTCACCTACGGCGAGCTCGGCTGCCGGGCTCGGCCTCGCGGCGCAGGATCGCCAGCCCGATCGGCCCGAAGGCGGGGGAGACGACGGCTGCCGCCGAGCCGTCCCGACCTCCTTCTCGCCGAGCCGCAGCGCCGCTCCGGGCTCAGCCGACGCGCTCAGCCGCAGGCCGCGCAGGTGGCGGTTCGGCTTGCCCTTGTAGTGGAGGCGGGCGACCGTCTCCTGGCCGATGTAGCAGCCCTTGGTGAAGCTGACGGCGTCCTCGACGATGCCCGCCTCGGCCGGCATCGTCGCCGTCCCCATCTCGGCCCCGAAGCGGGGGACGCCGCGCTCGACGCGGACGATCTCGGCCGCCTCCGCGGAGACCTCGACGGCGCCGGCGGCGAGCAGGGCGTCGCGCAGGCGGCGCGGCTTCGGCGGCGGCGGCGATCAGGTCGATCCCGGTCGCGGTGCCGACCGCCAGGCACTCGACCCCGGCCACGACGGCCGCGTCGCAGGCGTTCTCCGGCAGCGGCGCGGTGCCGGCGATCTCGGCGCTGCGCGGCCCGATCAGCGAGAGGATCGCCCGCTCCGCGCTGACGTCGGCCACCTTCACGTCGCGCCCGATCGAGTACATCTCGAGGTGCCGCTGCGCCGCCGCGATCGCCTCCGGCTCGGTGTCGAGCGAGGATCTCCTCCGCGGCCGGCCGCAGCACCCGCATGTCGGCCTGCATGTGCCCCTTGCGGTCGAGCAGCGCCGCGTACTGCCCGTCCCCGACCTCCAGCGCCTCGACGTCGTTGGTCAGCTGCCCCTGCAGATACTCCGCCCCGTCCGGCCCGCTCACGAGCAGCACCCCGCGCCCGGACCGCTCGAGCAGCCCGCATTCCTCCCGCAGCTGCCGGTACTGCGCATCCAGCTCAACGGCAATGACATCGGAAGCTTCATCCCGACCAATTCTAGGAAGCGGCCCACGTGGGGACGGGGATGACCCCGAACGAGCCTGCCGCTGTTGCGAGAGAGGGGTCATCCCCGTCCCCACAACGCGTCCACTTTTAGATTTGTCTAACTTTGATTTAGACGTGTCTAAACCCGACGTGAAATCAGAGGCCATCGAGGACTACTGCAAGGCGATCTACGCGATCGCCTCCGAGCGCGACGGCCTCGTCCTCAACGGCGAGGTCGCCCAGCGCCTCGGCGTGGCCCCGGCCACCGCCACCTCGATGCTGCAAGCGCCTGGCCGGCTTCGGCCTCGTCGACTACATGCCCTACAAGGGCGTCAGCCTGACCCCGGCGGGGGAGAAGGTCGCGCTCGAGGTGATCCGCCACCACCGCCTGATCGAGGCCTACCTCTCCGAGGCGCTGGGGATGCCCGCCGACCGCGTCCACGAGGAGGCGGAGGTGCTCGAGCACTACATCTCCGAGGACCTCGAGCTGCTGATCGCGGCCAAGCTCGGCGAACCGAGCCACGACCCCCACGGCACCCCGATCCCCGGTCCCGACCTGCTGCCGCCGCTCGGCGAAAGGGCCCCGCGGTGAACCCGGCCTCGCCGCCACCGGCTCCGCCGCCGACGAAGGAAGCGACGGTCGAGAGCGTCCTCCCGGGCGAGGCCCGGGTCGCCGACGCCGCGCGGCGCTCGCTCGACGGCCACGCCAGCGGCATCGGCCGCCTCTGGCCCTTCCTCGGCCCCGCCTTCATCGCCGCCGTCGCCTACATCGACCCCGGCAACTTCGCCACCAACATCGCCGGCGGCGCCAAGTTCGGCTACCTGCTGCTGTGGGTGGTGCTCTCGGCCAACCTGATCGCGATGCTGGTGCAGACGCAGTCGGCCAAGCTCGGCATCGCCACCGGCAAGAACCTGGCCGAGCTCTGCCGCGAGCGCTTCTCGCGCCGCACCTCGATCGGCCTCTGGCTGCAGGCCGAGCTGGTGGCGATGGCGACCGACATCGCCGAGGTGGTCGGCGCCGCGCTCGGACTCAACCTGCTCTTCGGCATCCCGCTCTTCCCGGCCGGGATCATCGCCGGCATCGGCGCCTTCGCGATCCTCGGCCTGCAGCAGCAGGGCTACCGGCGCCTGGAGGCCGGGATCAGCGTTCTCGTCGGCGTCGTCGTCGCCTCCTTCGTCTACGAGCTCTTCGACGCCAGCCCGGAAGCGAGCGAAATCGGCAAGCACCTCTTCGTCCCCGGCTTCGAAGGCACCGAGAGCATTCTGCTCGCCACCGGGATCATCGGCGCGACGGTGATGCCGCACGTCGTCTACCTGCACTCGGCCCTGACCCAGCGCCGCATCGTCGGCCGCGACGAGGCCGAGAAGAAGCGGATCCTCGGCTTCGAGAAAGTCGACGTGGTGATCGCCCTCTCGCTCGCGGGCCTGGTCAACCTCTCGATGATGATCGTCGCCGCCGCGCTCTTCCACACCAGCGGCCTGACCGGCGTCGACTCGATCGACGGCGCCTACGAAGGGCTGCAGCAGCTGGTCTCCGACCGCGCCGCGATGGTCTTCGGAATCGCCCTGCTGGCCTCCGGCTTCGCCTCCTCCTCGGTCGGGACGATGGCCGGGCAGGTGGTGATGCAGGGCTTCATCCGTCGCCGCATCCCGATCTTCGTCCGCCGCGCCGTGACCCTGGCGCCGGCGCTGCTGCGTGCTGGCGATCGGCGTCGACCCGACCGACGCCCTGGTCGGCAGCCAGGTCGTCCTCTCCTTCGGCATCCCCTTCGCCCTGGTGCCGCTGCTGATCATCGCCAGCAAGCGCGAGGTGATGGGGGATCTGGTCAACCCCGGCTGGCTGAGCGCGCTCGCCGGCGTCCTCGCGACGATGATCATCGCCCTCAATGTCTTCCTCCTCTACGAGGTCTTCCTCGGCTGATGGGGCGGCGGGGTGAGTTCCGGATCGCCTCGGTGCTGGCGGCCGAGCCGGCGGCGGTCTGGGAGCGGGCGATGAGCGCCGCGGGGATCAATGCCGAGTTGGGGCCGCTGCTGCGGATGACGGTGCCGCGGGGGCTGGACAGTCTCGATCTGCACGGTCTCGAGCCGGGGCCGTTGGGCCGCAGCTGGCTGCTGCTCTTCGGCCTGATCCCGATCGACTACGACGAGATCGGGCTGGAGCGGATCGAGCCGGGGCACGGCTTCCTCGAGCGCTCGACGATGCTCTCGCAGCGGCTCTGGGAGCACGAGCGCACGATCGAGGTGGGAGAGGGGGGCGGCACGACGATCTCCGACCGCCTCGCCTGGGAGCCGAGGCTGCCGCTGCCCGGCCGGCTGCTGCGGCCCCTGGTCGCCGCCATCTTCCGCCATCGCCACAGGCAGCTGCGGCGCCACTTCGGCGGCGCTCCGCTGCCGCGCTAGGCTTCCGCCGATGCCGCTCGCAGACGACTTCCAGCGCGTGCTCGACGCCCTGCCGCCGGACTGGACCGACCTCGAGCTCGACCTGCGGATCGACGACGAGAGCCAGTACATCGACAGCGCCGTGGCCCTGAGCCAGGTCAACGCGCAGGTCTACAACCACGCCGAGTGGCACTGGCGCCTGCTGATCGCCCACAGCTTCGGGCACGCGGCCGCGGCCGCGACCGTCAAAGGCGTGCTGGCGAAGCTCGACGGCGAAGGCGTGACCGGCGAGCTGGCCGTCGCCGAGGTGCGCGAGGGGCGCTCCGAGGTCGTGCAGATGTGGGGCCGGCCCGAGAGCGTGCGCGAGGAGTTCCGCCAGCGCCGCTCGATCTAGTGGCCGTCTGATGGCGCAGGTTCTCGCCGTCGCTGACCTGATGCTGGGGAGCAAAGTGCAGGCGACGCTGACCGCTGCCGGTCACGAGGTGACCCTGTCGCCTTCCCTGCAGGAGGCCAACCTCGACGAGGTCGAGCTCTTGGTAGCCGATCTCGATGTCGAGAATCCGGAGGCGCTGGTCGGGCTCGGGGTGCAGGTGCTCGGCTTCTACTCGCACGTCAACGCCGAGACGCGGGAGGCGGCGGAGGCGGCGGGGGTCGACCTGGTCGTGCCGCGGTCGCGGCTGGCGCGGGAACTACCCGCGTTGGCCGAACGGCTGCTGCAGGGCTGAGTCGGGCATAGCTCGGCGGACGCCCTTCGGGCTGAGTGTCCGGCGAGCTATGCCCGACTCAGCCCAGGCGGAACGCTTGGCGAACCGCGACAGGGTGCTCGAGAAGCCCGTGGGTGACGTCCCAGCCGGACCAGGCGCGGAGGACCTGCGGATCGAACGGAGCTGGGTGTAGGTCGGGCAGTAGAACCTTCAGCTGGGCCTGCTGTTCGGCGCGGTCGAGGGCCGGTTCCGCGGTCAGGAGGTCGTCGAGGGATTTGGCCGGGTGCCGCTCGGTGAAGGCGTAGCCGCGACGGGTGGCGGCGACGACGGCGTCGACCAGGGTCGGGTCGCTTGCGAGCGTGCGGCGGGAGGTGGTGAGGATCAGCTCGGGGTAGGGCGGGGCGCCGTAACGGTCGACCTTGAAGATGTGAACGGGGACGCCCTGGCGCCGCAGGGTGACGCCCTCGGCGTTCCAGAACCCCGTCGCCGCGTCGACCTTGCCGGCGGCGAGGGAGGAGACGGCGTTGAAGCCGATCGTCACCTCGTCGACCTTGGCCGGGTCGCCGCCGTCGGCGCTGACCTCGGAGTCGACCACGGCTTCGTCGGAGGGCAGGCCGGTGACGCCGACCGTGCGTCCCTCGAGGTCGCGGGGGCGGCGCACGCCACCGCCGCCGCGGGCGATCACCGCCGCCAGCGGGCGCTGGACGATCGGCATCACCCCGACCAGGTCGAGCCCCTTCTCGCGGGCGATCCCGAGGTCGTGGATGTCGAGGATCGCGAAGTCGGTGCGGCCGGCGGCGAGCAGCTTCGGGGCGTCGGTCGATTCGCCCGGCTGGTGGATCGCCAGCTCGACGCCGGCGTCTTCGTAGAAGCCCTCGGCCCGCGCCGCGTAGATCCCCGAGTGGACCGGGTTGGGGACGAAATCGAGCACGAGCGCCGCGCCTTTCGGCACGCCCGGTTCCGCGCCGTCCCCTCCGCAGCCGGCGGCGCCGGCGAGCAGAAGAGCGGCCGCCAGCAGCGCGACAGCACGTCTCATCTGGCTGCGAACTTAATCCATTGAGCAAATATGAGTAGACTGCCGCCGCTTACCTGATCACGGGATCGAGGAGGGAATAAGAGTGCAGGAACGAGGTCTAGCCGCATATCTTGCTGAGTTGATCGGCACGCTTTTGCTGGTCTTCTTCATCACCAGTGTCGTCGTGCTGTTCCTGTCGACTGGGGGTCAGTCCTCGTTCGGCACGGACTTCGCGGTCATCGGGCTCGTCCACGCTTTCCTGCTGTTTGGGCTGATCGTCATGTTCGGCGTCGTCAGCGGTGGTCACTTCAACCCCGCGGTGACGCTCGCGGCGCTGGTGATCAAACGGATCAAGCCGCTCGACGGCGTCATCTACATGCTCGCCCAGCTCTCCGGGGCCGTGCTCGGCGCGCTGCTGACCAAGGGCCTGCTGCTCGACGAGGGTCGGCCCACCCATTACGGGGCCGCCGAAGTGAGCGGTCTCCTCAGCGGCGCCTTCCCGGGCGCGATCGTGGAGGGGATCGGCACCTTCTGCCTCGTCCTCGTGATCCTCACCGCGGTCTACTCCGAGAAGAGCGTCAAGGAGTGGGCGCCGCTGGCGATCGGCACCACCCTGGGCTTCATCGTCATGGTCGGCGGCCCGCTGACCGGCGGTGCCTTCAACCCGGCCCGCTGGTTCGGCCCCGCCCTCGTTGGCAACGACTTCGGCGGCTTCGCCGGGGTCTGGCCCTATCTGGCCGGCCCGATCGTCGGTGCCCTGCTGGCCGCCGCCGTTTACAAGTTCGTGCTCGAGCCGGGCGGCCTGCCGCCGACCGAAGCGCCGGAGAAGATCCGGCCGCCGATCAAGAAACGGGCCGAGCCGAACAACCCGACCGAGCCCGCTTCCTGATCTGAGCTTCAAACCGCCGGGCCTGGCCGGCCCGGCGGTTGCAGTACCTTGGGCGGCGTGCGCCGGGTCACCTTCTCGCGGAACTTCACCCTCTCCCTCTCCCGGACCTGCCAGTGCTACTGCAAGTACTGCGCCTTCGCCACGCACAAAGCGCACGTCCATTCGCCTGAGAAGGTCGAGCAGCTCCTCGACGAAGCAGTCAGGCGGAACGCCAAGGAGCTGCTGGTTCTAACCGGCGAGCGGCCCGAGGTCCATCCGCTCGTGGCCGAGCGCCTGGCGGCCTGGGGGCACGAGGACTTCACCGCCTACGTCGTCTGGGCCTGCGAGCGGGCGCTGGAGCGGGGGATGCTGCCGCACACGAATCTGGGCGTCCTCAGCAAGGAGGACCTGGCCAGGCTGCGGGAGGTCACCGCTTCCCAAGGGTTGATGCTGGAGTCGACCGCGGAGCGCCTGATGGAGACCGTCCACGCCGGGTCGCCGACGAAGCATCCGGCGCGGCGGCTGACGACGATCGAGGCCGCCGGCGAACTGAAGATCCCCTTCACGAGCGGCATCCTGGTCGGAATCGGCGAGACCGAGGACGAGCGGATCGAGGCGCTCGAGGCTCTCGCCAGGCTGCACGAGAAGTATGGGCATCTGCAGGAGGTGATCCTGCAGAACTTCGTGCCGCATCCGAGGTACTACGGGGCGGAAGTGGCTGACATCGCCGATGCGGCTTCGCGTGAGCGGTGGGCGGGGTCGGGGGATGGGGATGACCCCGCCCTCACGAACGGCGGGGAGGTTCGGTTGGGGTCATCCCCATCCCCCGACGCGGACGGCGGGCTGGCGATGCCGGGGTGGGCGAGTCCCGTCGGGATCGAGGAGATCAAGCGCTTGATTGGGGAGAGCAAGCGGCTGATGCCGGACGTGGGGGTGCAGATCCCGCCGAACCTTTCGGACTGGTGGCCGGAGCTGGTGGAAGCTGGGGCGACTGACCTGGGGGGGCTGTCGGCGAACGGGGACCA
Source organism: uncultured Solirubrobacterales bacterium (assembly GCA_963829445.1). Taxonomy (GTDB): domain Bacteria; phylum Actinomycetota; class Thermoleophilia; order Solirubrobacterales; family 70-9; genus VAYN01. Next base: position 201,378 of record CAWHIW010000020.1, on the reverse strand, counting down.
TATTTCGCCTGAGGAGCCGTTTCCGAGCCCGCATCAGGTGCGCAAGGAGCTGGCGCCCAAGGGGTTTGCGCTGACCGAGCGGCTTTGCGTTTACCCGCAGTACATGGATCAGGAGTGGATGGAGCAAGGGGTTTTGGACGTGATCAAGCTCAAGTACTGGAGCTTCATCCCCCGCAGTGGCTCGGGTCGCAGATCTGAAGAGACGCTGGAGCCGGGACTGGCCGAGACGGCCATCGCCAAGGGTCGCGAGGGACTGGCGCTCTCCGAGGACGAGCTGACCGCGCTGTTCATCGAGAACCGGCCCGAGGTCGTGAAGGAGATGCGGATGGCGGCCGATGAGCTGCGCGAGGAGCTGCACGGGGACCGGGCGACCTTCGTCGTCAACCGCAACATCAATTTCACCAACATCTGCGTGGTCGGCTGCGCCTTCTGCGGGTTCGGGCAGGGGAAGCGCTCCCCCGACGCCTACGAGGTCTCCGAGGGGGACTTCGCGGCGCGGATCGAGGAGGCGGTCGAGTTCGGCGCCACCGAGCTCTGCATGCAGGGCGGCATCCATCCCGACCTGATCCTGGAGGAGTACGGCAAGTGGCTGCGGCTGGCCAAGCAGGTGGCGCCGCAGCTGCACCTGCACGCCTACTCGCCGATGGAGGTTCACTACATGTGCGAGCGCTCGGGCAAGCAGCCGGGCGAGGTCTTCGAGTACCTGCTCGATTGCGGGCTCGGCTCGACGCCGGGGACCGCGGCCGAGGTGCTCGACGACGGCGTGCGCCAGCGGATCTCGCCGAACAAGCTGCCCGCCGACCGCTGGGTGGAGATCATCGAAGCCTCCCACCGCGCCGGTCTGCGCTCGACCTCGACGGTGATGTTCGGCCACATCGAGGAGCCGCGCGAGCTGGCCCGCCACATGCGGGTCGTCCGCGGCCTACAGGAACGGACCGGCGGCATCACCGAGTTCGTCCCGCTCAGCTTCATCCCCTTCAACACGATGCTCGGCCGCACCCATGGGATCGAGGAGATCTCGATGGCCGACAACCTCAAACACACCGCCGCCTTCCGGCTGGCGCTGGGGCGGACGGTCCCGAACCTGCAGGCGAGCTGGGTGAAGATGGGCTTGGAGGGGGCGACCGAGTCGCTGCGCTGGGGCGTCAACGACCTCGGCGGCACCCTGATGGAGGAGAACATCTCGCGCATGGCCGGCTCCCAGCACGGTGTCCGCTTGGAGCCCGCGCAGCTGGTCGAGGCCGCCCGTGCCGCCGGCCGCGAGCCGGCCCAGCGCACGACGCTCTACGAGATCGTCGAGAGTTACGAGCCGGCCGCTCTCTGAGGCGCCGCGGGCGCGTCCGGCTCCCGCCGCTTAACCGGCCCCGATCCGGGTAGCCGGTACTCGACAGAGATCGAGACCATCGGAGGAGATGCATGAGCGACGAGATCAGCAACAAGGACGACGCCAAGGGGCGCGTCAAGGAGGCCGCTGGCGACCTCACCGGCGACAAGGACTTGAAGCGGGAGGGAAAGGTCGACCAGGCTGGCGGCAAGGCCAAGGAGGGCGTCGAGAAGGTCACCGACAAGATCAAGGACGCCCTGAAGCGGGACTAGCGCCACGAGAAGCCGGCGGGCCGGCCCCGGGAGGTAGGGCCCGGCCGGCTCGTCCGGCAGTACCGCGTACCGCGGGGGCCTGGGGGCTAGCGGAAGAGGTCCTCGCCGCGGGGGCGGCGCAGGGCGGCCGCGCCGGGGCCGTCATCGGCGCTGACATGGCGACCGAGGCCGCGGACGATCGCCACCGGCACCCGGCTCGTCTTGTCCCGCACCAGGTCCGCTGCCGCCGCGGCCTCGTCGGCGATCGCGATCAGGGTCGCCTCCAGCTCCCGGCCACTACCGTCGCGCCGTCCGCGCCAGTCGTCCAGCGGCGTCAGGCCCGCACACCCGATCGCAACCTCAGCCTGCCCCAGCCGCCAAGCGCGTCCGAAGCTGTCGCTGATCACCACCCCCACACCCGGGTCCCCTGCAGGCGCGGCGATGAGTTCCTGGCGGACCTGACGGGCAGAGGCGTCGGGGTTCTCGGGCAGCAGGCAGACGGTGTCAGGGTCGGGCAGGTTGGAGCTGTCGATGCCGGCATTGGCGCAGACGAAGCCGTGCCTGGTCTCGACGATGAGGACGTTGCGCTCGGCCCGCAGGACCTCGGCGCTCTCCTCCAGGATCAGCTCGACCAGGTTCGGCTCTTTGCCCAGTACGGCCGCGAGCTTGCGCGCCTCGGCTCCCGGGAGGACCGAGGAGAGCTTGCGGATCCGTCCCTCCGCCTTGGAGACGATCTTCTGCGAGATCACGATCACGTCGCCGTCCTTGACCTCGGCGTGGGCGGCGATCTCGGCGCCGACGCTCATCCCCTCGACGAACTCCGGCAGCCCGGTGACGGGCATGACCCGCAGCTCGCTCATATCCCCAATGCCTTCGCCGTGCGGCGGGCGCGGCCGGGGCGGGCGTCCAGCTCGCGGGTGAGGGCGATGACGTCGGCCGGGGTGTCGAGGTCGAGGCCGAGCGAGGCCAGCTCCTCGACCCCGAAGGGGACGCCGGCCGTGCGGGCGAGGGCGACGTGGCGGGCGCGGCTGTCCGCGCCGAAGGCGGGGACGATCGCGCTCGGCGGGCTCAGGGCCAGGGCGTTGGTGCCGGTCCCGTGGCGGTCGGGGACGATGCCGACGTAGCGCTCGGGCAGGCCGGTCAGCAGCCGGTCGAGCTCGCGCGGGTCCAGCAGCGGGCAGTCGCCGGGCAGCAGCACCACGCAGCTCGCCCCGTCGGCTTCGGCCCGGGCGATCCCGGCCAGCGCCGCCGCGACGTGGCCTCCGTCCTCTGGGTCGGGCACGACCGTGGCGCCGGCCGCGGCGGCGAGCTCCTGCGCGATCGGGTCGCCGCTGACCACGATCGTGCGCTCGATCGTTCGCGCCTCCCCGATCGCCTCCAGCACGTCGGCGACCATCGCCGCCGCCAGCGTCCGCCGCTGCTCGCCGCCGAGCCCGGCCGCCAGGCGCTGCTTGGCCGCGTTGAAGCGCTTGACCGGGAGGACCGCGGTGGCGGTCAAGCGGCGAGCGAGGTCGCGTAGTCGAGCACGATGCGGGCGACGCGGGCGCGGCCGCTCGCTCCCTCCATCAGCGTCGCCACGGCGAGGGTGGCGACCTCGACCGGGGGCGGGTCGGGGTCACCCTCGTCGACGACCATGCCGTCGATCAGGCCGGCGTAGAGCGAGGCGACGCCGGCGGCCGTGGTGGGCCGGTTGAGCGCCTGCATGAAGCGGTCGGTCGGCCCCTTGACGACCGCGCCGGCGACGTAAGGGCTGACCGCGACCACCGGGGCGGGGGAGGCGGCGATCGCGTCGCGCAGCCCGGGCACAGCGAGGATCGGACCGATGCTGATCACCGGGTTGGAGGGTCCGATCACGATCGCCTCGGCGACCCGCAGCGCCTCCAGCACCTCGCGGCTCGGCTCGGCGTGCTCGATCCCCTCCAGCTCGACCCCGACCACGTCGGGCTCGCCGCGGTCGACGATCAGGTACTCCTGCAGCTCGCGCCGCCCGGCAGCGGTCAGGACCTTGGTCCGGACCGGCGAGTCGGACATCGGCAGCACCCTCGCCTCGACTCCGAGCCCGCGGGCGATCTGCGCCTGGGCGTCGGTCTGGCGGCCGCCCTCCTCGATGAACTGGCGCCGGTAGAGGCAGGCGGCGAGGTCGCGGTCGGAGAGCCCGAACCAGCTCGGCGCGCCGAGCTTCTGCAGCCGCTCGAAGACGGTGAAGGTGTCATCGCGGATGCCCCAGCCGCGCTCCTCGTCGATCTCGCCGCTGAGCCAGTAGGTGATGAGGTCGGGGTCGGGGGAGACGTGGACGCCGAGCGCTTCGACGTCGTCGCCAGTGTTGGCGATCACGGTCAGCTCGGAGCCGAGCTCCTCCTGCATCCCGGCGGCGAGCTTGGCGCCCCCGGTACCGCCGGCCAGCAGCGCGACCCTCATGTCCCGTCTATGCCCAGTGGTCGGCGTCGGGCAAACCGGTGAGGCGAATGCCGGCGTGCGCCTTGTAGCGGCTGTTGACCGAGATCAGCATCGGCGTCAGCTGCTCGACGATGCGGGCCATCTCGAGGGCGCCGGCGTTGACCGCCCGCAGGCCGGGGATCAGCTCGATCAGCCGCGCCACCCTTGCCTTGTCGGCCTTCTTGTCGCCGCAGACGAGCACGTCCTCGCCGAGTTCGGCCTCGGTGTCGGCGAGGGTCGGGGCGCCGACCGTGTGCAGGGCGGCGACGACGGTGACGCCGTCGGGGACCATCTCCTGCGCCTGCTGGGCGGCGGAGCCCTGCCAGACGCCGAGCGAGCGGGTCGCCTTGCCGCTCACCGCGGCGGCCAGCGGCACCGTGCAGTCGACCAGGATCTGCCCGGGGCTGAGCGCTTCGCGCAGGTTGTTGAGGTTCTCCGACTGGGCGCGGAAGGGGACGGTGAGGAAGACGATCTGGCCCCGCTTCGCGGCCTCGCCGTTCTCGAGCCCGCTGACGTCGGCGCCGGGCACGGAGTCGCGCACCTTGGCGGCAGCCTCCTCGGCCCGCTCCGCCGAGCGGGAGCCGAGCACCACCGGCACCCCCGCCTGCGCCCAGCGCGTCGCCAGCCCAGCGCCCAGCGCACCAGTCCCACCAATGATCGGAATCGGTTCGCGCTCAGCCACCGCGCGCCAGTCTAAGCCCCGTCCCACACGAGCCGCCCCGGCCCCCGGGGAGAACCAGGGCCGGTTGCTGACTTAACCCGGCTATGACCGGGTCAACTCAGCAACCGGCGAGCGTGGCTGCTCGGGCTTGGGCGCTTGTCGATACTCAGCATGGGGTTGTGTCGCGGGGGCAGTTGCAGGCGCTCGGCTTCTCCCGGCACGCCATCGATCACCGGATCGCGAAGGGACGACTGCGTCCGGTCTTTCGTGGTGTCTACGCGGTGGGGCGTCCCGGTGTTACTCGGCGGGGGAGATGGATGGCGGCGGTGCTGGCCTGCGGGCCTGGAGCCGTTCTCAGCCACGGAAGTGCGGCGGCTCTGCTTGGAATTAGGTCAGAGGACCGTCGGGAGATCGAGGTCACCGTCCGGCCGGGGTGGGATCGGAAGCGGCCGGGTATCCGCGTGCACCGCCGTCGCCGGCTCGAGGCGCACACGATTGGAACCTGCGCCGGCATCCCGGTCACCAGCCCGGCGCAGACGCTGATCGATCTCGCGGCCGAGGGGGATCGCATCACCGTGGAGCGCATGGTCGACGAGGCGGACCGGCTCGACCTCATTTCGCCACCGCAGCTCCGGGTCGAGCTCGAGCGCCATCCTGGTCAGCCTGGTGTGGCGCGGCTGCGGACGTGGCTGGACCGGCGCACCTTCCGGCTCACGCGCTCGCGCCTCGAGCGCCTCTTCCTGCCGATGGCCAGGGACGTGGGCTTGCCGGTCCCGGAGACGAAAGTCTGGGTCAACGGCTTCGAGGTCGACTTCCTCTGGCGGCAGTCTGCGGCTGGTGGTCGAGACCGACAGCCTGCGCCATCACCGCACCCCGGCGCAGCAGAGCCGCGACCACCGCCGCGACCAGGCGCACGCCGCCGCCGGGTTCACGTCGCTGCGCTTCACCCACGAGCAGGTCCGCTACGAGCCCGAACACGTGCGCGTCATCCTGGGCGCCGTGGCGCGACGGCTCGGGGTCGGCGGGGCGGGCATCGGCGCCGCATAAGCTTCGCTTCACGATGGCCGAGCTGCCGAAGAGCGTGCGCATTCGCGAGGTCGGGCCCCGCGACGGGTTCCAGAACGAGCCGGAGAGGATCGACACGGCGGAGAAGGTGCGGCTGATCGACCTGCTCTCGGCGACCGGAGTGGGGCGGCTGGAGATCACCTCGTTCGTGCGGCCCGACGTGATCCCGCAGCTGGCCGATGCGGCCGAGGTGCTGCTGGCGGTGCAGCGGCGCCCCGGGGTCTCCTTCTCGGTCCTGATCCCGAACGAGCGCGGGCTGGAGCGGGCGCTGGGGATGCGCGACCGCTTCGACGAGATCAGCGTCTTCCTCTCCGCCTCGGAGACCCACAACCGCCACAACGTCAACCGCTCGGTCGCGGAGTCGCTGGCCGGGCTGGAGGCGACGCTGGCGAGCGCGGGCGAGGCCGGGCTGCGGCGCGAGGGCGTGATCGCCACCTCCTTCGGCTGCCCCTATGAGGGCCATGTGGCGCCCGAGCGGGTCTTCGAGATCGCCGAACGGCTCGCCGCCGCCGGCTGCGAGGAGGTCGGCTTCGGCGACACCACCGGGATGGCGAACCCGCGCCAGGTCCATGAGTTCTTCGCCGCCGCCCGCGAGCGCCTCGAGCGGGGTCGAGCTGACCGCGCATTTCCACAACACCCGCGGTCAGGGGCTGGCCAACCTGGTGGCGGCGCTGGAAGAGGGGGTCGAGTCCTTCGAGTCGAGCTTCGGCGAGCTCGGCGGCTGCCCGGTGCCGCCGGGGTCGACCGGCAACGTCGGCAGCGAGGACGTGGTCTCGATGCTGCACGAGATGGGCGTCGAGACCGGGATCGACCTGCCGCGGCTGATCGCGGCCTCGCGGGCGGCGCAGGAGGTACTGGGACGGCCGCTGGGCGCTCACGTGCTGCGCGCCGGGCCGGTTGACTGGCACGCCAGCCAGTCCGAATAGGCTGCCCGCCGTGACCGATTTCGCGAAAGCGCTGGACGCCGCGCTCTCCGGCGGCCCGCAGCGCCACCACGAGAAGACCGCCGAGCAGGGCAAGCTGCCGGTCCGCGAGCGGGTCGCGCTGCTGGTCGACGAGGGCTCCTTCGCCGAGGAGGCGGCGCTCGCCAACTGGGACAAGGAGGGGCTGGGAGCCGACGGCGTCGTCACCGGCCTGGCCACGATCGCCGGCCGCCGCGTCGCCCTGATGGCCAACGACCCGACCGTCAAGGCCGGCTCCTGGGGGCCGAAGACGGTCGAGAAGATCCTTCGCATCCAGGAGCGGGCGCTGAGCCTGCAGGTGCCGCTGGTCTACCTGGTCGACTCGGCCGGGGCGCGGATCACCGACCAGGTGCAGATGTTCCCCGGCCGCCGCGGCGCCGGGCGGATCTTCCACAACGAGGTGCGGCTCTCCGGCCAGGTGCCGCAGATCTGCCTGCTGTTCGGCCCCAGCGCCGCCGGCGGCGCCTACATCCCGGCCTTCTGCGACGTCGTCGTCATGCGCGAGGGCAACGCCTCGATGTACCTGGGCTCGCCGCGGATGGCGGAGATGGTGATCGGCGAGAAGGTGACGCTGGAGGAGATGGGCGGGGCGAAGATGCACACCGGCGTCTCCGGCTGCGGCCACTTCCTGGTCAAGAGCGACGAGGAGGCGATCGCCCTCGCCCAGCGCTATCTCTCCTATATGCCGGAGAGCTGGCGCGAGCAGCCGCCGGCGGCTGCGCCCGCCGCGCCCGCCTCCGACGCGCAGATCGCCGAGATCGTCCCCGCCGACGAGAACCAGCCCTTCGACATGCGCGAGGTGCTCGACGCCCTGCTCGACGCCGACTCCTTCCTCGAAGTCCACAAGCGCTGGGCGAAAGAGCTGATCGTCGGATACGGGCGGCTCGACGGCCGCGTGGTCGGCGTCGTCGCCAACCAGCCGCGGCAGAAGGGCGGCGTGCTGTTCGTCGACTCCGCCGACAAGGCGGCCCGCTTCATCCAGACCTGCAACGCCTTCAACGTGCCGCTGCTCTTCCTCGCCGACGTGCCCGGGTTCATGATCGGGACCGCGGTCGAGCGCCAGGGGATCATCCGCCACGGGGCGAAGATGATCAGCGCCGTCTCCGAAGCGACGGTGCCGAAGCTCTCGGTGATCGTCCGCAAGGCCTACGGCGCCGGGCTCTACGCGATGGCTGGCCCCGCCTTCGAGCCCGACTGCTGCATCGCCCTGCCGAACGCCTCGATCGCGGTGATGGGGCCGCAGGCCGCGGTCAACGCCGTCTTCCTCAACCAGATCCAGGCGATCGAGGACGAGGCCGAGCGCGAGGCCTTCGTCGCCGCCAAGCGCGAGGAGTATGCCGCGGACATCGACATCCTCCACCTCGCCTCCGAGCTGGTCGTCGACGCGGTCGTCGAGCCGGCGGAGCTGCGGGCCGAGCTGATCCGCCGCTTCGCCCACGCGGCGGGCAAGGACCGCTCCTTCGCCGAGCGCCGCAATCCGGTCACCCCCGCCTGAGCTCCGCTTAAAGCCGTCTCGCTACCGTTTTGGCGTGGCGAAGAGAGTCGGAGCCCCCCTGGCGGCCTGGATCGCCTGCGCTTGCGCACTCGTCCTGCTGGCCCTGGTCGCCTACGGGATCGACGCGGCGCAGCGCGCCGACGCGACCCTGCTCGACCACTTCATCGTCGACGGCGCCAGGTTCTACTCGCTGGCCGACGCCGTCGCCCACCTCGGCGATCCGCTGCCGCTGCTGGTGATGCTCGCCTGCGCCTGCGCGGTCGCGCTCTGGCGCGGCAGGCCGCTCGACGCGCTCGCCGCCGTGATCGTCGTCGCCGGCGCCAACCTGACCACGCAGGTGCTCAAGGTCGCGCTCGCCCATCCGCGCTTCCAGTCGGTCCTCGGCAACAACCAGCTCGGCCCGGTCGCCTTTCCCAGCGGCCACGCCACCGCCGCCACCTCGATCGCGATCGCCTTCGCCTTCGTCGCCGCGCCCGCGTGGCGCCCGGCCGTCGCCGCCGTCGGTGCCTGCTTCGTCGCCGCCATCGGCTGCTCGGTGATGGTCCTCGCCTGGCACTTCCCCAGCGACGTGCTCGGCGGCATCCTCGTCGCCAGCGGCTGGGGCTTCGCGGTGCTGGCGCTGCGGCGGGTCGCCGAAGGGGGCGGCTCCGGGCGGCGGGACGGTGAGCCCGAGCGCGGTCCTCAGACGTCGAGTCGGCCCGCCATCTCGGTGAAGTAGTCGAGCGCCGCCGGGTTGGCGAGCGAGTCGCGGCTGGCCGCCTGCTCGGCCGGCGTGCCCATCAGGATCCGCTTCACCGGCACCTCCAGCACCTTGCCGCTGAAAGTGCGCGGGACCGCGGCGATCTGGAAGACCTGGTCGGGGACGTGGCGCGGCGAGCAGCGCTCGCGCACGCGGCGGGCGATCTCCCGCGGCAGCTCGTCGTCGAGCTCGGCGCCCTCGCGGAGGACGACGAAGAGCGGCATCCAGCCGTCGGTGCCCGCTTTGGGCAGGTCGACGACGAGGGCGTCGACGATCGCGTCGATCGAGAGCACGGCGCGGTAGATCTCGCTCGTCCCCATGCGGATGCCGCCGCGGTTGATGGTCGAGTCGGAGCGGCCGTAGATGATCGCGGTGCCGCGGCTGGTGATCTCGATCCAGTCGCCGTGGCGCCAGACGCCGGGGAACATCTCGAAGTAGGCGTCGCGGTAGCGGCTGCCGTCCTCGTCGCCCCAGAAGCGGACCGGCATCGAGGGCATCGGTGCGGTCACGACCAGCTCGCCGACCGCGTCGACGACGCTGTTGCCGTCCTCGTCCCAGGCCTCGACCGCGGCGCCCAGCGCCCGTCCCTGCAGCTCGCCGCGGTAGACCGGCAGCAGGGCGACGCCGCCGACGAAGGCGGTGCAGAGGTCGGTGCCGCCGCTGGTCGAGAACAGCCAGGTGTCGGCGCCGACGTGCTCGTAGATCCAGTCGAAGCCCTCGGGGGAGAGGGGGGAGCCGGTCGAGCCGACGGCGCCGAGGCGGCTGAGGTCGCGGCCGTTGCCGGGCTCGACCCCGTCCTTCATGCAGGCGGCGATGTAGGCGGCGCTGGTGCCGAACATGGTCACCCCGGCGCGCTCGGCCAGGTCCCAGAGCACGCCCATGTCGGGGTAGCCGGGGTTGCCGTCGTAGAGCACGATCGCCGCCCTGGTCAGCAGCCCGGAGACGAGGAAGTTCCACATCATCCAGCCGGTCGTGGTGAACCAGAAGAGGCGGTCGCCGGGGTGGGCGTCGACGTGGAGGTGGAGCTTCTTCAGGTGCTCGAGCAGGATCCCGCCCTGGCCCTTGACGATCGCCTTTGGAAGCCCCGTCGTGCCGGAGGAGTAGAGGACCCAGAGCGGGTGGTCGAAGGGGACGCGCTCGAAGCCGAGCTCGGCGCCGGCGCCGGTGGCGAGCAGCTCGTCCCAGGTGGTGGTGGCGGCGAGCGAGGAGAGATCCGGCGCCGGATCGAGGTAGGGGAGGACGACGGTGCGCTCCAGGCTCGGCATCGCCTCCTGCAGGGCTGGCGATCGTCTCGCGGCGGTCGAAGTCCTTGCCGCCGTAGCGGTAGCCGTCGACGGCGAAGAGGACCTTGGGCTCGATCTGGGCGAAGCGGTCGACGACGCTGGCCGGGCCGAAGTCGGGCGAGCAGCTCGACCAGACGGCGCCGATCGAGGCGCTGGCGAGGAAGGCGACGATCGCCTCGGGGATGTTCGGCAGGTAGGCGACGACGCGGTCGCCCCGCTCGACCCCGAGCCCGCGCAGGGCAGCCGCGCAGGCCGCGACCTGCTCGCGCAGCTCGCCCCAGCTCAGCTCCTCCAGCTCGCGCAGCTCGGAGGCGTGCAGGATCGCCGTCTCGGCGTCGGCCTTGCCGGCGAAGACGTGCTCGGCGTAGTTGAGACGGGTGTTGGGGAACCAGCGCGCGCCCGGCATCTCGCGGGAGGCGAGCACGGTCGAGCGGTCGCCGTCCGCCTGCACCTCGAAGAAGTCCCAGATCGCCGCCCAGAAGCCGTCGAGGTCGTCGACCGACCACTGCCAGAGCGCCTCGTAGCCGTCGAACTCGAGCCCGCGCTCGGTCCGCAGCCAGGCCATGAACTCGGTCAGGCGCGAGCGCTCGACCAGCTCGGCCGAGGGCTCCCAGAGCGGCTCGGGGGCGCTCGCCGCGCTCACGCCGAGTCGGAGCGGGGGGCAGGCTGCCCGGTGGCGCTCGAGCTCGAGCGGGTCGTGGGCGCTGAAGAGGTCGACCTCGTCGCCGTGCCCGGCGGCCAGCTCGCGCAGCCGCGCGACATTGGCGACCCGGGCGCCGTTGTCGGCGGCGAGGACCTGCTGGAAGACCTTCAGCATCGGCGGGCAGGTAGGCGGGGTGGCGAGCTGGCCGTGGTTGAAGTAGGCGTCGCCGCAGTGCAGCAGCCAGCGCCCGCCGCCGTTGACGGCGACGCCGGTGTGGCCGAGCGAGTGGCCGATCAGCGGCACCAGCGCCACCTCGACGTCGAGCCCGGGCAGGATCCGCACGCTCTCGAAGCCGAACCAGCGGTCGCCGCCGGCTTCGGAGCGGTGCTCGACCCAGCGCGGGCCGTGGTCGATGTGGGCGCGGCGGTAGCGGGCTCGTTCGCGCCGCCGCGGGTTCAGGGCCGCCGCCAGCTCCTGCGGCGAGGACGTGGACCTCGGCGCCGGGGAAGTCGGGCAGGCCGCCGGCGTGGTCGGGGTCGAGGTGGGTGGCGACGATGTGGCGGACGTCGGCGGCGGCGAAGCCGAGCGCCTCGACCTGGGCCAGCGCCGTCTCCTCGTGGCGCGGCCGCGGGCTGAGCGCGGCGCGGAATGGCTGACCGAGCTGGGCCGGGTTGCGGGCGTCGCCGCTGCCGAAGCCGGTGTCGACGAGGACCAGCCCGTCGGAGCTCTCGATCAGCAGGCAGTGGCAGATCACCTTGGTGCGCGAGAGCGGCCCGCCCTCGCCCCCGACCAGGCTTCCCCCGTGGGGCACAGCGAGCCGCAACTGAGGTGGTGTACCCGCATCCGCGGCAGTCTAGTGCCGGTCTGGTGGCCCGCGGTCTATCGTTCGGCCCGGCGCCGGAGTGGCGGAATTGGCATACGCGATCGACTCAAAATCGATTGCCCTTGCGGGCTTGAGGGTTCGAGTCCCTCCTCCGGCATAGCCCACGCGTCTGCATTTACCCGTGCTGGAGACGGGTTGGAGCAGACGCGTGAAGGCCGCGTCGCCTCAGACCGGCTGCGGTGCGCTCGGCGCGGCGCCGGCGCCGTAGTCCTCGCCCGAGCCGATCGGGCGCTCCTCCTCGACCTGCCACTGCTGGTTGAAGCCGTAGAGGGCGAAGACGATGACGACGATCTGCAGCAGGCCGAGGATCACGACCAGGGTGCCGAGCAGCGAAGAGGAGAGGGCCGCTTCGTCGAAGCCGGCCTTTTCGCGTTCGAACCAGCTGCCGGCTCCGACCGCGCAGAAGATCGCCAGGATCATCGAGAGCGCCGCGGCGACGGGGAGGATGCCGCGGCTCCAGCGGGCGACGAGGAAGGCGAAGAAGGCGTAGAGCAGCGCGTAGATGACGGCAGACCAGCCCCATGCCGCCGCCGCCCTTGAGCAGCGACCAGCCGCCGATCGTGACGATGGCGGCGATCACGGCCGTCGCGAGCAGCAGCAGCGCGATCACGAACTTGGTCGTGACCGACCCCGCTTTCTCCCGATTTGGCCGCCACAGTTCGTAGCCGGGCCTCACCTCTCCTACAGCCATGCCGACGATCATAGAATCTGTCAGCGACGATGCGGCATTGGTCGCGCGTTAAGCCCCGGATCGGGGCGCCGCGCGGGCGTGGTGAAATTGGCAAACACGCTGGCTTTAGGTGCCAGTGCTCGAAAGAGCTTGGGGGTTCAAATCCCTCCGCCCGCACTGCCGAGTTCGCGACGGGCGCCCGCTCGTTACGATCCGGCTCCCTCTGGGGCAGTGGCCCAACTGGCTAAGGCACCGGTCTCCAAAACCGGCGATTCCAGGTTCGAGTCCTGGCTGCCCCGTTTTTCGGATTCCGTCCTGGCTACACGGCGCTCGGCGAGAAGCGCTCGTGCACGAAGCGCACGACCGTGGCGCCCTCGCCGACCGCGGTGGCGCAGCGCTTGATCGAGCCGGCGCGGACGTCGCCGGCGGCGTAGACGCCGGGAACGCTGGTTTCCAGCAGGCCCTCGGCGTCGGCGTCGGGGCCGGTGAGGACGAAGCCCTTGGCGTCGCGGGCGACCGCGTCCCCGAGCCACTCGGTGCAGGGGGCGGCGCCGAGGAAGAGGAAGAGGAAGGAGAGCGGGATCTCGGCGCCGTCGGTCAGGGTGACGCCTTCGAGCTTGCCGTCGGCGCCGTGGAGGGCGCTGATTTCGCTGCGGTCGCGGACGGCGACGCCGAAGCGCTCGAGCTCGTCGAGCAGGTAGCTGGACATCGTCTCGCCGAGGTCGGCGCGGCGGTGCAGAAGCGTGACCAGGGCGCCGCCGCGGGCGAGCCAGACGGCCGCCTGCGCGGCCGAGTTGCCGCCGCCGACGACGCCGACCCGCTGGGCGCCGCAGAGCTGAGCCTCGGGCGGGCCGGCGGCGTAGAAGACGCTCAGCCCCTCGTACTGGTCGAGGTCGTCGACGGGCAGGCGCCGGTATTCGGCGCCGGTCGCGAGCAGCACTGCCCGCGCCGCGATCTCGACGCCGCCGTCGAGCCGGACCAGGTGGCGCTCGGCGCCGGGCTCGAGCGCCTCGGCGCGGTAGGGCGAGCCGGTGCGGGCGCCGAACTTGCGGGCCTGGGTGACGGCGCGGCTGGTCAGTTCGGTGCCGCTGATCCCGGCCGGGAAGCCGAGGTAGTTCTCGATCCGGCGCGAGCTGCCGGCCTGGCCGCCGAGCACGGTGCTCTCGATCAGCAGCGTGTCGAGCCCCTCCGAGGCGCCGTAGACGGCGGCGCCGAGCCCGGCCGGGCCGCCGCCGACGACCAGCAGGTCGACCTCCTCGCGCGGGGCCAGCTCGAGGCCGATGCCGAGCGCGCGCGAGAGCTCGCCGTTGCTCGGCTGGCGCAGCTCGGCGCCGCCGGGGAGCCGCACCAGCGGAACCTCCGCCGCCGCCAGCGCCGCCACCACCGCGGCCGCCTCCTCGTCGGCGGCCGGGTCGACCCAGGAGTGGGGCAGTTTCTGGCGGCGGGCGAACTCGAGCAGGCGGCGGGTGTCGGCGGAGTCGCGGGGGCCGACGATCTCGACCCCGATCCCCTGCTCCTGCTGCAGCGCCTCGCGGCGCTCGATGAAGGCGGAGAGCAGCAGGTCGGAGAGGTCGCCCTCGTCGAAGAGCAGTTGCTTCAGGGTCTCGCGCTCGACCGCGATGTAGCGCATCGGCGCGACGACGACGGCGTTGAGGAAGACGGTCTGGCCGGAGAGCAGGTTCATCTCGCCGAGGAAGCCGGCGGCGCCGTGGCGGACGATCTCGCGGCCGTTGGGGTCGGTGACCGCGACCTCGCCTTCGCGGATCGCGACGAAGGGATAGCTGCGGTCGCCGACCTCGAACAGGGTCTCGCCGACCACCGCGGTGCGCTCCTCGCCGTGGCGGGCGAGCAGCTCCAGCTGCGAGGGGGAGAGGACGCGGCTTACGGGCGGCGCCACGTTTCCTCCACGAACTCGGCGAGCTCGTCGTCGAGGCGCGAGGAGAGTCGCCACTCGAGGATCGACTTGGCCTGGATCAGGCGCGCGTTCGGCATCTCCTCGACCAGCATGCCGGCGTCGCTGAAGGGGTGGATCGGGTCGGCGGGATGGCCGACGACCAGCGCCGGCTGGGTCAGCTTGCGACGCTGCTCGCGGTGGGGCGCGGTCTCGCCCAGCAGCAGCCCCTCGAGCACCGCGAGCGAGGGGCCGGGGCGCTGGCGCACCCAGTCGAGGCCGATGTCGACCAGCAGGTTGGTGCGGGGGATGGGGGAGGTGAGGCGGGAGAGGCCCTCGAAGAGCGGGCGGCCGAGGCGCAGTCCGACCATCACCGGGGTGAAGGCGGCGGCCATCGCGACCAGGGCGTTGTCGAGCACCGGCATCTCGAGGAAGAGGCCGCGGGCGCGCTCGGGCGCGTGGGCGGCGAGCTCGAGGCCGACGTTGGCGCCGAGCGAGGTGCCGCCGACGACGGCGGCGTCGAGCTCGAGGTGGTCGAGCAGGGCGACGACCTGGCGGGCGAAGAGCGGCATCGAGTAGAGGCGCAGGTCCTCGGGGCGGTCGGAGCGGCCGTGGCCGAGCAGGTCGACGACGATCACCCGGTTGCCGCGCTCGGCCAGCGCCGGGGCCAGCCGGTCGTACATGCGGCGATTCATCAGCAGCCCGTGGACGAGGACGATCGTGCGCTCGCCCGTGCCGTGGCTGTCGTACTCGATCCGGTGACCCTCGTAGCTGAGCTCGCCCATGGCGATGCAGCCTAGCCAGGTCGCCTCAGCGGCCGTTCGGTTCGAGCCCGACGAGGACGTAGTAGCCGGTCAGGTAGAGGCGCCTGCCGTCGGAGACCATCGGCGTATAGCCAGCCTGCTTCAGCTCGAAGGTCTTCTTATGAGTGAGGACGTCGAGCCCGATCGTCCTGCCGGTCTTGAAGCTGGAGGTGTAGACGGTGCGCCCGATCACGGTCGCGGTGCCGGGCACCGGGCCGCCGACGTCGTAGTGCCAGCGCGGCTTGCCGGTGGCGGCGTCGAGCGCGTAGAAGCGGCCGTTTTCGGCGCCGATGTAGACGCTGGCGGGGGTGCCGGGCACTTCGGCCAGGGCGGGGGAGCCGTAGACCGGGCCGCCGGTGTCGAAGGACCACTCGACCTTGCCGGTCTTTTCGTCGAGGGCGAAGACGGTGCCGTCGTCGCGGGCGGCGTAGACGCGGCCGAAGCCGATGGCGGGGGAGGAGAAGAAGCCGCCCTCGCCGAACGGCGGCTGCTTGCTGGTGTTGGTGCGCCAGAGCGGCTTGCCGGTCTTGGCGTCGAGGGCGAACATCGAACTCTCGTAGTCGGCGACGTAGAGCCGGCCGTCGTGGAAGCTGGGGCTGGCTTTGATCGCCGCCGGCAGATTGGTCTGCCAGCGGATCGAGCCGTCGTCGGCGTGGAGGGCGACGACGTCGGTCGTGTCGGTGCCGAGGTAGAGCGTCCCTTCGGCGGCCATCGGCGAGGATTCGAGGTGCGCCCGCAGCTTGCGCCGCCAGAGCGTGTGCCCGTCCGCGGCGTCGCCGGCGACCACTTCGCCGCCGAGGAAGGCGCCGTAGATTCGCCCTTCGTAATAGACCGGCGCGGTGACGAAGTTCGGCACCCCCTTGTCGCTCGGCCGGTTCTTCACTTCCCAGAGGATCTTGCGATCGCGCAGCCGCACCGCTTTGGCGTTGCCGTACTTGTTGATCACGTAGGCGACCCCACCGGCGATCGCCGGCGGAAACTCGATCAGCGCGTGCGTATTGACCTGCCAGACCCGCTTCAGCGGCGGATCCAGCCGCCCAGGCTCCGCCGGCAGATAGTGCGTCCGCTCCGGCACCCGCCCGAAGAACGGCCAGTCGACCTCGCCGGCGTTGCTGGCGGCGGCGGTGACGTCCTCGCCTTCGCTGGTGTCGTTGGAGCCGCCGCAGCCGCCGAAGGCAAGCGCGAGCGCTAGGAGCACCAAGGCCAGGACCGCGGAGATGGGCGTGAGCCGTCGCATTCGGCGGCGGAAGCTACACAGCGCCGACTGCCAGTAAAAGAGCGGCGGACGGGAATTGAACCCGCGTCATCAGCTTGGAAGGCTGAGGCTCTACCGTTGAGCTACCGCCGCATCGAGGGAAGCCTAGCCGGACCTTCGCCAGTTCGTAAGATGCAAGATCCCACGGGGAGTGGCGCAGTCTGGTAGCGCACTCGGCTGGGGGCCGAGCGGTCGCAGGTTCAAATCCTGTCTCCCCGATATTGAGAGCCCTCCTGGGAAGCGGGCTCGGCAGCTTCTCCGGGTCCTGGCTAAATGCCGCAAATGGGCGAGTAGTACCGCCGCTGCTACCGACGGCATCACGGCACCCCAGCTATCCAGATCTGCGCTGCCTAGCCGACCGGTGAGCGTGTGTTGCGAGGAACAAGATCGGGGTCGGGGCCTGTCTGCTCCCGCTCTCGCACCAGCCTGTCAAGGCCGGGGGCGCGAGCGCCTCTGTGCAAGGTCTGGCGGTGCTCGGCGAAGACCTGAGAGCGGTGGACGGGAGTGAGGCGGGGGCGTGGATCGAGCCTGCGCTGAGCGGCGATTGGGGAGTGGTCACCAACCAGGTGCCGAAAGTCTTCGAGGCCCACGCGCGCGTCTTCCACCCGGCGACTGACGAGACCGGGGAGGGCGTTACCTGGGCCGAGGTTGCGGGTCGGTTGGGGCGGGTCGCCCACCCCGAGATGCAATGGCATCAGATCGTCGGCACCTCCGACACCTTCGGCCAGGAGGGGTCGAACTGGCCGGGGAACATCCCCTGGCTCGGGGAGATCGAATCGCATGATCTGGACCGGTTATGCGCGGTGCTCGCCCAGCACACTGCGGACCCGGATCATTGCTACTTCGGGCTCTGTGAGATCAACCACCACCCTCTGGTGGACAAGATCGAGTCTGAGCAGGGCAAGCATCCGCGCTTGAAGCTGCCGATGGGCCGGGACCACCTCGTGCTTGCAGGCCCGCTCGCCGCAGTGGTCCAGGTCGGCGACACCGATCCGCCGGGACTTTTCTGGGCGGTCCAGGTCGAGCCCGGAGAGGAGGCGCCGACGGAGCGACCCGAGCCCGATCCGACCGATCTCTTCTGGCGTGACTCGCCGAATCTGATCTGGCCCGCGGATCGTTCCTGGTTCGTCGCCAGCGAGGTCGACTTCGACTCGACCCTCGTCGGCGGCAGCCGGCCACTGGTCGATGCTCTGGTATCGACCTCCGGACTAGAGGTCCTCGAGGTGGAGCCGGACACCTTGATGACGGCCTTCTCGGACAAACTCAACCCGGTGGCGGAACCGGAGGACTGACGCGCGGTGACCAGCCGGGCTGAACGCGTCCCCTGCGTCCCCGCGTCCCGACGGAGGGTCCCGGGCGCGGTAGTCGGTTCTTAAGTGTGGTGAAGAGACGCTTCAGTCTTCTGCTTGGCAGCATCGCGGCGCTCGCTCTGCCCGCGGGCGCTCAGGCCGGCCAACTTGCCTCGACCATCGACGAAGGGAGGGCTCCGGTGGCGGAGATCGAGGTAGCCGTCCTCGGGCCCAAAGGACAGCTCCGGATCGAATTGAAGGGATCGCCGAGTCAAGCGCTCGACGTCAAAGTCCGCCTCCAGTGCTACGGAGACGGGGATGAGGGAGTGGACCAGTTCACCCCGAAGCTGCAACGTGGCCCGATCAGGAAGCGTCCCAGCTACCCGCGGGCATCCGGACTTTTGCTTCTTCGACGCGCGCCCGCTTCAAGAATCCCGCTCCCGGCGCCGGTCGGATCTCGTTCAGGCTCCTCGGGGCCGCCGAACTAGCCCCACCCCTGGGGCCTTAAGCTTTAGTCTGGAAGAGGGGTGATTCGGTGAGGCGCACAGGGGCATGGGGGATGGCGACAGGTGGAGCCTTGGATCGTGCGCGCATTCGTGCGCTTCACCTGCGGCTTCTGCTCCTCACCGTTGCCGGTCTTCTGGCCGCGGGCTTGCTCGCCTCGCCCGCCGGCGCTGCCCCCGGTTGGTCGCGTCCGACGATTGTCTCCGAAGGCTTGAACCTTGGCGAAGAAGTCCCGACGCTGGCCCTTGATTCCGCAGGCAATGCGACCACCGTGTGGCAGGAGTATCGGGGCGGGAAGCTCGTCTGGG
Organism: uncultured Solirubrobacterales bacterium; assembly: GCA_963829445.1. GTDB lineage: Bacteria > Actinomycetota > Thermoleophilia > Solirubrobacterales > 70-9 > VAYN01. The sequence continues at coordinate 182,916 of CAWHIW010000020.1, read as the reverse complement.
AGAGAGCGGTGCAGCAGGCGGGCGGACCGTGGTCCACTCCATCCCGTCTGTCTGACGGTTTGAAAGACGCCTACGAGCTGCAGATCGCCGTCGACCCCCTCGGCAACGAGACGGTCGTCTGGGTCCGCCGGGTGGGTCGCTCCTGGGTCGTCCAGAGCGCGAGCCGCCCAGTCGGAGGGACCTGGTCGGCGCCGGTCGCCCTATCCGCGTCCGGCGCCGGTTCGCCGCTTGTCGTGGCCGGTCCCGAAGGCACCGTGACGGCGGCTTGGCTCCTGGAGAGAGAGGAAGGTCGGCGCTCGGTCGTCCAGAGCGCGACCCGCCCGGTTGGAGGCAACTGGTCGGCGCCGGTCTCCCTGTCGCCGCCGAAAAAGGCTGCCCGATCCCCGCAGATCGCCCTCGATCCCCAGGGCGGCGCAACTGCGGTCTGGGAAGACGAATACAGCGGCGCCGTCGAAAGCTCGACCCGCTCGTCCGCAGGAAGCTGGTCGGCGCCGGTCACGCTCACTGCGCCGGGAGTACGGGCCAACTGGCCACAGGTGGCTGTGGATTCCCAAGGCAACGCCACCGCGATCTGGGCGGACAGGGCGTCCGATGACCGGCGGCCTCGGATCCAGATCCATCGAATTCAAACTGCGACCCGCCCGGCCGGAGGAACGTGGTCGGCGCCGATCAACATTTCCGAGGTGGGGCGCCGCCTCGTGCAGGATCCGCAGATCGCGGTCAGCCCCCAGGGCGAAACGACGGCGATCTGGCAACGCTCCGACGGTGCCAACCTCGTCGTCCAGGGCGCGAGCCGTCCTCCGGGCGGGGCCTGGTCGAGGTCAGCCGACATCACCACCGGTGAGGGCCGGGGCGGGCAGCACCAGCGGCTGGTGGTGGACTCCTGGGGCAACGCGACCGCGATCTGGGAGGGTTTCGACACCCGCCGCTCCGGCCCCGAGTTCGCCCTCGAGGGAGCCAAGCGTCGTCCCGGAGGCTCCTGGTCGCGTCCCGTCAATATCTCCGGTTGGCGGACCGGCGTCGGGGAACCGCAGCTTGCCGTCGACCAGCAGGGCAGATCAACGGCAATCTGGGCGATCTACGCAAGGGGCGGCACGGTCATTCAGTCCGCCACCTCGGTCGGTAGATAGAGCGCAGGCTGCTCGCTTCTCCTGTCCGCGGGTCGAGCACTGATTACGTGCACTGCCTCGCGTGAAGGCTGGGGTCTGACGGCACGGCGTCACGGTCGGCGGAAGCTGGTACCGCTCGTGGTACCGAACGCATCGTCCGATGCGTCGTCGAAGTCCACCTCCGGGGACGCGGGGACGGGTGGGGACGCGCCCGGACGGATGGAGCACTGAGTCAGGCCGGCTGGGGGCCGAGCGGTCGCAGGTTCAAATCCTGTCTCCCCGATATTTCAGATCTGGCTTGGGAAGCGGGCTCTCCCTTGTGACCATGTCACGCGGCAACTATCCTTTGGTCCCGATGACGGCTAAATCCCATGAGTTCGAGGTCGTGTTGCAGCCCGAAGAGGAGGGTGGCTTCAGCGTGTCCGTTCCGGCTCTGCCTGGCTGCCATACCCAAGGCGAGACTCACGATGAGGCCTTGGCGATGGCTAAGGACGCCATCGAGGGCTATCTCGAGGTGCTGGAGGAGGAGGGGCGTCCCCTGCCTCAGCCAGCGTTGATCGAGCGGGTCACCGTCGCCGCGTGAGCAGTCGGCTGCCGTCGGTTCGACCCCGGCAGCTGATTCGGGTTCTGAATTCCTCCGCTTGCTGAAGTAGCTCGGGCCGGCGGATCTTCGTGATTCGCGAATGGCAGGTGATGCTCGACGAAGACCTGGCCGATCCCTATGCACTCGGTCCGTTGATGTGAGGTCGTGAGACTCGACCCGACAACTTCTGCGTGGATCTATGCCGTCGGATGCTCCAAGGTGACGGTGAGCCCCGGTCCCGTGAGTGGGTAATCGGAGTCGCCCGGGAGGTCGACGGTGAGATTGCCGGTCCAGCGACGGGCAGGTGGGGCGCCGCGGCGGTAGGTGGCGTGACCGGCGAAGGGGGCGGGGGGCGAGAGGGTCGCGCTGCGTAGCCGCGGATCGAACTCGAGGGCGTGGGGACCGGCCCGGACCTCGGTGGCGCGGGTGGTTTCGAATCCTTCGGGGCCTTCGTCGATCTGAACCCAGACCTCGGTTGCCGCGCCGGGACGGAGCTGAGTTGCGCCCAACATGAGCTCATTCGACTCAGGTAGGCGGTGGACGTCGAGGCGTGCCCCGGGAAGGGACTTTCCGGCAGGGCGACCGCCCTCCTCGGCGCAGGCGAATTCCCGGAACGTCCGGTAGTCGAAGGGCCCACCTGTCGCTTCGACGTCGGTGAAGCCCTCCTCGCCGTGGAACTCGATCGTTCCCTCGTAGCGGACGGCCGCGACCTTGCGCTTTTCCTCTCCGTCACAGGACCTGAGCACGGCAGGTTTGCGATCGGCTGGCACCGCCTTCACCGAGACTCGCCCGAGCGAGCCGAGTTCTGCCTGGACGATCTTGGCCGTCACCGTCGCTGGGAATCGATAGATGGCCGTCGAGCTGGCGTTCGCCGCGAAGACCGCGATCGATCCCGTTCCGTCGGGGGAGCGACTGGCGAAGACCCTCACCACGTAACCGTGCGATGCGCGGACCTTGAAGATGGCGATCCCCGGGTCCGGGGTCGGAACAGTGCTTGCGCCGCTCGCGGGTGCGAGGCAGAGTCCCGCTACCGTCACCACCGCCGCGACGACCGAACATCTACTCACCGTTTCGGCCTTGGCAGGGAAGCTTTCCCGATATCGAGCCGGGCACGGGCGGCGGAAGGCGAGACGGCTTCGCCTGATGAACCTCGCGCAGCTGCCGGAGCGCGGTCCCGAGCATCTTCGGATCCGATCCCCCTCCGATCGTGATCGTCGTCCGACCGGTGAAGACTTCGACGCTGTGTTCGGCGCGCCGGTAGCGCGCTTTCGCTCCTCGGAATGGGCGGAGGGGCGCTCCCCGACCGAGGCCTACTGGCGCCTGATCGAGACTGTGTGCCCAGCGAGAGCAGGTGCTGTAGTTGTGAATCTGAAACGGGGCGCAGCCGCCCTCACCTTCAGGCGGGCTCTCGCAGTTCCCGTAGATGAAGAACCGGACCTGCTCCCGGGGATTCACTTGCTCCTCGCCGCCGATGACCTCGGTGATCGGCCGCCCGAGAACGTCTTCGCCTGCGTAGTAGACCGGGTAGCCCTTGAACTTCTTCACCTCTGCGAGGCTGGGGGCGTCCTCAGCGCAGCCGCCGAGAGTGATGAGGTAAACGCCACTCAGCCAGGCAAGGAGGAGGGCCGCCTTCACGGAGCTCTATTGCCCGCAGGGCCCTGGGCGCAAACTGCGGCGAGCTCGCCCGTATGACCTCGCCCTCCCGGTACGGTGCCGGCACCTGCAAATCGCAATCGCTTGGAGGACGCCGATGCCGGACACCACCTGTCACATGTCGATCTCGCTCGACGGCTTCGTCGCCGGGCCGGACCAGAGCCGGGAGCAATCCGCTGGGCAAGCGCGGCAGGGAGGTCCACAGCTGGCACCTCGGCGACGAGCGCGCGAACGACGCCGACGCGACGGCGGCGGGCTGGCTGATGCGACCGCGGGGGGCCTACGTCATGGGCCGCAACATGTTCGGGCCGATCCGCGGCGAGTGGGAGGGGGACTGGGATGGATGGTGGGGCCCCGAGCCGCCCTACCACGCGCCGGTCTTCGTGCTCACCCACCACGCCCGCGAGCCGATCGAGATGGAGGGCGGCACCAGCTTCCACTTCGTCACCGAGGGCTTCGATGCCGCCTACGCGCAGGCGCGCGAGGCGGCCGGCGATGATGGCGTCGACATCGCGGGCGGCGCCTCGACCGTCCGCCAGGCGCTCGCCGCCGGCGTGATCGACGAGCTCACGCTCGACCTGGCTCCCGTCCTGCTCGGGTCCGGCGAGCGGCTGTTCGACGGAGCCGAGTCCCTCGGGTTCGAGCCGGTCGAGGCGCTTCACTCTCCGCTCGCCACGCACATCCGCTACCGGCGGGTGGGGTGAGGAGCCGACTTCCGTCGGCCAGCTGGTCGACCTCCAAGCCGCGGGACTTCGGTAGGTTGTCCCCGTGAATCGGGAGGACGATGCCCTTTCGGTTTTCCTCGTGCTCCGCCGCCCGCTGATCGTCGCCCTTCTCGCGCTCGCGGCCACATTCGCCGCTCTGCACACGGAAGCTCAGGCGAGTGCCCGCGGCGCCTCGGCCAGCGGCTCTCCGCGAAGCATCGAATCCCAGGTGGCGGCGATCGCGAGGTCAAAAGCGGGCAGGGCCCTGAAGTCCAGCCCGGGAACCGCGTTCGAACTCCGGGCGGCGACCGAGCTGGCCGGGTCCGTGCTCGCCGGCGGCAGCTCCGTGACCACCGCCGACCGCAGCTGGGCAAGGCTGATCCTCTACCTGCAAGCGCCTTCCGTGCGGAAGCGGCTCGAGGGCCTGGGCTCCTCGCGAGGACGCGGTCGCGCTGGGCAGGGCGCCGCCCGCCCTCTGATTCGGAAGATCATGGGAACCGCCGTGGTCGGGCAGCTGCGGAAGGAAGGGTCGAGGCTGCGACGCCACCCGGCCCAGCTCCGCCGCCTGATCGCCGAGTTCCTCCAGGGCACCCGCCTGATCGCCGAGCCGGCGGCCGTGCCAGACGGGAACCCGTTCGCGACGGTCGACTCGTTGATCGGCGACCCCGCCAATGGGGCCGGTCGCAGTTCCGCGGTCGAGGCCACCCGGGAGCTCCTGGCGTCGCCCGGCGCGATCGCCTACCTGCGCTCCCTCCCCCCGATCTCGCTGGGGATGCTCGCGTACTCCGGGCGGGGGGCTGGCGCAAGCGGAGCCTCTGCCTCGGAGGCAGCGCCGAGCCAGAATCCGTCCTGGCACCGAGGCGCAGGGCAGGGCTCAGATCGGGTTGAGCGCGCTGATCGGCAAGAAGGTCACGGACTGGGCGCTCGGCGAGCTCATAACGGGGGCGCGGCTTCCCGCCGTCGTCAACGTGGTGATGACCACCTGGGAGTACACCCAGGGAGTCGCCGCGGTGAGCGCCTGGGGCGTGGGCGCCTCCTACAACGTCGCCCTGCACTGCGTTGGCCGGAAGATCGAACTCGTGCCCGCCACCGCCAAGAGGGCCGCCGGTGAAACGCAGCTCTACGACCTGCAGGTCGAGAACAGCGCCGGCGAGGTGATCGGGGCGGTCCAGCCGGACCGGATGCAGATCGAAACCGGCAGGTGCGCCTGGGGCTCTCCCGACTGGGCCTGTTACGGAGAAAAGGTGGGCAAGGATCGCGTTCGCGCCGAATTCGGCCAGCTGCCGGCGGCGACCGGAATCCTGACCGTGACGCCCGGTCGGCTGCACTCGCTTGCGCTGAGCCCGCGTTCCCCGGAAGTCGGCGTCGACGAACTGACCGGACCGTTCTCGGTCGTCGGCAAGGACTACTTCGGCAACGAAGTGCCGACTTCGATCGGGCCCGGCAGCGCCGAAGCGGATCTCACGATCGCCCCGGAGGGACACTGCTCGGACAGCCTCCGAAGCTGCTCAGCCCACCAGGCCGGCCCGCACGCAGTGACCGTCAGCCAGGGCAGGGTGAGCGACGTCGTCGAGCTTCGGGTGCGGGCCGATTCCCTCCGCCTCACCCCCGCGAGCGCGACGATCCCCTCGGGCGGCTCACAGGCCTATGCCGTGGAGGAAATCTCGGGTGCGGGAAAGGTGCTGCGATCGGTCCCGGTTGGCAGCGGCCCGGGCGATGCGAAGCTGTCGATCACCTCCAGCGGCAGCTGCGACTTGGCGGCGGCGTCGTGCACGGCGCACAGCTACGGCGCCCACACGGTCACCGCCGACACCGGGTCCGCCAGCGGGACGGCCTTGCTCGAAGTCGAACGGGAAGGCCACGATCAGTGCCTCCAGGCCGAAAACCACGAAGGCGGCGAAGGGGAAGGCGCCGGGCTGCGAGCCGGCGCCGAGCGAGTCAGGAGCTTCGCGGCCAGCGCCCCGGGCTGGTCGGCGCCCTTCGATCTGTCCCTCGGGTTCGAAACCTCCGGGTTGCCGCAGATCGCCGAGGACGCGGAAGGCGACGGTGTCGTGGTCTGGAACGGCTCCGGCAGCGTCACCGCCGCGACCAGGTCGGCCGGCGGCCCCTGGTCGGTGCTTCGCCTCGGCTCCGCCCTGCACGGAGACGGCAGCCAGCCGCAGGTGGCGATGAACCGGGCCGGGGATTGGACCGCGGCGTGGGGATTCGTTCCGATGACGGAATACTCCGGAGTCCGGGCCATTCGATGCGCCTCCGGACAACTCGGTGCCCCCGTCACCCTCGCTGCGCCGCATGTCAGCAGTGATCCGTTCGAAGCCCTGAGCAGCTTCGAACCGTCGGTGGCGATGTCGGGGAACGGCAGCGCGCACGTCGCCTGGTACACGATGTCGTCGTCGATCACCGAAGGCCAGGGAACGGCCGCCACCGAAGTGGCGAGCAGCTCCCCGGGCGGCGCCTGGGGCTCACCCGTGGCGCTGACGGACTGGGCCAGCCTCGGAAGCCCGCCGGCGATCGCGGCCGACCAGGGCGGCGCCACGGCGATGTGGCCGGAGGGCGTAGGCGACTACTGCTCGGCGATCGCGGCCGCGAGCACGCCGGCGTGGTCCCCGGCCGCCACGGTGGCGAGCCCTGCGGTGGACTGCGCCGGGGGCGCGCAGGCGAGCTTCAACAAACCGGCGTTGGCGCTGAGCGAACCAGGCAACGGCGTCGCTGTGTGGCTGTTCGAAATTGGAGAGGAAAGGGGGGTGATGGCGGCCCAGGGCGGCGGCACCAGCTGGAGCGGCGCCACCACCTTGGAAAGCGCGCATGGGCAGTTTTTCATCGGGCCGGATGTCGCGACCAGCTCCACCGGGAACTCCGTCGCGGCGTGGGTCCGGAGCGGGGTCGTGACGGTCGCGAGCAGCCAGGGCGGCTCGGCCTGGAGCGCGCCGATCCCCCTCGGCGGCTCGACCGGCACGGCGGCGCCCTCCGTCGCCGTCGACGCCGCGGGCGACGCGGTCGTGGTCTGGGGGACCGCCTCCGGCCAGGTCCAAGCGGCGTACCGGAGCGCCGGCGGGGCCTGGGGACCGGTTGCGACCCTCGCCTCCGGCGTCGATCTCGGCCTGGGCGCGCCGCAGGTGGCGATCGACGCCGATGGTGCGGCCGTCGCGGTCTGGGCAACTACCGACGAGCGGATCCAGGCCGCCGAACTGGACCCGGGGCTGTAGCCGGGCTTTGCTTGTCGCGGGTCCGGCCTTCGCAGTGGTCGTCTAACCGCTGCCCTGGTTAGGTATCGACCCAGCCACCCTTGTCAGGTCCCATCACCGGAGGCTTGAATCGAACCTCCCCGATCAGCTCGCAGGGCTCGACCCGTAGACCTCCTGCCAGCTTGAGAATCGTGTCGAGGCGAGGCGTGTGGTTGCCAAGCTCGAGCTGGCTGATCTGCGCAGGGTTGACCGTGCTGAGGTAGCCCAGCTCTTCCTGCGTCATTCCGGCTTTCTCCCTCGCCGCCAGGAGCTTCGCGCCGAAAGCTGTCCCGACGCGGTTACTCAGATCGGCCACAGCGGGATCGTCTCTGTTCCTCGTCGGGGCGTCCACTAGATGAATCAAGAGGGGTACTTCCATAATCCGGTCTATACTGATCCAGTGTTTCAATGGAAGCAAACTAAACAGATCAGTTCGATTGAAAATCGATGCCAGGAGGCGCGAATGGCAAAAAACAGGAAACACCGGCACGACATGGAGGCCCAGTTGAAGGCTTTGGGCCATGAGATGCGGCGGGCGATCATGGGGGTCTTCGTCGGTCAAGGCGATGACACTCCGGTCAGCCCGCGAGAAGTCGCGGGGGTGCTGCGACAGCCCCTCTCCAACGTGAGCTACCACGTCCGCGTGCTCGCGGATTGCGAGGCGATCACGCTGGTTTCGACGAAGCCCGTTCGGGGGTCGATGCAGCATTTCTATCGGCCGTCCGCGAAGTTCGTCGGGCTGCCCTGGGTCGCCAGCGTTCTCGGGCTCGACGCCGCGGCCGAAGCAGCGTAAGCGCTGCAATCAGGGGGCCGCATGACGCTCGGCCAGCTACACGCTCCCCCTGACTGCAACCTTGCGCCTGGACTCTCTGCCGCAGCCCCGCTCGCTTCCAAAATGCTCCCGCCTCTAGATCGCACGTATCTCTCAAACTTCGTCTCACCGGGTGGTTGTCGCTATCCAGTGCGCAGCGATCTTCCCGCAGTCAACGCAGATGTTCAGTGCAATTTGTGCCTTGATTCGAAAAGTTTTGAGCAAAAAATGTGGGCTCGACCCAGTGCAATGGGCCGAGCCCGTGGCACCACTTACGACGCCTTACGAATACTGATTGCGGGCGTCAGCGCCTCGCTCTTGGCGATCCTCATTGTGGCCTCACCTCCCCTGCGCGGTCGCGCTTGGGATTACTTGAGGCCGCCGAAGCGCGACCGATCCCCCGCAGCCCCGAGAGAAGAATTGCTCAAAAAGTCCCTCACGGTGCTAACGGTTTTCCCTACCACCGCCTATATGAACAGCAGACACCGTTTAATTTGGGACACCACTGCTAGTCAGAAGAGTTAGATAGATGCCCAAGCCTTCCCCCTCTCAGCAATCGAGCGCTCCTGAACTGACCAAGGCCGAGTTGCTCAACGTCTTGCGGCATCCGACGCGCGTTCACTGCATCGGCGTTCTTACGGATCGCGTAGCGAGTCCGAAGGAACTCGCGGCCGAATTGGACTGCGATCTGCGCCATGTCCGTTACCACCTGAAGCAACTGGAAGCGGTGAACATGGTCGAGCTGGTGCGCGAAGACAAAGACGCGGCCGACGGCCGCGTCGTCGAGCATTTCTATCGCGCCACGAAACGAGCCTGGTTCGATCGAGAGACGTGGGAGAGCGCTATTGGCCCGAACGGTGTAACCGCCGCGATCATGGGGCTCATCAATGAGGACATAGGGAGGGCGGTCGCAGGGGGAACCTTCGATGAAAAACACAACCACATCAGCCGCACGCCCGCCCTGCTCGATCCCGACTCCTACGAGGAACTGCTTGCGCTGCTGGCTGAGACGCTGGAGGGGATCTTCGCGATCAAGGAACGGGCCGCGAACCGCATTGATCCCGGCACCGAGACCATCGCGACGGTCGTCGAGGTGATCCAGTTCGATCTTCCAACCTCGGACTTCCCGCAATGACGGCAATTCAGATGAAGCGCGGGACCATCGCCGAGCGCTTCGGCAAGAACTTGATCCGCTCCCGGAATCGGGCCGGCATCTCCCAGGAAGAGCTGGGCTTTCGCGCCGAACTTCACCGTACGGAGATCGGCGTGCTGGAGCGAGGCGAGCGCTTACCCCGGTTAGACACACTGATCAAGCTTGCCGTAGGCCTTGAAATCGAGGTCAGCGAGATGCTCGAGGGCCTCTACCGGAGACCTCCTGCCGCACCGTGACTCCTGTTCTGCAGTGCGCAACCGGAATAAGCGCCGAAGCGCTGGCCGGCAATCCTCTTCGGGCCGGGCGCAGGCGTTAGACCGGCGGTGGCGTTGCCTGATTCCTCGCTGATAACTTAAGAATCTCTATGCATAAGTTTTCCCGGGCCGCAGGGACCCCTAACGCCAAGTGGCATTCAACGGGCTGATCCAGCACTCCTTCGCGCTGCGGCTCGCGGACGCGCACAGGCCGTTCTCCGGCCGGGACATTGGCGCCCGGATCCAGGAGCGCTTCGCCCTCCCGGCCACCGGCGGCGCCGCCTTCGAGGTCAGGCCGGTGTGCGAGTCGGCGGTTCCGGGTGGGCGGGCCGGGGAGCGCCGGGGCGCGCGCGTCGCCGAGCACAGCCCGCTGGTCCAGGCCGGGCGGACCTCGGTGCGGCCATTGCCGCTCAGCTTCTCCGGGGCGGACGGCAGCCGCTCGGACCCCGGTCTGCCGCCCGCCTTCGCCTGGGCCGGGGAAGGCGGGGGCGCGCTCGACCCCCGGCAGGACGGGCCGACGTTCGTCTTCGCCGCGGCCGGCGCCGGGACCGGGCAGCTCGAGTGCAACGACTACCTGGTGGAGCGGTCGGGCTGCGAACCCGAAGCGGGGTCGATCTCCTCGTCCCTGCTCGAGATCCTCGCCCACAAGCGCTCGCGGCTGCTCGGCCTCGCGCTCTCCAGCCGGATCGTCAGCGTGATGCTGCCGCACGCGGTTCTGACCCAGGTGCAGGGTGAGGCGCGGTCGCAGGGCGACAGGTCCTGGTTCGTGCAGCCGCTCGTCTCCCTGATCCGCGACGGCCGGGTGCGGACCGAGTTTCGCGCCAGCTACTCGCTGACGCTGCTGCTGGTCCCCGTCACCGCGAACGGGTTCAGACAGCGCCAGGTGACGGCGAAGGAGATCGACCGCACCGTCAACGCCGGCTGGTCCCTCGCCGCCGGTCCGACGCCGGAGAAGCTGCCCCGGTTCCAGGCACGTGGTCCGCTGCTCGAGTACCTGCCGCGCCTTGCCGCGCCGTGCGATCCCGCGGCTCTGCTGCGGCCGCCCGGCTCCGGCGCCGAAAACGGCGCCTGCCCGGAGTCGCTGACGCTGCGGCAGGGGACCGAGGTGCTTGCCTTCGGCCTCGGGCTGAGGCTGGCCCAGGGGGCGGCCGGCCGGGCGACGGAGCGGACGATACGCGGCATCGGCGACGACGTCGTCACCGCGCTCGGCAGCGCGCGGGTCTCGTCGGTCCTGGTCGTGGACGACTTCAGCCGGGCTGACGTCCGCGGCGAAGAGGAGGCGCCCCTCAGGCGCCACCGCGACCTGATGGCGAGGATCTCACGGGAAACCCGGCCGCCCCTCAGGTCCTCGCAGTGGCGCAAGTACAGGCTCGACCGGGCCTTCGTCGACGACGACACCTACGTCGTCGGAGTGGTGCCCGCGAGGCGCTGCCTGGTCGTCTCCTGTGCGGCGGAAGCCCAGCACGGCTGGCACCAGTCCGGGTTGATGCAGGCCGGCAGCGTCACCCACCTGGCGGTCGGCGCCGCGACCGCGATCGGGACCTTGCGCGCGATCGACAGGGACCTCGAAGGACTGGAGGACGCGAGCCCCAAGGAGATCGCCGCCATCGACGGCGAAATCGCGACCGACCTGCGCGAGCTCTACGACCTCGACATCACCAGCGAGGAGTACCGCAGCCTGTACCGCCTGCTGCGCCGGCGCCTCGGCATCACCAGGGACTACGAGGCCCTGCAGGACAAGATGAAGACCCTGTACCGGTCGACCTCGACGCGACACGAGGCTCGGGCCCAGTGGCTGCTGGCGGCGATGACGGCGGCGATCGTCGTCCTCTCGCTGATGCTCGTGGCGATCGAGGTCGCCCACTAGCGAGCGGCTGGGGCTCGAGCGGCGGAGGGCGAGTCAGCCCGGGCGCAGCTCGTCGAGCGAGGCGACCTCGAGGTCGAACGGCTCGTCGGCGGAGCGACGACGCCGGTAGGGCGAGACGGTTACGCGGTGGGTCTCGCCGCATGGGCAGGGGACCTCGATCGGGCGGGTGTCGTCGGCCGGGTCGGTATCGACTTTGAGGCGCATGAGCCTCCCCTCGGTCTTGCAGCCGAACGAGATCGCCCAGCCGTGATCCTCGAACTCCTCACGTTTCTTGGACCGGCGGGGCTGGGGCATCCGCACATCCTCCAACTTCCCGGCCGCGGGCGCGGCCCGCCCGCCCGCGCATAGCATTGCCCCGGCCATGAGCTCCTCGCCGATCGACGCCTACCTGGAGCGCCTGCACGAGCGCTGGCAGGGCGACGGCTCCGGCGCCGTCGCCGACTACATCCCGCCGCTGGCGCTGGCCGACCCCGACTCGTTCGGGATCGCCGTCGCCACCACGGACGGCCACTGCTACGAGGTCGGCGACTCGCGCCAGAGCTTCACGATCCAGTCGATCTCCAAGCCCTTCACCTACGGCCTCGCCCTGCGCGACCTCGGGCTGGCGGCGGTCGACGCCAAGGTCGGGGTGGAGCCGACCGGCGACGCCTTCAACTCGATCAGCCTGGCGCCCGACAGCGGCCGCCCGCTGAACCCGATGGTCAACGCCGGCGCGATCACCTCGACCTCGCTGGTCGCCGGCGCCTCCGCCGCCGAGCGCGAGGCGCGCCTGCTCGCCGCCTACGGCCGCTTCGCCGGCCGCCCGCTCGCGGTCGACGACCGCGGTCTATGAGTCCGAGCGCGACACCGGCCACCGCAACCGCGCGATCGGCCACATGCTGCGCAGCTTCGGGATCCTCGAGGCGGACCCGGAGGAGGCGCTCGACCTCTACTTCCGCCAGTGCTCGGTCGCGGTCGACTGCCGCGACCTCAGCCTGATGGCGGCGACGCTGGCCAACGGCGGCGTCCACCCGCTGACCGGCGAGCGCGCGCTGGAGCGCGAGCACGTCGACCGGGTGCTGAGCGTGATGACGACCTGCGGCATGTACGACTCGGCGGGGGAGTGGGTGGTCGACGTCGGCATGCCGGCCAAGAGCGGCGTCGCCGGCGGCGTCCTCGCGGTGCTGCCGGGCCAGCTCGGGATCGCGGTCTTCTCGCCGCCGCTGGACCCGCACGGCAACAGCGTCCGCGGGATCGAGGTCTGCCGCCAGATCTCCACCGACCTCAACCTCAACCTGCTCCACGTCGCCCGCTCCTCGCGCTCGGCCGTGCGCCGCAGCTACACCGTCGCCGACATCCCCTCGCGCCGCCGCCGGCCCGAAGCGCAGAGCTCGGTGCTGGCCCAGGTCGGGTCCCGCTGCGTCGTCCACGTCCTCCACGGCGACCTCGTCTTCGCCGCGACCGAGAGCGTCATCCGCACCCTGGTCGAGCAGTGCGCCGAGATCGACCTGGCGATCGTCGACCTGGCCGAGGTGACCGAGATCGACGTCGCCGCCAGGCGCCTGCTGGCGGCGCTGGGAGCCTGGATGGGGGAGAGCGGCAAGCAGCTGGTGCTGGTGGCGCCGGCCCACGGCGACCTGCTCGGCGATCTGCCCGCAGATGGCGCGCGAGTGTTCCCCGACCTCGACGCGGCGACCGAGTGGTGCGAGGAGCAGCTGCTCGCCGGCCACGGGGAGGCGCCCGGGGCCGCGGCGCAGGTGGCGCTGGCCGACCAGCGGCTCACCCGCGGCCTCGACGCCGCGATGCTGGCCAGGCTCGAGGCGCTCCTGCGCCCGCGCTCGTTCGGCGCCGGCGAGACGATCTTCGCCGCCGGCGACCCGGCCGACGCGATCTTCCTCCTGGTCGAGGGCGAGGTGACGATCGAGCTCGAGCTCGAGGCCGGCAGGCGGCGGCTGGCGACCCTGACCCCGGGCTTCGCCTTCGGCGAGGTCGCGCTGGCCGGACTTCCCCGTGCGCCCGGCCAGCGTCCACGCCGAGACCGACGGCGAGTGCCTGGCCCTGACCGTCGAGGACTTCGACCGCCTCGGCGCGCGAGACCCCTGCCCTGCAGGCGGCGCTGATGCGCAACCTGCTCGCCAGCTTCTACGAAGTCATCGGCCGCATGACCCGCGAGGTCGGCTCCCTCTTCGACGGCCGCTGAGCCCGCGGCTGGGACCCTGACTGCCGCGAGAGGCTCCGCCTTGCGGGTTATTGTTCCGCAAGTTTCAAGAACTTGAGAAAGTTTAACCAGGAGCCCCGTGACACTCCCGCTCGCATCCATACAGGTGATACCCGCCACCCTGCCGGGGGCAATCGGAAACTGGCTCGCGGGAGCGATCGGATGGATCGAGCACTACCTGTCTCCGATCATCCTGATTCTCCTCCTTGGTGTCGAGCTCTACGTGCTATGGCTAATCAGCCAGGAGCGGCGGGAGCGCAAAGACCATATTCGGAGCATCCACGATCACACGAAGGTTCTTTCACGAAAGGTCTATGAGTCGGTCATCGACGACGAGGTGCGTCGTGCCAAGAGATTGATCTACTGCTACTGGCACTCTCTGCATGCGGAGGAGGACTCGAAGCGCTACCGGTCGATAAATCAGCAGCTGATCGAGGCCCACAAAAACATGGACGTCAAACTCATGATCGCGAGGGACCCATCGCGCATCGCTGCCGCTTATGAGCTCGCCCAAGCCGGAGTAACAGTCGTCTTTCAGAAAGCGCTGCTGATCTCCGACCTGCGTTTCTCGTTGTTCGATGAGAAGCTGTCAGTGGTGGGGATGTCGGAGTCCGAGATCAATTCCGACAAACCAAGCCGTCATGGCGTGGGCATTACCAATCGCAAATTGAACGCGATGTTGCTGCAGTACTTCAACGCCGAACTCGAGTCGGCGAGCACCTTCAAGGAGTTCCTCGGCTCGGTGGTCACCACAAAGGTTCTGGAAGATCCGACCAACACGCACGAGATGATCGCCGAGCAACTTGGTGTCCCAGTCCCGGAGATCGAAGCCTGCTGCGCCGGAGCCGAACCTGGAAGCGACAGCGCTGAATGAGTGCGATCCGGATCGTCGGCAACCTCACCTGGGATCGATTGATCGAGGCCCCCGCGTTTCCGCTGCCCAATCGCGACTACCTGACCCTCGACGACGCGACGCACGCCGGCGGCGCCGGTGGCAACGTCGCCGCGGGCCTTGCCCTGCTCGGGGTCCCCGCGGCCATGGTCGCGGCGGTTGGCCGGGATCGGCGCGGAGACGATCTGGTTGCCGACCTCAGCCGCTACGGGGTTGACACCTCATTGGTCCAGCGAACTGATCTCCCCACCTCCGAGTTCCTCTGCGTCATCGATCCGGATGGAAATCGGGCATTTCTGATCAATCCGAATGAGGCGGCGTTTTCTCTCGATCCGGTCGCGGTGGCGTCGGGCGATGTTGGTTATGCGTTTGTCGGTTGCCGGCTCGAGGCCGCCGCGGAGATCCTCGACCAGTGCTCCGTCGGGCGTGAGCGGGCGTTCGCCAATATCGGATTCTGGGTGGCAGCCGGCGAATTGGGACCCGACGAGATGGGTCTGCTCGATCGCCTCCAGTGCCTCTTCCTCAACAACGACGAGTTCGAGGAGCTGGCGGATCCGGTGCGGCGGAGGCTTACCAGTCCCGAGTTTCTTGACGAGGGGCGACGGGTGGTCGTCACCGGCGGCGCGGCGGAGGCTGTCGTCCTCACCTCGTCGGACCCGGTCGCGATGGCGCCCGCGCCCCCACCGCACGTGATCAACACCCTCGGCTGCGGGGACGCCTTCATGGCGGGCTATTTGGCCGCGCACGTCGGCGGTTGCGACATCCAGCGATGCCTCGAGCTGGCCCATGAATGTGCCGGTCGCATCGCTGGGTCGCCACGCGAGCGCTGGCTCGGTCAGTTTGACGGCGTTTCGGCGCTGTCATGATCGATGTGCAGATGTCTCCCAAGGTGGACTTGATCTGGAACATGACGCTGGTCTGTCCCTACGACTGCGCCGTCTGCTGTGTCGACGCGGTTCATGTCCAGCGTCGCGCGGGGCGGATCGAGCTGCGCTCCGAGGCAGGGTCGCGCAGCATCGCCCGGGACCCGTCCGCAGGGTCGATCTTCGAGCAGGCCGGCCGTTTCCGCCAGCGACAGGGATTGGAGCTCGCGTTAGCCCGCAAGCTGCGGATCCTCGACCATCTCGAGGGTTTTTCGCCACGGCTCGACTTCTCAGGCGGCGACGTCTTGGTGATGGCCGAGAACCTGGAGGTGATCCGCGAGGCCGCGAGGAGATTTGGCCGCGACGCAATCACCGTCACCGCGACCGGCGCTGGCGTGAGCAAGGCGAGCATGGCGGCGCTCCCCGCCATCGTCGGCCATTTCAACTTCACCTTCGATGGCACTGGGGATAGCGCTGGCAACCGGCCTCGCGGCTATGCGTCCTCGAATCTGAGGGCTGGAAAGCGCCTTGCTGCGGCCGGAGTGGCGGTCCGCGCGGAGCTGCCGCTGACCCGGGCGAACGCGACGATGGGCGAACTGACCAGGATCTACGAGACCCTGCGCGAGAACGAGGTGGATCAGATTCTGACGATGCGGCTGTTCCCCGTCGGCCGTGGTGCCGGCCGCCTCGACCAGGTCCCGACACCCCGCGAATACCTTGCCGCGATCGCCTGCCTGCGCGAGCTCGAGCTGCGGCACGGTCGACCGAAGGTGCGTCTGCAGTGCGCCCTGCGCCATCTCGAGGCAAGTTCTGGCGTGGAGAATCCGTGCAATGCGGTGACGGAGAGCTTCGGGATCGGTCCCGATGGGACGCTCCTCCGCTCCGCCTGGGCAATCGATAGACGCGGCAAGCCGCTTGACCCGTCCTGGATTCTCGGCAACGTGGCTGAGAGGCCCTTGAAGCACATTCTCGCAACCGATCGGGTCCATGAAATGCGAGAGCGCGCAGATGAGAACTTCGGCCACTGCAAGGTCTTTGCATTTCTAAACGGCACTTCTCGCGATCCAGCCGAGCGCTTTTACGAGCGGGCGGACCCCCTCCACACCCCGACGGTGGCGAGCGAGACGGTTGCTGGTCGGCTGGACTAGGGGGTTCAGCCAGTGGCCGGCCGTGCCCGCAGGTGGCCGAGGCCGGCGACCAGGGTGATTGCGGCGGCGATGGCGAGGGGGAGGGCGAGGCTGGTCTTCAGCAGCAGGGCGCCGCTGGCGGCGCCGGCGAGGATCGCGAGGAAGGCGGCGGCGCGCTGGGCGAGGTCGCTGCCGGAGGCGACGCTGAGCGGGGCGGGGGAGGTGAGGGCGGTCAGCGTCAGGTTGAGGACGGTGGTGGCGAGGTTGGGACCGCCGAAGCCGCGCACCATGGTGTTGCGGACACCCATTGCCAGCGCCAGCAGGGCGATCGTCGCGCAGGCGGAGAGCTCGCCGGCGCTGACGTCGGTTGCGGCGGCGATCGCGGCGGCCGCGGTCAGCAGCGAGACCTCGATCGCCAGCGCCGCGCCGAGGCCGTGGCCCGGGCGAGGGGACGAGCCCCGCGCCAGCAGCGCCGCCAGGCCACCGCCGGCGACGAAGGCGACCAGCGAGACCAGCGGTGCCAGCACCGCCGCGCCGGCCGCGCCGGCGATCCCGAGGCCGAGGAAGATCACGTTGCCGGTCTGCATCGCCGCGAAGACCTGCCCGAGGCCGAGGAAGGTGACCGCGTCGATGATCCCGGTGACGAAGGTCAGGACCAGCAGGGTCCGCGTCAGGCCTGGGCTCACGGCCGCATTGATACTTCCGGCCGCCGACGGATTGGCATAGGATCGCCGCTCCCCGCCAGGCGGGGCCCCATGAAGAGACTCGCAGCCACCCTCCTCCTCGTCCCGGTTCTCCTCCTGCTCGCCGGTTGCGGCAGCAGCAAGGACGAGACGACCGCCACCGCCACGGCCTGCACGCCGGACAAGCTGCCGACCAAGACCAAGGGGACGCTGACGGTCGCCACCGACAAGCCGGCCTACCCGCCCTATTTCGAAGACGACGAACCGGCCAACGGCGAAGGCTTCGAGAGCGCCGTCGCCTTCGCGATCGGCAAGCAGCTCGGCTACAAGCCGGCTCAGGTCAAGTGGACGGTGGAGCCGTTCAACTCCTCCTACGCGCCCGGGCCCAAGGACTTCGACTTCGACGTCAACGAGATCTCGATCACGCCGCCGCGGGCCAAGGTCGTCGACTTCTCCGCGCCCTACTACACGGCCAACCAGGCAGTGGTGGCGCTGAAGAGCTCCGACGCCGCCAAGGCCACCTCGATCGCCGACCTGCAGGACGCCAAGATCGGCGTCCAGATCGGCACCACCAGCCTCAGCGCGGTCGAAGAAGTGATCGACCCGAGCAGCAAACCGGAAGTCTTCAACAGCTCCAACGACGTCGTCACGGCGCTGAAGAACGAACAGATCGACGCCGTCGTGGTCGACTTGCCGACCGCGCTCTACATCACCGCCGCCCAGGTTCCGAGCGCGACCGTGGCCGGCCAGTTCGCCGCTCCCGGCGGCGACGAATGGGGCGCCCTGCTGGCCAAGGGCTCGGCCCTGACCGCCTGCGTCTCCGAAGCGGTCGAAACGCTGCGCGATTCCGGCGAACTGGGCAAGATCACCAAGCGCTGGATGAGCGACGCCGCCGGCGCCCCCGAACTGGACTAGCGCCGAGCGCCACGGGCGCGGGACCGTCCCCGCCCGAAGTCAGAATCCGCGGCCGGGTGACCGAGACCGCCGTGATCAGCGATCGCCGCCTCGAGAGGCAGGCGGCGAAACGCCGGCAGGCGCGGCGCGGGCAGGCGATCGCCGTCGCCTCCACGGTCGTCGTCCTCGGCGGCCTCGCCGCCTGGATCCTGACCAGCCCCGGCTGGCCGGAAGTGCGGGACACGTTCTTCTCCTGGACCGTCTTCAAGGACTCCTTCCCGGAAGTGCTGAGCGGCTTCTGGCTCGACGTCAAGACTTTCGTCGTCGTCGAGGTCGTCGTCCTCGCGGCCGGCCTGGTGATCGCCCTGCTGCGGGTCAGCCGCGGCCCGGCGCTGTTCCCGGTGCGGCTGCTGAGCGTCGTCTTCGTCGACCTCTTCCGTGGCATCCCGACGATCTTGCTCGTCTACCTGGTCGGCTTCGGGATCCCGGCCTTGCAGCTGACCGGCCTGCCGACCGACCCGGTCGTGCTCGGCGGCATCGCCCTCGGCCTCTCCTACAGCGCCTACGTCGCCGAGGTCTACCGCTCCGGCATTCGCTCGGTCCACCGGGGCCAGCACGACGCCGCGCTCGCGGTCGGGCTCACCGACGCCCAGGCGATGCGGCACGTGATCCTGCCCCAGGCGGTGCGGCGGGTGGCGCAGCCGCTGCTCAACGACTTCGTCAGCTTGCAGAAGGACGTCGCCCTGATCTCGATCCTCGGCCCGCAGGAGGCCTTCCGCATCGCCCAGATCATCCAGGGCGAGAACTTCAACTACACGCCGTTGATCGCGGCGGCGCTGCTCTACCTGGCGATCACGGTGCCGCTGGCGCGGGTGGTCGACCGCATGGGCGGCGGCGGGGAGGTGCGATGAGCGCGCCGGTGCTGGAGGTCCGCGGCGTCACCAAGGCCTTCGGCGCGCGCCAGGTCCTGCGCGGCATCGACCTCACCGTCGCCGAGCACGAGGCGGTCGCCCTGATCGGCGCCTCCGGCTCCGGCAAGTCGACGCTGCTGCGCTGCATCGACCTGCTGACCGAGATCGACGACGGCGACGTCCTCCTCGACGGTGAGGTCGTCACCGACCCGGCGGTCGACCCGGTCGCGGTACGGCGCCGGCTCGGCCTCGTCTTCCAGGCCTACAACCTCTTTCCGCACATGACCGCACTGCAGAACGTGGTCCTGGGGGAGATGCGGGCGCACGGCATCTCCCGCACCGAAGCGGAGAACCGCGGCCGCACCCTGTTGGCCCGCTTCGGGCTCGAGGGCCGCGAGGACGACCGTCCCGACAACCTCTCCGGCGGCCAGCAGCAGCGGGTGGCGATCGCCCGCGCCTTCTCCGGCCGGCCGCGGGCGCTGCTGCTGGACGAGGTGACCAGCGCGCTGGACCCCGAGCTGGTCGGCGAGGTCCTGGCCGCGGTCCGTGACCTCAAGGCGGAGGGGATGACGATGGTGATCGCCACCCACGAGATGAGCTTCGCCCGCGAGGTCGCCGACGAGGTCGCCTTCCTCCACGACGGCCGCATCGTCGAGCAGGGACCGCCCGCCCGCGTCCTCGACGCGCCCGAGCGGCCCGAGACCCAGCGCTTCCTCAGTCGTCTGCTCGAGGCGGGTCGCATCTAGGGGGTCGATGGGCCGATTTGTCGTCCAGGGCTCGACTTTTCGGCCCATCGACCTGGTTAGAGGGGGGCGATTGTGGGGATGAGGTTGTCGTGCCTGTCGGGGAATCCGATCCAAAGCTCGTTGTCGGCCCCCTCCTGCGCTACGTCGGCGAGACCGAGGCGACCATCTGGGTCGAGACCGACTCACCCTGCGAGGTCGAGATCCTCGGCCGCAGCGAGCCGACCTTCTGCGTCGAGGAGCACCACTACGCGCTGGTCCGGATCGAAGGCCTGGAGCCCGACAGCTTCACCGAGTACGAGGTCCGGCTCGACGGCGAGCGGCACTGGCCCCTGGCTGAGATGGAGCTGCCGCCGAGCGCGATCCGCACCCTCGGCGGCGACAAGCCGATCGATGTCTGCTTCGGCTCCTGCCGCGTCGCGCTGCCGCACGAGGAGCCCTACGTGCACAGCAAGGACCGCCACGAAGATGGCAAGGAGTACGACGCGCTGCACGTGCTGGCGACGGAGATGATCCGCGGCGAGCACAGTCAGTGGCCGGAGTTCCTCTTCCTGCTCGGCGACCAGGTCTACGTCGATGAGGGCTCGCCCCGCACCCGCGAAAAGATCCGCCGGCGCCGCGGCACCGAGACCCCGCCCGGTGAGGAGGTCACGGACTATGAGGAGTACTCGTGGCTCTACCAGGAGTCTTGGAGCGACCCGCTGATCCGCTGGCTGATGTCGACCGTCTCGGTCTCGATGCAGTGGGACGACCACGACATGAGCGACGACTGGAACATCTCGCGCTCCTGGCTGGAGGAGATGCGGCAAAAGTCGTGGTGGCACGGCCGCGCCACCGCGGGAATCATGAGCTACTGGGTCTACCAGCACCTCGGCAACCTCTCGCCCCGGGCGCTCGACGAAGACGACCTCTACGGGCGGGTCCGCGGCAACGTTCACGCCACCTCGGTCCTGCGTGAGTTCGCGGCCGAAGTGCACTCGACCGGGAACGGCAGCCGCTGGAGCTTCTGCCGAGACCTCGGGGGGACGCGGGTGATCTTCCTGGACTCGCGCGCCGGCCGGGTCCTCGACGAGGGTGAGCGCGCGATGGTCGACGAGGCGGAGTGGGAGTGGATCGTCGACCACGCCACGGGCGACTTCGACCACCTGCTGCTGGCGACCACGGTTCCGTGGCTGCTCTCGCCCGGCTTCCACCACCTCGAGGCCTGGAGCGAGCGCGTCTGCGACGGGGCCTGGGGGAGGCCGGCCGCCCGCGCCGTCGAGAAGCTGCGCCGCGGCGTCGACTTCGACCACTGGGCCTCGTTCGGCAAGTCGTTCCACCTGCTGCGCGAGCTGCTGGAAGAGGTCGGCTCCGGCAGGCGCGGCAAGGCACCCGCCTCGATCGTCGTCCTCTCCGGCGACGTCCATCACGCTTACCTGGCCGAAACCGCCTTTGCCCCCGGGGCCGGGGTCGAGAGCGCGATCTACCAGGCGGTCTGCTCGCCCTACCGCAACCCGCTCGAGCTGAACGAGCGGCGGGTGATCCGGGCCGGCTTCTCGCGGCCCTTCATCGCGGCGATGCGGGCGCTGGCGGGCGCGGCCGGCACCCCCGACCCGCAGATGCGCTGGCGCCTGGCCGAGGGCCCCTACTTCGACAACCAGGTCGCCACCCTCCGCCTTGACGGTCGCAGCGCCCAGATGAAGCTCGACAAAACGATCCCGGGTGATGACGAAGAGCGTCATCTGGACTGCGTTTTCGAGCATCGAATCGCCTGAGAGAGGCCCATTTTCGGCTCCCTGAAACCGATCCGTCCCTCTTTGATCAGGAAATTTGGCGGCGAATGGGAATGCTGTTATGCTCGCGCCCCATCGATCAGTCAAAGATCTTGATTGATCGGCGGACATAGCCAGCACCGGTGCCTTAATCGGTTAAAGGGACGGCGTTGTAAGCCGTAGATCCGGGTTCGAGCCCCGGCCGGTGCATTCGTAAATCGGGATTACGAATGGGCTATGGCATGAACATTTTCGACTACATCGAGGACGGGGCGGTACAGGGGGAGAAGGCCCGCTGGTCGGCGCGGTCGCCGTTCCGGCCACGCGGGGACTTCGACCTGATGCTGGTCGCGCGGACGCCGGACTGGCGGGAGGACGAGGACTCGCGGGCGGCGCTGGAGCGGATCGAGGCCGAGCCCTGGGTCGAGGCGGTCTCCAGCGACGGCGACGAGGTGCTGCTGCGCCTGGCCGATAGCTGGATCGAGGAGACGGGCGGGCGGCTGGAGAGCGGCGAGGGGGTCGACGGCGCCAACGCCGACCTCGCCGCGGACCGCCGCTACGCCGTCTACTTCTGGGGCGCCAACACGACCAAGGCGCTGCACATCGGCCACCTGCGCAACCTCGCCGTCGGCCACGCGCTCGGCGCCGCCCTGGAGCAGGCCGGGGCCCGGGTCGAGCGCCGCAGCCTGATCTGCGACGTCGGCCGCAGCATGGGCGAGGCGATGGCCGGCGTCGTCCACAGCGGCCGCGACCAGCAGGTCTGGCCCGAGGGCGAAGAGAAGAGCGACCACTTCGTCGGCGCCTGCTACGCCGACTACGTCACCGCCGGCCGCGCTGCCGGCGTGGTCGGCGGCGAGGACGCCGACGACGGCGCCGAGGACTCGGTCGCGCGCGAGTCCTCGATGTACAACGACAAGGCCGACGAGCTGATGCTGCGGGTCCTGCGCGGCGACCAGGAAGCGCTGGAACTGTGGTCGAAGACGCGCGCCTGGGTGATCTCCGGCCAGCGCAAGACCCTGAGCCGGCTCGGCATCTCCTTCGACAAGGTGATCTTCGAGTCCGACTTCCTGCCGGAGGTGCTGGAGCTGACCAACCTCGGCCTCAGCGAGGGCAAGCTGACCAAGCGCTACGGCGACGACATGGTCATGTACGAGACCGAACGCGAGGAGCTGGAGGAGATGCCGCTGGTCCGCTCCGACGGGCTGCCGACCCAGCACATGCGGGCGCTCGCCTACTGGTCGGCGGCGCCGGAGCTCGACGACTTCATCTCGCTCCAGGTCTGCGGCAACGAGTGGGTCTCCCACGTCACCTGCCGCCGCCAGCTGATCGACGAGCTCGGCGTCGTCAACGGCAACGGCAACGGCAGCGCCAAGGGCGGCGGCCCGCCCACCCATGACGTCTTCCACGGCATGGTCGCCCGCGACCGCACCTCGATCACCTCGAGCAAGGAAGGGGCGCTGCTGATCGACGACCTCGCCGACTGGCTCGAGGGCGAGATCGAGGCCGACCCCGAGCGCGGGGCGGTCTGGCGCGCGCACGCCGAGCCCGAGCGGCTGCCGTCGCGGATCTCGCTCGCCTACTTCCTCCTGCAGCCGACCGCGAAGCGGGTCGACTTCGAGCCGGAGAAGCTGCTGCGCGAGGGCAAGGGCAGCCTCGGCTGGGACCTGGCGCGGGCGCAGGCCCACCACGGCACCGCGCCGCTGGGGGCCGAGCGCGTCGCCGCGGACGCCGACTACCGCTTCGCCGTCGTCCAGTCCGAGCTCTACCGCCGCCACCTGCGCAGCTCGGTCGAGGGGCTCGACGTGATCCCGCTGGCCCGCTACGTCTCCCACTTCGCCCGTTGGTACAGCGAGGACGAGCGCTCGCCCGAGGTCGAGCGGGTGGCGCGGACGGTGCTCGAGCAGGGCGTGCGCGGACTGGGACTGGAGGGAGCCTGAGATGAGGACGCTGCTGGTCGACAACCACGACTCCTACACCTACAACGTCTTCCACCTGCTGGCCGCCGCTTCCGGCGAGGAGCCGGTGGTGGTCAACAACGACGCCGTCTCCTGGCGCGTGCTCTCGCGCTCGGACTTCGACGCGATCGTGCTCTCGCCGGGGCCAGGCCGGCCGGAACGCTGGCACGACTTCGGCGTCTGCCGCGACATCCTCCGCTACAGCGAGATCCCCGTGCTCGGGATCTGCCTCGGCCACCAGGGGATCGGCAACCTGCTCGAGGGCAACGTCAGCACGGCGCCGATGGCGATGCACGGCCGGCTCAGCCACGTGCGCCACACCGACAGCGGCATCTTCGCGGGGATCCCGCAGGACTTCTCGGTCGTCCGCTACCACTCGCTGGCGATCACCGGCCCGCCCGGGCCCGAGGGCAACGTCACCGCCTGGGCCGACGACGGCGTGGTGATGGGAATCGAACACACCAGCCGCCCGATTTGGGGCGTCCAGTTCCACCCCGAGTCGATCGCCACCGAGCACGGCCGCGCGATCGCCGAGAACTTCTACAGCCTGGCGAGCCGCCTGCGCGGCAAGCCCCTCCCCCGAAAAGCCGGCCGACGGGCCGATAAGTCGTCCCAGGCTCGACAAAACGGCCCATCGACCCCGAAGGAAGTGGTGGAGGGGCCGATGCGCCTGCGGCTGCGGAGCATCGAGGGGGAAGGCGCCGACGGAGGCGTTGTTCGAACGGCTCTTCGCTCGATGAGGAGAACGCGTTCTGGCTCGACAGCGTCGACGCTCCGACCCGGCTCGCGCAGTGCTCCTACATGGGGACCAGCGCCGGGCGCGACCGCTGCCTGCTCTCCTACGACGTCGAGGCCGGCGAGGTCTCGATCGAGCGCGCCCGCCGCGACACGGTCGAGCACAAGTCGATCTTCGACCTGCTCGACCGCGAAGTCGCCAAGCACGCGGTCGAGCCGCCGGCCGAGCTCTCGCGGGGGCTGATCGGCGGCTTCGTCGGCTACCTCGGCTACGAGCTCAAGGCCGACTGCGGCTCGCCCAACGTGCACAGCTCCGACATGCCGGACGCGCTGATGATGCTCGCCAACCGGGTCGTCGCGGTCGACCACGTGCGCCGCCGCACCTACGTCTGCGCGGTCGGCCGCGAGGACGACGCCGAGGCCGACGCCTGGGTGGAGATGGCCGCGGCGGCGGTGGCCGAGACGCTCGCCGACCCGCCGGCGCCGGTGCCGACGCCCGACCCCGAGGACCCGCCGGAGCAGGTCAGCTTCCAGAGCGGCCGCGGCCGCGAGCAGTACCTCGCCGACATCGCCCACAGCCAGTCCGAACTGGCGACAGGGGAGTCCTACGAGGTCTGCCTCACCGACCAGTTCTCGACCGCCGCCAGCCCCGACCCCTTCGTCCTCTACCGCCACCTGCGGCGCAGCAACCCGGCGCCGTTCGCCGCCTACCTCAAGTTCGGCGATCGGGCGATCGTCAGCTCCTCGCCGGAGCGCTTCCTCTCGGTCGACCGCCAGCGCCGGGTCGAGGCGCGCCCGATCAAGGGGACGATCTCGCGCAGCGACGACCCGGTCCTCGACGCCTCCCACCGGGCCGAGCTGGCCGACGACGAAAAGACGATGGCCGAGCACCTGATGATCGTCGACCTCCTGCGCAACGACGTCGGCCGGGTTTGCGACGTCGACAGCGTCAGCGTCCCGGAGCTGATGGCGATCGAGCCCTACGCGACCGTGCACCAGATGGTCTCGACGATCGAGGGCTACCTGGAACCCGACCGCTCCCCGGTCGAATGCGTCCACTCCTGCTTCCCCGGCGGCTCGATGACCGGCGCCCCGAAGCTGCGGACGATGGAGATCATCGACGGCATCGAGGACGAGGCGCGCGGCGTCTACTCCGGCGCGATCGGCTACTTCGGCCTCGACGGCAGCACCGACCTCAGCATCGTCATCCGCACGATCGTGATGCGCCCCGGCAGGACCACGATCGGGGCCGGCGGCGCGATCGTGATGCAGTCCGACCCGGTCGACGAGTTCGACGAGATCCTGCTCAAGGCGAGGGCGCCGATGGCCGCCCTGGCCCGGGTCGTCACCGGCCGCGACGACCCCGGCGCCTGGAGCGTCGAGCTCGGTCCCAGCGCGTATGGAGCTCGTAACCCAGAGGGTGGCAAGGTCCATGCGGAGGCACGGGCGGCGCAGGGGGCTGGGGCGGCGTGAGCGAGCCAGCGGTGACGGTGCCGGCGATGGTTCGCCCGGCCGGAGACGGCGACGTCGCTGCGGTCGCGCTCGCGGTCGAGGAGCTGCTGCTCGAGCTCGGCGGCCGGCGGCCGGCCCGCGACGAGCTCGAGGCCGAGATCCGGGCGACCCTGGCCGACCCGGGGGTCGGCGCGATCCTCGTCGCCGAGTCCGGCGTCGCGATCGTCGGCGTGCTCAGCGCCAGCTGGCAGCGGGCGCTGCACGTGCCCGGGCGCTACGCGACGATCCAGGACCTCTGGGTGGACGCGGAGTGGCGCAGCCGCGGCGTCGGCGCCGCCCTGGTCGACGAGCTTGTGGCCCTGTGTGGGAAGCAGGGGGTGGCGCGGATCGAGGTCGGTCTCCCGCGGGAGAGCTTCGACGCGATCCGCGCCACCGAGGCCTTCTACCTCGGCAACGGGTTCGAGCAGCTCGGCCCGCGCATGCGGAGGCTGACTGGATGAGCGAGCTGCTGATGGTCGAGCAGCGGCAGGGGCGCGACGACGCCGCCCATTGGATCCGCGAAGGCGGGAAGACGGTTCCCGGCCGCGACAGCAACCTCCGGCTCGACGAGCTGCGCGCCGGCCTGGTCCGCCACGCGCGGGTGCGCGCGGTCGCCGCCGACGCCGGCGACGAGGCGCTGGAGCGGACCCTGGGCGAGCTGCACGAGCCGGCGTACCTCGACGCCCTGCGCCAGGTCGACGGCGAGCCGGTGACGATGCCGGACTTCGCCCCACCCGGGCTCGAGCCCGACATCCCGGTCGACGCCGCCCTCGTCGCCGCCGCCCAGGAGGGGGTGCGGACGGCGATCACCGCGGCCCAGCGGCTGGCCGCCGGCGCCCGCTTCACCTACGCCGTCTGCCGCCCGCCCGGCCACCACGCCGGCCCCGGCTTCCTCGGCGGCTACTGCTACCTCAACAACGCCGCCGCCGCGGTGCGGACGCTGGCCGCGGCCGGGGTCCGGCCGGTCGGCGTGCTCGACCTCGACCTCCACTACCCGAACGGGACCGCGGCCCTGGTCGGGGGGATGGACGGGGCGACCCTGCACTCCCTGCATGCCTCGCCGGTCACCAACGTCGCCGCCGGCACGGTCCTGCCCCAGGTCGAGGGCGAACGGGCGCTGGCCTTCGGCGCCGCCCCCGACCCTGAGGACTACCTGGAGGAGGTCGCCGCCTCGGTTGGGGAGCTCGCTGCCGGCGCCGCCGCCCTGGTCGTCTCGCTCGGCTACGACACCGTCGCCGGCGACCCGCACGGCTCCTGGGGCTTCGAGCCGGAGATCTTCGCCGACGTCGGCCGCCTGCTGGCGCGGGCCGAGCGGCCGGTCTGCGTGATCCAGGAGGGCGGCTACTCGTTGCCGGCCCTGGCCGCCTGCAGCCACGCCTTCGCCACCGGCCTGCTCGGCGGGGACGCGTCGTGAGCGCCGGGCTGGAGCCGTTCCGCCGCCGCCTCGACGCGATCGACGACGAGATCGCCCGCCTGCTCGGCGAGCGCTTCGACATCTGCCGCGAAGTCGCCCTCTACAAGAGCGCCCACGGGATCCCGATGATGCAGCCCGACCGCGTCGTCGAGGTGCGCCGGCGCTACCTCGACCGCGGCGCCGAGGCCGCCCTCCCGGCCCAGTTCACCGGCGACCTCTTCGATCTCCTGATCGCCGCCACCTGCAAGGAGGAGGACGAGCTGATGGCCGCGCGGGAGCGGGGCGCATGAGCCTGCCGCCGGGGCCGCGGCTGCCGCGGGCTCTGCAGGCGATCGGCTGGACGCAGCGGCCGCTGCCCTTGCTCGAGCGCTGCCAGCGGCGCTACGGCGACGCCTTCACCCTGCGCATCCTCCACTGGGGCGACTGGGTCGTGCTCTGCGATCCCGACGACGTCAAAAAGGTCTTCACGGCCGGCGACGCGGTCGGCGTCGCCCTCGCCAACCCGATGCTCGGCCCGGTCCTCGGCCCGCACTCGGTGATGCTGCTGGAAGAACCGCGGCACATGACCCGCCGCAAGCTGATGCTGCCCGCCTTTCACGGCAAGAGCATCGAAACCGACGGCGAGATGATGATCGACGTGGCCCGGCGCGAAGTCGGCCGCTGGCCGGTCGGCGAGCCCTTCGAGCTCTGGCCGCGGATGCAGGCGATCACGCAGGAGGTGGTGATGCGGGCCGTCTTCGGGGCCGAGGAGGAAGCGAGCCTCGGCCGCCTGCGCGAGCTGCTGGCGCGGCTGACGGTGTGGATGAACAGCCCCCGCAACCTCGCCCTGCTGGCCACCTTCGGCCCGCGCTGGGTCGTCCGCAGCCGCCAGTTCCGGGCGGCGATGCGGCCGGTCGAGGCGGCGGTCCTGGACGAGGTCAAGCGCCGCCGCGCCGAAGGCGACCTGCGTGAAGACGTGGTCTCGATGCTGGTCCAGGCCCGCTACGAGGACGGCTCGCCGCTGAGCGAGCGCGACCTCCGCGACGAACTGCTGACCCTGCTCACCGACGGCCCGACCTCGAGCTCGCTGGCCTGGGCCTTCGAGCGGCTGCTGCGCAACCCGGACAAGCTGGCGCGCGCCCAGGCGGAGGTGCGCGACGGCGGCGACGGCGCCTACCTCGACGCCGTGATCAAGGAGACGCTGCGGGTGCGGCCGCCGGTGCCGGTGGTGGTGCGGCGGCTGCTGGAGCCGATGCGGCTGGGCGGGCACGAGCTGCCGGCGGGGACCGTGGTCGCTCCCTGCATCCACCTGATCCACCGCAGCGAGAGGATCTACCCGCAGGCCAAGAGCTTCATCCCCGAGCGCTTCCTCGACCGCCAGCCCGGCACCTACACCTGGATCCCCTTCGGCGGTGGCACCCGCCGCTGCCTCGCCGCCAGCTACGCCGAACTGGAGATGAAGCGGGTGCTGCGCACCGTCTTCTCCGAGGTCAACCTGCGCCCGGTCGAGAATCGGGCCGAGCGGATGCGCAAAAGCGCGATCTCCTTCAGCCCCGACCGCAGCGGGCTGGTGATCGCCGAGCCATGGTGAGCGAGACCGACCTGCTGATCGTCGGCGCCGGCGCCAAGGCGGCCGGGATCGCGACCAAGGTGCACGTGCTCAACGGCCTCGGGCTGGGGCCGATCAGCCTCAAGATCGTCGAGGGGACCGAGCCCGCCGCCTCCTGGCTCGGGCGCAACGGCATGACCTCGGGCGAGGAGCCGCTGGCGGTGACCCCGATCAAGGACATCGGCTTTCCGTACCAGAGCCACTACGAGTTCGGCGAGGCCGGCGAGGCGATCGACGCCGGCACGATGGCCTTCTCCTGGCAGCAGTACCTGATCGGCCAGCGCCGCTACGCGCGCTGGATCGACGCCGGCTCGCCCTCGGTCCGCCACCGCGACTACGGCGCCTACCTGAGCTGGGTGCTGTCGCGGGCGACGGCGGGCGTCAGCCACGTCCACGGCCGCGTCACCGAGGTTGGGCTGGCCGAGGACGGGCGGTGCTGGGAGGTCGCGGTCGAGGAGCCCGGAGGGCTGTCGCGGCACCTCGGCGGCGCCCTGGTCCTGACCGGCCCCGGCAGCCACCGAGCCTTCCCGCACGAGCCCAGCGTCGCCGCCCGCGTCTTCCACTGCGACAGCAAGCGCAGCGAGTTCGCCCACCTGCCGGAGGACCGTGCCAGCGACGTCGCCGTGGTCGGGGGAGGGGAGAGCGCGCTCAGCTGCGTGATGTTCCTGCGCGGCTTCCGCCCGCAGGCGAAGTGCACCGTCTACACGCCGATGCTGCCGATGAGCCGCGGCGAGAGCTTCCTCGAGAACCGCGTCTTCTCCAACCCCGACGAGGTCGAGTGGGGCGCGCTCGACCTGCAGACGCGGCGCGACTTCGTCAAGCACTCCGACCGCGGCGTCTTCGACCCGCCCAGCCTGGCGGCGATCGCCTACGACGACCGCGCCCGTTTCGTCACCGGCCGGGTCACCGACGTCGGCGCCGCGGCCGGCGGCGGCGACGGCGTCCGCCTCCAGTACGAGTCGCCCGAGGGGGCGGCCAGCAGCGAGCACGAGTACGTCGTCAACTGCACCGGCTTCGACCTTCTGGCGCAGCTGCGCAACCTCTTCCCCGAGCAGCTGCGGACTGAGGTCGAGCGCCGGGCGGGCCCGCTCTGGGAACGGCCGGCGGGGAGCGAGATCCGGATCGGCCGGGCGCTGGAGCTGGAGGGGATGCGGCCGCGCCTGCACATCCCGGGCCTCGGCGGCCTCAGCCAGGGCCCGGGGTTCGCGAACCTCGGCGCGCTCGGGCTGCTCTCCAACCGGGTGCTGCAGCCGCTGCTCCAGGAAAAGGCCCCTGCGCAGGCATTTGGCGGCAGCGACGGTTTGCAATATAAATCTTTATCTATCGAATAAATATGTGGCATTCCACTATCGGGGGGAGTCTGACGTGAGTCTGCAGAAAGTTCCGAAGGCCGCTTGGGCCGGGGCGGCGCTGGTCGCCCTGGTCGCGCTGGCGCTGGTCGCATCGCTCTCGGGCTGCGGCTCGTCATCGGGCGGTGACGTCGAATTCACCGGCTCCGGCTATCCCAACCTCGACCTCGCCAGCACCCGCCAGGGCAGCGGTCCGATCGACGGCTCCAACGTCGGCGAACTGGAAGAAGCCTGGACCCTGCCGATCAAGGGCGAAAGCACCTACGGCAGCTATGCCTCGACCCCGATCGTCAGCAAGGGGGTCATCTACTCCCAGGACCTCGCCTCCAACGTCTCGGCGATCGCCCTCGAAAGCGGCGACGTGGAGTGGGAAAAGTCCTTCGAAGACCCCAGTCACGGCCCCAACGGCCTCGTCGTCGCCGACGGCCTCGTCTATGGCGCCACCGCCAGCGAAGCCTTCGCGCTCGACCAGGAAACCGGCAAGGAGGTGTGGTCGACCCCGCTGACGGAAACCGTGACCGAGAGCATCGACATGGCCCCGGGCTACAACGACGGCAAGGTCTACGTCTCGACCGTGCCGGTGACGATCAACCAGACCTACGGCGCCGGCGCGGTCGGCACTCTCTGGGCGCTCGACGGCAAAACCGGGAAGAAGATCTGGCACTTCGACACCGTGCCGAAAGACCTCTGGGGGCACAAGGAGATCAACTCCGGCGGCGGCCTTTGGTACCCGCCCTCCTTCGACGGCAAGGGCTCGATCTACTTCGGCA
This sequence comes from uncultured Solirubrobacterales bacterium, assembly GCA_963829445.1. GTDB lineage: Bacteria > Actinomycetota > Thermoleophilia > Solirubrobacterales > 70-9 > VAYN01. The sequence continues at coordinate 152,195 of CAWHIW010000020.1, read as the reverse complement.
CCGGCAACCCCGGCCCGCTGCCGGGTGCGCCGAAGTACCCCTGGGGGTCGAGTCGCCCCGGCTCCAACCTCTATGCCGACTCGATGGTCAAGCTCGACGAGAAGAGCGGCAAGATGCAGTGGTACTACCAGCAGACGCCGCACAACATCTATGACTGGGACTTCCAGAACTCGCCCGTCCTGGTCACCGTCGGCGGCCGGGAAATGGCGATCGGCTCCGGCAAGTCGGGGGTAGTGGTGGCGCTCGACGCCAAGTCCGGCAAGCCGATCTGGAAACGGCCGGTTGGCACCCACAACGGCCACGACGACGACCCCGTGTACGCGATGAAGGGCGAATACTCGAAGATCAAGACCGGCGAGGCCTTCCCCGGTCAGCTCGGCGGCGTGATCGCACCGATGGCAACCGACGGCAAGAATCTGTTCGTGCCGGTGGTCGACCACTCGATGACCGTCGTCTCCGGCGAAGAACTCTCGGAATCGAGCGCCGGCACCGGCGAACTGGTCGCGATCGACCTCGCCAGCGGCAAGGTCGAGTGGACGAAGAAGCTGCCCCAGCCCGCTTACGGGGCGCCGACCGTGGTCAACGACCTCGTCTTCGAGACCACCTTCGACGGCGTCGTCTACGCGCTCGACGCCAAATCGGGCGGCGAAGTCTGGCAGGCGACCCTGCCGGCCGGGATCAACACCGGCGTCGTCGCCAACGGCGAATTCCTGATCGCGCCCGCCGGCCTGCCGCTCGCCGAAGGGCAGGTGCCGGAAATGGTCGCCTACCGCCTGCCGGACTGAGGCGCCCCGGCAGGCCCCCGGAGCTAGGGAGCGCCGGGGGCCTGCCGCTTCGGCGGCATCTCGAAGAAGGTCATCGCGGCGATGGTCGGGATGCCCTCCTCCTCGCCGGCCGTGCGCAGGCGCTCGGCGCTCGCGGCCTGGACCTCGAGCACTTCCCGCAGGGCCGTATCCTGGATCTCGACCAGTTTCAGCCAGCCCTCCTCGTCGACCGTCAGCGGCACCCGGCTGAGGTGGGTGTTGGGGCGCGAGTTGAAGGTCCCGGCGCTCATCGCCTGCGAGGCGTCGGCGATCAGCAGCCGGATGACCCAGGCGGAGATGCGCTCGCGGTCCTCCAGGCTGAGGCTCTCGAATTCCTCGTCGTCCAGGCTCGGCCTGTTGATCGCCCGGTAGAAGTGCTCGATGGCGCCCCGGCGTCGTTTTTCCTCGACCAGTTCGATCAAGCCGGCGTCCTCGAGCTCGCGCACGTGGTAGCTGACGTTGCCGACCGGCGAGCCGAGCTCGGCCGCCAGCTCCTTCGGGCTGGCGGGCCGTTCGAAGAGAATCGATAACGCCTGTATGCGCAGCGGGTGGGCGACCACCTGCACCAGCGTCTCGTCGGCCCTGTTGCGCTGTCTCGTCTTCGAAGCCACGATTCCTCCTGGTTTGAGCGGGGAACCGATCGTACGGCCGTTATTGCTGGAATAGGCTCGATTGATCTGCGCCATTTACAGGTGGTGCCGGGCCAGTGCCTCTCCGGTTCGCCCGGAGCCGGAGCGGGTACGGTCAGGGGGTGGCCGCAAAGCGCAGTGCCGGGATCCTCCTCTTCCGCCTCGAGGCAGGAGAGCCGCGCCTGCTGCTGGTCCACCCCGGCGGTCCCTACTGGGCGAAGAAGGACCTCGGTGCCTGGACGATCCCGAAGGGGGAATACGAGGAGGGCGAGCTGGCCCGCGACTGCGCTTTGCGCGAGCTCGGCGAGGAGCTGGGCGCCGCGGCGCCCGAGCTCGACGTCGAGGCCCTGATCGACCTCGGCTCGGTGCGCCAGAAATCGGGCAAGGTGGTCGAGGCCTGGGCGGCCGAGGGCGAGTTCGACCCGGCGGCGCTGGGCAGCAACACCTTCGCGATGGAGTGGCCCCCGCGCAGCGGCGAGCAGCGCGAGTTCCCCGAGGTCGACCGGGCCGACTGGTTCGACCCCGAGCAGGCGCGGCGGCAGATCCTCCCCGCCCAGGCGGAGCTGATCGACCGCTTGCTCGACCACCTCGGCTGAGGCCGCGATCCACCAGCCGGGCCGCCGACCCGGACGTATACTCGCGGCGGCATGGAAAATGGCTCTACTCCGCCATCTGCGGACGCAGGCGAGGCTGACCAGAACGGTCACCTGCCACTCTCGGCGCGGCTGCTCGGCGTCGGCGTCCGCGGCGTCCGCACCGTCGGCAAGGCGACCGGGGTCGATCGCGCCGTCGAAGTCGCCGCCGAGGAGGCGATCGTCGCCGCGGTCGAGAGCGAGGCGGTCGAGCGGGCGATGGCGCGGGTTCTGCAGGGCCCGATCGTCGAGGAGGCGGTGCAGGGCGCGCTGGGGAGCGAGGCGGTCAAGAAGGCGCTGCTGGAGGCGATGGACAGCGATCTCGTCGACGAGGTCTGGCGCCGGCTGCTGGCCAGCGAGGAGGCGCAGCAGCTGGTCGAGCGGATCGCCGAGGCACCCGAGGTGCGGGCCGCGATCAGCGCCCAGGGCGCCGGCCTGCTGGAGGACATCGGCCGCACGATCGGCAAGCTGACCCGGCGCCTCGACGACAGCTTCGAGCGCGTCGTCCGTCGCCTCTTCCTCCGCCGCCGCCGAGCCGTCGCCAGCGACCACGCCGGCGTCGTCAGCCGCGCCCTCGCTTTCGTCATCGACGGCGTCTTCGTCAACCTCGGCTTCGCCTTGATCGCGGCCATCGTCAGCCTCGTCGACAACGCCTTCGGCGGCAGCGGCGATGGCGCCTCCAACTTCGCGATTGCGATCGGCTCGACCGCCTGGCTCTCGCTCGGCTCCCTTTACCTGGTTGGCTTCTGGTCGCTGGCGGGGCAGACGCCGGGGATGCGCTTCGTCGGGATCAGGCTGAACCTGCCGCGACTGCCGTTCGGGCGCTCGCTCAAGCGGCTGATCGGCCTCGGCCTCTCCGTGGTCACCTTCGGCATCGGCTTCCTCGGCATCGTCTTCCGCGAGCAGCGCCGGGCCTGGGAAGACCGCTTCAGCGGCAGCGACGTGATCTACGATGAGCGCCGCCCGGAGCCGGCCCCGTGGTCGCAGCCGCTGTTAGACGGCGACTCCCGCGCGCCGGGTCAGCCAGCGCTGAACCAGCAGGGTGGCGCTGCCGGAGAGGATCAGGAGGGAGACGTTGATCGCCAGCACGACGAGGGCGCCGAGCGCCTCGCCGCTGCCGACGCCGGTGCCGAGCGCCACGCCTAGGTAGGCCGAGGCCGGCATCGTCGTCACCGAGATCGCGACGCCGACGGCGGCGCTGGCGCGGGACTCGAAGGAGAGCATCGCCGCGATTCCGGCGGCGAGCGCGATCAGCACCGTCGAGTAGTCGGTCTTGGCAAGGGTGCTGAGGCTGCTGTCTTCGACCGTGAAGCCGCGGGGCAGGAGGTCGACGCCCTGCAGCGCCGCCGCCAGCACGCAGGCGGTGACGACGACCAGGGCGAGGCCGAGGCCCAGGGTCACGAACGAGCGCCGGGCGAGCGCGTAGCGGTGGCCGACGAGGCCGACGCAGGTGGCGCAGATCGGCAGCAGGTCGGGGCTGACCGCCATCGCGCCGACGATCAGGATCGAGCTGCTGGTGATGACGCCGAGGGCGGCGATCACGGCGGCGACGTTGATCAGCGCCAGGTAGCGGGCCAGCGGCCGCGAGTTGGCCCGCGCCTGGCCCATCACCTCGACCCAGGCGAAGCCTTCGATGCCGTCCTCGCCGCCGAGGTGGCGGCGCAGCGGCGCCACCACTTCGACCCGGGTCAGCAGGTAGTCGTCGACGCCGATCCCGAGCTCGGCGATCGCCGCGACCAGGCGGTCGGCGGCGGCCGGCTCGACGTCGGCGACGAAGACCACGGAGCTCGCCGCCGACGCCTCGTCGGGCTGCTGGACGATCCGCCGCACTCCCTCCAGCTCCCGCAGCAGGGTGCCGAAGCGGCCGGCGCGCTCGGCGTCGACCGATGAGCGCAGCCTCAGCATGGGGTCACGGGGTGCCTTCGGGCCCCTCGGCGAGCTTGTAGACGATGATGATCGAGAGCGCGAACACGGCCAGCGACCAGAACGGGTAGGCGCCGATCGAGAGCAGTGATCCGATCGCGTTCAGGGCGGCGATGAAGATGCCGAACCAGCGGCCGAACTCGTTGCCCGACCAGAGCGAGAAGGCGGCGATCATCTCCAGCACGCCGACGATGAGCAGGATCCAGCCCCAGGTGTGGAGGCCGCTGAGGATGTAGGTGGCGTTCTCGGTGAAGAACTTCGAGTCGCCGATCGCGGCGATGCCCCAGATGATGTTGAGGATGCCGGCGACGATGAGCAGGATGCCGGCGAAGACCCACCAGCCGCTGAGCGTCGATTCCGCGTTCATAAGTAACCCTTTCGTGGGTGAGAGAGGACCGGTTGCATGCAACACATGCAACGTTCGCCACGTTACGGGGGAATTCCTTTGCGGTCGAGCCGGGGCTCAGGTGACGAGCTTGATGACCTTGAAGCTTTTTGTGCCGCGCGGGGTCTCGACCTTGACGCTGGCGCCGACCTTGGTGTTCATCAGCGCTTTGCCGATCGGCGACTCGGCCGAGAGGCGGCCCTCGGCGAGGTTGGCCTCGGTCGAGCCGACCAGGGTCCAGACGTTGGTCTTCTCGCTCTGCTCGTCGAGGACTTCGGCGCTGAGCCCGAAGGCGAAGGAGTCGGCGGCGCCGGCGTCGACCTCGACCACGACCGCGTTGTGCAGCCGCTCCTGCAGCCGCTTGATCCGCGTCTCCAGGTGCGCCTGGTCCTCTTTGGCGACGTGGTACTCGGCGTTCTCCTTGAGGTCGCCCTCCTCGCGGGCGACCTTGATCCGCGCCGCCATCTCCAGGCGGGCGGGCCCTTCCAGCTGCGCCAGCTCGGCTTTGAGGTCCTCGATCCCGGCCGCGGTTATCGGCTCGCCGCTCTGCTCTGGTGCGCTCACGGGCTCAGCCTGTCAGAAAAGGGCGCCGGTCGCTCTCGGCTCGACCGGGAGAGGGCTCAGTCGCCGCCGTTTTCGCCCAGCAGCGCCGGCGCGAAGGACTTCACCTTGGCGCCTTCGGCCTTGCCGAGGTGGGTGAGGCCGAATAGGTCCTCGGTCGAGGCCAGCAGCGAGTAGGGGTCGTAGGCGACGGCGTCGGTGGAGCCGGGGGAGACGAACTGGGAGACCAGCAGCGTCCCGACCTTCTTCGGGTCGCCGGTCGCCGGCGCCGCTGCTCCCGTGGCCGGGTCGATCGGCGCCGGGTTGGCTTGGCCGAAGGTGACGATCAGCAGCCCGTCCGCCTTGTAGGCGGGGGAGGCGAGGATCTTCGGGACGAGGGTGGCGAGGAAGGCGTCGGCGCTGGCCGCTCCGTCGGGGGTCCCGGCGGCACACTGGCCGGTGACGCCAGCGTTGCAGAGGTTGGGGGAGATGTAGGAGTAGCTGGGCGTCGCCTTCGGCGTCTTCAGGTCCTTTTCGAGTTCGGTGAGGGGGACGTCGTTGGTCGCGCAGTCGCCGAGGTCGAGCAGCGAGTGGAAGTAGACGAAGGGGTTGAGCTGCGGCGCGTAGCCGCCGGGCGGTGGCGTCGCGGTGGCGCCGGGCTGCGGGTAGACGCAGTTGTCGGGCTGGCCGGTTTCGAGGTTGACCATGCTCTCCATGTAGGCGCGCCAGCTGAACTTGGCGATGCCGAGCTGGTCGGCCAGGGTCAGGGTTTCGGCCGAGTAGACGCATTTGCCGTAGTCCGGGCAGCCGGCCTTGGTTTCGGCGGTCGGGGGCTGACCGCCGATCGTCGCGACCGAGTTCGGCAGCGGCGCGGTGTCGAGCAGCGAGTAGCCGCTGAGCAGGGTGCCCTGGGGCCGCAGCGTCGTCGCCAGGTAGGGCATCTGCGGGGTGGCGCCGAAGGCGGCGTCGTAGCCGGAGCTGGCCAGCGAGATGACGAACACGTGCTTGATCCGGCCGGCTGCGGGGGCCGGCGTCGTCGGTGCGGTCGGGGTCGGTTCCGGTTCCGGTTCGGGTGCCGGCGCCGGTGCCGGCGCCGGTTCGGGGGAGGAGAGCGGCGCCGAGGAGGATGACGCCGGTTCGGGGGCGGGGGCGGGAGAGGGGCTGCCGCTGAAGCCGGGCGACGGTTCCGGGGTGGGAGCGGGTTCGCTCGCGATCGGGGTCGTGCTCGCCGCCAGGCTGCGGCCGAGCAGGGCCGCCAAGGGGCCGTTGTCGCTGCTGCTGGTCATCGCCGCGGCGATGATCGCCGCGGTCGCGACCAGGGAGGTGGCGACGAGCAGGTTGAAACGCTTGCCGCTCAGGCTCGCCGCGGCCTCAACCGCGCGCCGGTACTCACGTGAGGCAGCCTTCTTCACTTGCCCGCCTCGGTCGGCACCAGGGCGTGGCCACACTGGGCGCAGAAGCGGACCGCGTGGCCGTAGGGGGCGCCGCAGCCGGGGCAGAGCCCGGCCGCGTCGGCGCGCTCGAGCTCGAGCATGCGCTCGGCCGCGAGCAGCTCGGCGTCGACTCGCTGCAGCTCGGCGGCCTTGCGGGTGAGGACGTCGAGGCGGACGTGGTCGCGGATCGCCATCTCGTAGAAGGCGCCGCCGAGGTCGGCCTGCATCACCGTGAACTTCTCCAGCAGGCGGTCGCGCTGGGCGAGCAGCTCGGCGCTCTCCTCGGGTTTGGGCTGTTTCTCCTCCGGTTTGGAGGCTGCCTTCTTGGCGGCCTCTTGCTTCGCCGCGGGCGCCGACTTCGAGCTCGGGCGTCGCAGCAGCTCGGCTGAGCGGCTGGTGATCTGGCTGAGGCGATTCACGGTTCCACCCCGCTGCCCGACGGCGCCGGCGCCGAGCCGGGGTCGCCGCCGATCACGGTCACGTCCGGGAGGTTCTGCTGAGCCTTGATGTAGTTGTCGCCGGTCTGTTCGGGGTTTTCGGCAACGACCTGCGTGTCTTCTTCGGTCTTCTCTTCGCTCGCTTTGAAGTCCGTCACCGAGTGCACCGTCCCGTTCTTGGTCTGGGCGACCACTTTGCCCTCTCCCTTGGCGGGAGCCTTCTCTTTCTTGGCGGCTTTCTTCGCCGTTTTCGCCGTCGCCGCCGGGGTCGTCCCGGCGGTGCTGGCGACGGTCGCCGCCGCTTCCTGCTTGCGCAGGGCCTGCAGCAGCGCCTCGTTGTCGCCGCCGCCGGAGTCGCCGCGGCCGACGACGACCCCGAGCGCGACCGCGACCGGCAGCAGGGCGAAGAAGGCGACCGCCGCCGCCCGGCTGCCGGGGCCGGATTTGGCCGGCGGCCGGGTCAGCGGCCGCCGTGCCTTCTTGCTCATCGCCGCGAAGTAGCGCGAGGAGGGATTGGCGCCGTTGCCGCGGCGGGCGGCGCAGTTGACGCAGTAGCGCTGCTGCGGGTCGAGTGGGGCGCCGCACTCCTCGCAGGGCTCGTAGGTGCCTTGCACCACCGAGATCGTTGGCTTCTCGTCGCTCATCGTCAGCTTCCCTTCTCGTCCTGCTTGCCGGGCTTGTCCTTGTCGTGCTTGTGCTTCTGGCGCTCGGCCCGCGCCTCGAGGATGTGCTTGGACTGGGCCTGCTGCTTTTCGGCCTTCTCCTGCGTCGTCGAGCAGCCCGCGGCCGCCCCGGTCAGGAGCAGGCCGCAGACGGCGAGGACGCCGAAGCGGGCGCTGTGGCGGCTAACCGAAGGCACCGCTGACGTACTCCTGGGTCCGTTTCTCGCGCGGCGAGCCGAACAGGTTGGTGGCGGTCGCGTACTCGACCAGGTCGCCCAGGTACATGAAGGCGACGTGGTCGGCGATCCGGTAGGCCTGCTGCAGGTTGTGGGTGACGATCACCACGGCGACGTCGTCGCGCAGTTTCACGATCAGGTCCTCGATCACCTGGGTCGACTGCGGGTCGAGCGCCGAGCAGGGCTCGTCGAGCAGCAGCACCTCCGGTTCGGCGGCGAGGGCGCGGGCGATGCAGAGCCGCTGCTGCTGGCCGCCGGAGAGCTTCAGGGCCGGATGGGCGAGGTTGTCCTTGACCTCCTCGAAGAGGCCGGCGCGGTCGAGGGCGCTGTGTACTTTCGGCTCCAGCTCCTTCTTGCGCGAACGCCGCGAGCCCTGCTCACGGAGGACGTAGGCGATGTTGTCGAAGACGCTCATCGGGAACGGGTTCGGCTGCTGGAAGACCATCGTCACCCGGCGCCGCAGCAGGGTCGGCTCGATCAGCTTGATGTCGACGTCGTCGAGGAGGATGCGGCCCCGCAGTTTCGCCGTGCTGGTCAGCTCGGTGAGGCGGTTGAGCGAGCGCAGCAGGGTGGTCTTGCCGCAGCCCGAGGGCCCGATCAGCGACAGCACCTCGCCCTGGCGGACCGGCAGGGTGACGCCTTTGACCGCGTCGCGGTCGGAGTAGGAGACGGAGACGTCGTCGATCTCCATGCGCCGGATCGAGAACTGAGGGGCGCCGATCGAGCGCCGGGCGCCGGTGAAGCCGCCGGAAGTTGCGGGGGCACCGCCGTCGGCGGGCTGGACCGGGGCGGCGACCTCCTTGGCGGCGGCGGGATCCTCGAGCTCGAGGCGGCGAATCGGCGGTGGGGGGGAAGTCAGGAACTCCACGTTCCAACCTTTCTTGCGCGACGGTGGATGACGTCGACGGCGCCATTTAAGACTAAGACCATCAACAAGAGTACGAAAGCCGCCGCATAGGCCTTCTGCGGCTGGTTGAGGTTCCCGGTGGGGGAGGCCTCGTAGACGAAGTTGGTCAGGGTGGTGCCGGCGCCGCGCAGGTAGTTGAGCGGGAAGCCGACGCCTTCGACCGGGGCGAAGTTCTGGGTGGCGCCGAGCAGGACGACGATGATCGCGGTGTCGCCGATGATGCGTCCGAGCCCGAGCATCGCCCCAGTCGCGACCTGGGGGCGGCTGGCCGGCAGCAGGATCCGCCGCGTCGTCGCCGCCTTGGTCTTGCCGACCGCGTAGGAGGCCTCGCGCACGTGGCGGGGGATCGAGTTCAGCCCCTCGCGGGTGCTGGCGACGATCAGCGGCAGCGCCACCAGCGAGAGCATCGCGCCGGCCGCGAAGAAGGAGCGGCCGAAGACGACGCCTTCGGTGCTGCGGCTGAGGAAGCCCAGCGCCGTCGACGAGAAGATCACGGTGCCGAACAGGGCGAGCACGATCGAGGGAATGCCGGCGATCGCCTCGATCGTCGATTCGGTGATCCGCGCCAGCGCCGTCGGGCGGCCGTACTCGACCAGCCAGACCGCGATCGCGATGCCGGCCGGGAGCGCGATCGCGATGCCCATCGTCGCCACGATCATGGTCCCGAAGAGAGCGTCGGAGAAGCCGCCGCTTTCGCCCTGCGTGAAGCCGCTGGCCGCCGGGGTCACCAGCATCGAGGGCTTCAGGTAGGTGATCCCCTGGATGAAGAGGTAGACGACGACCGCGACCGCGATCGCGCAGAAAAGCAGCCCCAGCGCCCAGCAGATCGCCAGGCCGATGCGGTCGGTCAGCGCCCAGGTGGCGCTGCCCTCGACAGCGTCCTTGGGGGCGCGGGGCGGGTTCGTCGCCGGCGGCGGCAGCACCGGCGGCGGGGCGACCGGAGAGTCCATCAGGCGGCTCCGTATTTTTTCATCGAGCGCCGCGCCACCCAGCCGGTGAGCGAGAGGAAGGCGGCCGAGAAGAGCAGCACGGTGGCGATCGCGAACAGGGTCGCGTTGGCCGGCGGCGAGCTCAGCTGGTCGATGTTCTTGACGATCGTCGGGGCCAGCGGCCGCGAGGGCTCGTAGATGAAGATCACGCCGTCGGCCGGGTTGGGGGAGAAGCCGACCGAGCCGGAGATCATCGCCAGCATCACCGCCTCGCCGATCGCCCGGGCGACCGCCAGCACGGTGCCGGCGACGATCGCCGGCCGGGCGGTGCGGACGACGATTTTCCAGGTCGTGCGCCAGCGGTTGACGCCGAGCGCCAGCGAGCCCTCGACCCAGCCCGGTTTGACCGAGCGCAAGCCGTCGCTGAAGATCGAGACCATCAGCGGCGCGATCATCACCGTCAGCACCGTGATCGCGGCCAGCAGGCTGTAGCCGGTCAGCGAGATGACGCCGGCGACCGAGGCCTTCTGCCCCTCGGTGACCAGGTGGTTGCCGATGAAGGGGACGAGGACGACGACCCCGATCAGGCCGTAGATGACCGAGGGCACGCTGGCCAGGAAGCGGACCACCGGCTGCAGGATGTTGCTCATCCACTCGGGCGCGAACTCGACGATGAAGACGGCGACGAAGAGGGCGGAGAAGAGGGCGATGAGGACGGAGCCGCCGGCGATCAGGATCGTGCTCCAGATCAGCGGCCAGGCGTGGAAGGTGTAGATGTATTCGGCTCCGGCCTGGCCGGAGAGGAAGATCGCGTTGAGCTGGTCGTCGACGCTGCCGCCGGCGCCGAACCAGGCGAGGCCGTTGTGCGAGAACGATGGCCAGCCTTTGACGAAGACGGTGATGATCATCGCCAGCAGCAGGCCGACGACGGCACAGACCAGCGCGCCGAGCATTCGCTCGACGCGCTGGTCCGACCACTTCGGGCCGTACTCGGGGGAGTGCTCGTCGTTCAACTGCTCGGTTACGACTTCTTGTTGAACGCGGGGACGCCGCCGGCCTTGCTGATCACTTCACCGGCCAGCGGGCTGAGCCGCATCCAGTCGATGAACTTGGTCAGCGCCGGGGGGCTGGTGCTGCCGTCGCCCGGGAGCACGATGAACAGATAGCGCGAGAGCGGGTACTTGAGCGGCTCGACGCTGATCTTGCTCGGGGTGCAGGGGATGCCGTTGACCTTGAGGGGCTTCAGCTTCTTGCTGCCCTGCCAGGCGAGGCCGGCGTAGCCGATCGCGTTGTCGTCCTGCTTGACCGCGTTGACGACGAGGCCGTCGGCGGTCAGCGCGTTGACGTTGGACGCCGGCGCTTCGTTGTTGAGGACGGCCTGGAGGAAGAAGTTGTAGGTCCCTCCGTTGGTGTCGCGGCCGACCGGGTCGATCGTCGTGGTCAGACCGCCGGGGGCAACCTGGCTCCAGTTGGTGATCAGGCCGCGATAGATGTCGTGGGCCTGCTGGATGCTGATATTGCTCAGCGGGTTCTTCTTGTTGACGTCCAGGCAGAGCCCATCCATGAACATCTTGATGTAGGTCGTGCCGGCATCGCTGGGGAGGGGCGTGCGAGCTTGACCGGCGAACTGGCTGGTCCCGTTCTGCACGTCTTTGACGCCGGCGTTGCCACCGTTTGCGGTGTAAACGAAGTGAACGCTTTTGTTGACCTTCTTCGTGTACGTCGAGAAGAGGGCTTGCAGCACGGGCTGGGCGGCAACGGATCCCGACCCGATCAGGGTTACGGCTCCTGCCGACGCCGGAGCGGCAAGCCCGGCAAGGGCGATGACCGCAATGGCGAGGCTCTTGATTCTCATCAGATGCGCTTCCTTCCTCTAGGGGTTAACCAGAGTTTGTTGACCAACTTGATGGCTTTAAGCTAGCAGTTTCTGTAGTTTATTGACTCACTTAGTAGAGAAAGGCCACCCGGCAGGAGTAGAAGGACCTCCGGCAAGGCCCTGAAATGGAGGTTCAATTGCTGAAGAGAAGGATTTCGTCCCCCCGAGCGGCGACCGTGGTCGCGATCGCGGCCGTGGTTGCGCTGGCGGTGGCGGTGACGCCCTCGCTGGCGAAGAAGGCGCAGGCGGTGCTGACCCCTAAGAAGGCAGCGGCGACCTATGTCTCCAACAAGAAAGCGGCGACGCTGTACCTGAAGAAAAAGCAGGCCTCGAACCTGTACGTCGCCAAAGCGACGGCCCCGAAGCCGCCGGTCGTCGGCATCGCCGCCGGCACCGCGCAGTTCGGTCCCGTCGTGGCGCCGGCCGCCGGTTACATCCCGACCGCGTTCACCTCGTTCGCGACCCCGGCTCAGGCGAGCTCGGCCGTGATCACGTTCTCGGGCAACGTCAGCTGCACGGCGCCGAAACCGACCGCGGCCCTGGCCTGCCCGATCCAGATCCTCGTCGACGGCCAGACCCAGGGCAAAGTGAACCTCGCGACCGCGGTCGCCGCATCCCCGACCCCGGCGCTGATCTCCGCCACGGTCACCTCGACCACGGTGCTCGGCAAGGGCGGTCACACCGTCGCGGTTCAGTACGCGGGCGCCAAAGACGTGAGCTTCACGCTGAAAGGCTGGAACCTGGCGGTTCAGGCCTACCCGCAGCCCGAAGAAGCCCTCCCCACGGAGACCAAGGGCAGCTAGCCGCGAGTTCCAGGCGCGCCCCGTTCCGCGGTTCCCTTTCCACCTCAATGGTGGATTGGGAACCGCGGAACGCCTGCCGGCGCCGCGAGCGGGTTCCGCGGTTCTTGTCCCACCTATCTCGTGGATTGGGAACCGCGGAACCGGCTGTTGCCCTGCGACCCGCCGCTCAGCGCTGGGGGCGGGGGAGGGCGTCACCGAGGATCAGGCGGGCCCGGTAGAAGAGCGCCTCGTCGGCGGCGGAGTTGACCGAGTTGCGGTTGGCGCTGCGCGTGGTGCGGTTCTGGCCGACACCGGCTGGCGCCTCGTCGCGAACCAGACCGGTGATCCGGCCCCTCGAGGTGAAGGTCGTGTTGCTCACCCGCTTACTCATTGCCGGCTCCTTTGTCTAGTTTGTTGAGCATCTAACTCAACAATAGCAGGACCAAGAAACAAAGGACCAAAAAAGTCCTAAATTGAGCGGCGAGGCGAATGCGGCGAGTTGGAGCGGGGCGCTACCCGGCAAAAGCGCGCCCCGCTCCTTCGCCTCTTCAAACGGCTGCGGGTTTCTCCGCGTCGCCCTCGTCCGCGTGGCCTTGGGGAGTCGAGGCCCCAGGGTCCTGAGACGGGGACGAACCGTTGAAGCTCTTGGCCTGGGCCGGGCGCAGGTAGGCGATCTGCCCCTCCTGCAGCTCCAGCCGCTGCAGCTCGTTGCGGGTCAGCTGGGCCCAGACCTCGGTGCCGTCGGCGAGCACGAACTCGACCCTGATCTCGAAGCCGAGGGCGACGATCCGCTGCACCAGACCCTGCTCGGTGCGCTCGTCGGCGTCGAGCACGACCTCCATGTCGTGCGGGCGCACGAAGTTCTCGCCGAGCCGGTTGACCTCGCCGACGAAGCTCATCACGAACTCGTTGGCAGGCTGCTCGTAGAGCTCGTCGGCCGTGCCGGACTGCTCGACCCGGCCCTCGTTCATCACCACCAGCTGGCCGGCGACGTCCATCGCCTCCTCCTGGTCGTGGGTGACGAAGATCGTCGTCACGTGCATCTCCTCGTGCAGCCGCCGCAGCCAGGTGCGCAGGTCCTTGCGGACCTTGGCGTCGAGGGCGCCGAAGGGCTCGTCGAGCAGCAGCACCTGCGGCTCGACCGCGAGCGCCCGGGCCAGGGCCATGCGCTGGCGCTGGCCCCCGGAGAGCTGGGAGGGATAGCGGTCCGCGAGCCCGTGCAGCTGCACCAGCTCCAGCAGCTCGTGCACGCGGTCGGAGATCTTCGTGCTTGTCCCACTTGCGGATCTTCAGCCCGAAGCCGACGTTCTCGAATACGGTCATGTGCTTGAAGGCGGCGTAGTGCTGGAAGACGAAGCCGACTTCGCGCTTCTGGGTCGGCTTCTTGGAGACGTCCTCGCCGTCGATCAGGACGCGGCCGGCGTCGAGCGTCCTCGAGCCCGGCGATCGCCCGCAGCAGCGTCGACTTGCCGCTGCCGCTGGGGCCGAGCAGGGCCGTCAGCGACCCGTCCGGCACCTCGATCGAGACGTCGTCCAGCGCCTGAAAGTCCCCGAAGCTCTTGTCGCGCTCCCTCGACTGAGATTCCCATCAGGCGTCCTCCTTTCGTTTCAGCAGGTTCATTGCGAACAAGGTCATCAGGGCGAGCAGGGCGAGCAGGACGGAGGCCCCGAATGCGCCCGGCAGGTTGAAGTTCTGGAACTGCTTCTCGACGAACAGCGGCAGCGTCTGGGTCTGGCCCGAGATCGAGCCGGAGACGATCGAGACGGCACCGAACTCGCCCAGCACGCGGGCGGTCGTGAGCACGACGCCGTAGGCGACGCCCCAGCGGATCGCCGGCAGCGTGATCCGCCAGAAGGTCTGCCAGGCGTTGGCGCCCAGGGTCGAGGCAGCCTGCTCCTGCTCGGTCCCGATCTCCTGCAGGACCGGCACCGTCTCGCGCACAACGAAGGGCAGCGAGACGAAGACCGCGGCGAGCACCATGCCGGGCAGGGAGAAGAGGATTTCGATGCCGGCTTCGGAGAGGCCCGGTCCGAGCCAGCCGTCTTTGCTGTAGAGCAGGAAGAGCGAGAGGCCTATCACGACGGGGGACATGCGCGAAGGGCAAGTTGATGATCGCGTCGATCACCGCATTCCCCTTCCATTTGTGGCGGACCAGCAGGAGCGCGCAGACCACACCAAAGATCGTGTTCAGCGGCACCGCGATCGCGACCATGATCAGCGTCAGCTTCAGCGCATGCAGTCCGTCCGGAGAGGTGATCGCTTCGAGCGGCGGCGAGATCCCGTCTTCGAAGGTCTTGTAGAAGATCATCACCAAGGGCAGCCAGCAGGAGCAGGGTGACGTACCCGAGTCCGAGGACGCGCAGACCCCAGCGGCTGCGAGTGTCACTACCGACCCTCATCGTCGCCTCCTGGCTGCGGTCGGGACGACCGCGTCACCGCTCATCGGCATGTTGGTGAGACCGGCGCCGCTGGAGTGTTCGTGGCGACTGCCCCAGCGTTGAACGAGAGTTATCTACGGCGAGGCACAGCACCGCGGCGAACAGCAGCACCACCGAGACGGCGGCGGCGCCGGTGTCGTTACCGGACTCGATCTGGTTGCGGATGTAGACCGAGGTGACGGCGTGTCTGGCAGGCCGCCGGCGAACAGCAGCACCGAGCCGAACTCGCCGAGTGCCCGGGCAAAGGCGAGTGCCACTCCAGCCGCGAGGCCGGGCAGCAGGTTGGGGAAGATGATGCGGCGAAAGATCGTGAAGCCGCCCGCGCCGAGCGAGGCCGCGGCTTCCTCCATCTCGCGATCCATCTCGATCAGCAGTGGCTGCACGGCGCGGACCACGAAAGGCAAGGTGACGAAGCAGAGCGCCACGACGATGGCCATCTGAGTGGCGGCGAAGTCGATTCCGAGAGGGCTCTTCGCGCCCCAGAGCTCAATCAGGATCAGGCTGGCGACGATCGTCGGGAGTGCGAAAGGGAGGTCGATTACCGCATTGATCACGGCTTTGCCCCGGAAGTCGTCCCGGACCAGCAACCAGGCGAGGATCGTGCCGAAGACAGCGTTGATCGCGACCACGATCAGCGACGCGACCATCGTGATTTTGAGCGAGCGCAGCGCTTGGGGCGAAGTGACCTGATCCCAGAAGGCGCTGAGGCCGCTGCTCAGGGACTGGTCCGCGAGCGCCGCCAAGGGCAGCAGGACGAGGACGCTGAGGTAGAGGACGACGAAGCCGCGACCGAGGCCGGCCCCCGCCCAGGGCAGGCGGATGCCTGCCCTGGGGGAGGTGGTGCGGCTGCGGGTTCCGGCCTCCATCGATCAGCCGGAGGTCGAGACTCCGAGTTCCGTCTCGATCTTGGCGACCGAGCCGGTTTCATCATCGAAGAAGTCGTCGTTGACCTTGCTCCAACCGCCGAACTGACTGATCTTGAACAGATCGGGCGGGGTCGGGAACTGTCTTCTCGTCGACCAGTTTCGGGTTGACCGGGCGATAGCCGTTTTCGGCCCAGATTTCCTGGCCCGCGTCCGACCAGATGAACTTGAGGAAGTCCTGCGCCGCGGGCTCCGGAGCGCTGGTCGTTACGGCGATCGGGGTTTCGATCAGGATCGTCGAGGGCGGGACGACGTATTCGAGGTCTTCGCCTTCGTTTTCGGCCTTGATCGCCTCGTTCTCGTAGCCGAGCAGGACGTCGCCCTGGCCCTGGGTGAAGGCCGACAGCGCGTCACGGGCGCTGCCCGGCTGCGCGACGGTCTTTTCCAGCAGCGTCTTGACGCCGGCGAGCGCCTCGTCGGGCGACTTGCCCTCGTTGATCAGGGTGCCGTAGACCGCCATGATGTTCCAGCGCGCGGCGCCGGAGCTGAACGGGTTGGGCGTGACCACGTCGACGTCCTTGTTGATCACGTCGTCGAGGGTCTTGATCCCCTCGGGGTTGCCCTTGCGGACGCTGATCACGACGACCGAGTCCTGGGCGATGCCGCCGTAGGGCTGCTTGTTCCAGTCTTTGGCGACGAGGCCGCCTTCTTCGACCAGTCGTTCCATGTCGCCGGCCTGGGCGAAGTGGACGACGGACGCCGGCTGTCCGGCTACTACCGCGCGGCTCTGATCTCCCGAGGCGCCGAATGAGTTGCTGAAAGTGACACCCGATCCCTCCGGGGTCGCTTCGAATCCGGGCTCGAGGGCTTCCTGGTAGACGGATTCCGGAGTGGAGTAGCCGACCACACTGAGGCTGCCGCCACTTCCGGAACCGCCGGAGGTGGAGTCAGAACTGTCGTCGCTGCTGCTACCGCAGCCAGCGGCGAAAACGGCGATGAGCAGAGCGAGAAGCGCGGCCGGGAGGCCGAGTTTCACGCTGCGCCGCCGGGCATTGCGAGCGTTCCGCATAAATGGTTCCTTCCTATTTCGACTGACTTACTGCTGAATGAAGTTCGCCACCGTAGCACAAAGTCGATTAACAAAGTAGAGAATGGCGATCCGAATTTGGCGGATTAGGCTTGGCTTGCCGATCAAGGGACTATTGGGCGAGTTATGCCCCCTCTGGGGAACAAACTCGCCCAGGAGGGAGTGGGAATGGCCGTAGACGCGGTGCGCACGCCGGACGAGCTGCTGGAGGGGCTGCCCGACTACCCGTTCGAGTCGCGCTACCGCGAGGTCGAGGGGCTCCGCCTCGCCCACCTCGACGAGGGGGAGGGCAGGCCGGTCGTCTTCTTCCACGGCGAGCCGACCTGGTCGTTCCTCTGGCGCAAGGTGATCGGGCCGGTCCGCGACGCCGGCTACCGCTGCATCGCCCCCGACTACGCCGGCTTCGGCCGCTCCGACAAGCCCACCGACCTCGGCTGGTACACCTACGACCGCCACGTCGAGCTGATGGCGCTGCTGCTGGAGGAACTGGACCTGCGCGACGCCACCGTGGTCGTCCACGACTGGGGCGGGCCGATCGGGCTGCGGCTGGCGGTCGAGCACCCCGACCGCATCTCCCGCATCGCGATCATGGAGACCGGGCCCTTCACCGGCCACCAGCGCATGAGCGACGCCTGGTTCGCCTTCCGCGACTTCGTTCGCGACAACGAGGACGTGCCGGTGGGGATGCTCGTCCGCGGTGGCTGCAAGAACGACCCGGGCGACGAGGTGATCGCCGCCTACGACGCTCCTTATATAGACGGGCGCTCGAAGGCCGGTGCCCGCGCCTTCCCGCTGATCCTCCCGACCACCCCCGACGCGGTCGGCGCCGTCGAGGGCAAACGGGTCGCCGACGGCCTGCGCGAGGACGACCGCCCCTCGCTGGTCCTCTGGGCCGATTCCGACCCGATCCTGCCCTTCGCGGTGGGCGAGCGCGTCGCCAGCGAGCTCAACCTGACCCCGCCGCGGGCGATCGCCGGCGCTTCGCACTTCCTGCAAGAGGACGCGGGGCCGGAGATCGGGCGGATCATCGCCGACTGGCTTGGCTAGAGCGAGTCCGTTCAATCAGCTCAGTCATCTCTGGGTGCGAGCGGTCGAGCAATAGCTGCGCGCGCCGGGGCGGAGCGTCGTCCTCGACCCAGGTGACGGTGCCCGGCCAGTACGGGCTGGGTGGAGTGCCGGGGTTGTGGAAGGCGGAGGCGAAGACCCAGCTGCCGGTGTTGTGGAGGTGGCCGCCGCCGGCCAGGGGCCAGGTGGCTTCGCCCTCGTTGGGGCCGCCGCGGTGGGTGTGGCCGGTGATCACATGGGCACCGTCGATTCCCAGCCGCGTCGCCAGCTCGGTCGCCGCCTCGACGCCTGCGAGGAAGATCGCGGTCGCCGAGATGTCGGCGCCGAAGTCCGAGTGCAGCAGGCGGTTGATCGCGCGGATCCCGGCCGGGAACGCCGCCCGCGCCGAGGCCGCGCGCAGGCGTTGGCGCGAGCCGGTCTCGCCGTCGTCGCCGGCGAGCGCCTTCCAGGCGGCTTCGGAGGGATGGGGCCGGGGGCGGCCGACCCGCGCCCGCGCCTGGGCGACGCCGAAGCTGAAGCCGTAGATCGGCCGCAGCACCCGCTCGTAGTCGGCCGGCGCCGCCGGGTCGGGCAGCTGCCCGGAGAGGCGGATCAGCGTTGCCACCGCCAGGCACTCGGCGCGGGGGAGGGAGAGATGGGCGTCCATGTAATGGCCGTGGGTGGCGTAGACGTCGTCGCGCAGCCAGACCCCCGGGTAGGCGACGCGGAGGTTGGCCGCTCCCAGCCAGGAGTCGATCGTGGCGCCGGCGCCGTCGCCGGGAGCGTCGTCGTGCTGCTCGAGCCCGAGCTCGCCGGCGCCGGCGAGCGAGAGCCGGTCGAGCAGCGGCTCGGCCAGGCGGTAGTCGTGGTTGCCGGGCACGATCGTCACCTCGCGCTCGCCCAGCGCCGCGCCCAGCTCCTCGAAGAAGGGGCGGGCGGAGCCGAGGGCGACGCCGAGCGCGAGGTCGCGCAACTCGACCACGTCGCCGAGCAGGACGACGCGGTCGGCGCTGGCGATCTCCTCCAGCAGGAGGCGCCGCACGACGGGGTCGCGCAGCACGTCCTCGCCGCCGGCGGCGCCGAGGTGGAGGTCGGAGACGACGGCCGTTCTCATCCACCCCCTTTTACCGCTTGGCTGCCTGGCCAGGTCGCTGGCTAGACTTTCCGGATGCATTCCTTCGGCGACGAGCTGATCGCCCCCGCCAACGGGATCGAGCTCTGCTACCAGGAGATGGGCGACGCCGACGGCGAGCCGCTGCTGTTGGTGATGGGCCTGGCGACGCAGATGCTGGCCTGGGACGAGGACTTCTGCGGGCTGCTGGCCGAGCGCGGCTTCCGCGTCATCCGCTTCGACAACCGCGACGTCGGCCGCTCGACCAGGATCGAGTCGGCCGGGGTGCCGCGCCGCGCCGACATGATCCTCGGCCGCCGCGGCAGCGCCCCCTACCTGCTGCGCGACATGGCCGCCGACACGTGTGGGCTGATGGACCACCTCGGCCTCGACTCCGCCCACGTCGCCGGCGCCTCGATGGGCGGGATGATCGTGCAGACGATGGCGATCGAGCGCCCCGAGCGGGTGCGCTCGCTGGTCTCGATCATGTCCAACACCGGCAGCCGCTGGACCGGGCTGCCGAGCCGCAGGGCGATGGCGGTGCTGCTGGGCAAGCCGCCGCGTGACCGCGAGGCGGCCGTCGAGCGCTCGGTCAGGACCTTCAAGGTGATCGGTTCGCCCGGCTACCCGTTCGACGAGGAGCGTCTCCGCCGCGTCGCCGGCCGCTCCTACGACCGTGGCCACGGCGCCGCTGGCATCGCCCGCCAGCTGCATGCGATCACCGCCTCCGGCGACCGCACCCAGGCCCTGCGCGGCGTCCGCGCCCCGGCCACGGTCATCCACGGCAATCGCGACGTCCTGGTGCGCCCCGCCGGCGGCCGGGCCACCGCCCGCGCCATCCCCAACGCCCGCCTCAAGATCATCGACGGCATGGGCCACGACCTGCCCCGCCAGCTCTGGCCGGTCTTCGCCGAGGAGATCGCCGGCACCGCCGAGCGCGCTCGCGGTGAGGTCAAGCAGGTCGCTTGATCGAGCTGTAGCCTCCGCCTTATCTAGTTTCGACTAATAAGGGGGAGTTCAGGGATGAGAGCGCGGGGATGCGTTGCCGGTTCGGCCCTGCTCGCGATCGTTGCCTTGGTGCTGCTGGCGCCGGGCGGCGCCGCGGCGGCGACGGTGGTCAACGGCGACTTCGAGGCTGGCAATCTGAGCGGCTGGCACGTTCACCAGGCGACGGGAGTGGGGGACTGGTACCCGTACGCGGGCACCGAACCCCCGATCGGCGGCAAGCAGCTCACCGCGCCGGTGCCGGCGCCGCCGCAGGGCGCCTTCGCGGCGATCACCGACGAGGCCAACCCGGACACGGTGATCCTCTACCAGGACATCGACCTCAGGGCGGGCTACGACCACCGGCTGAGCCTGTTCGCCTATTACTCCTCGCAGGAACCGCTCGCGTTGCCGACCCCGGACACCCTCTCGGTCGACGACGAAGTCCTCGGCAGCCAGGCCAACCAGCAGTACCGGATCGACGTGATGAAGCCGAGCGCGCCGCTCGAATCGGTCGACCCCGCCGACATCCTGCGAACGCTGTTCCGCACCCGGCCCGGCGATCCCAGGGAGGTCCCCCCGACCAGGCTGTCGGCCGACCTCAGCGCCTTCGCCGGCCAGACGGTGCGCCTGCGCGTCGCCGTCGCCGCGCACGAGGAAACCTTCAACGGGGCGATCGACGACGTCGCGATCGAAAGCGCGCCGCCCGGCAAGCTGCCGCCCCGGGGCGGCTCGGACGCCAACGGTCCGCACGGATCCCGGGGCCCGTACGGGCTGCGCTTCGGCAAGGTCAAGGTCAACCGCGCCGACGGCAGCGCCGTTCTGCCGGTCCAGGTGCCGGATCCCGGCAGGCTGAGGGTGAAGGCGGAAGGCCCCGTGGGTGTGGGCAGGGCCGGGAAGCACGGCAAGCTGATCAAGCCGCTCAGCCTCGAGGTCGCGAAGGCGGGGACGGTGAAGCTGCGCCTGCGGCCGACCAATGCCGCCCGCGGGATTCTGGAGCTGAGGCAGCGGCTCCGGGTCAAGGTCGCCGTCGCCTACGCGCCGAGCGGCAAGCCTCCGAAGACGGCGACCGTGCCGCTGGTGCTGAGGCTCGAGGCGGGAGCGCGCCAGCGGCGCTGACGCGTCTCCGATGCGGCTGAAAGGAGTCGAACCTTCACGGGCTCTCGCCCACACGGACCTGAACCGTGCGCGTCTACCAGTTCCGCCACAGCCGCGGGGGAGATGGCAATTTACCGGTTGCGCGCCGATTGCCGCCCTTGCCTCCGGGAAGCAGCCCCAAACCCGGAATCGCTAGAATCGCCGGCACCTGCCGCTATCGTCTAGGGGACTAGGACGCTGGCTTCTCATGCCAGAAACCGGGGTTCGAATCCCCGTAGCGGTATGGCCTTATCGGAGAGAGCCGGATCACCCGCCTCTCCCAGGTCACTTAGATTCGTCGCCTCCCCGAACGCGCTTGACACCAGCGCTTTCAGGCGTATCTGACCACTGTTGCGGTCGATCTCGACCCGGAGGCGGAAGGCGTCGAACACCGCCCGCCGTATGTCGGGGTCGGCGGCGATCAGTGACTTGCCGAGATCGGGCAGAGCGTCGAGGACCGCCAGGGTGTCGGCGGGGTCTATGGCGGTGCTGTCCCGGCGCGAGCCTTCGAGCTGAGCGAGGGCAGCCTCCGCCTCCTCGCGCTCCGTTTTGAGGGCTCGGATTCGTTTGCCGACCACGGCCGGATCGACGCCTGCCTCGATCGCAGCGAGCTGGCGCTCAATCCGTTGATCGACCTCGCTGAGCTGTTTGGTGATCCGCGTGCGCTTGTCGTCGTCGCGGTCCTGCGCTTCGCTCGCCATGGTCGAACTCTGAGCGTCGAAGTAGGCCAGGCGGTCAGCGCCGAATATCCGGGTGGCGAAGAAGCTGTCGATCAGCTTCGTGAGGCTGTCCTCGCGCACGTACTGCCATTTGCCGTGGCCGACCGCCTCGGCCGCGCGGTCGCCATAGGAGGTGCGGTAGCCGCAGGTGTAATAGGTCGGCTCGCCTTCGCGAGAGCGCCCCTGCATCCGTAGTGGGTTGTGCCCGGTGGAGCAGTGGACGATGCCTCGCAGCAGGAAGGATCGCTTCTGGGGGCGTCGTCGGTGACCGCCGTGGCCGTTGCTGCGACGTTTCATCTCGGTTTGGACGCGCTCGAACTGCTCGTCGGTGACCAGGGCCTCGTGGCGCTCGTCTGCTTCGACCCATTCCTCGGGACTGCGCCGAACCACCGGCCCGGCACCCTGCTTATGGGCGCGTGAGTCGAGCCGGTTCCAGTAGAGGCGGCCGGTGTAGGTGGGGTTTTCGAGCATCGACTTGATCGTCGTCTTCGCCCACTTGCCGGAGGTGTTGCGTTTGGAATCGACGTGGTTGGGCGGCGGCGGGCCACCGGGCCGGTTCAGGTGGTTGGCGATCTCCTTGTAGCCGGACCCGGAGAGGAAGCGGTCGAAGATCTCGGCAATCACAGGCGCCCGCTCGGGGTCGGGGACGAGGCGTGACTTCGTGTCGCCCGCCTTCGCCCGCGCTGGGTCTGGGTGGGCCTCATGCCGAAGCCGGTAGCCGTAGGGCGCCCGCCCGCCGTTGCGGTAGCCCTGCCGCGTGTTCTCCTTCTGACCGCGCCGGACTTCGCGGCCCAGCTTCTCGACCTCGAACTGGTCGAGCGCCTGGAACATGTGGCGGATCAGCCGCCCCTCGGGGCTGGTCTGATCGCCAGCCGTGAGTGCATAGAAGACCTCGACCCCGGCCCGCGTCATCTCGCGCTCATAGGTGAGCGCATGGAACAGATCGCGGCTGAGGCGCGAGGTCGAGTAGATGATCACCGCGTTGAAGCGCCGCGCATCCCGCTCCTTGGCCTCGCGCAACAGGTCGGCCCATCCCGCCCGGTCGTCCCTTCGACCGGCCTCTTGATCGGTGAAGTCGCAGACGATCTCCCCACCCAGCTCAGCGGCTTTCGTTGCGCATATCTCGCGCTGGGAGGGGAAAGAGAGCGTCGGGTCCTGCTTGTCCTTAGTCGAGAGCCGTCCGTACCAGGCGAAGCGTCGCATCATGGGTTCCTTTCCTCTGAATTACGCGGGGGCGGCCGGTACGCTTGGACCGTGACCGCAAAGGAGAAGCTGCTGCGTGAGGTGCTGGACCTTGATGAGGCGAGGGCGGCGCGTGCCCGGATCGTTGTCCCCGACGAACCGGTTGATGAGCCGGAGATGGCTCCGTTGCCCGCAGGCTGGGGCGAGACCCTGACCGGCGAGCCGATGCCCAACGTCGCTGCTGCCGTACGGCGCTCCCGCGAGTCGCACTGAGCGTGCTGGTCGTAGACGCCAGCTTGGCGATCGAGCTGTCGCTCGACCGGGCCGGGGAGCAGGCAAGCGCTGCCCTCGATGACGGAGGCCAACTCATCGCACCGCCGCTGCTGTGGAGCGAGGTGCCCTCCGTGCTTCACGAGATGGCCTTTCGCGGCGATATCTCCAACGCCCTTGCCGAGCTGGCCGTGCAGCGGTTCCTGGCCGGGAAGCTTTCGATCAGCGAGCAGCGGCCTGATGGGCTCACGATGACGGCATGGGAGGTCGCCGAGGAATTCGGCTGGGCGAAGACCTACGACGCGGAGTACGTGGCGCTGGCGAAGATCAGCGACTGCCGCCTCGTAACCGTCGATGGCAGGTTGCGCAGGGGGGCCGACCGCCTGGGCTTCGTCGTCACCCCGTCCGAGCTGTAGAGCGGCGCCGATCATTGGTCGAAGACCTCAGTAGTGCGGGGGCGTGAGGTCGAGCGAAGCAAATCGAAAATCGCTGTGGCCTGCTCGCGGCGAAGCTGCTCGTCCAGCGCTGATCCCGGCTCGGTGTGTTCAATCGACATGGTGGCCTTCAGGTCGCTGACCGGCGTGGCTTTGTGCTGCCTGCCTTCGTGATCGCGTTGGCGTCGGGCCGCGATCCGCCCACTAGGTTTAGCTCCGTCGTGCCGGGATCTCAAGTCGGCCCGACCCCCTCGGCCGGAAGCTCGCTCAGCGCTCCCGTCCCGCAGAAATGGCAACGCCCGGCAACATGGCGCCGACCACCAGGGCGGGGCCTTCGCTCAGGGTCGGGATAGGCGATCTCCTCACAGCGCGAGCAGCGCCGCAGCGCGCCCCGGTCGACCTCGGCGAGGAAGGCATCGTGGCCGGTGCGGTGGCGGGCGATGAAGCCCTGCAACTTGGCGAGCCGCTTGGCCTCCCGCTCGCGCCAGCGCAGGTAGTCCCCCCGCAGGCGCTCTTGCTCGGCTGCGCCCTCGCGGTCCAGCTCGCCGTCAAGGGGCAACCCGTCCACGCTGTCAGAGCTCAGCAGCTCGCCGCTCTCCAGCCAGCGGCGCCTCTGGCGCACCTTCGGCCCTTCCCCGAATCGCCCCGCCACCTCGTCCAGGCGCGCGAGCTGGACCGCGCGGTGGTGCGCGACCAAGGCCGCCAGCGCCTCGCGCCCAGAGGGCGTCGGCTCGCGGTCGGCGAGGCGGGCGTCAATCGGTTCGGCCAGCATCCCGGCGACCGCTTCCAGCGCTCGGCGCTCGATCTCATCAAGTGCGCCGCCCTTGCCTTCGAGCGAGAGGCGAAGGGCATCGGTCGCCGGTTGCCCGAGCTGGTCGCTCCCCCAGCCGTAGCGAAGCTCCCCCCGCAGGCGCTCGGCGAGGGCCTCGGGGTCAGAGCGCAGCAGGTCCCGTTCGGCCTCTTCCTCGCGGCGCTGGGCATCCTCGCGCGCCTCCTCTTCGTCGTAGGGACGCCGCGCGGCGCGGAGGATGCCGAGCAGGTCGGTGGCCTGCTCGCTCGCGCCAACCATCCACTCCGGCGCGACGACGCAGCGCCGGAGGTCGCGGGCCAGCCCGACGCAGGCGACCAGCATTCGGTTCCTGTCGATCTCCCGCCCGCTGGCGGCGAGGAAGGACCGCGCCCGCTTCTCGCTGGTGGTGATGAACAGCAGCGCCGGGCAGAACGGGTTGCGGTGGCGCCAGGCTTCGAGCCGGGCGTACTCGCCGTAGCCCGCCGCCTTGGCTTTGAGCTGGCGGTGCGACATCGTGCCGAGGTCCAGCTCGACGAAGCCGAACAGCCTCCGGCCGTCAGCCTCGGCGACGTCGATACAGGCGTCGGGGGCAATCGCCCGCTCCTCGCGGGCGTAGGTGGTGAACGTCTCGCGGGCGTCGGCCTCGCGGTCGAAGGCGGCGAGCCGGGTGCCCTCGGGCAGCCCGGTCTTCAGCACCACGTACAGCTCACTAAGGCCAGCGGCATGAGCGAGGAACAGCGGGTTCGGCTCGCGCCGCTCGCCGCCGCGCGGTGGCGCTTCACCTTTGGCGATCGCCTCGCCCTTCCGCGTCGGCCACAGATGATGCGGCGCTGAGCCGCGTTCGCGGTATGGCCGAGTTCGCCCGACGAAGCCATGCTTGGCGAGGCGGGCGGTTCGATAGCGCAAGGTACGTGAGGGGATCTCGGGCGAGATAGTGGCGAGCTGAGGAAGGGTCAGAACCCGGAGAGAGGAGAGAAGGTCGAGGATGCGATGGTCGAGATCAGAGAGCGAGGGGTTCCCCGCTGAGGAACGCGCCCCGGCATGGCGCCCGGTGCCAGAGGAAGACCGACCAGCCATCACCGAGCGCCGAACATGGTGGTAGAGACTCGGGCGCGGGGGAGAGGCGCGAATTCCGCACCACGGCGCGCAATGAGCGCTGTCCCACCTTGCCAGTCGGGGTCAGGGCGATTGGCAAGGCCGGGCGGGCGCAAACAGGCTCTCGGCAGGCTCATCATCTACCTACCTGTCGAACCAGCCAGCCAAATCCGGCAACTTTCGCGCGATGCGCCCGGTCGTAGTTCTGGTGCCATCTACTTAAACGGAGGCACGAAGGGGGAAAGTGGACCCCTTTATGTGACGGATATGTGACGAATCCGCCTGTCTAGGGGCTTGCCGAAGTATCTGCCAGCAGAGCATCGTCCACCTCTGACGAGGGAAGCGGGCAGAAGCCCGTAGGGCGGCGCAAGACGACCAAGCGAGCCGTCGGGTACTCGCGGTAAGATGCGTGCCCCGAACCATGACCCGGACCGTCCAGCCACGGCTGCCTTACCCGGCGCCGCCAGACGCAGTCCGGAGCGCGACTATGCGTGCTGTTCGGAAGACCGACACGAAGCCCGAGGTAGCTGTCCGGTCGGAGCTCTATCGCCTTGGCTATCGGTTCCGAAAGGAGCACAAGGTGCGGGCTGCGGGCCGCAAGCGAAGCATCGACATTGCGTTTCCGAGCGATGGGCTCGCGGTCTTCATCGACGGATGCTTCTGGCATCAATGCCCTGAGCACGGGACGGTGCCGAAGACGAACCGCAACTACTGGGTTCCGAAGCTGAAGCGAAACGTCGCACGAGACGAGCTTGTCACCGCGTCTCTGAGGCGATCGGGTTGGACTGTCCTTCGGATCTGGGAACACACGGCGTCCAAGGACGCCGCTGCCCTCATCGCGGAGACGCTGGAGGAGCTTCGTTTGCGGCAACAGCGGAGTAAGCAGGACAAGGTCCGGACGGCGGTCGACCTCTTCGCTGGCGCAGGCGGTTCCACCCAAGGCTTGAAGCAAGCGGGCTATGACGTACGCGCGGCAGTTGAGTTCGACGCCGCATGCGCCAAGTCGTACCGCAAGAACCACAATGGAACCGAACTGCTCGAGCGTGACATCACCGAGATCACGCCTGCCGAGCTCTTGAAGACCATCGGTCTAGGCCCTGGAGACCTAGATCTTCTCAATGCGTGTCCACCCTGCCAGGGCTTTTCGAGCCTCGGCGCTACCGACGAGGACGACCATCGCAACGACCTCGTCTCCACTGTCCTTGAGTTCATTTCCGCGATCCGCCCGAGGGCATTCATCCTTGAGAACGTTCCCGGCCTGGCACGCGACCGGCGCATGAAGACGCTCCTCAGCGAGGCGCGCGCAACCGGTTACGGTGTGAAGACGTATCGGCTGAATGCGACCGACTTCGGCGTCGCCCAGAACCGGCGCCGCTTGATCGCAATTGGTGTGAGGGGGATGGACCCAGACGAAATGCCTGAGCACCCCGCCGAGCTCCTCCCAGTTGCTTTTCGGCGAGAGCACGAACGAATCACGAAGGTGCTGGCCGAGGCGGGTCCGTTCAAGGGCACCCGGGACCGCATTCACCGGGGCCGGACGCCGACGCCGGAGGTGGCTGAACGGATCAAGTTGATCCCGAAAAACGGTGGGCGGTTCGATCTGCCCGAGGACCATCAGCTCGACTGCCACAAATCCTTGGGCTCAAAGAGGAGCGCCGCCGCCTCCTACGGCCGCATGCGCCTTGACGAGCCAGCCCCGACCCTGACGACCCGTTGCACCACGCCCGCTTGCGGGCGGTTTCTGCATCCGGTTCGAGATCGGGGAATAACTCTTCGGGAGGCCGCACTTATCCAGACGTTCCCCCGGAGGTACCGGTTCGAGGGCTCTTACCAGGCAATCGAGGGGCAGATTGGTAACGCAGTACCTGTCAGGATGGCTCAAGGGTTGGCGATGGCGGCCCGGGAGCTACTGCTGGGGGTTGAGCTTGACTGAGGAGACCGTTGAGGAGCTGATGCCTGGAGACGAGGCGCCGCCCGTCGCTGTGGACGGCGAGGACCCCGTCGAGCTGCCAGAGGCAACGGCGGTAGGTCGCAAGCGTGGCGTCGTCGAGCTTGAAATCGACTACGCCATCGTCCGCCACTTCTCCGAACACCTCTACGGGTCGCCGAGTAAGGCAATCGAGGAGCTCGTTGCCAACGGCTTTGACGCGATGGCGTCTATGACCTACGTCTACGTTCCCGGCCAGCTTGTTCTGGACAAGGTCGCCGTTTGGGATGACGGCGAGTCGATGGACGAAGCCGGAATCCAGGCGATGTGGAAGATCGCCCGCAGCCCGAAGCAGGCTGACGGCGCCCGTACGCGAACGGAGGGCGGCCGCGAGCGGCAGGTAATTGGGAAGTTCGGGATCGGGAAGCTTGCCTCCTATGCGGTCGGGGAACGGATCTCACACCTCTGCAAGCGCGGCGGGGAGTATCTCTTGGTAGGCATCGACTACCGGGAGGTGCAAGCGGATCTCGGGGGGGAGGACGACTCTGGCAACGGGAGCGAGCCTTCCGCAGAGGTCAACGAGGACGCCGCCGAGGCACCCGATCCGCAGACTGCAAACGAGAACGGCCATGACCCCGTCTACCGCAGCGACATCCGGGAGCTAACCGAGGACGAGGCGAAGGAGTGGGCTGGCGCGGTTGTCCCCGAAAGCGTCCACGCCTGGTCGCTCTTCGACAAACCCACCTTCACGCTCGCGGTGATCGACCGGCTTCGCGATGATGTGAAACTACCCCCGGGCCGTCTCCGCTGGGTTCTTGGCAACGCCATGCCCCTTCGGCCGGATTTTCAGGTCGAGGTCGACGACGAGGAAGTTGCTCCTCGCCTCGGAAAGGGCGCGACCGTAAGTTGGACTCTGAAGGACGACAAGGTTAAAGAGGCCCTTGAGATCGCATGGACGCAGGCAAAAGAGAAGGGCGACGTGTCTGGGGACATCACCTTCGGAGCAGTGAGAAAGGATGCCGATGGGGAGGAGCAGCCTGCCGTGACGCTTCCCGCGGTTGGTGTTGTCAGTGCCGACCTCAACCTCTTCTCGGACTCGTTGCAGCGGGAGAACGAGTCCAAGGACGAGCGGTCCTACGGGTTCTTCGTCATGGTTCGGGACCGTTTGCTCAATACCGAGGACGCAGAGCTTTACTTGGCACCGCCGTCCTTCGGGACCTTCTACCGAATGCAGGCGGTGATCAGGGCGGATGGCCTGGATGCCGATCTTCTGGCTGATCGCGGCCGGCTCCGGGATTCAGCCCGGGTCGCCGAGCTGACGGTGCTGCAGCGGGCTCTGTATCGGGCGGCGCGTGGGGAAATTGAGCGCCAGGACGAGCGGCGGGAGGAGGCAGGCGCCGCCTATCACCTGCTCCCTACGCGGGATCGCAGGCTTTTTCGCGAGCCGCTTACTGCTCTCCTCATGCAGATCGAGGATGGGCCTTCCATAGAGGAGTTCACGTTTGACACCCCGGCCCTCGATCGCCAGGAGCTTCCAGAGGAGGAGCCGCTTTCGGTCATCGCGCGGGATGGCAGCGGGTTCCAGATCAACACCGCGCATCCGTTCTTCAAGACGCTCCGGAGCGAAATGGGAACGGGGCCAAAGGCCGAGCGAGCCATCCGTGCCTTCGAGCTCTTGGCTGTTTCCGAGCGCCTCTTGGAAGGTCACCTCTACGACATAGGTATGTCGAAAGAGCAGGTGCAATCAGTTCTCGCCTGGCGTGACGACCTGCTTAGGCAGCTAGCTGTGCGGTTCCGGAACAGCCCAGACGATGTGATCGCGGCCGTCTACACCGAGTCCCAAAAAGGCAAAAAGAAGTTCGAGATCGCCTTGGCGAAGCTCTTCCAGCTAATGGGATTCGTTGCCACCCGGCGCGGCGGGTCTGGCGAGGAGGATGTCCTCGTAGTTGGTCCCACCGGACCTTCCGAGACCCGGTTCATCGTGGACGCCAAGAGCTCCAAAAAACCACTCAAGAACGACGATGCGGAGATCGGTCCCGCACTCGGTCACCTCGCGGATGTCGACGGGGCTTCTGTGGCGATTGTTGTTGCGCGCGAGTTCGCTGGCTTCGTCCGAGGAGAGGACCCAGCCATTCTGCGCGACTGCCGGGAGGCGTCCACGGGTGACAACAAAGCTTCAATCGTTGACGTCCCCACGCTGGAGGCCCTCTACAAGGCCGTCCACCGCTGGTCGTATCCGCTGGACCTGATCCTTCCCGTCCTCGAAGAGATCGAGCCGCCTGAGGAGAAGCGCAAACGCATCGAGGAGCTCGCCAACCCAATCGAGCACTTCGACCACAAGACGCTGCTCGAGCTGATTTGGGAGCGGCAGCAGAAGGAGGCGAGCGGGGACGTCGTTGCCTTCCGGTCGCTATGGCAGGACCACTATCGCGAGGACCTGCCCGAATACCAGGACTTCACGCGGAAGCTCATCGCTTTGGAGACGATGTCCGGCAAGTTGATTCAGCTCGGCGATGGCGACACTGTCTGCCTCCTCCAGAGCCCGGACATCATTGCCCAGCACATTCAGCGCAGCCTTGATCAGGCTGAGGAGGACGAGGCTGGGGACTCATAGGCGCCTCTTTCCGCGCAGCGGAAAGGCGGCTCCGGCTAACAACGTCGGTGTTGGCCGTGCGGCTTCTCGGGGGCCGAGGCAGGGTGCGGGCCGCCCCGAGCGGGCAGTTCCGCAACCTCCCTGTGGCCTGCGCCTCGACCCCCGAGAAGCTGCACGGGTTCGCGCCGAATCGTCAGGCCGCCTCCCGTGGGTCGAGGTCGGCCAGTAGTTCCTCGCAGGCGTCGAAGCCGAGCCGGAATAGCTCGTTGTTCGCGGCGTCTTCTTCCCTCGACTCGCGCTCGGTGACCGATTCGAGGAGGACTCGTTCGGCTTCGCCGTGGAGGCGTTGGAGCAGTTCCATCAGATCCTCCGGCGGCATGGTCAGCTCGAACTCTTTGCGTCCGTCGCGGCCGTTCCAGCCGATGTCCTCCAGCAGCCGGAAGTCTTCGCCGAACTCCAGGCCGAGCCGCTCGGCGGTGGCGAAATCCTTGTTTATCTCCAGCGCGATCCAGAGATCGCCGACAGCGCCCAGGTGATTGCGCACCAGTTCGTAAAGGCCGTCGCGCTGGTCGCCGTCAATCGTGCAGGTGGTGCTGGGCATGGTGCCCTCCTCTCGGTAGGGCACCGAAGCCGCCTCTTTCAGTGGCCGTCGATCTCCCAGTCGCACAAAGGCTCTGGGAGAATCGGTCGCGCATCGAAGGCTTCTACTTCGGTGCCAGGCCCCGGGGCGTTAGCGCGCCGCCGGGGCCACTTATGTCTTTGGCGTCGGCGAAGGTAGCTCCGCTGCCGCCGAAGTCAAGACGACCGTTTCAGATGTCTCTTCGGGGCACTCTGATCTGCCCGGAGGCGCGGGGCTGCTTTCTCGCCTGTGGAGCCAAATCCAGCGCCGCTTCCACGGGCACGATGATCTCTCCGTTAGGGACGAAACGCTGTAGCGGTATCCAGATCCGCAGTCGAACGCGCCGCCCCTCGGGGGCGGCTTTTTCGTTCAGGTGGCACGATCTCGGGGGTGACCAGCCGATTCGCCGCCACGCAGCACCTGCGCGACCTGGCGCATCTGCGCCGCGCCCGCGACCTGATCGACCGCGAGTACGCGCGGCCGCTCGACGTCGAGGCGCTGGCGCGGACGGCGCTGATGTCGAGCGCGCACTTCTCGCGGCGGTTCCGCGCCGCCTACGGGGAGACGCCCTACGGATATCTGATGACGCGCCGGATCGAGCGGGCGCAGGCGCTGCTGCGGCGCGGCGACATGTCGGTCACCGAGGTCTGCGCGGAGGTCGGCTGCACCTCGCTCGGCTCCTTCAGCAGCCGCTTCACGGAACTGGTCGGGGAGACGCCGACGGCCTACCGGGCCCGTGACCACGGCGCCCTCGCGGGCGTGCCCGGCTGCATCGCCAAGGACCTCACCCGCCCCAGCCGGGAAGCGAGCAGGAATGGAGAAACGGCCGGGTCGCCGACCTCCTAGCATCGCCGTCATGAACCTAACTCTCTCCCAATGCTTCGTAATCGTCCATGACCCCGACCTGGCGCTGGGCTTCTACCGCGACACGCTCGGCCTCGAGCTGCGCAACGACGTCAACAAAGGCGACTTCCGCTGGATCACCGTCGGCGCCGACTCCCAGCCCGGCGTCGCCGTCGTCCTCACCAACTACCTCAACGGCAGCCCCGCCGACGGCGAGGCGGTCGCCGAGCTCGTCGCCAAGGGCGCCCTCAACGGCGTCCACTTCCACAGCGGCGACCTCGACGCCAGCTTCGACAAGCTGGTCGCCGCCGGCGCCGAGATCGTCCAGGAGCCGACCGACCAGCCGTGGGGCACGCGCGACTGCGCCGTGCGCGACCCCTCCGGCAACATGATCCGCATCGACCAGCCACCCGCCTAGGAAGCGAGGCCCCCCCATGAGCGACGGAAAGACCCCCTCCCAGCTGATCGACCAGAGGATCGAGGAGCTCGGGGACTGGCGCGGCGAGCTGCTGGCCCGGATCCGCGCGGCGATCAAGGAGGCCGAGCCGGACGTGGTCGAGGAGTGGAAATGGCGGGGCGTCCCCACCTGGTACCACGAGGGGATGATCTGCACCGGCGAGACCTACAAGGACAAAGTCAAGGTGACCTTCGCCAAGGGGGCCTCGCTTGACGATCCCGCCGGGCTCTTCAACTCCAGCCTCGACGGCAACGTCAGGCGGGCGATCGATTGGCACGAGGGCGACGAGCTAGACGAAGGCGCCTTCAGGGCGCTGGTCCGCGCCGCGGTCGATCTGAACTCCGCTTGAGCGGGAGGAAGAACAGCGCCGCGTCCCCGGAGGCCGCCGACGGCCACGACCTGATCCGCGTGCGGGGCGCGCGCGTCAACAACCTCCGCGACGTCAGCGTCGAGATCCCGAAGCGGCGGCTGACCGTGTTCACCGGCGTCTCCGGGTCGGGCAAGAGCTCGCTGGTCTTCGGCACGATCGCGGCCGAGTCGCAGCGGCTGATCAACGAGACCTACAGCGCCTTCGTGCAGGGCTTCATGCCGGCGCTGGCGCGGCCCGAGGTCGATCTGCTGGAGGGGCTGACGACGGCGATCGTCGTCGACCAGGAGCGGCTGGGCGCCAACCCCCGCTCCACCGTCGGCACCGCCACCGACGCCAACGCGATGCTGCGGATCGTCTTCAGCCGGCTCGGAGAGCCGCACGTCGGCTCGCCCAACGCGTTCTCCTTCAACACCGCGACGATCAGCGGCGCCGGCGCGGTGACGGTCGAGAAGGGAGGGAGGAAGACGCGGGAGAAGCGCTCGTTCACCCGCACCGGCGGCATGTGCCCGCGCTGCGAGGGCACGGGGTCTGTCACCGACTTCGACCTCTCGGCGCTCTACGACGACGCCAAGTCGCTGAACGAGGGGGCGCTGACGATCCCCGGCTACAGCATGGACGGCTGGTTCGGCCGCATCTTCCGCGGCTGCGGCTTCTTCGACCCCGACAAGCCGATCCGCAAGTTCAGCAAGAGGGAGCTCGATGGCCTGCTCTACAAGGAGCCGACCAAGATCGAGGTCGACGGCATCAACCTCACCTACGAGGGCCTGATCCCGAAGATCCAGAAGTCGATGCTGGCCAAGGATCGGGAGGCGATGCAGCCGCACATCCGCGCCTTCGTCGACCGCGCGATCGCCTTCAGCGCCTGCCCCGAGTGCGGCGGCAGCCGGCTCAACGAGGCCGCCCGCTCCTCGAAGATCGAGGGGGTGAGCATCGCCGACGCCTGCGCGATGCAGATCAGCGATCTGGCCGGGTGGGTCGCCGGCCTCGAAGAGGCGTCGCTGGCGCCGCTGCTCGAGGCGCTGCGCGAGGCCCTCGACTCGTTCGTGGAGATCGGGCTCGGCTACCTCTCGCTGGAGCGTGCGACCGGCACCCTCTCGGGCGGCGAGGCGCAGCGCCTGAAGCTGGTCCGCCAGCTCGGCTCCTCGCTGACCGACGTCACCTACGTCTTCGACGAGCCGACGGTCGGCCTGCATCCGCACGACGTCCAGCGCATGAACGAGCTGCTGCTGCGGCTGCGCGACAAGGGCAACACGGTGCTGGTGGTCGAGCACAAGCCGGAGGTGATCGCGATCGCCGACCGGGTCGTCGACCTCGGTCCCGGCGCCGGCGGCGCCGGCGGCGAGGTGGTGTTCGAGGGCGGCGTCGACGGGCTGCGCGGCAGCGGCACCCTGACCGGGAAGCACCTCGACGACCGCGCGGCGCTGAAGGAGACGGTGCGGCGGCCGTCGGGAGCGCTGGAGGTGCGCGGCGCCGACACCAACAACCTGCGGGACGTCGACGTCGACGTCCCGCTCGGGGTCCTGGTCGTGGTGACCGGGGTGGCCGGGTCGGGGAAGAGCTCGCTGATCGACGGCTCGGTGGCGGGCAGGGAGGGAGTGGTGGCGATCGACCAGACCGCGATCAGGGGCTCGCGCCGCAGCAACCCGGCGACCTGCACCAAGCTGCTCGACCCGATCCGCAAGGCCTTTGCGAAAGCCAACGGCGTCAAGCCGGCGCTGTTCAGCGCCAACTCCGAGGGGGCCTGCCCGGCCTGCAAAGGCGCCGGCGTCATCTACACCGACCTGGCGATGATGGCCGGCGTCGCCACCACCTGCGAGGAGTGCGAGGGGAAGCGGTTCCAGGCCGAGGTGCTCGAGTACGAGCTCGGTGGCAGGGACATCAGCGAGGTGCTGGCGATGTCGGTCGCCGAGGCCGAGGAGTTCTTCGGCGACGGCGAGGCGAAGACGCCGGCCGCGCAGAAGATCCTCGGACGGCTGGCCGACGTCGGCCTCGGCTACCTCGGCATCGGCCAGCCCCTGCCGACGCTCTCCGGCGGCGAGCGGCAGCGGCTGAAGCTGGCCACCCGGATGGCCGAGAAGGGCGAGGTCTACGTCCTCGACGAGCCGACCTCGGGCCTCCACCTCGCCGACGTCGAGCAGCTGCTCGGCCTGCTCGACCGGCTGGTCGACTCCGGCAAGTCGGTGATCGTCGTCGAGCACCACCAGGCGGTGATGGCGCACGCCGACTGGATCGTCGACCTCGGCCCCGGCGCCGGCCACGACGGCGGCCGCGTCGTCTTCGAGGGCACGCCGGCCGACCTGGTCGCCGCCGGCTCCACCCTCACCGGCGAGCACCTCGCGGACTACGTCGGCCCCTGACCCCCGTCGGGGTGCAGGGCAGAAGGTGGGTGCCCTTCAGCGTGCTGCCGTCGGCAAAGAGGATGTCTCCTTCGGTGTAATAGATCCCGGTCGGGCAGCTGGCGGTCAGGTAGCTCTCCGGCTTGCCCCTGTAGGTGAATTTGCGTCCGATGGTGAGCTTGAACCTGATCACCGAGCCGGCCCCACCGGTGATGGTCGGGATCTGCGCGACGGTGTGGATGCCGTAGTGGCCGCGGTGGATGCGGGTGATCTTGACCGTGGCGATGACGGCGGTCGGCGCCGGGACGTTGACGTAGGTGTGGATCAGCAGGAGCGTGGTGCCGTCGTGGACGCCGCCGTTGAAGAGGAGGATCGGGCCCGTGGCGACGATCGGCGCCTGTTCGGGGAAAGCGACCTCGACTTCGCCCTCTCCGGAGCCGACGATCGCCTCGGGGCAGGCCTTCTTCGCGGCCGCGGTGGGGCGCGCCACGAGCTGGTCCTCTCTGCAGATGGGCAGGCCCTCGGCGTTCACCTGGATGCTCTTGTCGAAATCGATGTTCAGGGTCCTCACCGCGGGGGGATGGGTGCCGTCGGCGGTGCCGATCTCAGCGTCGATGTGCGCTGAGATCGGTACCTGGCTGTGCCTGGGCAACCTGCTTGGGGAGATCCCGCCGTTGTCCCTCAGAAAGAGATTGCCGGCGCGGATCACGTGTGGCTTGGCGAAAGCGCTCGCCGCGACGAGCAGCGCGAACAGGGCGATGACTGCCGCAGCGTGAATCGAACGCTTCCTCATGCTCTTCCCCTTGCCTCGTGAGATGGGATCGAGCCGATCTTCTCCGGCCGCCACGACCGCTGCCTCCCCAATATGGGGCCTTGCTCACCCTGGATTCAGCAAAGCGGGAAAGCGCAAGTCAGTCGTCCAGCTGCAGGGCGGTCTCCAGCTCCGTCGCGAAGTCCTTGAGGGGACGACCGAAGAGGTCCTCGATGGCGCGGAGGCGATTGGTGACCGTACGCCGATCGACCCCCAGCGCGGCAGCGGTCGAGGAGATGTTGCGCTCGGCGGCGAAGTAGGCACGCAGGGTCTCCTGCCCCACCTTGCCACCGTCTCGCGCTCTTGCAAGCGGCTCCAGGTAGAGCTGGTGGAGTGAGGTGGCGACGAGATCGTCGCGGAGGATCGACGCCAGCAGGGCGACGTCGGCATAGTGGAGAACGGGCTGTCCCCTGCGCTCGGCGATCGGCAGCGCCGCCTTGGCCTGGCGGTGGCTGAGCCGCCAGCCCGAGAGTCCCTCGCCGGGCTCGCCCACGGTCACGAACACGCGGCCCAGGGAGATCTCGCCAAGCGCGCGCAGTGCCGGCTGGGCCTCGAGCGGGTGGACACCGCCAAGCCAACAGGCCCAGGTCGACTCCTCCTCGCGGCGGACGGTGAGCAGGCGCCGGTCGAGCCTCCCCGCCAGCACCCGCATCACCTCCACCGATCCCTCCCCTTTGGCCATCAGGGCGAGGTGGTGGGCGTCGAGGTCATATCCGAGCTCGGAGTGATCGACCAGCTCGCCGGCGAGCAGGCTCTTGACGCACTCGCGCCGCCGCTCTGCGGCGCTGCTGGGCCGGTTCTGCGCCTCGCGGGCGTGCTCGGCGCTGACGGCGGCGAGCAGGCGATCGCCGAGCGTCGCCTGGGCGGCGAGCAGGCGGCGAAGGGTTGAGCTCGGAACCTCGGCCCGCTCCGCCTCTTCGACGAGGAAGTCCCCGAAGAGGGCGTTGCCGGCGAAGTAGCGACGCAGGACGGTGTCGAGGGAAACGCCGTCGCGCGCCTCCAGGCGGGCCTGTGCGAGCAGGACCGCTGGAATGGCCGGGGCGTGGCGCTCACCGACCTCCAGCACGGCAAGCCGATGATCGATGGCGACGGCGAGGGCCGTATTGAGGCCTTGGAGGTAGGCGGGGTCGGCGACCTCGTGCGGATCGGAGATCGCGTAGGCGCGGGTCGCTACGGCCGCTTGGATCTCGGGCAGTCGTTCGTGGAGGCGAGATGCGAGCACGGGGCCGGCCTCGGTCAGGGAGCGCGTGGACACAGATGCGCGGTGGGGCCGGCCGGCGACGGTGGCTAAGCGCGAGCCTTTGGCGAGTGGGTGCACGCCGCGTTTGCTCACCGGCTCACCTTAGCGGCAAAGCGGACCTTTTAAACGCTCAGAAGGAGTTAGCGTCGTTCGCCCGTGGCGGGACGCCTTGACAGGCGTCAGCTGCGTTCCAGGACCACGACGGGAATCTCGCGCTCGGTCTTCTGCTGGTAGTCGTCGTAGTCGGGCCACTCGGCAACCATCGTCCGCCACATCTCCGGCTTCTCCTCGGCGCCGGCGGTGCGGGCGCGGGCGCGGAAGCGGTCGCCCTTGACCTGCACCTCGACCTCGGGGTTCTCGCGCAGGTTCAGGTACCAGGCCGGCGGCTCGTCGGACCCGCCCTTGGAGGCGACGATCGTGTATGCGTCGCCGTGGGGGGCGAAGATCAGCGGCGTCGTGCGCTGCTCGCCGGATTTGCGGCCGATGGTGGTCAGCAGCAGGGTCTGGGTTCCCCGCCACTCATAGCCCTCCTCGCCATCGGTGGCCCGGTAGCGATCGACGTGCTCTTGGCCGAACAGCATCTCTCGATGCTAGCCGAGTCGATCATTGGGCTTCCGGGAACGGATCAGTCGCGCCCAGTGAGGTCGTCGCGCCGCCCTTCCAGGAAGTCGCGTTCGGCGTCCGAGTGGACCAGCTCGAGTGCCCGCTCGTAGGCCTGGCGAGCATCGTCGGGCCGCTCGAGCCGGCGCAGCAGCTCGGCCCGCGCCACGTGGAAGGGGTGGTAGCGGTCGAGGTCGAGGCCTTCGATCAGCGCCAGCGCCGCCTCGACGTCACCGGCCTCGGCGATCGCGGCGGCGCGGTTCAGCTCGACCACGGGCGAGCCGGTGAGCCGGCCGAGCTCGCCGTAGAGCGCCGTGATCTGCGGCCAGTCCGGCGGCCGCTCGAGGTGGAGGGAGGCGATCGCCGCCTCGATCGCGTACTGACCGCGCCCACCCAGCGCCAGCGCCCGGTCGAGCGCCGCCCGGCCCGCGGCGATCTGCTCGAGATCCCAGAGCGAGCGGTCCTGGTCCTCGAGCAGGACCAGCGTGCCGGCGGCGAAGCGAGCCTCCCGGCGGGCGTCGTGCAGCAGCATCAGCGCCAGCAGGGCGTGGGGCCCGGGCTCGTCCGGCATCAGCTCGGCCAGGGCCCGGCCGAGCCGGATCGCCTCGGCGGCGAGGTCGTTGCGGCCGCCGTAGCCCTCGTTGAAGATCAGGTAGACGACGGCCAGCACCGTGGCGAGGCGCTCCGGGAG
Organism: uncultured Solirubrobacterales bacterium; assembly: GCA_963829445.1. Taxonomy (GTDB): domain Bacteria; phylum Actinomycetota; class Thermoleophilia; order Solirubrobacterales; family 70-9; genus VAYN01. The sequence goes on along the minus strand of CAWHIW010000020.1, from coordinate 114,379 downwards.
CAGATGGTCGGGAGGGACCCGGAAGGGAATCCCGGCGTCGCGGATCTTCGTTTTCGCCCGCACCAGCCGCTTCGCCATCGTCGGCTCGGGGACGAGGAAGGAGCGGGCGATCTCGGCCGTGCTGAGGCCGCCGAGCGTGCGCAGCGCCAGCGCCACCTGGGCCTCGGTCGCCAGCGCCGGGTGGCAGCAGGTGAAGACGAGCTCGAGCCGTTCGTCGGGAAAGGTCGTGTCGGGAATCTCGTCGTCCACGGTGGCGGGAACCTCCAGCAGGTGGGCCTTGGCCGCGAGCGTGCGGTCGCGGCGGATGCGGTCGATCGCCCGGTTGCGAGCGGTCGCGATCAGCCAGGCCCGGGGATTGGCGGGGGTGCCCTCGCGCGGCCAGCGCTCGGCCGCGGCCGCGAAGGCCGACTGTGCGGCTTCCTCGGCGAGGTCGATGTCGCCGAGGAAGCCGACGAGGGTGGCGAGAACGCGGCCCCACTCGTCGCGGAAGACGCGCTCGATCAGCGTTCCACCACGGGTCGCACCTCGATCGTCCCGCCCAGCCTGGCGGCCGGGATCCGCGCCGCGATCTCGAGCGCCGCGTCGAGGTCGTCGGCCTCGAGCAGGTAATAGCCGCCGAGGGCCTCCTTGGTCGTCGCGAAGGGCCCGTCGGTGGTCAGCGCCTCGCCGTTCTCGACCCGGACCGTGGTCGCCGTCTGCGACGGCTGCAGCTGGTGGCCGCCGCTGACGCCCGGGGTCTGGGAGATCGCGTAGTACTCGCCCATGATCGCCTGCTGCTCGGCCTCGGAGCGGTCCTCGAACCCGTTCATCGCGTCGCCCGAGTAGATGAGGAGCATGTATTGCATCGTTGCCTCCTTGGAGTGAGTGGTCACATCTAAGACGAACGGGATCCGGCCGTATGGACAGCCGGCTCGAAAAGCGGGCCCTCGTGTAGATCCATAGATTCCCCCCGATGCCGTCCGCCTTCGAGATCGGGACCCGTTACGAGCGCCCGCCGACCGAGCCGCCCTCCTGGTTCCACGAGGTGCTCGAGCAGGTTCGGGGCGAACGCGAGGGGGATGTGCCGATCCGGGTCGAGGCGACCACCGGCCACCGGGTCGACGCGATGCTGGTCGAGGGCAACCCGGCGATCTCGCCGGGGCCGCACGGGAAAGTCAGCCTCAACTCCAACGGCGAGGACCTGGTGATCGGCTCGGAGATGATCGCCGCCTTCACCCTGCTCCCCGGCGCCACCGCCAAGCGCGAACCCGAAGACGAGGACTGACTCCGGGCGGCGGCTGCCGCCCCGTCAGCCGATCGCCTGGATCGCGTAGCGCAGGCCCAGGCCCAGCGCCAGCACCCCGAGCCCGCGCCGCAGCAGGGCCTCCGGCAGGCGCGACTGCAGGCGGGCGCCGAGGTAGGCCCCGGCCAGGCCGCCGAGCCCGATCGCGATCCCGAGCGTCCAGTCCGGGGCGAGGTCGCCGCTGCCGCCGAGGCTGAGCAGGGCGAAGGTGGCGATCCCGGCGACGGAGGTGAGGAAGGTCGCGGTCAGCGCCGCCGGGGCGACCTCGAGCACGGAGTAGCCGAGGCCGACCAGGATCGGCCCGAGGATCGAGCCGCCGCCGATCCCGTAGATGCCGCCGACCACTCCCACCGCGAGGGCGAGGACGACGATCAGGCGGCGGCGGCCGCGGTCGGGCGCCGCCGCCGGGGCCGCCGGCGCGGCGAGGGCGAGCCAGGCGCCGAGCGGCACCAGCACCGCGGCGATGACGACGAGGAAGGCCCTGGTCCCGCTCAGCAGCTCGGCCCGGATCACCGCTCCGGCGACCATCCCGGGCAGGGTGCCGAGCACCAGCAGGCGAGTGAGCGGCCCGGTCAGCCGCCCCTCGCGGTGGAAGCGGGCCAGCGCGCCGGGGATCGCGATCAGGTTGTAGAGCAGGTTGGTCGGGGTGATCGCCGGGCTCGGCGTGTGCAGGACGCTGACCTGAACCGGGACCATGAAGACGGCCCCGGAGACGCCGACCGGGGTGGTGAAGACGGCGACGCCGAAGGCGATCAGCGCCCCGAGTACGGCGTCGCTCGGCATCGACCCGAGGCTAGTCGAACATCTCGTTGACGTCGCCGGCGGCGACGCTGAGGACGCCGTCGATCTCGCCCAGCTCCGCCGCCAGCACCGCCACCGAGCCGGGCCCGTGGATCTCCAGCGCGACCGAGACGGCGCCGGTGTGGCCCGCATGCGGCCCGCCCTCGAGCCGGTCGACGTTGACGTCGGCGACCTTGAAGTCGCGCGAGGTGCAGGCGGAGAGGACCCGGCGCAGGATCCCGCGCCCGTCCTCGTAGATCACCCGCAGGGCGGAGGGGGCGTAGGGGGAGGCGGGCAGGCGCCGGGCCAGCGGCGAGATCGCGAAGACGACGGCGAAGTAGGCGACCGTGGTGGCGAGCGCCAGCAGCGGCAGCGAGGCGCCGCAGGCGGCGCCGACCGCCGCGGTCAGCCAGATCCCGGCGGCGGTGGTCAGCCCCCGCACCGAGTCGCGGCGGACGAAGATCAGGCCGGCGCCGATGAAGCCGATGCCGGAGACGATCTGGGCCGCGACCCGGGAGGGGTCGAGGACGACGGTTCCCGGTTCGAGCACGTCGAAGAAGCCGTACTTGCTGATGATCATGAACAGCGCCGAGCCGAGCCCGACCAGGGTGTAGGTGCGCAGGCCGGCGTTCTTCTGGCGCAGCTCCCGCTCCAGGCCTATGGCCGAGGAGAGAGTCAGCGCCAGGCCCAGCCGCCAAACAATGTCGAGTTCGTTGATCGAGATAGGCGACTAAGCCTACCCCGACTCGACGTCAGCGCCTTTTCGTGATCTGCGGATCCGGCGCCGGCAGGCCGAGGCGCTGGCGCGCGGCGGCCACGGCCGAGACCGAGGAGCGGCAGGCTTTGGCGATGGCGCCGTCGCCGTGGTCGGGGCGGCGGCTGACCTCGAACTCGATCAGGGCCGCGCGCCGCAGTTTGGCGCGGACTTCGATCGGGCTGTCGTCGGGGGCCGACTCCAGCGCCGCCTGCGCGGCGCGGTCACGCCGGCAGTTGAGGCAGAAGATGCCGTCCTCGTTGCGGTCCCAGGTCTCCGGGAAGTCGACGCGCTGGCCGTCCATGCGGCCGATCGAGACGCCGCACTGGTTGCAGGTCCACTTCTTCGCGGTTCCGGGTGCGGTTGCAGTGCTCATGCGGCCACCTTTGCCTTGCTGCGACGACGACGGCGCCGGCGCTTCTGGGCGGCGGAGGCGTTGCCGTTGCTGTTGGGGTTGGAGCTGCTGGGGCGGGGGGTCGAGGCGGTTTCGGTCCGGCCCGTGCCGGCGGGGCGGCCGAGGTCGAACTCGCGGGCGAGGCCGAGGTCGCGGGCGATCTTGCTCATCTCGCCGACCTGGTCCTCGAGCACGAAGCTGATCCCGGCGCCGCGGTTGCCGGCACGGCCAGTGCGGCCGATCCGGTGCGTGTAGGCGTCCTGGTCGCCGGGGGCGTCGAAGTTGATCACGTGGGTGACGTCGGCGACGTCGATCCCGCGGGCGGCGACGTCGGTTGCGATCAGGGTGTCGACCTCGCCCTTCTCGAACCGCGCCAGCGCCCGTTCGCGCTGGCCCTGGCTCTTGTCGCCGTGCATGGCGACGGCCTCGACCTCGCGGCTGCGCAGCCGCTTGACCAGCCGGTCGGCGCCGCGCTTGGTGCGGACGAAGACGAGGGTGCGGCCGCGGCCGACTTCCTTCGAGCTGGATCGTCAGGTGGTCGAGCTTGGCGCTCTGGGACTCGACGTGGACGAAGCTGTGCTCGATGTCGCGGTCGCTGGTGTCGGTCGGCTCCTGGGTGTGGCGCCGGGCCTGGTGGGTGTAGGCGGCGGCGAGCTTGCCGGTCGCGCCCTCCAGGGTGGCCGAGAAGAACAGCGTCTGGCGATCGTCCGGGGTCTGGGCGACGATCCGGCTGACCGCCGGCTTGAAGCCCATGTCGAGCATGCGGTCGGCCTCGTCGAGGACGAGCACCTGGACCCGGTCGAGCGAGATCGTGTTGCGGCTGAGCAGGTCCTCGAGCCGGCCTGGGGTGGCGACGACGATGTCGGCGCGGCGGGCGGCATTGCTCTGCGGGCCGAAGCCGACGCCGCCGTAGACGGCGGCGACGCGGAGGCCGCGGGCGCGGGCTACCGAGTCGAGCTCGTCGACGATCTGGCTGGCCAGCTCGCGGGTCGGGGCGAGGATCAGCGCCGCGAGGCCGTTGCCGGGCTCGAGCGAGTCGACGGTGGGAATCCCGAAGGCGAGCGTCTTGCCCGAGCCGGTCGGGGACTGGACCAGCAGGTCGTGGCCGTCGAGCGCGTCGCTGACGACCAGTTGCTGGACCGGGAAAGGCTTGGTGATCTTGCGCGCGGCGAGCGCGTCGACCACAGGTTTAGAGATGCCGAGGTCGGCAAATGACTTCAAGTTATGTGCTCCTTATTGTGCGATTCAGGGAGATTCAGAAGCCCCAAAACGCTGAGAAGCGAGCGGAGGAAACGGAACCTCTCGGGTGGCGGTGGCGCCAAGCCCGACCGCACAACCGTAGCAGGCTGGTGTTTTTGGCCTGCTTTTAGGCACTTTTTGCGCGTTTCCTACACTTCTTCGATGGCTCCGGAGGCGCCCACAGAGCAGACCTACACGCTGTACAGGCGCGGCATCGAGCTGCTCGAAGACGGCGACTTCGTCGACGCCGCCGGGCCCCTGGCCGAGGCGGCGCGGCGGGCGCCGGAGAAGGCCTCGGTGCGCGAGGCCCTGGGCCGCGCCTACTACCGCGCCGGCCGCTTCGCCAAGGCGGCGGTCGAGTTCGAGGCCGTGGTCGAGGCTCACCACGTCGACGACTACGCCCACTTCTGCCTCGGCCGCGCGCTCAGCATGACCGGCGAGAAGGCCCGCGCCCGCCACCACCTTGCCCTGGCCGCCAACCTGCGCCCCGACCGCAGCGACTACCGCTTTTATCGCCGCTTGCTGGACGCCTGAGCGTCCCGCCTCAGAAGCCGCGGACCAGCTTGCCGACGGTTTCGCGTGAGAAATAAGGGCTGTAGGTGTGCGACTTGTCGTTGAGGTGGAGGTAGGTGTTGATGCCGTCGATCTCGGTGCCGTCGCCGATCAGCCAGCCGCCGCCGCTGGCGCCGGGCGCCCAGTGGCAGCGGACCCCCAGGGTCGGCGGGCCGGGGAAGGGGTTGGAGACGAGGTCGTTGCCGGTGTAGGGCGAGCTGCACCTCTGCATGAACCTGCTCTCGCCGGGATAGCCGAAGGTCTGGAAGATCTGGTGGCGGCTGCGGTTGGTGGCGATCGCGGCGCCGCCGCCGACTGCATCGGCGACATCGACGCCGGCGGAGTTGGGCAGGGTGAGGAAGGCGCCCATGTCGAAGTCGGGGTTGCCGTGGTTGGTCCACTGCGGCGGCGTCCGGACCTTGCTGCGGCGGGCGACGAAGGCCCCCAACGGGGCGCTGCCGCCGCGGTAGGCGGGAACGAACTGCAGATAGTTGGACCAGACGCTCCTCTCGCCGTTTTCGCGGCCGCTGTTGAGGCAGTGGCCGGCGGTCAGCACCAGCTGCCGGGTGGGCGAGTCGATCGCCGTGCCCGAGCAGTAGCCGGAGAGGTTGCCGCGGCGGATGAAGATGCGGCCGTTGAAGGAGTAGGGCGGGACGGCCGGGGTCGGGACGGCGAGGAAACTGGGGCTGGCGGCCGCTTCGGGGATCGGCGCCCCGACCCTGAGCCGGGGCCCGCGGGCGCCGACGACGAGGCCGAGCGGGCGGGCGCCGCGCATCCGGGCCGGGGTCCAGTAGCGGGCGACCCGCGCCGCCTGGCGAGCCTGGGCAGCGGCGGCGGAACCGGGGGCGGGGTGCGCTGGTGCGGGCGCCGCGGCGGCGGGGGAGACGCCGACGGTGGCCAGCAGCGCGAGCAGTGCCAGGAGCGGCGCCGCGAGGCGAGGGTGGGCACGGTGCGGACGCCGCTGCATCTCTCGGGAGGTTAGTGAGCGCGGGCCCGCGGCTGGCGCCCTGCCAGCCGCGGGCGCCGGGCCGGCGTCAGCTGACGAGCGGGATCACGCAGCGGTACTTCTTGGTGGCAGTGGAGAGCGTCCAATTCATTTCGGCCGAAGCCGAAACCGTTATCACCCCATATTCGTCAGGCCCAGAAATGACGGGGATATCCCCAGTCCACTCATCCCCAGGCGCCAGCGCGATCCCCGGCTGCTGCGAGAACGCCGCCAGGGCCAGGGCGCTGGGCAGTTCGCCGCCCTGGGTCGCGCAGGACTGCGCCGCCGCTGGAGCGCTCACCGCCGCTTCGCTGCTGGTGCTCTGCCAGCAGGCGCCGGCGAAGAAGCGGCTCGGGGTCGCGCAGCCGGCGCTGTGGCCGTTGACCTTGGTCGCGTCGATCGCGCTGACGGCGTTGAGCGCGGTCTGGGCGTCGCGGGCGCTGTCGGCGCTGTCGGCGTGGACCGCGCTCGGCACCTGGCCCAGGGTCGAGGCGTCGACCTGGGTCCCGGTGATCGACCCCGGCGCCAGCGCGCTCCCGGTCAGCGCTCCGGGCTGCAGCCGGTTCCCGGGCACCGAGCCCGGCGTCAGCCGGTTCCCCGGCAGCGACTTCGCCTTGATCGTCTTGCCGTCGATCTTCGCCGCTGCGTAGACGGTGCCCCCCAGCGCCGCGACGAGCGCCACGCACGCGACCAGCAGAGCCGGCGCCTGCCGGCGGAGTCCCCTGCTCATGATTCTTCCCCCTGTTTCGTTGGACCGAACCGCCTGAAAACGCCGCGGTTCCCAATGTCGCCCGAGGGTAGACCCGCCGCGGCCCGCTTGGACGAAAATCCGGGCTGATAAATGGCGGATAGACTCGGCCGCGTAAATACGGTCGGTGGTCAAGGGAAGTCCGGTGCGAAGCCGGCGCGGTCCCGCCACTGTGACCGGGTCAAGCAGGTCGCGGGCGCCCAGCGCGCCAGCCACTGGGGAGGACACCGATTCCCCGGGAAGGTGCGGCCGAGCGCCCCGGAAGCCAGGAGACCTGTCCCCGGCCAGCCAATTCAACCCTCGAGGAAAGGGTGGCTTAAATGCCAAGACTCATCCCGTTCCGGCTGGCCGCTGTCTGCGTGCTGGCCCTAGTGCTCTCCCTGTGCATCGCCGCGAGTGCGGTCGCCAAGGGCGTCTCCGCCAACCTCCGCGTCGTCGGCAAGGGCGGCAAGGTGCTGACCGAACAGACGCTCAGCTCCGGCACCACCGCGGTCAAGACCAGCCCCAAGGCCAACTGCTTCGGCGCCGGCACCGCCGGCAGCGGCAAGTCGGTCACGGTCAGGGGCGCGACCGCGCTCGGCCTGCTCGCCACCGCCTCGAAGTCGACCGGCTCGCTGCGGCCGCTGCTCGTCACCGACGCTTTCGACTTCGGCCTCGGCATCTGCGGCGTCGGCGCCAGCAAGGTCAGCGGCAAGGCCTCCTGGTACCTCAAGGTCAACCACAAGGGCGCGACCGTCGGCGGCGACGCGGTCAAGCTCAAGCCCGGCGACGAAGTCCTCTGGGACCTGGCGCCGTCCTATCCGTACCCGAACGAGCTGGCGCTGGAAGCGCCCGACACCGCGCTCGGCGGCCAGCCGTTCCAGGTGACCGTCTACTCCTACGACGAAAAAGGCAAGCGCAAGCCGGTCTCCGGGGCGACCGTGACCGGTGCCAGCGGCCCGACCGACGCCGGCGGCAAGGCGACGGTGACGCTGAGCGCGCCGGGCTCGCTGGTCGCGACCCACGGCAAGGACATCCCCTCGCCGGCCGCGGCCGTCTGCATCGGCATCGCCTGCCCGGCCAAGTAGGTGAGCCGGAGCCGTGGCACGGCGGTCGCGACGGCGCTGCTCCTGGCAGCGCTCGCGGCCGCCGGCTGCGGTCTCGGCGCCGGCGCCGGCGTCGGCGGCGTCGAGCTGACGGTGACGCGCGAATTCGGCGCCACGCCGATGCTCCAGCGCCAGGTCGAGGCGCACGAGTCCGACACCGTGATGCGGGTGCTGGAAGGCAGCGCCGACATCACCACCCGCTATGGCGGCGGCTACGTGCAGTCGATCGAGGGGATCGAGGAAGCCGAGCGCGGCGGCGATCCCTACGACTGGTTCTTCTTCGTCGACGGCGTCGAGTCGCCGATCGGCGCCGCCGACTACTCGCTGCGCGGCAGCGAGCGGATCTGGTGGGACTACCGCGACTGGTCGGCGACCAACCACGTGCCGGCCGTGGTCGGCTCCTTCCCGGCGCCGTTCAGCGACGGCTATGAAGGCCGGTCGCACCCGGTGGCGGTCGAGTGCGAGGGCGGGGGAGGGGCCTGCGCGCGGGTGCGGCGGGCGCTCGCCGACGCCGGTGTCGCGGTCGCCGCCGGCTCCCCCGGTGGCGCGATCCGCGTCCTCGTCGGCCCCTGGGCGCGGCTGCGCTCCGACCCGGCGGCGGCGCTGATCGAGGCCGGCCCGGCGGAAAGCGGCGTCTATGCCGGCTTCGAGCTCGGGCAGGGCTACCGCCTGGTCGGCCTCGATCCCAGAGGGAAGCCGGCCCTCGACCTCGGCCCGGGCGCCGGCCTCGTCGCCGCCACCCGCCGCTACGAAGCGGCGCCGACCTGGGTGGTGACGGGGGGCACGCCAGCCGCCGTGCAGGCCGCCGCCGGTCTGCTCACGGCGGCGCGGCTGCGCGACCATTACGCGGTGGCGACCGAGGACGGGAAGGAGACGCCGCTGCCGGTGGAGGTGCCGTGAGGTGAGATCGCCGTTCGCATACGCGCCGCGGCCAGGGCCGCTGCAGGCGGCCTCGCCGGGCGCCGCCGTCGCCTACCTCGGCGCCCTCGCCGCGGTCGCCTTCCTCTACTCGAGCCCGCTGGTGCTGCTCGCCGTCGGCTTCGCCGTGGCGCTGGCCGGGAGCCTCGCCGGCGCCGGCTCGGCGGTGCGTTCGGCGCTGCGCCTGGGCCTGGCGATCGCGGTCCCGATCGTCCTCGTCAACGCCCTCGTCGTCAACCGCGGCGAGACCGTGCTGGCCCGGCTCGGCGACTGGCCGCTGCTGGGCCAGGTCGACGTCACCGCCGAGGCGCTCGTTGACGGCGCCGTCCTCGGCCTCCGCGCCGTGGTCGTGATGATCGCCTTCGCCGTCTACTCGGCCTGCGTCGACCCCGACCGGGTCCTGCGGGCGCTGCGGCCGCTCGCCGGCCGCTCCGCCCTCACCGCGACCCTGGTCTCGCGCTTGGTCCCGGTCGCCGCCGCCGACGCCGCCCGCCTGCGCGACGCCGCCCGCCTGCGCGGCCCCGGCGCCGCCGCGGCCGGCCGCGCCCCGCTGGCCCGGCGCCTGCTCGCCGGCTCGCTCGACCGCGCCGTCGACGTCGCCGCCACCCTGGAGCTGCGCGGCTACAGCCTCGAATCGCGGCGAGCGTTCGGTTTGTCATCTCTGGGAGGGCGAACCGAACCCTCGCGGAGGCAGCGACGCTCGCGCTACGACCGGCGCTTCTACTTGGCCGGGGCGCTGGTGCTGCTCGCCGCGATCGCTGCCAAGGCGCTCGGCGCCGACGACTTCCACGCCTACCCGACGATCCACTTCGGCCTCGGCCCGGCCACGATCGCCCTCTCGATCCTCCTCGTCCTCAGCGGCCTCGCCCCCCTCCGACGCAACCGCCGGTCGACGGGCCGGAGGCGTCCAGATCGCGGACGTCTGCGGCCCGTCGACCCCGTGGTGCCGCGTGGCCCCGGGGCTGCGCCCATCCCTCGGGAGGCTCCCGGTGTCTGAGCTGGCGATTCGGCGCGGCGCCGCGCCCGCCCTCGCGATCGCCGGGTTGAGCTACGCCTACCCGCGAGCCCCGCGACCCGCCCTCGCCGCCGTCTCCCTGGAGATCGCCCCCGGCGAGTTCGTCCTCCTCGCCGGCCGTTCCGCATCCGGCAAGTCGACCCTGCTCAAAGCCGCCTGCGGCCTCGTGCCCCACTTCCACGGTGGCGAGATCGACGGCACCGTCGCCGTCGGCGCCCTCGATGCGATCGAGTCGGGGCCGGGGGAGCTCGCCGCAGTCGTCGGCTACGTCGCCCAGGATCCCGAGACCCAGGTCGTCTCGACCACCGTCGCCGCCGAGATCGAGCTGCCGCTGGAGATGCGCGGCGACGATCCGGGCTCGCGCGCCCGCGCCGTCGAGGAGGTGGCCCTGGCCCTGGCGATCCCGCACCTGCTCGGCCGCACCGTCGACACCCTCTCCGGCGGCGAGCTCCAGCGCGTCGCCCTCGCCGCCGCCCTGGTCACCCGCCCCAACTTGGTCCTCCTCGACGAGCCGACCTCCCAGCTCGACCCCGTCGCCGGCGACGAGCTGATCTGGCTCCTGCGCCGCCTCAACGAGGAGTGGGGAGTGGCCGTCCTGCTTGCCGAACACCGCCTCGAGCGCTGTCTCGCCGCCGCCGACCGGGTCGTCGCCATGGACGCCGCCGCGATTGCCTTCGACGGCGCCCCCGGCGACTTCCTCGCCTGGTCGCATGTAGTCGACCCGGCCCTGAGCACCCCCGCCGCCCGCCTCTTCTCATTGGCCGGAATCGAGCGCCTTCCCACGGGTGTCCGTCAAGCCCGCCAGCTTCTCGCGTCAGGAGAGCTAGTGGAAAGGAGTGTCGGACCCCCCCCTCTCTTAACTTGCTCGGGTGGAGAGCCTGCGGCTGGCCGTGGGCCTGTCAGCCGAGAAGTTGAAGACGTTCGGAGGGGGTCCGACACCCCGTTCACGACGGCCGCCCTGGAGACGCGCGGGTTGTGGGTGGAGCTGGTGCGGGGGGATGAGGCTCGCGACGTCTTGCGGGGTATCGACCTAGAGGTAAAGCGCGGTGAACGGGTTGCTCTGATGGGGCGCAACGGGGCCGGGAAGAGCACGTTGCTGAAGACGGCAGCCGGGTTGATCGATCCGGTGCGGGGAAAAATCGAGACGCTAGGTGGGATCGCGTTGCTGACTCAGAACCCCAGCGACTACCTGGTCCGTGAGCGCGTCGGCGACGAACTGCCCGGCGAGGCCGGGCTGGCCGCCCTGCGCGTGGTCGGCTTGGAGCACGCGATCGACGCCGACCCGCGCGACCTCTCGGGCGGCGAGCGCCAGCGGCTGGCCCTGGCGATCGCCCTGGCCGGGCAGACGGAGGGCGAGGCGCTGCCCGGCCTGGTCGCCCTCGACGAGCCGACCCGGGGGATGGACCGCACCCGCAAGGCCGACCTGGTCGCCCTGACCGGGGACCTCGCCGGGCGTGGCGCCGGCGTCGTCGTCGCCACCCACGACGTCGAGTTCGCGGCCGAGTTCGCCGAGCGCGTGGTCCTGCTCGGCGACGGCGTAGTGATCGCCGACGGCCCCGCCAGCGAGATCCTCTCCGGCGGCTGGTACTTCGCGACCGAGGTCGCCCGCGTGCTCGACCTGCCCGGTGTCGTCACTCCTGAGCAGGGTGCCGCCGTGCTGCGCGGCGAAGGCGGTGGGGGGGAGTGAGCTGGGAGCTGGTCAGCTTCCTCATCCTCGGCGCCGTCCTGCTGGCCGGCTTCGCCTGGTACGAGCGCTCGCGCCCGCCCTCGCAGGTGGTCGCCCTGGTCGCGGCGCTGGCGGCGCTGGCGATCGCCGGCCGCATCGCCTTCGCTGCCTTCCCCAACGTCAAGCCGACGACCGACATCGTCATCTTCGCCGGCTACGCGCTCGGCGGCGCCCCCGGCTTCGCGGTCGGCGCCCTCGCCGCGCTCGTCTCCAATTTCTGGTTCGGGCAGGGCCCCTGGACCCCCTGGCAGATGGCGGGCTGGGGGCTCTGCGGCATCCTCGGCGCCGCCCTCGCCCTGGGCGGGCGCAACGTCGGCCGGCTCGGCCTCGCCGCCGTCTGCGGCTTCGCCGGCATCGCCTACGGAGCGCTGCTCAACTTCTCCCTGATGGCGACCTACGGGGGCGACCTCTCGCTGGAGCGCTTCGGCGTGCTGGAGGCGCGGGCGATCCCCTTCGACCTCGCCCACGCCGCCGGCAACGTCGCCCTCGCCCTGGTCGCCGGGCCGGCGCTGGTGCGGATGCTCTCGCGCTTCCGCGAGCGCTTCGAGTGGAGCCGGGGAGACTCCGCGCCGCCCGCCGCCGGCGGCCTGACCCCGGCCCTGCGCGGCGGCGGCATCGTCGCCCTGCTCCTCGCCGCCCTCGCGCTCGGGGCGCTGGCGCCCAGCCGCGCCCAGGCCTCCCCGGTGAGCCGGGCCGCGAGCTGGCTGCAGTCGGTGCAGAACCGCGACGGCGGCTTCGGCTCCGCGCCCGGCGACGACTCCGGCCCGGAGATGACCGCCTGGGCGATGCTGGGCCTGGCGGCCGCGGGCCGCAACCCGCTCGACGTCGCCGACCACGGCCACACCCCGGTCGACTTCCTGCGCGGGGCGATCGATCGAGCTGCGGAGCCCCGGCGACCTCGCCCGCACGATCCTCGCCCTCGAGAGCGCCGGCGTCGACCCGCGCGGGTTCGGCGGCGTCAACCTCGTCTCCCGCCTGCTCGCCAAGCGCCGCGACGACGGCTCCTACGAAGGCTGGCCCGGGTCGACCGCGTTCGCGGTGATCGCCCTGCGCGCCGCTGGCGCCGCCGGCGGCCTGGAGCAGTCGCTCTCCTGGCTGAACCAGGTCCAGAACGACGACGGCGGCTGGGGCGACGTCCCCGGCTCGCCCAGCACCGCCGACGGCACCGGCGCCGTCATGCAGGCGCTCTCGCCCAGCTCCAAGGCGGCCGGTCGCGGCCTCTCCTACCTGCGCCAGGCGCAGCGCTCCGGCGGCGGCTTCCCGCTCGGCGGCAACGGCGCGGTCAACACCCAGTCGACCGCCTGGGCGATCGAGGGCATCCTCGCCTACGGCGGCGACCCGGCCTCCTTCCGCCGCGGCGGCAAGAGCGCCCCCGACTACCTCACCGCCCAGCAGGCAAAGGACGGCCACTACCGTTATTCGAAGGACAGCGACCAGACCCCGGTCTGGGTCACCGGCCAGGTCCTCGTGGCCGCGGCGGGCGACTTCTACCCCGTCCCACTGCCGCCTCGCGAGCCCAGGCCATCTCCAACCAGCTCCGAACCCGGCGGCCTGATCCCGGGTCTGACCACCTCACCGCCCAGCTCGGCGCCGCCATCGACGGGCCCCTCGACCGCCTCGGAACCCTCGCCCGTCCCGCCGCCGGCTCCTGGGAGCGGTGGTGGCGGACCCCTCCCGAACGTTTTGCGCTCCCCGGGCCAGTCCACCCCCGCGGCGCCAGCCACCGGCGTTCCGCCCGCGGAGCGAGAGAGGGAGGGGTCCGCCACCCCCGCCACGAAGACGTCCGCGTCGAGCGAGTCTTCCGACAGCGACTCGAGCAGCCCCGCCGGCGCGATCGCTTTGGGCCTGCTGGCCGGCGCCCTCCTCTTCGCCGCCGCCCTCGGCGCCCGCAAGCTCTGGATGCATCAGCGCTACGGCCTCTAGCTCGGGCCAGGCGGGCCGATACCCTCGACCGATGGACGTCGAGACGGCGATACGGACCCGCCGCACGCACAAGGCCTTCGGGCCGGAGCCGGTGCCGCGCGAGCAGCTCGAGCAGCTCTTCGAGCTGGCCGAATGGGCGCCCAACCACCACCTCACCGTGCCCTGGCGCTTCCGGGTCGTCGGCCCCGCCGCGCTGGCGCGGCTGAAACGGGCCGCCGGGCCCGAGGGCGCCGCCAAGCTCGACCGCTGCCCGACCCTGGTCGTCGTCTCCTCGCTGCTGGACGAGGACCCGGTCCAGCGCGAGGAGGACCTGCACGCGACCGCGGTCGCCGCCTACATCGTCCTGCTCGGCGCCCACGCCCGCGGCCTCGCCGGCTATTGGCGCAGCCCCGGTCTGCTGCGTGGCGAGGAGGGACGGGCCGCCGTCGGCCTGCCCGCCGGCCAGGGCTTCGTCGGCCTCCTCCACCTCGGCCAGCCGCGCCAGCCGCGGCCGGTCCCTGAGCGTCCGGTCACCGAAACCACCGTCTTCCTCGACTGATGGCGCCCCGGCCCCCCGAGCGCCGATGCTGACCCGCGCCGACGCGATCGAGGCGATCGCCGGCCAGCGCTTCGAGGTCGTCGTCATCGGCGGCGGCATCACCGGCGCCGGGGTCGCCCTCGACGCCGCCTCGCGCGGCTACTCGGTCGCCCTGCTGGAGCGCGGCGACTACGCCGTCGGCACCTCCAGCCGCTCCTCGAAGATGGTCCATGGCGGCCTCCGCTACCTGCAGAACTTCGACCTCGGCCTGGTCCGCGAGGCGCTGCTGGAGCGCCAGCTGATGGTGCAGCTGGCGCCGCACCTGGTCTACCCGACCCCGTTCCTGGTCGCCGCCCTCGGCGAGGAGCGCCGCGATCGCAAACTCGGTCTCGGGCTGAACATGTACGACGTGATGGCGACGACCCGGGTCGGCCGCAGCCGTCGCGAGCTGCGCGCCTCCAAGGAGGAGGACGAGGACTTCTACTGGTCGCCCGACCGTCACCGCACGATCGACCGCGAGGAGGTGCTGGAACTGGTCCCCGCCCTGACCGCCCGCGACCCCAAGGACGCCTACCTCTTCTACGACTGCCAGACCGACGACGTGCGCCTGGTCCTGACCGTGCTCGGCGAGGCCGAGCGCTTCGGCGCGGTGATGTTGAACGGGGCCAACGTGACCGAGGTGCTGACGGTCGACGGCCGTGCCGCCGGGGTCGCCGCGGTCGAGTCCGCGTCGGGCGAGCGCTTCGAGGTCGGCGCCGACCACGTCGTCAACGCGACCGGCGTCTTCGCCGACCGCATCCGTCCCGAGGAGATCGCCGGGGAGGAGGACGTGCCGCGGATCGCGCCCAGCCGCGGCACCCACCTCGTCCTCGACGCGGCCGACCTGCCGATGGGACAGGCCGCCTGCATCGTCCCGGCCGGGGAAGGGCGGATGATCTTCTCGCTGCCCTGGTACGGCCGCACTCTGATCGGCACCACCGACAACGACTTCGAGGGCGACACCGCCCACCCCAAGCCGGCCGCCGCCGACACCGAGTACCTGCTCGACGCCGTCAACGAGTTCTTCGGCACTTCGCTGTCCCAGTCCGACCTGGTCGGCGCCTACGCCGGCGTGCGGCCGCTGATCTCGACCGGCGATCCGCGCAAGTCGGTCGACATCTCGCGCAAAGCCGAGCTCTACGAGACCTCCTCGGGGATGCTGACGATCACCGGCGGCAAGCTCACCACCTGGCGGCGGATGGCGAAGCAGACCGTCGACCGCCTGGTCGAGCGCGAGGGCCGCAGCGCGCCCTGCCACACGGCCGAGATCCCGCTCGGGATGGAGGCACGGGCCGAGGATTTGAAGGCGCCCGAGGGGGTCAGCGAGGACTCGCTCGGCCAGCTCGCCTTCCGCTACGGCCACGCCTCCCGCGCCGTCCTCGACCTCGTGCGCGAGGACCCGAAGCTGGCGGCGCCGATCGTCCCCGGCCGCCCCGACCTGCTGGCCGAGGTGGCGATCGCCGCCCGCCGCGAGCAGGCCCGCTGCGTCGCCGACGTGCTGCTGCGCCGCACCCGGCTGGGGATCCTGGCGGCGCCGCAGCTGCGCGAGGCCGACTCGGTGCGGCCGATCGCGGCGGTCCTCGGGGCCGAGCTGGGCTGGTCGCGGCGGCAGGTCAAGCAGGAGGCCGAGGCCTGGCCGCAGGCCGCCGCCCTGGAGGGCATCGACCCCGCCGCTGCGGGTTGAATAACCTGCCGCCGATGACCAAGACCGAGCTGGAAAGCAAACACATTGCCGAGCTGCACACGCTGGCCGCCGAGGCCGGCGTCGAGCGCTACCGGATGCTGCCCCGGGCCGAGCTGATCGCGAAGCTGGCCGGCGAGGACTCCGGTTCGAGCGCCGCCTCCGCGCCGAGCCGCGAGCGCTCCTCCGGCCGCCAGTCTGCCGCCGCCACCCGGGGCGAGGGGGGCGAGCGACCGCGCCGGCGCCGCCGCCGCGCCGGCGCCAAAGCCGACGGCGAGGGCGAGAGCCGCGGCTCCGGCCGCGAGCCGCGCGCACCGCGTGAGCCGCGGCAGCCCCGTGAGGCCGAGCGGGCTCCAGAGCCGCCGCGGGCACCCGCGCCGCCGCCCGCCCCGGCCGTCGCCGCGCCCGAGGCTTCCCGTCCCAAACGCCGCCGCCGCCGTCGCTTCGGCCGCCGCGGCAAGCAGGAGGGCGTGACCTTGCAGGGGCTGCTGCTGCCGCCCGAGGCGGGCCGCCAGGCGCTGCTCTGCGCCGAGACCCGCGAGGCTTGCACCAGGCTGCTGCGCGGCATCGCCGCCGACCTCTCCGCCGACTCCGACGGCCCCGACCCGGTGGCGCTGCTGGTCGACCCCAGCCCCGAGGAGCTGGCCGACTGGCGCCGCGACGCGCCCAAGGCCGAGATCGTCGCCGCGGGGCAGCCGCGCCACGCCAGCGACGCGCTCGCCCAGGCCAGCGCCCGCGCCGCCGCCGGCGACGACGTGATCCTCCTCGTCGACTCGCTCACCCGGCTCGGCGAGGCCTACGAGGACGCCGACGCCGCCAAGCAGTTCTTCGACGCCGGCCGCATCGCCGGGGGCACCGGCACCCTCACCGTAGTCGCAGCGCTGGAGCGCCCCTGAGCTTTTCCGACCGGCGCATCTCTGCGTCCTCGGTCGCTTGTGTGCAGAGCACACAGCGCTCCCTGCGTCCTTGACCTGCTTGGTCGGAAAAGCTCAGGTCTAGCGTCTATAGGCAATACGGCGCCAGCTCGGCTCTTTGGAGAGCTCGATCAGCTCGGCGCTGCGCTCCGGCTGCACGTAGCCGAAGGTCTGGGTGCGCTCGTCGAAGACGACGTCGAGCTCACCCTCCTTGACCCGCTGGTCGAGCCAGGCGCCGCGGAAGACGAGGCGGCGGATCCAGTGGACGAGGCTGCGGTTGGAGGGACCGACCAGGTCCTCCCAGTTCTCGTTGATGTGCTCGCCGAGGGCGGAGGAGGGCTCGGCGATCTCGCCGCTGACGGCGAGGTCGAGGAGGTCGTCCAGCTCCTCCTGGCTCAAGCCCTGGTGGACGAAGCCGAGCTTGACCGCGGCCTGCTCGACCCGCTGCCCGAAGTCGCCCTCGTTGAAGGCGAAGCGGAGCTCCCCGTACTCGAGTACGTAATCGGAGCCAGACTCGTAGTTCCCTCGGCGGGTCGTTTTCTTGTCCATTTGAGTTGAAGCCCATCTGCTCCGCAAGCCCCGCGGAACAGGTCCATGATCTTGCCGATCATCGTACGCCGGTGCCTGTTCGGGGCGGTCGCTGAACGGCCGTTTGCACTCGCGGCCGCAGGGAATGGGGCCGATTCCCCGAAGCGAGGCGCAGATGATCGACCTCCACTGCCACATCCTGCCGCAGCTCGACGACGGCTCGCGCGGCCTCGACGACAGTGTCGCGATGGCTCTGCAGGCCGAATCCGACGGGATCGAGGCGGTCTGCGCGACCCCCCACATCCGCCATGACCACGACGTCCGCATCGAGGAGATGGCCGACCGGGTCGAGGCGGTCAACGCCCGCCTGCGCGAGGGGGGGATCGCGGTCGAGGTCCTCGCCGGCGGGGAGGTCGCCGAGACCGCGGTCGAGGATCTCGGCGCGGAGGAGTTGGCCCTGGTGTCCCTCGGCAGCGGCCGCTGGGTCCTGCTGGAGCCGGCGCCGGGGCCGCTCGGCGACACCCTGCTGCGCCGGGTCGGACACCTCGCCGAGCGCGGCCACCGGGCCCTGATCGCCCACCCCGAGCGCCACCTCTCCGCCGACATGTTCGAGCGCATGGCCGCCCTCGTCGCCGAGGGTGCCCTGATCCAGGCCACCGCCGACTTCTTCCTCCGCGAGGAGATGGCGGCGGGAATGCTGACGATGGCCGAAGCCGGCCTCGTCCACCTCCTCAGCAGCGATGCCCACAGCTCTCTCGGCGGCCGCCCGCTGCGGCTCTCGCCTGCCTTCGAGCGCCTCGGTGCCGTCGCCGAGCTGGCGCCGCGGATCGAGTGGATGGCGGAGACGGCCCCGCGCGCGATCGTCAGCGGGGCGCCGCTCGAGCCGCCCTTCGCGCCCTCGCTCTAGCCGAGCCGGCGCAGCTCGACCTTCGCGACCAGCTCCTCGACGACGCCGCGGGAGCCGCTGCCGAGGCCGTGGCGGAGGAAGTTGGCCGCCCCGGCGGCGGCGCCGGTGCGCAGCGTCTCCTCCCAGTCGAGACCGGCCGCGATCGAGGCTGCCAGCGCGCCCATCATCGAGTCGCCGCAGCCCTCGCGCGAGCCGCGCCCGAAACGGGGTGGAATCAACTCCCAGGCCTCGTCGCCGCGGACCACCAGCGCCGGCTCCCCGGCGCGGGTGATGATCGCCGCCTGGGCGCCGGCGTCGAGCAGCTTCTCCACCGCCGCCCGCGCTCGCGCTTCGGTGTCGACCGGGCCGGTGACGTAGGTGGCCAGCTCCCAGTCGTTGATCTTGATCAGCTCGGGCCCGCCCTCGAGGGCGCTGTCGAGGCGCGGTGGCGAGAGGTCGACCACGACCGGCGTCCCGTTCGCGCGCACGTCGGCGACCAGGGCGCCGTAGATCTCCAGCGGCAGCGCCTCGCCCGGGTAGGGCCCGCAGAGGGCGAGGACGTCGGCGTCGAGGGCGGCGGCGCAGGTGACCGAGAAGAGGTCGTCGATCTCGTGCCGCGAGGGCGGCATCGCGGCGCTCTGGGCGACCGGCCGGCGCTCGCCGTCGCGGCGGTCGTGGATATAGGCGCCGCTGCCCGCGCCGGTCTCGACCAGGCGCAGCTCGATCGGCAGCTGCTCCAGCAGCCGCCGCAGGACCGCGCCCGACTCGCCGCCGCAGAAGCCGCAGAGGACGGCCTCGGTGCCCAGCTCAGCCGCCATCCGGGCCACCCAGACGCCCTGCCCGGCGGCATGGACGTGGATGTCGTCGCCGCCGGTGGCGGTCAGCGCCTCGACCGTGACCGAGAGCATCGGGCTCGGCCCGAAGATCGCGACCTTGGGCGGGCTGGCCATAGGTGAGAGCGTAGACCGAGGCCGAAGGGGGGAGAGGTCGGGCCGCGGCGGCACTTCACCCCGTCGTGTCCGCAGCAGACGAGCACAGGCGCTTCCGGGCGCTGCCCCGGCGCCGAGTCCGTGGCCGCACCGTGCCGGTCGCGACCACCTTCCGCAGCCGCCTGCTCGGCCTGGCGGGGCTGGCACGCGAGCGGGCGGGGCCGGGCCTGCTGATCCCGCGCTGCGCCGGCGTCCACACCTTCGCGATGCGCTTTGCCCTCGACCTCGCCTTCCTCGACGAGGACGGGCGCGAGCTCGCCGTCCACCGCGCCGTGCCGCCGCGCCGGCTGCTCTGGCACCGCGGTGCCGCCGCGGTCCTCGAGGTCCCGTCGCCGGAGGGGGGAGAGTCTTGACGGCTCCGCGCCTTAGGGGGTCGATGTTGCCCCACCGCCAAGAGATCGCCAGCGTCGTCGTCTGCGAGGACGACGCGATGACGCTGGAGCTGCTCTGCGACCACCTGATGGCCGACCGCTTCGGGGTGATGCCGGCGCCGAGCGCTTCCGACGCGCTGCGCCTCTGCCGCTACAACCACCCGGACCTCCTGCTTTTAGATCTCTCTCTGCCCGACGCCTCCGGGCTCGACGTGCTGCGGGAGATCCGCACCGCCGATGGGGTCGACTCGCGCTTCGACCCGGAGCTGCCGGTGATCGTCCTCACCGGCCGCGGGGCGCAGACCGACCGGGTCCGCGGCCTCACCGCCGGGGCGGATGACTACCTCACGAAGCCCTTCAACTTCGAAGAGCTGCGGGCCCGGATCGGGTCCGTCCTGCGCCGCCGCGCCAGCCGCCGCGAGGGCCCGATCCGGGTCGGCGAGCTGCTGGTCGACCCGCTGCGCCGCAAGGTGCTGGTCGGCGACCGCGAGGTGGCCCTGGCGAAGAAGGAGTTCACGCTGCTGCGGGCCCTCGCCGCCGACCCGATCCGGGTCTTCACCAAGGAGGACCTGCTGGAGACGGTCTGGGGCTACCGCAATCCCGGCAAGACGCGGACGCTGGACTCGCACGCCAGCCGCCTGCGGAGGAAACTGGACCCGGAGCACAGCCGCTACATCGTCAACTGCTGGGGGATCGGCTACCGCCTGATCGACGGCTGAGCTCCGGGTCGGCGCTACTTGCCGTTCTTGCCCTCGGGCGCCTCGAAGTGGAGGATCGCCAGCCTGGTGTTGATCGGGTCGGATTTCTCCTTGGTCAGGCGGGTGGCCGCCTCCTCCTGGATCTCGATCGCCCGGTTGAGGGTGTCGGCGAGCAGGGCGGTGATCTCGGTCCAGCCCTTGTCGTCGAGGATCAGGGGGGTGCGGCTGACGTGCGAGTCGACCCGCTTGTCGATGCTGCCCGCCATCAGCGCGTCGGTGGCGTCGTGGCCGACGGTCTCGAGGATCGAGCCGGAGATGCCCTTGCGGGCGGAGGCCGGGATCTTCTCCCAGTCGCTGGCGCTGAAGAAGGCGCGCTCGGTGGCCCGGTAGAAGTGCTCGACCGCACCGCGGCGGGGCTCCGTTTTCACCAGTTCGACGCAGTCGTACTCGAGCAGCGTTTTGACGTGGTAGCTGACGTTGCCCAGCGGCTCGCCGAGTTCCTGGGAAAGCTGGTTGGGGCTGGAGACGCCCTTGTGGAGGGAGGAGAGGATCCTCACCCGCAGGGGATGGGCGAGGGCCTTGGCGAGCTGCTGGGTGATGCCCTCTGGGGAGGTCTTGGTCTGGGCCACAGGGAAATTCTCCGTTCTCATTGGGGGGCCGGGGCGGGTGGCTGGGATGGTTTCCACCTTGGTTTCTGGATCAAGTATTCCAAAACGCTCCGTCGTTTCCGCCTTCGATGGCCTTTTCCAATGCGAAAAATTAAAAGCGAGGCGCTCAGGTTGCCACCAATCAGAGAACGTATGAACCTGTTTTAGCGCTAAGGCGGTCTTATCCATGCGCACCTGTCGGCCCGAGGCGCCTGGCCGAGACCGCTTTGGGACGGCGGGTGCGCAATTTCGCGCGCCCCTTGGGGGGAGAGAACGCGGCGCCCGGCCTCTTGGGGAGCCATGTCGATCTGGACCGCGGGGAACCCGAGTTGACGCCGGCTTTGGCGGAGATCGCCGCAGCCTGGCCGTTCGGCGCCTCCCTGGCCGCGGCGGTCGCGGTCCAGGGCCTGCGCACGGGACGGCGGCGCACCGCCCTGAACGAGGCCCTGCACGAGCTGCGCCGCCCGCTGCAGACCCTGGCGCTGGTAGCGCCGGGGACGGTGCGGTTGGAGCCGGCGGCGATCCAGGGCTCGGTGCGGATGGCCGCCGTCGCCCTGGAGCGGCTGGAGCGGGAGATCAACGGCGAGCCGCCGGCGTCGCCGCTCGAGACGGGGCCGGCGCGGCCCCTGCTCGATTCCACGGTCGGGCGCTGGCGGGCCCGCGCCGCTCTCACCGGCCGCTCGCTCTCGCTGTGCTGGCTGGCTGGCGAGGCGGCGATCGCGGCCGATCGCGGCGCCGTCGCGCGGGCGCTCGACAACCTGGTGGCGAACGCGATCGAGCACGGCGGGCCCGAGATCGCGATCGAAGCCCGCGTCAAGGGGGGACGGCTGCGGCTCGCCGTCGTCGACCGCGGTCGCGGCTCCCCGCCCGCTCGGCGACCGAGCCCGGTGGACCTGATTGCCCACCTCGGGGGACGCCGGCGCCACGGTCACGGCCTGCGCGTGGTGCGGCGGGTCGCGGCCGACCACGGCGGCCATTTCCAGCTTCGCTTCTCGGCGCGGGCGACGGAGGCGATCCTCGAGCTGCCACTGGCAGGTGGGGCGGGTGCGGCATGAGCCGCCGCGGACGGGCGCTCGCCTTCGCTCTCGCGGCCCTCTGCGCGGCCGCGGTGGCGGCGGCGATCGCCGACAGCTACGGGGCCAGCGTGGCCCACGGCTACGGGGCCCTGCGGCCGGTGGTGGTCGCCGCCGCCGACCTCGACGCCGGCCGGGAGATCGACCCGGGCGAGGCGGCCGCGGAGCTGGAGCTGCGCCGGGTCCCGGCTCGGTTCGTCCCGCCCGGCACGCTCGAGAACCCGGCCGAGGCGATCGGCCTGGCGCCGACGGCGGCGCTCCCGGCCGGCTCCTATCTGCTCGCCTCGCAGCTGCGGCCGCCGCGGACGGGCCCGGCGGATGGGCTCGGGCTCGGACGCGGGCGCCACCCGGTGGAGATCGCGGTCAGCGGTGCCGAGGCGCTGCTGGTGGCCGGGGCGCAGCCGGTCGGAGAAGCGGTCGACGTGGTGGTGACGACCGAACCGAGCGGCCCGGGCCCGGGCCGGACCTACGTCGCTGCCGCCGCGGTGCCGCTGCTGGCGCTGGGCCCGGGGGCCGACGGAACGGAAGCCGAAGGCGTCGCCGCGGCGACGCTGGGGCTGACCCGCGGCCAGGCCCTGCGCCTGATCGCGGCCGAGAGCTACGCCCGCCAGGTGACCCTGCTGGCGCGGGGTTGAAGTGGAGGTGCACGAGCGAAACGTGGCGGAGCTGGCGGCGGCGCTGCGCGGCCGGCTGGTCGAGCGCCGGCGGGCCGCGGCGGCGCGCGGCGACACGGAGGGCGGTGACCTGACCGAGGCTGTGCGCGCGCTCGTCGAGGAGGAGGCGGTGCTGCTCGGAGCGGGCGATCGTGAGGAGATCGCGACCAGGATCGTCCGCGACAGCGTCGGCCTCGGCCCGCTCGAGGTCCTGCTCGCCGACCCTGCCGTCGAGGAGGTGATGGTCAACGGGCCCGGCACCGTCTACGTCGAGCGCGGCGGTCGTATCGAGGCGACCGACGTCGCCTTCGCCGACGAGGAGGAGCTGCGCAACGCGATCGAGCGGATCCTGGCGCCGCTGGGGCGCCGCGTCGACGAGCTCAGCCCGATGGTCGACGCCCGCCTTGCCGACGGCTCGCGGGTCAACGTCGTGATCCCGCCGCTGGCGATCGACGGGCCGCTGCTCTCGATCCGTCGCTTCGGCGCCCGCCGGCCCGGCCCCGAGGAGCTGGTCGCGCTCGGCACCCTGACCGCGGGGCAGCGCGACTCGCTGCGGTCGGCGGTCGCCGGGCACCGCAGCATCCTCGTCAGCGGCGGCACCGGCTCCGGCAAGACGACCCTGCTCAACGCCCTCTCCGGCTTCATCGACGCGGGCGAGCGGGTGGTGACGATCGAGGACGCGGCCGAGCTGCGGCTGCAGCAGCCGCACGTGGTGCGGCTGGAGAGCCGCCCGGCCGGGGTCGAGGGCCGCGGCCAGGTCTCGATCCGCGACCTGCTCCGCAACGCCCTGCGGATGCGCCCCGACCGGATCGTGATCGGTGAGGTCCGGGGGCCGGAGGCGCTCGACCTCCTCACCGCCCTCAACACCGGCCACGACGGCGCCCTCTCGACCGTCCACGCCAACTCGCCCGCCGACGCGCTCAGCCGGCTGGAGACGCTGGCGCTGATGGCGGGGGTCGGCCTGCCGCACGCGGCGGTCGCCGAACAGGTGCAGCGCGGGATCGACCTCGTCGTCCACCTCGAGCGCCGCGCCGACGGCGCCCGCGTCGTCACCGAGATCGCCGAGGTGGTGCGGGCGGCGGGGACCACCGCCGTACGCACCCTCGCCCCGGCCGCAGCCCCGTGAGCGGCGCCCCGGGCCTGCTGCCGGCGCTGCTCGGCGCGGCGGCCGGCGGGCTGCTGGCGCTGGCGGCGCGGGAGGCACTGCTGGCCAGCCCGGCCGCGGCGCGCTGGCTGCGGCTGGCGCTGGAGCCGCTGCGCCGCGCCGGCCGCGAGGGCTACGCGCCCTCGGGCGCCGAGCGCCGCCGCCTCGCCGCGCTCGGGGCCGGCGCCGCGGTGCTCGGCGGCTGGTTCCTGGCCGGGCCGGCGCTGGCCCTGCCGCTCTCGGTCGCCGGGCCGGCGCTCGCCGGCTGGGCGGTCTCCAGTCGCCGCCGTCGCTACCGGCTCGCGGTCGAGCGCTCGCTGCCGGAAGTCGCGACCGCGATCGCCGACTCGCTCAGCGCCGGGCGCTCGCTGCGGGCCTCGCTGCCGGCCGCGGCGGCCTCGCTGGACGGGCCGCCGGCGGCGGAGCTGGCCCGGCTCGGCGCCGAGCTCGACCTCGGTGCCGCCACCACCGCGGCGGTCGAGGGCTGGCGGCGGCGGATGCGCTCGGAGCGGGTCGACGCCTTCGCCGCCGCCCTGCTCAGCCAGCGGCTCGCCGGCGGCGATCTGGCCGGGCTCCTGCGCCGCTTCGCCGCCGGCGCGGCCGAGCGCGACCGGGTCGCCGAGGACGCGCGCTCGGCCACCGCCCAGGCGCGCTTCACCGGCCTGCTGGTGGTGGCGATGCCCAGCGGCGGCGCCCTCTTCGCCGAGCTGATCCAGCCCGGCTTCGTCGCCAAGCTGCTCGGCTCGCCGCCGTCGGCGCTGCTGCTCAGCCTGGCCGCCGTCTTTCAGCTGCGTCGGGTTCGTCGCGATCAAGCGCTTCTCGCGGGTGGCCGAGTGAGCGCCGCCGGGCTGCTGGCGGCACTCGCGGTCCTGCTCGGCTTCGCCGCCGCCCGCGAGCTGCTCGCCGCCGGGGCGGGGCGCGGCCTGCCGGCACCACCTTTTGGGCTGCGGGGGCGCTCGGCCGGGGCGGCGCTGCGGCTGGGGCTGCCCGAACGACTGCGACGCGCCGGCCTGGAGGAGCGGCTGCCGCTGGCCGCGGTGCTGGCGGCGAAGCTCGCCGGGACCGCCTGCGGCGGGCTCACCGCCCTGGCCGCGGCGCCGGCGGCGCCGGGCCGGACCGCGCTGCTGGTCGCGATCGGGCTGCCGGCGGCCGGTTTCCTCGTTCCCGACGCCCTGCTCGAGCGCGAGGCGCGGCGGCGGCAGCGGCGGCTGCTGGCAGCGCTCCCCGACGCGCTCGACCTGCTCGCGGTCAGCGCCGGCTCCGGCCGCGGCCCGGCGGCGGGGCTGGAGCAGCTGGCGCGGGCGGGGGAGGGGCCGCTGGCCGAGGAGCTGCGGCTGACCGTGGCGGAGCTGTCCTGCGGGGTGCCGCTCGGCGCCGCCCTGCGCTCGCTCCGCGCTCGCGTCCCCGGCAGCGAGCTGGCGACCCTGGTCGCGGCGATCGAGCGCTCGCGCCGCTTCGGCTCGCCCCTGGCCGAGCAGCTGCGGCGTCAGGCCACCGCCCTGCGCCGCGACAGCCGCCGCGCGGTCGAGGAGGGCGCCGCCCGCGCCGCCCCGAAGATCCAGCTCGTCGTCGCCCTCGTCCTCGTCCCCTCGGTCCTGTTGATGATCGCCGCCGGCCTGATCGCCAACGCGGGCACCCTGCTGGCGGGGTTCTAGCCGCCCCCGGACGCGGGAGGGCGGGCGCGAGCACTTCGGTGTCTATGAGCGCGCCCGCCTGGGAGCGGAGGAGGCGGCGCCCGGCTAGGAGGTTTCCAGCGACTCCTCGTGCAGTCGTTTTGCGACGGCGGCGGTGGCGGCGCTGATCTCGTCCAGCTCCTCTGCCTTCTTCTTGTGGCCGCTGACGTAGCAGCAGAGGGTGCCGCCGACCAGCTCGAAGGCGAACTTCTTCGGGGCGCTCTCCGTCAGCCAGATGATGAAGGTGGGGGCGAAGAGGCGGCGCAGCCAGACCGCGTCCTGGTCCTTGTTGGCGAAGACCTCGTACTTGTCGCCCATCGCCATGCTCTCCAGGTTGACCCGCTCTTTGGCGCCGCGGAAGACGTCCTCGAACTTCTCCAGCGCCCGCAGCCCGGACTTGCGCTGGCAGTAGAGCTCGGGCACCAGCGCCGCCGACTCCGGGACCGGGACCAGGCCGACCGTGTAGCGGTAGTAGTTGGTCTCCTTGTTGCCGTCGCTGTCGCGCGACTCCTCCTCATACGTATAGAGGGCGAGGATGCCTTCGACCCCGCCGCCGATCGGGCCGGAGAGGGTGCGCTCGGCGTAGCGGTCGTCGCCCTTGCGCAGCAGCGGCGTCGTCGGTGGCAGCGGTGCCCGGCCGCCGAGCTCGAGCCCGTGCTGGCCGGCGTAGATCTGGAAGAAGGCCTCCTCGGCGCGGGAGTCGGCGATGCCGAAGGCGACCAGCAGCGAGACCAGGAAGACGGCGACGGCGGCGCCACCGCCCACCGCGGCGCCGACGAAGATCGCCGCCGCGACCCCGGCGGCGATCGTCGCGCCGAGGATCAGGGCCCAGGTCAGCCCGCTGCTCAGCAGCTGCTTGAAGTAGGTGCCGCGAAGGTCGTTGGCGTCGTCGGGCGCGGCGGCCGGCTCGGCGGCGGGAGGCGGCGCCAGCGGGGGACTGGCTTGCTCGGGCGTGCTCACCGGGCTGAACCTACAGCGCCGGACAGCGGATGCAAATGGGCTTGCAGAGGGAGGTCGTGTTGCAAAGTGGGAGAGAGTGGGGTACTGTGGCGCTCGAGTTGAAGCCCAGGACCGGGGTGGTGAGGTTCCTCCCACCTCATCACTCCGGTCCCAACTCCTTCCCAGCCCTCCCGCTCAGAAAGGACTTGCCGAGGTGGCGTTTCGGGGTCTCTACGAGCACAGCCTCGATTCCAAGGATCGACTCACGGTTCCCTCGCGGTTCCGCGCCTCGCTCTCCGACGGCATCGTTCTCTCCAAGGGCTTCGACCCCTGCGTCTGGGTCCACACGACCGCGGAGTTCGAGCAGCTCTCCGACACCTTCCTCTCGCCGCACAGCCCCTTCGGCCGCGACGCCCGCCAGCTGCGACGCCGCTTCCACGGCGGCTCCTTCGACGAGAAGCTCGACTCCGCCGGCCGCATCCGCCTGCCGAAGCCGCTGATCGAGCACGCCGGGCTCGGCGGCAACTGCGTCGTGATCGGGGCCGGGGAGTACCTGGAGATCTGGGACGCCGAGGCCTGGGCCAAGCAGGAGGAGGAGCTCGACGCCGCCGCCCCCGAGATCGCCGAGGGCCTTGCCGCCGCCGGCACCGCGTAACCATGAGACTTCATGCCGCCCGCAACCAAGCCCATTACAACCACCCGTCGACGGGCCGCAATCCGATGCACGTCGTCGGCAGCCGGCCGCTCGATCTCGAGGCGATGATGGACCACGAGCCCGTGATGGCGCCGGAGCTGACCTCGCTGCTCGCCCCTGAGCTGGGGCAGACGGCCGTCGACTGCACCTTTGGCGGCGGCGGCCACGCGCGGACGATCGCGGCCCAGCTGGGCCCGGCCGGGACCCTGATCGCGATCGACCGCGACCCCGCCGCCAAGGCCCGCTTCGCCGAGTTCGCGGTCGAGGCGCCCTGCCGGACGCGTTTCCTAAATGTTGATTTTGCAGCAGGTCTTCGCACTCTCGACGGCGAAGGGCTGCGCCCAGAGATGATTTATGTAGACCTCGGAATGTCCTCGATGCAGGTTGATGCCTGGGAGCGGGGCTTCTCATACGCATATGACGCGCCGCTGGACATGCGCATGGACACGCGCCAGGAGCTGAACGCGGCCACGGTCGTGAACGAGTGGCCGGAGGCGCGGATCGCCCAGGTCCTGCGCGAGTTCGGCGAGGAGCGCTACGCCGGCGGCATCGCCCGCGAGATCGGGCGCCGGCGCCCGCTCAGCACCACCTCCGAGCTGGTCGAGGCGATCAAGGCCGGGATGCCGGCAGCGGCCCGCTTCGGCGCCGGCCACCCCGCCAAGCGCAGCTTCCAGGCGATCCGGATCGCCGTCAACGGCGAGCTCGACTCGCTCGAGCAGGCGCTGCCGCTGGCCTGGGAGATGCTGCCGGTGGGCGGGCGCTTCGGCGCGATCGCCTTCCACTCGCTCGAGGACCGGCCGGTCAAGCAGTTCCTCGCCGGCAAGGCGCGCGGCTGCATCTGCCCGCCCGAGCTCCCCGTCTGCGTCTGCGGTCACGAGCCGGAGGCCGAGCTGCTGACCCGGCGCGCCGTCTCCCCAGGCCCGGACGAGGTCGACGCCAACCCGCGCTCGCGCTCGGCCCACCTGCGCGTCGCCCGCAAGCTCGAGGACGCGCCGCTGGGGGAGACCGCCTGATGGCCGTCGCCGCTCCCAAGCGCCGGCACCGCCCCGGCGCCGGCGCCCTCGCGCACCTCGCCGCCGCCGCGGAAAGGCCGCCGCCGCGCCCGCCCGGCGCCGCAGAAAAAAGCCGCGCCGCGCGCGCCGTCCGCGCACCCGCCCGACCCGAAAGGCCGCGCCGTCGCCGCTCCGGCGCCCGCGCGCAAGGCCCCGGCGCGTAAATCGCCCGCGCGCAAATCCCCGACCCGGAAAGCGCCCGGGCGCAAGCCGGCGCGCCCGCCAGGCTCCGGCCCGGGCGCCGCGGCGGGTCGCGCACGAGCAGCCGCGCCGCCGCCGTCGGCGGCCAGCTGATCCCCTTCGCCGGCCGCACCGCGGTCGCCGTCGGCCAGCTCCCCGACTCCGGCCTGATGGTGCGGATGACCCGCGGCCGCGCCTGGATCGCCGTCCTCGGCGTGCTGCTGGTCGGGATCGTCGCCCTCAACGTGGTCACGCTCAGCTTCGCCGCCTCCTCGGGCAAGATCGACGCGGAGATCACCGCGCTCGACCAGGAGAACCCGATCCTGCGCGGCCGCGACGCGCAGCTCACCAGCCCCGGCCCGATCCGCAGGCGGCGGCTGCCGCTGGGCCTGGCGATGCCGGCCAGCGAAGACATCCACTTCACCGAGGCCGGTCCCGACGACGTCGCCACCGCGGCGGCCGCGGCTCGCCGCCGCCGGCGGCGTAGGGGCGGGCGCGGATGCGCTTGATCGAGCGCCGGATCGGCCTCCTCTTCGCCGGCTTCCTGCTCTGCTTCCTGGTCATCGTCGGGCGCGCCTTCTGGCTGCAGGGGGTGCAGGGCGGCGCCCTCGCCTCCGAGGCGACCTCGCCAGCAGACCGAGACCGTGACCGTGCCGGGGCTGCGCGGCAGCCTGCTCGACCGCAGCGGCAACGAGCTCGCCGCCTCCGAGGACGCGGCGACGATCTTCGCCACGCCCTACCAGGTCGAGAACCCGCCGCAGGCGGCGAAGAAACTGGCCTCGATCCTCGACCTCGACAAGGCGGAAGTGCTGGAAAGCCTGACCGCCGAAGGCGGCTTCTCCTACATCGCCCACAAAGTCAGCCTCGAACAGGCGGGGCGGATCGAACGGCTGGAACTGGAAGGGATCGGCGAGCTGCCCGACAGCCGCCGCACCTACCCGCAGGGCGAAATGGCGGGCCAGGTGGTCGGCGCCGTCGGCTCCGAAAACCAGGGCCTGACCGGGCTCGAGGCGGGCGAGGAATCGGTGCTCGGCGCCAGTGACGGCGAACGCCGCATCGTCCACGACGCGCTCGGCGATCCGATCCGGCTGGAAACCGTGAAGGAAGCCGAAGACGGCGAAGACATCCAGCTCACCCTCGATCCGCAGATCCAGGAGAAGACCGAGCGGGTGCTGGCCGAAGTCGGCGAAACCTACGCGCCCAAGGGGGCGACGGCGATCGTGATGGACCCGCGCAGCTCGCAGGTCCTGGCGATGGCCAACTGGCCGCCGGTCGACCCCAACGACCTCGCCAGCGCCAGCAACGAAGACCTGGTCAACAAGGCGACCGGCTTCACCTACGAGCCGGGCTCGACCTTCAAGGCGTTCACCGTCTCCGCCGCGCTGCAGGAAAAACTGGTGACGCCGACCTCCTCCTTCGTGCTGCCGCCGAGCATCCAGGTCGCCGACCGCACGATCGAAGACGCCGAGGAACGCGGCACCGAGACGATGAGCGTGGCCGAAATCCTCGCCCACTCCTCCAACGTCGGGGCGGTCACGATCGGGCTCGAGATCGGCGCCGAAAAATTCAGCAAATGGGTCGACCGCTTCGGCTTCGGCCGCCCGACCGGGGTCCAGTTCCCGGCCGAGGAGCAGGGCATCGTGCCGAACCTCGACGAATACTCGGGCTCCTCGATGGGCAACATGCCGATCGGCCAGGGCATCTCGGTGACGCCGATGCAGATGATGGCCGGCTACGCGGCGATCGCCGACGGCGGCATCCTCAAGCAGCCGCAGCTGATCGAGCGGATCGGCGACGAAAAGGTGCAGGAGCCGAAGGGGCACCGGGTGATCGACGCCGGCGTCGCCGCGCAGGTGCGGGAAATGCTGGAGGGGGTGCTGGCGGCGGGCGGAACGGCCTCGGAGGTCGAGCGTGCCCGGGTACACGCTGGCGGGCAAGACCGGCACCGCCGAGGTGGCCGAAGACGGGGGGTACTCGGAAAGCAAGTACGTGGCCTCGTTCATCGGGTTCGCGCCGGCGCAGGATCCGAAGTTCCTGGCGGCGGTGATCGTGGATCAGCCGCAGGGGGATATCTACGGGGGGTCGGTGGCGGCGCCGGCGTTTGGCCAGATCGCGGCTTTCTCGCTTCCTTATCTCGGTGTGGCGCCCGAATAGCGGGCCGGAGTCGGGTGCCCCTCCTGCTTGCTGACTTTTTCGCTGGGGAGCTTGCTCTCTCGCTGAGTTGAGCAGGCGAAAAGGGAGCGCCGCTGCGCTGGAGGGGCACCCGACTCCGGCCTAGACTCGGGTTCTGATGAGGGTTGATGCGCTTGCCGCGGAGGTTGTAGGGGCCCGGGTCGCGGGGGACGGGTCCGTGGAGGTGGCCGACCTTGCTTATGACAGCCGCAAGGCTGGGCCTGGGACGCTGTTCTTCTGTGTGCCGGGGGAGAAGGTCGATGGGCATGAGTTTGCTGCTCGGGTGGTCGAGGCTGGGGCGGTGGCGCTGGTTGTCGAGCGGGAGTTGGAGGTGGCCGTGCCGCAGGTCGTCGTGGCGGACGCGCGGGCGGCTATGGCTCCGGTGGCGGCGCGGTTCTACGGGGATCCGACGGCGGAGTTGCGGGTCGTCGGGGTGACCGGGACCAACGGGAAGACGACGACGGCGTTCCTGCTGCGGGAGATCCTCGAGGCGGCGGGGATCTCGACGGGGCTGCTGGGGACGGTGAAGCAGGTGGTCGGCGGGGCGGAGGAGAGCGTCGAGCGGACGACGCCGGAGGCGATCGATCTGCAGGGGACGTTCCGGCGGATGCTGGACGGGGGGGACGCGGCCTGCGCGATGGAGGTGTCCTCGCACGCGATGTCTCTGCACCGGGCCGACGCGATCCATTTCGAGGTGGCGCTGTTCACCAACCTGACCCAGGACCACCTCGACTTCCACGGCGACATGGAGGACTACTTCCTCGCCAAGCGCAAGCTGTTCGAGGCCGGGCCGGGGACGGCGGTCGTCAACGTCGACGACCCCTACGGCCGCCGCCTCGCCGAGGAATTCGACTGCGTCACCTTCTCCGCCGAGGGCGCCGACGCCGACTACACCGCCCACGACGTCGGCTTCGACGCCGCCGGCGCCCAGTTCACCGTGAACGCGGGTCGATGGGCCTCGAACGTCCAAATGGCGGACGTTTGAGGCCCGTCGGCGGCGAGGTTCGGGTGCGGACGGGGCTGCCGGGGCACTTCAATGTGGCGAATGCGTTGGGGGCGTTTGCGGTGGCGGAGGCGATGGGGGTCGAGGGCGGAGACGGTGGCGGCCGGGCTGGCGCAGGCGGCGCGGGTGCCGGGGCGGTTCGAGCCGATCGACGAGGGGCAGGGGTTCGTCGGTCCTGGTCGACTACGCGCACACGCCGGACTCGCTGGAGAACGTGCTGCGGGCGGCGCGGCGGCTGACCGCCGGGCGGCTGATCTCGGTCTTCGGCGCCGGCGGCGACCGCGACCGCGACAAGCGGCCGAAGATGGGGCGGGCCGGGGCCGAGCTCTCCGACCTCGCCGTCGTCACCTCCGACAACCCGCGCTCGGAGGACCCGGAGGCGATCGTCGCCGAAGTCGTCGCCGGGACCGCCGGGCGGCGCCGGCGTCGAGGTCGAGGTCGACCGTCGCGCCGCGATCGCCCTGGCGCTGGGCCGGGCCGAGCCCGGCGACACCGTCGTCATCGCCGGCAAGGGCCACGAGCAGGGCCAGGAGTTCGAGGGCGGGCGCAAGGTCCCCTTCGACGACCGCGAGGTCGCCCGCGAGGAGCTGCGGAAGCTGGGCAGCCCGGCGTGAAGCTGACGCCGAGGGAGATCGCGGCGGCGATGGGGGCCGAGGTCGTCGCCGAGGGCGAGCCGGGGACGCCGGCGAGGGCGACGATCGACTCCGCGCGAGCGGCCCCGGCGACCTCTTCTTCGGCCTGCGCGGCGCCAACCGCGACGGCGGCGAGTTCGCCCCGGCGGCGATCGCAGCCGGGGCCTGGGGAGTGGTCGTCGTCCCGTTCCGCGGTTCCTTTCCCACGGATCGGCGGCGAACCGGCAAGCGCGAAGGGCGGGCCTGGGTCTTCGTGGCCGACGATCCCGCTCGCCGCGATGCAGGCGCTGGCCCGCGCCTGGCGCCGGGCGCTCGGCGCCCGCGTGGTCGGCGTCACCGGCTCGGTCGGCAAGACCTCGGTCAAGGACATCGCCCGGGCGCTGCTGCCGGGCCGCGTCCACGCCAACCGCGAGAACCTCAACACCGAGATCGGCCTGCCGCTGACCGTGCTCGAAGCGCCCGACGACACCGAGACGCTGGTGCTGGAGATGGCGATGCGCGGCGCCGGCCAGATCGCCGAGCTGGGCGCGATCGCCGAGCCCGAAGTGGCGGTGATCACCAACGTCGGCCCGGTCCACGTCGAGCTGCTGGGCACGGTGGCGGCGATCGCCGAGGCCAAGGCGGAGATCCTCGCCGCCTCCCGCGCCGGGGCACCGCGATCGCCCCGGTCGCGGCGGGCAAGCTCGAGCCGCACCTGGGCGGGCGCCGCGGCTGCTGCGCTTCGGCCCCGGCGGCGACGTCGAGGCGGCCGCAGTCGAAGGTCGGGGCGGGGTTCGACCGAGGCGCCGGTCTCGACCCCGCTCGGCAGCCAGCGCTTCCACTTCCCCTTCGCCGAGGCGCACAACCTGACCAACGCCCTGGCCGCGATCGCCGTCGGCGTCGCGCTCGGAGCCTCCGCTCGCGGAGATGGCCGACCGCGCCGCGGACATAGAATTCTCCCGCTTCCGTAGCGAGCGCATCGAGCTCGGTCGACGGGATCGTCCTCGTGAACGACTGCTACAACGCCAACCCGGTGTCGATGCGCGCCGCGCTCGACGATCTCGCGACGCTCGGGGCACCGCGCATGGTGGCCGTGCTCGGCGAGATGGGCGAGCTCGGCCCCGGCGCGCCCGGCTTCCACCGCGAGGTCGGCGAGCACGCCCGCGCAGCCGGCGTCGACATGATCCTCGGCGTCGGCCTCCCGGCCCGCGACTACGACCCCGACGAGCTGGTCGCCGACCCTGCCGAGGCGGCCGAGCTGCTCGCGGCCAAGCTCGAGCCCGGCGACGCCGTCCTCGTCAAGGGCTCGCGCCTCGGCCGGTCTCGAGGCCGTCGCCGCCGGGCTGGCAGAGCTGGTCGGCTGATGGGGGAAGTGCTGATCGCGGGGATGGCGGCGATGCTGATCTGCATCTTCCTCGGCCCCAAATTCATCGAATACCTGCGGGTGCGGGAGTTTGGGCAGCACATCCGCGAGGACGGGCCGCAGGAGCATCACGCCAAGGCCGGCACGCCGACGATGGGCGGGCTGATCATCTTCGCGGCGATCTGCGTCCCCTACCTGGTGCTCTCCGATCGCGACGCCCAGAGCCTGGCCGTCTTCGGCGTCGCCCTCGGCTGCGCGGCGCTCGGCTTCGCCGACGACTACATCAAGATCGTCAAACGCCGCTCGCTCGGCCTCTCCGGGCGCTGGAAGCTGCTCGGCCAGCTGATCCTCGCGCTCGGCCTCTGGTGGGTCGCCCGCCACGAGGTCGGGCTCGAGCCGGTCCTCTACTTCCGCATCGGCGGTGCCAGCCTCGACCTCGGCCCGGTCCTCTACTTCGTGCTCGTCTTCCTCGTCATCGCCGGCACCTCCAACGGCGTCAATCTGACCGACGGCCTCGACGGCCTTGCCGCCGGCTCCTGCGCGATCGTCCTGCTCGCCTACACGGCGATCGCCTTCGTCGCCAACGAGCAGCAGGATCTGGCCCTGCTCGCGGCCTGCCTGGTCGGCGGCTGCATCGGCTTCCTCTGGTACAACGCCTTCCCGGCCTCGATCTTCATGGGGGACACCGGCTCGCTCGGGCTGGGCGGGGCGATCGGGGCCCTGGCGGTGATGACCCAGACCGAGGTGCTGCTGATCATCATCGGCGGCATCTTCGTGATCGAGGCGCTCTCGGTCCTGCTCCAGGTCTTCTCCTTCAAGACCTTCCGGCGCCGGGTGCTGCTGATGGCGCCGCTGCACCATCACTTCGAGATGATGGCCTGGTCGGAGACGAAGATCATGCTGCGCTTCTGGATCATCGCGGCTGTGTGCTCCGGGATCGGGTTCACGCTTTATCAGCAGAGCATCGGGCGCTGAGCAGTCCAACGGGCGCACAGGGTCTTTCGGGTGGGGGGCGAACCTTTCCCTGATGTTTGCGCCGCCGACCAGGAGACTTCGCCCGGAGCTGCCCGAGGGTCCGTTCCTGGTCGTTGGGCTGGCTCGCTCCGGGCAGGCCGCCGCTCGGTTGCTGGCGGGACGCGGGGAGCGCGTCAGAGGGGTCGATTCGGGGAGTCCGAAAGAGGCGGGAAGGCTTTCGGGGGCCGGCGTCGAAGTGTTCTTGGATACGGATGGACTTGCACTGCTCGAGGGGACGCGGACTGTCGTCAAGAGCCCGGGCGTTCCCCGGGAGGCGCCGGTGATCGCCGCGGCGCTGGAGCGCGGGATCGACGTCGTCGGCGAGCTCGAGCTGGCCTGGCGGGCGCTGCCGAACCGCTTCGTCGCGGTGACCGGGACCAACGGCAAGACGACCACGGTCGAGCTGCTCGGGCCACGTCTACCGCGGCGCCGGTGAGCCGGTCGCGGTCGCCGGCAACGTCGGCACGCCGCTCTCGGAGCTGGTCGGCGAGGTCGAGCCCGACGCGACCGTCGTCTGCGAGGCCTCCAGCTTCCAGCTCGAGGACACGAGCTACTTCGCGCCCGAGTGCGCCGTCTTCCTCAACCTGGCGCCGGACCACCTCGACCGCCACCATGACCTCGAGTCCTACCTGGCGGCGAAGCTGCGGATCTTCGCCAATCAGGGCAACGACGACGTCGCCGTCTACAACGCCGACGACCCGGCCTTGGCCGGCACCGACCTCGGCGGCTGCGCCCGCCGCCTCGCCTTCTGCGCCGGCGCCGCCCCCGACTGCGAGGTCGCGGTCGCCGAGGGGACGATCTTCTACGACGGGGAGCCGCTGCTGGCGGTCTCCGAGCTCGGCCTGCTGGGCGAGCACAACGTCGCCAACGCGATGGCCGCCGCTGCCGCCGCGCTCTCGATGGGGATCGATCGCGAGGCCGTCCGCGAGGGGCTGCGCAGCTTCGCCGGAGTACCGCACCGGCTCGAGCAGGTCGCCGAGATCGGCGGCGTCCGCTTCGTCAACGACTCCAAGGCGACCAACGTCGCCTCAGCCACGGTCGGCATCGGCGCCTTCGCGGGCGGCGTGCACGCGATCCTCGGCGGCAGCGACAAGGGCGAGGCGTTCACGCCGCTGCTCGACCCGATCCGCGAGCACTGCGCCGCCTGCTACCTGATCGGCGCCACCGCCGATCGCATGGCGGCGGAGCTGGCGCCGGCCGCCGCGGCCGCGGTCGAGCTGCACCGCTGCGAGGACCTCGAGGACGCGGTCGGCCACGCCGCCGCCGCGGCCCGTCCCGGCGAGGTCGTCCTGCTCTCGCCGGCCTGCGCCAGCTTCGACGCCTTCGAGAACTACGAACGCCGCGGCGAGCGCTTCGGCGCGATCGTCGAGGGGCTGCGATGAGCGCCTTCCCGGTCGCGCTCGGCCGCCTTGGCCTCGGCAAGCCGGCCAAGGGCCGGGCGAAGAAGAAAGCGAGGAAGCGCCCGCGGGCCAAAGCCGTCAGCCCCGAGTACAACATGCTGCTGACCGCGACCCTCTGCCTGCTGGCGCTGGGCGCGGTGATGGTCTTCTCGGCCAGCTCGACGACGCGGATCCTCCAGGACGGCGGCCTCTCCGACAGCGCCTTCTACCTGAAGCGGACGCTGATGTTCGGCGCCGTCGGCCTCGTCTTCATGCACCTGGTCGCCCGCCACGGGCTGCAGGCGGTGCGCAATCTGACCCCGGCGATCCTCGGCGCCTGCTTCTTCCTGCTCGTCGCCGTGCTCGCGATCGGCACCAACGTCAACGGCGCCAGCCGCTGGATCGGCTCCGGCTTCCTGCAGATCCAGCCCTCCGAGCTGGCCAAGGTGGCGCTGGTCCTCTACGGCGCCGACCTGCTCGCCCGCAAGCCGAAGCGGGCGCGCTCGATCCAGGGCTTCATGCCGTTCCTCGTCGTCGTCGGCCTCGCCTGCGCGCTGATCATGCTGGAGCCGGACATGGGGACGACGATGGTCGTCACCTTCGCCGTCGCCGCGACCCTGATCGCCGCCGGCGCCCGCCCCCGCGACCTCGGCCTGATCGCGCTCGCGATCGGCGGCGCGGCGCTGCTGATGACGATCGTCGAGCCCTACCGGATGGCCCGCCTGACCGGCTTCCTCAACCCCGACGCCGATCCCGCTGGGGCCGGCTTCCAGGCGGCGCAGGCGAAGATCGCGCTCGGCTCCGGCGGCATCTTCGGGGTCGGGATCGGCAACGGCGTCGGCAAGGCCTTCTACCTGCCCGAGGCCCACACCGACATGATCTCGGCCGTGATCGGCGAGGAGCTGGGCCTGGTCGGGATCGTCGGCGTCGTCGGCCTCTTCGGCATGTTCGGCTACGCCGGGCTCAAAGTCGCCCAGAAGGCGAAGGACACCTACGGCCGCCTGCTGGTCGCCGGGCTGACCTCGCTGATCCTCGTCCAGGCGACGATCAACCTCTTCGCGGTGATGGGACTGGCGCCGCTGACGGGCGTGCCGCTGCCCTTCGTCTCCTACGGCAACAGCAGTCTGATGACGACCCTGTTCGCGGTCGGGCTGATCCTCAACGTCGCCCGCGGCGGCACCGCCAAGGCGGCGCGCGCGGCAACGGGGGGCCGCGCTGGCAAACTGCGCGTCGTCGAAGGCGGGCGCGCGCCCAGCCGCGAAAGGAGCCGAGCGAGCGGTGCCAGGAAAGCCAAAGGTCGTGGTGGCAGCGGGGGGAACCGCGGGTCACGTGGTACCCGCCATGGCGGTCGCCGCCGAGCTTCGGGCTAGCGGCGCCGAGGTCTCCTTCCTGGGGACGCGGGAGAAGATCGAGGCCGAGCTGGTCCCGGCCGCCGGCTATGAGATCGACTTCCTCAAGGTGCGGGGCATCGACCGCGGGAACCCGCTGCGCGCGGCCCGGGCCGGATTCGAGGCGCTGGGTGCGGTCGCGGCGGCGCGGCGGGCGCTGCGCGAGCGCGGCGCCGAGGTGGTGATGGGCGGCGGCGGCTACGTCGCCGGGCCCGCCGGGCTGGCCGCGAGCCTGGCCGGGACGCCGCTGGTGTTGACCGAGGCCGACAGCCATATGGGCCTCGCCAACCGCCTGCTGGCGCGGCGGGCGCGGCGGGTCTGCCTCGCCTTCCCGATCGCGGGGCGCGAGGGCGGGCGCTACCTGGTCACCGGGCGGCCGGTGCCGAGGGAGGTGCTGGAAGCCGACCGCGGCGCGGCGCGGCGCCGGTTCGGGATCGCCGCGGACGCACGCTGCCTCTTCGTCGTCGGCGGCAGCCAAGGCGCGCGCTCGGTCAACTTCGCCGCGCTCGAAGCATTCGCCGAGCGCGACAGGCGCGACTTCCAGGTCCTCCATCTGAGCGGCCGCCGCGACCACGCGGAGCTGGAGCGGCGGCTCGCGGCGGCGCCCCACCGCGACGGCTACCGGCTGATCGACTACGACCCGGACGGCCTCGGTGACTTCCTCGCCGCCGCCGATCTCGTCCTCGGCCGCTCCGGCGGCTCGATCTTCGAGTTCACCGCGGCGAGCAGGCCGGCAATCCTCGTGCCCTATCCGTACGCGACCGCCGGCCACCAGAGTGCCAACGCGGCCTGGATGGAGCGGGGCGGGGCGGCGGCCGTGGTCGGTGACGCCGAGCTCGGCGGCGAGGGCGGAGCCGAGCGGCTGCGGACCGAGGTGGCGGCGATCCTCGGCGACGGCAGCCGCCTCGAGGCGATGGCCGCGGCCTCGCGCGGCCTGGCTCGCCCCGATGCGGCGCGGCGAATCGCCGACGAGGTACTGGCGGCGGCGCGATGAGCCCTCGAGACCGCATCCGACTTTTGCCTCACCCCGCTGGGGTCAAAATCGGATGCGCGGCGGTGGTCCTGTGAGCAGCGGGGTGGACTGGGGCGCTCGCCGGCTCCACTTCATCGGCATCGGCGGCGCTGGGATGAGCGGGCTCGCCCTGGTCTGCGTCCGCCTCGGCGCCACGGTCAGCGGCAGTGATCGGAGCGACTCTTCTTATATGGAGCGCCTGCGCCAGGCCGGCCTCGACCCCGCCGTCGGTCACGACGCCGCCAACCTGCCCGCGGGGGCCGAGGTCGTCGTCTCGACCGCGATCGGGGCCGAGAACCCGGAGCTGGCGCTGGCCCGCGAGCGCGGGGTCGAGCCGATCCACCGCGGCGCCCTGCTGGCCGAGCTCTGCGCCGAGAAGCGGCTGATCGCCGTCGCCGGCACCCACGGCAAGACGACGACGACGGCGATGGCGGTCTGGGCGCTGCGGGCGATCGGCGCCGACCCGGCCTTCTTCGTCGGCGGCGAGGTGCCGCGGGTGGGGGAGGACGGCGAGGCCGCCAACGCCGGCTGGGGCGAGGGCGAGTGGGTCGTCGCCGAGGCCGACGAGAGCGACGCCAGCTTCCTCGAGCTGGCGCCGGAGATCGCCGTGGTCACCAACGTCGAGATGGACCACCACGCGCGCTGGGGCTCGCTGGCCGAGCTGCACGCGGCGTTCGAGCGCTTCGCCGAGCCGGCGAGCGGGGTGGTGCTGCCGCTCCCGGCCGGGGCGGACAAGGGGGGCGGGGCCGCCGACCCCCTTTACGGGCGGATCGCGACGGGAAAGCGCGCCGAGCGCTTTTCGGACTCGGTGCCGGCCTCGCCGGCGCTCACTCTCGCGGTGCCGGGGCGGCACAACCGCGCCAACGCCCGCGCCGCCCTGGCCGCGATCGAGCTGGCCGGGTTCGACGCCGCGGCCGCGGCGTCGGCGCTGGGCGACTTCCCGGGGGTGCGCCGGCGGCTCGAGCTCAAGGGCGCCCGCGGCGGCACCCGCATATATGACGACTACGCCCACCACCCGACCGAGGTCCGCGCCGCCCTCTCAGCCCTGTGCGAGCTCGAGCCCGCGCACCTGATCGCCGTCTTCCAGCCCCACCTCTACTCGCGCACCAAGGCCCTGGGCGAGGAGTTCGGCGCCGCCCTCACCCTCGCCGACGAGATCGCCGTGCTCGACGTCTACCCGGCCCGCGAGCAGCCGGTCGGCGAGCTCGCCGGGGTCAGCGGCCTGCGGGTGGCGCAGGCGGCGGCGGAGCGGGGGGGAGGGAAGCCGGTCTGGTGGCTGCCGGAGGCGGCGACGGCACGCCGGGCCCTGGCCGAGCGCCTCGACGACGGCGACCTCCCCGCCGGGACGGTCCTGGTCACGATCGGCGCCGGCGACGTCTTCAAGCTCGGCGAGTCGCTGGCGGGGGAGCCGTGAGCGCGCCGCCGGCGGGGGTCGAGCCCGACCGCCCGCTCGCGCGCCTGACCACGATCCGCACCGGCGGCGCCGCCGACTGGTTCGCCCGCCCGTCGAGCCAGGGGCAGCTGGTCGAGATGCTGCACTGGGCCGAATCGGAGGGGCTGGCGGTAGGACTGGTGGGATCCGGATCGAACCTGCTGATAGCCGACGATGGATTCCACGGACTCGCGATCAAGCTGGACGGCGACCTCGCGACGATCGAGCGCGACCGCGAGGGCATCCTCTGCGGCGGCGGCGCCCGCCTGCCCTCGGCGGCGGCGAAGGCGGCCGGCTGGGGGCTCTCCGGCCTCGAGTTCGGGATCAACATCCCCGGCACCGCCGGCGGGGCGGTGCGGATGAACGCCAACGCCTACGGCGGCCAGCTGGCCCGGGTGCTCGACTGGGTCGAGGTCAGCACCGCCGCCGGGACCGAGCGCCGCAGCCCGGGGCAACTCGGATTTGCCTACCGGCGCTCCAACCTGCGCGGCGGCGAGGTCGTCTCCCGCGCCTCATTCCGCCTGCGCC
The DNA here is from genome assembly GCA_963829445.1 of uncultured Solirubrobacterales bacterium. Classification (GTDB taxonomy): domain Bacteria; phylum Actinomycetota; class Thermoleophilia; order Solirubrobacterales; family 70-9; genus VAYN01. The sequence goes on along the minus strand of CAWHIW010000020.1, from coordinate 74,398 downwards.
CCGGCGATCCGGCCGCGATCCGCGCCACCCTGGCGACGATGCGGGAGCGCCGCCGCGAGGCCCAGCCCTCGGGAATCAAGACCTTCGGCTCGACCTTCAAGAACCCCGAGGACGAGCGCGCCGGGGGCCGCTCGGCCGGGCAGCTGCTCGAGGCCGCCGGCTGTCGCGGCCTCAGCCACGGCGGCGCCCGCTTCTCGGAGAAGCACGCCAACTTCGTCGAGAACACCGGCGACGCCAGCACCGAGGACGTGCTGGAGCTGATGGCCGCGGGCCGCCGCCGCGTCCACGCCGAGTTCGGGGTCGAGCTGGAGCCGGAGGTCCAGGTGCTGGGCGAGGTCCGCTGGCCCAGCGGCTGGGAGCTGTGAGCCGCCGGCTGCTGGGGATCGGCCTGCTGGTGCTGGTCGGCGTCGCCGCGATCTACTTCTTCCTCGTCCGCGACAGCGTCGTCGCGCCGACGCTGGTGGTCCCCGACGTGGCGGCGACGATCGGCGAAGGCGAAGACGCGGTGGCGGTGACCGCCAACGGTGCGATCGTCCGCTGGTGGCCGCTGGAAGACGGACCCGAGCTGCCGCGGCTGCCCCTGGCCGAGCCGCCACAGGGCGGCAAGCTCGCCGGCCCGATGCTCGAGCAGGCGCGCGTGCTCGGCGCCGCACCGGCTGCCCTGCGGCCGTACCTGGCCGCCAGCCATTTCGGCGAGAGCGGGGTCGACGTGGAAACGACCGCGGGGATCGAACTGCGCTTCGGGGACGCCAGCCAGGCCGAGCGAAAGTGGAAGGCGGCCGCGGCGATCCTCGCCGACCCGGAAATCGAAGCACTCGATTATGTAAACGTGACCGCTCCGGCCAGGCCCTCGTACGCTGGCTCTGGGCATGCGCTTCCACCCCCACCTTGAACCTTCGACCAAAGGGTTAGGGTTGCGAAAGTCTCAAGTCGAAGTCGAGAGTCGAGCTTGCAGGATGGCTGTCGCCGGTTTGACAGAGGCGCGACAATGCCCTACGTTCAGCGGAATTTCCGTACTTGAAGCGAAGGCTCTAACCCTTGAGCCTCGCTGAAGGCTCGGACAGAACAAGGGCTCAACTCAAACAACAGCTGTCTCGGTCAACTCGGCCGGGCGCGGCTAAGGAAGAAATCGGGAGATGGAATCCACTTACCTTGCGGTCATAAAGGTCGTCGGAGCTGGCGGCGGCGGTACCAACGCGGTCAGCCGCATGATCGACGCCGGCATTCGCGGCGTCGAGTTCGTCGCGGTCAACACCGACGCCCAGGCCCTGCAGGCCTGCGACGCCGACATCAAGCTCTCGATCGGGCAGGAGCTCACCCGCGGCCTCGGCGCCGGTGGCAACCCTGAGGTCGGCGCGGGCGCCGCGGCTGAGAGCCGCGACGAGATCAAGGAGGCGCTGAAGGGCGCCGACATGGTCTTCGTCACCGCCGGCGAGGGCGGCGGCACCGGTACCGGCTCGGCCCCGGTCATCGCCGAGATCGCCAAGGAAGAGATCGGCGCGCTCACCGTCGGCGCCGTGACCAAGCCGTTCGAGTTCGAGGGCAAACGGCGCATGCAGCAGGCGCTCGAGGGCATCGAGAAGCTGCGCAACAACGTCGACACCCTGATCATCGTCCCGAACGAGAAGCTGCTGCAGGCGGTCGAGCGGCGCACCACCGTGCTGGAGGCGTTCCGCCAGGCCGACGACATCCTCCGCCAGGGCGTCCAGGGCATCACCGACCTGATCACGATCCCCGGCCTGATCAACCTCGACTTCGCCGACGTGCGCACGATCATGCGCGACGCCGGCTCCGCCCTGATGGGCGTCGGCTCCGCCTCCGGCGAGGCCCGCGCCCTCGACGCCGCCAAGGCGGCGATCACCTCGCCGCTGATCGAGGAGTCGATCAAGGGCGCGACCGGGATGCTGCTGAACATCACCGGCCCCGAGGACCTCGGCCTGTTCGAGGTCAACGAGGCGGCGCAGCTGGTCCAGGCCGAGGCCGACGACAACGCCAACATCATCTTCGGCTCCGTCGTCGACCAGTCGATGAAAGACGAGGTCCGGGTCACCGTGATCGCCACCGGCTTCGAGGGCTTCGAGCTGCTGGCCCGCTCCCCGCAGCGGGTTCGCCGTCGCTACGAGGCGAAGCCGCGGATCGCGGCCGACGACACCGACATCCGCAAATTGCGGGTCAGCGACGACGACATCGACGTGCCGGGGTTCCTCAAAGACTGAGCGTCAAGGGAGGTCGGGTGCCCCTCCCGCGGAGACCGTCGCGCAGCTGATCGAGCCCTGAGGGTTCGGGCGCGGTTCCTTGAGCCTCCGCGAGAGGGGCACCCGACCTCCTTCGAGGGTCGCCTCTCAATAGCCTGCGGGTCGTGACTGACCTTCGGCGCACCCCTCTGTACGAGCAGCACGTCGACCTTGGGGGCGAAGTTGGTGCCGTTTGCCGGCTGGGAGATGCCGGTGCAGTACGAGGGGATCAAGGAGGAGCACTCGGCGGTGCGGACGCACGCGGGGATGTTCGACGTCTCGCACATGGGCGAGGTCGAGGTCGAGGGGCCCGGCGCGCTGGCGTTCCTGCAGCTGGTGCTCTCCAACGACGTCGCCAAGCTCGAGATCGGCGGCGCCCAGTACTCCTGCCTCTGCCAGGAGGACGGCGGGGTCATCGACGACCTCTTCACCTATCGGCTCGGCGGCGACCGCTACCTGTCGTCACCAACGCCGCCAACCACGGCACCGACCTCGCCTGGCTCGGTCGCTGGAGCCGCGAGTTCGACGTCATCGTCCGCGACGTCGCCGACCGCTACGCGATGCTCGCCGTGCAGGGCCCGCACGCCCGCGCCGTCCTCTCCCGCGCCCTCAGGATCGAGCTGCCGCCGCGGATGCGCGTCTCCCACGCGCGGGTCGGCGGCCGCCCGGCGCTGGTCTGCGGCACCGGCTACACCGGCGAGGACGGGGTCGAGCTGCTGCTCGACCCCGAGGTCGCGACGCCGATCTGGGCCGAGCTGCTCGACGCCGGCGTCGTCCCCTGCGGGCTCGGCGCCCGCGACACCCTGCGGCTCGAGGTCTGCTTCCCGCTGCACGGCACACGAGCTCAGCACCGAGCGCAACCCGATCGAGGCCGGCCTCGGCTGGTGCTGCGCCGAGGCGACCGGCTTCCTCGGCTCCCAGGCCGTCGCCCGGGCCCGCGCCGAGGGCACGGCCGAGAGGCTCGCCCCGTTCCTGATCGAGGGCGCCGGCATCCCCCGCGACGGCAACCCGGTGCTGCCGGGCGACGAGCGGGTCGGCGTCGTCACCAGCGGCACCTACTCGCCCTCGCTCGAGCGGGGCGCCGGGATGGCCTACGTCCGCGCCGACCTGGCCGCGCCCGGGACCGAGCTCGAGATCGACGTGCGCGGCAAGCGTCGCGCCGCCCGGGTAGCTTCCAAGCCGCTGTACAAGTCCAACCCGAAAGCGAGCTGAGCCTTGTCCGAAGACAACTACCCCGACGACCTGCGCTACCACGACCAGCACGACTGGGCGCGGCTGGAGGGCGACGAGCACGCCGTCTTCGGGATCACCTGGTACGCCCAGGACTCGCTCGGCGAGGTCGTCTTCTACGACCCGCCGGAGCTCGGCGCGACGATCCAGAAAGACTCCTCCTACGCCGAGGTCGAGTCGGTCAAGGCCGTCTCCGACGTGATCGCGCCGATGTCGGGCGAGGTCGTCGCGGTCAACGACGCGCTCGAGGACACGCCGGAGCAGATCAACGAGGACCCCTACGGCGAGGGCTGGCTGGTCAAAGTCCGCCTCACCTCGCCGGAGGAGGCCGAGAGCCTGCTCGGCGCCGACGAATACCGCAAGCTGCTCGAGGGTTAGCGGCGAGGCCCCGCCTCGCCCCTTCCGTAGCCTTAGCCGCGTGACCCGCTACACCTCAGCCACCCCCGACGACCGGGCCGAGATGCTCGACGCGATCGGCGTCGATTCCGCCGCCGAGCTCTTCGCGCAGATCCCCGAGCCGCTGCGCCTGGGCCGCCCGCTGGCGCTGCCCGACGGGCTCAGCGAGGCCGAGGTCTACGAGCGCCTGGCCGGCCTGGCCGGGCGCAACGCCGACGCCGAAGCCCAGGTCTGCTTCGTCGGCGCCGGGATGTACGACCACTACGTGCCGGCGATCGTCGACGCGATCACCTCGCGCTCGGAGTTCCTGACCCCGTACACGCCCTACCAGCCGGAGATCTCCCAGGGCGGGCTGCAGGTGATGTTCGAGTTCCAGACGGCGATGTCGGAGCTGACCGGGCTGCCGGTCTCCAACGCCGGCCTCTACGAGGGGCCGTCCTCGGTCGCCTCCGCCGGCTACCTGGCGATGGGAGCCACCAAGCGCCGCCGCTTCGTCGTCTCCCGCGGCGTCCACCCGCACAGCCGCGAGACCCTCGCCACCTACTCAGTCGGCTACGGGGCCGAGGTGGTCGAGGTCGGGCTCGAGGGCGGCCTGACCGACGCCGCCGCCCTGGCCGAAGCGGTCGACGGCGAGACCGCCGCCGTGATCCTGCAGAGCCCCAACTTCCTCGGCGCGGTCGAGGACGTCGAGGCGCTGGGCGCCGCCGCCAAGGAGCACGGCGCCCTGCTGGTCGTCGCCTGCGACCCGATGACCTTGGGAATCCTCAAGCCGCCGGGCGAGTGCGGCGCCGACATCGCCCTCGGCGAGGGCCAGCCGCTCGGCAACCGGCTCGACTTCGGCGGCCCCTCCTTCGGCTTCTTCTGCGCCACGCAAGAGCAGATCCGCCGCATGCCGGGCCGCATCGCCGGCGAGACCGAGGACGTCGACGGCCGCCGCGGCTTCGTCCTCGCCCTGCAGACCCGCGAGCAGCACATCCGCCGCGAGAAGGCGACCAACAACATCTGCACCGCCCAGGCGCTGAACGCGCTGGGGGCGATGGTCCACCTCGCCTGGCTCGGCCGCGAGGGCTTCCGCGAGCTCGGCGAGCTGCTGGCCCGCCGCACCGCCTACGCGCGCCAGCGCCTGGCCGCGGTCGAGGGGGTCGAGCTGCTGCACGAGGCGCCGGTCGTGCGCGAGTTCGCGGTCCGCCTCGACGCCCCGGTCGACGCCGTGCTCGACCACTGCGCCGAGCGCGGGATCGCCGCCGGCTACCCGCTCGGCCGCGAGTACCCCGAGCACGAGGACGGCCTCCTGGTCGCGATCACCGAGCGCCGCACGCCCGCCCAGATCGACGAGCTGGCCGAGGCCATCGGCGGCGCGATCGCCGGCTACCACGCGCATGGCGCTTTCGCCGGCTCCCCGTTCCGCGGTTCCCTTCCCACCAATGACGTGGATAAGGAACCGCGAATCGAGGTTTCGGGATGAGCGGGCCATTGCGCGGTTCGCTTCCCACGATTTACGTGGATAAGGAACCGCGGAAAGGGGTGGTGGGATGACGCCTCTGGCCGAGACCCCGATGCAGCGTGAACGGGCGCAGACGATCTACGAGAAGTCGAAGCCGGGCCGGCGCGCCGCCGTGCTGCCCGACGCCGGCGTCCCGGAGACGCCGCTGGAGGAGCTGATCCCGGCCAACCTGCTGCGGACCGAGCCGCCGGCGCTGCCGGAGATCGCCGAGCCGGAGATCGTCCGCCACTACAACAAGCTCTCGCGCCGCAACTTCGACCTCGACAGCGGCTTCTACCCGCTCGGCTCCTGCACGATGAAGCACAACCCGCGGCTGAACGAGCGGGTCGCCGCGCTGCCCGGCCACGCCCGCCTGCACCCGGCCCAGGACCCGCGCCGGGCCCAGGGGGCGCTGGAGCTGATGTGGCTGCTGCAGCAGTCGCTGGGGGAGATCTGCGGCCTGCCCCACGTCAGCCTGCAGCCCTCGGCCGGCTCCCACGGCGAGCTCGCCGGCCTGCTGCTGACCCGCGCCTTCCACGCCGACCGCGGCGAAACCCGAACCAAGGTCCTGGCCCCGGACACCTCGCACGGGACCAACCCGGCCTCGGTGACGATGGCCGGCTACGAGGTGGTCAAAGTCGCGACGAACGAGCGGGGAGGGGTGGAGATGGACGACCTGCGGGCGAAGATCGACGCCGACCCCGACCAGGTCGCCTGCCTGATGCTGACCAACCCGAACACGCTCGGCCTCTTCGACGAGAACATCGCCGAGATCGCCAGCCTGATCCACGCGGCGGGAGGGACGCTCTACTACGACGGCGCCAACCTCAACGCGGTGATGGGCCACTCGCGCCCCGGCGACATGGGCTTCGACATCGTCCACGTCAACCTCCACAAGTCCTTCAGCCAGCCGCACGGCGGCGGCGGCCCCGGCGCCGGCCCGATCGCCGTCTCCGACCGCATCGAGCCCTTCCTGCCGCGCCCCCAGGTGGTCCGGCGCGAGAGCGACAACGGCGGCGGCCCCAGCTTCGATCTCGACTTCGAGCGGCCGAAGTCGATCGGGCGCCTGCGCGGCTTCCAGGGCAACTTCGGCGTCTTCGTCCGCTCCTACGCCTACATCCTCAGCCTCGGCGCCGACGGCCTCGCCGAGGCCTCGGAGACCGCGGTTCTGAACGCCAACTACCTGAAGGCGCGCCTTGCCGCCGGCCGCGCCGGCACCCGCCTGCCCGTCGCCTTCGACCGCCACTGCATGCACGAGTTCGTCCTCTCCGGCAAGCCGATGAAGAAAGAGCTGGGACTGGCGACGCTCGACCTGGCCAAGCGCCTGCTCGACTTCGGCTTCCACCCGCCGACCGTCTACTTCCCGCTCCTGGTCGAGGAGGCGCTGATGGTCGAGCCGACCGAGACCGAGACCAAGGAGAGCCTCGACGCCTTCGCCGACGCGATCGAGCGGATCCTCGAGGAGGCCGAGAGCGACCCCGAGGTCGCCAAGTCGGCCCCGTACACGACCCCGGTGCGCCGCCTCGACGAGGTCAAGGCGACCCGTCACCCCGTGGTCCGCCAACCGCTGGGGGAGTGACGGTGACGCCGGAGCAGCCGGCGCCGGTGCAGTCACGGGTCGCCACCAGGGCCGATCTGCCCGCCTTGGCGGAGACGATGGCGCTCGCCTTCTATTCCGACCCGGTTTGGGGCTGGGCGTTCCCCGATCCCGAGCGCAGGCTGGCGCAGCACCGCGCCGTCTGGGGGTTCGCGCTCGAGTCCGCCCTCGACTACGGCTGGGTGCGGGTCGCCGACGCCGGCGCCGCCGCGCTCTGGATCCCGCCCGGCGAGTCCGAGCTGCCGCCCGAGGCGGCGCGGCGGTTCGAGCCGATGGTCGCCGAGCTGCTGGGGGATGGGGCGCCGCGTGTCCTCGACGCCTTCGATCGCTTCGACCGGGCTCACCCCGCCGATCGCCCGCACTACTACCTCAGCCTCCTCGCCACCCACCCGGATCGCCGTGGGCGGGGGCTGGGGATGGGCCTGCTGGCGGAGAGCCTGACCCGGATCGACGCCGAGGGCGCCGCGCCTACCTCGAGTCGACCAACCCGGCCAACCACCGCCGCTACGAAGCCGTCGGCTTCAACAAGTGGGCCGAGTTCGAGCTGGCCGAAGACGGCCCGCCCGTGACCCAGATGTGGCGCGACCCCTGCTAGCCGCCCCCGGACGCGGGAGCGCGGGCGCGAGCACTCCGGTTGTTATCAGCACGCCCGTGCGGGAGCAGAGGAGGCGGCGCTTTATTCAGAGGTCCGGCAGCTCCTGTTCGAGCTCCAGCACCGGGGCGAAGAGGTCGCCGTGCTGCTCGATCCGCTCCAGCACGTCGCCGGCCTCGAAGACCAGGCCCGAGCCGTCGCCCGAGTCGGCAGCCGCCTCGACCTCGTCCCAGGTGATCGGCGTCGAGGCCGTCGGGCGCTCCCGCGCCCGCAGCGAGTAGACGGCGATCGTGGTTTTGCTGCGGTGGTTCTGCGACCAGTCGACGAAGATCTTGCCGCCGCGTTCGACCTTTTTCATCTTCGAGACGACCAGGTCCGGGGTCTGCTTTTCCAGCAGCTGGGCGATCGCTTTGGCGAACGGTTTGGTCACGTCGTAGTTGACGTCTTTGCGGTTCAGCGGGACGTAGACCTGCATTCCCTTCGAGCCCGAGGTCTTGGGGAATGACCGGACCCCGAAGTGGCCGAACATGTCGCGCAGGCGCAGCGCCACCCGGCAGCAGTCGACGACGTCGGCCGGCGGCCCCGGGTCGAGGTCGAAGGCGAGCACGGTCGGCCGCGTCGGCGCCCGCCCCAGCGAGAGCGAGGGGTGCAGCTCGATCGCCGCCAGCTGCGCCATCCAGACCAGGGTCGGGCGGCCATCGCAGACGCAGAAGTCGATGTTGCCGGCGTTCGGGCCGGCCCGAACGTTCGTCGTCTTCACCCATTTCGGCCGGTGCTTGGGGCAGCGCTTCTCGAAGAAGGCCGAGTCGAGGTCGTCGACCCCTTCCGGGAAGCGCCGCAGGGTCACCGCGCGCCCTTTCAGGTGAGGCACCATCGCGTCCGCCACCTTGGCGTAGTAGTCGACCACTTCGCCCTTGCTGAACCCGGTCGCGGGGTAGAGGACCTTGTCGAGGTTGGTGAGCTTCAGCTCACGCCCGTCGACCTCGACCACCTGGCTCGTGGCCATCGGCTACTTCGAGGACTTGGCTTTGGAGCGCGACGACGAGCTTTTCTTCGCTTTCGCCGCTTTCGCTTTTTTGGCCGGAGCTTTGGCTTTGCCTTTCTTCGCCGCCGCTTTCTTCGGCTTCGCACCCTTGTCCTTGACCGCGGCGATGCTCTGCTCCAGCGCCGCCATCAGGTCCGGCGCCTTGGTCGCCTGCGGCGCCTCGCGCGTCGGAGGCAACGATCTCCTTGCCTTCGGCCTTGCGTTCGATCAGGCCGAGAAGCTGCTCGCGGTACTCGTCGCGGTAGGCGTCCGGGTCGAAGTCGGCGCTGAGCGACTCGATCAGCTGCTCCGCCATCTGCTGCTCTTTCTTCGCCACCTTGGGCGCTTTGTCCGGCAGCACCTCCTCCAGCTCGCTGGCCGGCACGACCTCGTCGGCGAAGCGCATCGTGGTCAGGGTGAGGACACCGCCCGAGGTGCGGATCGCCGCCAGGTGCTCCTTGTTGCGGAAGACGAAGCGGGCGATCGCCACCTTGCCCGAGGCCTTCATCGCCGCGGCCAGCAGCGAGTAGGCCTTCTCGGCGCCGTCGGCGGGGCCGAGGTAGTAGGGGCTGTCGAAGTAGATCGGGTCGATCTCGTCGAGGTCGACGAAGTCCTGGACGTCGATCGCGCGGGTCTTCTCCGGCGCCATCGAGGACATCTCGTCCTTGCTGATCGGCACGTACTGGCCGGGGGTGATCTCGTAGGCCTTGATGATCTCGTCGTAGGGGACCTCCTCGTCGGTCCCCTCGGCGACCCGCCGGTGTTTGATCCGGGCGCTGTCGCTCTCGCGGATCTCGCGCAGGGCGATGTTGCGCCGGGCGACGGCGCTGTACAGCTTTACGGGCACGTTGAGCAGCCCGAAACTGATCGAGCCGCTCCAGATCGCTCTAGCCATGGACGGTCACCTACCCGGATTGTGCCGATCCAGCCCAGGGTCGGCGGGCGATCCGCCGAGGCCGGGAGCCATCTTGCGCCCCTTGGCGCCGGTGGGATCATTGCCGGGTGCTGTTCGAGCTGCGAGACGTGGGGCTGGAGCGGGGCGGTCACGTCGTGCTCGATTCCGTCAGCGCCGCGATCCCGGCCGGCGCCGCCGCGATCGTCGGGCCCTCGGGCAGCGGCAAGTCGACCCTGCTGCGGCTGCTGAACCGGCTCGCCGACCCCGGCCGCGGCGACGTCTCCTACCGCGGCGAGCCGCTCTCCAGCTACGACCCGCTGGCCTTACGCCGCCAGGTCGCCCTGGTCCCGCAGCTGCCGTCATTGCTGGCGGGGACGGTCGAGTCGAACCTCGCCTATGCCGCCGGACTCGCGGGGGAGGCCCTCGATGCGCCGCGCGCCCTGCGCCTCGCCGGCCTCGATCCCGGGTACGCCGGCCGCGACGTCGCCAGGCTCTCGGTCGGCGAGCAGCAGCGGGCGATGCTGGCCAGGGCGCTGGTCCAGCGCCCCGACGTGCTCCTGCTCGACGAGCCGACCTCGGCCCTCGACCACGCCGCCCGCGACGCGATCGAGGCGGCGCTGGCGGAGCTGCGCCGGGAGCTGGAGATCTCCGTTGTCCTCGTCACCCACGACCCAGAGCAGGCGCGCCGGCTGAGCGACTGGGCGGTGCGGCTGGAGGCCGGCCGCGTGGTCGGCTGCGGCGCCCTGGCCGAGGTGCTGGCGTGAACGCGGGCAGCGCGGTCGTCGGCGCTGCTCCCGCGCTCGCCCCGGCCGCGCTCTCGACCTCGATCCACGTCTCCGTCGGCCAGGTGGCAGCCTCGCTTGCCCTGGTCGCCCTGGCGGCGGCGATCTCCTTCTGGTGGAAGGCCGATCTCGAGCGCGACATCGGCATCGCCGCCGTGCGCTCGCTGGTCCAGCTGACCCTGATCGGCTACGCGATCAAGCTGATCTTCGAGGCCGACACCCTCTGGCTCGTCTTCGTGCTGCTGGCGGTGATGGTCCTGTTCGGCGCGATCACCGCCCGCGGCCGCGCCGACCGGGTCCCGCACTCGTTCCTGCCGCTGCTCGCCGCCCTCGCTCTGGCCGGCGCCAGCACCCTCGGCCTCGTCGTCGCCCTCGGCATCTTCGAAGCGACGCCGCGCTACCTGGTCCCGGTCGGCGGCATGGTGATCGGCAACGCGATGACCGCCTCGGCGGTGGCGCTGAACCGGCTCGGCGACGAGATGCACGACTCCCGCGCCCGGATCGAGGCCACCCTGGCGCTCGGCGCCAGCGCCCGCGAAGCGGCGATGCCGACCGTCCGCCGCGCCCTGCGCTCGGGGATGATCACCCTGGTCGATTCGACCAAGACCACCGGCCTCATCTTCTTCCCGGGGACGATGGTCGGGATGCTGCTGGCCGGCGCCAACCCGACCGACGCCGTGCGCCTGCAGCTGATCCTCCTCTACGTCCTCCTCGGCAGTGTCTCGATCGCGGCCCTCGTCGCCACCGGCCTCGCCTATAGGAGCTTCTTCACGCCGGCCGCCCAGCTGCGCGAGCCGGGCTAGCGCTGGCAGCACCAGCCTTCGAGGCGGGGGAAGCTGCTCGAGAAGACGTGGGAGACGTTCGCCACCGCGCGCCCTCGGCCCCTGCCGAGCGGCAGGAAGAGCCACTGGTCGGCCCCCGGCCAGGCGACGAGCAGGCGACGGCCGTCGGGGGACCAGGCGACCTGACCGAGGCTGCCGGGCACGGTGAGCAGGGTGCGGGCTCCCCCGCTGGGCCCGTAGACGACGGCCTCGCTGTAGGTGCCGTGCTTTCTCCAGTAGGTGATCGAGGTGGCGACGAGCGGGCGTTCGGGGGCGAGGGTCGCGTCGTTGACGGTCGCCCCCGGCGGCAGCGGCAGGCGATGTGCCTCACCTGGCGCCGGCCGGGACGGGTGTCCGGCCGGCCAGACCGGCCGCAGCCTGAGAGCTTCCGGCGAGGCTTCGAGAATCTTCCTGCCGCCGTCGGCCCAGTCCATCCAGGTAATCCGGTGGAGGGCGGGCGCCGCGGCGAGCTCCGCGCCGGTCTCGCTGTCGAGGATCCGCAGCTTGCCGGCCCCGGTCACGTAGGCCAGGGCGTTCTCGCCGGCCGGAGACCAGGCGGGGGGGACGTAGGCCGGGGAGACCCTGGCGTCGGGCGAGGTTCCCGCGGCGATCGCGCCGGCCAGCAAGCGGTCCCCGGTTCCGTCGCCGGCGATCACCCGCAGATCGAAGCCCGAGCGGTAGGCGATTCGTTCGCCGGAGGGCGACCAGCTAGGGGCGGCGATTCTCCTCGCCGCGGTGATCGACCAGCGGGGCGTGCCGTCTGGCTCCACGACGCTCAGCGTCCGCCCCTTGGCCGCGGCGACGAAGAGGCCGTGCGGGGACCAGCTCGCCGCTTCGTAGTCGCCAAGCAGCTGTCGCGAGCCGTTCGGCTGCACGACCCATGGGCCTGCCCCCGTTTGCACCAGCAGGCGCCCACCGCCGGGAATCTGCGACAGGGTGGGTTGCGGACGCGGGGCGGAGGTGAAGGCGCCGCCGACCCAGTCGCGGACGGCCGCGCCGGCGGGTGAGAGCAGCAGCGCCCCGAACAGGGTGGCGAGCGCGAGGCCGAGGGCGAGGCGCGCCAGCGACGTCCTTCCCCGGCTCGCCGCCGTCCGCGGGCCGCTCTCACGATCACCGCGCCCTTCGCCCTGGCACTGGGCGAGGGCGGCCGCGACGATCCGCCGGCCGCGCTCCTCGGCGGCGGGGGGCACCGGGACCGGCAGCTCCCACAGGGCCCGGCCGAGGGCGTCGCGCCTCATCGCTTCCCCTCCGCGACCAGCTCCGCCTCGGCGCTCTCGCGCAGGCGGTCGAGGCCGCGCCGCAGCCGCGAGTTCACGGTTCCCCGCGGCAGGTCCAGCATCCGCGCGATCTCGCCCGGCGTGTACTCGAGCAGGTGGCGCAGGACCACCACCGCGCGCTGCTCGGCCGGCAGTTCCCGCAACGCCGCGATCATCTCGCCGCCGATCTCGGCCGGCGGCGGCAGCGGCTCGAAGACCGACTCGCCGCCGTCGACCCGGCGCCGCAGCGCCTCGCGCCGCGCCCAGTCGAGGGCGCGGTTGACGACGATCCGGTGCAGCCAGGGCGCGAAGGGCCGGCGGCGGTCGAAGCGGTCGAGGGCGTCGACGGCGGCGAGGAAGGCGTCCTGGGCGATGTCCTCCGCCGCGGCGGCGTCGTGGACGACGAGGTAGGCGGCGCGGTAGGCCCCGCGCCAGTGCCGCGAATAGAGCCGCGCCATCGCCGCGCCCGAGCCTCCCTGGGCCTCGCGCACGAGTCGTCGCTCGTCCCTATTTCGCTCAGCCGCCAAGCGCCTCCCCTTTCGGACATCTCAATCTTCTCTCACCCGGCGGGAGCGAGAAGGGGCGGGGATCGGGAGTGGTGCGGCCATCACCAGGTATACGGCTGAGCGGCCCCCAGAGGTCCCTAGACTCGCCCGGTGTCCCGCCGGCAGCTGCTGACCCTCGTCGCGACGATTCTCGGCTCGACCGTCGTCTTCCTCGACGGCACCGTCGTCAACGTCGCCCTGCCGGCGCTCAGCGACGACCTCAATGCCGGCCTGGCCGGGCAGCAGTGGGTGGTCGAGGCCTACCTGCTGACGATGGTCTCGCTGCTGCTGGTCGGCGGCTCGCTCGGCGACCAGTTCGGGCGGCGGCGGATGTTCGTCGCCGGGCTGGTCGGCTTCGGCGCCACCTCCGCCCTCTGCGCGCTCGCCCCCTCGGACGAGTTCCTGGTCGGCGCCCGCGCCCTGCAGGGGATCGCCGGGGCGCTGCTGGTGCCGGGCTCGCTGGCGATCGTCGCCGCCACCTTCGAGGGGGCCGAGCGCGGCAAGGCGGTCGGCACCTGGACCGCCTGGACCGGGATCGCGACCGTGCTCGGCCCGGCCGGCGGCGGTGCCCTGATTGGGCTGATCTCGTGGCGGGCGATCTTCTGGGTCAACCTGCCGCTGATCGCGGCGACGGTGGCGCTGACCCTGCACGCGGTCGAGGAGAGCAAGGATCCCGATGCCTTCCGCGGCATCGACCGGACCGGGATCGCCCTCTCGGCGGCCGGGCTCGGCGGCCCCGTCTTCGCCCTGATCGAGCAGCCGACCCACGGCTGGGGCGACCCGCTGGTCTGGGTGCCGCTGCTCGGCGGCATCGCCTGCTTCGCCGCCTTCCTGCTCTACGAGGCGCGCGCCCGCCACCCGATGCTCGACCTCGGCCTCTTCCGCATCCGCAACTTCGCCGTCGCCAACCTGACCACGCTCGCCGCCTATGCCGGGCTGATCGGCGGCCTCTTCTTCGTCGGCCTCTACCTGCAGCAGGTCGTCGGCTACACGCCGCTGGAGGCGGGGCTGGCGACGACGCCGATTTCGATCCTGCTCTTCGTCCTCTCGCCGCGCTTCGGCCGGCTCGCTTCCGGCACCGGCCCGCGACTGCCGATGACCGCCGGCCCGATCGTCGCCGGCCTCGGCCTGCTGCTGATGCTGCGGGTCGGGACCGACGCCGACTACCTGACTGACGTGCTGCCGGCGATCCTCGTCTTCGGCCTCGGCCTGGCGGCGACGGTGGCGCCGCTGACCGCGACCGTGCTCGACTCGGTCGAGGAACGGCGGGTGGGGATCGCCTCCGGCGTCAACAACGGCGTCTCGCGGGTCGCGGGACTGCTGGCGATTGCGATCCTCGGCGCCGTCATCTCCGCCCACTTCGGGACCGCGCTCGACCAGAACCTCGGCGCGGCGCCGCTGAGCCCGGCGGCGGCGAAGACGGTGAGCGACGCCAAGGCGCAGCCGCTGGCGGTGCCGGGGACGAAGAAGCTGGCACCGGTCGAAGCGGAGCGGATCCGCGCCGCCGCCGCCGACGCCTCGACCGCGGCCTTCCACCTCGGCGCCCTGATCGCCGCCGCGCTGATGATCCTCGGCGGCATCGCCTCCGGCTTCGGGATCGAGGACCCACGCCGCAAGGTCGACCCCATCTCCGAAGAGCGGGCATCAAAGCAGCCCGCCTGAGCCGGGACGGGGTGCCCCTCAACCGAACCTCCCCGCAGTTCGTGAGGGCGAGGGGCACCCCGTCCCGGCCCTGAATAGGCTCCCTTCATGCCCGCCCCGATCATCTTCTCCGGCATCCAGCCGACCGGCCGCAAGCACCTCGGCAACTACATCGGCGCGATCCGCCAGTACGTCGAGGGGCAGGACCGCGGCGACCCGGCGATCTTCTGCATCGTCGACCTGCACGCGATCTCGGTCGCCTACGACCCGGCCGAGCTGCGCCAGCGGCTCTTCGACACCACCGCGATCCTGCTCGCCGCCGGGCTCGACCCCGAGCGCTGCGTCTTCTTCCGACAGTCCGACGTGCGCGAGCACACCGAACTGACCTGGCTGCTCTCCGCCGTGACCGCCCACGGCGACCTCAACCGCATGCACCAGTTCAAGGACAAGTCGGCGCGCGGCAAGGAGCTGGCCTCGGCCGCGCTCTTCTTCTACCCGGTGCTGATGGCCGCCGACGTGCTCGCCTACCGCGCCACCGAGGTTCCGGTCGGCGACGACCAGCGCCAGCACGTCGAGCTGATGCGGGAGATCGCCCGCCGCTTCAACGAGCGCTTCGGCGAGACCCTGGTCGTGCCGGACCTGAAGGTCCCTGCGGTCGGCGCCCGGATCATGGACCTGCAGGAGCCGGAGCGGAAGATGTCGACCACCGGCGGCACCGAGGCCGGCACCGTGCTCGTCCTCGACGAGGAGGCGGCGATCCGCAAGAAGGTCGGCAGCGCCGTCACCGACTCCGGTCGCGAGATCCTCTTCGACCGCGAGCAGAAGCCGGGCATCAGCAACCTGATCGAAATCCTCGCCGCGATTCGCGGCGAGGGCCGCGCTGATGTCGAGCGGGAGTTCAAGCCGCTGGGCTACGGGGCCTTCAAGGACACGGTTGCCGACGAAGTGACCAGGTTCCTCGCCCCGGTCCGCGCGCGCTACGCCGAGCTGCGCCCCGACGAGGCGGCGCTGGAGGCGGTCCTGGCCGCCGGCGCCGAGAAGGCCGCCGCGCTCGCCGCCCCGACGCTCGCCGCCGTGCGCGAGCGCATGGGCTACGGCCCCTCCCCCAAATAGGGGAAAAGCGCTGCCGCCGCGTCCCGTCCCGGGGCTAGTCTGGTCGGGATGGCGATCGCCGAGCTAGACCTCGACCTGGACATCTTCGCCGGGCCGTTCGACCTGCTGATGGCGGTCGTCCTGCGCGAGGAGGTGAGCCTGCTCGACCTGCAGCTGGGCGAGGTCGTCGTCGCCTACATCGAGCACCTCGAGCGCGAGGGTGAGCTGGAGCTGGAGGTCGCGACCGAATTCCTTGTCCTCATCGCCGCCCTGCTGGAGCTGAAGTCGCGGCTGATGCTGCCCGGGCCCGAGGACGAGCTCGACGACCTCAGCCCGGAAGAGGCGATCGAGGAGCTGCTGGCGCGGATGCTCGAGTACCGCCGCTACCGCGACGCCTCCGGCGTCATCGCCGACCGCTTCGAGAGCCAGCGCGGCTACCTCTACCGCTCGGCGCCGCTGCCGCTGGCGCTGCGGCAGATCGCGGTCGACGCCGCCACCGCCGTCTACGACCCCGACGCCCTCGGCGCCGCCCTCGGCGACCTGCTGACCGAGCCGCCCGACGTCGACGTCAGCCACATCCGCCCGACCGTCTCGCTCGAGCGCCGCCTGCGCGCCCTGCGCGACATCCTCCGCCGCCGCACCAGCTTCGACTTCGACGAGGAGTTCGGCGGCGAGGACCGGCTGACCCAGGCGGTGACGATCTTCGGCCTGCTCGAGCTCTACCGCAAGGGCGAGATCACCTGGGAGCAGGGCGAGCCGATGGGCCCGATCCTGGTCCGCAAGCTGGCGGCGCCCGCATGAGCGACCTCACCCGCACCCTGGAAGCGCTGCTCTTCCTCTCCTCGCAGCCGGTCGCCGCCGCCGACCTGGCGCGGGCGACGGAGGCGACCGAGGGTCAGGTCGCCGAGGCGCTCGACCTCCTGCGCGAGGACCTGGCCGAGGGGCGGCGCGGGATCGTCCTGCGTGAGGTCTCCGGCGGCTTCGCCCTCGCCAGCGATCCGGCCAGCGAGGAAGCGGCACGGCGGCTGCTCTCGAAACCGCGGACGCCGCCGCTGACCCAGGCTCAGGCCGAGACGCTGGCGATCGTCGCCTACCTGCAGCCGGTCACCCGCCCCGAGGTCGCCCGCATCCGCGGCGTCTCCTCCGAGTCGGCGGTCCAGGGCCTGGCCGAGCGCGGCCTGATCGAGGAGGCGGGGCGCTCGCAGTTCGGGGCCGCGATCTTCAAGACCTCGGAGCTGTTCGAACGGCTCTTCGGGTTGTCCGGGTTGGATCAGTTGCCGGATCCGGCTCGCTTCGATCCCAGTCCTGAGGACGCGCGCGAGCTGCGCGAGCGGTTGCTGAAGGCTGGGGAACAGCGGGCCGAGTGACTTTCGGCCTCTAGGGTCCACAGCCATGCGGCTCGCCAAGTACCTGGCCCACGGGGGCGTGGCTTCGCGGCGCCTTTCCGAGAAAGTGATCGCGAATGGGCGCGTGACGGTGGACGGGAAGGTGGTCACCGATCCCGCTCGGGATGTGGACGAGGAGAACGACGTGCGGGTTGATGGGAGTCTCGTCGGGGTCGAGGCGCACGAGGTCTGGGCCGTGAACAAGCCGGCCGGCGTCGTCTCGACCGCGAAGGAGCCGGGGGAGAGGCCGGCGGTGGTGACGCTGGTCGACACCGAAGCGCGGCTCTACCCGGTCGGCCGCCTCGACGCCGAATCGACCGGGCTGCTGCTGCTCACCAACGACGGCGAGCTCGCGAACCGGCTCACCCACCCCCGTTACGAAGTCGCCAAGACCTACCGGGCGAAGACGCTGCGGCCGCCCAGCGACCGCGACCTCGAGCGGCTGCGGCGCGGGGTCGACCTCGAGGACGGGCGCACGGCGCCGGCCGAGGTGACCCGGATCGCCGACTGCGAGATCGAGCTCGTCCTGCGCGAGGGCAGGAACCGGCAGGTCCGCCGCATGGTTGAGGCGATCGGCAACAAGGTGCTGGACCTGCGCCGGGTCCGCTTCGGCTCGCTGGCCCTGGGCCGGCTGGCGATCGGCGGCTGCCGCCGCCTCTCCAAGGGGGAGATCGCCCGGCTCTGGAAAGATGCGGAGCTGTGACGGCGCGGTTCCCCGACCCCCCCCAGCAGCGGCTCTTCGCCGTGCGCGGGGCGACACAGGCCGAGGCCAACGAGGCCGGGGCGATCCTGACGGCGACGACCGAGCTGATGCAGGCGCTGATCGAGCGCAACGGCGGGCTGGCGCCGGGGGCGATGGTCAGCTGCCTCTTCACCACCACCGAGGACCTCGATGCCGAGTTCCCCGCGGTCGCCGCCCGCAATCTCGGCCTCGACGCGGTGCCGCTGCTCTGCTGTCGCGAGATCCCGGTCCCCGGGGCGATGCCGCGGGTGATCCGGGTGATGCTCCACTTCTACGCCCCAGTGGACCACGTTCCGGCCCACGCCTACATCGGCGAGGCGCAGAAGCTGCGCGCCGACCTCGAAGCCGCGCAGTAAACGGAGCCGACGGGCCGATTTCGGGACGCACCGGCTCGTTTCCGGCCCATCGACCTATGCTTTTGGGATGAGCGTGACCTTTGCCGAGAAGCTGGCGCGGATGCCGGGGTATCAGGCCGGCGTGCCGACCGGGCAGGCGCCGGAGGCGATCGCCGCGGGCGAGATCGCCCAGCTCGCCTCCAACGAGTCTCCCTTCCCGCCGCACCCGCGGGTGGTCGAGGCGATCGCCCGCACCGCGGCGGCGATGAACCGCTATCCCGACCCCGACGCGACCCTGCTGCGCCGGCGCCTGGCCGAGCGCTACGAGACCGACCCCAGCCGCATCGCCGTCAGCAACGGCTCCTGCGAGATCCTGCTCGCCGCCGCCGAGGCGCTCTGCGAGCCGGGGGACGAGATCGTCTACGCCTGGCCCTCGTTCTCGATGTACCCGTACCTGCCGGCGCTGACCGGCGCCCGCGAGATTCGGGTGCCGCTGGCCGACGGCGCCGTCCACGACCTCGAGGCGATGGCGGCCGAGGTCACCGCCGCGACCCAGCTGCTGATCGTCTGCAACCCCAACAACCCGACCGCGACCCACATCCCGGCGGCCGAGATCGCCGCCTTCTGCGCGCGGATCCCGCCGCACGTGACGGTGATCCTCGACGAGGCCTACGTCGAGTTCCAGACCGACGACGACCCCGACGCGACGCTCGACCTGCTGGCCGACTTCCCCAACCTGGTCGTCCTCCGCACCTTCAGCAAGTGCTACGGGCTGGCCGGGCTGCGGGTCGGCTACGCGATCGGCGCGCCGGGCTTCCGCGCCGCCGTCGACGCGGTGCGCCAGCCCTTCAGCGTCAACGCCCTCGCCCAGGCGGCCGGGGCGGAGGCGATCCTGCACTCAGATGACGTTCTGCGCAGGGTCGAGAGCACGGTCGCCGAGCGGCTGCGGGTCGAGGAGGGGCTGCGCGGCCTGGGGCTCTGGAGCAGCGAGACGCAGGCCAACTTCTCCTGGATCGACCTCGGCGAGGCCGACGAGGCCGAGGTCGTCGCCGGCCTCGCCGCGCGCAACGTCGCCGTGCGCCCAGGCACCCCGCTCGGGGACCCGGGTTACATCCGCGTCAGCTACGGCACGGCGGAGCAGAACGAGCGTTTCCTGCGCGGTTTGTCAGAAATACTCGACTAATCGGTCCCGGCCTGCTACTCCTAGTGCTCGGCCTGGCAGCGAGCAGCCAGTAAGTACGATTTCCAGTCTGTGGAGAAAGGCGACGGCAAAATGATCATCGGGATGCGAGGCGCCAAGCGAGACGGGGTGCGGGACCAGCGGATCGCGAAAGTGGTCGAGCTGGCGCCGCCGGAAAAGCTGCTGGAGGAGCTGCAGCTCGGCCCCGAGCAGGCGAAAGCGGTCGTCAAGGCGCGCGAAGAGGTGGTCGACGTCCTGCACGGCAAGGACTCGCGCCTGCTCGTCGTGGTCGGGCCCTGCAGCGTCCACGACCCCAAAGCCGCGCTCGACTACGGGCGCCGGCTCGCCGCCCTCAACGCGGAGCTGAAGGACCGGCTGCTGATCGTGATGCGGGTCTACTTCGAGAAGCCGCGCACGACGACCGGCTGGAAGGGCCTGATCAACGACCCGCACCTGGACGGCTCCGGCGACGTCAACGCCGGCCTGCGGATGGCCCGCAAGCTGCTGCTCGAGGTGGTCGACCTCGGCCTCCCGGTCGGCTGCGAGTTCCTCGACCCGATCACGCCGCAGTACATCTCCGACGCCGTCGCCTGGGGGGCGATCGGCGCCCGCACCTCCGAGAGCCAGACCCATCGCCAGCTCGGCTCCGGCCTCTCGATGCCGATCGGTTTCAAGAACCGCACCGACGGCAACATCCAGGTTGCCGTGGACGCCGTCCGTGCCGCGGCCGCCTCCCACGCCTTCGCCGGGATCGACGACGCGGGCGCGCCGGCGATCCTGCACACGACCGGCAACCCCGACTGCCACATCATCCTCCGTGGCGGCCACGGGATGCCGAACTACCACGTGCCCGACGTCGAGGACGCCCTGGTCACGCTGGGGGTCTCCGGCCTGCCGGAGCGCCTGGTGATCGACGCCTCGCACGACAACAGCGGCAAGGACCCGGAGAAGCAGTTCTTCGCCGCCGGCGAAATCGCCGACCAGATCGCCGACGGCAACAAGGCGATCGTCGGGGTGATGCTGGAGTCGTTCCTGGTCGGCGGCCGCCAGGACCTGGTCCCGGGCGAGAAGCTCACCTACGGCCAGTCGATCACCGACGCCTGCATCGACTGGGAGGACACCGTCAACGTCCTCGAGCGCTTCGCCTCGGCCATCGAGGCCCGCCGCAGTTGAGCCGGGGGCCCGGCCCCGAAAATCGCCGTCCTCGGCGTCGGCCTGATCGGCGGCTCGATCGGGCTCGCGGCGCGGCGGCGACTGGGAGCCGAGGTGGTCGGCTACGGGCGCACGCCGGCGACGCTGGCGCGGGCGGTGGAGCTCGGTGCCCTCGACCGCGGCGCCGACTCGATCGCCGCGGCCTGCGAGGGCGCCGACGTCGTCTTCTGCGCCGGCCCGGTCGGGGCGCTGCCGGGGCAGGCGCGCGCGGCGCTGGCGGCCTCCGGTCCCGAGGCCGTGGTCAGCGACGTCGGCTCGACCAAGGGCGAGCTGGTCGCGGCGCTGGGGGGCGACGAGCGCTTCATCGGCGGCCACCCGCTGGCTGGCGCCGAGACCGCCGGGGTCGAGAACGCCCGCGCCGACCTCTTCGAGGGGGCCCGCTGGTACCTGACCCCGACAGACCGCTCCAGCGGCGTCCTCTACGACCGCCTGCAGCGCACCGTCTCCGACCTCGGCGCCCGCCCGCAGGCGATCGACGCCGAGGCCCACGACCGCCTGCTGGCGACGATCAGCCACCTCCCTCACGTCGTCGCCAACGCGCTCGCCGCCGAGGCCGCGGCCGAGCTCAGCCGCGACTCCGAGCGGATGCCCGAGGTCGGCCCCAGCTTCCGCGACACCACCCGCGTCGCCGGCTCCAACCCGGCGATCTGGGCCGACATCTTCGCCAGCAACCGCGCCGCCGTGGCCGACTCGGTCGAGGCCGTGGCCCGGCGCCTCGGCGAGGCCGCCGAGCTGATCCGCGGCGGCGACCGCGAGGCCGTCGCCGCCTGGCACGCCGCCGCCGGCGAGGACCGCCGCCGCCTGCTCGAGTCCGAGCTGGAGGCCGCCCCGCTGCGCGAGCTGCGGATCGTCGTCGCCAACAAGCCGGGGACGATCGCCGCCCTGGCGCTGGCCCTGGGCGAGGCCGGGGTCAACATCGAGGACATGGCGCTCTACCCGGCTCCGGACATGACCTCCGGCGCCGTCACCCTCTGGGTCGCCGGCGACGAGCAGGCCGCCCGGGCCGAAGCGCTGGTGCGCGAGCTCGGCCACACGGTCAGCGTGCTCGACGGCAAGTAGGGTCGCGGCGATGACCCGCTTCGACCCATCCGGGGCCCTGCGCGGCTCCCTGCGCCCGCCCGCCGACAAGTCGATCTCCCACCGCGCGGCGCTGATCGCGGCGATGGCGGAGGGGGAGACGCGGGTCGAGGGCTACCTCGACGCCGCCGACACGAATTCGACTCTGGACGCCGTGGCGGCGCTGGGAGCGGGCTGGGCACCGTCGAGACGACGGTGTCGGTTCCGCCGGGCATGACCGCGCCGGCGGTGGCGCATCCCGCTCTCTCCATCCGCGGCATCGGCCTGCGCGGGCCGGCCCCGGCCGCGATCGACGTCGGCAACGCCGGCACCCTGCTGCGGCTGCTGCCGGGCTGGCTGGCGGGGCAGGACGGCGGCCGCTGGACGCTCGACGGCGACGACTCGATCCGCCGGCGGCCGGTCGACCGCGTCGCGATCCCGCTGCGGGAGATGGGGGCGGACCTGAGCGCCCGCGAGGAGCGGCTGCCGCCGTTGGAGATCGCCGGGGCGCCCCTGCGCGGCATCGAGTACGAGCTGCCGGTCGCCAGCGCCCAGGTCAAGTCCTGCCTGCTCTTCGCCGGCCTCCTGGCGCAGGGCGAGACGCGGATCGTGGAGCCGCTGCCGACCCGCGACCACAGCGAGCGCATGCTCGTCGCCGCCGGCGCCAGTGTGCGCCGCGAGGAGCTGGGCGACGGCAGCGCCGTGGTCGCGATCGAGCCGGCTGAGCGCCTTCAGGTCGACCGCATCGTCGTCCCCGCCGATCTCTCTTCGGCCGCCTTCATGGTGGTCGCCGCGCTGCTGGTCGGCGACAGCGAGGTGACGATCCGCGAGGTCGGCCTCAATCCGACCCGGACCGGCCTGCTGACGATCCTCGCGCGGATGGGGGCGGAGATCGAGACCGTCCCGGGCGGCGAGGAGGGGGCGAGCCGATCGGCGACCTCCGGGTGCGCGCATCCGAGCTGCGGGCGACCGAGGTCGGCGGCGCCGAGGTGCCGCTGGCGATCGACGAGCTGCCGTTGGTCGCTCTCGCCGCCTGCTTCGCCGCGGGCACGACGACGATCCGCGACGCCGCCGAGCTGCGCCGCAAGGAGTCCGACCGGATCGCCACCGTCACCGCTGCCCTGACCGCGCTCGGCGGCGAGGTCGAGGCGACCGCCGACGGCATGGTCGTCACCGGCAGCGGCGGCCTGCGCGGCGGCGCGATCGACTCCCACGGCGATCACCGCATCGCCATGCTGGGCGCCGTCGCCGGCCTCGCCTCCCGGGAGGGCGTCGAGGTCGTCGGCATGGACGCCGCCGCAGTCAGCTACCCCGGCTTCGAGCTCGACTTGGCCTCCCTCCTCGTCTGAGCCCGACTGCGGCCGACGGGCCCAAGGCGTCCATTTGATGG
The DNA here is from genome assembly GCA_963829445.1 of uncultured Solirubrobacterales bacterium. Lineage (GTDB taxonomy): Bacteria > Actinomycetota > Thermoleophilia > Solirubrobacterales > 70-9 > VAYN01. Next base: position 51,510 of record CAWHIW010000020.1, on the reverse strand, counting down.
ACGTTTGCGGCCCATCGGCGGAAGGGGCTGGGCGCCCGCGACCGCGCGCCTCTACGCTGCCCGCCGAATGGTTATCGCGATCGACGGTCCCGCCGGGGCCGGCAAGTCCACCGTCGCCCGCGCCGTGGCGGAGGAGCTCGGCTTCACCTACCTCGACTCCGGGGCGATGTACCGCTGCGTGGCCCTGGCCGCCCTGGAGGCCGGGATCTCGCTCGACGACGGCGAGGCCCTCGGCGAGCTGGCCCGCGCTCTGGAGATCGGCCTCGACGGCCGCCGGGCGCTGATCGGCGAGCGCGACGTCAGCGCCGCGATCCGCGAGCCCGGCGTCACCGCCGCCGCATCCCGAGTCTCCGTCCACCCGCAGGTGCGGGAGGCGATGGTCGGGCGCCAGCGCCAGCTGATCGCCGCCGGCAGCTACGTCGCCGAGGGTCGCGACATCGGCACCGTGGTCAGCCCCGACTCGCCGCTGAAGGTCTTCCTCACCGCCTCCGACGCGGAGCGCGCCCGCCGCCGCGCCGCCCAGACCGGCGAGGACTTCGAGTCCGTGCTCGACGCCCAGCGCCGCCGCGACGCCCGCGACACCGAGCGCGAGCACGGCGCCCTGCGCGCCGCCGACGACGCGGTCGAGCTCGACACCACGATGGTCTGGAAGAAGTCGTGGACGGTCGTGGTCATCGCGAGAGAGAGGCGTGACATGAGCGCCGCATCGTCGGCTCGCATCGCCGGCGAACGGCCGCGAGCGGGGCCTCGCATGAGCACCCGCCTGCCCACCGTCGCCGTCGTCGGCTTTCCCAACGTCGGCAAGAGCACCCTGGTCAACCGCCTGGTCGGCGGCAGCGAGGCCGTGACCGCGGCCGAGCCCGGCGTCACCCGCGACCGCAAGCGGCTCAGCTGCGAGTGGAACGGGGTCGCCTTCGACCTGATCGACACCGGCGGCATCGACCTCGAGGACGAGGCCGAGCTGGCCCGCGACGTCCAGAGCCAGGCGCGGCTGGCGATCGCCGAGGCCGACGCGGTGCTGATGGTGGTCGACGGCCGCGCCGGCCTGCGGGCCGGCGACGCCGAGCTGGCCAGGACCCTGCGCGGCGGCGACGTCCCGGTCCTCGTCGCCGTCAACAAAGCCGACAAACCGAACGACTTCAGCGATCACCGCCGAGTTCCACGGCCTCGGGCTGGGCGAGCCGCTGGCGGTCTCCGCCAGCCACGGGCTCGGCACCGGCGACCTGCTCGACGCGCTCGTCCTCGCCCTCGGCGACCGGCCGCCGCGGCTGGAGGACGACGACGCCGTCCGCATCGCCGTGATCGGCCGCCCCAACGTCGGCAAGTCCTCGCTGGTCAACGCCTTCCTCGGCTCCGACCGGGTGATCGTCTCCGACATCGCCGGCACCACCCGCGACGCGATCGACACCGAGCTCGAGGTCGACGGCCGCCGCACGATCCTGGTCGACACCGCCGGCCTGCGCCGCCGCTCCAAGGTCGCCGGCCCGATCGACTTCTACGCGCAGCTGCGCTCCGAGCGGGCGGTCGAGCGCGCCGACGTCGCGATCGTCGTCTGCGACGCCTCCGAGGGCGTCACCTCCGAGGACCTGCGGGCGGCCGAGATGGCGATGAAAGCCGGCTGCGCGACCCTGCTGGTGCTGAACAAGTGGGACCTGACCGACGACCGACATCGACGACGCCCGGGCCCGGGTCGCGCGCAAGCTGCGGCTGCGGCCGGCGGTCGTCACCTGCTCGGCGACCCGCGGGCGCAACGTCGCGGCGCTGCTGCCGAAAGCGCTGCGGCTGGCCGACCGCGCCGGCGAGCGGATCCCGACCCCGGACCTGAACCGCCTCGTCGCCGACGTCGTCGCCAAAGTGCCGCCGCCCTCGCGCCGCGGCCGCCGCCTGCGGCTCTACTACGCGGCCCAGGTGGGGGAGCGGCCGGTGCGGGTGGCGATCCAGGTCAACGACCGCAAGCTGATCGTGCGCGACTGGGCCTACCACCTGGAGAACCGCATGCGCGACAACTACGAGCTCGAGGGCGTGCCGCTGGTGATCGACTTCGTGCCCCACAGCGGCCGCCGCGGCCCGCCCGGCTGAGCCCGCCGGCCCTGGCGCCGATTCTCTAGGCTTCCCGGCCATGCCTACTTCCAAGCCGCTCGCCGAGAACGAGCATCTCTTCACTTCCGAGTCCGTGACCGAGGGCCACCCCGACAAGGTCAGCGACCAGATCTCCGACGCGATCCTGGACGCGATCATGGCGCAGGATCCCGAGGGCCGCGTCGCCTGCGAGACGCTCGTCAACACCGGCATGGCGGTGGTCTCCGGAGAGATCTCGACCGACGTCCAGCTCGACATCCCCAAGATCGTCCGCGACACGGTCCGCGGGATCGGCTACGACCGCGGCGAGCTACGGCTACGACTGCGACCACATCTCGATCCTCGTCTCGCTCGACAAGCAGTCCGCCGGACATCGCCCAGGGCGTCGACGTCGCCTACGAGACCCGGGTCGACGACGCCGACGACGAGATGCTGATCGCCGGCGCGGGCGACCAGGGGATGATGTTCGGCTACGCCAGCGACGAGACCGCGGCGCTGATGCCGATGCCGATCCACATCGCCCACCGGCTGGCCGAGCGCCTCGCCGCCGTGCGCAAGGACGGCACCCTTCGCCTACCTCGGCCCCGACGGCAAGACCCAGGTCAGCGTCCGCTACCGCGAAGGCCGCCCGGTCGGGATCGACAAGCTGCTGATCTCCACCCAGCACGCCGAGGGCGTCGACTCCCAGGAGACGATCCGGCCCGACCTCTGGGAGCACGTGGTGCTGCCGGTGCTCGAGGCCGAGGTCCCCGGCATGTACGACGAGGCCGATCTCAACGAGGGCTTCCTGGTCAACCCGACCGGCAAGTTCGTGATCGGCGGCCCGGTCGGCGACGCCGGCCTCACCGGCCGCAAGATCATCGTCGACACCTACGGCGGCATGGCCCGCCACGGCGGCGGCGCCTTCTCCGGCAAGGACCCGTCCAAGGTCGACCGCTCCGCCGCCTACGCCGCCCGCTACGTGGCCAAGAACGTCGTCGCCGCCGGCCTCGCCGAGCGCTGCGAGGTCCAGGTCGCCTACGCGATCGGCGTCGCCCACCCGGTCTCGCTGATGGTCGAGACCTTCGGCACCGGCAAGCTGCCGGACTCGCGCATCTCCCAGATCGTCGAGGCCGAGTTCGACATGCGCCCCGGCGCCTTCCGCAAGTACCTCGACCTGCACCGGCCGATCTTCCAGAAGACCGCCGCCTACGGCCACTTCGGCCGCGAGGACGCCGACTTCACCTGGGAGAAGCACCGACCGCGCCGACGCCCTCCGCGCCGCCGCCGGCCTCGAGGCCGCAGCCGCCTAGCTTCCTTACAGCGCCTTTCCTCTCCCTGGGGGGAGAACTTCACCCGTATCCAGACTTTGTGCCCGCTATGGCGGGGACAAAGCTCGGGATACGCGGAATCGTCAGGCACTGGGAGCTGGCTCGGCGGCAGCACGGGGTCGTCACGCGCCAGGATCTGCTCGGATCTTGGGTTCAGTCCGAAGGCGATCCGACACCGCCTCGCCTCAGGCCGGCTCCGTCCGGTTGCTCGCGGTGTCTACACCGTGGGATGGCCGCTGACCGATCGCAAGCAGGGCTGGATGGCGGCCGTGCTCGTCTGCGGCGAGGGCGCGCGTGCTCAGTCACGCGAGCGCTGCTGCTCTCTGGGGGATCGGTCCGGAAGGCGCGGGTCCGGTCGACGTCAGCATTCGCCGTCGCCGCGACGTCTCGCGTCCGGGGATAAGGGCCAGGGTGCGACACGCGCCTGCTCGGAGCGCGATGTCACCGAACGCCACGGCATCCCAGTCACGACTCCGGTCCGGACCATGATCGACCGGGCCACCGAACTGACGCCGAACCGAGCTCGAGCGGATGGTTAACGAGGCGGACAAGCGCGATCTGGTCGATCCCGAGGCCCTGCGGATCGCGCTCGACGACTACGCGGGGGAGCCCGGCGTCAAGCCGCTTCGCACCCTGCTCGACCGCCTGACCTTCCGCCTCTCCGACACCGAGCTCGAAGTCCTCTTCCGCCCGATCGCCGCGCAGGCCGGCCTTCCCGTCCCGCTCACCAAAGAGATGGTCAACGGCTTCGAGGTCGACTTCTACTGGCCGGACCTCGGTCTCGTGGTCGAGACCGACGGCTGGCGCTACCACCGCACCCCCTCCGCCCAGACCCGCGACGCCCTCCGCGACCAGACCCACACGGCCTCCGGCCTCACGACCTCTGCGCTTCTCCCACTAGCAGGTCGCGTACGAACGCCAGCCACGTCCGTCCGAATCCTCACCGAAACCGCCGCCAACCTCAGACCCGCTTGATCTGCACCCACACCCGAAGGGGGTGCAGATCAGGCCGGGGTCGAACCCCTGGCCTTCAGGCGCTAGGCGGCTGCGCCTCGCCCAGCCCGTGCGTCCCGGCGCTGTGCGTCCCGGTCGCCTGGTCGACGCTGTGGACGACCTCGGCCGGGTCGGCGACGCCGACGAAGACGAAGTTGTAGTCGTCGGTGGCGGCGGTGTCGAAGTCGACGTCGCCGATCTGCATCAGGCGCTGGTAGACCGACTGGCGGTAGTTGACGTTCTGGACCCGCTCCAGCCGCGTCTCCTGGATCTCGCGCGAGACGATCCCGCGCTTGATGTTGAGGCGGCGGTTGGTGATCGTGTAGGTCGTCGCGACCCGCTTGACGAAGCCGATCACGACGGTCAGCGCGACCACGACGAGGACGACCAGGAAGGCGGTGCCGTTGCCGCTGACCAGCTTCGCGATCACCCCGAGGACGACGGCGACGACGATCCCTTTCAGGTAGAAGCCGAGGATCGCGCGCCAGGAGGGGTGGCCCTCGAAGATCACCGTCTCCCCGGCGCTGAGATTGAGGCTCACGGCGGGCAGCATATGCCTTACCGCATGACGCCCGCCAGGGCTGGCGGCGGCCCGTCCCCGCGCGGCCATACCCTCGACGGATGGCCATCCTCAGGGTCGAGCCGCTGACCACCGCCCGCGCTCTGCGGGGCCCGTTCGACTACCGCCAGCCGGAGGCGATGGGGGATCTCGAGGTCGGCAGCGTCGTCCGCGTCCCTTTCGGGCCGCGCAAGCTGCTGGGCGTCGTGGTCGAGCTGGCCGAGACCTCGGAGCTGGCGCCGGAGCGGCTGGCCGAGCCGATCGAGGCGCTCGAGGCCGGCGCCCCGGCGGAGCTGGTCCGGCTCGGCCTCTGGGTCGCCCGCGAGTACTGCTCGACCCCCTCGCGCGGCCTGCAGCTGGTGCTGCCGCCGGGGACCGGCACGGGCGGCCGCACGGTCCGCTCCAAGGTCGAGCTGCGGGCGGAGATCCTGCCGGCCGGGGAGGAGGCGCTGAGCGGCGGCGGCCGCCTCGGCGTCAAGCAGCGGGCGGTGCTGGAGGCGCTGCGCGCCGGCGAGATGTCGGGCGCCGAGCTGGCCGCCGCGGTCGGCTCCGACCGCCAGACCCTGCGGCGCCTGGAGCAGCGCGGCCTGGTCGCCACCCGCAGCTCGCGCCTGCGCCGGGCTCCCGCCGCGCTCCGGCCTCGCCGCCCCCGCCGAGCGCCCCGACCTGCTGCCCGAGCAGGAGCAGGCGGTGGACGCCGATCGTCGCCGCGCTCGACGGCGAGGCCGGGGCCGAGCGCAGCCTGCTGCTGCACGGCGTCACCGGCTCGGGCAAGACCGAGGTCTACCTGGCCGCGGTCGAGGCGGCGCTGGAGCGCGGCCAGGGCGCGATCGTCCTCGTCCCCGAGATCGGCCTCGCCCCGCAGGCCGTGGCCCGCTTCCGCGCCCGGCTCGGCGACCGCTTCGCCGTCCTCCACTCGGCCCTCTCGGCCGGCGAGCGCTACGACGAGTGGCGGCGCCTGCGCAGCGGCGAGGCCAGCGTCTGCGTCGGCCCCCGCTCGGCCGTCTTCGCCCCGGTCCGCGACCTCGGCCTGATCGTCATCGACGAGGAGCACGACCCCTCCTACAAGCAGGAGGGCGACCCCTGCTACGACGCCCGCACCGTCGCCCGCCGCCGCGCCGAGGACTGCGGCGCCGTGCTCGTCGCCGGCACCGCGACGCCGCGCCCGGAGACCTGGCTGGAGCTGCCGCGCCTGCAGCTGCCGCGCCGGGTCGACGGCCTGCGGATGCCGCCGGTCGAGCTGGTCGACATGCGCGAGGCCGACCCCCGCGGCGGCCCCCTGCACGCCGACACCTGGGAGGCGCTGGAGGGGGTCCGCGCTCGCCGGCGCCAAGGCGATCGTGATGATCAACCGCCGCGGCTTCGCCCCCTGGCTCACCTGCCGCTCCTGCGGGCACCACTGGAACTGCCCCAACTGCGACGTCTCGCTGATCGTCCACCGCCACAGCGGCCGCCTCGTCTGCCACCACTGCGCCCACGTCGAGCCGCAGCCGCGCGCCTGCCCCGACTGCGCCTCGACCACGCTCTCGCGGGCCGGCGCCGGCACCGAGCGGATCGAGGCGCTGCTGCGCGAGCGGCTGGCGCCGATGCCGGTCTTCCGGCTCGACACCGACACCGCCGCCGAGCGCGGCGCCCACGCCCGCATCCTCGCCGCCTTCGGCGAGGCGCCCAGCGGCGTCCTCGTCGGCACCCAGATGGTCGCCAAGGGCCACGACTTCCCGGAGGTGACCCTGGCGGCGATCCTCGACGCCGACGCGACCCTGCGCTTCCCCGACTTCCGCGCCGAGGAGCGGACCTTCGCGATGGTCGCCCAGCTGGCCGGGCGCAGCGGCCGCGGCGAGGCCGGGGGAGAGGTGATCGTCCAGACCCTGGCCCCGAACGCCGCCAGCATCGAGCACGCCGCCCGCCACGACTCCGCCGGCTTCCTCGCCGGCGAGCTGCAGCGCCGGCGAGCTGCTGCGCTACCCGCCCTACTCGCACCTGGTCCGGATCGGCCTCAACGCCGAGCAGGAGGCGCGGGTCGAAACCGCCGCCACGACGGTCGCCACGGAGCTGCGCGAGAAGCTGCCGCGGGGACTCCGAGCTGCTCGGCCCGGCGCCGATGTTCCGCGTCCGCAACCGCCACCGCCGCCGCATCCTGATCAAGGCCGCAGGACCGCGAGGGCGCCGTCGCCGCGGTCCGCGACGTGGTCGAGCGCGCGCGCCGCCGACCGCTCGCTCAAGGACGTCGCGATCAGCGTCGACGTCGACCCGCAGTAGCGCCAGTGCGGGGAGATGGCGTCGGGTGAAATCTTAGACCGAATGGGCGACCGAGTCGAAGCGGAGAGGACGGAGGAGGACGAGCGCGCTCGAAGCCGAGCTGCTGGAGCGGCGCGAGGCCGCGCTCGCCAACGTCGTCAAGTTCGGCGACCCGGTGCTGAAGAGCGTCGCCTCGCCGGTCGACCAACTTCGGCCCCGAGCTGCGGGCCGAGGTCGAGCGCATGATCGCGATCATGCGCGACGGGATGGGCGTCGGCCTCGCCGCCACCCAGCTCGGGGTGCTGCGGCGCCTGCTGGTCTTCCAGGCCGGCCCCGACGGCGAGCCGACGGCGCTGGTCAACCCGGTGATCGAGTGGCTCTCCGACGAGGGCTCGCTGGCCGAGGAGGGCTGCCTCAGCCTGCCGCGGGTGACGATGGACGTCGAGCGCCCGCTGCACGCCCGGGTCAGCGGCCGCGACGCCGAGGGCGAGCCGATCGAGATCGAGGCCTCGGGCCTGGAGGCGCGGGTGCTGCAGCACGAGATCGACCACCTCGACGGGGTCCTGATCCTCGACCGCACCACCCGCGACCAGCGCAAGGGCGCCCTGCGGGCGCTGCGCGACGGCGGCAGCTACAGCCCGCCGCCCGAGCACGAAGCCGACGACGGCGACGAGCTGCGCGAGCCGCGCACCGACGCGTGAGCACGGTCTACCTCGGGACCTCCGACTTCGCCGCCACCGTCCTGCGGACGCTGGCCGGCTCGGCGCACCGCCCGGCGCTGGTGGTGACGCCCCCCGACAGCCGCCAGGGCCGCGGCCGCAAGCTCTCGCCGCCGCCGACCGCCGAGGCCGCCGCGGCGAGCTGGGGATCGAGCTGCTGCAGGCCGAGGACGTCAACGCCGAGGCGGCGCGGGAGCGGATCGCCGCCGCCAAGCCGCGGGCGGTCGTCGTCTGCGCCTTCGGGCAGCTGATCCGCGAGCCGCTGCTCTCCGCGCACCTGATGCTGAACGTGCACCCCTCGCTGCTGCCGCGCTGGCGCGGGGCGGCGCCGATCGAGCGGGCGATCATGGCCGGCGACCCGCGCACCGGCGTCTGCGTGATGAAGCTGGTCGCCGCGCTCGACGCCGGCCCGGTCGCGCTCCGCGCCGAGGTGCCGATCGGCGCCGACACGGACTTCGAGGCGCTCTCCTCGACCCTGGCGGGGATGGGCGGCGAGCTGCTGGTCCGGGCCCTCAACCTCGAGGCCGAGGGCAGGCTCGAGTTCACCGAGCAGGACGAGGCGGCGGTGACCTACGCCGAGAAGATCGACCCGGCCGAGCGCCGCCTCGACCCCGGCCGGCCGGCGACCGAGCTGGCCGCGGTGGTGCGCGCCCTGACCCCGCACATCGGCGCCTACCTGGAGACCGCCGACGGCGAGCGGCTCGGCGTCCGCCGCGCCCGCGCCGTCGACGTCAGCGTCGCGACCGGCGCGGTCAAGTCCGAGTGGGGGGCGCTGCTGGTCGGCTGCTGCCGCGGCGCCCTGCGGCTCGAGGTGGTGCAGCCGCCCGGCGGCAAGCCGATGCCGGTCGACGCCTACCTGCGCGGCCACTCGCTGCCGAAGCTGTGAGCGCGGACGATCGCGCCGGCCCGGGCGCTCGCCTTCGCGACGATCCGCGAGACCTTCGAGCAGGACGCCTTCACCGAGCGCGCCTTCCGCGCCGGCGCCGAGCGCCTCGGCCTCGACGGCCGCGAGCGCGCCCAGGCCCAGCGCCTCGCCTACGGCGCCGTCCAGCGCCGCGGCACCACCGACGCCGCGATCGAACGCCTGGCCGGCCGCTCGACCCGGCTGCTCGACCCGCCGGTGCTGGCCGCCCTGCGCCTCGGCCTCTACGAGCTGCTCTTCTCCGACGGCACCCCCGACCACGCCGCCGTCGACCAGGCGGTCGAGCTGGTCAAGGGAGCCGGCGCCGCCCACGCCTCCGGCCTCGTCAACGCGGTGCTGCGCCGGGCCGCCCGCGAGCGCGCGGAGCTGACCGCGGCGCTGCTGGAGGACGACTCGACCCCGGAGGCGGCCGCGGTCGCCCACTCGGCGCCGCTCTGGCTGGCGCGGATGTGGTGGGAGGAGCTGGGCGCCGGACGGCGGCGCGCTCGCTGCTCGCCGCCTGCAACGAGCCACGCCGAGGTCGCGATGCGAGTCGGCGCGTCCTGGCGCGCGCGTGCGGAGCACGCGACGCTGCGTCCTGGCCAGCTGACGCGAGGCGCTGGGGAGTGCGAGCGCCGGGTCGAGGCGAGCCCGCAGGCGGCGGCTGGCCGCTGGCCGCCCCGGAGACGCTCGTCCTCGCCGGCCGCACCGGCGAGCGCGGTCCCGGCGATGGTCGCGGCCGGCGAGCTGACCCCGCAGAGCCGCGGCTCCGCCGCCGTGGTCGAGGTGCTCGACCCGCGCGCCGGGCGAGCACGTGCTCGACCTCTGCGCCGGCCCCGGGATCAAGACCGGCCAGATCGCGGCGCGGATGGGCGACCGCGGCGAGGTGATCTCGGTCGAGCTCGACCCCGGCCGGGCCGAGGAAGTCGCCGCGCAGGCCAGCCGCCTCGGCCTGCGCAGCGTCACCGTGATCGAGGCCGACGCGGCGGCGATCGAGCTGGCGCCCGGCTTCGACCGGGTCCTGCTCGACGCCCCCTGCTCGGACCTCGGCGCCCTCGCCTCGCGCCCGGACGCGCGCTGGCGCAAATCGCCGAAGACGATCGAGCGCCTGGTCGGGATCCAGGAGCAGGCGCTGCTCGGCGCCGCCCGCGCTGCTGCGGCCCGGCGGCACCCTCGTCTACGCGACCTGCACGATCTCCCGCCGCGAGAACGAGGACCGGGTCGCGGCGCTGCTCGCCGCGGCCGCCGCGGGAGAGGTGCCGGCGCTGGAGCTGGAGGACCTCGGCGCCCGCGCCCCGGGGCTCGCCTCGCCGCTCGAGCCGCGCTGCCTGCAGCTGCGCCCCGACCGCGATCGCACCACCGGATTCTTCATCGCGCGCCTGAAGCGCCATGATTAGGCGATGAGCGATTCCGGAGACGTCGGCGCGGCGGAAGGGACGACGCTGGGACGGGCGCCCTGCCCGAACTGCGGCGAGCCCTGGCTGCGCCCGACCCAGCTGCCCGGCCGCCTGCGCTGCGTCAACTGCCTCAGCCGCTTCGAACTCGTCTCCCAGTGCCCCAACTGCGGCGAACACCAGACGATCGCGCGGATGAGCCACACCGAGGACATGCAGTGCCAGTCCTGCGGCGCTTCGATGCTGCGCGCGGCCTGAGCGCCGTCGTTCCGATCCTCAGTAGGCTGGCGGCCATGAGCGAGCGGATGCGCGAGTTGATCGAGGCGCCGCCGGGTCGCCCCGTCGATCCTCTCGGCCGATTTCGCGCAGCTGGGGGCGCAGATCGAGGAGGTGATGGACGCCGGCGCGCGGGTGATCCACTTCGACGTCATGGACGGCCACTTCGTGCCGCCGATCACGATCGGGCCGCTGGTCCTCAGCGGCATCGCCGACCAGGTCCACGCGGCCGGCGGCGCCGTCGACGTGCACCTGATGATCGCGGCGCCGGAGCGCCAGATCGAGGACTTCGCCAAGGCCGGCGCCGACTCGATCACCTTCCACGAGGAGGCGACCCCGCACGCCAACCGCACCCTGCACGCGATCCGCGAGCTCGGCTGCCTGGCCGGGATCGCGATCAACCCCGGCACCCCGGCCGAGGCCGTCTCCGAGCTGCGCGGCTACGCCGACATCGTCCTCTGCATGACCGTCAATCCCGGGCTGGGGCGGCCAGTCCTTCATCGCCACCTCGCCGGACAAGGTCGAGCGCCTGCGCCCGCTGGTCGGCGAGGCCCGGATCGAGGTCGACGGCGGCATCGACACCGCCACCGCCGGCCCGATCGCCGCCGCCGGCGCCTCCCTCTTCGTCGCCGGCTCCGCCGTCTTCGGCGCCGACGACCCGGCTGCCGCCTACACGGCGATCGCCGCCGCCGCCGGCGCGATCTAGCTCACATCCCGCCGCCCGCGGGCGATCAACGCGCCAGTGACCTCCTGCCACCAGGCGCGCTCGGCCGGGTCGACGCCGGCTCGCTCAGCCCGGCGCTCGCACCAGTCCGGCCAGCGCCCGCCGGCCGCCGATCGCGACCACGGTCGTCGCCGGTCACGGCGTAGCGCCCGTCGGCGAGCGCCAGCATCGCGCCGCTGCCGTCGCCGCGGCTGCGCATCACCGCCAGCACCGGGACCCCGTCGACCTCGCTCAGGCTCGCGGGTCGTCGTCCGGTCGCGCGCCGGCCGCACCGAGAACACCTGCGAGGCGCCCCGGCGCGGCAGCGCCGGCGGCCGCGGCCGGCCGATCGGCCCCTTGGTCCAGCGTCTCGGTCAGCGCCTCGACCTCCTCGCGCAGCTCGCTGCGGACGAGGATGTGCAGCTCGTCGCCCTCCTGCAGCTCGGTCGAGCCGCGCGGCGGGATCGCGTGGCCGTCGCGGACGATCACGTTGACCAGCGCCTCGCGCGGCAGCTCCAGGTCGCGCACCGGGTGTCCGGCCGCGGCCGCGCCCGGCGGCAGCCGGTAGGCGATCACGTCGCCGCCCATGCGGCGGATCCGCCCCGACTCCAGCAGCCGCCGCGGCAGCGCCGGCTCGTCGGTGGTCAGCCCCAGCCGGGTCGCCAGCGGCTCGAAGCTGGCGCCCTGGACCAGGGTCGAGGTGACGACGACGAAGAAGACGATCGCGAACTCCTGCTCGCCGCCGGCGATGCCGGCGACGACCGGGAAGGTGGCGAGCCAGATCGGCGTCGCCCCGCGCAGCCCGGCCCAGCCGAGCATCGCTTTCTCGCGCACGTTGAGCGGCGCGAAGGCGGTGGCGAGGAAGGTCGCGACCGGCCGGGCGACGAGGATCAGCACCGCCGACAGCGCCAGCCCCTTCAGCGCCACGTCGTCGAGCTGGCTGGGGAAGACGAGCAGGCCGAGGAGGATGAAGAGGGCGATCTGGGCGACCCAGCCGAGGCCCTCGTGGAAGGCGACGACGGTGCGGCGGGCGGGGATGCTGGCGCCGCCCAGGGCCAGCGCGGTCAGGTAGACGGCGAGCAGGCCGGAGCCGTGGGCGACCTCGGCGACGCCGTAGGCGAGGGCGGCGATCGCGATCGTCGCCACCGGGTAGATCCCGTCGGTCGGCAGCCGGGTCGCGTTCGAGGGCGGCCACCGCCAGGCGCCCGATCAGCCAGCCGACGGCGATCCCGACCGCCAGTTTCAGCGCCAGCAGCCCGGCCATGTCGGCGAGGCCGTAGCCCGGCTCCTGGATCCATTCGATGAAGCCGATCACCAGCAGCAGCGCCACCGGGTCGTTCATCCCCGACTCGCCCTCGAGCGAGCGCGCCAGCCGCTTCTCCAGGGTCGAGCGGCGCAGCACGGCGAAGATCGCGGCCGAGTCGGTGGCGGCGATCGCCGAGCCGACGATCAGGCCCTTCGAGGGTGCTGAGGTCGAAGATCAGCTTCGCCGCGAGGCCCGGCGATCAGCGCCGTCACGACCGTGCCCAGCGTCGCCAGCGAGGCGGCGGTGCCCAGCACCGGCCGGATCTCCGACCAGCCGGCGGTCAGCCCGCCCTCGAAGAGGATCAGGATCAGCGCGATCGTGCCCAGGGTCCGGGCCAGCTCGGTGTTGTTGAAGTCGATCCCGCCGATGCCCTGCGAGCCGGCGAGCATCCCGAGGCCGAGGAACAGCAGCAGTCCCGGCACCCGGACCCGGTCGGCCAGCAGCGCCCCGAGGATGCCCGCGGCCAGCAGGCCGCCGGCGATCAGGATCAGTTGGGCGTCGTGCTCTCCCATCGACGGACCCTAGTGATCACCCGTGCGTCGTCCAAGGCCGTCGAGCCGGAAGCGGCTCAGACGTTCTCGTCGATCGCCGCCAGGCGCGCCTCGAGCTCCTCCGGCGAGCCCGCCTCGGGCACGTCCTCGGCCCGTTCGTGCGGGCGGCGGTAGACGAGGTAGAGCAGCGCGAAGAGGACGCCGGCGGTGAGCGCGAAGCCGATCTCGACCCGGCGGAACTCGTTGCTGACCAGCGGCACGAAGTTCCAGGCGATGAAGAAGGCGGCGCAGCCGATCCAGCGGACCGCGGCCCGCCGCACCTGGCCCTGGGCGAGGCAGGCCTGGTTGAGCGTCACCGAGCCGAGGTAGAGGCCCATCCCCAGCGTCGACCAGCAGCAGCCCGGCGCGGTCGTAGGTGAACTTGTCGCTGAAGGCGATCTGCATCAGCTTCGGCCCGGCGATCAGGACGACGACCGCGGCGAGGCGGTGAAGGCGGCGATCCCCAGCAGCACCCCGCGCACCGAGCGGTGGAATTCGCGCTCGCTGTCCGGGTCGGTCGAGGTGTGCAGGCTGGTCAGGTGGGGGAGGATGCTGGTCGAGACCGCCTGGAACAGCTGCAGCGGCGCCCGCGCGATCATCAGCACGTTGAAGATGAACCCGGCCGCCGCGGCGCCCTGGAGGCCGCGGGTGATCAGCGGCCCGGCGTTGAGGAAGGCCTGTTCGCTGAACATGATCACCAGCACCGCCGCCGGCGAAGCCGCCGCCCTGTGCGAATCGAGAAGTCCTCGGCTCGTCCTCGCTTCGCGACCGCCGGCGGCGCCGGCGTCGCTCGGCCTCCTTTCTTCGCCCGCAGGGCGAAGGCCAGCGGCACCACCAGCAGGAGAGGCGGGCGCGGCGACGATGCCGATCGCCACCGCCGACTGGCCGCTCAGCATGCCGACCGCGACCAGCACCGCGAAGATGGTGCGGAAGATCGACTCGGAGAGGATCAGCGCCGTGAAGAGGCCGAAGCGGCGCTGGCCGGCGAGGAAGCCGCGGGCGAAGTAGCTGGCGGCGTAGAAGAGGACGGCGCCGAAGAAGACCCAGTAGAGGGTTTCGTTGCCTTCCAGCAGGCCGTCCTGGATCGGCCCGCGCAGGGCCAGCGCGACGACCGCGAAGATGAGCGCGAGGCCGAGCTGGATCGTCGAGGCGACCCGCATCTGCTGGCCGATCGGCTCGCGCTTCTCCAGCCGTTCGGAGATGTGGCGCGAGAGCAGCTGTTCGACCGGCCGGTAGAGGGTCGAGATGGTGATGAAGACCGCCGACCAGAGCACCGTGATCTGCCCGTAGTCGGGCTTGGAGAGGACGTGCGAGGCGATCAGGAAGTAGGCGTAGGTGATCAGCCCGGTGAGGCCGACCCCGACCGCGAGGAAGCTCGCGGTCTTGCCGTACTCGGCCGAGGCCGAGCGCCCGCTTGCGCCGCTCCTCGCCATCAGCTCGTCGCCGGCTCGGCCGCGGCTCGTAGTGGGAGGGCTCGACGCCGAGCGCCAGCTCGACCCGCCGCACCCGCTCGAAGACCCGCTGGGTCATCACCCGCTGCCCGGCCAGGAGGTCGCCGATGACGCCGAGCGCGAACAGCTGCACGGCGGCGATGAAGAGGACGGCGCCGAGGATCAGCGACTGCATGTGGCCGTCGCTGTCGCCGTTGAAGATCCAGTCGATCAGGAACGGCAGCCAGGCGAGCAGCGCCAGCAGGAGGACGACGAGGCCGGCGGTGGCGAAGGCGCGCAGCGGCTCGTAGCGGGCGTAGATCCGCAGGATCGCCGGCCCGTTGCGGCGCACGTAGGCGCCGGTCGAGTCGAACAGCCGCGACTCGCGCGTCTGCGGGTTGGTCCCGATCGTCACCTCGTCGACCGCGACCAGCATCTTGCCGGCCTGGATCAGGCTCTCCAGCGTGTAGGTGAAGTTGTCGACGACCGAGAGCTGCAGCGCGGCCTCGCGGTTGTAGGCGCGGAAGCCGGAGGTGGTGTCGGTGATCTCGGTCCCCGAGAGCCGCCGCACGACCCAGCTGCCGAGCCGCTGCAGCCCTTTTTTGGAGCCGGAGAAGTGGTCGATCTGGCCGACCTGGCGGTCGCCGACGACCATGTCGGCCTCGCCGGCGAGGATCGGCGCCACCAGCTTGGCCACGTCGGCGCCGCTGTACTGGTTGTCGGCGTCGGTGTTGACGACGATGTCGGCGCCGAGCTTCAGGCAGGCGTCGAGCCCGGCCTGGAAGCCGGCGGCGAGGCCCTTGTTGTTGGTCAGGCGGACGATGTGCTCGACCCCGTGCTCGCGCGGGCGACCTCGACCGTGCGGTCGGTCGAGCCGTCGTCGATCACCAGCAGCTCGATCGCGTCGATGCCGTCGAGCTGCGCGCGGCAGGTCGGCGATCGTCGCCGGCAGCGTCGCCTCCTCGTTGAGGCAGGGGATCTGGATGATCAGCTTCATGGGCGGCGGTCAGGGTATCTGCGCGTCGGCGTCGCGGAGCGCCTCCGGGGAGAGGCCTCGCGTGCAGAGTATGTCCGTTCTCGAGCCTCTCCCCGAGCTCAGCCGCGCGAGGTGGCGTAGAATCCTGATTGATTGACTCGTCAGTCAATCGCGATGAACAGCCAGTCACAGCCACGGATCAAGGCACCTCAGGCGGGCGCTGGAGCTGGCTGAGGGCGGGCGGGGGCGGGTCAGCCCGAATCCGCTGGTCGGCGCGGTCGTCGTGCGCGACGGCGAGGTTATCGGCGAGGGGTTCCACGCCGAGCTGGGCGGGCTGCACGCCGAGCGGGCGGCGCTGGCCGACTGCCGCGAGCGCGGCGAGGATCCGGCGGGGGCGACGATGTACGTGACGCTGGAGCCCTGCGCGCACCAGGGGCGCCAGCCGCCCTGCGTCGAGGCGGTGCTGGAGGCGGGGATCGCCCGGGTCGTGATCGCCTCCGAGGATCCGAGCGAGAAGGCCGCCGGGCGCGGCCCCGGGATCCTCCGCGACGGCGGGGTCGAGGTCGATCTTCGCCGCCGGCGCCGAGGCCGCGCGCGGCGCGGCTGCTGAACCAGCCCTTCCGCAAGCACGCCCGCACCGGGCTGCCGCTGGTGACGCTGAAGCTGGCGATGTCGCTCGACGGCCAGACCGCGACCGCCCCCGGCGACTCGCCCTGGATCTCCGGCGAGCTCGAGCCGCGCCCTGGTCCACCGCTGGCGCGCCGAATCCGACGCGATCGCCGCCGGCATCGGCACCGTCCTCGCCGACGACCCGCTGCTCACCGCCCGCTGCGATCCGACGGACGCTCCGCGCGAGCCCGGCTCCGTCGCGTCGTCTTCGACTCCCAGGCCCGCCTGCCCGCTCGACTCCCAGCTCCTCGCGACCCTCGACCAGTCCCCGGTCCTCGTCGTCACCGCCCCCGACGCCGACCCGACCCGCGTCGGCGCCCTGCGCGCCGCCGGCGCCGAGATCCTCCTCGCCGCCGGCGCCACCCCCGCCGACCGCATCGCCGCCGCCCTCGCCGACCTCGGCCGCCGCGGCATCACCAGCCTCTTCCTCGAGGGCGGCCGCACCCTCGCCTCTGCCTTCGCCGCCGCCGACCAGCTCGACGAGTCCCGCACCTTCATCGCCCCGTCTGCTCGCTCGGCCGCGACCAGCGATCCTCGCGCGGGTGGCGCGGTGGGGGAGGCCGAGAACGAACACCTCGCCCGCAGGCTCCCCCGCGGCAGGACCCGCGCGCCGACTCCGCCTCTGTCAGCGTCAGTCCGAGCCAGTCGGCGAGGACACCCTGATCACGGCCCGGTTCAAGGAGTGGTGATGTTCACCGGACTGATCCAGGACATCGGCAAGGTCGAGTCCGTCGACGCGCGGCGGCGACGGCGCCCGCCTGCGCATCGCGACCGCGCTCGGCGCCGAGATCGCCCTCGGCGACTCGGTCGCCGTCAACGGCATCTGCCTGACCGCCACCGCGGCCGACGCCGACCGGCTTCGAGACCGAGGCGATGAACCAGACGCTCGACGGTGACCGCGCTCGGCGGCGTCGAGGCCGGCGCCCGCGTCAACCTCGAGCTGGCGATGCAGGCCTCCGACCGGCTCGGCGGCCACATCGTCCAGGGCCACGTCGACGGCGTCGGCGAGGTGCTCGCGGTCGAGCGACGACGGCTTCGCCCGCCGCGTCCGCGTCGCCCTCGCCCCCGAGCTCCTGCGCTACGCCGTCGACAAGGGCTCGATCACGCTCAGCGGCGTCAGCCTCACCGTCGCCGAGCTGGGCGAGGAGTGGGTCGAGGTCTCGCTGATCCCCGAGACCCTGGAGCGGACCAACCTCGGCGAGCTGACGCCGGGAAGCAAGCTGAACGTCGAGTGCGACATCGTTGCCAAGTACGTGGAGCGGTTGCTGGCACCATTCGCTGGAAAGGAGCGAGCGTGAGCCATATGACGGAGACCGAGAACAAAGACAGCGTGCTGACCGAGGCGGGGGAGAGCCCGTTCTCGACGATCGAGGAGGCGATCGAGGAGATCCGCCGCGGCCGCATGGTCGTCGTCTGCGACGGCGAAGACCGCGAGAACGAGGGCGACCTGGTGATGGCGGCGCAGTTCGCCACCCCCGAGGCGGTCAACTTCATGGCCAAGGAGGCGCGCGGGCTGATCTGCCTGGCGCTGACCGCCGAGCGCTGCGAACGGCTCGGCCTGAAACTGATGGCGGCCAAGAACGAGGCGCCGCTGCAGACCGCCTTCACGGTCACGATCGAGGCCGCCGGCGGCGTCAGCACCGGCATCTCCGCCCACGACCGCGCCCACACGATCCAGGTCGCGATCGACCCCGACTCGGGCCCGCGCGACATCGTCGTCCCCGGCCACATGTTCCCGCTGCGGGCCAAAGAGGGCGGCGTGCTGGAGCGCACCGGCCACACCGAGGCCAGCGTCGACCTCGCCCGCCTCGCCGGCCTCACCCCGGCCGGCGTGATCTGCGAGGTGATGAACGACGACGGCACCATGGCCCGCGTCCCCGACCTGGTCCCCTACTGCGCAAGCACGGCCTGAAGATGATCACGGTCGCCGAGCTGATCGCCTACCGGCGCCGCACCGAGAAGCTGGTCGAGCGCGTCGTCGCCACCGCGCTGCCGACCTCCTTCGGCGACTTCACCGCGGTCGGCTACCGCTCGCTGGTCGACGACAAACACCACGTGGCGATGGTCAAGGGCGAGGTCGACGGGGTCGAGGACGTGCTCGTCCGCGTCCACAGCGAGTGCCTCACCGGCGACGTCTTCCACAGCATGCGCTGCGACTGCGGCGAGCAGCTCGCGGCGGCGCTGGCGATGATCGAGGAGGAGGGCCGCGGCGTCCTCCTCTACCTCTCCCAGGAGGGCCGCGGGATCGGCCTGCTGAACAAGCTGCGCGCCTACAAGCTGCAGGAGGAGGGCGCCGACACGGTCGAGGCCAACCTCAAGCTCGGCCTGCCGGCCGACCTGCGCGACTACGGGATCGGCGCCCAGATCCTCGGCGACCTCGGCCTCACCAGCATCCGCATCCTCACCAACAACCCGAAAAAGATCGTCGGCCTCGAGGGCTACGGCCTCTCGGTCTCCGAGCAGGTGCCGATCGAGTCCGACCCCAACGTCCACAACGAGGCCTACCTGCGCGCCAAGCGCGACAAGATGGGCCACTCGCTGCACCACCAGGGCCTCGCCCTCGACGAGGAGATGATCCACGACGAGGAGGAACGCGACGCGAGGGCCGAGGATGGCTGAGGCCGGGCGCCTTCCTCGAGAAGTTCCGCGACGAGGAGCGCGAGACGCTGGCGCCGCTGCACTTCGCGCGTCTGCGTCGGCCGCTTCTACGAGGACCTCGCCCAGCGGCTGCTGAAGGGCGCCGACGAAGGCTTCGAGATGGCCGGCGTCGCCGCCGGCTCGGTCGACCGAGGTCTCGGTCCCGGGCGCCTACGAGCTGCCCTTCGCGGCCAAGACCTTCGCCGCGCGCGGCGAGTACGCCGGCGTCGCCTGCCTCGGCGTCGTGATCCGCGGCGAGACCGACCACTACGACTTCGTCTGCGCCGAGGCGGCCCGCGGGATCCAGGACGTCCAGCTGGAGACCGGCGTCCCCTGCGCCTTCGGCGTGATCACCTGCGACAACATGGAGCAGGCCCTGGCCCGGGCCGGCGGCGGCAAGCGCGACCAGGGCCGCAACGCCGCCCTCACCGTCGCCCGCATGGCGCTGCTGAAGCGCCAGCTCGCCTGAGCTGCCGGCTACCATCCACGATCCCGATGGCCAAGGTATGTCACAGCTGCGGCAAGGGACCGGCGTTCGGCCAGTCCCGAAGCCACTCGATGGTCGCCACCAAGCGGCGCTTCGATCCGAACCTGCAGAAGGTGCGGATCCAGGAGAACGGCCGCCCGCTGCGCACCTACGTCTGCACCCGCTGCTTGAAGAGCAACAAGGTCACCAAGGCCGCTTAGAAGTTTCGGGACCTCTCGGGCTCCCGCGTCCGTAGTACAGGATGTGGTCTCTGGCCGATCTCGAGGAAGCGGGCATGGAAAGCGCCTCGGAGCGGGCGCTGATCAAGGCCGCGCAGGATGGCTCCGAGCCGGCCGTGGAGGAGCTCTTCAGGCGACACTGGCCGGACGCCCACCGCGCCGCCTACCTGATCGTGCGTGACGCGGCTGCCGCCGAGGACATCGCCCAGGAGGCGTTCCTCGCGGCGCTGAGCGCGCTCGGGCGCTTCGACCGCCGCCGCCCCTTCCGGCCGTGGCTGCACCGCATCGCGGTCAACCGGGCGATCGACTGGAGCCGGGCCCGGGCGGTGCGGAGCGAGGTTGCCGCCAGCCCGGCGCTGCTCGACGCGGTCGGCTCCGAGCCGCCGCTGCGACGAGGCCCTGGGCGGCCTCGGACGAGGTCGAGCGCGGCGCTCGGCGCCCTGCCCCCCGAGCAGCGGGCCGTGGTCGTGCTCCGCTATCTCCTCGAGTACACGCCGGGGGAGATCGCCCGCCTGCTCGACCTGCCCCGGGGGACGATCAACTCGCGTCTGCGGCGCGGCCTCGACCGGCTCTCGGAGCTCCCTCGGTGGGGAGGAGCGATGAACGAGGAGCGCCTGCGCCAGGCGTTGCGCGAGGTCGGGTGCCCGACCGCCGAGGGCGCCGAGGAGCGGGCGCTGGCGCTGGTCCGTGCCGCCGCTCCGGCGATCGCCGGCGAGCCGATGCGCGCGCGGCCGCGGCATTCGGCCGCCGCGGGCTTCAGATCGCCTCGCCGCTCGCCCTGGTCGCCGCCGTGGTCAGCCCCGCCGGCGCGGCGGTCGCGCGCACTTCGTCCGCGACGCGGTCGAGGCCGGGCACCGCCCCGGCGCGGCCGGCGCTGACCTCGCTGCCCACCGCCGGCAGCCTCCTCGTCGACTCCCCGCAGGGCCCCTCGATCGTCCGCGCGCGACGGCTCCAAGCGCCTGCTCGGCGCCTACGCGGAATCGACCTGGTCGCCACACGGGCTCTACGTGGCCGTCGACGAAGCGCCATCAGCTGCGCGGCGATCGATCCCGAGGGGGAGGTGCGCTGGACCCTCGCCCGGGCCGGCGCGGATCACCGACCCCGCCTGGTCGCCCGGACGGCTTCCGCATCGCCTATCTCAACGGCGAGCCAGCTGCGGGTGATCGCCGGCGACGGCAGCGGCGATCGCGCTTCTCGGCGGACGCCGTCTCGCCGGTCGACCCCGGCCTGGCGCACCGGGCCGGCGGCCGGGTACTCGAGCTTCGTCGACGCCGGCGGCTCGATCCGCACGTCTCGCGGTCGATGACCGGCGCAGCAGCTCTTCGACGGCGCCGCGCGCCCGCCGCGGACCCGGCGCCTGGAATGGTCGCGCGACGGTTCCCGGCTGCTCGTCGTCGCTGCCGCGGGAGCTCGCAGCTGAGGGCCCGCTCGGGGGCGCTCCTCTGGAGCCGCCGGGCGCCGGGCGGCGCTGCTTCGAGCGGCGGCCCTGTCGCCGTCGGGCCGCGCGGTGGCGGCCGTGCTCGCGACCGCGGGCGGCGGCCGCAGCGAGCTTCTCGGCCTCGTGCCCGGCCAGGCGCCGCGCCGGCTCTTCTCCGGCCTCGGCCGCCTCGACGAAGTCGTCTACTCGCCCGACGGCCGCTGGCTCCTGCTCACCTGGCGCGAGCGCCGACCAGTGGCTCTTCCTCAACCCGGCGCGCCCCGGCGGGTCGTCGCCGTCTCCGACATCTCGGCCCAGTTCGATCCCGGGAGCGACCTCGCCGGTCGCGTTCCCCGGGTCGCCGGCTGGTGCTGCCCGCCCGGCCCCTGACTGATCCCGCCCAGTCGGATCGGAGACGGCTCGAGGTCGGGACCTCTGGGGGCGCCGGCGCCGTATAGAGGGCATGAAGACGCTTTGCGATCGCCTCCCTGTCTCCTCCTCGCCGTGCTCGCGGCGATCGGCTGCGGTTCCGGCGTCCCGAGTCGAGGCGGTCGGCGCCGAGTCCGCGCCGGCGGCGCCGACCGACTACGCAGTGATGCGGGACAAGGTCGTCCTCGGCCTGGCGAAGGACTTCCGTGCCGGCACGCACGCCGGGCCGCCTCGCTACGGCCTCTGCGTGCGCCTGGGGATGCGGCGGGCGCTCGACCCACGAGCAGCTCGATCGCCTCGTCGCGGTCTATCGCGCGGCCGGACGGACAGGAGTTCGCCGCGCAGGCGCTCAACGACCTCGCGGCGCCGATCGGCGCCGAATGCGGCGGCGCGAGGTACGTGCCCGAGCTGGTCGAGGCCGCCGCAGGCCGCTCGGCGGCGACTATCCCCTCGAGTCGGCTCGGCATCGCCGCCCGGCGCCTCGGCCTCAGCCTACGGCCCCTACCTCGGCGTCACCTGCCGCGACGGCCGGCTCGACGCGCTGCGACAGCGTCGGCATCGACCTGGTCCTGCGACCGCGACGCGCAGAGCGGTGACCGCCTGGGTCGGGGGCAGGAGGCTGGTCCTGCGCACGCCGGGGCTGCACAGCGGCGAGGCCGGCCGCGACTGGGTCGGCTACCTCGACCGCGTCGGCCTCGACCGGTCCAGGCAGTCCCTTCCGCATCCCCTCGAACGGCAGGCGACCCGGCCACCTGGGCCGGCTAGCCCGGCCGTCTACCTACCGGTCCGCCTGCGGATCTCCTATCCCGACGAGACCGCGGTGACCGGGACCCTGCCCCGCGTCTTCCTCAGCCCGGGGTGGGGATGAGGCGCGGCTGGCGGCACTGACCGTGCTGTCGCCGCGCTGCGCGGCGTGGCTCGGTCTCGCCGGGCCCGGGCTCGGCCGGCGCCGGCGCGATCGCGCCCGGCCGGTGCGCTCGACGATCGCCTCCGAGCGCTTCCCGCCGGCTGGCAGCGCTCCCCGGCCCGGCTCGGTGCCGCTGCTGATGCCGCGCGAGCGGATCTCGGTCGGCACCTTCCCGATGGCGGTCGGTGGCGGTGGCAACTGCGGCCGCGAGCCGATCGCCTCGATCCGGCGGATGCGGCCCGGCGACGCCCTCGTCTCGGTCCAGGAGTACGCGGTGACCGCGAAGATGCGGCGCCATCCTGACCCGGACCTTCACGGCCGCGGGCCGCGGTCCGGCTGAGAGCGGCCTTCGCGCCCAGCGTCGCGCCGCTATCGCCGGCGGGCCGATCTACCAGGCGACGATCCCCTTCAGCGACGACGGCCGCGCCTTCGACGCGCTCGATCTACACCGCCGGTCGTCCCTCGCCGCGAGCTGCGCGGTCAGATCGAATCGACTCCTGGCCGGGCTGCCGCTGCCTCGCTGAGCCGGGAGCGCGGCGCTACTTGCCGGGCTCGACGACCGGGTGCTCGCCGGTCGGCGCCGGATCGCCCTCGGCGGGCTCGACGTGGAGCCTGGGGAGGATGCGGTCGAGCCAGCCGGGCAGCCACCAGGCGCGCTCGCCGAGCAGCTGCATGATCGCCGGGACCAGGACCGAGCGGATGATCACGGCGTCGATGAAGACGGCGGAGGCGAGGCCGAGGCCGAAGAGTTTGATGATCCGGTCGTCGCCGATCATGAAGGAGGCGAAGACGGTGACCATGATCGCCGCGGCGGCGGTGATCACGCGGCCGGTCAGGGCGAGGCCGCGGGTGACCGATGCGGTCGCGTCGTGGCTGTTCTCCCACTCCTCGTGGATCCGCGACATCAGGAAGACCTCGTAGTCCATCGAGAGCCCGAAGACGATCGCGAAGAGGAAGATCGGGAAGAAGGAGATGATCGGGCCGGTGCCGTCGACCCCGATCAGGCTCGCGCCCCAGCCCCACTGGAAGACGGCGACGATCAGGCCGAAGGCGGCGCCGATCGAGAGCAGGTTCATCACGATCGCCTTCAGCGGCACCAGGACCGAGCGGAAGACGGCCATCAGCAGCAGCGCCGAGAGCAGCACGACGACGCCGATGAAGAGCGGCAGCTTTTCGGAGATCGCGGTGCCGAAGTCCTCGAAGATCGCGGTGATGCCGCCGACGTGGAGCTGGGCGCCGGTCTGCTGCCTCGATCGGCGGGATCACGTCGTCGCGGATGTGGTCGAGCAGGTCGGTCGTCTCCTCGCTCTGCGGCGAGGTGGTCGGGTAGACCTGGAAGACGCCGGTGTTCTTCGCCGGGTTGAGGCATGACCGGCGGTCGTCTCGGCGACGCCTTCTTCGTCCTCGAGCGTCTTGCTGCAGCTGCGACCAGCGCCGCGTCGTCGCCCTTGCCGGGCAGCGCCGCGACCATCGAGAAGGGGCCGTTGAAGCCGGGCCCGAAGCCTTCGGCGAGCAGGTCGTAGGCTTCGCGCGTCGTCGTGCCCGGCCGGGTCGGTGCCGGCGTCGTTGGAGCCGAGCCGCAGCGAGAGGGTGGGGACGCAGAGGAGCAGCAGCAGGCCGCCGGAGAGCAGCGCCGCGAGCACCGGGCCGGCGCTGGATCTCGCGGCTCCAGCGGAACCAGCGGGTGTCTTCGGCGGTCGAGGCGCGCGCGCGTGCCGAGGCCGGGGATGCGCAGCCTGTCGACCCGGTGGCCGGCGATCGTCAGCAGCGCCGGCAGCAGGGTCAGCGCCGCGATCATCGTGAACAGCACCGCCAGCGCCGCCGCCATCGCCACCCCGTAGAGGAAGGTGAGGCCGAGCAGGAACATCCCCATCAGGGCGATGATCACCGTGATCCCGGCGAAGAGGACGGCGCGGCCGGCGGTGTCGATCGCGGCGATCGCCGCCTCGCGCGGCTCCAGCCCCTCGTCGAGCCCGTTGCGGAAGCGGGTGAGGATGAAGAGCGCGTAGTCGATGCCGACGCCGAGCCCGATCATCGCCGCCAGCTGCGGCGCGAACTCGGCGGTGTCGAAGACGTGGGTGCCGAGCGTGACCAGGCTGAGCCCGACCCCGAGCGCGAACAGCGCGGTGATGATCGGCAGCCCCATCGCCACCACCGAGCCGAAGGTCAGCAGCAGGATGACGACCGCCGCCAGCAGGCCGATCGAAGAAGGAGGCGTCGCCTTCTTCTTCGTCGCGGCTTCCTCGATCGGCTGGCCGCCGAGCTCGACCTGGAGGCCGTCGCCGGCGGCGCCTGCGGCGGTCGTCGATGAGCTTCTTGCGGTCGTCTCTTTGTCGAGTTCGTTGGTGGTGACGTCGAACTGGACCGTCGCGTAGGCGATCTTGCCGTCGTCGCTGACCGCCGCCGGCGCCGCCGCCCTCGTAGGGGCTGGCGACTTCGCTGACGTGGGGGAGCCTTCCGACCGTCGGCGAAGACGCCCTCCATCTCCTTCTTCGACCGCCGGCGACTCGACGCCGCCGTCGGCCTTGAAGACGATCGTCGCGGTGTCGCCCGACTGGGCCGGGAACTTGTTTTCCAGCAGGTCGAAGGCTTCCTGGCGAGTCCGACGCGGGCAGCTTGAATTCTTCGCTGAAGTCGGAGCCGACCGAGCCGGCGAGCATCCCGACCCCGATCAGGGCGACGATCCAGCCGATGATCACCGTCTTGCGGTGGCCGGTGCACCAGGTGGCGAAGCGTCGCATGCGGCGCGCACGCTAGCAACGTGGCGATTGCGCGGTCCCGCGTCGCACCATCCGCGTCGGAGCGGCGGCTAGATTCCCCGGCCGATGCCCGATCCCTCGATCGCCCGCTTCCGACGGGTCATCAGCTCTGCCTACGCCTCGCTGGAGGCGCGCCGCCAGGAGGTCAACGACCTCAACGTCTTCCCGGTCGCCGACGGCGACACCGGCGACAACATGGCGATGACGATGCGCGCCGTGATGGAGGAGCTCGACCGCCTCGACGGCCACGAGGTCGACGAGATCGGCCGCACCGAGCTGGTCCAGGCCCTGGCCCGGGCGGCGCTGATGGGCGCCCGCGGCAACTCCGGCGTGATCCTCAGCCAGATCGTCCGCGGCGCCGCCGAGGAGCTGGCCAGCCGCCCCGGCGAGCTGGTCGACCCGGTCCTGGTCGCCGCCGCCTTCGCCAGCGCCGCCGACGCCGCCTACGACTCGGTCCGCGAGCCGGCCGAGGGGACGATGCTGACCGTCTTCCGCGAGATGGCCCACTCGCTGGCCCGCCAGCTCGCCCACCTCGAGGCCGACAAGCAGCGGCTCGGCCGCGACGTCAGCGACGAGCAGCAGGACGCGGTCCTGGCCGAGGTCCTGGAGCGGGCGATCGAGGACGGCGAGCGCGCGGTCGCGCGCACCCCCGAGCAGCTCGAGGTCCTGCGCGAATCCGGCGTCGTCGACGCCGGCGGCCACGGCCTGGTCCTGATCCTCGCCGGGGTCGTCGCCGGCCTGCGCGGCGACGACGCCGAGCTGCCCGAGGTCGCCGCACCACGAGGCGCCGCGGCTGAGCCTGCCCCACCACGAGGACAGCCGCTTCCGCTACTGCACCAACTTCATCGTCTCCGGCAGCGGCCTCTCCTCGCGCGACTTCCTGCCGCGGCTGGAGGGCCTCGGCGACTCGGTCCTCGTCGTCGGCGACGAGGCGACGCTCAAGGTCCACGTCCACACCGACGACCCCGGAGGCGGCGGTGGCGCTGTTCGAGGGGGCCGGCGCGGTGACCAACCTCGACGTCGCCGACATGCGCGAGCAGATGGCCGAGCGCGAGCGCCCGCCTGCGCCGCCGGCCGCACCGGCGTCGTCGCGGTCGCCGCCGGCGCCGGCCTCGAGCGCCTCTTCGCCGAGCTCGGCGCCCACGTCGTCCCCGGCGGCGAGACGCTCAACCCCTCGACCTACGAGCTGCTGGCCGGGATCCACGGGTGCCCGGCCGAGGAAGTCCTGGTCCTGCCCAGCTCCTCCAACGTGGTGATGGCGGCCGAGCGCGCCTGCGAGCTCTCCGAGAAGCCGGCGCGGGTGGTGCCGGCGACCTCCCAGCAGGCGAGCCTGCTGGCCCTGGTCGAGCTCGATCCCGAGGCCGGCGCCGACGAGAACGCCGAGCGGCTCGAGGCGGCGCTGGCCGGGAGTCGCCACCGGCGGCGTCGCCCCGGCCGCCCGCGACGACGCCCAGGGCCGCTTCAGCAAGGGCGACGCGGTCGGCTTCGCCGACGGCGAGATCGTCGCCTGGGGCGGCGCCGGCTCGACCCTGACGACGACGATCCAGCACCTCGCCGAGGGGGCCGAGATCGTCACCGTGATCGCCGGCGAGGGGGCGCCGATCGCGCTCGACGAGATCGACACCCACGTCCCCGACGGGGTCGAGATCGAGACCCACGAGGGGGGCCAGCCGAGCTGGTGGTGGCTGCTCGCGGCCCAGTAGCGGTGCGCTCCTTCGCCGGCGCCCGCGAGCTGAGCCGCGCCGAGCTGCGCGACGCGCCCGTCCACTGGCCGCGCCCCAGCGCCCTCGACGTCTCGATCCAGGCCCTCGACGGGGTCGGCCCGAAGCTCGCCGAGCGGCGGCCGAGGCCGGGATCCGCACCGTCGGCGACCTCCTCCTGCGCTTCCCCCACAGCCACCGCGACCGCACCGTTCCAGCCGCTGGCCGACCTCGAGGAGGGCGAGACCGGGACCGTCCTCGTCGAGGTGCTGGGCACCAAGCCGCGCCCCTTCCGCAAAGGCCGGCTCACGATCACTCAGCGTCAAAGTCGGCGACGAGAGCGGCCACGTCCGCGCCACCTGGTTCAACCAGCCCTGGGTGGCGCAGCAAGCTCGAGCCCGGCGCCCGGCTGCTCCTCACCGGCAAGCGCACCGGCAAAGGCTTCGGGGTCAACGAGTGGGAGCTCGCTCCTGCCGCGGGTGGCGAGGGGGAGGGTCCGAGAACGGACGCCCTCGCCCGCCCGCAGGACCCTCCCCCGACAGGCCCGCGGCCCGGAGCTTCGTCCCCGTCCACCCCGCGACCGAGGCGCTGCAGCCCAGCGGATCCGGGAATGGGCCGAGCAGGCGATGCGCGCTGGGCGCCGAACGCGGTCGAGGGGCTGCCGGCCGAGCTGCGGGCGCGGCGCGGCCTGGCCGGGGTCGGCGACGCGATCCGCGCCGCCCACTTCCCCGAGACGCCGGAGGAAGCCGAGCGGCGCGGCGAGCGGCTCGCCTTCGAAGAGCTGTTCCTCCACCAGGCGCTGCTGGCCACGCGCAAGCGCAGCCACCGCACCGCGCGCCCGGCGCCGCGGCTCGGCAAGCCCGGCGAGCCGGTCGGGCGCTGGCTCGAGTCGCTGCCGTTCGAGCCGACCGGCGACCAGCTCGCCGCCTTCGACGAGATCGACGCCGACCTCGACTCCGGCGAGCCGATGCAGCGGCTGCTGATGGGCGAGGTCGGCTCGGGCAAGACCGTGGTCGCCGTCTACGCGATGCTGCGGGCGCTCGAAGCCGGCTACCAGGCGGCGCTGATGGCGCCGACCGAGACCCTCGCCGAGCAGCACGCGATCACCCTCGGCCGGCTGCTCGCCGACGAGGCGATCCCGTTCGCGCTGCTCACCGGCGTCGACGCCGGCGCGAATCGCCGGCGCGCCCTGAACCAGCTCGCCAGCGGCGAGCTGGGGCTGATCGTCGGCACCCACGCGCTGATCGAGCCGACGGTCCGAGTTCGCCCGCCTCGGCCTCTGCGTGGTCGACGAGCAGCACCGCTTCGGGGTCGAGCAGCGCCGCGCCCTCGACGCCAAGGGGGTGGAGGGGATGGCGCCCGCACGTCCTCCACATGACCGCGACGCCGATCCCGCGCACGCTCTCGCTGACCGCCTACGGCGACCTCGACACGACCGCCCTGCACCAGCTGCCGGCGGGCCGCAAGCCGGTCGAGACCTGGCTGGTCGGCGAGGACCGCCGCGCCGGCGCCTACGAGTTCCTGCGCGAGCGGCTGCGCGAGGGGCGCCAGGCCTTCGTCGTCTGCCCGCTGGTCGAGGACTCGGAGAAAATCGCCGGGCAAGGCGGCCGAGGTCGAGGCCGAGCGGCTGCGGGCCGGCGAGCTGCGCGACTTCGAGGTCGGCCTCCTCCACGGCCAGATGCACTCGGCCGACAAGGCCGAGGCGATGCGGGCCTTCGCCGCCGGGGAGACCGACGTGCTGGTGGCGACGACGGTGATCGAGGTCGGGATCGACGTCGCCAACGCGACCGTGATGGTGATCGAGGGGGCCGAGCGCTTCGGCGTCTCCCAGCTGCACCAGCTGCGCGGCCGGGTCGGCCGCGGCGAGCATCCCTCGCAGTGCCTGCTCTTCGCGGAAGAGGCGGGGGGGATGGCGCGGCGCCGGCTGGAGGCGGTGGCGAGAGGAGCGCGACGGCTTCAAGCTCGCCGAGGTCGACCTCGGCCTGCGCGGCGAGGGCGAGATCCTCGGCACCCGCCAGAGCGGCCTGCCGCGCTTCGCCGTCGCCGAGCTGCCCGAGGACACGCAGACTGCTGATCGCCGCCCGCGACGAGGTGCTGGCGCTGCTGCGCCGCCACGGCTCGCTCGCCGACCCGGCCCTGGGCCCGCTGCTCGACGCCGCCCGCCGCCGCTTCGGCGCCGGCGCCGCCGACCCGATTCCAGCCGGGTCTACTGACCGATAGCGACCGATGTCATGAGGGTGATCGCCGGAGAGCTGAAGGGGCAGAGCCTGGTCGCGCCGCGCGGCTGGAAGGTGCGCCCGACCTCCGACCGCGTCCGCGAGGCGATCTTCTCCGCGCTCGGCGAGCGCGTCGCCGGCGCCGCCGTGCTCGACCTCTACTGCGGCACCGGCGCCCTCGCGATCGAGGCGCTCTCGCGCGGCGCCGCCGCGCGCCGTCCTCGTCGACCGCGACACCCGGCCGGCGCTCGGCAACGTCGAGCGGCTCGGCCTGCGGCGAGCGGGCCGAGCTGGTCCGCGCCGACGTCGGCCGCTGGCTCGGCCAGGTTTCCGGCGGGCCGGAGACGGGGAAGTTCGACCTCGTCTTCGTCGATGCCCCCTATAGACTCGCCGACCGCGTGGCGCAGGACCTCAACACCCATCTGCCCCGGCTGCTCGCCGACGGCGGGCGCGCGATCGTCGAGAGCGGCGCCGGCAAGCCGCTGCGGATCGACTCGCTGGAGCGGCTGCGCCAGCGCCGCTACGGCGCCGCCGACGTCTCCATCTACGGGGAGGCCGGACGGTGAGCGAGGAGCGCAAGAACGGCACCGTCGTCTGCCCCGGCAGCTACGACCCGGTCACCAACGGCCACGTCGACATCATCACCCGCACCTCGAACGTCTTCGACCGGGTCGTCGTCGGCGTCGTCAACAACCCGCTGCGCAAGCAGAAGACCCTGTTCACGCGCCGAGGAGCGCCTGGCCTTCATCGCCGAGGCGACCGCCGACCTGCCCAACGTCGAGGTCCAGATCTTCGCCACGCTGCTGGTCGAGTTCGCCCGCGACAACGGCGCCAAGGCGATCGTCAAGGGCATGCGGGCGATCTCCGACTTCGAGTACGAGTTCGAGATGGCGCAGCTGAACCGCAAGCTCGACCCGGGGATCGAGAGCATCTACGTGATCGCCTCGCCGCACTACAGCTTCCTTTCCTCGACCGGGGTGAAGGAAATGGCGACCTTCGGCGGCGACGTCTCCGACCTCGTCCCGGGCCCGGTCGCGGCCGCGCTCGCTGACCGCCTGGACGACAGGTAGGCTTCTCCGTACCGTCCGCCCTCGTGGGCGACGGCTTGCAAAAAACGCCCTGGATAACGGCATCTTCACCAAATCCCCCGCATACACGTAGGCTTACGACCTGCAAATGGACGTTCTCGTTCTCATAGACAAGCTGGACGACGTCGTCCACAACGCCCGACCCGTCCCGCTGACGGATCAGGTGCGTGTGGACCGCGAGGAGATCTACGACCTCCTCGACCAGATGCGCGCGACGATCCCCGAGGAGATCAAGCAGGCGCGCTGGATCGTCAAGGAGCGCCAGGAGATGCTGGCCGAGGCCAAACGCGAGGCCGAGCGGATCGTCCGCGAGGCGCGCGAGCAGCAGGCCCGCCTGATCTCCGACGAGGAGGTCACCAAGCAGGCCGAGCGCGCCGCCGACGAGATCGTCGAGGACGCCCGCACCCGCGAGCGCGAAATCCGCCTCGGCGCCGAGGACTACGCCGACGAGATCCTCAACACCCTTGAAGTCAACCTGCAGAAGTTCCTCGCCGCCGTGCAGCGCGGCCGCGACCGGCTCGCCGGGCGCGACGAGGAGCCGGCGGCCGAGCTCGAGCAGCCTTAGCTCGCAGAGGGCGGGGTCCGGGTACCCTCCTCTCTCGCCTGACTGGCGGGATCGCCTTAGAGCCGTCCGAGGTTGCCTGTCGGCCAGCGGCGCAAAACGTTCGGAGGGGTACCCGGACCCCGCCCGCGCGCTGCGTCAGTTGCGCGGTTCCAAATCCACGCATCTCGTGGGAATCGAACTGCGGAACGCGACTGGGCCGTTGCGCGGTTCCTAATCCACCTATTTCGTGGAAAGGAACCGCGGAACTCGGATTACTCGAGCTTCAGGTCTTTGAGCGCCGCCCAGCGGGGGTCGGTGGCTTGCTCGTGTTCGTGGTCGGCGGGGTCGGCGTCGTTGAGGGACGCGCCGCAGGCGGGGCAGAGGCCGGCGCAGTCGGGGCGGCAGAGGAAGCGGGTGGGGAGGGCGAGCAGGACGGCGTCGTGGGCCCAGCGGCCGATGTCGAGCTCGTCCTCGGCGACGTAGGGGCTGCGCAGCTCCTCGTCCTCGGTCGCGGGCGGGTCGACCTCGCGCGACTCGACCTCGAGGTCGAGCGCGCCCGGCTCGAGGCAGCGCATGCAGGGGCCCTCGAGGTGGACCGGGAAGTGGAGGCGGAAGGCGAAGCCGCCGCTGGGGCGGGAGATCTCGAGCCGCACGGTCGGCGCCGCCGGGTTGGCGAGGTAGGTCTGGCCGCCGAGCTCGAAGGGCTCGAGCTCGACCGGCAGCTCGATCCGCTTGCCCTCGCCGTGGGCCAGCGAGAGGCGCGAGAGGTCGATGATCGTCGTGCGCGTTGGGACATGAGCGAACCTCCGCTGGGTACGGGCTTACGATGACTCCCTCCTAGCGAGATTACGAGATGGGTCAATTCGACTGGACACCCGAGGTTTACCTGGAGCGGATCCGTGCCGAGATCCCCGGCTACGACGATCTCCAGGACCAGGCCGTGGCGGCGATCCCGTTCGCGCCCGAGCGCGTGCTCGAGCTGGGGATGGGCACGGGGGAGACGACCCGGCGCCTGATCGAGGCCCATCCCGAGGCCTGGGTGATCGGCCTCGACTCCAGCCCCGACATGGTCTTCCGCGCCCGCAAGAGCTACGACGACGTCCAGCTCGCCCGCATGGAGGACCCGCTCCCGACGGCCCCTGGGACCTGGTCATCTCGGTCCTCTCGGTCAACCAGCTCGACGACGACCAGCGCCAGCAACCTCTGCCGCCAGGTCAAGGACCAATCCCGCTCCCTGGTCATCGGCGACGTCTTCGTGGGCGACCAGCTGAGCGACCTGGTCGAGCTGGTGCGAAGGCGAGGTCGCCTGGCAGCAGGGCGACCTGGCCGTGTCAGCGCGACCTACTGAGCCCGCCGTACATCCCGCGGCGATGGCCGTCCCGAAGCCCGCTACCATCCCGCGACCGATGGCCGTCCCGAAGAAGAGAACTTCCAGCGCCCGCCGCGACAAGCGGCGCGCCAACCACAAGGCCGGCAAGGCGCGCTCGAACAGCTGCCCGCGCTGCCACAGCCCGCGGCTGCCGCATCGGGTCTGCCCGACCTGCGGCACCTACGCCGGGCGTGAGGTCATCTCGCACAAAGTCGCCGAGCCTCCGGCGACCCCCTCCGACTCCGAGTAGCCGTGGCGCCTAAGCGGCGGCGTCACCGTTGCCCTCGACGGCTACGGCGCCGAGCAGGGTTTCGACGTCCTCGCCGAGGGCGCCCGCCTGGCCGCGGCCGACGGGATCGGCGTGCGCGTCTTCGGCCCGCCGGCCGAGCTCGGCCTCGACGGGGTCGAGGGGATCGAGGTGGTCCCGACCACGGAGTGGATCGGCAACGACGAGGACCCGGTGCCGGCGGTGCGCGCCAAGCCCGGAGGCCTCGGTCGTGCGCGCCGCCCGCGAGGTCGCCGACGACGCCGCCGACGCGATGGTCAGCCCCGGCTCGACCGGGGCGACGATGGCCGCCGCGACCTTCGGCCTGCGCCGCCTCAAGGGCGTGCAGCGCCCGGCGCTCGCGGTGCGGGTGCCGATTCCCGGCAAACCGGTGCTCTTCCTCGACGTCGGCGCCAACGTCGAAGTCCGCGCCCAGCACCTGGTCCAGTTCGCCTTCCTCGGCGCCGCCTTCAGCGCCGCCGTGCTCGAGGTCGAGAACCCCAGCGTCGGCCTGCTCACCGTCGGCGAGGAGGCCGGCAAGGGGCGCGAGGAGATCGTCGAGGCCCACCGGCTGCTCTCGGCCGCGCCGGGAATCGAGTTCGCCGGCAACGTCGAGGGCCGCGACCTGCCGGCCGGCACGGTCGACGTCGTCGTCACCGACGGCTTCACCGGCAACGTCGCCCTGAAGCTGATGGAGGGGACGGCGAAGACCGTCGCCGGCGCGGTCGGCGACGCCGCCCGCTCCAACCCGGTCTCGCTGGTCGGCGGCCTGCTGCTGAAGCCGGCGCTCGGCGGCCTGCGGCGCGAGCTCCACCCCGACACCACCGGCGGCGCGATCCTGCTCGGCCTGCGCGGGATCGCCGTCGTCGGCCACGGCAGCTCCGGCGCCGAGGGCATCGCCAACGCGGTGCGCCTCGCCGCCCGCTGCGCCGAGGTCGACGCGGTCGGCCGCACCGCGGCGCTGCTGCGCGAGGGCGGCGCCGGCCGCGGCGCGCTCGCGGCGGAGCGGGACGCGTGATAGGAAGGGCGGGATGAAGCGCGACGAAGTCCTCACCCTCGTCCGCGAGCACCTCGCCGAGGAGCTCGAGGTCGACATCGAGAAGATCAACGAGGAGACCCGCTTCAAGCAGGACCTCGACGCCGACTCGCTCGACCTCTACGAGCTGGTGATGGAGCTCGAGGACCGCTACGGGGTCGCGGTCTCCGAGGAGCAGGCGACGCGGATCGAGACCGTCGGCGACGCCGTCGGCTTCGTCGTCGAGCACGCCCCGGCCTGAGCGTGGGGGCGAACCCGGAGCCGGCGGTCGCGGCCCTCGCGGCCCTGATCGAGGAGCTGCCCGACGACCTGCGCGAGCAGGCGCTGACCCACTCCTCCTGGACCGAGCGCCGGGTCGACTCCTTCGAGCGCCTCGCCTTCCTCGGCGACAGCGTGCTCGGGCTCGCCGTCGCCACCGACGTCTTCGCCCGCTTCCCCGAGGTCGCCGCCGGCGGCCTGACCAAGATCCACAACCAGGCGGTCAGCGGCGTCTCCTGCGCCGAGGTCGGCCGCCAGCTCGGCGTGCCGGAGATGCTGCGCGGCAACGAGCCCGAGGGCTCACCGGGGCGATCCCGGCCGCGGTCCTGCTCGACGGCGAGCGGCCGCTGCCGGAGGCGACCGAGGCGCTGATCGGCGCCTGCTACCTGGCCTTCGGCTTCGAGCGCACGGCGGCGGCGGTCGCGGCCGCCTTCGAGCCGCGGATCGAGCACGCGGCGGAGACCCGGATCGACTTCAAGTCCGCCCTGCAGGAGCTGCTGGCCCGGCGCGGGGCGCGCGTCAGCTACGAGGTGACCGAGGCCACCGGCCCGCCGCACCGGCGCACCTTCGAGGTCGAGGCGATCGTCGACTCGGAGCCGGTCGGCGCGGGCACGGGGCGCAGCAAGAAGGCCGCTGAGCAGGTCGCGGCCGAGCAGGCTCTCCTCAAATTGGGGGGTTAATGGGACTGGCGTCGCGTCCGACTCGACCGCGAGCCTTTGCCGCCTGAGAAAGTGAAGAGTTCATGTATCTGAAATCGATCTCGATGAAGGGGTTCAAGTCGTTCCCCGAGCGGGTGAGCCTCGAGTTCTCGCCCGGCGTCAGCGTGATCGTCGGCCCCAACGGCTCCGGCAAGAGCAACATCACCGACGCCGTGCTCTGGGCGCTCGGCGAGCAGAGCCCGGGCGCGATCCGCGGCGCCTCGATGCAGGACGTGATCTCCGCCGGCGGCAAAGGCATCAGCCAGCGCCGCGCCGCCGAGGTCGAGGTCGTGATCGACAACTCCGACGGCCGCGCCGCCACCGAGTTCTCCGAGATCGCCGTGCAGCGCCGCCTCGACCGCTCCGGCGACGGCGGCTACCGGCTCAACGGCGCCCGCTGCCGGCTCGCCGACGTCACCGACGTCCTCTCCGACACCAACCTCGGGCGCGAGATGCACTCGGTGATCAGCCAGGGGCGGGTGGAGACGATCATCCACTCGAAGCCGCGCGAGCGGCGGCTCCTGGTCGAGGAGGCGGCCGGCCTCGGCAAGCACCGCAAACGCCGCCGCCGGGCCGAGCTGAAGCTGCGCGCCGCCCGCGACAACCTCGACCGCGCGCTCGACGTCGAGCGCGAGGCCCGGGCCCGCCTGCGGCCGCTGAAGCGCCAGGCGCAGGCGGCCGAGATCGGCGCCCGGATCGAACGCGAGGAACTCGGCCTGCGCGGCCAGATCGTCTCCGAGGAGCTGCGCTTCGGCGCCGACCGCGCCGCCGCGGCGGAGAAGGCGGCGGCGAAGGCGCGGGCGACCCGGACCGCGATCGAGGAGAAGCTGGCCGCGGTCGGCAAGCGCCGGCGCGAGGCCGAGGAGCGCTTCGCCGCCCGCGACCGCGAGCGCACCCAGGCCTGGGGCCTGGTCACCAAGCTGCGCGGCGAGCAGGAGCGGGTCGCCGTCCGCGCCGCCGGCCTCTCCGGCCGCGAGACCGAGCTCGACGCCAGGCTGGAGTCGCTGCGCTCCGAACTGGGCCCGCTGACCCTCGACGTCGGCCCCGGCAGCGCCCCCGCCGAGCGCGCCCGCAAGCTGACCGAGGAGCTGGGCGAGATCGACGCCGGCCTGAAGACGGCGGTCGAGGGCCTCGCCGTCGCCCGCTCCGACGCCGCCGCCGAGTCGGCCCGCGAGGCCGCCCTCGGCGACGTCCACAGCGGCGCCGAGCGGGCCTCCCGCCACGCCCGCCGGGCCGAGGGCCTGCTCGGCGAGCGCCACCGCGAGGCGATGCGCAAGCGGGTCGCCGACGGCGAGGCGCTGCTCGACGACGCCCGCGCCGCCCTGGCCGCGGTCGAGGCGGTCGGCGCCGCGATCCGCGCCCGGGTCGAGCGCACCGAGGGCAAGGTGGTCGGCGGCAAGGACGACGGCGACGAGATCGCCGAGGAGCTGCGCGCCTGCTCGCAGCAGGAGTTCGAGCTGCAGACGCAGATGAAGGCGGTCGCCGACGAGCTGACCAAGGCCGAGGTCGAGGCCGCCCACCTCGGCGACCGCCGCGCCGAGGCCGAGCGCGAGCTGGCCGCGATCGCCGAGAAGCTGGGGGAGGAGGTGCCGCCGGCCGAGCAGGCGATGAGCGAGGAGGAGCGGGCCGAGATCGACCGCCGGCTCGAGCGCCTCGACCGCCGCCGCGCCCAGATCGGCCCGGTCAACCCGCTGGCCGAGCGCGAGTACGACGAGGCCCGCGAGCACGTCGAGGCGCTGCAGGCCCAGCGCGAGGACACCGAGCGGGCGATGCGGGAGCTGGAGACGCTGATCCGCGAGATCGACGCCGAGATCGAGCGCGCCTTCGAGGAGACCTTCGACGCCACCGCCAAGAACTTCGAGGAGATGGTCGAGCACCTCTTCCCGGGCGGGCGCGGCGTGCTGCGCCGCGTCGCCCTGCGCCCGATCCGCGACGAGGAGCGGCCCAGCGGCGAGCAGGAGGCGCCGAGCGACGACGCCGAGCCGGAGCCCGGAGGAGGAGGAAGAGGCGCGCGAGGAGCTCGGGGTCGAGATCGAGGTCACCCCGGCCGGCAAGTCGACCCGCAAGCTCTCGCTGCTCTCCGGCGGCGAGAAGTCGCTGGTGGCGCTGGCCTTCGTCTTCGCCGTCTTCCTCGCCCGGCCCTGCCCCTTCTACATCCTCGACGAGGTCGAGGCCGCCCTCGACGACGCCAACATCGACCGCTTCCTGCAGCTGATCCGGCGCTTCTCCGACCGCGCCCAGTTCGTCATCGTCACCCACCAGAAACGGACGATGGACGCCGCCGACGTCCTCTACGGGGTGACGATGGGCGGCGACGGCGTCACCAAGGTCGTCTCGCGCCGCCTGCCGCGCGACATCGCCGAGGGCGAGGACGGAGGCGAGGCCGACGAGGGCGAGGGCGGCACCCTCTCCGCCGTCGCCTGACTAGCCAAGTCTCAACACGGCGGCGCCCAGGAAACCGCCGTGTAGGCATTACGCTCCCTCTGGGATAGGGAGGAGCAGATGGCACAACGCCACATGGACAGGCTGACGTCGTTCGACACGTCGTTCCTGGCCAACGAGAAAGCAAACGGGCACATGGCGATCGGCGCCCTGCTGATGTGCGAGGGCAGCGCCCCGAGCGAGGAGGACTTCCTCGCCCACATCCGCAGCCGCGTGCACCAGCTGCCGCGCCTGCGCCAGCGGCTGCTCTACCCGCCGCTCGGGCCTCGGCACGCCGTTCTGGGTCGACTACCCCGACTTCGACATCCACCAGCACCTGCGCCGGGTGACGCTGCCGGCGCCGGGAACCGAGGCCCAGTTCCGGGACCTGGTCGGCGAGCTGCTGGCGCCGCCGCTGGACCGCGCCAAACCGCTCTGGGAGCTGATCCTGGTCGAGGGCTTCGAGGACGACCGCTTCGCGATCGTCTACAAGACCCACCACGCGATGGCCGACGGCATCTCCGCGGTCGACATCGGCATGCTGCTCTTCGACGTCGAGCCGAAGCCGGAGCCGGCCCGCGAGGAAGCGCCCTGGACGCCGGCCCGCACGCCGTCGCGGATCGCCCTGGTCGGCCACGCCGGCTCCGGGATCGTGGCGACGCTGCGCCGGCTCGGCCGCTGGCTGCGGCGGGCCCGGCGGGAGCCCGCAGCGCGCCCGCAAGCGCGCCGCCGACGGCCTCGCCGGGCTCTGGGAGGTCACCTGGAACCTGGCCCGGCCGGCGCCGAAGGTGCCGTTCAACACCGCCATCGGGCCGCGGCGCAGCATCTGCTGGGCGAGCTTCGACCTGCCCGAGTTCAAGCACGTCAAGAACGCCCTCGGCGGCACCGTCAACGACGTCACCCTGGCCGTCGTCGCCGGCGCCCTGCGGCGCTGGCTGCTGGAACGCGAGGTCGCCGTCGACGGGCTCGAGCTGAAGGCGCTGGTGCCGGTCTCGATCCGGACCGAAAACGAGCACGGCGAGCTCGGCAACAAACTGACCGCGATGCGGGGGCCGCTGCCGGTCGGGATCGAGGACCCGGTCGAGCGCCTGCGCGCTGTCTCCGCCGCGATGGACGCGCTCAAGGCCTCCAAGCAGCCGCTCGGGGCCGAGGCGATCTGGGGCCTCAACGACTGGTTCCGCGACTTCGCGCCGCCGGTGCTGCTGGCGCCGACCGCGGCGATCAACTTCTCGACCCGCCTCTTCAACCTGCTGGTGACCAACTTCCCCGGGCCGCAGATCCCCTTCTACGTGCTCGGCCGCGAGCTGACCGGCGTCTACCCGATCGGCTTCCTCGCCAAGAACCACGGCCTCGCGATCGCGATCCTCAGCTACAACGGCCAGGTCGGCTTCGGCCTGCTCGCCGATCCCGACTCGGTCCCCGACGCCGAGCGCATCGTCCGATCACCTCGCCGCGGCCGTCGAGGAGCTCACGCGCCGCCGCGCAAATAGCCTCTCCGGCCAGCGATGGCAACGACCTGGCAGGAGATGATCGACCTCGGTTCGCGCGCGAGCGCGAACGACTCGGCGGCGGCTGAGGCCGAGCCCGCAGCGCCGCGGCGTCTTCAAGCGCCTGCGCGAGAGCCTCTCGAAAAGCCGCCAGGCGCTGACCGAGGAGATCTCGGCCAGCCTCTTCGACCGCATCGACGACGAGACCTGGGAGCGGCTGGAGGAGGCGCTGATCCTCGCCGACGCCGGCGCCCCGACCACCGCCGCCGTGGTCGAGCGGCTCGAGCACGAGGTCGAGGCCGGCACCGTCCCCGCCGACGGCGTCGCCGTCCGCGACCGCCTGATCGAGATCCTCGCCGAGGTCGCCGGCAGCGGCCGCGCCCCGATCGACCTCAGCGCCGAGCCGGCGGTGCTGATGATGGTCGGCGTCAACGGCACCGGCAAGACGACGACGATCGGCAAGATCGCCTGGCACCTGAGCAAGGAGATGGGCCTCTCGGTCGTCCTCGCCGCCGGCGACACCTACCGCGCCGCCGC
This sequence comes from uncultured Solirubrobacterales bacterium, assembly GCA_963829445.1. Lineage (GTDB taxonomy): Bacteria > Actinomycetota > Thermoleophilia > Solirubrobacterales > 70-9 > VAYN01. The sequence continues at coordinate 12,954 of CAWHIW010000020.1, read as the reverse complement.
CGCCGAGCAGCTGGCCGAGTGGGCGCAGCGGGCCGGCGCCGAACTGGTCCGCGGCGAGGAAGGCTCCGACCCCGGCTCGGTCGCCTTCGACGCGATCGCCGCCGCCCGCGCCCGCGGCGCCGACGTCGTCATCGTCGACACCGCCGGCCGCCTCCACACCCAGGACAACCTGATGGAGGAGCTGACCAAGGTGCGGCGGGTGATCGACAAGCAGATGCCCGGCGCCCCGCACGAGACGCTGATCTCGATCGACGCCACCACCGGCCAGAACGGCCTGCGCCAGGCCAAGGTCTTCTCCGAAGCGGTCGACGTCGACGGCGTCGTCCTGACCAAGCTCGACGGCACCGCCAAGGGCGGCATCGCCCTGGCGATCGCCTCCGACCTCGGGATCCCGGTGAAGCTGATCGGCGTCGGCGAGACGCTCGAGGACCTGCGGCCGTTCGACCCGGCCGAGTACGCCGAGGCGCTGCTCGCTGAGTAGTGGTTGGGGAGGGCGGTGGTACCCCTCCTCTCTCGCCTGACTGGCTGGATCGCTTAGAGCCGTCCGAGATTGCTCCTCGGCCAGCGGCGCAAAACGTTCGGAGGGGTACCACCGCCCTCCCGACAGCCCTCTAAGCTGAGCGGCGGTGTTCGACCAGCTCTCAGATCGCCTGCAGGCGACGCTTTCCGACGTCCGCTCGCGCGGCAAGCTGAGCGAGTCCGACGTCGACGCGGCGATGCGGGAGATCCGCCTCGCGCTGCTCGAGGCGGACGTCAACTTCAAAGTCGTCAAATCGTTCACGAAGACGGTCAAGGAGCGCTGCCTCGGCGACGAGGTGCTGAAGAGCCTCGACCCCGGCCAGCACGTGGTCAAGATCGTCAACGAGGAGCTGGCGACGCTGATGGGGGGGACCGGGCGCGAGCTGGCGATGGCCAACAGCGGCCCGACCGTGATCCTGATGGCCGGCCTGCAGGGCTCCGGCAAGACCACCGCCTGCGCCAAGCTGGCGATGTTCCTGAAGAAGGACGGCAAGGACGTGGCGATCGCCGCCTGCGACGTCTACCGGCCCGCCGCGGTCGACCAGCTGGTCACGGTCGGCGAGCGCGCCGGCGCCCACGTCTACCAGCAGGGGACCGACCGCGACCCGGTCGAGATCGCCGAGTGGGCGCTGCAGCAGGCCCGCACCGAGCGCCGCGACGTGCTGATCGTCGACACCGCCGGCCGCCTCCACATCGACCAGGACCTGATGGCCGAGCTGGCGAAGATCCGCAAGAAGACGCAGCCGCACGACGTCCTGCTCGTGGTCGACGCGATGACCGGCCAGGACGCCGTCGGCGTCGCCGAGTCCTTCGCCGAGGCGGCCGAGTTCGACGGCGTCGTCATGACCAAGCTCGACGGCGACGCCCGCGGCGGCGCCGCGCTCTCGGTCAACGCGGTCACCGGCAAGCCGATCCTCTTCGCCTCGACCGGGGAGAAGCTGGAGAGCTTCGACAAGTTCCACCCCGACCGCATGGCCCAGCGCATCCTCGGCATGGGCGACGTCCTCAGCCTGATCGAGAAAGCCGAGCAGCAGGTCGACGAGAAGCAGGCGCTGGACCTGCAGGACAAAATGAAGAAGGACCAGTTCACGCTCGAGGACTTCCTCCAGCAGATGCGGCAGGTGCGGAAAATGGGCCCGCTCAGCGGCATCCTCGGGATGCTGCCGGGGATGGGGGCGATGAAGCAGCTGAAGAACGCCGACATCGACGAGGGCGAGCTGGACCGGGTCGAGGCGATCATCCTCTCGATGACCCCGGCCGAGCGCGCCAACCCGGGGATGATCAACGGCTCGCGCCGCAAACGCATCGCCAACGGCTCTGGAACGCGGGTGCAGAACGTCAACGCGCTGGTCAAGCAGTTCGACCAGATGCGCAAGATGATGCGCTCGATGGCCTCCGGGCAAGATGCCCGACCAGCAGCAGCTGGCGCAGATGACGGGCGCCGCGCCGCGCCCGAAGATCCGTAGGCGCTAACCTGCCCCGTCCAAATGGCTGTCCGAATCAGACTTAGAAGAGTGGGTTCCAAGAAGAACCCGATCTGGCGCATCGTCGTCGCCGACAAACGCTCCCCGCGTGACGGTCGCACGATCGAGACGATCGGCCAGTACAACCCGCAGACCAATCCCTCGCTGATCGAGTTCGACGAGGAGCGCGCGCGCCACTGGCTCGAGCACGGCGCCCAGCCCTCGGAGACGGTCGCGGGCCTGCTGCGCACCAAGGGCATCGCCGCCTCCGGCAGCTAGGCCGCAGCGCCGAGCGATGACCGAGCTGATCGAGTTCCTCGTCAAGGCTCTGGTCGAGGACCCGGGCGCGGTGGTCGTCGAGGAGCTGGAAGAGGACGGCGACCTGGTCTACGAGGTGACGGTCGCCGAGGGCGACCTCGGCCGCGTGATCGGCAAAGGCGGCCGGGTCGCGAACGCGATCCGCACGATCGCCAAGGCCGCCGCGGTGCGGATCGACCGCCGCGTCATCGTCGACATCCTCGACTGAGCCGATGAAGCTCGACATCTTCACCCTGTTCCCCGAGGCCTTCGACTGGTTCCGGACGCAGCGGTCGGTCACCAACGCGATCGCCGAAGGCAACGAGCTGCGGCTCGTTCGACTACCGCGAGACGACCCCGCTGAAAGCCGGCCAGGTCGACGACTCGCCCTACGGCGGCGGCGCCGGCATGGTCCTGCGGGTCGACGTCGTCGACGCGGCGCTGAAGGCGGCCTACGGCGAGGGGGAGAGGCCGCGGACGGTGCTGCTCTCGCCGACCGGGCCGCTGCTCGACGACGCGATCGCCGACGAGCTGACGGCGGAGCCGCACGTGGCCCTGCTCTGCGGCCGCTACGAGGGCTTCGACGACCGCGTCCACCAGCACCTCGCCGACGACGAGCTCTCGATCGGCCGCTACGTGCTGGCCGGGGGCGAGCTGCCGGCGATGGTCGTCGCCGACGTCCTCATGCGCAAGCTGCCCGGCGCCCTCGGTCACGCCGACTCGGCCGCCGAGGAGTCCTTCAGCCAGGTGCTCGAGGGCATGCCGGAGTACCCGCACTTCACCCGCCCGCCGAGCTACAACGGCTGGGAGGTGCCGGAGATCCTGCTCTCCGGGGACCACGAGAAAGTGCGCCAGTGGCGCCTGGAGCAGAGCCGTCTGCGTGCCGAGAAGTTCGACTCGGGCGCCGAGTAGCTACCATTCCGCCAGCCGCGCGGTTCCCGCACTCGGGTCCGGCGGTTTTTTCTCGCCAATGAGCTCCGTAATCGACAGCATCGAGCGTGCCCAGCTGAAAGAGGGACTTCCCTCCTTCGGCCCCGGCGACCGTGTCCGCGTTCACTTCCAGGTGATCGAGGGGACGCGCAAACGGACCCAGGTCTTCGAGGGCGTCGTCCTGCGGCGCCAGGGCTCCGGCGTGCGCGAGACCTTCACGGTCCGCAAGCAGTCGTTTGGCGTCGGCGTCGAGCGGACCTTCCCGCTGCACTCGCCGAAGATCGAGAAACTCGAGGTCGCGGCGCGCGGTGACGTGCGCCGGGCCAAGCTCTACTACCTGCGCGGCCGCATCGGCAAGGCCGCCCGCGTCGCCGAGCGGCGCTGGGGCATCGACGACGACGTCGTCGCCGCTCCGACGGCGGCCGCAGCGGTCGCGACCGACGCCGAGGGCGTCGCCCAGGACGAGGTCGTGCCGACCGAGGCCGAGGCGACGCAGGCGGACGAGGCGCCTGAGCAGGAGGCGGCGCCCGCGGCGGCAGGCGAGCCCGAGGGGAGCACGGAGGAGGCAGCGGCCGAGCCCGAGGCAGCGAGCGCGCCCGAGGCGGCGGCAGAGACTGAGGCAGCGGCGGACACGGACGCAGAGGCGCCCGCGGCCGGGGAGACCGAGGACAGCCCAGCAGCGTCAGAGGATGCCGAGGACGAGAAGCCGGCCGACGCCGGCGACTCCGACGAGGATCCGGCAGCCTGAAACTCGCGATCCCGAAGCCGAAGGGCAAAGGCGGCGGGCTGGTCGAGTTGGTCGTCATCGTCGCGCTGGCCCTGGGGCTGGCGCTGGCGATCCAGGCTTGGATCATCAAGCCGTACCAGATCCCTTCGGAATCGATGGAGCCGACGCTCGACGTCGGCCAGCGGGTCCTGGTCAACCGCTTCATCTACCACCTCACGATCCCTCGATCGGCGACATCATCGTCTTCCACCCGCCCGCCGGCGCCGACAACGGCACCGAATGCGGCGTGCAGCCGCAAGCCGCGGCGAACCGTGCCCGCAGCCGACCAAGGGCGAGTCGGACCAGAACTTCATCAAGCGGATCGTCGCCGGGCCGGGCGACACGCTCTCGGTCAAAGACGGCCACCCGGTCGTCAACGGGGTCGAGAAGACCGACGAGCCGTACATCATCCCCTGCGGCAGCGCCGCCGCCTGCAACATGCCGAAGACGATCAAGATCCCGCCCGACCACTACTTCATGATGGGCGACAACCGTGGAGCCAGTGACGACAGCCGCTTCTGGGGACCCGTCCCCACGGAGCTGGATCATCGGCGAGGCCTTTGCCACCTACTGGCCACCCGACCGCATCGGCACCCTCTAAGTCCCGCACCGGCCGCCGCCGGCTGGCCCGCAGCCGCCGCCTGTTCGCCTTCGACCGCGGCCTCCAGAGCCGCTTCGTCGCCGGCACCGACGAGGCCGGGCGCGGCTGCCTGGCCGGCCCGCTGGTCGCCGCCGCGGTCCTGATCGACTACGAGCGGCTCTCGGTCACCGACCGCCGCGCCCTCGGCGGCCTGCACGACTCCAAGCAGATGACCGAGGAGCGGCGGCTGGAGATGTTCCCGGGCGTGCTGCGGGCGGCGACCCGGGTCAGCGTCGTGATCCGCTCCGCCGCCGGGATCGACCGCCGCGGCCTGCACGTGACCAACATCGAAGCGCTCTCGGTCGCGCTCGAACGGCTGGAGCCGCCGGCCGAGGCGACCTGCCTCTCCGACGGCTTCTCGCTGCCGCGCTGCGCGGTCCCGCACCGGGCGGTGATCCAGGGCGACGGCACCAGCGCCGCGATCGCCGCCGCCTCGGTCATCGCCAAGGTCACCCGCGACCGCTACATGCACCGCGCCGCCGCCGCGCACCCGCACTGGGGCTTCGACGAGCACGTCGGCTACTCGACCCCCGAGCACCGCGCGGCGATCGAAGCGAATGGGATCTCGCCCTTGCACCGGCGCTCCTTCCAGTCGGTCGCCTATACGCAGATGGGCCTGGGCGCCGCCTGAGAAGACATCTCTGCGTCCTTCCTCGGTCATGTGCAGAGCACACTCCCTCGGTCGTCCTTGACCTGTCTCCTCAGGCGGCGCCCCGCGTAGTTCAGAAAGCACCTTCGATGTGCTCGACGTCGACCACCCGGCCGGCGCGGTCGAAGGTGACGCCGACGGCGTCGAAGCGGATCTCGGCGTAGCGTGGCAGGTCGCGGTGGGTCGGCCATCCAGGCGGCGGCGAGGCGGCGGACCTGCTGCTGCTTGCGGGGGTCGACGGCGAGGATCGGGCGCTCGGGGCCGAAGGCGGAGCCCTGGCGCCCGGCCTTGACCTCGACGAAGACGAGGGCGCGGCCGTCGCGGGCGACGATGTCGAGCTCGCCGTGGCGGGTGCGGGCGTTGCGCTCGACGATCTCCCAGCCGGCGGCGGCGAGCCGGCGCGGCGACCAGCTCCTCGGCCCTGGCGCCGGTCTTCTGGCGGGCGATCGTCATCGTCCGGGCCTAAGGTCGTGGCACGCGACAAAGTCTCCCCACCTCGGATCCAAAGTTCTTGCGAACTGCCGGTAACACGTGCGGATCGCCCTCCTAGCGTCCTTGCCGTGCTCGCCACGGCCCGAACCTTCACCCTCGACGGCATCGCCGCCCGCCCGGTCCGGGTCGAGGTCGACGTCCACCGCGGCCTGCCCGGCTTCGCGATCGTCGGCCTCCCCGACGCCGCGGTGAGGGAGGCGCGCGAGCGGGTGCGGGCGGCGCTGGTCAACTGCGGCTTCGAGTTCCCGCTGCAGCGGATCGTCGTCAACCTCGCCCCGGCCAGCCTGCGCAAGGCGGGGCCGGGGATGGACCTGGCGATCGCCGCGGCGCTGCTGAGCGCCTCCGGCCAGCTCGAGTGGGAGGGGCTGTCGCGGGTGGCCCTGGCCGGCGAGCTGGCGCTCGACGGCTCGACGCGGGCGGTCAACGGGGCGCTGGCGATCGCCGAGGCGGCGCGCGAGGGCGGGGCGGAGGCGATCGTCGTCCCGGCCGAGAACGGCCCCGAGGCGGCGCTGGCGGACGGGCATCGACGTGGTCCCGCTGGACGGCCTCGGCCAGCTGCCGGCGCTGGCGGCGGGCGAGCTGGGAGCCGCGTGCCGCGCGGCGCTGTCGCTGCAGGCGGGCGCCGTCGCCGGTCCCGGACCTCGCCGACCTGCGCGGCCAGCCGCACCTGCGCCACGCGCTCGAGGTCGCCGCCGCGGGCGGCCACAGCCTGCTGATGATCGGCCCGCCCGGCGCCGGCAAGTCGCTGGCCGCCAGCCGCCTGCCCTCGATCCTGCCGCCGCTGGCCACGGTCGAGGCGCTGGAGGTGGCGCGGATCGCCAGCGCCTGCGGCCGCCTCGGCGGGTCGCTGCCGGGCGGGCGGCCGTTCCGCTCCCCGCACCACACGATCAGCCCCGCCGGCCTGATCGGCGGCGGCAGCTCCACCGCGGCCGGGCGAGGCGACGCTGGCCCACCGCGGCGTCCTCTTCCTCGACGAGCTCTGCGAGTTCCGCCGCGACGCGCTGGAGGCGCTGCGGGCGCCGCTGGAGGCGGGCGAGGTCTCGATCGCCCGCGCCACCAGCCGCCGCAGCCTGCCCTGCCGCTTCATGCTCGTCGCCGCCGCCAACCCCTGTCCCTGCGGGCGCGGCGAAGCCGACCCCGACTGCAGCTGCGCGCCGATCGCGGTGCAGCGCTACCAGGGGCGGCTCAGCGGCGCCCTCGCCGACCGCATCGACATCCTCGCCGCGGTGCGCCAGCCGAGCGCGGCGGAGATCGGCGGCGCGCCGGGGGAGCCCTCGGCGGAGGTGCGGGAGCGGGTGGCGGCCGCGCGCGAGCGCCAGGAGCGGCGGCTGGGGCCGGGGCGCTGCAACGCCGAGATGACCCCGGGCGAGGCGCGCGAGTGCGCGCTCAGCCCCGAGGCGGCGGCGCTGCTGGCGGAGCTCTACGCGCGGCAGCGGCTCAGCGGCCGCGCCCACGACCGGGCGCTGCGGCTGGCGCAGACGATCGCCGACCTCGCCGGCAGCGAGGCGATCGGCGAGGAGCAGATGGCGCAGGCCCTGCAGCTGCGGAGGCGGGACCGTGGCTAGAGCCCCAGCGCCTGCCCCGACTGCCTGCGCCGCTCCTGGCTGCTGGCGCTGCTCGGCCCCTACATCGAAAAGATCGCGACCGGGGCGGTCGGCTCGCGCTCGCCGGAACTGCTGCGGCTCAGCAACGAGGACCTGGTCGCGGCGGCGGCGCCGAAGGTCGCCGGCCAGCTGCTGGGCCGGGTCGCGGCGCTCGACGAGGGCCAGCTGGCGGCGGAGCTGCTGGCGGCCCGCTGCTGGGCCTGCTGCCGCCACGGCGACCTCTACCCGGCGGGGCTGCGCGACGCCCCCGACGCACCCTGGGCGCTGATCGGCCGCGGCGACCCGGCCTGCTCGACGGCCTCGAGCCGTTCGGCGCGGTGACGATCGTCGGCGCCCGCCGCGCCACCTCCTACGGCCGCGAGGTCGCCCGCGAGCTCGGCCGCGAGCTGGCGGCGGCGGGGATGGTCGTGGTCAGCGGCCTCGCCTTCGGGATCGACGCCTGCGCCCACCGCGGCGCCCTCGACGCCGGCCGCACGATCGCCGTCCTCGGCTGCGGCCCCGACATCGCCTACCCGGCGGCGCACCGCTCGCTCTGGCGCCAGATCTGCGAGAAGGGCCTGGTGATCTCCGAGCTCCCGCCCGGCGCCGCGCCCTGGCGCTGGACCTTCCCCGCCCGCAACCGGATCATGGCGGCGCTGGCCGGGATGACCGTCGTCGTCGAGGCCGCCGCCCGCTCCGGCTCGCTGATCACCGCCGACCTGGCGGCCGACCTCGGCCGCGACCTCGGCGCCGTCCCCGGCCCGGTCACCTCCCGCGCCTCGGCCGGCCCCAACAACCTCCTCGCCGGCGGCGCCTGCGTGGTCCGCGACGCCCAGGACGTCCTCGACGCGATGCTCGGCGCCGGCGCGAAGCGGCTCGACCGCGGCGGGCCCGCGCTCGACCAGGACCTTGGCCGCCGTCCTCGCCGCGGTCGAGATGGGGGAGAGCAGCTGCGACGGCGTCGCCGCCGCCCTCGGCCTCTCCGGCCCCGAGGCCGCCGCCGCCCTCGCCCGCCTCGAGCTGCTCGGCTACGTCACCTGCTCGACGGTCGGCACCTACTCGCGCACGCTGCTGCCGTCGCCGACGGGCTCCGATATCTAGGCTGAGGCGGATGACCGCGAGACGCATCCCGCGGTTCTCTCGATCGCCGGCTCGGACTCCGGCGGCGGCGCGGGGATCCAGGCTGACCTGAAGGCGTTCGCGCGCTGCGGGGTGCACGGGATGACGGCGATCACGGCGATCACGGCGCAGAACACGGTCGGGGTCGAGGCGGTCGAGGCGGTCTCGCCGCGAGATGATCTTCGCCCAGGTCCGGGCGGTCGCCGAGGACATCGGCGTCGACGCGGTCAAGATCGGGATGCTGGGTATCGGCGGCGACGGTCGAGGCGGTCGTCGATTGGGCTCGCCTACCTGGGGTCGGCGCTCGCGCCCGGTGGTGATCGACCCGGTGATGGTCGCCGAGAGCGGCGCCGTGCTGCTCGACGACGAGGCGCGGGAGGCGCTGGTCGAGCGCCTGCTGCCGCTTGCCGCGGTCGCGACGCCGAACATCCCCGAGGCGCGGGAGCTGACCGGAGCTGGGGGAGGGAGCGACCCAGGAGGAGCTGGCCCGCGGCGTGCTCGCGCTGGGACCGCAGGCGGTCGTCGTCACCGGCGGCCACAGCGAGGACCTGGTCGACCTCTTCTTCGACGGCGAGCGGCTGGTCGAGATCCCCGGCGAGCGCCATCCCGACGGCGCCGCCCACGGCTCCGGCTGCACCCACTCCTCGGCGCTGGCGGCATTTCTCGCCCGCGGGCTCGAGCCGCTGGAGGCGGCGCGGCGGGCGCGGGAGATCGCCTCGGAGGCGGTCGGTCGCGGCCTGCGCGAGATCGGCGCCGGCCCGGGTCCGGTCGACGCGATCGGCCTTGTTCGAGGATCTGACGATGGGCCTCGTTGGGACTCGACCCACCTATGTCGGGTCAAGTCTTCGAGCTTGCGGCGAGCATCGCCCAGTAGATTTCGCGCCATGAGCACCAACGGCGCCAAGACCGCCCTCCCGCGTCCCCGCTCCGCCACCGTCTTCGACGGCCCCGACCGCGCCCACTCGCGCGCCTACATGAAGGGCATCGGCTTCGACGACGACGCGCTGAGCCGGCCGACGATCGGGATCGCCAACACCTGGACCGAGGCGATGCCCTGCAACTTCCACCTGCGCGCCCTGGCCGAGCACGTCAAAGAGGGCGTCCGCGCCGCCGGCGGCACGCCGATGGAGTTCAACACCGTCGCCGTCTCCGACGGGGTGACGATGGGCACCCAGGGGATGAAGGCCTCGCTGGTCAGCCGCGAGGTGATCGCCGACTCGATCGAGCTGATGGCCCGCGGCTACCAGTTCGACGCGATCGTCGCCCTCTGCGCCTGCGACAAGACGATCCCCGGCTGCGCGATGGCGCTGGCCCGGCTCGACGTGCCCTCGGTCCTGCTCTACGGCGGCTCGATCGCCCCCGGCCACTGGCACGGCCGCGACGTCACCATCCTCGACATCTTCGAGGCGATCGGCGCCCACAACGCCGGCGACATGAGCGACGAGGAACTGAACGAGCTGGAGGGCGTCGCCAGCCCCGGCGCCGGCGCCTGCGGCGGCCAGTTCACCGCCAACACGATGGCCTGCGCCTTCGAGGCGCTGGGGATCAGCGCCGGCGGCTCGGCGATGGTGCCGGCCGAAGACGACGACAAGGCGACCGTCGCCGAGAAAATCGGCGAGCTGGTGATCCGGTCCTCGCCGAGGACATCACCCCGAGCAAGGTGATCACCCGCGACTCGCTGGAGAACGCGATCGCCTGCGTCTGCGCCTCCGGCGGCTCGACCAACGCGCGTGCTGCACCTGATCGCGCTTGCCCACGAGCTCGGGATCGAGCTGAGATCGACGACTTCGAGCGGATCTCGCGGGCGACGCCGCTCTTCGCCGACCTCAAGCCGGGCGGCCGCTTCGTCGCCACCGACCTCTACGCCGCCGGCGGCGTGCCGGTGATCCTCAAGCGCCTCGCCGAAAGGGCGTGCCTGCACGAGGACGCGATCACCGTCACCGGCAAGACGATCGGCGAGGTCGCGGCGAGGCGACCGAGGCGCCCGGCCAGGAAGTCGTGCGGCCGCTCGGCGGACCCGCTCAAGCCCGAAGGCGGCCTGGCGATCCTCGCGGCAACCTCGCCCCCGAAGGCGCCGTGGTCAAGCTCGCCGGCACCGAGCGCACCCAGCAGACCGGCCCCGCCCGCGTCTTCGAGTCCGAAGAGGACTGCTTCCGCGCGGTCAAGGACCAGCAGATCAACCCCGGCGACGTCGTCGTCATCCGCAACGAGGGCCCGGTCGGCGGCCCCGGCATGCGCGAGATGCTGCAGGTCACCGCCGCGATCGTCGGCGAGGGGCTGGGCGAGAGCGTGGCGATGGTCACCGACGGCCGCTTCTCCGGCGCCACCCGCGGCCTGATGATCGGCCACGTCGCCCCCGAGGCGGCCAAGGGCGGCCCGATCGCGGCGATCCGCGAGGGCGACGAGATCACCGTCGACATCGACGGCCGCCGCATCGAGTCGACCTCTCCGACGAGGAGATCGCCGAGCGGATCGCCGCGTACGAGTCGCCCCCGACTCGCCCTTCGGCCCGCGGCGTCATGGCCAAGTACGCGGCGACGGTCTCGCTCGGCCGCCCACGGCGCTGTTACCGGCTGACGCGCCTGCAGAGCTCGGCCTGCACGGACGGCCAGACGCTGCGCGCGTCAGCTGAGGAAGTCGTCGAGCACGCGCGTTGAAGCGCAGCGGCCGCTCCAGCTGCGGCACGTGGCCGGTGCGCTCGAAGATCTCCAGGCGCGAGTGGGGGATGCGGCGGTGGTAGCTGAGCGCCGCCGCCATCGGGACCACCCGGTCCGACTGGCCCCAGACGATCATCGTCGGCATCTCGATCTCGCCCAGCCGCTCGCGGATGTCGTGGCGGATCACCGCGTCGAGGGCGTCGCCGAAGCCCTCGGCCCGCTCAGCCCGCTCGTCGATCTGCTCCAGCAGCAGGTCCCCGCGCAGCCGCTCCGGGTAGCGGACGAAGGGGCGGAAGACGAGCTCGCGGGCGCGCGGGCGGGAGACGATGAAGCGGCTGCGCCGGGCGTACTGGGGCCCGAAGACCTTCCAGGCCCAGGCGGTCGCCACCGCCCGCTCTTCCGGGTTCCAGGTGTTGATGATGCCGGCGGCGGAGACCAGGACCAGCCGCTCGAAGTGGCCGGGCGCAGCCGTCACCGCCTCGACCGCGATGAAGCCGCCCATCGAGTTGCCGACCAGGGTCGCGCCCTCGATGCCGAGCTTCTCGCAGAAGTCGTGCAGCAGGCGGCCGTAGGCGGGCATGTCGATCGTCCCACGACGGCATCGGGCTCGCCGCCGAAGCCCGGCAGGTCGAGCGCGATCGCGCGGCGGCCGCGGCCGAAGTGGGGCAGGTTCTCGAGCCAGTTCTGCCAGCTGCCGGAGATGCCGTGGACGAAGAGGATCGGCTCGCCCTGCGCCGATCTCGACGTAGTTGACGCGTGGCGCCGGGCAGCTCGACCTGGCGCAGATGCTGGCGCCAGTCGATCCGCGGCCACTCCGGGTCGGGGTTGCCGTAGTCCGAGCCGGCGACGATGCGCGGGTCCCACTTCAGTGCCGCCGGCGAGTCGGCCCTCTCACCCGCCATCCTTCTTCTTCCCCTCCGAGACGGTCCTGATGGTGCCTGCGTTGACCAGCAGCTTCGGGCCGTCGGCTCGGGTCACCTCGAAGAGCGGGATCCGTCGCGGCTTCGGCCGCACGGATCCGCTGCTCGATCTCCTCGAAGCTCTCCAGTACGACGACGGAGTGGTCCTCGCTGAAGCGGATCTAGGTCGGCACTACGCTACCCCATGCGTTCGAGCACCGGGATCTCGCGGATCTGCGGCGGCTGCAGGTGGTCCCAGAGGATGCCGCGCGGCCGCTCGTACTGGCGCTCGACTTCGATCACCGCGCGCGGCGTCGCGATCAGGTCGACCGGCAGGTCGTGGGCGGTGACCATCAGGTGCTGGCGCAGGATCTGGATCGGGTGCACGGTGGTGGCGACAGTCGTGTGGTCGTCGATCTTGCCGGCGTCGGCGAGGATCCCGTACTCGAGGTCGTGGTAGCCGCCGCCTTTGCCGACCCGGGCGCCGCTGAGGTTGACCGCGACCGAGCCGCAGAGGACGAAGTCGATCTCCGGCAGCTCGTCGAGGGCGACGACGCGACCGTGCTTGAGCGCGCCCTTGATCGTCGCCGCCTCCTTCACCGCCGCCTTCGAGAGCTTCTTCGGGTCGAGCACGCGGAAGGGGTGGGGGTCGCGCAGGCGCGGCACCGCCATGATCACCGTCTTGCCCTCTTCCAGGGCGATCCGCCGCGCGTGGGTCTGCGGCGAGTCGGGGTTGGCCTTGATCACCCGGGCCCGCTTCCAGAGCCGGTGGTCGGCCAGCTTCTCGGCCGCCAGCTTGGCCCCGGCGAAGTTGGGGATGCGGCCCTCGGCGCCGGGAAAGCGGGAAACGCCCTCGCGTTCCATCGCCTTCCAGACCTCCTTGCGGACCTCGTCCTTCGTGCGCACCGACGAAAGATATCCGCCCCGCTGCCGATAAGAC
>CAWHIW010000019.1:0-240834 GCA_963829445.1 uncultured Solirubrobacterales bacterium | reverse complement strand
CGCGTGAAAGACTCGCGCGATGCCAGCCTCACGCAGCTACGACCGCGCCCCCGCCGACATCCGACCGGTGACGATCGACCCTGGCTTCGTCGCCAGCGCCGACGGCTCGGCGCTGATCTCGGTCGGCAGGACGCGGGTCATCTGCACCGCCTCGGTCAACGAATCGGTGCCGCGCTGGATGCAGGGTCGCGGCAAAGGCTGGGTCACCGCCGAGTACGCGATGCTGCCCGCCTCGACCGGCGACCGCAAGCAGCGCGACATCTCGCAAGGGCAAGCAGGACGGCCGCGGGGTGGAGATCCAGCGGCTGATCGGCCGCTCGCTGCGGGTCGTCGTCGACTTCAAGGCGCTGGGCGAACGCAGCGTCTACGTCGACTGCGACGTGCTCGAAGCCGACGGCGGCACCCGCTGCGCGGCGATCACCGGCGGCTACGTGGCGCTGCGCCAGGCCTTCCAGAAACTGATCGACAAGAAAGCGCTGGAGACGATGCCGCTGAACGGCTCGGTCGCCGCGGTCAGCGTCGGCATGGTCGACGGCCGCGCCGCTCTGCGACCTCGACTACATCGAGGACTCCAACGCCGAGGTCGACGCCAACGTCGTCATGACCGGCGACGGCGGCCTGGTCGAGGTGCAGGCGACCGCCGAGCGCACGCCGCTCTCGCGCGCCTCGCTGGACGAGCTGCTGGGCCTCGCGGAGGGCGGCATCGCCCGCCTGCGGGAGGTGCAGGAGCGGGTCGCTAGTTGATCCTCGCCACCGGCAACCGGCACAAGCTGGCGGAGATGGAGGAACTGCTGCCGGCGGTCGAGCTGAAGCCGCTGCCGGCGGGCTTCGAGATGCCGCCCGAGGACGGCGACAGCTTCGCCGCCAACGCGCTGATCAAGGCGCGGGCGGCGCGCGCGGCGACCGGCGAGGTGGTGATCGCCGACGACTCCGGCATCGCCGCCGAGGACCTCGGCGGGGCGCCGGGGATCTACTCGGCCCGCTACGCCGGCGAGGGCGCCAGCGACGAGGTCAACCTCGACAAGCTGCTGCGCGAAGTCGACGCCGCCGCGGGCAACCGCCGCGCCGCCTACGTCTGCGCGATCGCCCTGATCGACGAGGCCGGCGCCGAGCACGTCTTCGAAGCGCGCTGCGAGGGCCGCCTGCTCGGCGAGCGCCGCGGCAGCGGCGGCTTCGGCTACGACCCGGCCTTCGTCCCCGACGACACCGGCCCGGGCGACCAGCGCACCTACGCGGAGCTCAGCGCGGCCGAGAAGAACGCGATCAGCCACCGCGGCCGGGCGGTGCGCAAGCTCGCGGCCCACCTCGGCCTGGCGGCGGCCGGCTCGCCGTGATCCGCACCAAGAGCCGGGCGGCGGCGCTCTCGATCGCCTCCAACGCGCTCCTGATCGCGCTCAAGCTCGCCGCCGGGGCGATCACCGGCTCGATCGCGATCATCACCGAGGCGATCCACTCGCTGATCGACCTGGTCGCCTCGGTCATCGCCTTCTTCTCGGTCCGCAAAGCCGACGAGCCGGCCGACGCCGACCACCCCTACGGCCACGAGAAGGTCGAAAACCTGGCGGCGGCGATCGAGGGGATGCTGATCCTGGTCGGCGCCGGGGTGATCATCTTCGAGGCCACCCGGCAGCTGGTCGACGGCGCCGAAGTCGACCGGCTCGGCGTCGGCATCGCCGTCATGGCCTTCTCGGTCTTCGCCAACCTCGGCGTCTCCACGGTCCTCTCGCGCCAGGCCAAGGCGCACGAATCGCAGGCGCTGGAGGGCGACGCCGCCCACCTGCGCACCGACGCGATGACCTCGGCCGGCGTGCTCTTCGGGCTGGCCCTGGTGCAGATCACCGGCGACGCCGCCTTCGACCCGATCACGGCGCTGGTCGTCGCCGTCGGCGATCGTCTGGGCCGGCTTCAGGATCCTCCGCCGCTCCTCCGGCGGTCCTCGTCGACGAAACGCTGCCGGAGGCCGAGCTGGACCGGATCGAGGCGGCGATCGCCAGCGCCCGCACGCCGGAGGTCGCCGGGTACCACAAGCTGCGCGCCCGCCGCGCCGGCAGCCGCCGCCACATCGACCTCCACGTCCAGTACCGCTCCGGCACCAGCCTCGAGCGCGCCCACGAGCTGGCCCACCAGATGCGCGACTCGATCGAGGCCGAGATCCCGCAGGCCGAGGTGCTGATCCACGCCGAGCCCGAGACCTCGTTCCGCGAGCCCGACGACAGCGACTCGGGCCCGTTCCGCTCCGGCTAGAGTGGCGAACTCAGGGAGGGGGCAGCAGGTTGACCGCGGCGGCGAGGCCGACCGCGACCAGGGTGATCGTGTAGCCGGTGTAGCCGCTGATCGCGAAGAGCACCGCGGCGATGGCGCAGATCGCGACGACGATCATCCATGAGGCTCGGGCGAGGGGCACGGTCGGTATTTTCACTTACATGGCCGACGCTGCCACCACAGAGGTCGCTCCGGGCGACGCCGCGGAGGCCGCGCTGGCCTTCCTCGGCGAGATGTCGCCCGACCTGCGCGGGGCGGCGATCCTCGACTCCGAGGGCTCCGTGCTGGCCGCCTCCGGCGACGCCGAGCGCTGGGCGGAGGACGCCGCGGCGCTGCTCGCGGTCGCCGACCGCGCCGGCGACGAGCCGGCCGAGCAGGTCCACGTCGCCACCGAGCAGGGCGAGGTCTTCGCCCTGCGCCACGCCGGCTTCGCCGCGGTCGCCGTCACCGAGCGCTTCGCCCTCGCCTCGCTGATGTTCTTCGACATGCGCTCGACCCTGCGCGACCTCGCGCTCGCCGACGGGGGAGAGGCTGATGCCGCCGAAGCCGCACCGGGTCCTGCTCGACCGCGTCTCCGGCTACGCCGACGAGGCCGCCGCCTACATGCGCCGCCGCCGCGTCGCCCGCCGGCCCTTCGCCCGTCTCTACTACCCGAACGGGCGCAGCGCCGACCACGCCGACGACTCGACCAGCGGCGCCGAGCTGTTCGTCGCCGCCGGGCGCCTGATCGAGGTCGCCGGGAAGCGGCCGAAGGCATGAGCGAGCTGCTCGATCCCGCCGTCGCCGAGCGCGTCCTGGCGCGGGCGCTCGCCAACGGCGGCCGCTTCGCCGAGGTCTTCGCCGAACGCCGCCGCGGGCTCTCGATGTCGATCGACGAGTCGCGGATCGAGGCGGTCCAGTCCGGCGCCGAGGAGGGCGCCGGGGTGCGCGTGGTCGAGGGCGGCACCACCTACTTCGCCCACGTCGACGGCCTCGACCCGGCCGACCTCGAGCGCGCCGCCGACGAGGCCGCCGCGGCGCTGCGCGGCGAGCGCCGCGAGCCGCGCCCGCTGCGGGCCGCGGCGACCTCGCCGCTGCCGATCGAGCGCCGCCCCGAAGAGGTCCCGGCCGAGCGCAAGGCGGCGCTGCTGCGCGAGCTCGACGAGCGCGCCCGCGGCCAGGGCGGCGAGATCGCCCAGTTCACCTCCTCCTACGCCGAGGCCCGCCGCCAGGTCTCGATCGCCAACTCCGAGGGGCTGCTGAGCGGCGACGACCGCACCCGCACCCGGATCGGCGCCCAGGCCGTGGCCCGCCGCGGCGACGCGGTCGAGACCGGGGCCGAGACGCTCGGCGCCCACCGCGGCTTCGAGCTGCTCGAAGACGACCCGGGCCTGATCGCCGAGCAGGCCGCGCGCAAGGCGCTGACCCTGCTCGACGCCGGCCCGGCCCC
The DNA here is from genome assembly GCA_963829445.1 of uncultured Solirubrobacterales bacterium. Lineage (GTDB taxonomy): Bacteria > Actinomycetota > Thermoleophilia > Solirubrobacterales > 70-9 > VAYN01. The sequence continues at coordinate 237,143 of CAWHIW010000019.1, read as the reverse complement.
GTCGGGCTCGATGCCGGTCGTCGTCGGCGGCGGCTTCGGCGGCGTCCTCTTCCACGAGATGACCGGCCACGGGCTCGAGGCCGACCACATCCAGAAGGGCGCCAGCGTCTACGTCGGCAAGCTCGGCGAGCAGGTCGCCCAGCCGCTGCTCAACGCCTACGACGACGGCCGCCTCCCGCACGAGTGGGGCAGCGACGCGATCGACGACGAGGGGGCGCCGACCCAGAAGACGCAGGTGATCGAGGACGGCCGCCTCACCGCCTACCTCTACGACCGCCTCACGGCCGAGCGCGACGGCGTCGCCTCGACCGGCAACGGCCGCCGCGAGAGCTTCCGCCACCTGCCGATCCCGCGCATGACCAACACCTACATCGCTCCCGGCGACGCCACCCCGGAGGCGATGATCGCCGAGCTCGAGCAGGGCTTCTACGCGGTCTCCTTCGCCGGCGGCCAGGTCGACCCGGCGACCGGCGACTTCGTCTTCGGCGTCTCCGAGGGCTACCTGATCGAGGGCGGCAAGGTGACCCGGCCCTGCCGCGGCGCGACCCTGATCGGCAACTGCCTGGAGGCGCTGATGGCGATCGACGCGGTCGGCGACGACTTCTTCATGAAGACCGGGATCTGCGGCAAGGGCGGCCAGAAAGCGCCGGTCGGCACCGGCCAGGGCCACGTCCGGGTGCGGGCGATGACGGTCGGCGGGACCGAGCTGTGACCGAGCTCAGCACCACCGCCGGGCGCGCGGTCGAGGCGGCGCTGGCGGCCGGAGCGGGCGAGGCCGAGGCCTACGCCTCGCGCGACAGCGGCCGCGAGGTGCGCGTCCACGGCGGCGAGGTCGAGAGCCTGACCGCGGCGACCCAGAGCGGGATCGGCGTGCGCGCCTGGATCGGCGGCCGGGTCGGCTACGCCTACGGGACCGACCTCTCCGAGGCCGGCATCGCCGCGATCGCCGGCCGCGCCGCCGAGGCGGCGGCGGTGGCCGACGAGGACGAGTTCGCGGCGCCGCCGCGGCCGGCCGAGGTCGAGGCGCTGCCGGGGCTGAGCGATCCCTCGGTCGAGGCCTGGGGCAGCGGCCGGGCGGCCGAGCTGGCGCTGACGGTCGAGCGCACCGCGCTCGCCGCCGACCCGCGCGTGGTCGGGGTCGAGCAGGTCGTCTACGCCGACTCCGCCGAGCGGGTCGCGATCGCCTCCTCGACCGGCCTCGCCGGCGAGTACGAGTCCTCCGACTGCTTCGCCTACCTGCAGGCCCTGGCCGAGGGCGAGGGCGCGAAGGAGACCGGGCTCGGCTTCGGCCTCGCCCGCGGCCCCGAGGGCCTCGACCCGGAGGCGATCGGGGCCGAAGGGGCGGCGCGGGCGACGGCGATGATCGGCGCCAGCAAGCCCCCCTCGCGCTCCTGCCCGGTCGCTGCTCGACCCGACCGTGGCGGCCAGCTTCGCCGGCCTGATCGGCGGCGCCCTCGGCGCCAACGCCGTGCAGCGCGGGCGCTCCCCCTTCGCCGGCCGCCTCGGCGAGGAGCTGGCCAGCCCGGCGCTGGCCCTGCACGACGACGGCCGCGACCCCGACGGGCCGGCCTCGGCGCCCTTCGACGGCGAGGGCGTGCCGCGCCGGCGCACCGCCCTGATCGAGGGCGGCCGGCTGCGTGCCTTCCTCTACGACACCTACACGGCCAACCGCGAGGGCGGCGCCTCGACCGGCAGCGCCTCCCGCCACGGCTACCGCTCGCAGCCCTCGGTCTCGGCCTCGAACCTGGTCGTCGCCGCCGGCTCGCTCTCCTTCGCGGAGCTGCTCGGCGAGGCCGGGGAGGGCGTCTTCGTCACCGACGTCGCCGGCCTGCATTCCGGCGTCAACCCCGTCACCGGCGTCTTCTCGGTCGGCGCCTCCGGCCGCGCGATCCGCGGCGGCGAGCTGGCCGAGCCGCTGCGCGAGTTCACGATCGCCAGCGACCTGGTCTCGATGCTCGGGGCCGTGACCGCCGCCGGCGCCGAGGCTCGCTGGGTGCCCTTCGGGGGTTCCGTGCGCACGCCGCCGCTGCTGATCGGCGCGATGGCCGTCAGCGGTGCCTGAGGTCAGCGGCGGCCCTGACGCCGAGCCCGCTGTTAGATTGGCGCCCGTCTTCAACCCCCGAGGAGGATTTCCGACGTGACCAAGGCTGAATTTCTGGATCAACTGGCTGGCGACGACCGGCTTGGCAGCAAGAAGGCTGCCAGCGACGCCGTCGACGCTGTGCTCGAGGCGATCACCGACGCGCTGAGCTCCGGCGGCGAGGTGAGCTTCACCGGCTTCGGCAAATTCCATGTCGCCGAGCGCGGCCCCCGTCAGGGCGTCAACCCTCGCACCGGCGAGCGCATCACGATTCCGGGCGGCAAGGTGCCGCGCTTCTCCGCCGGGTCCGCTCTGAAGACCAAAGTCAAGGGCGGCTGATTCCCTGACGCTGTTCGCGGATCGGCTGGCGGCGCTCGTTCACGAGCGTCGCAGTCAGATCTGCCTCGGCCTCGACCCCGATCCGGCCAAGCTGGCCGGGGCGGGGCCGATGGCTTCCGGTCCCGGTACGCTTCGCCGCCGACCTGGCCGCCGCCGCGGTGGTCACCCACTGCCGCTCCCTGATCGACCGCGCCGGCCCCGCCTGCGTCGCGGTCAAGCCGCAGCTCGCCTGCTTCGAGCGCCTCGGCGCCCCGGGCTGGGCCGCCCTCGCCGACGTCTGCGCGATCGCCCGCGAAGCCGGCCTGCTGACGATCGCCGACGGCAAGCGCGGCGACGTCCCGGTCACCGCCGCCGCCTACGCCCAGGCCCTGGTCGGTGACACGCCGACGCCCTGGGGCCCGGTCGCCGGGCTCGGCGCCGACGCCTTCACCGCCAACCCGCTGCTCGGGCCTCGACGCGCTGGAGCCGCTGGTCGCCGCCGCAGCCGAGGCGGAGGCGGGGATCTTCGTCCTCGTCCGCACCAGCAATCCCGGCGCCGCCGACGTGCAGGACCTGCCGGCGCCGCACCAGCCCCTGCACGAGCGCCTCGCCGGCCTTGTTCGACGGCCTCTCCGGGCGCCTGCTCGGGGAGAGCGGGCTGAGCGGCCTGGGCGCCGTCGTCGGCGCCACCGAGCCCCTCCACATCGCCCACCTGCGCGAACTGATGCCGCGCTCGATCTTCCTCATCCCCGGTGTCGGCGCCCAGGGCGGCAAGCCGGAGCTGCTCGGCGCCGCCTTCTCGGCCGGGCGCTCGTCGGCCCTCGTCGCCGCCTCGCGCGGGATCGCCGCCGATCCCGACCCGGCCGCCGCGGCCGAGCGCCTGCGGGCCGCGGTCTGGGACATCTCCACCGCCTGAAGACGCCTGCGGCGGCTATACGATCACCGATTCGTTCACCGATCGCCCACCAGTCAATGGAAAAACGCACCAGCGCCTTCGCCCGGATCTTCGCCGCAATCGCCCTGGCGGGCGCGGTGGTGGTCGTCATCGTCGCGATCTCGAGCTCGCTCGGCGACTCCGACTCCTCGACCAAGTCGCGCGGCGGCAACGGCGGCGGCCACCCCCACCGGAGCGGCCCAAAGACGACCGCCAAGACCTACGTCGTCAAGAGCGGCGACACCCTGGTCGCGATCGCCCACCGGACTGGCGTTCCGGTCGCCCACATCCTCGCCCTCAACCCCGAAGTGGACCCGCAGATCCTGATCGCCGGCGAGACGCTGAAGTTGCGCTATGAGCGCGCCAATCGCCACGGTGATCTCCGGGTATTCGAGTCCGGGGCGATTGGCGCGCGAAACCCCATGTTGAGCCGCCGGAGCCTCGGCGCCGCCCTGGGGGCGGTGCTTCTGGCGATGCTCTGCCTGTCCGGCCCCGCCGTGGCGGCGGCGAGGCCGCATCCCGAAGCCAAGGCCTGGACCCTGATCGACGCCCGCACCGGCGCCGTCTCACCTCCCACGCCGCCGCCCGGCAGCTGCCGATCGCCAGCACCACCAAGCTGATGACCGCTTACGTGGCGATGCAGGAGCTGCCGCTCGACAAGATCGTGCGCGCCGCTCCCTACGACCCGATCTACGGCGAGTCGCTGCTGGGCCTGCGGACGGGGCAGCGGATCAGCGTGCGGGACCTGCTCTACGGGCTGATCCTGCGCAGCGGCAACGACGCCGCCCATGACCTCGCCCTCGCCGCCGCCGGCTCGATTCCCCGCTTCGTCGCCCAGATGAACCGCCGCGCCGCCGCCCTCGGCCTCGCCGACACCCACTACGCCAACCCGGTCGGACTCGACCAGCGCGGCAACTTCTCCAGCGCCCGCGACCTGGCGACGCTGACCCAGCGCCTGCTGCGAATCCCCGCCTTCGCCAGGATCGCCGACTCGCGCAGCGCCGACCTGCGCAGCCTGCGGCCGCCGCGGCGGATCGCGACGATCAACGAGCTGCTGCTGGACGCGCCCTGGGCGACCGGGGTCAAGACCGGCCACACCTTCGACGCCGGCTACGTCCTGGTCGGCTCCGGCCGTCGCAAGGGAGTGGACCTGATCTCGGTCGCGATCGGGGCGCCGAGCGACGAAGCCCGCTACAGCGACAACCTCGAACTGCTCGAATACGGCTTCACGCAGTACCGGCGCCGGGTCCCGATCGAGGCCGGTCGGGACCTTGCCGACCCGGCGATCCGGTACTCCGGCGGGGCGCTGCCGCTGCGCGCCGCCCGCCGGGTCGCGGTCGGCCTGCGCCGCGGCCAGCGGCTCAGCGTCGATGTCGACGCCCCGGCCGAGGTCGAGGGCCCGATCCGCCGCGGGGCCGTGCTCGGCCACGCGACGCGTCGCTCGTCGACGGCCGCCCGGCCGCGACGGTGGCCCTGCGCGCCGGCCGCTCGATCCCCGCGGCCAGCACCTTCGACCGCGCTCGCGCCTTCGTCGGCGATCACATGATTCTGCTCGCCCTGGCGGTGTTCGTGATACTGATTGGCGGGGTACTGCTCTACCGCCGTCTGTCCGCCCGCAACGACTGAGGGGAGCGAAGCCGAGGTGCAAGCGGAGTGATTCTCACCGTGACTCTCAACGCGGCGATCGACCGTACCGTCGCCGTGCCGAACTTCCGCCTCGGGCGCCGCCACCGCGCGGTCGAGAGCCGCACCGTCGCCGGCGGCAAGGGGATCAACGTCGCCCGCGCCCTCAGCCTGCTCGGCCGCCCCGTGATCGCCGCCGGCTTCGTCGGCGGTCCGACCGGAACCCGGGTGCTGGAAGGCCTGCGCGAAGAGTCGGTGCTGACCGATTTCACCCGGATCGCCGCTGAGACCCGGATCAACCTCGCCGTGATCGACCCGACCTCAGGCGAGCAGACGGAGATCAACGAGCGCGGTCCCGCGGTCAGCCCGGAGGAGACGAAGAAGCTCTTCGAGCGAATCGGATACCTGGCCAGCGGCGCCAAGATCTGCGTGCTCGCCGGCTCGCTGCCGCCCGGCGCCGGCGACGACCTCTATGCCCGTCTGATCGACGACCTGCTGCGCCGCGACGTCGCGGTGGTTCTCGACGCCGAGGGCGAGGCGATGCACGCCGGCGTCCGTGCCGGCGCCTCGATGGTGACCCCGAACGAGCGCGAGGCCGAGGAGCTGGTCGGCCAGGAGTTCTCCGATCGCGGCGATCTCGCCACCGGCCTCAAGGAGCTGGTCCGCCTCGGCGCCACCGAGGCGGCGATCACCCGGCCCGAAGGCTGTGTGGCCGCGGTCGGCGAGGGCGCCGAACGGCGCCTGCTCGAGGTCCACACCGAGCCCCTGGAGGCGGTCTCCACGGTCGGCTCCGGCGACGCCTTCCTGGCCGGCTACGTCGCCGCCCGCTACGAGGGCCGCGCGCCCGAGGAGTGCCTCGCCTACGGCGTCGCCTGCGGGGCGGAGTCGACCCAGCACTTCGGCGCCGGCACCGTCGACCGCAATCAGGTCGAGCGCCTGCTCGGCGAGGTCGCGGTGCACGATTTGGAGGTCCCGGCGGAAGTGTAGGCTGGCTGTTCAACGCCAGCCCTGGAGGAATCACTTGGAAATCGAAATCGGTCGTGGCAAGAAAGGGCGGCGCGCATACGGGTTCGACGATGTCGCGATCGTCCCCTCGCGCCGCACCCGTGACCCCGACGACATCGACATCAGTTGGACCCTCGGTCCGTACCGCTTCGAACTGCCGCTCGTAGCCTCGGCGATGGACGGGGTGGTCAGTCCCGACACCGCCGTTCTGGTCAACGAGCTCGGCGGCCTCGGCGTGCTCAACCTGGAGGGGATCTGGGCGCGCTTCGAGGACGCCGAGGAGCGCCTGGAGCAGATCGCCGCCGCGCCCAAGCACGTGGCGACGAAGCTGATGCAGGAGATCTACACCGAGCCTGTGAAGTCGGAGCTGATCGGCAAGCGCGTGGCCGAAATCAAGGCCCGCGGCGCCGTCGCCTGCGCCTCGCTGACCCCGCAGAAGGTGCGCGAGCACTACGAGGTGGCGGTCGAGGCCGGTCTCGACATCCTCGTCATCCAGGGCACGGTGATCTCCGCCGAACACGTCTCGACCACGGTCGAGCCGCTGAACCTGAAGGAGTTCATCGCCGAGGTGCCGGTCCCGACGGTGGTCGGCGGCTGTGCCTCCTACTCGACCGGGCTGCACCTGATGCGGACCGGAGCGGTCGGCGTCCTCGTCGGCGTCGGTCCCGGCGCCGCCTGCACCACCCGCGGCGTGCTCGGCATCGGCGTCCCGCAGGCGACCGCGATCGCCGACGTGGCGGCGGCCCGCTCCCAGCACATGCTGGAGACCGGCGAGTACGTCAACGTGATCGCCGACGGCGGCATGCGCACCGGCGGCGACATCTCCAAGGCGATCGCCTGCGGTGCCGACTCGGTCATGGTCGGCTCGCCGCTGGCCCGGGCCAAGGAGGCTCCCGGCCGCGGCTTCCACTGGGGGATGGCGACGTTCCACTCCTCGCTGCCCCGCGGCACCCGCGTCTCGACCAAGCAGGACGGCACGATGGAGGAGATCCTGCTCGGGCCGGCCCAGGAGAACGACGGCACCTTCAATCTGATGGGGGCGCTGAAAACCTCGATGGCCACCTGTGGCTACGAGGACATCCGCTCCTTCCAGCGGGCCGAGGTGATGGTCGCGCCGGCGCTGATGAGCGAGGGCAAGAAGCTGCAGAACGAGCAGTCGGTGGGGATGGGGTCCAACGGTAGGGCGGCCGTGTCCGCCGGGGTCGCCGTTTCGGATGACTGAGGGTTCAGGCGCGGCCGGCCCGGCGGGTCCTGTCACCGCAGGGGACCCCCCACCCCCTGCGGTCGCTAAAGCGTCCTCGGGGGTGGGTCCCCCGACGGTGCCACCCGCCGGGACGAATGCGGTTGAGGAGGTGCTCGTCCTTGATTTCGGGGGCCAGTATTCGCAGCTGATCGCGAGACGGATCCGGGAATGTGGGGTGTTTGCCGAATTGCTGCCGGCAACCGCGTCGCTGGAGAAGATCCGTGAGCGCAGCCGAAGGCGCTGATCCTCTCCGGGGGGCCCGCCTCCGTGTACGAGGAGGGGGCGCCGGCGTTTCCTACGCAGCTGCTCGATCTCGAGATTCCGATGCTGGGGATCTGTTACGGGATGCAGGCGATGGTGCTGGCGCTTGGGGGCCGGGTCGAGACTGCCGAGTCGGGGGAGTTCGGGCGTACCGACCTCGTGCTCCGGGATGGTGGTGGCCGGCTCCTCGGCGGGCTGCCGGAGGAGCAGAGCTGCTGGATGAGCCACCGCGACGCCGTCTTCGAGGCGCCTGAGGGCTTCACCGCGCTGGCATCCAGTCCGAGCTCGCCGGTTGCCGCCTGCGAGCTGCCCGACCGCGGTCTCTACGGCATCCAGTTCCACCCCGAGGTCGTCCACACCCCATACGGGACCGAGATCCTCACCCGCTTCCTGCGCGATGTCGCCGGCTGCGAGCAGCAGTGGTCGCCGAAGTCGGTGATCGCCGAGCAGGTCGAGAAGATCCAGGCCCAGGTCGGCGACGGTCGCGTCATCTGCGGCCTCTCCGGCGGCGTCGACTCCTCGGTCGCGGCGATGCTGGTCCACAAAGCGGTGGGGGAGAAGCTCACCTGCGTCTTCGTCGACCACGGCCTGATGCGGATGAACGAGGCCGAGCAGGTTGTCGAGGCCTTCGGCGAGTTCGGCATCCCGCTGGTCCACGTCGATGCCGAAGCGCGCTTCCTCGCCAAGCTGGCCGGACAGGACGACCCCGAGACCAAGCGCAAGATCATCGGCGGCGAGTTCATCCGCGTCTTCGAGGAGGAGGCGGAGAAGCTGGAGGGCGTCGACTTCCTCGTCCAGGGCACGCTCTACTCGGACGTGATCGAGTCCGGCGGCTCCGACCACGCGGCCACGATCAAGTCCCACCACAACGTCGGCGGCCTCCCCGACGACCTCGAATTCGAGCTGGTCGAGCCGCTGCGGATGCTGTTCAAGGACGAGGTGCGCGCGGTCGGCGCCGAGCTCGGGCTGCCGGAGCGAATGGTCTGGCGCCAGCCCTTCCCGGGACCGGGCCTGGGGATCCGGATAGTCGGCGGCGAGGTCAACAAAGAGCGGCTGGACATCCTCCGCGCCGCCGACGCGATCCTGCAGGAGGAGATTCGCGCGGCGGAGCTCTACCGGCAGCTCTGGCAGTCCTTCTGCGTGCTGCCGGTAGTCCGCTCGGTGGGCGTCCAGGGGGACGGCCGCACCTACGCCTACCCGATCGTGATCCGCGCCGTCACCTCCGACGACGCGATGACCGCCGACTGGGCCAGGCTGCCTTACGACCTGCTCGAGCGGGTCTCCAACCGGATCATCAACGAGATCCGCGACGTCAACCGCGTCGCTCTGGACATCTCCTCGAAGCCGCCGGCGACGATCGAGTGGGAGTGACGGCGGCCCGCTAGGCCATCTCCTCGCGCGAGCCGGGGGTCTCGAAGCTGGCGAGGCCGACGATCGCCGAGATCGCGCCGCGGCCCTTCTGCCTGGCCAGTCGTGCCCGGCTCTGATCCTGGATCTCCAGCACGCGGTTGACGGTGCTTTTCATCGTCGCCGTCACCTCGTCCCAGCCCTGCTGGTCGAGCAGGACCGGGCTCCAGCAGAGCGTCGTGTCCTCGCGACCGTCGATCGTGCCGGCTTCGAGCGCCGCCACGGCGCGGTCCATGAAGCTCTGCAGGGTGGCGCCGGAAACGCCGCCGAGCAGAGCGCGCGGCACCCGTCGCCAGATCCGGTCGCCGATGAACGAGTGCGGCGACGCCTTGTAGAAATGCTCGGTGGCGCCGCGGCGCTGGGCCGTGTCGACGAGTTCCAGGCAGCCGCATTTGTCGAGCGCACGCGTGTGGTAGGCAACGTGGCTGAGCCCGGCGTCGAGGTCGTCCGAGAGGCGGGTCGGGCTCGCCACCCGTTCGGTCAGGGCCTCGAGGATCTTGATGCGGAGGGGGTGGGCCAGCGCTCTGATCAGGCGCTGGTCGATCACTTCTGGACGGTCTCTCTTCACCGGGGTGGCTCCTTCGGGGGGTTGGGTGGCACTCAAACGCACTTTCCTGCTTAAAGGAAAAGTATTGAGTACTTGTAAAGATCACGCGCCAATCCCGCAATTTGGAGGTTTGGCGGGCGCCTAGACGCCGGCGACGCGGGTGATCGCGAAGATCAGAACGAATCCCGAAGCGGTCAGCGCGACCCTGGCCCAGGAGGCATGAGCGTGGGCCTCGGGCAGGAGGTCGGTGGCGCCCATGTAGAGGAAGAAGCCGCTGTAGAGGCAGAGGACGTAGCCGAGGGTGTGGTCGGAGACGGTGACCAGGGAGCCGACGATGGCGCCGAGCAGAGGCGCGATGGCGTCGATCCGCAGCCACTTGCGGGCGCTGCGCCGATCGCCGGACTGGCTGAGGACGAAGCTGACGGTGTTGAGGCCGTCGGCGAAGTCGTGGCTGATGACCGCGATGAAGACGAGGAAGCCGGTGGCGCTGTCGAGGCCGAAGGCAAGCCCGATCCCGAGCCCGTCGATGAAGCTGTGGATCGAGAGCCCGAAGGCGCCGAGGACGCCGACGCGATGGTGCGCGCGCGCCTCCGAAGGCTCGTCGCGGTGATGGAGCACGAGCGCTCGCTCGGCGAAGAAGAAGGCGAGGAAGCCGACCGCGACCAGGGTCGTCGCCTGCTTGGGGTCGCCGAGGTTCTCGATTCCCTCCGGCAGCACGTCGAAGAGCGCGACGGCAACGACGACCCCGCCGGTGAAGGCGATCAGGGTCGGCAGCGTGTGCGAGAGCCGCAGCGCGATGTGCCCGCCGATCAGGGTGGCGATCACGGTCAGGCCGGCGAGGGGGATGGCGACAGCGGGCAAGGGGCGTCAGTTCAGGTCCGGCGCCTGGCAGCGCGAGCATCTGCCGCGCAGCACCACGTCGTGGGAGGAGACCTCGAAGTCGGCGCTGTGGCTGACCGTGTCGATCGCCCGCTCCAGCGCCGGGTCGGCGAACGGCGCCAGCAGGCCGCACTGCTCGCAGACGAGGTGGTGATGGTGGTCGGCGGGGTCGAGCCGCTCGTAGCCCGCCGCCTCGCCGCCGATGTCGATGCGCTGGATCAGGTGCAGCTGTTCGAGCTGCTCGAGCGTGCGGTAGATGCTCGCCCGGCCCGCCGGCAGCCGCCGATCCATCTCCAGCGCCGTCAGCGCGCAGTGCTCCTGCGCCAGCAGCTCGATCACCTGCCGCCGCGCCGCACCGCTGCGATAGCCCGCCGCGTCCAGTCGCTCCGATGCCCGCTCCGTCCAATTCACGGCGGGAACCGTATCAGAGAATGAGATTCATTCTCATTCTCGACTCAACTCAGGAGTACGCGTCCCACTGTTCGAGGTAGGGCAGGGGATCGAATGGGGAGCCGCCCTCGTACCAGCCGGGCGCGCCCCACATCTCGAAGTGGAGGTGGCAGGCGGTGGCGTCGCCGGTGTCGCCGACGATGCCGATCGGCTGGCCGGTGCGCACCGTTTCGCCGGCCTGCAGCGGCGAGGGTTCGGCCAGGTGCGCGTACATGAAGTCGTTGGGGGTGCCCTTGCCGTCGATGACGACGTAGTTGCCTGCGTTGGCCTCGTACTCGGAGTACTGCACGACGCCGCCGCGGGCGGCGACGAGCGGCGTACCGCAGGCCGCCATCACGTCCTGGCCCTGGTGGGTGTGGCCCGCGCGGGCCGCGCCGAAGCGGCCGGCGCCGAGGCCGAATTCATGGGCGCCGAGAATTGGGAAGGCGTAGCCGTAGAGGGCGAAGCTGAGACTGAGCGCGGTCGAGGCGGTCGCCCGGCGGGCCGCCGGCGCTTCCGCGACCTGCGGCCCGATCTGGAAGCTGTATTGACCGTTGCGGGCGGGGCGCCCTTCGTTCGTGGTGCCGTCCCAGCGCAGGCCGGTGGGCACCCCGGGGGCGATGTCGTTGCGGTAGAAGGTCTTGACGACTGCGCCGGCGGCGTCGACGACGTCGATCCGCAGGTCGTTCTGCGGCTGGCTGCTGCCGATCGTGTAGCTGAGGCGGGGGAAGCGGAAGCCGAAGTAGAAGGATTTGCGCGGGGTCGTTTCCGCCGCGACGAGGCTGAGGGCGCCGGCGCTGGGTTCGGTGCTCGGGGCTCCGGCGGGGCTGCTCGGCGGCGGTGGGCTGGCGCTCGGGGTCGGGGCGCCGCCGACCATCGCCGCGGCCGCGGCGCCGACCGCGCTGAGCAGCGCGACAATGGTGAATATGGAGACTCTCGCCGCCAGTCCAAGCCTGGCGATCCCGTTGTTGCGCACCGCTGGCCCTCTCTTTCGATCGCCTACGGAGTTAGCTGTCGGGCTCGCGCTGAAAGAGATGCGCTACGGGCAATTTCGTCCGATTCGCCCCGGAGACCTGCTTCGGCCTCTGCGGTTCCTCCGCCCCCGTTCGGATGCCCGATCGGGATTCGGCATTGCTGGCGCGGCAGTATAGACCGCAGGATGGCTATGATCCCCCGGCCGCGTCGGCGAGTCCGCGCGGCTTTTTGACGATGAGGTACGAGAAAGAGACGATGAAGACCTACGTAGCCAAGCCGACCGACCGCCAGCGCGACTGGTATGTCGTCGACGCCGAGGGGCAGACCCTGGGCCGTCTGGCCACGCAGATCGCCGACGTCCTGCGCGGCAAGCGCAAGCCGGAGTACACGCCTCACATCGACACCGGTGACTTCCTCGTCGTCGTCAACGCGGAGAAGATCCGCGTCACCGGCAACAAGCTGGAGCAGAAGACCTACTGGCGCCACAGCGGCTACCCCGGCGGGATCAAGTCGCGGACGCTGGCCGAGATGCTCGACCGCCGCCCGGAGGAAGTAATCCGCAAGGCCGTGAAGGGGATGCTGCCGCGCAACCGGCTCGCCCGCCAGCAGCTGACCAAGCTGAAGGTCTACGCCGGCCCGGATCACCCACACGCCGCCCAGCTGCCCAAACCGATGGAACTGAGAGATAGATGACGGACGAGCAGGACAACCAGACTTCAGAGCAGCCAGAGGAGACGACGGCCGAGGGACAGGAGCCTCAGGACGCGGGTCCTGTCGCGGAGTCAGACTCCTCGTCCTCGCAAGCTGCGGGCGAGGAGCCCGACGCCACGCCACCCGCGTCAGAGGCGCCGGAGGCCGCGGCCGAGGAGCCGGCGGCGGAGGACGAGTCGTCTGAGGAGCCCGTTGCGGAGAGCGACGAGGGTTCGGACGCTCCCGACGAGACGCCCGCTGCTGAGGAGCCGGCGGCCGTCGAGGAGACTCCGGCTGAGGAGCCCGTTGCCGAAGAGGCGCCTGCCGAGGAGCCCGAGGCCGAGGAGCCGCAGGCTGAGAAGAAGAAAGACGTCATTCCCGGTGCCGACCTGGAGCCGATCGCGGTCGAGCCGGAGAAGCAGCTCAGCGCTGAGGAGAAAGCCGCGCTCGAGGCCGAGGAAGAGGAGAAGGCGCGCCGCGAGGCCGCCCTCGCCGGCGACGAGGCCGAGACCGAGGCCGCGAGCCGCGAGCCGGCGAAGATGGAGAGCGACGCCCGCTTCCTCGCCACCGGCAAACGCAAGTGCTCGATCGCCCGCGTCATCCTGCTGCCCGGCGACGGCAAGGTCGAAATCAACAAGCGCGACCTCGAAGGAGTTCTTCCCGCGTCCGCTGCACCAGACGATGGCGGTCCAGCCGCTCACCGTCTCCGGCTACGAGGGCAACGTCGATGTCCGCGTCCGCGTTCACGGCGGCGGCATCAGCGGCCAGGCCGGCGCGGTCCGCCACGGCATCGCCCGGGCGCTGACCGAGATCGACCCCGAGCTGCGCGGCGAGCTCAAGCGCCGCGGCTTCCTGACTCGCGACGCGCGGGTCAAGGAGCGTCGCAAGGCGGGCTTCAAGAAGGCTCGCAAGAAGCCTCAGTTCAGCAAGCGCTGACGGGGGTTTGGTGAGCGCCGAGCGCAAGCTCTTCGGAACCGATGGGGTCCGAGGGGAGGCTGGCACGTTCCTCACGCGCGGAGTTGGCGACGGCGCTGGGCCGCGCCACCACCGCCTCGCTGGAGGCACAGCGCCCGCAGGTCCTGATCGTCCGCGACACCCGCGAGTCGGGGCCGATGCTGGAGGCCGCCCTGGCGGCCGGGGTCGCCGCGGCCGGGGGCGACGCGCTGCTCGGCGGGGTCCTGCCGACTCCCGCCGCGGCGATTCTCGTCAAGCGACTGGGCCTCGACCTCGCCGCGGTCGTCTCCGCCTCCCACAACCCCTACCGCGACAACGGCATCAAGTTCTTCTCCGGCCAGGGGACGAAGCTCGGCGACGAGCTCGAGGCCCGAATCGAGTCGCTGCTCGACGCAGACGCCGGCTGCCGCGGAGCCGGGGCGGGTGCGCGAGCTCAACGGCGGCCTCGACGACTACCTGCGCGAGCTCGAGGCGGCCTTCCCACTCGACCTCTCCGGCCGCCGCGTCGTCCTCGACTGCGCCAATGGCGCCGCCCACCGCGCCGCCCCGGCGATCTTCGAGCGCCTCGGGGCCGAGATCGAGGTGATCGGCGCCGAGCCCGACGGGCGCAACATCAACGCCGGCTGCGGCTCCACCCACCTCGAGCCGCTGGCCGAACGGGTCGCCGACTCCGACGCCGAAATCGGCTTTGCCTTCGACGGCGACGCCGACCGGATGCTGGCGGTCGACGGCAACGGCCGCGTCCACGACGGCGACGAGCTGATCGCCCTCGCCGCGCGCGGGCTGGCCGCCGCGGCGAGCTCGACGGCGGCGTCGTCGTCACCGTGATGACCAACTACGGCTTCCACCGGGCGATGGAGGCGGCGGGGATCGAGGTCGCGATCACCCAGGTCGGCGACCGCTACGTGCTCGACGAGATGCGGCGCCGCGGCTGGAGGCTGGGCGGCGAGCAGTCGGGTCACATCATCGCCTCCGACTTCGTCGCCACCGGCGACGGCATCGCCGCGGCGCTGATGACGATGCGCGAGCTGGCGGGCGCCCCGCTCGCCGACGCGGTGCCGATGGAGAAGCTGCCGCAGACGCTGGTCAACGTCGAGGTCGCCGACCGCGAGGCGATCGCCGGCGCGACCGCGGTCTGGGAGGCGGTCGAGCGCGAGGGCGAGGCCCTCGAGGGCCGCGGCCGCGTGCTCCTGCGGCCCTCCGGAACCGAGCCCGCTGGTGCGGGTCATGGTCGAGGCGCCGAGCGCCGAGGAGGCCGAGGCGGTCTGCAATCGCCTGGTCGCCCTGGTCCGCCAAGAGCTGGCCTAGCAGCGCCTGCCTCTACCCTTACTCGCCCTTATGTGCGGAATCGTCGGATACGTGGGCGGTCGCCCCTGCGAGGAGCTCTTGCTCTCGGGGCTGGAAAAGCTCGAATACCGCGGCTATGACTCGGCCGGTATCTCGGTGATCGAGAACGGCGAGGTCGACAGCGCCCACGCGGTCGGCAACATCGCCAACCTGCGCGCCGCCGTCGCCGAGCGCGCCGCCGACGGCGCCGGGGCGATGGCCGTCTCCCACACCGGCATCGCCCACACCCGCTGGGCGACCCACGGTCGCGTCACCGAGGAGAACGCCCATCCGCACGACGACAGCTCCGGCAAGGTCCACATCGTCCTCAACGGGATCGTCGAGAACCACGCCGGCCTGCGCAAGCGGCTGCAGGCCGAGGGCGAGGAGTTCACCTCGGAGACCGACGCCGAGGTGGTCGCCCACCTGATCGCCGCCCACTACGACGGCGACCTCGCCGCCGCGGTCCGCGCCGCCTACGCCGAGCTGCGCGGCCACTACGCCTTCGTCGCCATGCACGCCGACGAGCCCGACCGCCTGGTCGGCGCCCGCAAGGAGTGCCCGCTGGTCGCCGGCGTCGGCGAGGGGGAGACCTTCCTCGCCTCGGCGATCCCCGCCTTCCTCGCCGACACCCGGGTCGCGGTGCCGATCGAAAACGGCGAGCTGGTCGAAATCGAAGCCGGCGAGGTGCGGATCACCGACACCGAGGGCAACCCGATCGAGCGCGAGCCCGAGGAGGTCGACTGGGACGCCGAGGCGGCCGAGAAGGGCGGCTTCGAGACCTTCATGCTGAAGGAGATCCACGAACAGGCCGACGCGGTCGCCGAGACGATCGCCGATCGCCTGCCCGGCGACGACGGCGTCGACCTCTCCGACGTCGCCCTCGACGACGACTTCCTGCGCGGCCTGCGGCGGATCGTGATCGTCGCCTGCGGCACCTCCTACCACGCCGGCCTGATCGGTCGCTACGCGATCGAGGAGTGGGCGCGGGTGCCGGTCGAGATGGACATCGCCTCCGAGTACCGCTACCGCAACCCGGTGGTCGGGCCCGGCGATCTCGTCGTCGGCATCACCCAGTCGGGCGAGACCGCCGACACGCTGGCGGCGATGCGGCTGGCCCGCGAGGCCGGGGCGAAGGTGCTGGCCGTGACCAACATCATGGGCAGCCAGGCGACCCGCGACGCCGACGCCGTCCTCTACACCCGCGCCGGCCTCGAGATCGGCGTCGCCGCGACCAAGACCTTCCTCGCCCAGGTGGCGGCGATGTACCTGCTGGGGCTGCGGCTGGCCGAGCTGCGCGAGTCGCTGCCGCCGGCCCGCATCGCCGAGCTGGTGGCGGAGCTGAAGTCGCTGCCGTCGAAGGTCGAGGAGACGCTGGCGGCGGTCGAGGAGCCGGTCGCGGCCGATCGCCGCCGCCCACAGCGAGCAGAACTTCTTCCTCTACCTCGGCCGCCACATCGGCCTGCCGGTCTGCCTCGAGGGGGCGCTGAAGCTGAAGGAGGTCTCCTACATCCCGACCGACGCCTACGCGGCGGGGGAGATGAAGCACGGCCCGATCGCCCTGCTCGACGAGTCGACCCCGGTCGTCTGCATCGCCACCGCGAGCCCGGTTCTGGAGAAGGTCCTCTCCAACGTCGAGGAGGTCCGCGCCCGCGGCGCCCAGACGATCGCGATCGCCACCGCCGGCGGAGACGCGCGCCGCCGAAGTCGCCGACGAGACCGTCGAGGTCGCCGCCACCGACTGGATCCTGCAGCCGATCGTGGCGATCCTGCCGCTGCAGCTGCTCGCCTACGACATCGCCCGCGCCCGCGGCCTCAACGTCGACCAGCCCCGTAATTTGGCCAAGACCGTCACGGTCGAGTGATCTGGTCCAATCGCGTCGCTAGGATGCGCCGTCCCGTGAAGGCCCCGCCTCGCTCCTCCTTGCCACTCGCCGCGACCGCGGCGCTCGCCGTCGCCGGCTGCGGCGGCAGCGGCGATTCGGGCTCGGCTCCGACCCGGCGACCCTGGCGCCGCCGAAGTCGCCCCTCTTCATCGAGGCGCTCGGTGCAGCCCGAAGGCGAGCTGAAGTCGAACGTCGAAGCGCTGGCCAAGAGCATCGGCGGCATCGACGACCTCGGCGGCCTGATCGTCTCCGAACTCGAAAAGCTCGGCCAGCGACTCCGGACGAAGAGCTCGACTACGCGAAGGAAGTCGAACCGTGGCTGGGCGAAAAGGGCGGCCTCTTCCTCCAGGAATACGACGGCGACGACTTCGAAGGCTACGGCGTCGCGATCCAGACGCACCGACACCGCGGCCACCCAGGACTTCATCGACAAGCAGGCCGAAGAAAGCGACGAAGTGCCCGGAAGAAGGCTCCTACGAAGGCGTCGACTACAAGGTCGACAGCGACGACGGCACCACGGTCGGCGTCGTCGGCGACTTCCTCGTCTTCGCCGAAGACGCGACGACCTTCAAGCAGATGGTCGACGCCTCCAACGGCGAATCGCTGGCCGACGAAGAGACCTACGCGAGCACCGTCGACGCCGCTCCCAGCGGCAGCTTCGCCGACGTCTTCGTCGACATCGGCGGCCTGATCGACCAGTCCGGCGGCGCGATCGACCCGGAAGCGCAGCAGTTCCTCGACAGCGCCGGCATCGATCCCGAGGAAGCGACCGCGGTCGCCAGCCTGATCCCCGGCTCCGACCAGATCGAGATCGACTTCAGCACCGACCTCGGCGGCGAGAACCCGCCGACCGGCGACGCCTCGGAGCTGCTCGGCTCGCTGCCCGCCAGCTCCGTCGCCGCCTTCGCCTCGGCCGACTTCGGCGAGCGCTTCGAGGAAGCGATCGACCAGATCGACGCCGACGGCATCCCCGGCGAGATTCCGCCGGACAAGTTCAAGAGCGGCCTCAAGGAAGCCGGCATCGACGTCGAAAAGATCGCCGCCTCGGTCGGCGACCTCGGCGTCTTCGCCGAAGGCGACAGCGAGAGCAGCCTCGGCGGCGCCGCGGTGCTGGACAACCAAGAACGCCAAGGAAGCGACCAACACCGTCTCCAACATCGGCCTGCTGCTGCGCGCCACCGGCACCCCCGGCGTCACCGCGATCTCCGGCAAGGCGAGCGGCTTCTCGATCCGCAGCGACGACCTCGGCCCGAAGCCGCTGGTGATCGCCGCCCAGGGCGAGCGGATCGCGATCGCCTACGGCCTGCCGGCGGCGACGCGGGCGCTGGCCACCGACTCCGGCCAGACCCTCGCCGACAGCCCCACCTACAAGGAAGCCGTCAGCGCCCTCGGCGGCACGCCGATCACCGGCTTCGTCGACGGCCCGGCGGCGCTGAACCTGGCTTCGGCGCTGATCCCGGCCGACGAAGAGGAAGGCTTCCTCGAAGCGAAGCCCTACCTGAACAAGATCGACTACCTGGCGATCGGCTCCGGTGCCTCGGGCGAGCTGGCGACGGCGAAGCTGATCGCCGGCATCGGCAAGTAGCTCCGCTCGGGCGATGCACACGCTTCCGACCTGACCCACCCCAGTGTGGCGAATGTCGGAGCGCTCGCGCCTTAGGCTGAGATGGAGCCCTGGCTGCAGCCCCTCTACGACGCCGAGGGCAGCTCGCGCGATCGATGGCTGGGCGATCGAGGAGCAAGGGATACCCTCCGCGCAGCTGATGGAGACGGCGGGCACGGCGCTGGCCGAGGCGGTGGCCTCGCTCTCGCCGCAGGGCCCGGTGCGGATCGTCTGCGGCAAGGGGAACAACGGCGGCGACGGGCTGGTCGCGGCCCGGCATCTGCGCCGGACTGGGCTTCGAGGTCGAGACGGTCGAGCTCTGGTCGGGACGAGGTGCCGACGGATCTCGATGCCTGGCTGGCCGGCTCGGGCGCCGTCGTCGACGCGATCTTCGGCACCGGCTTCTCCGGGGCGCCGCGGGAGCCGGCGAGCGCGGCGATCGACGCGATCAACCGCTGCGGGGCGCCGGTGGTCGCCTGCGACATCGCCTCGGGGGTCGATGCCTCCAGCGGCGAGATCGCGGGAGCGGCGGTCGAGGCGGACCTGACCGTGAGCTTCCACGCGGCCAAGCTGGGGCAGCGGATCGCGCCCGGCAAGTGGCACACGGGCGAGCTGCGGGTGGTGCCGATCGGGATTCCCGCCGGCGCGCCGGGCGAGCCGGCCGGCGGCGTCGATCGACGCCCGCCGTCCTCGCCCTGCTGCCGCGCCGCGGTCCCGCGCTCGACCAAGTTCAGCTCCGGCCAGGTGGCGATCGCGGGCGGCTCGCGCGGCCTCACCGGGGCGGTGCGGATGTCCTCGCTGGCGGCGATCCGGGCCGGGGCCGGCTACGCGACCGTCGCCGTTCCCGCCGATCTCGAGCCGGTCTTCGAAGCCGGCGAGCCGGAGGTGATGTCGGTCGGCTGCCCCGGTGGCGACGGCTGCCTCGTCCCGGCCTCGGCGAAGGCGGTCCTGCGCGCCTTCGAGCGCGCCGCCGCCGGCGTCCTCGGGCCCGGCATGGGCCGCGACCCGGGCTCGGTCGAGCTGGCGCGGGAGGTCGTCGGCGCGATCGAGGCGCCGCTGGTGATCGACGCCGACGGCCTCAACGCCTTCGCCGAGCACCTCGGGCCGGTCGCCGCCCGCGAAGCGCCGACGGTGCTGACGCCCGCACGCCGGCGAGCTCGGGCGCCTGCTCGGCCGCGACTCGGAGGAGATCGGCGCCCACCGGCTCGCCTGCGCCCGCGAGGCCGCCCGGGCCGCCGGCGCGATCGTCGTCCTCAAGGGCGACGACACGATCGTCAGCGACGGCGAGCGGGTCGCGGTCAACGCGATCTCCGCCCCGGCCCTGGCCACCGCCGGCAGCGGCGACGTCCTCTCCGGGATCCTCGCGGCGCTGCTCGCCCGCGGCCTGGAGCCGTTCGCGGCCGCCTGCGCGGCGGTCGTCGCCCACGCCCGCGCCGGCCGCGACGCCGCCGCCCGCATCGGCGCCGCCGAGTCGGTGATCGCCAGCGACGTGATCGCCTCGATCCCGGTGGGCCTGCGCGCCGCCGAGCCGGTCGAATAATCTCGCCGGGGATGAAGACCGCCGCCGAGATCATGAACGCCGACGTGCCCAGCGTCTCGCCGGACGACGACGCCCGCGCCGCGATCGACCTGCTGGCGAAGACGGACATGGGCGCCGTCGCGGTCGTCGACGAGGACCGGCAAGCGTGGTCGGCATCGTCAGCGAGTCGGACCTGATCCTCAGCGACGAGGAGTCCGACCTGCACCTGCCGCACTACCTCAACATCATGGGCGGGATCGTCTTCGTCGGCTCGATGAAGGGCTTCGAGAAGCGCCTCGACAAGGCCTTCGCCACCAAGGTCTCCGAGCTGATGACCGCCGACCCGATCGTCGCCCGCACCTACGAAGCGGCCGACCGGGTCGCGAAGAAGATCGCCGACAAGCACCACAACCACCTTCCGGTGGTCGACGACGACGGGCGGCTGGCGGGCATGGTCACGAGGGCCGACGCCCTCGCCGCGCTGGTCGACGACGAGTAGCCCGATGGAGCGGGCGGTCGCCCGGATCGACTTCGAGGCGATCCGGGCAAACTGCACCAGGCTGAAGGCGGAGCTGGGCGACGGGGCCGAGCTCTGCGCGGTGGTCAAGGCCGACGGCTACGGCCACGGCGCCGACGGCTGCGCCAACGCCGCCCTGGCCGGCGGCGCCACGCGGCTGGCGGTGGCGACCGCGGTCGAGGCCGAACAGATCGGCCGCCGCCTCCAGCACATCCCCCTGCTGACGATGGGGGCGCTGACCGCGGCGGAGGTCGACATCGTCCTCTCCGCCGGCTCCGAGGTGGCGGTCTGGCACGAGGGCTTCCGCCGCCTGCTCGCCGACCGCGCCCGCGCCCAGGGCCGCCCCGCCCGCGTCCACGTCAAGTACGACAGCGGCATGGGCCGGCTCGGCAACCCCGACCCGGAGGCGGTGCTGGCGCTGGCCCGCGCCTGCGACGCCGACCCCAGCCTCCAGCTCGCCGGCGTCTGGACCCACTTCGCGACCGCCGACGAACCCGACTCCGGCTTCTTCGACGAGCAGCTCGGCCGCTTCGAGGCCGTCGCTGCCGCGGTCAAGGCCGAGTTCCCGGCCGCGATCGCCCACGCCGCCAACAGCGCCGCGGTCTTCCGCGACCGCCGCTCGCACTTCGACATGGCCCGCTGCGGGGTCGCCGTCTACGGGCTCGACCCCTTCCAGGGCGATCCGGCCGAGCGCGGCCTGGCGCCGGCGCTCTCGCTGCGCTCCTACGTCGCCGACGTCAAGCGCTTCGCCCCCGGCGCCAGCGCCGGCTACGGCCAGCGCTGGGTCGCCAGCGAGGAGACCTGGGTGGGGGTGGTGCCGCTGGGCTACGGCGACGGCGTCCGCCGCGGCCTCAGCAACAACGCCGAGGTCCTGGTCGGCGGCCGCCGCTACCCCCTGGTCGGGACGGTCTCGATGGACAACGTCACGATCGACCTCGGTCCCGAGACCGCGGTCGAGCCGGGGGACGAGGCGGTGCTGATCGGCGCCCAGGGGGAGGACGAGATCCGCGCCGAGGAGGTCGCCGCCCGCCTCGACACGATCAACTACGAGGTCACCTGCGGGCTCTCGGCCCGGGTGCCGCGGCGCGCGGCCTGACGATCGGGCGCGTTTGCAACCCCATGGGTGACAAAAGCGTCGCCAGGCTCTCGCGACCTGGCGCTCCTCTGCGTGCGCCGCTGACGCGCCGCGGGCGCTGAGTGGCGATAGCGACGGGAGCCTGGATCGTCGGCGGCGCCGTGCGCGACGCGGCGCTGGGGCGGGAGGTCGCCGATCTCGACCTCGCCGTCGCCGGCGACCCCGGCGCCGCGGCGAAGGCCGTCGCCGCCGAGCTGGGCGAGCACGCCTTCGAGCTCTCGGCCGAGTTCGGCACCTGGCGCGTCGTCTCGCGGGAGCGCGGCTGGCAGGTCGACGCGACCGTCCTCCGCGGCGAGGGCATCGACGCCGACCTCGCCGCCCGCGACTTCACGGTCGGCGCCGTCGCCGTGCCGCTGGCCGGCGGCGAGCCGCTCGACCCCTTCGGCGGCCTCGCCGACCTCGAGCGCGGCGTCCTGCGCGCGGTCGGCGAGGGCAGCTTCGGCGAGGACCCGCTGCGGCTGCTGCGGGCGGCCCGCCTCGCCGCCGGGCTGGGGCTCGAGATCGACCCCGCCACCGTCGCCCTCGCCCGCGCCGCCGCCTCCCGCGCCGCCGACCCCGCCGGCGAGCGCCAGCTGACCGAGCTGCGGCAGCTGCTCGGCGGCCCCGACCCGCTGCGCGGCCTCGCCCTGCTCGACGAGCTGGGGCTGACCGCGGTCGTGCTGCCGGAGCTGGAGAACCTGCGCGAGGTCGAACAGGGCCCCAACCACCACCTCGACGTCCACGGCCACACGCTCGCCGTGCTCGAGCACGCGCTGGAGGTCGAGCGCGACCTCGACCGCTTCGCCGGCGACCGCGCCGCCGAGGTGGCGGCGCTGCTGGCCGAGCCGCTCGCCGACGAGATGACCCGCGGCACGGCGCTGCGCTTCGGCGCCCTCTTCCACGACATCGGCAAGCCCGCGACCCGGGCCGAACGCGACGGCTTCGTCGGCTTCCGCGGCCACGACCAGGTGGGGGCGGAGATCGTCGGCGAGATCTGCGGCCGCCTGCGCGCCAGCCGCCGCCTCACCCAGCACCTGCAGGGGCTGACCCTGCACCACCTGCGGCTGGGCTTCCTGATCCCCGAGGCGCCGCTGCCGCCGCGCCGCGTCCACGAGTACCTGCGGGCGACCGAGCCGGTCGGCGTCGACGTCACCCTGCTCACCGTCGCCGACCGCCTCTCCGCCCGCGGCGCCGGCCCGTTGGCCCGTCCGGAGATGGTCGAGGCGCACCTGGCGCTGGCCCGGCAGATGGTCGCCGCCGCGCTCGACTGGCGCCGCGACGGCCCGCCGGCGCCGCTGCTGCGCGGCGACGAGCTGGCCAGCGAGCTCGGGATCGAGCCGGGGCCGCAGCTGGGAGAGCTGCTGTCTGAGCTGGAGGCGGCGCAGTACGCGGGCGAGGTGCGGGACCGGGCCGGCGCCCTGGAACACGCTCGTCAGGTACGCTCGACGCCGCATGGCTGAGGAAAAGATCGAAATGGAGGGGGAGATCACCGAGGCTCTCCCCAACACGATGTTCCGGGTAAAACTGGACAACGGCCACGACGTGCTCGGCCACATCTCGGGCAAGATGCGCCGCCACTACATCCGGATCCTCCCCGGCGACCGCGTCAAGATCGAGCTCTCGCCCTACGACCTGGATCGTGGGCGCATCACCTACCGCTACAAATAGGCGCCTGGCGGCGTCCTCAGTCGTTCGGTTTCGGGTCACGCACTGGAAGTGCGCTCCCCTCACCTCTCTCCCTGCGTCCTTGCCAGGCGCCTATTCAACCCTGGATCAGGGTCGGCCAGCTCCGCCACCAGCGCCGACCAGGCGAAGTCGACGGCGCCCAGGCCCTTGCCGGTGCGTGGGTCGTAGTACTCGCGCAGGCCTTCGCGGGCGACGGCGCCGATCACGCCGTCGGCCAGGTGCCGGGCCTCGGCCTCGTAGCCGAGCCGCCGCATCCCCAGCCAGGCCATCCAGGCCGAGTTGACCCAGGTCGGCCCGCGCCAGTAGCGGCGGATCGGGCCGTGGCCGCCGTCGGGCTCGTAGCTCGGCTCCGAAGCCGCGACCGACGGCGGCGCGACCGGGGTGAGGAACTCGCGCGCGTTCAGCAGATGCTCCTCGACCAGGCGCCGGCCGATCTCCTCCGGCAGGTCCGGCAGGGCGAGCGGGGCGAAGGCGGTCCAGGTGAGGACGCCGGGCCCCGCCCCGCCCGGCTGGACCTCGTCGACGAAGATGCCGCGGCGCTCGTCCCAGAGCCGCTCGACCAGGGCCGGCGTCGCCGAGGGCCGCCCCATCGCCTGCAGCGAGAGCGACCACATCGTGTTGACCAGCGTCTCGCAGAGCAGCGGTCCCCCGGCGTCGCGAACCCGCTGTGCGTCGAAGCCCAGCTTGCGGTTGCGCCGGACCAGCAGCGGAAAGCCGAGGCGCCCGTTCGAGCGCCGGCCCCAGACCGGTTCGAACTTCGGCGAGGCGTCGAGCCCGGACTCGTCCGGCTGCAGGATCCAGAGCAGCCCGTCGCCCTCGAGGTCGCGGTTGGCGGCGAGCCAGTCCATGTGCAGTGCCGATCCGCGGCTCCGCGCGCCGGATCGCCGACGGCGATCTTCCAAGCCCAGGCCAGCAGCGGCGGCTGGATCGTCTCGGTCTGGAAGGCGCTGCGCGAAGCGACGTTGTAGAAGAGCGAGCGGATCAGCGAGACCGACCGGTTCCAGAAGATCGTGTGGCCGATGAAGCCGTCGGGCCGCTGGGCGGCGAGCAGGCTCTCCAGCTCGGCCCGCGCCCGCGCCGGCTCGAAGCGGCGCCAGACGATCGCCGCGAAGCAGGAGTCCCAATACCACTGCCACGGATAGCGCCCCGGACTCGGCTGCGTGTACTCGTAACGCATCCCACCCCTCAGCCCCTCGAGCCAGTTCTGCCGCAACACCCGCTCCGCCTCCGCGGTCGCCGCCGCCGCCGCGGCCGATGGGCCTGAAACGTCCATATGACGGACGGAATCGGCCCGTCGGCCGGGGGTCATCGGCCAGTGCGCCGCATCTCGCGCAGGGCGAGGGTGCCCAGGACCGCCAGCAGGCCGGCCAGGGCCAGCAGGCCGGGCCAGGTTTCGGCCCAGGTGACGCTGCCGACGAAGCCCTGGCGGGCGGCTTCGACCACCTGGGTGACCGGGTTGACGCGGGCGACGTCCTGGAGCCAGCCCTGCAGCAGCGCCAGTGGCGCGTAGGCGGTGGTGGTCAGGATCAGCGCCATCATCCCCGCCTGCATCAGCGGCGCCGCCGACTGGCTCTTGAACCGCAGCGCCAGGAACGAGCCCCAGCAGGCGGCCACCGCGGCCATCGCCGCGACCATGAAGAAGGTGACCAGCAGCCCGTCGACGCCGGGCCAGCCGGCGCCCAACAGCAGGGCGATCGCGAAGACGAAGGTGGCCGGGATCAGCGAGCGGGCGCTGGCCGCGAGCACGGTCCCCGTCAGCAGCACCCAGCGCGGGGCGGGGGAGACCAGCAGCCGGTCCAGCCAGCCCTGTTCGATGTCGCGGGCGAGGTTGACCCCGGCGGCGGCGCCGGTGAAGCCGGCGCCCTGCAGCATGCTGACCGGGACGATGAAGCTCTCATAGGCCCCGGTTTCGAAGCCGCTCAGCTGGGTCAGGGCGCCGAAGACGCCGTTGAGGCCGAGGAAGAAGATCGTCGGCGCCAGCACGCCGGGGATCGCCGCTCCTGGCACCCGCAGCAGCTCGTTCTTGGCCCGCGCCATCAGGGCGCCGATCGTCGCCAGGTTGGCGCGCCAGGCTGGGATCGGGAGCGCGGCTTCCATCAGCCCACCCGCAGCCGGTGACGCAGGGCGCGGGCGCTGAGGACGAGGCCGAGAACGATGATGCCGAGGATCGCCAGCACCGCGTAGAGGGTGTCGGCGGCATCGATCCCGGAGATCATCGGCTCGCGCACGCCTTCGGCGATGAAGCTGAGCGGGTTGTACTTGGCGATCGTCTTGGCCGGCTCGATCATCAGTTCCTGCGGGAAGAAGGCGGAGGAGATGAAGAGCACGACCAGGACCAGCGGGAAGAGGCCCTGGACGACGCTGGCGCTGCCGGTGCGCAGGGCGATCGCGGCGCCGATCCCGCCGACCGCCATTGCCGCCGCGGTGACGAGCACGATCGCCAGCAGCGCCCCGGCGACCCCGCTCTCGATCTCGGCACCGAAGATCAGGCCGATCGCGAGGAACCAGAGGGCGCCGAACAGGCCCAGCGCCGCGGTCCCGGCCAGGCGCCCGAGGACGATCGCGAAGCGCGGGATCGGGGCCGAGAAGAGGCGGTCGGTGAAGCCCATCTCGATGTCGACCGCGAGGGCGATGCCGCCGCTGTTGCCGGCCAGCATCAGCGACTGCATCATCGCCCCGGCCAGCATGAACTGGAGGAAGCTCTGGACCGGCGGGAAGCCCGGCAGTTCCACCGCTCCCCCGGCGCCGCCGGTCTGGATCGCCAGCAGGACGGTCGGGAAGACGATGATCGGGGCGATCAGCTGCGGGCGGCGGAAGGTCTGGCGAACCGAGCGCATGCCCAGCGCCCGCACCACCCGCACGTTGGTCGCCAGGGCGCTCATGCCTCGACCGGCGCCTGCTCGGCGTTCTCCTCGCTCTCCTCCTCGAGGTGGTAGCCGGTCTTCGCGACGAAGACGTCGTCCAGGGTCGGTTTGACCAGCTCCAGCGCCTCGACCGCGATCCCGGCTTCGTCCAGCGCCCGCACCACGCGGGGGATGTCGGCGGCGCCGTTCTCGACCTCGACCAGGACCTTCTTGCCGTCCTTGGGTGGCAGCAGCTTGCCGATCGGGGCGAGGATCGACTCCGCCTCGACGACCGAGCCCTGGGCCAGCTGCAGCTGGATGTGGGGGTTGCCGATTTCTTCCTTGAGCGACTCCGGCGTGCCCTCGGCGACGATCCGGCCGCTGTCGATGATGCCGACGTTGTCGGCGAGCTGGTCGGCCTCCTCCAGGTACTGGGTGGTGAGGAAGACGGTGGTGCCATCGTCGTTCAGCGCCCGCACCTCCTCCCAGATCGTCTTGCGGCTGACCGGGTCGAGGCCGGTGGTCGGCTCGTCGAGGAAGAGCACGCGCGGTTCGTGCACGAGCGCGGCGGCGAGGTCGAGGCGGCGCTTCATGCCGCCGGAGTAGCCGCCGACGCGGCGGTCGGCGGCGGCGGCCAGGTCGACCCGTTCGAGCAGCGCGTCGGCGCGCCGACGGCCCTCGGCGGTCGGGATCCCCTGCAGAGTCGCCTGCAGGCGGATCAGCTCGCGGCCGGTCATCAGCGGGTCGAGCGCCGCTTCCTGCAGGGCGACGCCGATCGAGGAGCGCACGGCCCGCGCCTCCTTGACCACGTCGTGGCCGGCCACCGCGGCGCGGCCGCCGGTCGGCAGCAGCAGCGTCGTCAGCATCCGCACCGTGGTCGTCTTGCCGGCGCCGTTGGGGCCGAGGAAGCCGTAGATCTCGCCCTCGTCGACGGCGATGTCGATGCCCTGCACCGCAAGCACCTCGTCGAAGGCGCGCTCCAGTCCCTCGACCTCGATCGCCGGCATCGTCAAGAAACCTACAGCGCCCGAATGGCCGGGATCGTGCAAGTGAAGGCACGCCACGGCATTCCTCCGGCGCGAAAGGCAGAATCGGGGCCGCAACCGGGGTTCCAGCCCCGTGTTTGTCCTAATTCATGCCCTCGACCGAGAAAAACAGCCGCAGCGGCCGTGCCTGGGCGCTCTGCCTGGCCGCCGTCTGCCTGTTCGCGGCGCTGGTCGCGGTCGCGCCCCGGCGACGCCGACTCGGCGCCGCTGCGGGTCGTGGTCCTGGGTCAGACGGCGGAAACCCCGCCGGCCTCCTGCCCGGGCAAGATCGTCAACAACGTCGAGATCACCCCCTGTCGGGTGGAGGGGCACGTGAGCGGCTTCCAGGCGATCGCCGGCGGCGTCCCCCGCCCCTACGAGGCACCCTTCGAAGGCAAGATCGTCGCCTGGTCGATCACCCTCGCCAAGCCCTCGACGGTCGAATCCCCGACCACCTCCAACGAGGTCGGCTTCTTCGACGAATTCCTCGGCAAGCCCTCGGAGGCGCGGATCGGCATCCTGCGCCCGGTCGAAGGCTCGAAGCCGCCCCAGTACACCCTCGTCCGCCAGAGCCCGCTCGAGGTCCTCAACCCCTACTTCGGCACCACCCCGATCTTCGCCCTCGAGCACCCGCTGACCGTGCTCAAGGGCCAGGTCGTCGCCCTCACCGTCCCCACCTGGGCACCGATGTTCGCCTTCAACGTCGACGCCGACAACACCTGGCGCGGCAGCCGCCTGCCCGAACACTGCGCCTCCAAGGAAGACATCCAGGGCGGTCACCCGCAGCAGGGGGTTGGCAAGACCAAGACCTACGGGTGCTACTACAGCAACGCCAGGCTGCTTTACACGGCGACTCTCGTCAAGAAACCGTAGAGGGGCTGGCGGAGGTGGGGGTCGGGTACCCCTCCTCTCTCGCCTGACTGGCGGGATCGTCTTAGAGCCGTCCGAGATTGCCTCTCGGCCAGCGGCGCAAAACGTTCGGAGGGGTACCCGACCCCCACCTCACGAATCTCTCGATGACTCCGTGACACGGGAAGCAGGGGAAGGCGACGTCCCTCGGAAGCTCAAGCGGGAGACGTGGGTGGCTGCTCCTCCTTCAGCGCTGGGGCATCCGCCTTTTTGAGCTGGAGGTTTTGTGCGGGAGGCGTCGGTAGGTCCTCCGAACGTTTTGCGCCGCTGGCCAAGCCGGAACCTCGGACGGCCGATGGCGATCCCGCCAGTCAGGCGAGAGAGGAGGACCCACCAACGCCTCCCAGCCCGAAGGCGTCCTTTAAAGAGCCGACTGACGCAACCCGCAGTAAGGGCAGTCGCTGACGTCCAGCCCGATCAGCTGGTCGCAGCGGCGACAGGAGCGGAGGTTCGCCGGGGTGCGCGGGAGGGAGGACGCGGAGGGGGCCAAGGGCAGCACCATCGCGACCGGCTCCATCTCCTCGCCGGTCTCGCGATCGACGTAGGTCTGGCCGGGCTCGGCGTGGGCGAGGGCCTCGCGGCCGGAGGCCGGGGCGCGCATCCGAAAGAGCTGACGGTCGTTCATCGCCGCCAAGACTAATAGCTTGGGCGGCAGCGATGCGCGTCCTCCTCTTTCACGGCTACATGCTGCGGGGCACCGGCAGCAACATCTACAACGTCAACCTGGCCCGGGCGCTGGCCCGGCTGGGCCACGAGGTCCATCTCCTCTGCCAGGACCGCGAGGTCGAGATCGAGGGGGTCGAGATCCACAACCCCGACATCCACGGCCTGCTGCCGGTCTACGTCAAAGACCCTTACGAGGGCTTCGAGGTCAAGGCCTTCCCGGAGCTGACCGAGGCCGAGCTCGACCGCTACATCGACGCCAACGTCGGCGCCGTGCGCGCCGTGGCCGAGTCCGTCGGCGGCTTCGACGCCGCCCTCGCCAACCACCTGGTGATGGGCCCGGCGATCCTCGCCCGCGCCGCACGTCGGCCCCTTCGCCGCCAAGATCCACGGCTCCGCCCTGGAGTACACGGTCAAACCGAACCCGCGCTTCCTTCCCTACGCCTATGAAGGGATGGAGGCGGCCTCCGGGGTCCTCGTCGGTTCCGGCCACACGGCCGAGTCGCTCTGGGCAGCCCTTCCGGAGCTTCCGGACCTTACGAGAGAAGACCAGGCTGGGACCCCCCGGCGTTGACATCTCCACGTTCCGCCCGTTGGAGGCAGATGGCGAGGGTCCGAGAACGTACACCTCGCCCGCAGGACCCTCCCCATCTGGCTCCCGACGCAAGGCCCTCGTGGCCTTCGTCGGCAAGCTGATCGTCTCCAAGGGCGTCGACCTGCTGCTCGCCGCCTGGCCGCTGGTGCGGGCGGCGCATCCCGAGGCCCGGCTCCAGATCGCCGGCTACGGCGAGTACGAGGACGGGCTGCGCCGGCTGCTGGACGCCCTCGACCGTGGCGACCTCGACGATGCCCGCGAGGTCGCCCGGCTCGGCTGGGCGCTCGAGGGCGGGGAGGAGAAGCCGCTGCCGATCCTCTCGGCCTTCCTTGCCGACCCGCCGCCGGGGTATCTGGAGGCCGCCACGGGCGTCGCCGGCTCGATCGACTTCATCGGCCGCCTCGAGCACGACCAGGTCGCCGAGCTGCTGCCGCGGGCGGAGGCGCTGGTGATGCCGAGCACCTTTCCGGAGGCCTTCGGGATGGTCGCGGTCGAGGCCGCGGCCTGCGGGGCCCTGCCCGTCTCGGCCGGCCACTCGGGGATGCTCGAGGTGTCGCGGCAGCTGGCCGCGATCGCTGCCGCCGGACGGTCGGCCGAGCTCACTCTCGTTCGCCGTCGAGCCCGGCGCGGTCGAGGCGATCGCGGCCAGTCTCAGCGCCTGGCTGGCCCTGCCCGAGGCCGAGCGCGAGCGCGCCCGCGAGGCGCTGGTGGAGACCGTCGGACGGCTGTGGAGCTGGGAGGGAGTGGCCCGCGGGGTCCTTGCCGCGTCGGCTGGGGAGCTCGGGAGATCTGCCCCGTCCCGGCGTAGCTAGTGCCAACCGTCACCTGAGGCCGGAAAACCTCCCGCCGCCGCTTCAATAGAATGCCGCGCGCCTCATGTACGGCCGCCTCCCGATAGTGAAGATGCTCGCCGCCACGGTCGCGCTCACCGCTGCGATCTGTGCCGTCATGGTCCCGATCAACTGGGACGGACAGCAGGCGTCCACGGCCGCCCCGAAGATCGACGATCTGCTGACCGTGATGATCGTCCTCTCCTCCTTCGTCTTCTCGCTGGTGATCGTGATGCTCTTCTACGCGCTGTGGAAATTCAAAGCGAAGCCGGGCGACGAATCCGACGGCGAGCCGATCCACGGCAACACCCGGCTCGAGGTCGCCTGGACCCTGATCCCGACCGTGATCGTCCTCTTCGCCGGCGGCTACAGCTGGTCGGTGCTGAACGACATCGAAAAGCCCGCCGACAACCCGCTCACGGTCGACGTCTTCTCCCAGCAGTACGCCTGGAGCTTCGGCTACCCGGGCAAGGACATGGCCTTCTCGGAGGGCGAATTCCACGTCCCGGTCAACCGCCAGGTCCAGTTCAAGATGCACGCTCAGGACGTGATCCACTCGTTCTGGGTCCCCGAGTGGCGGATCAAGAAAGACAACGTGCCCGGGATCACGACGACGGCGATCGTCACCCCCGACAAGATCGGGACCTACCAGCTGATCTGCACTGAGCTCTGCGGCTTCGGCCACGCCTCGATGCGGGCCAAGGTCGTGGTCGAGTCGCCGGCCAAATTCCGCGAATGGGTGGGCAGCCTGAAGACCAAGGTCCCGGCGCCGCTGGCGGAGTCGATCACGCAGGACACCGAGGCGAACCCGGTACCGCTCGAAGCGGGCGGGGCATAATGGAGGAGACGCGATGACGGCTGCGATCAAGCAACCCGGTTGGATTCGAGGCGTTCTTGGCGCCCTCCTTGCCGGCGCATTCGGCTTCGGCCTGGTCATCGCCCTGCGGGCGATCTCCGACCTGCCGCTCTACGACACCGAGCAGACCGGCTATCCGCACGTGATCGTGCCGCTGATCCTCGCCCCGCTCGGCTTCCTCGCCGGCTTCGGCTGCTTCGACTACTGGCTGCGCTGGGCCGCCGGCCTGCCGACGATCCCCGACGACCACTCCCAGCACGGCGCCAAGAGCTGGAAGGACTACTTCCGCTTCAACACCGATCACAAGGTGATCGGCATCCAGTACATCGTCACCACCTTCGTCTTCTTCTTCATCGGCGGCCTGCTGGCGATGCTGATCCGGGCCGAGCTGGCCCAGCCCGGCACCCAGATAGTCGGCGCCGCGGACCTTCAACAGCCTCTTCTCGACCCACGCCGCGATCATGATCTTCCTCTTCGTGATCCCGGTCTTCGCCGGGATCGCCAACTACGTCCTGCCGCTGATGATCGGCGCCCCGGACATGGCCTTCCCGCGCCTCAACGCGCTCAGCTTCTGGATGCTGCCGATGGCCGGCATCCTCTTCATCAGCAGCTTCCTCGCCCCCGGCGGCGCCTTCGACGCCGGCTGGACCGGTTACGCGCCGCTATCGACCGGGGCGCCGCTCGGGCAGTCGTTCTTCAACCTCGGCGTCCAGTTCGCCGGCGCCTCCTCGATCGCGACCGCGCTCAACTTCCTGGTCACGATCATCACCATGCGTGCGCCGGGCATGACCTTCTGGCGGATGCCGCTGCTCGTCTGGGCCAACCTCTCGACCTCACTGCTGGTCGTCGCCGCGACCCCGTTCATCGCCGGCGCCCAGTTCATGGTCCTCTTCGACCGCATCCTCCACACCAACTTCTTCGACTTCGCGGCCGGGGGAGACGTGATCAGCTATCAGCACATCTTCTGGTTCTACTCGCACCCAGCCGTCTACATCATGATGTTGCCCGGCTTCGGGATCATCAGCGAGGTCATCTCGATCCACTCGCGCAAGCCGATCTTCGGCTACCGCCTGATGGCCCTGGCGCTGATCGGGATCGTCGTCCTCAGCTACTCGGTCTGGGCCCACCACATGTTCGTCGCCGGCATGTTCAGCTGGCTGCGGGTGCCGATGATGCTGACCACGCTGCTGATCGCGGTGCCGACCGGGATCAAGATCTTCTCCTGGCTGGGCACGCTCTACTTCGGGAAAATCCACACGTACTCGACGGCGATGTTATTTGCGCTCGCCTTCATCGTCACCTTCACGATCGGCGGCATCAGCGGCGTCATGCTGGGCATGGTGCCGATCGACATCCACGTCTCCGACACCTACTTCATCGTCGCCCACATCCACTTCGTCCTCTTCGGCGGCTCGGTCTTCACGATCTTCGCCGGGATCTACCACTGGTTCCCGAAGATCACCGGGCGCATGTACGACGAGAAACTGGGCCGGGTCCACTTCTGGGGCACCCTGGTCGGCACCTGGGGCACCTTCATCCCGATGCACTGGGTGGGGATGGACGGGATGCCACGACGCGTCGCCGACTACGCCGCCCAGTTCGGCAACTGGAACCTGCTGATCAGCTGCTTCGCCTTCATGCTCGGCGCCGTGCAGCTGGTCTTCCTCTACAACATGGTCGTCAGCTGGCGCTTCGGCCCGCGCGCCGCCCGCCAACCCCTGGCGCGCCAACTCGATCGAGTGGCAGGTCTCCTCGCCGCCGCCGATCTTCAACTTCGACGAGATCCCCCGCGTCGTCGGCGGCCCCTACGAGTTCGGGGTCCCCGGCGCCAAGCACGCGATCATGGCCGGCGAAGGCACCGAGGCGCCCGCCAAGGAGCCGACCGTGGTGGGGACCACGTGAGCGCCGTGGAGCCGGGCCGTCCGCTGCTGGTCTTCCTCAACGAGGTCGCCGGTGGCCGCAAGCTGCTGCAGGCGGTGCGCGAGCGCCAGGAGACGGTCTCCAACGTGGTCGTCGCCGCACCCCAGAACCAGCCCTCGGTCGGCCAGCTGATCGATGCCGGTGAGGTGCGCGAGGCCGCCCGGGCGCGGGTCGAGGTGACGATGTCGGTGCTGGCCGAGTTCGGCATCGACTCGGTCGGCGAGGTGATGGACCCGGAGCCGTCGCTGGCGCTCGACGACGCCGTCCGCGCCCACGAGCCCGGCGAGGTGCTGCTCTCCTGCCGCTCGGACACCCGCTTCGGCTTCACCCGCAAGGATCTGGTCGAGTGGTCCCGCGCTAAGGTCGAACCGGAGACGAAGCTGACCCACATCCCGGTCCGCATCGAAGACGACGCGATCCGCTGGGACCTGATCCACACCCTCGTCGTCGCCACCAAGACCGTGGCGACCCCGGACCTCGTCAACCGCCTCAAGGAGCGCGCCGCCGACCGGCCCCATCGCTACACGATCGTCTGCCCCCGGGCCGATGACGTCAGCGAGGCCGAGATCGTCCGCGACCTCGCCGCCACCCTGGCCGAGCTCTACCGGGCCGAGGTCGACGCGACCGGGCAGCCGATGAGCCCCGATCCCTTCCAGGCCGTCAAAAACGCGATCGAGCACTACCGGATCGACGAGGTCCTGATCTCGACCTTCGCCGGCGAGAAGTCGCGCTGGCTCGAGGACGACCTGATCGGCCGGGTGCGCGAGATCACCGAGAAGCAGGTTGAGCACATCGAGGTGGGCAGGCCGGCGGCAGCCGTCGCCGCCGCCGTGGCCGGGGGAGAGGCAAGCTGATGGAGAGCGCAACGGTTGCCCTCGGGCACGATGATCACGCGGAGGAGCACCACGGCCCGCCGGAGGCCAACCAGAGCTCCCGCGATCGACAAACAGGTGCTGGGGATCTTCCTCTTCATCGTCTCCGAGATCATGCTGTTCGGCGCCTTCTTCGCGTCCTACTTCTTCCTCCGGGTCGTCGTCGACCCGTCCGCCTGGCCACCGCACCCATACGAGCTGCCGGTCGCTGTCGCCGGGATCAACACGGCGATCCTGGTCTCCTCCAGCTTCACGATCCACTACGCCCTGGAGGCGATCCGCCGCGGCAACAAGCAGGGGCTGAAGCTCGGCCTGGTGCTGACCTGGATGCTCGGCGCGACCTTCCTCTTCATCCAGATCAACGAGTACGTGCACCTCGGCTTCAGCATCCGCGACCTCGCCTTCGGCTCGATCTTCTACGGCCTCACCGGCCTCCACGGGGCCCACGTCTTCGTCGGCCTGATGCTGCTCAGCTTCGCGACGATCCGCGCCTTCCGCGGCCACTTCGGCCCGAAGGCGGAGGACCACCTCGGCGTCGAGGTGCCGGGGATCTACTGGCACTTCGTCGACGTGATGTGGATCATCGTTTATGTGACCGTCTATATCCTCTAGGCGGACGCTGCAAACCGGCGCATCTCGGCGTCCTCGGTCGACTCGGATCGGGTCACGCACGGGAGTGCGCTCCCCTCACCTCGCTCCCTGCGTCCACCGACCTGCTTGGTTTTCGCGCCCGTGCGTAGACGAACAAAAAGGGATAGATGAGGATCTCTGAGGAGGCTGTGTTCAGGTGGGTCGTGATCGTCGGGATCGCGGGGGCTTCGGTGGTGGCGCTGACTTTGCTGACGCGGCCGCTGTTGGGGGCGCTTTGGGGGCTGGTGCTCGTCTGCGCGGCCTCGTGGCATGGGATCCGCTGGGTCGTGCGCAAGCGGCGTGAGAGTTGATCCAGAGTTGTTACTTGCGTAGACAATACGTTGCGTTTCTCTCGGTAGCCTGGCAGGATGGAGGCGGTGAGAGAGAAGTGGACCGACGAGCGACTCGATGATCTGAATGACCGGGTCAGCGAGGGCTTCCGCCGGATCGACGATGAATTCAGAGCGCTGCGTGGCGAAATGAACGCGCGCTTCGATGCGATGGACGCCAAGTTCGATGCGATGCACAAGCTGATGATTCAGCTCTTCGCCGGCATGATCGGCACCTTCCTCACTGCTACCGCCGTGTTGGTGGCGACCCAGCTCTGAGCCGCGGGCCGAAGATCTCCAGCCCCGCCAGCGCGAGGGCGATGGGGACGGTGGCGGGGAGCTGGTCGACGGCGAAGAAGAGGAGGTCGAAGGCGAGGGCGAGGACGGCGACAAGCGCGGCGCCGGTCAGCTGGCGCCGGCGGTTCGCGGCGAGCAGGGCGCCGAGGGTGGCGGCGAGGAAGAGGTCGCCGAAGCCCATCACCGCCGAGCCGAAGGAGGCGAGCTGCAGGCGCGGCAGGCCGCCGGGTGCGGCGGCGTTGAGGATGGCGTTGGGCTCCTGCAGGAGGTTGGAGCCGACCAGCCAGGCGTCGATCGCGGCCATCGCGTAGATCCCCAGCTTCAGCCAGCGGCCGGGGACGACGCAGGCGAGCAGCCAGCCGAGGCTGACGCAGGCCAGGGCGGAGAGGGCCAGCGCGGCCGTCTCGCCGGTGAGAGCTCCGCGGGAGGCCCAGGCGAGGGCGAAGAGCGGGACGACCAGGAGGGCCAGCGGCGGGCGGGCGCCGCGGACGATCAGCGCCAGCGCCAGCGCCGCCAGCGGCGGCACCGCGAACAGGGCGAGGTAGGTGAGGAAGCGGGCCGAGGCCGAGTCGAGGGCGATCGCCGCGACCACGACCGCGATCGAGAGCGGCGGCACCAGCGCCCAGGAGCGGTTGCGCAGGCCCGCGAGGAGCGGGGCGGCTGCCGGCCGTGGCGCCGCGACCAGCACCGCCTGGACGAGGCTGAGGGCGGCGATCGAGAGGGAGAAGGGGAGCACCGGTGGGGCCTAGGCGGCTCCCGCCGTGGCCCCGGCGGGCTCCCGCGGGCCCACCGTCTCCCCGGATGGCGCCAGCCGCCCGGCGGCCGCCACGGTCCAGAGCATCGCCAGCCAATTGAGGGTGGCGATGGCTACGTGGACCCAGACGATCTCGCTCGGCAGTTCCAGCGACCACTGGAGGCCGCCTATGGCCCCCTGAAGGGCGAGGAGGCCCAGGACAACCGTTAGGGGCTTGACGGCCCTCCTGTCGCCTCCTGGGCGCCGCAGAAGGAACCAGACGCGCGATCGCGGCGAAGCCGTAGACGGTGGCGATGCACGGCGTGGCGCTGGACCACCCATTCGAGCGTCTCCACGCCCTCGAAGGTGAAGCGGTGGACGAGCTGCCCGGCGTGGGCGCCGGCGTGGGGGCCGGAGGCGGTGGCGATCGTCCCGGCGAGGATCGTCAGCTGCCCGAGCGGGATCAGCGCCCGCACCGACCAGACGCCGAGGCGATCGCTGGAGCGCCGCCGCTCCCAGGGCTCGTAGCGCGAGCACCAGGCGAGCGCGAAGGAGGCGTCGAGCAGCATCATCGAGAGGATGAAGTGGGACATCACCAGGCCCGGGGCGAGGTGGTACTTGACGACGAGGGCGCCGAGGATCGCCTGGCCGACGACCCCCAGCGGCAGCAGGGCGCCGAACAGGGCCAGGTGCCAGCGGTAGGGCTTGCGGAAGAAGGCGAGGACGCTGGCGGCGATCACCGCGAAGCCGACGAACCCGGTCAGCAGCCGGTTGCCGTACTCGATCACCGCGTGGGTGTCGAGCGGCGGCGACCGTGCCGCCGTAGCACTTGGGCCAGTCCGGGCAGCCGAGGCCGGAGCCGGTCAGGCGCACGCCGGCACCGGTGAGGACGATCAGCGCCAGCGCCGCCAGGGCCACGGCGGTGACCTGGGCATAGCGCCGCGGGGAGATCTCGAGGCGGTCTCGGAGGCGTTCCCACATCGTCAGAGAAAGGATCGCAGCGGCCGCTCGGCCGCCGGGCTCAGCCGCCCGCGGGCTTGGAGCCGGCGGCTTTGCCGCCGGGGGTGTTTTCGACCAGGTATTCGACCAGCTGTTCGAGTTCTTTGGCCGAGATCGTTTCGCCGAAGGTGGCCGGCATCACGTTTGGCGGGTAGCCCTTGGCGATGTCTTTGTTCGGGTCGACGATCGACTCGTGCACCATCGCGTCCGTCTGGCCGGCCAGGACTTCGTCGAGGTTGGGGCCGGTGACGCCGCCCGATTTGGCGGCGGCGAAGGTATGGCAGCCGCCGCAGCCGTTGTTGGCGAAGACCTGGGCGCCGGGACCGCCGGGCACCTTGGGGGGCGCGGCGCCGGGCACGCCGGCGTATTTGCCGACGTAGGCGGCGACGTCGTCGAGATCCTGGCCGCTGACGATGTCGGGCGGCATCGAGACCGCCGGGTTGCCGTTGTCGGGCCGTGGGTTCTCGACCTGGGCCTTGACGATCCCTTCGATCGTGTCGCTGTTCTCGCCGATTTCGCGGGCGGAGGCGAAGGCGCCGTCGAAGCTGGGGCCGATTTCGGCCGTGGTGCCCGCCTCGGCGAGGACGTGGCAGACGCCGCACTTCTGGATGAAGAGGACGCGTCCGCGGGTCGTGTCGGCGCTGGTCGTGCCGCAGCCGGACGCGGCGACGACTACGCCTGCGAGGGCGGCGAGGGCGAGCAGCGGGCGGATGAGTTGCGAAGGGCTGTGCATACGGCTGGCGGGCGCCGGAGTCTATATGTCGCGGCAGCCTGAAAGCGTCCTGTGGGCGGTCGCGATTGGAGTAGTCTTGCGGCGATCCGCACTAACTCGATGGCTCGGCGAGAGGAGGCCGCAGATGCAGGTGAGAGACGGGATGTCGGAGGTGTCGCTGACGGTCGGTCCATCGCACACGCTGCGCGAGGCCGCGGCGATGATGGTTGAGAAGGGAACCGGGGCGGCGCTGGTCAGCGATGCCGAGTCGCCGACGCCGGGGATCGTCACCGAGCGCGATCTCCTGATCTCCGTCGGCGGCGGCGAGGATCCCGACGTCGAGCTGGTCGGCGGGCACATGGCGGAGCGGGTGATCGCGGCGGAACCGGACTGGAGCCTGGAGCGCGCCGCCGCCGAGATGTCGCGTCGCGGCGTTCGCCACCTGGTCGTCTTCGAGGAGGGCGATGCGGTCGGCGTCCTCTCGATGCGCGACATCGTCAGGGTCTGGACGAGCGAGGGCGCTACGTCGGGGATGACGCCCGGCTAGCGAAGCGCTGAGGCAAGCAGATCGAGGACGCAGGAAGGGAAGTGTGCTTCGCACACGACCGACTGAGCCGACTGAGGACGCCGAGATGCGCCGGTATCAGCGCTTCGGGGCGGAGATGGTTTCGACCGGCAGCGCGGCGCCGCGAGCCTTCTGGCGGCGCGGCAGGCCGTAGTAGGAGCGGATCGCGCCGCGGGTGAAGCTGCGGAAGGCGGCGAGCACGAAGATCGCGCCGACCACCGCGTAGACGATCGACGGGAAGATGAAGCCGCCGGCGTAGATGCCGGCGATCAATCCCATCGCGCCAAGTGCGAAGAAGACCGGCGCCCACGAGGACTTCGGCGCGTAGACCATCTCGCCGGGCTCGGGTATCTGTCGATGCTCGCTCATTGCCTACTGGGAGATATAGAGGAAGGCGGCGACGAAGCAGAGCGCAAAGACGGCTGCGGCGAGTCCGCCGGCAACCAGCCCGGCGCTCATGTTCTTACGTGCGGTCTCGCGATCCATCAGCTGGATTTCTATCAAGCCGGGGGGAGCCCCCGAGTCCCGACGGCCTTTGAAGGACGGAACCTCTCCTGGAAAGCGACTCTGGCTTCGTGAGGCGAGGTCGGGTGCCCCTCCGAACGTTTTGCGCCGCTGGCCGAGAAGCCACCTCGGACGGCCCTGAGCGATCCAGCCAGTCAGGCGAGAGAGGAGGGGTACCCGACCCCGCCCCGCCAACCCCGTATCGCGACTAGACGTTGGCCGCTATAGCCATCGAGAGGAACAGCAGCGCCAGATAGGCCAACGAGAAGAGGTAGGTGCGGAGGGCCCAGGCGCGTTCCTTGGTGCGCAGCAGTTTGGTGGAGAAGTAGATGAAGACGGCGCCGAGGAGCATCGAGGGGATCAGGTAGGCGACGCCGAGGCCGCCGGCGCAGAAGGGCAGCTGGGTGACCGCGTAGAGGAGGACGGTGTAGAGGAGGATCTGGCGGCGGGTCTCGTCCTCGCCACGGACCACCGGCAGCATCGGGATGCCGGCCTTGGCGTACTCGTCCTTCATCAGGATCGAGAGCGCCCAGAAGTGGGGCGGGGTCCAGAAGAAGACGATCGCGAAGAGGTAGAAGGCCATGCCGCTGAGGCTGCCGGTCACGGCCGCCCAGGCGACCAGGGGCGGCACGGCGCCGGCGGCGCCGCCGATGACGATGTTCTGCGGCGTCGTCCGCTTGAGCCAGAGCGTGTAGACGAAGACGTAGCCGAGCAGGCCGGAGAGCGAGAGCGCCGCCGCCAGCGGGTTGACGGTCAGCGCCAGCAGGGCGAAGGAGGCGCAGCCGAGCAGGACCCCGAAGGCGATCGCCGCCCGCGGGGAGACGCGGCCGGAGGCGACCGGGCGGTCGGCGGTGCGGGCCATGGTGATGTCGATGTCGCGGTCGACGGCGTGGTTGATCGCGCCGGCGCCGCCGGCCGAGAGGGCGCCGCCGAGGCAGGTGAGGAGGATCAGGCCCGAGCGAGGGGTCGCCGGCGACGTACATCGTCGTCACCGTCGTGAACAGCAGCAGCGACTGCACCTTCGGCTTGGTCAGCGTCAGGTAGTCGCGGACCACGGTCATCGCGGCGGAGCGCGGGGCGGCCGTGGCCGCCGTCGGGGTGGGCGCGGTCTGCGCGCCGGCGCCGGCTTCCATGCCGGTCAGGCTACCGGCTGCGACTCGCGAGCCGGTGCTGG
Source organism: uncultured Solirubrobacterales bacterium (assembly GCA_963829445.1). Classification (GTDB taxonomy): domain Bacteria; phylum Actinomycetota; class Thermoleophilia; order Solirubrobacterales; family 70-9; genus VAYN01. Next base: position 197,691 of record CAWHIW010000019.1, on the reverse strand, counting down.
GGTGCCGGCGGTGCGGTGGGCGATCGCGTCGCGGATGTCGCGCATCGGCTGGGCGCTGCGGACGTCGGGCAGGACGTCGAAGTTGTGCGGCTCCGGCGGCGAGAGCGTGAACCACTCGAGCGACTCGCCGCCCCAGGGGTCGTGCCCGGCCTCGGGCCCGTTGACGCGGCTGAGGATCGCGTTGACCAGGGTCATCACGATCCCGGCGGCGAGGATCAGGGTGCCGATCGAGGCGATCAGGTTGTAGGCGTTGACGCCGGTGCCGTCGAAGAACTTGTAGGCGTCGATCACCTCGCCCTGCTCGCCGCCGGCGAGGAAGAGCGGCACGAAGGCGAGCGAGGATGCCGAGCGCCATCGTCCAGAAGGAGATGCGGGCGAGGTTCTCGCCCATCGTGCGGCCGGTCATCTTCGGGAACCAGAAGTGGAGCGCCGCGAAGCCGCCGAAGACGGCGCCGCCGACGAGCGCGAAGTGGGTGGCGGCGGTGGAGTCGGTGGTGTTCTTCAGCTCCCAGGCGGCGGCGACCATCGAGTGGTCGATCTCGGCGGCGAGGCCGATCGAGATCGAGGAGATGGCGCCGAGCGCGAACAGCAGCGGCGCCCGCATCCGCAGCGCGCCGCGGCCATGCGTCGCGATCAGGTTGAAGACGATCAGGCCGAAGGGGACGATCAGCGCCAGCGACATCAGCATCGCGAAGTACATCCAGCCGATCCCGATCGGGGCGGTCAGCATGTTCTGCATCCAGGCCAGGGTGCCGAGCACGGCGATCGCCACCAGCGACCCCATGACGACGCCGCGGTTGACCAGCGGCCGGCCGGAGAAGGCGGCGACGATCTCGGCGATCGCGCCGAAGGCGAAGATCAGGATCAGCATGTAGGCGCCGGAGAAGAAGATCCAGCTCAGGTGCTGCCACAGCAGCGGCGCGCCGCCGGAGCCGTCGGCGAAGAAGATGCCGTCGTAGTTGCGGTCGATCATCAGCATCGTCAGCGCCGCCAGCAGCACCGGGCCGATCACCAGCAGCAGCCAGCAGCTGACCGTGGCGGCCCAGGAGAAGACCGGGACGCGGCGCCAGGCCATGCCCGGGGCGCGCATGTTGCGCAGCGTCGTCAGCAGGTCGATCGCGACGAAGACGAAGCCGAGGGTGCCGAGGCCGGTCGTCGTCGCCCAGGCGTCGACGCCGTTGTTGGAGAGGAAGGCGAGCTCGCTGAGCGGCGCCAGCGGGTTGATCCCGGCCTCCGAGGGGGTGAAGAGGAAGCCGGCGTAGAGCACGGTGGCGCCGGCGGCCCAGAGCGCCACGCCGATCTGGCCGAGGCGGGGCAGGGCGGTGCCGCGGGCGCCGATCTGCAGCGGCGCCACGTAGTAGAAGAGGCCGAGGGCCAGCGGGATCGCGAAGAGGAAGATCGCGTCGGTCCCGTAGAGGGAGAGCATGCGGTTGAAGGCGACCGGCGAGAGGAAGGTGTTCTCCGGGATCGCCAGCTGCAGCCGCATCAGCAGCAGCTCGACCAGGGCGATGAAGAGGAAGCCGAGGGAGCCGCAGATCAGGATGCGGCCGAGGTCCTTGTGGTCGGCGCTGGTGGCCAGCTCGACCCAGCGCGGGCGGCGCTTGCCCGGGAAGCCGTCGATGACCAGCTCGGGACGGGGCTTCTCGCTCATGGCACTTCTCCGTTTTCGATCAGGCCGACGACGCGGTCCTGGGCGGTGTCGATGTCGGCTTTCTGCTGCTTGACGAATTCTTCGTAGGCCTGCGGCGAGACGACCTCGACCGCGGTCCGCATCGCCCCGTAGGCCTGGCCGGAGAGGGTCGCCGACTGGCCGGTGTATTCGCCTTCTTCGTCGGCCAGGAAGACGACCTTGTTGGTCTTGCCCGGGACCGCGTCGCGCTTGCCGGAGAGGTCGGGGACGTTCCAGGTGTGGACGACGTCGGTGGAGAGCAGTTCCAGCTTCGACCGCGGTGTCGACCGGGACCACCAGCTTGTAATAGGAGAAGGCGCCGTTGGGGTAGTCGTAGCGCCACAGCCACTGCTGGCCGGTCGCCTTGATCGTCAGCGGCGCGGTCTTGGCGGCGGCGAGGCCGGCGGCGCCGGAGGTCGGGAGTCTCCCGCGCCTTGCCGGTGAAGACGACGCTGAGGACGAAGATCGCGGCGGCGAAGACGGTGAGCACGGCGCCGACCCGGAACTGGACCGCGGCGGCCGCTGCCGGCCTGGCTCGGGGCGCTGCCGCGGTGGGCGCGATTGCGGCGCACGGCGAAGATCAGCGCGACGTTGATCGCGACGACGACTATCGCCGCGGCGACGAAGCCGATCTGGAGCAAAGTGTCGATCTGGTCAGTGCCAGGAGAGTGCGGCGTCAAAGCGCGGCCATTCTAATCACGCTGGGACGGCTGAACGGGCGGCGCGCCCATCGGCTCCCGCCCTGCCGGCGCCTACCTATACTCGCCGACCTTATGAAGAGGCGCTCCCGGCCATCACCCGCGCTTCGCACTGGCCGTGCGGGCCGGGGCGACCGGCTTCGTCGCCGCCGCGATCGCGGTGCCGCTGCTGCGCCGGCGCCTGCGGATCCCGGCCCCGGTGACCGTCGCCGCCTGCGCCGGCGGGCCGCTGGCCCTCGCCGTTCTCTTCCCGCGCTCGAAGAAGCGCGACGTCGCCCTCTACGCGATGCAGATGTGGGCCTTCATCATGGTCCACGAGATTCCCTTCGACGACCCGGAGCGCCTGCGCGCCCGCCTGCGCAGCCGCTACCCGATCGTCAGCGACCGCGCGATCGGCGCCGGCAGGCTGCCCGAACACCCGCCTGCAGCGGCGGCTGGCGCGGCTGCCGCGGGTCGGGCGTCGTCGACCGCGTCCTCACCTGGACCCACTGGCTCTGGTTCTTCGAGCCCTACGTGGCGCTGGCGCTGGTCCTGGCCCGCAACAACGAGCGCTTCCCGCGCGCCGCCCGCCAGATGGCCGCCGTCTTCGACCTCGGCTGCGCCGTCTACTTCGCGGTGCCGACGGCGCCGCCCTGGTGGGCCTCGGAGGAGGGGCTGACCGGGGAAGAGGTGCGGCGGATCATGGTCGAGGTCGGCGAGGACACCTGGGGCTCGGCCTGGCCGAAGATGTACGACGCGCTCGGCGGCAACCCCTGGGCGGCGATGCCCTCGCTGCACTTCGCCACCTCGCTGGTCGCCGCGCTCTCGCTCGCGGAAGTCGGCAAGGTCGAGGGGGCGCTCGGCTGGGCCTACGCCGGCACGCTCGGCTTCGCGCCTCGTCTACCTCGGCGAGCACTACGTCACCGACCTCCTCGCCGGGAGCGGCGCTGGTGGCCGTCGTCAGGCGCGGCGAGCCGCTGGCGGAGCCGCTCGTGCACGGCGTCAGCCGCGGCCTGCGCCGGTTGGAGCGCCTGGCCAGCGGGTAGCGTCCCTGGAGTGTCTGGAGAGGACCCGGCGAACGGCAACGGGACCGCCGAGATGCCGCTGCTCACCACGCGGCGGCTGGTGCAGACGGTCGTCGTCGTCGTCCTGCTGCTCGGTCGGCATCTACTTCCTCTTCCCGAAGCTGGTCGGCCTCGGCGACGCGCTGAGCAAGCTCGACGAGGCCGATCCGCTCTGGATCGGCGATCGCGATCGGCTTCAACGTCCTCGCCTACGCGACCTACATCGCCCTCTTCAAGGCGGTGGTCGGCGGCGACGCGCTGCGGCTGAACTGGACGGAGACCTACGAGATCAACATGGCCGGGGTGGCGGCGACGCTGCTCTTCTCGGCCGGCGGCGCCGGCGGCATCGCCCTCACCTACTGGGCGCTGCGCAAGGCCGGGATGGGGCGCCGCGACGTCGCCCGGCGGATGGTCGCCTTCATCACCCTCCACTACGCCTTCTACCCGCTGGCGCTGATCGTCTTCGGGGTGCTGCTGCGGACCGGGGTCCTGGAGGGCAAGGACTCGGTCGAGCTGACGATCATCCCGGCCGCGGTCGCCGGGCTGCTGCTCGTGATCGGCGTCCTGATCGCGCTGATCCCGCCCGACCTCGAACGGCGGCTGGCCCCGTTCGCCCACGGCGAGCGGGCCCGCGCCTTCCTCAAGAGCGCCGCCAAGGTGCCGGCGACGGTGGGGGAGGGCTTCCGCTTCGCGCTCGGCCTCTTCGCCCACCCCTCGCGCGGCGGCCTGGCGGTGCTCGGCGCCGCCGGCTTCTGGGCGGCCAGCATCGGCGTGCTCTGGGCCTCCTTCCACGCCTTCGGCGTCCACGTGCCGCTGGCGGTCGTCGTCCAGGGCTTCTTCCTCGGCATGGTCGCCAACCTCTTCCCGCTGGCGCCGGCCGGGGTCGGGGCGGTCGACGCCGGCATGATCGGCGCCTTCGTCCTCTTCGGCATCCCCGAGGACGACCGTCTTCCCGGCGATCCTGGTCTTCCGCCTGGTCGCCTTCTGGATGCCGATCCCGCCCGGCATCATCGCCTTCTTCCAGCTCCGCAAAACTGTCCATCGCTGGGAAACGGAGGGCTTGCCGGTGACGCGCGGCGGCAACGCCGAAATCGGACCTCGAGCCGGCCATCGGCGGATTTGCGATGAGCCGCCGAGGGGACTACTATAAAAAGTAAAGTAATAGACTCCAGGCGGAAATAAATGGCTGATACGAAGAAAATCGAGAACGTGATCATCATCGGCGGCGGGCCCGCCGGCTACACCGCGGCGCTCTACACGGCGCGCGCCAACCTCGAGCCGCTGGTCTTCGAGGGCTTCCAGTGGGGCGGGCAGCTGCAGAACACGACCGACGTCGAGAACTACCCGGGCTACCCCGAGGGGATCATGGGCCCGGAGATGATGAGCCAGTTCCGCGCCCAGGCCGAGCGCTTCGGGACCCGCTTCGTCACCGACGACGTCGACCGCGTCGAGCTCTCCGACGGCGGCGTCCAGAAGGTCTTCCTCGGCGACGAGGAGCACCGCGCCAAGACCGTGATCCTGGCGATGGGGGCGGAGCCGAAACGGCTCGGCGTCCCCGGCGAGATGGAGCTCGGCGGCCGCGGCGTCTCCACCTGCGGCGTCTGCGACGGCGCCTTCTTCAAAGGCCACGAGGTGATCGTCGTCGGCGGCGGCGACTCGGCGATGGAGGACTCGATCTTCATCTCCAAGTTCGCCGAGCACGCTGACGATCGTCGGCCGCCGCAACGAGTTCCGCGCCTCGAAGATCATGTTCGACCGCGCCCGCGAGAAGGAGAACATCGACCTCAAGACGCCGTTCGTCCCGGAGGAGTTCGTCGCCGGCGAGGACGGCAAGCTGGCGAAGGTCCGCCTCCGCCACGCCGAGACCGGCGACGAGGAGGAGATCGAGGCCAGCGGCGCCTTCGTCGCGATCGGCCACATCCCCAAATCGGAGATCGTCGTCGACCAGGTCGACACCGACGAGGACGGCTACATCGTCACCGAGCCGGGCTCGACCCGGACCAACCTGGCCGGCGTCCTCGCCGTCGGCGACGTCGTCGACCACACCTACCGCCAGGCGGTCACCGCCGCCGGCACCGGCTGCATGGGCGCGCTCGACGCCGAGCGCTACCTGCGCGACAGCCCGCCCCCGGTCGAGGCGCACTGGATGCCCGGCGGCGAGCCGGCCGAGATCGCCCCGACTCCAGCTGCCCGGCTAGGGTGGGCGATGGGCGAGCGCGCATCGACTCTCTTCCCGTTCGGCATCGCCGTCGTGCTGCCGCCGGCCGGGCTGCTGCTCGGGCTGCTCAACCTGCAGCAGGAGAACCGTGAGCAGGGGATCCGGCTGATCGCCGTCTCGCTGCTTGCCGCCGTCGTCTGGGTACTACTCTTCGTTCTCTGATGGCCGAGTGCGCACACCTCGATTCGGTCGAGCTGCTGGATCTCCCCGATCCGGTCGACGGCTGCGAGGAGTGCCTCGCGCAGGGGATGCAGTGGGTCCACCTGCGGATGTGCCAGAGCTGCGGCCACATCGGCTGCTGCGACAACTCGGTCGGCAAGCACGCCACGGCTCACTACAACGCAGACGAGCCACCCGATCATCCGCTCCGCCGAGCCCGGGCGAGACCTGGAGCTGGTGCTACCCGGACGAGCTGATGTTCGAGATCAGCAGCGGCGCCGGGCGTAGAGCACGCGCCCTTGCTCGCGCTCCAGCCCGCTTCCAGCAGCTCGACCGCGCCGCGCGGCGCGCCGATCAGCTCGGTGATCGCCGAGCGGGCCCAGCGGCCAGTTGAGGCCGAGCCGCATCGCCGTCTCCATGTCCTCGGGCGAGGCGACCTCCTCTTCGAGCGCGAAGGCGGCCTCGTTGGCGATCTGGGCGAAGAGGCGGGGGAGGATCGCGGCTGGCGGCGGGGTCGATCCTCGCCAGCTGCTCGGGGTCGAGCGTCGGGTGCCGCGATCCCGAGCTCCGGGTCCGGCTCGCGCGCTGGCGCCGTCGGCGTAGGAGTAGTAGCCCTGGCCGCTCTTGCGGCCGAGCTTGCCTTCCTCGACCAGGCGCTCCTGGATCGGGCTCGGGCGCCAGCGCTCGGGCTCGCCGCCCTGGGCGAAGAAGGAGCGGGCGATGGTCAGGTTGACGTCGAGGCCGATCAGGTCGATCAGCTCGAACGGGCCCATGCGGAAGCCGCCGCCGAGGCGGACGACGCGGTCGATCGTGGCCGCGTCGGCGACGCCGTCGCCGAGCATCCGCAGCGACTCCAGCGAGAAGGGGCGGGCGAGCCGGTTGGCGACGAAGCCGGGGCGTGTCCCTGGCCCGGATCGGGGTCCGGCCCATCGCCTCGGCGACCGCGGTCGTGGTCGCCAGCGCCTGCTGCGGAGGAGCGCTCGGCGGCGACCACCTCGACCAGCTTCATCAGCACCGGCGGGTTGAAGAAGTGCATGCCGACCACGCGCTCGGGGTGGGGCACGCCGGCGGCGATGTCGGCGACCCGCAGCGAGGAGGTGTTGCTGGCGAGGATCGCCTCCGGGCCGCAGGCCGTCGGCCGCTTCGGCGAACAGCCGCTGCTTCAGCTCGACGCTCCTCGGGCGCCGCCTCGATCAGCAGCTCGCAGCCGGCCAGCTCGCCGATCGCCAGCGCCGGCCCGACCCGGTTCGAGGCCGCGTCGGCCTCGGCCTCGCTCCAGCGGCCGCGCACGGCGCCCTTGGCGAGCGCCTCGCGGATCTTCGCCGCGGCGCTTTCGGCGGCCTCGGGGAAGGCGTCGTAGAGGCGGGTCTCGAAGCCGCCCAGGGCCGCGACCTGGGCGATGCCCCGGCCCATCGTGCCGGCGCCGAGGATGCCGACGCGGGCGACCGTCACCGGCCCTTGAAGTCCGGCTCGCGCTTCTCGAGGAAGGCCTGCATGCCCTCGACCCGGTCCTCGGTCGCCATCGCCTCGTCGAACATCCCGCGCTCGGCGGTGAGGCCGTCGCTGAGCCCGGACTCCTGGGCGGTGAGCACGGCCTGCTTGGCGAGCCGGGTCGCGACCGGCGGGCGCTCGGCGATCGTGCGGGCGAGCTCGACCGCCTCCAGCGTCGCCTGGCCGGTCTTGACGACTTTGTTGACCAGGCCCCAGGCGGCGGCGATGCCGGCGTCGAAGAGGCGGCCGGTGAGGATGTACTCCATCGCCCGCTGCTTGCCGATCGCCCGGGTCAGGCGCTGGGTGCCGCCGCCGCCGGGGATGATCCCGAGCGTGATCTCCGGCTGGCCGAAGCGGACCGTTTCGTCGGCGACGATCATGTCGCAGGCCAGCGCCAGCTCGCAGCCGCCGCCGAGCGCGTAGCCGGAGACGGCGGCGACCAGCGGCGTCCGCACGGCGGCGATCCGGCGCCAGAACTCGACGCCGCTGGCGTCGGAGGGCTCGCCCAGGCCGCGTGCCGCCAGCGCCCTGATGTCGGCGCCGGAGGCGAAGATCTTGTCGGAGCCGGCGAGGACGATGCAGCGGACCTCGGGGTCGGCGTCGAAGCGCTCCAGCCCGGCGAGGATCCCCTCCCGCATCTCGGCCGAGAGCGAGTTGCGGGTCTCGGGGTGGTTGAGCCGCAGCAGGCCGACGTGGAAGTCGTCGACCGAGGCCTCGACGATCGCCACCGGCCTCAGCTCTCCTCGAACGGCAGCATCGCGTTGATCCCGGTCGCGGCGCGGCCGATGATCAGCTTCTGGATCTGCGAGGTGCCCTCGTAGAGGGTGGTGACGCGGGCGTCGCGCAGGTAGCGCTCGACCGGGTAGTCGTCGACGTAGCCGGCGCCGCCGTGGACCTGGATCGCCAGGTTGGCGCATTCGACCGCCGACTCGGTCGCGTAGAGCTTGGCGACCGAGGTCTCGGTCGTGTTCGGCTTGCCTTCGTCCTTGAGCACGCCGGCGCGGTAGACCAGCATCCGGCTGGCGTCGCGCTTGAGGATCATGTCGGCGATCATCTCCTGGACCAGCTGGAAGCGGGCCAGGGGGACGCCGAACTGCTTGCGCTCCTTGGCGTACTTGACCGAGGCGTCGACGCAGCCGTCGCAGATGCCGACGCAGCCGGCGGCGACGCTGTAGCGGCCGTTGTCGAGGGCGCTCATCGCGACCTTGAAGCCGTCGCCGATCTCGCCGAGCATCGCGTCCTCGCCGACCTCGACCTCGTCGAGGGCGAGCGAGGCGGTGTCGGAGGAGCGCAGCCCGAGCTTGCCGTGGATCTCCTGGGTGGAGAAGCCCTCGCTGGCGGTCGGGACGAGGAAGCAGGCGAGGCCCTTGTGCTTCTTCTCGGGGTCGGTCTGGGCGAAGATCAGCGCCACCTCGGCGAAGTTGCCGAGGCAGATCCACATCTTCTGGCCGCTGATCGACCAGCCGGAGTCGGTCTTGGTGGCGCGGGTGCGGAGGTTGGCGGCGTCGGAGCCGGTGTCGGGCTCGGTCAGGCCGAAGCAGCCGAGCGCCTCGCCCGAGCAGAGGCGCGGGAGCCACTGCTGCTTCTGCTCCTCGGTGCCCCACTTCTCGATCGAGCCGGCGACCAGCGAGGTCTGGACCGAGACGACGGTGCGGGCGGAGGAGTCGGCGCGGCCGACCTGCTCGACGATCAGGCCGTAGCCGATGTAGTCGAGGCCGCGGCCGCCGTACTCTTCGGAGACCGGGGCGCCGAGGTAGCCGACCTCGCCGAGCTTGCTGGCCAGCTCGCGGTCGAAGCGGGCGGCGCGGTCGTTCTCTTTGACCCGCGGCTCGATCTCCTTGTCGGCGAATTCGCGCGCCGCTTCGGAGATCAGTCGCTGCTCGTCGCTCAGCTGGAAGTCCATCTCGCTCCTGTCTCGTCGTCGGCAGTCCTTTGTGCGCATGGGGTACAAAGGACTGCCGCACGTTGTCATCGCAGTTCTCGCAGCTCGCGGCCCAGGGTCTCGGCGAAGGCCTGCTGGGCCTCGTGGGTGCGCGGGCCGGGGGCGGCGGGAAGCTCGGCGCCGTCGATCGCGGCGACGGCCTGGATCTCGCGCGTGGTCGAGGCGAGGAAGGCCTCGGAGGCGGCGCGCAGGTCGTCGACCTGCCAGCTGCCCTCGGCGACGTCGAGCGCCTTGATCAGGCGGTCGCGGGTGATCGAGTCGAGCACGCCGTCGTCGAGCGCCGGCGTGCGCAGCTCGCCGTCGGCCGAGACCCAGAAGATCGCCGAGGTCGGCGGCTCCAGCACGGTGCCGTCGGGCCGGACCAGCACCGCCTCGTCGGCGCCGCGCCCTTTGGCCAGCCGGGTCGCCTGCATGTTGGCGGCGTAGGAGAGCGACTTGACGCCGTTCAGGATCACGGTCGGGGTGTAGGTGACGGTCGCCAGGGTCGAGCGTCTCGGCGTGGTTGGGGATCGGCTCGGTGGCGGCGATGCGGCGGCCGCCGCGGGTGACGATCAGCCGCAGCTGCCCGTCGACCGGCGCCGGCGGCCTCGAGCAGCGCCGCGATCTCGCGCCTCCAGCGCCGCGCGGTCGAACTCGAGCTCGATCGCGGCGGCGGAGCGGCCGAGCCGGTCGAGGTGGTCGACCAGCGCGAAGGGCTTGCCGTCGTAGAGCCGGATCACCTCGAAGGCGCCGTCGCCGCGGTAGAGGCCGTCGTCCTTCATCGGCACCATCGCCTCGGCGGTCGGAGTCACCGTCCCGTCGACGCTGGCCAGCTCTGTGAAGCCCGAAGTCACCGCTGGCGAGGCTACCTGAGACGGCTCGCGCCGCTACCCGCGTCGGGTTTCGACCGGGCAGCGCTCGCTGTGGTCGCTCTGCAGGCAGCGGACGCTGGCCCGGCTGACCACGTAGCTGTTGCCCCAGGCGACGGTGTCCTGCTGCAGCGCGTAGAAGACGGTCACGGTGCCGAAGTAGATCTTCGGCCCGAAGCGCCAGAGCAGTTCGCATTTCTGCCGCGCCGGTCCCAGCCGGCGGCAGCCGCCCCGCAGCCCCTGGCTGCCGGTGAAGAGCTGGCCGAACCTGGCGCTGAACAGGCCGGCCGCCGAGCCCCTCGGCGCTTTCCCTGGTCAGCGCCGGCAGCTTGGCTTTGAGGGCGGGCGGCGGGGAGCCGAGTTCGGTCGCGGCGATCCATTCCGCGGCCCAGGCGGAGACGCGGTCGACGCGGGTGAAGATGTTGGGGAGCTTGGTGCTGCATTCAGGGCCGCCGGTGCTGACGATCCCGATCTCGACCGGCGTGCCGTCGGCGCGGTGGGCGATCGCCGGGCCGCCGCTGTCGCCGAAGCAGCCGCCGTTGGCGTGGTCGGGCGGGTCGGTCGTGCACATCTGCAGGGCGGGGGAGTAGGGCCGGTAGAAGGAGCGGGATCTGGCGCTGTGCGCAGGCGCCGGGCTTCAGCACCACGTTGGCGGTCGAGTGGAGCTCGTCGGGCGCCGAGCGGGCGTTGGCGCGGGTCAGGCCCCAGCCGGCCAGCTGCACCGGCGCGCCGCCCGCGTAGAGCGGCGCCGTCGGCCGCGGCCGCCAGCGGGATCGGCGGCGCGGCGGTGGGGCTGGCGAGGATCAGCAGGGCGGCGTCGCCGTGGGTGGTGCCGGGGTCGAAGCCGGGGAAGACGTGGGTGCCGCTCACCTTCAGGACGGCTCCGGTCTCGTCCTGGCGCGGGTTGGCCGCGGCCGGTCGCGACCTTGTAGTCGCCAGCCGCGGTGAAGCCGCCGAAGTGGAGGTCCTCGACGCAGTGCGCCGCGGTCAGGACCACCCGCGGCGCGATCACGGTGCCGGTGCAGGCGAAGCCCAGGTCCTTGCTGGTGCGGGCGGCGATGAAGGCGAGCGAGGGGAAGTCGGCGATCGCGGCGACGTCGCCGCGGATGATCGAGGCCTGCGCCCCGGTGGCGGCCGGCGCCGCGGAGGCGGGCGGCGAGGACGGCGAGCAGCGCGCAGACGGCCGCCAGCGCGGCCGCCGCTCGTCTCCGTGAGCTCCCCAGGGACTTCATTCGACCCTCCAGGCTAGTGGTTCGCCGAGCGCTCAGCCGGGCTAGGCGGCTTCGAAGACCGTCGCCAGGCCCTGGCCGACGCCGACGCACATGGTGGCGACGCCGTACCTGCCGCCGCGGCGGCGCAGCTCGCGGACGAGGGTGCCGCTGAGGCGGGCGCCGGAGCAGCCGAGCGGGTGGCCGAGCGCGATCGCGCCGCCGTTGACGTTGAGGCGCTCCTCCTCGATCCCGAGCTCGCGGGCGCTGGCGAGGACCTGGGAGGCGAAGGCCTCGTTGATCTCGACCAGGTCGATCTGGTCGATCGTGAGGCCGGCGGCGGCGAGGGCGCGGGGGACCGCCGCGACCGGGCCGATGCCCATGTAGGCGGGGTCGACGCCGGCGACGCCGGTGGCGACGACGCGGGCCAGCGGCTCGGCGCCGAGCTCGCCGGCGCCCCGCTCGGAGGCGATCGAGCAGGCAGGCGGCGCCGTCGTTGAGGGTCGAGGCGTTGCCGGCGGTGACGCTGCCGCCCTCGCGGAAGACCGGGCGCAGCTTGGCCAGCTTCTCGGCCGAGGCGTCGGGGCGTGGCCCCTCGTCGGCCTCGACCAGGACCGTCTCGCGGCCCCGCGGCGCCTCGATCGGGACGATCTCCTCGGCCAGCCAGCCGGCCTCGGCGGCGGCGACGGCGCGCTGGTGGCTGCGCAGGGCGAAGGCGTCCTGGTCCTCGCGGCTGACCCCGTAGCGCGCGGCGACGTTCTCGCCGGTCTCGCCCATCGACTCGGTCGAGACGCCGAGCTCGGCCATGCGCGGGTTGATCATGCGCCAGCCGAGGGTGGTGTCGTGCATCGTCTGCGGGCCGCGCGGGAGGGCGCGCTCGGGCTTCTCGACCACCCAGGGCGCCCGGCTCATCGACTCGACCCCGCCGGCGAGGTAGAAGTCGCCCTCGCCCGCTTTGACGGCGCGGGCGGCGCAGTTGATCGCCTCCAGGCCGGAGGCGCAGAGACGGTTGACGGTGGCGCCGGGGACGCTGTGGGGGAGGCCGGCGAGCAGCGCCGCCATCCGCGCCACGTCGCGGTTGTCCTCGCCGGACTGGTTGGCGGCGCCGAGGTAGACGTCGGCGATCCGCTCGGGGTCGACGCCGGTGCGCTCGACCACGGCCCGGATCGTGTGCGCGGCGAGATCGTCGGGGCGGACCCCGGAGAGGGCGCCGCGGTAGGCGCCCATCGGGGTTCGCAGCGCCTCTATGACGTATGCGTCGGCCATCGGGGGAACCGTATCCTTATCGGGTGCTGTACATCCTGGGGACCCTGGCAGTACTGGCTTTCATGATCGGCGTGCTCGTGCTCGTCGGCCACTTCTACCCGGGCACCGGCGCCGAGCTGGTCGACTGGAAGCCGACCCGCTCGCCCGACGTCGAGGTCCAGAACGAGATCGACGACGTGCGCCAGATGATGGAGGCGCAGAACGAGATGCGCCGCCGCCGCGGCGTTCCGGAGATGACCGAGGCCGAGCTGCAGCAGAAGGTCGCCGAGGACGAGCGCCTACGTCTCCGCGGGCGCGGCCCGTTCGAGGCGGGCTGTAGCGCCGGCGACCTCGACCGGGCCGAAAGCGAGGGGCCAGGGCCGCGGTGCCGAGGCCGGCGACGAGCGAGAACCACCAGCCGCGCTGCAGGCCGGCGAGCAGGTCGCCGCCCGCAGGGAGTCGCTGAGCAGGGCGACGAGGACGGCGACGCCGATCGCCGAGCCGAGCTGGCGGGCCATGCCGAAGACCGCCGTGCCGGTGGCGAAGCGGCTCGGCGGCAGCGAGGCGGTGGCGGCGGCCGGCAGCGTCCCCAGGGCCATCCCGACGCCGGCGCCGCCGAGCATGAAGCCGGGCAGGAAGGTGCTGGCGTATTCGGGCGTGGCGCCGACGGTGGCGAGGATGAAGGCGAAGCCGGCGGCGAAGATGAGGCCGCCGGCGGCGGCGACCGGGCGCTGGCCGATGCGGCCGCCGAGCCGGCCGGAGGGGATCGCGAAGAGCGCCGCCATCAGCGGGCCGGGGGAGAGGGCGAGGCCGGCTTTCAGCGCCGAGTAGCCCCAGACTTCGGTCAGCAGGAGGACGCCGGAGAGCAGCATCGCGCCGAAGCCGGCGAAGAAGACCGCGGCGCCAGGTTGGCGAGGGCGAAGGAGCGGACCCGCAGCAGCGGCAGCTCGATCACCGGCGCGTGGTGGTGGGCGGAGCGGCGGACGAAGGCGGCGACGAGGACGACGGCGGCGGCGAAGGAGCCGAGGGCGCGCGGGTCGGCCCAGCCCCATTCCGGGCCCTTGACGATGCCGAGGGTGAGCAGGGCGATGCCGAGCGCCAGCTCGGCGGCGCCGAGCAGGTCGGGGCGGCCGTCGTCGGGTTCGCGGACCTCGTCCAGGGAGCGGACGGCGACGATCGCGGTGACGACCCCGATCGGCACGTTGACGACGAAGATCCAGCGCCAGCTGAGCTGGACCAGGAGGCCGCCGATCGGCGGGCCGAGCGCGGCGGCGACGCCGCCGACCGCCGACCAGATGCCGATCGCGAGGGTGCGCTGCTCGACCGGGAAGGCGGGCAGGATCAGGCCGAGGGTGGTCGGCAGCATCATCGCCCCGCCGGCCGCCTGCAGGACCCGGGCGGCGACCAGGACGGCGATCGAGGGGGCGACGGCGCAGAGGGCGGAGGCGGCGGCGAAGAGCAGCAGGCCGGAGACGAAGACGCGCTTGCGGCCGACCCGGTCGGCGATCCGCCCGGCCGGGACCAGCAGGGCGGCGAAGACGATCGCGTAGGCGTTCAGCACCCAGGAGAGGCTCGGGCAGCGAGGCGCCGCCGAAGTCGCGCGCCAGGTCGGGGAAGGCGATGTTGACGATGAAGAGGTCGAGGCTGGCCATGAAGAGGCCGACCGAGGTGATCGTGAGGACCTTCCAGCGCTGCTCCATGCCCGTCTCCAGTTCGAGTCGCTTGCAATTCGCAAGCCACGGTAGCAGGATTAGCTTGCAAAAGAAAAGTGACTGGCTAGACTGCGGTCGCATGGCCATCGAGGCATTCGCCGACCTGAACTGCTCCATCGCCCGGCCGCTCTCCTTCCTCGGCGAGCGCTGGGCGCTGCTGGTGCTGCGCGACCTCTTCCTCGGCCGCCGCCGCTTCGACGAGATCCAGGACTCGCTGGGGGTCGCCACCAACGTGCTCAGCCAGCGCCTGGCGACCCTGGTCGAGGAGGGCATCGCCGAGCGCCGCCGCTACAGCGAGCACCCCGAGCGCTTCGAATACCGGCTCACCGAGAAGGGCCGCGACCTGCAGCCGGTGCTGCTGGCGCTGCTGGCCTGGGGCGACCGCTACACCGCCGGGCCCGACGGGCCGCCGCTGGAGACCGTCCACGACGATGCGGCAAGCGCCTTCCACATGGTCCCGACCTGCTCGGAGTGCGGCGGCGAGGTCGACACCGCGCCACACCCACAGCCGCCCCGGCCCGGGCGCGACCGACGAGCAGCGGCAGCCGGGCCGAGGCGCAGAAGCGCGCGCCGCCGAGCGCCGGGCCGCGTAGCCTCAGCCGCTTGGCGCGAGCGCTGATCGTCGGCTGCGGCTGCCGCGGCAGGGAGCTGGGCGAGCGGCTGCTGGGCGAGGGCTGGGCGGTGCGCGGGACCAGCCGCCGCGAGGAGGGGCTGGCGGCGATCGAGGCGGCCGGGATCGAGCCGGCGCTGGCCGACCCCGACCGGGTCGGGACGGTGCTCGAGCTGGTCGGCGACGTCGCCGTCGTCTTCCACCTGCTCGGCTCGGCGGCGGGCGAGCCGGAGGCGCTCGCCGCGATCCACGGGCCGCGGCTGGAGCGGCTGCTGGAACAGGCTCGTCGACACGCCCGGTGCGCGGCGTCGTCTACGAGGCGGTCGGCAGCGTCGACGCCGCGCGTGCTGGCGGGCGGGGCGGAGCTGGTCGGGCGCCGCATCGCGGACCTGGCGCATCCCGGTCGAGGTCGTCGGGCCGAACCGAAAGACCCCGCCGCGTGGTCTCAGGAAATGGTGGACTTGGCTCTGGGCCTGCTGTTGCCGGCCCGGGAAGTCAAATAGTTAAACTCGGATAGGAATTTAGGTAGATACCTGAAACACGCGAGAGGAGCATTCGATGGCGACTGCAGCTAGGCGACGTAGCACCGGACTTCGAGGCCGACACGACCGAGGGCCGGATCAAGTTCCACGACTGGATCGGCGATTCGTGGGCGGTCCTCTTCTCCCACCCCAAAGACTTCACCCCGGTCTGCACGACCGAGCTCGGCTACATGGCGAGCATCGAGCCGGAGTTCGCCAAGCGCGGCGTCAAGATCATCGGCCTCTCGGTCGACCCGCTCGACAAACACGAGGAGTGGGTGGACGACATCGAGGCCACCCAGGGCTCGCGGCCGGACTATCCGATCATCAGCGACGCCGACTTCGAGGTCGCGAAGGCCTACGGGATGCTGGCGGCCGACGTCTCCGGCGACTCCGGCGAGCGCACCCCGGCCGACAACCAGACGGTCCGCAACGTCTTCGTCATCGGCCCCGACAAGAAAGTCAAACTCATCCTCGTCTACCCGATGACGACCGGGCGCAACTTCGACGAGGTGCTGCGGGTGATCGACTCGCTGCAGCTGACCGCGAACCACAAAGTCGCGACCCCGGCCCAGTGGCAGCAGGGCGACGACGTGATCATCGCCGGCTCGGTCTCCAACGACCAGGCGAAAGAGATCTACCCGGATGGCTGGGAGGAGCCGCGGCCCTACATCCGGATCGTCCCGCAGCCCAACGGCGACTCCAACTAGTCCAGCCGCTCCAGCAGGTCGCCGAGGATCCGCGCCGTCGCTCCCCAGATCAGCTGCCCCTCCACCTCGTAGGTGGGGGTGCGGATGGGGACGCCGCGGCGGACCAGGCGGCGCATCTCGTAGCTCTCGCGCAGCACCTCGAGCGAGAAGGTGAGGACGGTCTCGACCTCGGTCGGGTTCGGCTCGCAGGCCCAGCTCGGCCGGGTGGGCGACGAGGCCGACGAAGGGGTGGACGCGGTAGCCGGTGACGAAGGTCGAGACCGGCGGCAGCGCCCCGACCAGCTCGACCCGCGCCGGCTCCAGGGCGATCTCCTCCTGCGCCTCGCGCAGCGCCGTCGTCGTCGAGGTCGGCGTCGACCTCGGTCCTGGCGCCCGCCGGGGAAGGAGATCTCGCCGGCGTGGCGGCGCAGGTCGGCGCGGCGCTCGGTGAAGATCAGCCCCGGCTCCTCGGGCCAGCCGTAGAGGGCCAGCAGCACCGCGGCGTCGGTGCCGCCGCGGGTCTCCATCGCCGCCGCCTCCGCGGCGGTGAGCAGGCAGCGTCCGGAGGGCGTCCGTCTCAAATGATCACCTGGACGGTGCCGCCGTCGACCGACCAGGCGGCGCCGGCGACGTAGGAGGCGCGCTCGGAGCAGAGGAAGACGATCGCGCCGGCGATCTCGGCCGGGTCGGCGAGGCGGCCGATCGGGCGCTTGGCGCCGGCTTCGGCCAGCGCCTCCTCGCGGCTGGCGGCGCCGCTGAGCGCCCGCGACTGGTCGAGCAGGCCGCCCGGGTCCATCCACATCTCCGATTCGGCCGGGCCGGGGCAGATCGCGTTGACGAGGACGCCGCGCTTGGCGTAGCGGTCGGCGAAGAGGCGCGAGAGCGAGAGCTCGGCGGCCTTGGCGACCGAGTACTCGGGCATCGCCGCGGAGGGGCGCTTGCCGGCGGTCGAGCAGACGTTGACGATCCGGCCCCAGCCGCGCTCGGCCATCGCCGGGGCGGCGGCCCGCATCGCCCGCAGCGGCGCCATCACGTTGAGCTCGTACTGGGCGCGCCAGTCCTCGTCGGGGACCTCGTCGAGGTCGCGCCAGCTGGCGGCGCCGGCGTTGTTGACGAGCACGTCGAGGCCGCCGAAGTACTCCTCGGCGGTGGCGAGGATGCGCTCGCCGGCGTCGGCGAGGGTGACGTCGAGGGCGAGCACGCGCGGCGCGGCCGCCGGCCGTCGGCGCCGGCGCCGCCGGCCTCTTCCTGGACCTCGCGCAGCCGTTCCTCGTCGCGGGCGACCAGCAGCACGCTGGCGCCCTCGGCGCAGAGCTGCGCCGCGGTCTCGCGGCCGATGCCGCGGCTGGCGCCGGTGACGGCGCAGGCGCGCCCGCTTCAGCCCGAGGTCCACTCAGGGCGCCTCCAGGCGCTCGGCCACGGTGACCGTCGGCTTCGCCGGCCAGCACCTTGTGGACCGGGCATTTGCCGGCGATCACCGAGCAGCCGCTGGCGCTGCTCCTCGTCAGCTCCGGCGGGCAGCTGCAGCGCCACCGCGAAGGTGGATCGGGGACGCCGGCCGTCGTAGGTGACGTCGACGTCGACCTCGATCGCGCCGACGTCCCAGCCTTTGCGCTCGGCGTACATCTCGATCGTGATCGCGGTGCAGCCGGCGAGGCTGGCGGCGAGCAGCTGGGTCGGGCGCGGGCCGGTGTCGGTGCCGCCGCGGTCGGCGGGCTCGTCGACGACGAGCGCGTGGCCGCCCTCGAGGTCGACCTCGTGGGCGAGGCCCGCGATCCGGCGGGCGACGACCCGCACGCGTCAGCGCCTGGCCCGCGGCCCTCGAACAGGGCCGGGTCGTCGACGTCGGCCCAGCGGGCCATCGCGTAGGCGAGGTCGGAGGCGCGGTTGACGAAGTGGATCACGGTCTCGCTCGCCGAGCTCGCCGGCCTCGGCGAGGGCGGAGATGCGGCGCTCGGCGCGGCGGATCACGGTGCGGGCGACGTCGAGCTGGGCCGAGAGCTGGTTGCCGCCGGGGATGACGAACTTCGGCGGCAGCTCGACCTCGTCCATGTAGCGGTCGATCAGCCGCTCGAGCTCGGCGACCATCGCCTCGGTGACGCGGCTGATCCCGTCTTCGAGCCGCTCGGCCGCCTCCGGCGCGGTCGCCAGCTCGGCGCCGGCGACGAAGAGGTCGTCCTGGAGGCGGAGGATGTCGCCGGCGAGCTCGGCCTGGTCTCGGCGCCGCAGAGGGCGCGGGCGACGCCGAGCTGCGAGCAGGCCTCGTCGAGCGAGCCGTAGGCCTCGGTGCGGCCGTGGTGCTTGGGGACGCGGCCGCCGTACCAGAGCGAGGTGGTCCCGTCGTCGCCCTTCTTGGTGTAGATCTTGACCATCGGTCGATCCTACGCGGCGGCCTCAGCGCGACCGGGTTGAAGGCGAAGCCGGTCATCACCTTGGGGAAGAAGTAGGTCGACTTCGGCGGCATGTTCTCGTCGGTCTCGGCGACCGCCCTGACCTGCTCGATCGGCACCGGGCGCTGGATGAAGGCGACGTCGAAGCTCGCCGCCGTCGACCAGCGCGAGCGCCTCGGGGACGCTCTTGGCGTACTCGAGCCCGCGGCGCTCGTCGATGTCCTCGTCGCTCATCCCGGCCAGGCCCTTGAGCACCAGCGTCTCGAGGATCGCCGAGTCGAGGCGGCGGTAGGCCTCGGGCTTGCCGTGCGAGGCGGCGGTCGAGGTCGGCGGTGTCCTTCAGGCGCAGCCGGTAGGCCTGCTTGTGGAAGTTGTCGTAGAGGCCGAAGACGCCGACGCCGTCCTCGCCGCCGGGGTCGATCTCGCTCGCGGGCGACCTCGGTCGATCTCGAACAGCTCGCGCAGGCCGGCGCCGAGGCGGCGCTGGCGCTCGGGGTCGGCGGCGAAGCCGGAGAGCAGGCGGTGGGTGGGGAAGACGGTGAGGCCGGGGTCGTCGAGCCCGGTCAGCGCCATCAGCGTGTAGTTGTGCGGGCCCTCGCCGCCGACCTCGTCGCGGTAGGCGCGGGCGGTCTCGTAGCGGTGGTGGCCGTCGGCGATCAGCAGCTCGGCGTCGGCGAGGCGCTCGCTCACCGCGGCGTGGACCGCCGGGTCGGTCGACCTGCCAGACCCGGTTGACGGTGCCGTCTCGTCCGTCGCCTCGCCCCAGGGCTCGGCGGCCGAGCGCCGGCTCGACCAGCGGCCAGGGGTCGTCGGTGCTGAGCGAGAAGATCGGCGAGAGGTTGTAGCCGGTGGCCCGGGTCAGCTCGAGCCGGTCCAGCAGCGGGCCGGGGTGGGTGCGCTCGTGCGGGCGCACGCCTTCGTCGTAGTCCACGACCCGGACCCGGGCGAGGACGCCGTGGCGGCTGTGGCTGGAGCCGTCGGGGGCGGTGTAGTCCTGGGTCAGCGCCCAGATCGAGGGCTCGGCGTCGGCGACCAGCGCGCCGTCGGCGCGCCAGGCGTCGATCGTCCGCGCCGCCTCCTCGTAGGGGTCGCCATCGGGCTCGCTCGCCGGGTCGGCCGGGTCGAACGGCATCGGCAGGTCGATCGCGACCGCGTTGTAGGGCGAGCGCGCCAGCAGCGCCGCCCGCCCGGCGGCGTCGATCACGTCATAGGGCGGCGAGGCGACCGCGTCCAGCGAGCCGACCTTCGCCGAGGTCGTAGTGCAGCGCCTTGAAGCGGCTGTACGTCCGCCATGGCGAACCTCGACTCTAGACTGGCGCCGGTCGGGGTGTGGCGCAGCCTGGTAGCGCGCCGCCTTTGGGTGGCGGAGGTCCTCGGTTCGAATCCGGGCGCCCCGATAAGGATCAGCTGTGGGCAGCGGCCTTTCGCGCGAAGCGGAAGCCGGTTCGGCATTTAAGTATGAGAGGTCGCGCAGTTTGCCTTCAACCCGATGACTCGGCCGAAGAACGTGGCCCGATCCCTGGAGGCATCGAGGCGAGTGGCGGCCGCGGGATGCTGATGCGGGTTTCTTCTCGCGCGAAGCGGCACGGTCCATGTCATCGTCCGGGGGGCTCAGGCCGCCAAATCTTCCCCTCGATTCCGCAGGCCGGATCGGCCAGCGGACCAAGGGCTCGCAACTCCGCTTCGTGTTCGCTCATGACCAGAGCGGAGACCGCCGCGTCGAAGGCATCTTCGGAGCCGGCGGCCCGCTCGAGAAGGTCCCTCGGCTGCTCGGGGAAGTGCCCGAGCAGATAGTCGTGTCGCGCTGACCACCTGCCCTTGTTGACGGGACCGGTCAGCGCGCGCGGATAGATCTCCACCACGCGCGGCCATCCCTCGGAGAACGGCCAGATGCCGAAGCCGTTCTCGGCAAGCGTCAATAGATGTGGCATCCCGCGAATCGATCCAGTGCCCACGGCACCGGCGCCACCGATCTGAAAGACGGACTTCGGATGCACCGCGTCCTCGCTGCTCTCGGTTCGCCTGTAGCGCCGTGCTTTCGGATGGGGATTTCGCTTGCCCGGGCGCCCCCAGAAGGGGTCTTCGCATCCCTCAAGCAGATCCTCGCCCTCATGCCCCATCGCTGACCACACGCCTTTCCCGCTCGACCAGCCCTTCTCCTCGCACCACCACGCGGGGAACGAAAAGGCGAAGTCCAGTCCGATGACCATGCTGGGTTCGGCCTCACCAAGCTCGAGAAGCTTCGCGATGAGCTCACCGCGGTCGAGCCCGTTTCTCAGCTCAGTCAGCCTGCCGTCGCCGGACCTCGGCTCGCCACAGAGACTCCGCCGGCCCCTTGGCCTTGCCGGACCAGTCGACTGCGATCGATTCTCACGAGTCGATGACTCGCAGTTCTCCCGCTCGCCGCGTTCAGGGCTTTGGGGTGCAGGGGCGGACGAGGTCCGCGTCGGCGATGGTGCCGTCTTCGAAGCTCGCTTCGAAGTGAGTGCGGACTTTCCGATCCGGGCATTTGAGGGTGACGACGTGGCTCCGCTTGCCCGCGATGAAGGATGACAGTCCCGATCGTCGCGTTGAACAAAGTCAGGGAGCCACTGCCGCCGGCGACCTTCGGGATCGAGATCAGGGCTTCTGAGCCGGTGTGGGCGCCGGGGAGCCTCTTGATCTTGATCGTGAAAACGATCGCTGCCGGGGTTGGGATCGAGATGTCGGTGCGGGCGTAGAGGGTCGTCACGGCTCCTCGGACGCCGCCGTTGAGGATGGTCATCCTGCCCAGGTCTGGGGTTGGGACCTGTTCCGGGAAGGCGATCTCGAAGCTTGCCTGGCCGCTCCCGACGATCGCTTCCGCGCAGGCTTCTTCCAGACGACGGGTGCTCTGGTACTGGATCTTCGGGTTGCAGGTTGGGAGGCCGCGGACGTCGACAGCGCTGTCCTTGTCGAGCTCGAGCCGGAGGCGGTTGAGCGCGGGAGGGTGGGTGCCGTCAGCGGTGCGGATCGAGGCGCTGAAGGTGAACGCGACCGGCGTTGGCACGGCTCTCGAGACGGCCTTCGGGCTGTAGCCGTCGTTGACCCTCAGTAGGACGCTGCCGACCTGCACCGAGACCGGCTTCTCCGCGCTCGCTGCGGCGACAAGCGCCAGGACGGCAACCGCGACGGCGATCGTGCCGGCGAGGAGCCTGTCTCGATTACCGTTCATCTCCCCGATCAGTGTGCCGATCCCACACCAATGGCGCAATGTCGCCTGTTTCGCTTGAGAGGGCGCACTGGGCGAACCGGTGCAATGGACGTTTGTACGCTCGGGTTTGCAGGGACTTCGTACCGATAGGACGGGATGATGAACGAGGGAGAACAGATTGCGCACCGGGTCGAGCGGGCCGTGTTCGAAACCGACCGGCAGCTGATCGTCGGCGACGTGACGCTGCCGCCGGAGGGCTACAAGAGCCGCTTCTCCGACTGCTCAACCGCGGCGACCTCGAGTTCCTCTCGCTGACCAACGCCGAAATCACCTCGCTGGTGGACGGCACGGTCAAGGAGCGGCCGTTCATGGTCGTCTCCAAAAGCCAGATCCGGCTCGCCTACCCGTTCAATCCCTAGGCGCCGGCTCGCCGGCCGCGCGGGTGCGGCGCTCAGGCGCTGGAGCGCTGCATGCGGCCGCGGCTCGCGTAGGAGCCGAGGTCGATCGACGAAGGCGAGGATGACGATGAACCACTCGAAGCCGGAGACGCGGTTGGAGCTGCTCCACATCACCGCGTAGGCGAGCGTCGTCCAGGGCAGCAGGAAGAAGCCGAGGAAGGGCACGAACCAGCTGTCGAAGGCGCGGCTGAGCAGGTCGCTGAAGAGGAACAGCGCGAACAGCGCCAGGCGCGGCGAGATGAAGGCGAAGAGGACGACGAAGCAACCCATCGCGGAGGACCGTACCCGCTCGTCCGGGACGGCGGCAATCGTCTACGGTCGGCTCGATGCCGGCCGATGCCAACAAGGAGCTCGTCCGCCGCTTCTACCGCGAGGCGATCGTCGAGCGCGACTCCGGCGCCTGCGAGCGGCTGCTGAGCGTCGACTTCGTCCACAACGGCGAGACCCGCGGCCGCGCCGGCCAGCGCCAGGCCGTCGACTACTTCCTCGCCGCCTTCCCCGATCTCCAGTCACGAGATCGAGCTGCTCTTCGGCGAGGGCGACCTCGTCGCCGCCCGCCAGCGCTGGGGCGGGACCCATGGCGGCGAGTTCCTCGGGGTCGCCGCGACCGGCGGCCGGGTCGAGTTCACCTCGACCGCGATCCTGCGCGTTCGCGACGGCCTCATCGCCGAGGCCTGGGACGAGATGGACAGCGGCGCGATCCTGACCCAGTTGGGGGGCGGCGATGGCTGAGAAGTGGACGGCGGCGGACATCCCCGACCAGGCGGGACGGACCGCGGTCGTCACCGGCGCCAACAGCGGGCTCGGGCTGGCGGCGGCGCGGGCGCTGGCCGCGGCCGGGGCGGAGGTCGTGCTGGCCTGCCGGAACCTGGAGAAGGGAGAGGCGGCGGTGGCCTCGATCCGCGCCGAGCGTGCCCGACGCCTCGGTGGCCCTGGAGGAGCTCGACCTCTCCAGCCTCGCCTCGGTCCGCGCCTTCGCCGCGCGCTTCGCGGCCGAGCGCGGCGGCCTCGACCTGCTGATCAACAACGCCGGGGTGATGGCGCCGCCGCGGCGCGCAGACCGCCGACGGCTTCGAGCTGCAGTTCGGCACCAACCACCTCGGCCACTTCGCCCTGACCGGGCTGCTGCTCGGTGGGATGCAGGGACGGGAGGACGCGCGCGTGGTCACGGTCAGCAGCACCGCCCACAAATTCGGCCGCATCGCCTTCGACAACCTGCAGCGGCGAGCGGCGCTACTTCCGCTGGAGCGCCTACGGGCAGTCCAAGCTCGCCAACGTCCTCTTCGCCCGCGAGCTCGACAAGCGGCTGCGCGCCGCCGGCTCGGGCGTCAAGAGCCTCGCCGCCCACCCCGGCTACGCGTCGACCAACCTGCAGACGGCGGCGCCGCCGCTGCTCGACCGCACGGTGATGAGGGTGACCAACCTGCTCGTCGGCCAGAGCCCGGAGATGGGCGCGCTGCCGGAGCTCTACGCCGCCACCCGCCCCAACCTCGACGGCGGCCTCTTCATCGGGCCCGACGGCTTCGAGGAGCAGCGCGGCCACCCGAAGGTCGTCAGCCCGGTCCGGGCCGGGCGCGACGAGGCGACGGCGGCGCGGCTCTGGGACGTCTCCGAAGAGCTGACCGGCGTCAGCTACGACTTCGCGCGTAGGCCTTCCACGACCTCGGCCCCATGGGCCAAAACGCTTCAGTCGCCAGTTCACAGGCTCGTTAGACCTCTGCCGTAGCCTCAGTGGCAAGGAGGAAACGACATGAACAGACTCGGAAAGCTGATGACGATGCTGAACCCTGAGAAGACGAAGATGCCCGCGCCGGAGGACGCGCTGCCCGGTCGCAGCGAGCCCGCCTTCGCGGTCCCCGAGACCCACGCGGTGCTCGGCACCCCGCTCAAGCCGCCGTTCCCGGAGGGGATCGAGGTCGCCTACTTCGCGCTCGGCTGCTTCTGGGGCGCGGAGCGGCTGTTCTGGGAACTCGACGGCGTCTACACGACGGCGGTCGGCTACCAGAACGGGACCACCCCGAACCCGACCTACGACGAGGTCTGCTCGGCCCGGACCGGCCACGCCGAGGCGGTGCTGGTCGCCTTCGACCCGGCCAAGGTCTCCTACGCGGACCTGCTGAAGGTCTTCTTCGAGGAGCACGACCCGACCCAGGGGATGCGCCAGGGGAACGACGTCGGCACCCAGTACCGCTCCGGCATCTACTTCGCCAACGACGCCCAGAAGGCGACGGCGGAGATGGCGCGTGACGCCTACGACGCCGACCTGCGGGCCGCCGGCAAGGAGCCGGTCACGACCGAGATCGAGCCCGCCGGGCCCTTCTACTACGCCGAGGAGTACCACCAGCAGTACCTGCACAAGGTCCCGAACGGCTACTGCGGCCTGGCCGGGACCGGCGTCGCCTGCCGCATCCCGACCGCCCGCGTCCTAGCCGCGGGGATGGTCCACCGGCGCGGTGAATAGCATCCCGCGCCCGTGGCACCCTCCTTCGGCTCCTACATAGGCGGCTGCCTCGCCGTAATCGGCATCGTTGCGGCGCTAGGCCTCGGCGGCTACTGGCTGCGGCGCTGGATCGTGCCCGAATTCTCCGGCGCGCTGGCGCGGCTGGCCGAGGCGACGATCGCGGTCGCGCTGCTGGTCGTCTCGCTGGAGATCCTCGGCACGCTGAGCCAGCTGTACCTGGGCTGGATCGTCCTCTTCTGCATCGCCGTCGGGCTCGGCGCGGCCGCGCTCGGCCGCGCCAAGGCGCCGCGCGACGGGCAGGAAGTGCCGGCGCCGAAAGTGGGGAAAGCGGCGCTGATCATCGCCCTCGCGGTCGCCTCCTTCACCGTCGCCGAGTGGACCTTCCCCTCCCAGCTCAACCTCGACCTGGGGATGTTCGGCGGCGACACCACCTGGTACCACATGCCCTTCGCGGCGGGGATCGCCCAGGAACACTCGACCGTCCACCTCCACTTCACCGACCCGCTGCGGCTCGCCGCCTGGTTCTACCCGCAGAGCAGCGAGCTGATCCACGGCGCCGCGATCGTCCTCTTCAAGAGCGACTGGCTCTCGCCGCTGATCAACCTCTTCTGGCTGGCGATCGCGCTGCTGGCCGCCTGGTGCGTCGGCCGCCCCTACAAGGTCGGCCCGGCGACGCTGGTCGCCGGCGCGATCGTGCTCGACGCGGGGGTGATGATCGAGACGCAGCCGGGCGAGGGGCGCAACGACATCATGGGGCTGGCCTTCCTGATCGCCTTCGCCGCCTTCCTGATCAACGGCCACCAGCGGCGGGCGCCGGTGGCGGGGGCGGTGCAGGACGCGCCCGAGAGCGACGCGCCGCTGCTCGACAAGGGGCCGCTGGTGATGGCCGGGATCGCCGCCGGGCTGGCCGGCTCGGTCAAGTACACCTTCCTGATCCCGGTGGTCGCGATCACGATCGGGGTCGTCCTCTTCAGCGGCCGCGGGCGGCGCTGGACCACCGCCTGGGTGATGGCGCGTGCCGATGCTCGTGGTCGGCGGCTACTGGTACCTGCGGGCGGCGATCAAGACCGGCGGCAACCCGATCCCGATCACCAAGTTCGGCCCGCTGAAACTGCCGACCCCGGACCAGATGCCGCTCGACCCGCGGCCGCGCTTCGCCGTCGCCCACTACCTCGGCGAGCCGACGATCTACCGCACGCTGGTTCTTCCCCCAGCTCGACAACGCCTTCGGGCCGCTCTGGCCGCTGATCCTGATCGTGCGCCGTCGCCGCCGCGGTCTTCATCGTCGTGCGCTCGCGCAACCGGATCCTGCAGGTGATCGCCGCCGCGGCGCTCGCCACCGCCTTCGTCTACCTGTTCACGCCGCTGACCGCGGCCGGCCAGGACGGCTCGCCGACCGGCTTCTTCACCAACACCCGCTACCTGGTGCCGGGGCTGGTGCTGGCGATGACGCTGCTGCCGATCGCGCGGCCGCTGCGGGCGCCCGACAAGCGCGCCTGGCAGACGCTGCTCTTCTTCGCCGGGGTCTACGCGATCACGGTGCTGACCACGCCGCGCTGGTACCCGGGCTACATCTTCGGGACGATCTTCATCACCCTGGCGCTGGTCTGGGTGCCGGCCGGGCTGGTCCTGGGACGGGTGCGCGGCGAGTTCAGCCGCGGGCTGGTGGCCGCGGTCGGCGCCGTGGTGCTGCTGCTGGCGGTGGTGCTGGGGCGGGCCCAGCAGGTCCAGTACGCCGACCACCACTACACGAAATCGACCCTGTTCCTGGGCGAAGGCGGGCCGCAGAAAGCCTACGACTTCGCCCGCCGCCAGCACGACAAGCGGATCGGCATCGTCGGCTCCAGCGAGATCATCTTCGGCCAGTACGGCTTCTACGGCGGCCGACCTCACCAACCACGTCAAATACATCGGCGTGCCCGGCCCGCACGGCACCTACCGCCTGGCCACCACCTGCCAGGCGTTCCGCCGCCAGATCAACGCCGGCGACTACGACTACCTGATCATGAGCGAATTCACCCAGGACTCCCCGACGGCCGAATACTGGTACCCGATCTACGCCTGGGTGAAGGACGACCCGGCGCTGAAGCTGGTCGTCGCCGAGCCCGACGATCGTGCCCCAGCCCGACTACGTCTTCAAGGTCGACGGCAAGCTCGACCCCGCCGGCTGTCCCAGCAAGTAGGCCGGCGGCTCAGGCGGGGGCGAGGGCGTGCTGGCGGACCAGGTCGGCGCTGCGCTCGGGCTGCTCCCACCAGAACATGTGGCCGACGTCCTCGTAGGTCTCGAGGCGGGCGCCGGGGATGAGCGAGGCGATCAGCGGGCCGTTGGGGTAGCCGAGCACGCGGTCGGCGGTGCCGTGGACGACCAGCGTCGGCGTGGCGACGCCCGGCAGGCGGGCGCTGGTGTCGTGGGCGACGATCGCCTGCACCTGCAGCCCGATCGTCTCGCGCGGCGCGGGCAGCGCCCTGGCCATCGCGGTGAAGTCGGCGTAGCGGCTCTCCTCGGCGCGGAAGCCGGGGGAGAGGTTGAGCTCGTACATCGCCCGGAAGACCCGGTCCTGGTCGCCGGACCCCATCGCCTCGACCAGCCCCTGGAAGTCGGCGGGATCCATCAGCTGCGAGCCCTCGCCGCCGCAGTAGCTGCAGCCGATGGTCAGCGAGCGCAGCTTCGCGGGGTGGGCGAGGGCCAGCTCCTGGGCGATCATCCCGCCCATCGAGATCCCCAGCACGTGGGCGCTCTCGATCTCCAGAGCGTCGAGCAGCGCGGCCGTGTCGGCGGCCATCTCGGCGATCGAGAAGGCCTCGGTGACTGGGCTGGAGAGCCCGATGCCGCGGTTGTCGAAGGCGATCACCTCGAAGTCGCGCTCGAGCAGAGAGGAGAACGGTTGCCCCCAGGCCCTGTGGTTGGCGCTCATCCCCTGGATCAGCAGCAGCGGCTCACCGGAGCCGGCGCGCTCGTAGTGAGCTCCGTCCCGGCTAGCTCGACCTTGGGCATCGGGTGAGGCTACGCGATCGGCCTGCGGTGGCGGAATCCGCCGGCATGACCGCCGCTTCGGCGTCAAACTAGGCGCCTGAGCCCCCGTAGCTCAGCTGGATAGAGCGCCGGCCTTCTAAGCCGGATGTCGCAGGTTCGAATCCTGCCGGGGGCGCTCACCCGCCGCCGGTATGTTGCGGCTATGAGCAGTGAACTCATCGCCTGGGTGGTCGCGATCACGCTCGGCGTCGCGGTCGTCGTCTTAGGTTGGCGGCGCGAACTCGGCGACACCACCAGGGAATGGCTGCCCCGGTTTGAAGGGTCTTCGAAGCCGGAGGCGGCGACACTCATGCCAGCGAATCGTGAACGAGGGCGTCGCCCGCTCTCCCCAGGGGAAAGGCGGGCGATCGCCGGGCTCAATCTGATGCTCAGCCTCCTCAATGGAGTCACTGCGGTGACGAGGGCCGACGACTGGCTGCTTCACGCGATCATCGCCGTGTTGTTCGCGCTCAGCGCCGTGGCCGTCCTGACGAAGAAGTTGCCACTTTCCAAGAAAGGACTCACCTCCTGAGAGGTGCTCAGAAGCCTGGCGGGTGGCGGACGACGAAGCCGTCGCCTGAGGCCGGGGCGAGGTGCCAGCGGGGGCCGGTGCCCTGCTCGTCGCCGACCGTGTCCCAGCGCAGGCCGGCGATCTCGGCGAAGGTGTGGCCGGCGTTGGCGTAGACGGTGATCCACTTGCCGGGACCGGGTGCGCCCCAGCCCTCGAGGGCGCCCGAGGTGAGCGGTTCCGGGATCAGGCCGCCGCCAAAGAGGGCGAAGCTGACCGAGCCGGAGCAGTCGTAGCCGTAGGAGTAGAAGGAGCCGTGGCCGCCGCCCCAGATGTAGGGGCGGCCGACGATCATGTTGGCGTTGTTGATCACGTCCTTGACCGCCTGCGGGGCGTCCGGGCGGTGGCAGGGCGATGCCGGTGAGCAGGATCGAGGTCGAGCCGTCGCTCCCGGCGGCGCGGGTGCTGGCGAAGATCTTTTCGCGGTCGGCGGCGCTGTGGCGGGGGATCGTGGTGCCGTTGGAGCCGGCCGAGGCGGGCGGCATCGCTGACGGGATCGGTCGGGGCCGGCGGCGGCGAGGCGGCGACGGCGGTGCCATAGGCGGCGGGCGGCTTCGCTTCGACCTTGCGCCTGGCTTCGATCAGGGCGAGGCCGTTGCCGAGCGCGCCGAGCGCCTTGTCGGCACCGGTGGAGGAGGCGAGCGCCGCCAGGACGGTGTTGCCGAGGGTCGCGAGTGCGGCACCCTGGGGCGCGGCCTCGGGCGCCTTCGCGGCGGCGCCGAGCGGCAGCGCCAAGAGAGCGAGAGCGCAGAGGAGTGCGGCTTTGTAGAGGCGTCCCATATCCAAGCCCGACCGCAGACACGATAATGACCGCGCGCATGGAGGGAATCCGCATCACCCACATCGGCGGCCCGACCGTCCTGATCGAGGTCGGGGGCTGGCGGCTGCTGACCGACCCCACCTTCGATGCGCCCGGGCGCAAATACAACTTCGGCTGGGGGACGAGCTCGCGCAAGCTGGCCGGGCCGGCGCTCGCGCCCGGCGAGCTCGGGCAGATCGACGCGGTCCTGCTCTCCCACGATCACCATGACGACAACCTCGACGACGCCGGCCGGGCGCTGCTGCCTGCGGCCGGGACCGTGGTCACCACGGTGCCGGGAGCGAAGCGGCTCGGCGGCAACGCCCGGGGGCTCGCCGCCTGGGACTCGACCACGCTGGAGGCGTCGGGGCGGACGCCGATCGAGGTGACCGCGACCCCGTGCCGGCACGGGCCGCCGCTGAGCCACCCGATCGTCGGCGAGGTCATTGGCTTCGCTCTGCGCTGGGAGGGCCAGGAGCAGGGGGTGCTGTGGATCTCCGGCGACACCGTCCTCTACGACGGCGTCCGCGCGGTCGCCGACCGGCTCGAGGTCGACACCGCGATCGTCCACCTCGGCGGGGTCAAGTTCCCCACCACCGGTCCGCTGCGCTACACGCTGAACGCGGCCGAAGCGATCGAGCTCTGCTGCCAGATCCGCCCGCGCACCGTGATCCCGATCCACTACGAGGGCTGGAAGCACTTCCGCCAGGGCCGCGACGCGATCGAAGCCCAGTTCGCGACCGCGCCGGAGAGCTTCCGCACAAGCGTGCGCTGGCTGCCGATCGGCCAGGCCGTCGACCTCAGTACATAGGTCCTGGCACGACCCCGCCCTTGCGGCAGTCCTTTGTGACGCATAGGGCCACAAAGGACTGCCGCACTTTGGATCTGCCCCTCAGGTGTTCTGGTAGAGCGGGCCGTCGCCGCCCTCGGGCGGGGTCAGGCGGCCGCCCTTGGCGGTGATCGCGCCGCACTGGACGCAGTTGGTGTAGTTGACGATCACGTCGACCTCGCCCTCGGCGGGCGCGTCCTCGGGGATCTCGTAGACCCCGGCCGGGCACATGTAGGCCCAGGTCTCGGCGATCTCCCGCGGCACCCGCTTCTGCACGCGGATGTGGTTGGGGGCGTCGTCGCGGGTCGCGTTGCCGCTGATGAAGACACTGGAGAGCTTGTCGAACGTGTACTTGCCGTCCGGGGTCGGGTAGTTGTCCCTGGTCTTGCCGATGAACATCGGCTGGGCGTCGTTGCGGTGGATCTTCCAGCGGCCGCCGGGGAAGCGGCCCTTGGTCGCGATCATCAGGTTGACCAGCGGCCCGCCTTTGATCAGCCCCTTCTGGAAGGGCTGGCGGGTGTTGCGCTGTTCGTAGAGTTCCTTGCCGACGACCGAGTCGGCGATCGTCTCCTCGTAGGCGGTGAAGTCGTTCGTCCCCTGCTTCAGCGAGGCGTAGATCGACTCCGCCGCCAGCATCCCCGACTTGATCGCCAGGTGGACGCCCTTGAGCGCCGCCAGGTTGACCATGCCGGCGGCGTCGCCGCAGAGGACCGCGCCGGGGGCCGACAGCTTCGGCATCGCCCAGTAGCCGCCGGCCGGGATCGCCTTGGCGCCCCAGCTGACCCGCTCGCCGCCCTCGAGGATGTCGCGGACCAGCGGGTGGGTCTTGAACTGCTGCAGCAGGTCGTGGGCGGAGCTGGTGGCGTCGGCGTAGTCGAGGTCGAGCACGAAGCCGATCGAGACCAGGTCATCGCCGGTCTTCTCGTCTTTCATCGGGTAGATCCAGGAGCCGCCGATCTGGTGGTACTTGGCGGAGATCTTCAGCGGCCAGCCGGCCAACGTGTGGATGACGCGGTCGAGCGGCTTGGTCACCTTCCAGACCTCTTTCACCCCGAGCTCCCAGACCTGCGGCTCGCGCCCCTCGTCGAGGTCGAACTCGCCGACGGCGGCGTCGGTGAGGTGGCCCCAGCAGCCCTCGGCGAGGACGGTGGCCTTGGCGGCGATGTCGGTGCCGGGCTCGAAGTTGCCCTGCTCCTCGCCCTCTTTGCCGCGGCCTTTGTCGCCGGAGCGGACGCCGACGACGGCGCCGTCCTCGACGATCAGCTGCGTCGCGGCGGTCTCGGTCAGCAGGTAGGCGCCGGCCTCCTCGGCCTGGGCCTGCATGTAACGGCAGAGGGCCGCGACCGAGATCACCTCGTTGCCGTGGTTGCGCTGCGGCGGCGGGGGCGGGATACGGAGCTTGCGCTTGCCGTTGGGGAGGAGGTAGATCGCCTCCTTCTCGACCTCGCCGAAGGCGAAGCCCTGCTGGCGCCACTGCTCGCGGCTGAGGTCGGGGAAGAGCTCCTGCAGCGGGCCGGGACGCATGACCGCGCCGGAGAGGTTGTGGCCACCGCAGGTTTTCGCCTTCTCGATCACCGCGACCGGGACCTCGCCCAGCTTCTCCATCGTCTCCGGATCGTCTCCCAGCAGCTGCAGCAGGCGGTTGGCGCAGGCGAGCCCGGCGGTGCCGCCGCCGACGATCGCGACGCCGATCTCGATGCGGTCGTCCTCGCCGTCGAGCCCGCGCTTGACGAACTCCTTCTCGACCTCGACGGGGGGTGGGAAGTCCGCCGGGGAGACCTGGGTGCCGCTGGAAGCCATGTGACAGCCTTTCGTGTCGATTGACTCGTCAGTCAATCTTATCGTGATGGCCCGATCTCGCTCTCCATCTAAGGTTCCGCCCGATGGGAGAGCTGATCCTCTACGCGATTCCGGCCTTCGTGCTGCTGCTGGCGGTCGAGCTCTGGTCGTTCCGGCTCGCCGCCGACGAGGACCTGGTCGGCTACGAGGCGCGCGACACCCGCACCAGCCTCTCGATGGGCGCCGGCAACGTCGTCATCAACGCGGTCTGGAAGCTGGGGGTGGTCGTCATCTACGCCGGCCTCTACGAGCTGACGCCGCTGCGGATGCCGGCGGACAAGTGGTGGACCTACGTCCTGCTCTTCTTCGCCGACGACTTCGCCTACTACTGGTTCCACCGCATCCACCACGAGGTGCGGGTCTTCTGGGCCAGCCACGTCGTCCACCACTCCTCCCAGCACTACAACCTCTCGACGGCGCTGCGGCAGACCTGGACGCCGATGACGGCGCTGCCGTTCTGGGCCGGGCTGGCGCTGCTCGGGTTCCAGCCCTGGATGATCCTGCTGCAGCAGGCGATCAGCCTGATCTACCAGTTCTGGATCCACACCGAGCGGATCGGGCGGCTGCCGGCGCCGTTCGAGTTCGTCTTCAACACGCCTTCGCACCACCGGGTGCACCACGGCTCCAACGAGCTCTACCTCGACCGCAACTACGGCGGCATCCTGATCGTCTGGGACCGCTTGTTCGGCACCTTCCAGGGGGAGACCGAGCGGGTGCGGTACGGGTTGACCCAGAATCTGCGCACCTCCAAGCTGCACCGGGTGGCCTTCCACGAGTTCGCCGCGATCGCGCGGGACGTGCGCGGCGCCAGCGGCTGGCGGGAGCGGCTCGGCTACATGTTCCGCGGCCCCGGCTGGTCGCCCGATGGGCGCGGCGGCGGCACCCGGGGCTGAGGCGAAGAGGAGTGCATTCAGCACGCATGGCGCGTCAAATGCACTCCTCGTCCCAGCGACGGCGGCGCTTAACGGTTCGCTTAGCTCACGGTAGGAGAATCGGGGCGGGTGAAACTGCTCTTCGTCCCATTCGCGATCGTCGCCTTCGTCCTCTTCCTCCTGCTGCTGGGCGCGATCGGGCTGCTGGTCTCGATGGGGGTGCTCGCCTTCTTCGGGAAGATCTGGCGGGTGGTGATGCGGCGCTAGGCGCGGCGGTCGCGCCGGGTCAGCAGGCATGGACGCCGGCGGCGCTCTTGACCACCTCGAAGGCGCTGCCGGGGATGCGCTTGAGCTGGTTGAGGTTGTCGTCGTCCCAGCGGCGGTCGCTGCTGCCGCTGAAATACCAGTTGGAGCCGTTGTCGGCGACGATCAGGCCGTAGCGCTTCATCGCTTCGGCGATCGTGCGGGCGGGGCCGCTGAAGCCGCCGAGCCCGTAGCCGGCCTTGAGCCGCAGCCGCAGGCCCATCGGCGGCGCGGCGGCGCTGGAGCTGTCGCCGGCGCAGTGGACGGCGGGATGGACGTAGGCGTTGCGGGTGCTGTCGAAGGTGACGCGGATCGCGTGTTCGAGGCCGCCGGCGGCGACTTCGTCGTAGCGGACCAGGCCGGGGAAGATCGGCAGGCCGGCGGCGTCGGCGGAGGTCCAGCCCTCGGGCCGCAGGGCGGTTGAGTCGAGGTCCCAGGCGGCCCCGGAGTCGGCGTTCCAGTGGGGCTGGGGCGTCGCGTCGGGAAAAGCGCGGTAGAGCTCGTAGAGCTTGCATTCGCCGGCGTCGACGGCGAGCACGTGGCGGTCGCCGTCGCTGCCGCTGCCGCCCTCGACGGGGGCGCGGGCGGGGACCGGGAAGGGGCCGGGGTCGCTCTCGTCGCCGTAGGCGGTGTAGTGGATCGGGCAGCTGCGGCTGGCCGGCTCCGACGACCGAGTAGGGGAAGCCGTAGGCGCGGGGGGAGCCGAAGTCCGGATGCAGGTGGTCGCCGCCGTGGGCGTCGATGTAGGCGACGATGGCGGCCGAGCGCGGGGCGCGCGGAGCCTTCGAGATGTCCTGGGTCCAGGCGGATTGGTTGGGCAGCGAGGACGCGCTCGGCGGCAGCGATTCGGGCGGGGCGGGGAAGAGCTGGCACTTGCCGAGTTCCGGCGCGGGGCCGAGGGCGTGGGCGGGGCCGGCGGCGACGACGGCGAGCGCGGCGATCGCGAGGGCGGGGATCGCGAGTAGGAGAACGCGCCGTGCCCAGAGTTGTCCCCGCCATAGGGGGGACAAACTTGGATACGCGTCAGGTCCCATTGCTCTGAGCCGCCGATCCGGGGAGGGAGCCCTTGCGCACGGTCAGCCGCCCGACCTCGAGCTCGTCGATCTCGACCTTGCCGAACTTGGCGCGACCGACCGAGAGGCGGCCGACGCTGAGGCGGCCGATCGCGAAGGCGCCGATCGCGGTGGCACCGACGGCGAGGGCGGCGATCGCGAGCGGGGCGCGCACCGTGGGGCCGACCGCCTGGGCGCCGATTGCCTGCGCGCCGAGCGCGAGGCCGCCGGTTGCGCTCGCCGAGCTGGGCTTGCGTCTGCAGCGGGCGATGGATCCGAGGCTCACCTCAGCCGGTCTTCACGATCGAGATCCGCGGGCAGGCGGGTGCTGCGACGTCGATCTTCATAGCCGGAGGCTAGCCTGGCGGGCGATGAGCGTGGACGACCGTCCCACCCTGCTGGCGATTCAGCACGTGCCCTGGGAGGGGCCGCACCGGATCCTCGACGCCTGCGGCGCTCTCCAGGTGTGCACGGTGAAGCCGCTTGCCGGCCAGGAGCTGCCGGCGCACGAGGAGGTCGCCGGCGCTGTCGTCATGGGCGGGCCGATGAACGTCGACGAGGTCGAGCGCTTCCCGGCGCTGGCGACCGAGCGCGAGTGGCTGGCGGAGGCGGTGCGGCGGGAGCTGCCGCTGCTCGGCATCTGCCTCGGCGCGCAGCTGCTGGCGCGGGCGCTCGGGGCCGAGGTGCGGGCGGGGGAGGGGCCGGAGATCGGCTTCGCCCCGGTCGCGGTCGTCGACCCCGGGGATCCGGTGCTCGGCGGCCTCGCTCCCAGCACCGACGTCCTGCACTGGCACGGCGACGTCTTCGGCCTGCCCGACGGCGCGCAGCCGCTCGCCTCCTCGGCCCAGACCGAGCACCAGGCCTTCCGCCTCGGCAACGCCTGGGGGGTGCTCTTTCACCCCGAGGCCGACTTCGCCCTGGTCGAGGCCTGGCTGGCGGTGCCGGAGATGATCGAGGAGGCGGTCGCGGCGCTCGGCAACGCCGGCGCCCAGGCGCTGCCGGAGCGGGCAGCCGCGGCCGAGCCGGCGCTGGTCGAGCGCACCGCGCCGGGGTTCGAGGCCTTCGCGCGATTTGTCGCCGCAAACGGGTAGCGGGTGCGTGTGAGAGCGTCGATGCCCGAACCCGAAGGAGGAGCGCCGTGGACGTCTGCCTGATGATCGAGGGCCAGGAGGATGTGAACTGGGTGGACTGGCAGGCGATCGCCGCCGCCTGTGAGGAGCACGGGGTGGGGACGCTGTTTCGCTCCGACCACTACCTCTCGGTCGACGACCGCCGCGAGCGCGGCGCGCTCGACGCCTGGGCGACGATCGCGGCGCTGGCGGCGACGACCGAGCGGCTGCGCCTGGGCACGCTGGTCTCGCCGGCGACCTTCCGCCACCCGGCGGTGCTGGCGAAGATGGCGGTGACCGCCGACCACATCTCCGGCGGCCGGGTCGAACTGGGGATCGGGGCTGGCTGGTGGGACCGCGAGCACGAGGCCTACGGCTTCGACCTGCCCGCGCCGGGCCCGCGCCTGGACGCGCTCGAGGAGCAGATGGAACTGATCCGCCGCCACTGGGAGGAAGGGCCGTTCAACTACGAGGGGCGCCACTACCGGGCGCGGAACCTCGACGCGCAGCCGAAGCCGATGCAGCAGCCGCGGCTGCCGCTGATCCTCGGTGGCAAAGGCGGCCCGCGCAGCCTCCGCCTGGCCGCCGCTCTGGCCGACGAGTACAACACGGTGATGGCGACGGCGGAGGAGATCGCCGACGTCCGCACGCGCCTCGACGAGGCCTGCGAAGCGGCCGAGCGCGACCCCAAGACCCTGCCGCTCTCGATGATGACCGGCTGGCTGGTCGGGGCGGACGAGGCCGAACTGCGAGACCGCGCCGGCCGCCTGGCCCAGTGGAAAGGAGAGGGCGAGGACGGCGACGCCTTCCTGGCCAGCCTGCGCGAGAGCACGATCAAGGGCACGACCGAGCAGGCGATCGAGCAGCTGCGCGAGCTGGAGGCGGCGGGCCTGACCCGGATCATGGGCCAGCAGCTGCTGCACCGCGACCTCGACGCGATCGAGCTGATGGGCAGGGAGATAGCCCCCGCCCTGGCCTGAGCGCGAGGCGCTGCCTGCACGCCCGGCCCGGTAGATTGAGAGACGCGTGGTGGCTGTAGCTCAGTTGGTAGAGCTCCTGGTTGTGGTCCAGGCGGTCGCCGGTTCGAGCCCGGTCAGCCACCCTCTGCTCCCTGATCGAGCCTTTCGTCAGGCGAGCGCGCCGCGCAGCGCCGCCGCGAGGTCGCCTTTGCGCGCCACCGCGACGCTGCCGAGCTCGAGCCACTCGCCGAGCAGCCGCAGTTCGTCGGCCAGCTCCGCGGCCACGCGCGCGGTGTCGGCGCCCGGCTCGGCGAAGGCGCCCCGCACGCGCAGCAGGCCCGCCTGGCGGTCGCTCTTGAGGTCGACCCGGGCGACCAGGCGGTCGCCGAGGAGGAAGGGGAGGACGTAGTAGCCGTAGGTGCGTTTCGGGGCCGGGACGTAGATCTCGATCCGGTAGCGGAAGTCGAAGAGGCGCTCGGTGCGGTCGCGGGCCCAGACGAGAGAGTCGAAGGGGGTCAGCAGCGCTCGCGCCGCAGCCGCCCGGCGCATGCCCGCCGGGCGCTCGGTCGCGAGGTAGGCGGGCTGGCGCCAGCGCTCGACGCGGACGGGGGTCAGGCCGCCGTCCTCGGCCAGCTCGGCGACGCGGGCCTTCGACTCGGCGCGGGGGAGGCGGAAGTAGTCGCCGAGGTCGGCCTCGGTCGCCACTCCCAGCCGCTTCGCCGCGATCAGGAGCAGCTGGCGCTGGGCCTCCTCCTGCGACGGGGTCGGCGCCTCGAGGACCGGCGGCGGCAGCACCCGCTCGGGCAGGTCGTAGAGGCGCTCGAAGTTGACCCGGCGCGCCGCGCAGACGCGCCCGGCGAAGAAGAGGTACTCGAGCGCGGTCTTCTCTTCGCTCCAGCTCCACATCTCTCCCGGCTCGCGCCGACGGCTCTTCGCCGCCAGGTCCGAGGCCCGGATCGGGCCGCGCTCGCGCACCATGTTCAGCACGAACTCGACCAGCTCCGGCTGCTCCGCCGCCACTCGCGCCACGCTTTTCCACGCCAGTGCATCCGTCCGCGCCATCCGCCAGCGCAGCAGCGGCTGCAGCTCGACCGGCAGCAGCGAGGCCTCGTGGCCCCAGTACTCGATCAGCTCCCGCGGCCCCGCCCGCCGCGCCTTCCCGCCGGGGTTCTCGTGCCAGGCCAGCCGGTCCAGCGCCCGCCGCGGATAGGGGCCGAGCCGCGAGAAGACCGGCATGTAGTGGGAGCGGCAGAAGACGTTGACCGAGTCGAGTTGGAGCAGGCCGACGTCGTCGATCGCCCGCCGCAGGTGCCTGGCGTCCACCCGTCCGCTCGGCCGTGGGCGGCCGAAGCCCTGCGCGGCGACCGCCAGGCGCCGGGCCTCTCCCGCGCTGAGGTCGAACTCGGGATCGCTCGCCATCGGGCGATTCTCCCGCAGGCGGATCTGAGGAGCCCGGAAGTGAAACGCTGGGCCGGAGGCGGACATGAACCAACCATGAGCCGGAATTCCACGGTCGCAGAGGCGCTCCCCCAGGAGCTCGCCGAGGCGCGGTTCTCGCGCCTCTACGGCGAGCACGAGCGCGAGATCCTCAGGTACGCGCTGCGGCGCAGCGCCGATGCCGAGGACGCGGCGGACGTGGTCGCGGAGACCTTCCTCGTCGCCTGGCGCCGGCTCGGCGACGTGCCGCTCGGGGACGAGGCGCGGCTCTGGCTGTACGCGACGGCCCGCCGGGTGCTCGCCAACCACAGGCGCGGCGTGAAGCGGCGCACGCGGTTGGCCGAGCGGCTGCGCGAGGAGCTGCGGCGCCAGCTGCCGGTGCAGCTGCCCGCCGAGCCGCGCGGCGTGATCGAGGCGCTCGCCGGGCTGCGGGACGGGGATCGCGAGCTGCTGATGCTGATCGGCATGGAGGGGCTGACGCCGAGCCAGGCGGCGCGCGTGCTCGGGATCTCGACGGTGACGGCGCGCACGCGCCTGCACCGGGCGCGCCGCCGCCTGCGGGCGCGGCTTCTGGACCAGGCGGGCGAACGACAAAGCAAGGAGATGGAGGTGGGTGAGGCGCGATGAAGGCGAAGGAGATCGATCGCAAGCTGCGGGAGGCGGACCCGGCCTCCCAGCGGCGGATGGCCCAGCTCGAGCTGGGCCCGGCGGAGGCGGACCTGGCCGCGGCGATCGTCGCCGAGGCCGGCGGCGGCGCTCCGCGACGTGGCGGCGACGCGCCGGAGCCCGGCCGCGACAACGTCCTGGAGGGCGAGGCGATGCCCTGGCCGAGCGCCGCCAGCCGTCGCCGTCGCCTCTTCGGCGTCACCGGGATGGCGACCGTCGCCGCGGGGATCGCGGTGTTGCTCCTCCTCGGTGGCAGCGCCTCGGAGGCTCCCTCCAGGGCCTACGGCGCGGAGCTGATCCGCTTCGCCGAGTCGACGCCGCTGCTGCTGCTCGAAGGACCGGGCTGGCGGGTCCAGAACGCCAACGAGGAAGTGAGGCGCGAGGGCACCGAAGGGACGATGGAATTCGTCACCGGCAAGCCGATCCCTTACGAAAGCGTCCGGATCACCGACGCCGGCCCGCCCGTGCGCAAGCCGGGGTCTCGATTCCCGATCCATACGAGGGAGCGCGAGTCGGGGATGTTCCCGCCGGCGGTGCGCCAGCGCCGGGTCGAACTGCGCTGGCGCCACGGCAGTCTCGCCGACGCGATCGCGATGCAGCGCTCGACCCTGCACCCACACGGCCAGCGCTGGGTCGAGCTTCCGGTCCTCGGCGCCACCGCCCAGGTCGACACCCGCGCCGAGTTCTACGTCAACCAGGGTGGGCCGGGCAACCGGCAGATGGTCGCGCTCTGGAGCGAAGACGGCTACCTGCTCGAACTGAGGGCAGCGGTCCCCGATCAGGCGGCCTTCGAAGAACGCCTCGACTGGCTGACCAAGGTCGATTCCGAGACCTGGCTCGACGCGATGCCGGCGAAGGTTGTGAAAGCGGCCGACCACGGCGCCGCGGTCCGGGAAATGCTGAAGGGGATCCCGCTGCCCGGCACCTTCAAGCCGTCGCGGGTCCCCGACACCGGCCTCACCACCGCCCGCTACCAGGTGGGCGCCAACGTGACCGGCACCGTCTCCTGCCTCTGGTTCAGGCAGTGGGCACAGGCTCGCAGGACCGCCGACGTGGCGGCGGCGCGCGAAGCCGAGCGGGCGATGGCCACCTCCAGGCACTGGCCGATCCTGCGCGAGATGGCGAAGGATGGCGCCTATCCCGAAGTGCTCTGGGAACTGGCGGCGGCGATGCCGAGCGGGCACTGGGTATGGGCCGGGCACCGGCACCCGCTGCTGCCGCACGCGGAAGGCCTGGGATGCGCCCGTCTGGGACTGCCGCTGCTGCCGCGCAAGCAGAAGCTCCAGCGCGAACGCGGCGCGCCGCTGCCGCCGCGGTAGGCGACGGCCCCGCCCGCCCGGAGCCTCGCGGCTCCGGGCGGGGGAGGGCGCAGCTCGTCCTAGTGGACCTGGACGAGGTCGGAGTGGCCGATCGCGTCGCCGTCGTCGTCGAGGGCGACGATCTCGACGTAGGGGTCGGCGGTGCGGACCTGTGCGTCGGTGGACAGTCCCGCCCAGTCGGTCAGGCCGACCGGGTGCAGGTGGTGCGAGCTCTGGCCCGAGAGGACGAGCCAGCGGTCGACCTCGGTGGCGCCGTTCCAGATCGCGTCGACGTCGACGTGGGTCGGGTCGACGCGGGACGCCTCGGCGGTCGGGTCGGTCAGCGGTTGTCCGACCCACGGGGACCGGTAGCCCCGGTAGCTGTCGTAGCCGGCCGGGACCTGGCCGTCCCAGAGCAGGTTCCCGGAGCCGTCGAACTCCGAGAGGCGGCCGACGCTGCCCCAGCCGACGAACAGGTCGCCGTTGCCGAGACGCTGCGAGCTGCCCTGCGAGTTGGCGATCACCCCGTCCGGGTGCTCGACCGAGTTGACCAGGGTCGCGGTTTTCGCCGCCGTGTCGATCTTGACGTCGATCACCCGCGACGGTTTGCCGGTCGCCGGGCCGCCGCCGTTGCCGTTGTCGAAGATCCGGTAGGTGTTGGCCTGACCGGTCTCCGGCAGCGGGTTGTGCTGGCCGTTGAACTGGACTCCAGGGCCGAGCTGGAAGTCCGAGGACTTGCCGCCGAGCCGCCAGATGATGTTCCCGGTCTTGTGGCTGACCTTGTAGACGGTGGAGACGCCGCGGCCGTCGACCAGGAGGTTGCCGTCCGTGTCCGGGTTGACCGCGTTGATGTGGAAGTAGTCCCACGGTTTGCTGGGGTCGGTCGGCACCGGGATGTAGCTGTCGGAGAGCGGCACGTGGTCGAGGCTGTTCCACTGCCAGACGACTTTGCCGGTGGCGATGTCGATCTCCTGGGCGATGCCGTCGTAGACCTGGCCGTCGACCGGGCCGCCGTATTTGGAGAGGTCGTACGGGACGGCGTGGTAGACGGTGATCAGCGCCGTGCCCTTGTCGGTGAGCCGGAACTCGTGCTGGTCGGCGCTGAGCCCGTTGCCGGCGCTGACGGTCGCGATCTGCTGGTAATGCTGGTTGAGGATCACGCTCTCGCCGGAGCTGTGGCCGGGACCACCGGTGCTCTGGCCGACGTTGAAGGTGAGGACCGGCTTTCCCCTGTACTGCTGCACCCGGAAATCGCTCGCCTGGTAGGGCAGGTGATCGGGAGGAAGAAGTACGGCTGACCCTCGTTGTCGATGATCTCCGGGCCCTGCTGGCCCGGGGTGCCGGGGGTGACGATCTTCGGTCCGGCGAAGACGGCGCCGGGCGCCGTGCCTGGGTTGTCCTGCAGGACGGTGATCGGCGGCGGCGCCAGGTCCTGGGGCGCGACCGTGGTGTCGATGCCGGGGACGGTGATGTTGGGCGTGTGGCCGTGGCCGGGCTTGCCGCCGTGGCCGGGCCAGTGCCACTGGTGGCCGGGCGAGTCATGACCGCCGTGCGGGCCGGGTTTCGCGACCGCGGTTCCGGTCGAGAGTCCGGGCACGGCCGTGGCGACCAGCGCCACGGCAGCGGCGGTGAGCCGGGGGCTCAGCCATCGTGATTTCCAGTTGATTCGTGGCATCAATGCCTCCTTGTGGGGGTGAGTGGAGGCCGGTTCTCTGCCGGGAGGGAGACCGGTCCGGTATGGCTGTCGTGGACGAGAGCGGGGGCATACTACACAAAGTCGAGAAAGTCGATCAAGAAACTCTACTTTGATTCTCTCGGATACTCGGCCCTGCCGAGTGCCCCCGGCCTGGTCGCCCCGAAGCCCCGCTGCATCGTCCCGAGTCTGCGGGGCCGCAAGCTCAAGGCGGCGCGCCGGACTGCACGCCGCGCTGGCTGGATCGGCACGGTGGGCGGGGAGAAGCAGGACCGGCGAAGGTGGTCGCCCAGCACCCGAAAGCGGGCAAGGCCCTGCCGGCCGGCGCCGCGGTGAACGTGACCCTGGGCGCTGCCGGGCCGAGCAGGCAAGCCTGAACCCGGGGCGGATTGGAACCGGCGGAGAGCTGGGCTAAGCTCGCGCGATGCCACTTCCTCCACGCCGGTTCCTCATTGCCCTCGCAAGCTGCCTGGCCCTGGCGGGTGTCGCCACGCCCACGGCGCTCGCGCAGAACGAAATCGCCTACCGGTGCGATCTCGACATCTGTTTGATGGACCCAGCCAGCCCGGGGGCGGTCACCAACCTCACCGACAACGGCGCCACCAGCTACGACGAAAAGCCGATTTGGTCGCCGGACGGCAGCAAAGTCGCCTTCGTCAGCGACTTCACCAAAGCCGGTCATGGCGGAAAGAACGTCTTCGTGATGCCCGCGACGGGCAGCGGCAACGAAATCAACCTCGCTACCCAGATCAGCGACTTCCCCGCCGAAAACAAGGCGATCGACGACCTCGCCTGGTCGCCTGACGGCAGCCGCATTGCCTTCACGCGCGGCAACAATGCCGGCGACGACAAGGTCTGGGTCGAGAACGCCGACGGAACCTCGGTCTTCCCGCTGGAGATCGGCGGGGGCGGAGCCAAGCGGCACCCGAGCTGGTCCCCGGATAGCTCGAAGATCGTCTACGCGGTGGTCAAAAACGAACCGGAACAGATCTACATAGCCTCTTCCCTCGGCGGCATCGGTCAGCCGCTGGCCAACGGCCAGGGGCACGAACCGAACTGGTCGCCCAACGGGCTGAAGATCGCCTTCGACGACTACAACTCCGGATTCGGCTACGTCAACCTCGACATCGTCAACGCCGACGGCAGCGGGACCCCGCAGATTGTCGTGCCGAGCACCCAAACCGAGTGGACCTTCAGCGCCTGGTCCCCGGATGGCGGCCGGATCGCCTACCGGGCGACCGCGGCGAGCGGCGCCACCGTCTACCGGGTGACCATTGCGGACGGCAGCGGCGACCACCCGCTGGCGAAGTCCCGGCGAAGGGGATGCCCGTGAAGCGTCCTGGTCGCCCGACGGCCCGCGACTCGTCTACGGACAGACGCCGTTTCCCAACGCCGGCGCGACCAACCTCTATCTCGTCAACGCCGACGGCTCCGGCAGTGCCCGCCACTCACCAGCGACGGCAAGAGCTTCGACCCGGCCTGGCGAGTACCCATCGCGGCGCCACCAGGGC
The DNA here is from genome assembly GCA_963829445.1 of uncultured Solirubrobacterales bacterium. Taxonomy (GTDB): domain Bacteria; phylum Actinomycetota; class Thermoleophilia; order Solirubrobacterales; family 70-9; genus VAYN01. The sequence continues at coordinate 155,209 of CAWHIW010000019.1, read as the reverse complement.
AGCCCCCGGGCGCTGGGCAGCACCAACAGCTACCGCCGCCCCACCCAGGCGCGAAAAAGCCGAAGATCGTCTGGTTCACGAAACGGATCCCGATCACCGCCGAGCGGGCCGATCCACATGCTGATCGTCGGCTGCGGGGCACCCGACTGCGGCGCCTCGACCCGGGGCTCGTCCCCGAAGGCCGCGGCGCCGGCCGGGATCAGGCCCCGGCCGGCGACGAGCTCGAAGAAGAAGCCGAAGCCGATCCTCGTCGGCAGCGGCAAGCTGAAGCTCCACGAAGGCCAGACCAAGCCGCTGCTCATGTACCTGAACAAGGCCGGCAAAGAACTGCTGAAACAGCAGGGCAAGCTGGACATCCAGGCGACCGTCAAGGTCACCTGCACCGGGCAGGCCCCGGTCACCTCGAAGAAGACGATCCACGTCGTCCTCGCCGGGAAGAAAAAGAAGCACTAGCGCCGGGCGCTGTGAAAAGGTGCCGGGATGAGCGACCAGGTTGCCCTGATCACCGGCGCCGCCAGCGGCTTCGGGCGGGCGCTGACCGAGACGCTGACCGGGCGCGGGGTCAAGGTCGTCGCCTGCGACGTCAACGAGGAGGCCGGGAACGAGATCGCCGAGGCGACCGGGGCGCTGTTCGTCCCCTGCGACGTGCGCGAGCCGGAGCAGAACGAGGCGGCGGTCGAGGTCGCGGTCGAGGAGTACGGCGGGCTCGATCTGGCCTTCCTCAATGCCGGCGTCGCCTTCGGAACCCAGCTCGGCGAGGGCTTCGACCTCGAGGCCTACCGGCGGGCGATGGGCGTGAACATCGACGGTGTCGTCTTCGGGGTCAACGCGGTGCTGCCGGCGATGAAGGCGCGGGGCGGGGGCGCGATCGTGGCCACGGCCTCGCTGGCCGGGCTGACCGCGGTGCCGATGGACCCGGTCTACGCCGCCAACAAGCACGCGGTCGTCGGCCTGGTGCGCTCGCTCGGCCCGGTCCTCGGCGCCGACGGCATCCGCATCAACGCCGTCTGCCCGGGCTTCGCCGAGACGGCGATCATCGGCCCGATCCGCGAGCTGCTGCTGGCCGAGGGCCTGCCGATCATCCCCGTGCGGGAGGTGGTCGACGTCGTCGTCGAGCTCTTCGAGGGCGAGATGAACGGCGAGTGCTGGTTCGTCCAGGCCGGGCGCGAGAGCCAGGCCTTCGGCTTCCGCGGCATCCCCGGTCCCCGCGGCTGAGTCGCGCGCGGCTAGGCGCCGAGGCGCCCGATCAGCTCGGCGCCGCCCACCTCCGGCCCCCACTCGCAGCGCTCGCGAATGTCCACCTGGAACTCGCGGAACGCCTTCAGGCCGGGCAGCGGGTTGTCGCCGTTCCCGTCCGCTCGGCGACGTGGACGAAGGTGCGGCCGTCATCGAGGCGGTAGGTGGCGTAGCGGAAGCCGGCCGGCGCCAGCGCTCGCCAGCTCCCGGTAGACCGCGCGCACCAGCTCCGCGTTGCGCTCCTCCAGCCCAGGCTTGACCGTGTAGCGGGCGACGGTGAAGCCCATGTCATCGACCTCCTCGGTCGCGGGTTCCGCCGGGGCGAGCGCTGCGGCAGACCCGGCTCCAACCCGCCCTGGCAGCGCCGCCCCCGCCAGCGCCGCCAGCAGCGAGAGGCCCGCCGCGACGACCATCGCCGCGACGAAGCCGTCGCTGAACTCGATCGGCGAGGCGTAGCTCGCCGGCGCCGCGAAGGCGGCGACGCCGATCGCGATGCCGAGCACGCCGCCGAGCTCGCGCATCGTGCTGTTGGTGCCCGCGGCCTTGCCGATCGCCTCCGCGGGCACCGACCCGACGACCGAGTTCTGGGCGGCGGGGAAGGTCATCGAGATGCCCGACGCCGGCCACGATCAGCGGCGCGATCAGCTGGCCGTAGGACATGCCGGCCTCGGCGATCAGCGCGATCCAGCCCATACCCACCGCCTGCAGCAGCGGCCCGATCACGAGGAACGGCGCTCGCCGAAGCGGTCGACCAGCTTTCCGGCGACCGGGGCGACGAAGAACAGCGTCGCCGTCCAGGGCAGCAGCCGCAGGCCGGCCCCGAGCGGCCCGTAGCCGAGCCCGACCTGGAGGAACTGCGACATGAAGAAGACGCGCGCAGAAGAGCGCGCCGACCGCGCAGAAGATCGCCGCGTTGCCGGCCGAGAAGGCGCGCGAGCGGAAGAACCGCATCGGCAGCATCGGCGCCCGGGTGCGCAGCTCGAAGGGACGAAGGCGGCCAGCAGGACGACGCCCGCCGACGAGCGACGCCGAGGACCTCGGCGCTGCCCAGCCGGCGCCGTTGCCGCGCACCAGCCCCCAGACCAGCCGAACACGCCGCGCGCTGACCAGGCCAGGCCCGGCAGGTCGACGCGCGAGTCCGGGCCGTGGCTCTCCGGGATGCGCGTCAGGACGAGCGGGATCAGCGCCAGGCCGATCGGCACGTTGAGCCAGAAGATCCATTCCCAGGCGATCCCCTCGGTGACCGCGCCGCCGACCAGCGGGCCGCCGGCGACCGCGAGGCCGTTGACCGCGAAGAAGATGCCGAGCGCCGCGCCGCGCCGCTCCGGCGGGAAGGCGGCGCTGACCAGCGCCAGGGCCAGCGTGGTCACCATCGCCGCGCCGACTCCCTGGACCGCCCGCGCCGCGATCAGCGCGCCGACCGAGGGCGCCAGCGCGCACGCGGCCGAGGCGAGTGACGAAGAGCGCCGATGCCCGTCGGCGAACAGGCGCCGCCGGCCGTAGCGGTCGCCGAGCGCGGCGGCCGTCATCAGCAGCACCGCGAAGCTGAGGTTGTAGGCGTTGACCGTCCACTCCAGCTCGCTCGACCGAGGCGCCGAGATCGCGCGGATCGTGCTCAGCGCGGTGGTCACCACGAGCGTGTCGAGCGCCGTCATGAACGCCGCCAGGGCGGCCAGGACGAGGATCCACTTCTGTTTTGAGGTCATGCCGGTGCAGACACCGGACGGGTCCGCGAACTGAGCGATGAATTTCGGCCGCGGCGGTGTCACTATCCCATGCACGAGGAGGCCACAGACCTTGGGAGAATCGACCGGTGACCGACGCCACCCTCGAGCGCGCCCGCGGGCGACGAGCAGGCCTTCCGCGAGCTGACCGACCCGCACCGGCGCGAGCTGCAGGTGCACTGCTACCGGATCCTCGGCTCGGTCCAGGACGCCGAGGACATGGTCCAGGAGACGCTGCTCGCCGCCTGGCGCGGGCTGGCCGAGCTTCGAGGGCCGCGCCTCGCTGCGCTCCTGGCTCTACCGGATCGCCACCAACCGCTGCCTCAACGCGCTGCGCGACAGCGGCCGGCGGCCCGGGACGTGCTCGGGCGCTGACGGCCCGGCCAACGCGCCGGAGCCGACCCGCTGCGGCGAGCCGATCTGGCTCCAGCCCTATCCCGACTCGCTGCTCGAGGGGCTGCCCGACCGCGCCGCCGGCCCCGAGGCCCGCTACGAGACGCAAGGAGGCGGTCGGGCTCGCCTTCGTCTCCGGCCTGCAGCGGATGCCGCCCCGCCAGCGGGCGGTGCTGGTGCTGCGCGACGTGCTCGGCTACCGGGCGGCCGAGGTCGCGGAGATGCTGGACACCAGCGAGGCCTCGGTGAACAGCGCCCTGCAGCGCGCGCGGGCGGCGATCGAGGCGATGCCGGAGCGCGCCGGCGGCGGCCGCTGCCCGACTCGCCCGCCCAGCGCGGCGCTGCTCGACCGCTTCAGCGAGGCCTTCGAGCGCGGCGACATCGAGGCCGTGGTCGCGCTGCTGACCGAGGACGCCTGGATCCGCATGCCGCCCGAGCCGCTACGAATACCAGGGCCGGCGCGGCGATCGCGCGAGTTCCTGCGAACGCGGGCGCATCTGGCGCAGCGGCGGCGGCATCCGGCTGGTCCCGACCCGCGCCAACGGCCAGCCCGCCTTCGCCTACTACCTCAGCGACGCGCATGCCGACGTGGCCCGCGCCGGCGGCCTCTTCGTGCTCGCCCTGGAGGGCGAGGGATCGCCACATCACCCGCTTCGGCGACAACGGCGTGCTGCCCTATTTCGGGCTGCCGCGGACGCTGCCCGGGGCTGACGCTGGGACACGGAAATCGCCGCCGAGTCTGGTTTGACGAAGAGCCAGGGGCATATGCTCGCCCGATCAGCGAGCGAGTCCTCATCCTCGGCGCGGGTTTCGGCGGCCTCGAGCTGGCACCTTGCTCTCGGAGGCGCTCGGCGACGAGCGTCGAGGTGACGCTGATCGACAAGAACGACGCCTTCGTCTTCGGCTTCTCGAAGCTCGACGTGATGTTCGGCCAGCGCGACGCGGAGGAGGTGCGCCTGCCCTACGCGCGACTTCGCCAAGCCGGGCGTGCGGCTGCTGCGGGAGACGGTCACCGCGATCGACCCCGAGGCGCGGCGCGTCACGCACCGACGCCGGCGACCACGAGGCCGACGTCCTCGTCGATCGCGCTCGGCGCCGACTACGACTTCGACGCCACGCCCGGGCCTCGCGAGGCCGGCAACGAGTTCTACTCGGTCGCCGGGGCCGAACGGCTGGCCGCGATCATCCCGACCTTCTCCGCCGGCCACGCGGTGATCGGCGTCTGCGGCGCGCCGTTCAAGTGCCCGCCGGCGCCGAGCGAGTGCGCGCTGCTGCTCGACGACGAGCTGCGCGCGCGCGGCGTCCGCGACGCCTGCGAGATCTCCTTCGTGATCCCGTTCGGCGCGCCGGTGCCGCCCTCGCCGGAGACCTCGGCGGCGCTCGAAGCGGAGTTCGAGCAGCGCGGCATCGAGCTCATCACCGGCCGCCGGGTCGCCGCGCTCGACCCGGCGCGCAAGGTCGCCGTCCTCGACGACGGCAGCGAGCTCGCCCTTCGACCTCTTCCTCGGCGTGCCGAAGCACCGCGCGCCCGACGTCGTGCTCGCCAGCGGGATGGCCGAGGACGGCTACGTGCCGGTCGACCCGGCGACGCTGCGAGACCCGCTTCCGCGGCGTCTACGCGGTCGGCGACGTCGCCACCGCCGGGGTGCCGAAGGCCGGCGTCTTCGCCGAGGGCGCGGCCCGCATCGTCGCCCAGACCTGATCGCCGAGCTCGGCGGCGGCGAGGGGCCCGGCCCCCACCTCGGCCAGGGCACCTGTTACATCGAGTTCGGCGACGGCCGGATCGGCAGCGTCGACATCGACTTCCTCTCCGGCCCCGAGCGGACCGGCAGCTTCAACCCGCCCTCGGCCGAAGCTGGTCGCCGAGAAGGAGCACTTCGGCGCCAGCCGCCGCGCCCGCTGGTTCGGCAGCTGACCCGCGCCAACGTCGCGGCTGCCGGCGTGCCGCTGATCTGATCGAGGCCCGGGGCCGCATAGAGGTTGATGACCTTTCGCGCCCTCATCCGCGCCAGCCGGCGCACCGCGACGTCGATGCCCTGGTGGGTCCTGCCCTTCTACTGGGCCTCGGCGGCGATGGTCATCCTCTTCGCCGGGTTGATCTGGCCGGTCGCCGCGTTCTGCATGGCGATGCGGCCGATGTACGAGGCGCAGCACCGGCGCGGCATCTGCCTGTTCCGGGCGGCACGCCCGGAGGGACTAGCCGAGCGAGTCGCGCTCGCGGGCGGGGACCGGGTCCGGCGTCTGCGCGGCGGAACGGGGGACGGCGAAGTGGCCGACCCTGGAGGTCTCGAGTTCGCGGCGGACCAGGCGGCGGAGGAAGTAGTTGCAGGCGAGGACGTGGATGCGCGACTGGGTGTTGGCGTAGAAGCGGCGCGAGAGGCCGGTCAGCCGCGGGTAGTAGTTGGCCACCTCGACCGCGACGTGGAGGCGGACCTGCTCGCCCTCGTCGTGGCGCTCGAAGTCGAGCTCGAGGTAGCCGTCGCCACCGCGGCCGCGGTTGGAGACGAGCAGGCCGCGGTCGATGCGCCAGCGGACGATCCCGCGGCAGCGGTCCATCTCGTATTCGGGCGCCCGGAAGGTGAGCAGGGGAAGCCGCCGCGAGAGCAGGACCACCGAGCGCTCGGTCTCGGTGTAGTCGACGTGCATCAGCCCGAGGGTGAAGCGCCGCAACGTGCTCCAGTAGGTGCGGGCGGCGCGCTCGAGGTGCTCGGGGTCCCAGAGGCCGGCGAGCGCGGCGGCGGGGAGGACGATGTCGGCGCCCTGCCGGGAGGTGACGGCGCCGGTCTCGGGGTCGATCGAGGTCTCGTCGGTGGGCGGATGGATGACCGCCCCGGGGATGGCCTGCGCCTCGTTCCTCCGCCACAGAGCCATGAGGCCATGCTAGAGCGAGCCGAGTGATGCCTTAAGCCGGTTATAGGCGGCTTAAGGCATCACTCGGCTGGCAACACCCGGGTCGACCTCACGAAACAGCCGGCGCGAGCGTTCTAATTGAGGAAGGCACGCAACGGAGAGGAGCCGTTCGATGGTCAGGACCCACACCAGCATCGACTCGCCGATCGGGGAGCTGACGCTGGTCGCCGCCGACGGCGTGCTGGCCGGCCTCTACTTCCCGGGCCACTGGTACATGCCCGCGCCCGACGCCTTCGGTGCCCGCTCCGAGCGAGGCTTCGAGCCGGCCGAAGCGCAGCTGGCCGAGTACTTCGCCGGCGAGCGGACCGAGTTCGAGCTGAGACCACGGTCAGCGGCGACGAGTTCCAGCGCTCCGTCTGGGAGCTGATCGACCGCATCCCCTACGGCGAGACCACCACCTACGGGGAGATGGCGCGGGAGCTGGGATCCGACCCGACCCTGGCCCGCAAGGTCGGCGGCGCCGTCGGCCGCAACCCGATCTCGATCGTCACGCCCTGCCACCGCGTGGTCGGCAAAGACGGCAACCTGACCGGCTACGCGGGCGGGCTCGAGCGCAAGCGGCAGCTGCTGGAGCTGGAGGGCGCCGCCGTGCTGGCGGTGACCGAAGCCCAGCTCTTCTAGGAGGGCTAGCGCCGCTTGACCACGTGCGCCGCCAGGTCCGCCGGCGCGCCCTTGGCGCGGAAGCGACGGCTCTTGGCGCTGACTTCGGCCGGGTCCAGGTCCTCGACGATCGGGTCGGAGACGAGGATCTCGCCGGGCTTGGCGGCGGCGCAGAGGCGGGCGGCGATGTTGACGTCGACGCCGAAGTAGTCGCCGCCGAGCTTGCGCGGGCGGCCGAGGTGGATGCCGGTGCGCAGCCGCGGCCGGTAGCCGCCGACCGCGATCGCGGCGGTGCGCTCGTGGGCGGCGAAGGCGGCCTCGGTGGCGCTGGCGGCGTCCCAGAAGGCGGCCATGACGCCGTCGCCGAGGCGCTTCACGACCTCGCCGCGCCGCTCGAGGACCGGCGGCTCGACCGCCTCGGCGAACTCGCGCAGCAGCTCGACCGCCAGCTGGTCGCCCGCCTCCAGCGCCCAGCTGGAGAAGCCGACCAGGTCGGTGAAGAGGATCGCGACGTCGACCTTGCCGCGCCCGCGGTCCTGGCGCTCGGAGAACCGCTGCCAGGTCTGCAGCGCCGTCAGCCCTAGCTCGCCGAGCACGCCGTGCTCGGCGCCCCTTGCCGCGACCAGCTGCCGGGCGGCGAGGTCGGCGGGGCGGCCGCGGGCGGTGGAGAGCCGGTCGACGAACTCGTCGTCCCCCATCGCCCGCTCCCGCGTCTGCCGCGCCGAGGAGACCAGCTTCGGGTGCCGGTTGAGCCGCCGCGCCGCCCTGGCGAAGCGCTTGACCGCGGGCTCCTTGGGAGACTCGTCCATAGCGCCAGCCTAAGGTCGGCGCCATGGGCGAGGGCGGCTCCTAAGCCGCCTCGGAGTAGGCCGGCTCGCCGAACTCGGCGGGCGCCGTCTCCTCGCCGGCCTCCTCCAGCGCCGGGGCCGGCAGCGGCTCCAGCACGGCGAGGGCGATGCCGATCGCGACGGTGACGAGGCCGGCGCCGACCAGGAAGGCGAGGTGGAAGCCGCCGGTCAGGGCCTGGGCCTGGGCGTCGCCGCCGGCGAGCAGGGACTCGGTGCGGCTCGTGGCCAGGGTGGCGATCACGGCCAGGCCGAGCGCGCCGCCCACCTGCATGGTCGTGTTGACCAGGCCGGAGGCGAGGCCGGCGTCGTCCTGGTGGGCTCCCGACATCGCCAGGTTCATCAGCGAGGGGAAGCTGAGGCCGGCGCCGAGGCCGAGCAGGACCATCGCCGGCAGCACGTCGGCGAGGTAGGTGGCGTCGACCGGCGAGCGCGAGAAGTAGAGCAGCCCGGCCAGGATCAGCGTCAGCCCGGGGAGCAGGGTGGCGCGGGGGCCGAAGCGCAGGTTGAGGCGGGCGGAGAAGCCGAGCGAGAGGACGCCGATCAGCGTCGCCACCGGCAGGAAGGCGAGGCCGACCTCGAGCGAGTCGTAGCCGAGCACCCGCTGCAGGTAGATCGCGCCGAGGAAGAACATGCCGAAGATGCCGGCCACCATCAGCGCCTGGACGACGTTGGCGCCGGAGACGTTGCGGGAGCGGAAGATGCGCAGCGGCATCAGCGGGTCGGCGGCGCGGTGCTCGCGCAGCGACGAAGGCGGCCAGCAGGGCGACCGAGATGCCGCCGAGGCCGAGGGTGTGGAGCGAGCCCCAGCCGTAGTTGCCGGCTTCGACGATCGTGTAGACGCCGAGCATCAGGGCGCCGACCAGGAGCACGGCGCCGAGGACGTCGGCGCCCTCGCGGAGGCCGATCCCCTCCTCGCCGCTCGACCAGCCGCGCCGCGGCGACGGCGGTGGCGACGCCGATCGGCAGGTTGACGAAGAAGATCCAGTGCCAGTTGATCGCCTCGGTGATGACGCCGCCGAGCAGCAGCCCCAGCGACCCGCCGGCGGCGGCGACGAAGCTGTAGACGCCGATCGCTTTCGCCCGCTCGCGCGGGCTGGGGGAACATGGTCACGATCATCCCCAGGATCACGGCCGAGGTGAGGGCGCCGCCGACCCCCTGGATGAAGCGGGCGGCGACCAGGATCGACTCGCTGTCGGCGATGCCGCAGAGCAGCGAAGCGCCGACGAAGACGCCGAGGCCGGCCATGAAGACGCGCTTCGGCCCGACCAGGTCGCCGACCGCCCGGCCAGCAGGAGCAGGCCGCCGAAGGCGATCAGGTAGGCGTTGATGACCCAGGCCAGGCTCGACTGGCTGAAGCCGAGGTCGTCCTGGATCGAGGGCAGGGCGACGTTGACGATCGTCTGGTCGAGGATGATCATCAGCATCCCGGCGCAGAGCACGACCAGCGCGGTCCAGCGCTTGTCGCTCGGTGCTGCGTCGGGATGGGAAAGGGCCGCTGGGGTGGTCATGTCGCCTCCTGCAAGGGGTTAGTCCGGTCGGAGACGTGACCGTAGCAGATCGTCCGGTATCAGACGATCTGGTGTGAGACCAGCGCGTAGGGGACTCTCATCTCCGTTTAACCAGGGGGTCCCAAACTGCGGCGCCATGAACGAGATCGCAGCGTCGCCTCCAGTCTCTGCCCACCGCAACGACACCCCGTCGCTGGGTCGTCAGATGCTCAACAAGGTGCCCGAGGTCACCATCTATTTCTGGATCATCAAGATCCTCTGCACGACGGTGGGGGAGACGGCGGCCGACCTGATGAACGAAGAACTCGGCCTCGGTCTCACCAACACGACCTACATCATGTCCGCGCCCTCTTGATCGCGATCCTGATCGCCCAGTTCAGGTCGAGGAAGTACATCCCTGGCGTCTACTGGCTCGCTGTGGTGTTGATCAGCGTCGTCGGCACCTTGATCACGGACAACCTCGTCGACAACGCCGGGGTCGAACTGCAGACGACGACCTACGTCTTCAGCGCCGCCCTCGCCCTGGTCTTCGCCGTTTGGTACTGGGTTGAGCGCACCCTCTCCGTCCACACCATCGTCACCAGCCGGCGTCAGGCCTTCTACTGGTTGGCGATCCTCTTCACCTTCGCCCTCGGCACTTCCGCCGGCGACCTCTTCGCCGAGAAGCTCGAACTCGGGTTCCTGCCCTCGGCCGCGATCTTCGCCGCAGCGATCGCCCTGATCGCGCTGGCGCACTTCCGCTTCAAGCTGAACGCGATTCTCGCCTTCTGGCTCGCCTACATCCTCACCCGACCCCTGGGCGCCTCGATCGGGGACTGGCTCTCCCAGCCGGTCGAAGAAACGGCGGCCTCGGCCTGGGGACGGTCCTGACCAGCGTCATCTTCCTGGCCACGATCCTCGCTCTGGTCGTCTATTTCTCGGGGACGAAGAAGGATCTCAGCGTTGTACTCCGAGGAGCTCGTCTCGGCGTCAGGCCGAGCCGCGCGATGCACGGCCGCTTGGGAGCCCGCCTAGCCCGCGGCCCTTCTCATCTGGCTTTCATCTTTGTTGGGAACCTTGTTGGAGAGATGAACGTTCTGGTCGTCGAGGACGAGGCGAAGATGGCGGCGCTGATCCGCCGCGGGCTGCAGCGAGGAGGGCCTGGCGGTCGACGTGGCCGGCGCGGCGAGGACGCGCTCTGGATCGCCGGCGCCGCCGAGTACGACGCGATCGTCCTCGACGTGATGCTGCCGGGGATCGACGGCTTCGAGACCTGCCGGCGCTTGCGCGCGCGAGGGGGTCTGGGCACCGGTGCTGATGCTCACCGCGCGCGGACGCCCTCGAGGACCGCGTCGCCGGGCTCGACGGCGGCGCCGACGACTACCTGACGAAGCCCTTCTCCTTCGCCGAGCTGCTGGCGCGCCTGCGCGCGCTCGTGCGCCGCGGCGCGAGCGAGCGCCCGCCGGTGATCGAGGTCGGCGACCTGCGGCTCGACCCGGCGACCCGCCAGGTCTGGCGCGGCGAGGCGGAGATCCGCTGTCGCCAAGGAGTTCGCCCTGCTCGAGGTCTTCATGCGCCAGCCCGGGCGAGGTCCTCTCGCGCTTCGCAGCTGCTCGAGCAGGCCTGGGACTACGACTTCGAGAACCGCTCCAACGTCGTCGACGTCTACGTCCGCTACCTGCGCGAGAAGGTGGACCGGCCGTTCGGCGTCGACTCGATCGAGACCGTTCGCGGCGCCGGCTACCGGCTGCGGAAGGACGGCGGATGCTTAGTCGCCTCTCGATCCGGTGCCGCCTCACCCTCGGCTTCGCCGGCGTCATGGCGCTGGTGCTCGTCGGCGCCGGGCGTGTTCATCTACCTGCGTTACGCCTCGGAGCTCAACGTGACGATCGACGCCGGGCTGCGCACCCGCGCCGCGACGTCGCGGCGCTGGTCCGGGAGGCCGACCGCGGCCTCGCAGCCGACGGCGCGAGCACCTGGTCGGCAGGGCCGAGAGCTTCGCCGAGGTCCTCGACGGCGACGGGCGGGTCGTCGACGCGACCCTGCGCCTCGCGCCGGCGCAGCGCTGCTCGAGGCCGACCGGTCGGCGGTGGCGCAGCGCGGACCGATCTTCATCGACCGCGAGCGCAGTTGCCGGGGTCGACGGGCGGCTCGCGCCTGCTGGCCGGTCCCGGTGCGCGCCGACGACGGCGCGCGCATCGTCGTCGTCGGCACCGCTACCGAGGCGCGTGACGAGGCCCTTACCGGCCTCCGCGCTTCTGCTGATCGGCGGGCCCGGTCGGCGCTGCTGCTGGCGTCGCTGGCGGGCTACGTGGTCGCCGCCGCGGCGCTGCGGCCGGTCGAGGCGATGCGCCGCGGGCGGCGGAGATCTCGACGGCGGTGCGGAGCAGCGCCTGCCGCTGCCCGCGGCCGGCGACGAGATCGCCACCTCGGCGAGACGCTGAACGCGATGCTCGACCGGATCGACGCGCGATCGAGCGCGAGCGCGCCTTCGTCGCCGACGCCAGCCACGAGCTGCGGACGCCGCTGGCGATCCTCCGCACCGAGCTGGAGCTGGCGCTCGCGCGAGGGCCGCACGCCGGAGGAGCTGCGGGCGGCGCTGGCCTCCGCCGCCGAGGAGACCGATCGCCTCACCCAGCTCGCCGAGGACCTGCTGCGATCGCCCGCTCCGAGCGGGGCGAGCTGCCGCTGCGGCTCGCGCCGACTCGACCTCGGCGAGGCTCTCGAGCGGCGTCGAGCGCGCTTCGCGCGGCGGGCCGCCGACGCGGCGGGCGGGGGATCGAGGTCGACGCGCCGGCCGCCCTCGCGATCAGCGCCGACCGTCTGCGCATCGAGCAGGCGGTCGGCAACCTCGTCGACAACGCCCTCCGCCACGGCGACGGGCACGATCGAGCCTCGTCGCCAGGGAAGAGAACGGCGCTGTCGAGGTCCACGTCCGAGACCACGGGCGGAGGGTTTTCCGGGGACTTTCTCGGCGCGAGCCTTCGAGCGTTTCAGCCGCGCTCGTCCGGCGATCGTGACGGCGGTAGTGGCCTCGGCCTGGCGATCGTCGCGGACGGTTGCCCGCGCCCATGGTGGCGAGGCGCACGCTGGCAACCGTGACTGGCGGTGGCGCCGACGTTTGGGTGACCCTGCCGTCAGCGCGCGGCGAGGGGTAGCGCTCTCTCATCTGGCCTTAATCGACGGCGTCGATCATCGCCGCCTCGTGGCGCTCGACCGACTCCTCACTCCGCGGACCCGGCAGGGGTTCTCGAAGGTGCCCGAAGTGACGGCCTGATCTTCTGGGTTGTGAAGGCGCTGACGACCGGCGATGGGGGAGTCGACGTCCGACTGGCTGGTCCACGGGCTGGTGCCGGAGATCGCCGTCGTGCTCGGCGCGCATCGCCTTTGTCGTCGCGCTCTTCCTCCAGTTCTCCAAGCGACCGCTATATCCCCTGGCGCTACTGGTTCGCGGTGGCGATGGTCGGCGTCTTCGGCACGATGGCCGCCGACGTCCTCCACGTCGGGCTCGGCATCCCCTACGTCGTCTCGACGGTCTTCTTCGCGGTCGTCCTCGCCGTCGTGTTCCGCACCTGGTACGTGGTCGAGGGCACGCTCTCGATCCACAGCATCCGCACCGCGCGGCGCGAGCTCTTCTACTGGGCCGCGGTCCTCGCCACCTTCGCCCTCGGCACCGCCGCCGGTGACCTCACCGCCGTCACCTTCGGCCTCGGCTACTTCGGCTCGGTCTCATGTTCGCGGCGATCATCGCGGTCCCGGCGCTCGGCTACTTCCGCTTCGGGATGAACGCGATCCTCGCCTTCTGGTTCGCCTACGTGGTCACCCGCCCGCTCGGCGCCTCCTTCGCCGACTGGCTGGCGGTTTCCTCGGCCGTGGTGGGCTGGCGCTCGGCGCCGGCCTGGTCAGCTTCGTGCTGGCGGCGATGATCGCGATGTTCGTCGCCTTCCTGACCTCGACCGAGCTGGATCTCCCCGGGGATCGGAGAGGGCGGGCTGGACTACACCTCAGCGACTGAGATCGCACCGCCGTTCCCGGGCCAAAAGATTTAGGCGAAGCGGGGTTTCGTCTCATGCTTGTCCCATCTGCGCTGCCGCACCATCTCTCACTCAACCCAACGAAAGGGAAGTGATCTGGAAACTGAAGAAATTGCTCCTGGTGACCGCGGCGCTCGCGGCACTCGCCGTGGGCGGCGCCGCCTTCGCGGGAGCCCAGGGCGCGGGCACGGTGGCAAGGGTGACCGTGCAGAAATCGAGCACCGCCGCCGAGACGGCAATGTCCGGAGATACTGACAAAGGCCGGGCCGGCGGCAAGGCCGAGTCAGATCAGGGCCGGGGCTGGCGAGCAGGAGGCGGAAACGGAGAAGGCGGACGCGCCTGATTCGGCTTCCGAAGAAGTCACACTCCTGACGGCCTCGGCGACCAGCGGGACGGCAACGAGTGATCAGAGGCCTGGCTCTCCTCCAGTATCCGCCGGAGGCTCTGGCCCGCGACCGCCTACTCGACCGCGCCTCAGTTGACGCGGTAGAAGAGACAGCGGTAGTCGAGGTTGGTCGGCGAGGAGACGCTTGAACTGGTCAGGCCCTCGTCGCTGGTGAGGACGGTCTCTTTTGCGCCCGTCAGTCTTCGACCACGTCGCCCGTCCAGTTCTGCCCGGTGACCTGTTCGCCCGGCTGTAGGACGTAGGCGATCAGCTCACTCAGGGAGGGCAGCCGGCCGCCGGCGTCTCCGCAGACTTTCGAGGCTTCGATCCAGCTGTCGGCGGGGCGGACGTTCGTGTCCCAGCACATGCCGCCGAATAGCTCGGTGGCGACGGGGCAGGCGACCAGAAGCTGTTGGGAAGTGAGTCCGTCGAGGGTATCGGCGCTCCCGGTGGTGGCGGTCGCGCCTGGTGGCGGTGTTCGCGCTGTTCGCGGTCTGGGCCGTCTGGGCCGATGGCACCGTCCCAGCGAAGACTCTTGATCAAGCTGCCGGTCACGAGTCCGTCTTGACCTGGGCGCTGGTCATCGTGCCGTTCTTCAGCTTGCCGGCGCCGACCCTCCCCTTGATGAGTTTGTTGCCGCTGATCTTCGCGGCGGCGTAGCTGACTCCGCCGAAGACGACGAAGACGGCGATCGTGGCCATGACGTTGGCGTAGGAGAGGTGGCGACGGAGGCGGCGGAGAGTTTTCATGCCTCCCGCATCGACCGCCCGTAGACGGGCCTTAAACCCTGGGGTTCTTCGATCAGTTCAGGCGCGGGGCTCGCGGCGGCGGGGGGCGCCCGAGCACTCGGGCGGATCCGTCATCAGGCCCTGGACGACGGTGCCGAGCGTGTCCAGCAGCTCTTTGCGCGGGCGGCGGGCAGGGTCTCCAGCACCTCGGCCTGGACCTGCTCCTTGATCGCCTCGGCCTTGGCCAGCTTGCGCTCGCCGGCCTTGGTCACGGCGATCACGTGGGCGCGGCGGTCAGTGGGGGAGGGGCGCCGCTCGGCCAGGCCGGCGGCCTCGAGCTCGTCGACGGTGACGACCATCGTCGTCTTGTCGATCCCGACCATCTCCGCCAGCGCCTTCTGGGTGTGCTCGCCACTGGTCGCGGCCCGCAGCACGTGGTAGGCGCGGCCGGAGATCCGAGCGGCGCCAGGGCCGCGGTCATCGCCGTCGCCAGCGCCCAGTTGGCGTTGTAGAGCAGCCAGCCGAGGTCGCCCGTGAAGCACTGCGGGCATTCGGCCTCGGGCTGGTTTTGGTGGCGACGGCGTTCGCCATACAGATGGTAGCGCTACTAGGTCGGCGGACAAATAGTCCGCTACCGAACTACCCGACCGCGCGGAGCTGCTGGCGCGGCGGCAGGGACGAGGCGAGGGCGCGCGAGGGGGAGGGCTCGACGAGCCGGCGCTCGAGCTTGTTGGCGTCCGCGCACGGCCCAGCCCACGATAAAGTTGACCAGCTTTAAGACAAATGGCTGGGCGAATCACCTGCTTCGGATGATGCGGCGCCCGCCGCGCCCTCATAGGTTCGGGTTGTAGTCTCCGAAGCCGCCAGCGCCGGGCCGAAGCCCGGCCACCCGAAGGTCGTCGCCTGCCTGCTTATCTTCGGCACCCTGGTCGCCTTCGTCGCGATCTTCTCGATCTGGGCCAACCGCCAGGCGCTCAACACCGACAACTGGGTTAACACCAGCGAGCGGCTGCTGCAGAACCAGGAGGTCCAGCCAGCTCTCCAACTACCTCGCCGCCCAGCTGTTCGCCAACGTCGACGTCCAGGCCGAACTGGAAGGACGCTGCCGCCCGACTGCAGCGCTGGCCGGTCCGGCCGCCGGCGGCCTCAGCCAGCTGGCGCCGCAGGTCGCCGAAAAGGCCCTGGCAGACCCGAGGTGCAGACGCTTGGGCGGAAGCCAACCGCGCCGCCCACGAGTCGCTGCTGAAGTCCTCGACGGCGGTGGCACGACCGTCTCCACCGAAGGCGGCGAAGTCACGCTCGACCTCAGCGCGCTGCTCACCCAGTCGGCGACCGTCGGGGTCGGCGACGCCTCGCCGCCAAGGTTCCGGCCGACGCCGGCAGGTGACGATCCTCGAGTCCGATCAGCTCTCCCCCGCCCAGAGCGTCGCCAAGGTGATCCGGGGCTTGCCGATCGTGCTGACCCTGCTGGTGCTGATCCTCTACGGGCTGGCGATCTACCTGGCCGGGCCGCGCCGGCGCGGCGCTGCGTTCGGCCGGCTTCGGCTTCGTCGCCGCCGGCATCCTGGCGCTGATGCTGCGCGGCTTCGCCGGGACCGAGGTGGTCGACGCCCTGGCCCCAACGAGGCGGCCAAGCCCGCCGCCGAAGCGGTCTGGGGATCGGCACCTCGCTCCTGGTCACCGTCGCCGCCTCGGCGATCGCCTTCGGCGTCCTCGTCTTCCTCGGCGCCTGGCTGGCCGGCCCGACCAAGCTCGCGACGGGCCTGCGCCGCACCGCCGCGCCCTACCTGCGCGAGCAGCGGGGGCCGCCGACGTGGTCGCGCCGGCCGTCTTCATCGCCCTGGTCGCCTGGGCCCCGGTCGCCGCCTTCCACAAACCGCTCGGCTTCCTCCTCTTCGCGATCCTCTTCGGCCGCCGGCGCCGAGGTGCTGCGCGAGCAGACGCTGCGCGAGTTCCCCGGAGCCCCTGTCGCCGCCGGCGAGCGTCCTGACACTCAAGCCAAAGGAGCCGACTGATGCTGGTGCTGATGGGGATTCTCTATTTCGTCCTACGGTGACGCTCGGGACGCTGACCTTCCGCAAGCGCCACTTCGTCCTCTTCTGGGTCGGGATCATCTTCCCCGTGCTCTGGGTGATCGGCGCGATCATGGCGCCGAAGCCGAGCCCGGCGGTCTCCCAGGCCTGATCTCCGATGTGGGACATATTCCTGCTCTCGCTTGTCGCCGCCGCCAACGCGAGCCTGCTCGCGGCGGTGACGGTGATGCTGTTCCTGCCGAGCCCGAAGCGGCTGCTGCTCGGCTACCTCGCCGGCGCCCTGCTGACCAGCCTCACGATCGGCTTCCTCGTCGTCTTCGTCGTCGGCGACGCCAGCGCCACCAGCACCGCCGAAAACAGCGTCAGCCCCGCGATCGACGTCGCCCTCGGGCTGATCCTGCTGCTGGTCGCCTACGTGCTCCGCGGCGGTCACGACCAGCGGCTGAAAGAGCGCCGCCGGGCGAGGAAGGGCGAGGCCGACGCGGAGGCCGAGAAGTCGGCCTTCAAGGTCGAGCAGCTGCTGGGCAGGGGCTCGGCGCGGGTGACCTTCGCGCTCGGCGTCGTCCTCACCCTCCCCGGCGTCTCCTATCTGGTCGCCCTGCGCGACCTGCAGGAGCTCGGCTACGGGCCGGCGGGGAGATCCTCGTGATCATCGGCTTCAACCTGATGCTGCTGATCCTGCTCGAGGTGCCGCTGGCCGGTTACTACCTGGCGCCCGAGCGGACGGTGGTCGAGGTCCAGCGCTTCCGGGCCTGGCTGACCCGCAGCGGGCGGCGGATCGCGATCGTCGGCGCGGCGGCCCTCGGGGCGCTGCTGATAGTTCGCGGATTGATCGGGTACGTGGGCTGAATGTCAGAGACGAGAAAGCGCCCGTTGACGGAGGCGGCGATGGCCGGCTCGGTCAGCCACACCTTCAAGAAGAGCGAGGGGACATCCCCTCCGCCGCCACCGAGGAGAACCGCATCGACGCGCTGAAGAAACTGAAATCGCTGTTGGACTCGGGGGTGCTCACCGGGAGCAGTACCGGTCCGAGCGCCGCCGCCTGACCGCCGGCCTCTAGGAGCCGGAAACGGGGGCCGAGTCTCGGGGGCTTGCCGTCGCGCTCTTCGGACCCTGGCTCCGCCCTCGTCCAGCGGCCGCGCCTGCTCGCCAAGCTCCAGGAGTCCGGCGCCGCGCTGGTCCTGCTCAACGCCCCTTCGGGCTACGGCAAGTCGGTGCTGATCGAGCAGTGGGCCGAGCGGGACCCGCGGCCCTTCCCGACCCTGATCCTCGGCGACGAGCACAACGACCCGGCGATGCTCGTCGCCTCGATCGTCGCCGCGCTCGATCCGATCGAGCCGGTGGCGCCGGAGGTCGCCGCCGCGCTCGCCAATCCCGAGCCGAACATCGAGAGGGTGGTGCTGCCACGGCTCGGCGAGTCGTTGGAGCGCGCCAGGTGCCGTTCGTCCTCGTCCTCGACGACTTCGAGCGGATCGGGTCGGCGCCGGTCGCTGACGCGTGGTCACGACCCTCGTCGCCCATTCCCGCCGGCTCCCAGGTGGTCCTCGCGAGCCGGACGCGAGCCGGCGCTGGCGATCGGCCGGCTGCGCGTCCAGC
Source organism: uncultured Solirubrobacterales bacterium (assembly GCA_963829445.1). Lineage (GTDB taxonomy): Bacteria > Actinomycetota > Thermoleophilia > Solirubrobacterales > 70-9 > VAYN01. Next base: position 137,234 of record CAWHIW010000019.1, on the reverse strand, counting down.
GCGGCATCACGAGCTCGGCGCGGCGGACCTGGCGATGACCAAGGCCGAATGCGGGGAGCTGCTGGCGGCGCTCGGCCTGGACCTGACGCCGCCGCAGCTCGCACCCTGGTCGAGCGCACCGAGGGCTGGCCCGCGGCGCTCTATCTCGCCGGCCTGGCGCTCGGGAGGCGCCCGACCTCGACGAGGCGATCGCCCGCTTCGCCGGCGACGACCGCTTCGTCGTCGACTACCTGAGGGAGGAATTCCTCGAGCCGGTCAGCCGCCGCCGGCTCGACTTCCTGCGGCGCGCCTCGGTGCTCGACCGCCTCAGCGGCGAGCTCTGCGACGCCGTGCTCGAGCGCCGCGGCTCGGCGACGGTGCTGCGCGACCTCTCGCGCTCGAACATGCTGCTCATCCCGCTCGACCGCCGCGACGAGTGGTTTCGCTTCCACCCGCTCTTCCGCGAGATGCTGCGGGCGGAGCTGCGGCGGGCCGAGCCCGAGCGGGAGGCGCGGCCTGCACCGGCGGGCCTCGGACTGGTGGGCCGGGCACGGGGACTGGGACCGGGCGATCACCCACGCGGTCGACGCCGGCGCCTCGACCGGGCGGGCGAGCTGCTCTGGATGGGCATCCCCGAGTTCACCGACCCGCGGCCGCAACGCCACCGTGCTCGGCTGGCTCGACCGGCTCGGCGAGCCGACCGTCGCCACCGACGCCGGCGCTCAGCCTGACCGCCTCCTACGCGCACATCACCCAGGGGGAGGGCGCCAAGACCGAGCACTGGGCCGCCGTCGCCGCGCGGCTGATCGAGCGGGAACCGGCCGTCGGAGAAGAAGACCGTCCTGACCGCGGGCCTGGGGCTGATCGAGGCGGCGTTGGCCCGGGACGGCGTCGGGGCGATCGCCGACCGCACCGCCCTGGCCGCCGAGATGCTCCCCGACGACAGCCCCTGGATGTCGATGTGCCGCCTGATCGAGGGGGTCGGCCTGCACCTGCAGGGCCGGCGCGAGGAGGCCCGCGAGAAACTGGTCGACGGCGCCCGCCGCGGCGCCGTCGGGGCGCCGAACGTCCAGGTCCTGTGCCTCTCCCAGCTCGCGCTGCTGGCGATCGAGGACGACGACTGGACGCTGGCCGAGATGCTCGCCTCCCAGGCCCGCGCCCAGGTCGACCGCTCCGGGCTCGGCGACTATCCGATCATGGCGCTGGCCCTGGCGGTCTCGGCCGCTGGTCCGCGCGCGTACCGGCCGGCTCGAGGCGGCCGCCGCCGATCTGCGCCGCGGCGCCGCCTGCTCGAGCGGCTCGAAGACTTCGCGCCCTGGTACGAGGCCGAGACCCTGGTCGCGCTGGCGCGGGCCGCCGCCCGCCTCGACGACGCCCCGGCGGCGACGCGGATGCTGGCCGAAGCGTCCCGGGTCCTGAGCCAGACTCCCGACGCGATCGTCCTCGGCGATGGATCGCGGCGACGGCGCGGGTCGATCGCGGCCGTCTCCGCTTCGGCCGCCGGCGACCTCACCCCGGCGGAGCTGCGCGTCCTCCAGTACCTGCCGACCCACCTCTCCTTCCCCAGATCGCCGGCCAGGTCTTCGTCTCGCCGAACACGGTGAAGACGCAGGCACAGTCCGTCTATCGCAAGCTCGGCGTCAGCTCGCGCCGCGAGGCGGTCGAGCGGGCGCGGGCGGCCGGGCTGCTCGACGCCGACGGCTCGACCGGCTAGGAGATGACGATGATCAGCACCGTCAGCAGCCCCAGCGCGACGCCGCCGAGCGCAAGGGCGGCGTGGGCGTGTCGGGGCGGGTCCGGGAAGCGGCCCGCGGCCAGGGCACGGTCCATCGCCACGCGGCGCAGGCTGCCGTAGGCGATCAAGGCGACTCCGTAGAGCGCGAAGCAGACGCCGGCGACGTCGTAGAGCCAGTCGGTCGCGCTGTCGTCGAGGCCGGGGATGACCCGGCCGACCGCGAGACCGACCGCGAGCGCGGTCAGCCCCGTCCGCCACCAGGCCAGCTCGGTGCGCTCGCCGGCGAGGCGGGTGCGGCGGCTGGCGTCCACCGCTTCGTCCAGAGGTGGCTTCGCGTCCACGGTGAAGCGAGCCTCAGTTCGAGGCCGAAGTGGCGCAGCGGTAGGCGCGGGAGAAGAACGGTTCCGAGGCGTAGGTGGTGGATTCGACCACGGAGGCGGTGACGTATGCACCCGCATTGGCATCGGCGGGGTCTTCGTTTTCGATCCAGGCCGTGACGGAGCCGGTGGGGACGTACTGGTTCACGTAGGCGATCAGCTCGCCCTTGGTGGGAAGTCGGCGGTTGCTTTCCCCGCAGAGCTGGAAGGCGTTGTAGAGGGTTGCGGAGCCGGCCGTCTCTTCTTCGAGGCAAGCACCGGCGGCGAGTCGCATCCCGGCCGGGCACTGGAGCTTCGAGGCTGCGATCAGTTCGGCGGTCAGCTCTGCCCTCGTTTTCCCATCCAGCTTTTGGGCATCGCCCGCGGTGGCCGCCGAGCCCGCGGTCGCCGCCGAGCCGGCGGTGGTGGCTGAGCCGGCGGTGGTGGCCGAATCCGCGGTGGTGGCCGACCCGGCGGTCCTGGCCGAGCTCGCCGTCGTCGCCGACCCCGCGGTGGTGGCGCGATCGGCGCTGCCGGCCGTGGTGGCGCTGCCGGCGGTCGCCGCTCGATCGGCGCTGCCGGCGCTGGTCGCCCGGTCCGCCGAGGCTGCGGCCGGCACCGTGCCCAGGGTCGAGGCGTCGACGTCGGCGCCGCTCAGCGACCCGTCCTTGACCTTGGCGCCGGTGACCGCGTTCTTCTTCAGCTGTGGGCTGCCGACGCTGTTCTTCGGCAGTTGGGTGACGGCGTAGCTGGTCCCGCCCAGGGCGACGAAGAGGGCGAGGATCGAGATGACCAGAGCGGGGGAGGGGCGCTTCACGGGCGTGCAGCCTAGCGGCACTCTTACGCTGGGGTTCGTGAATCCGGGATCGCGCAACGACGATGACGGTGCCGCCGGCGCCGGGACCCGCCTCGCGGCGGCGCTGGCGATCGGCTCGATCATCTCGGTCCAGTGCGGCTCGGCGCTGGCGACGACCCTGTTCGACTCCGTCGGCCCCTGGGGCGCGGTGGCCCTGCGCTCGGCCTTCGGCGCCCTGGCGCTGCTGGCGCTGGCGCGCGGGCGGCTGCCGCGGCTGCGGGGCCCGGGTCGGCGCGACGTGGTCCTCTTCGGCCTTGCCCTGGCCGGGATGAACCTCTGCTTCTACGCGGCCCTTGACCGGCTGCCGCTCGGGATCGCGGTCACGCTCGAGTTCGTCGGGCCGCTCGGGGTCGCGGTGTTCGGCTCGCGGCGCCGGCGCGACCTGATCTGGGCGCTGCTGGCCGCGGTCGGGATCCTGCTCCTCTCCGACGGGGGCGGTGGTGGGATCGACGCGCTGGGCGCGGCGCTGGCGCTGGGAGCCGGCGGTTTCTGGGGGCTCTACATCCTCCTCAGCGCCCGGGTCGGCGGTCGCTACCCGGGGCTCGGGGCGCTGGCGATCTCGGCGACGATCGCGGCGGTCCTGGTCGCCCCGCTGGGGATCGCGCAGGGAGGCGGGGAGCTGCTGACCCCCGCGGCCCTCGCCGTCGGCCTCGCGGTCGGGATCCTCAGCTCGGCGATCCCCTGTGCCTTCGAGATGGAGGCGCTGCGGCGGCTGCCGAACGCGGTCTTCGGGGTGCTGATGAGCCTGGAGCCGGCGGTGGCGGCGGCAGTCGGGTTCGTCGCCCTCTCCCAGGACCTGGCGCCGGCCGAAATCGTCGCGATCGCGCTCGTCGTCAGCGCCTGCGCCGGAGCGCTGCGCTCGGCGGCGACGCCGCCACCGCGCGACGGCTGAGCGGCTTAGTGCGGCTAACGTCCCGTACGTGGGGCCGCCAGCACGCAAGCAAAAGGATCCCGACGCCACGGCGGTGCGGGCGCTCGTGCGCGGCGGTGTGCAGGGAGTGGGGTTCCGCGACGCGACCTTGACGCGCGCCCACGAGCTCGGGGTGCTGGGCTGGGTGCGCAACGGGGAGGACGGCGAGGTGCTGGTCCACGCCGAGGGCCCGGGGCCGGCGGTGGAGCAGCTGCTGGCGTTCCTGCGCCAAGGTCCACCGCTCGCCGAAGTCGCCGAGGTGGCGGTCGAGCCGGCCAAGGTCGAGGGCCACGAGCAGTTCGCCGTCCGCGGGGTCAGCGCCGGGGTCTTCGTCGTCCAGGAGCACGCCGCCAGCGCCCATCACTTCGACCTGCGCCTGGAGGTGGAGGGGACGATGCGCTCCTGGGCGGTCCCGAAAGGCCCCTCGCTGGACCCCGCGGTCAAGCGGCTGGCGGTCGAGGTCGGCGACCACGACCTCTCCCACAACGATTTCGAGGGAGCGCTGGGCGAGGGGCGGGTGATCGTCTGGGATCGCGGCAGCTACGAGCAGGGTGGGCGCGTCCCCTGGCCTGAGGCGCTGGAGCGCGGGCACGCGGTCTTTGTTCTCCACGGCGAGAAGCTGAACGGCGGCTTCGCCCTGCAGCGCACCCGTCCCGGCGCGAAGCCGCAATGGCTGCTGATCAAGCGCAAGGACGACGACGCCCGCCCCGGCTCTGACGTGGTCGCCGAAAGTCGCTGAAACATCGGAAATCTGTGTTCTCAACCTGCGCTCGAGAACTTTGACTTCGTCTACTGTGATCAGGGGTCAGGGGAAGAAGGCTATGGATCTGACGGCGGAGGTCATTGGTGGGGATCTCAACACCGCTGGGCGCTGATCACGGAGCCGAACTATCCAGAGTTGGCGAGTAAGGTCTTTGACGCTGGTGCCTACGACTATCTCGTCACCCGCCGCGGCATCCACTCTTGGTCTGTGAGACGCGCCGCACCCGTGCCGATCATCTGGCCGGCACGACGTATCGGTGCGGCGGCCCATGAGCATTACGAGTTAGGGCGTTAGTCTCTAACGACGGAGTAGCTTTATTGATGCATTCGAATAAGCTTTGTGCAAGCTCCACGAAGGGCTTGGGCGCTCGGGAGCGCCCCTCGTTAAGGCACGTCCTAAGGCGCAGGGAAACAAGTTGGCCAAAAAATCTCGCAGCGCCGGTAAATTGGCGCCGCTCGGACGATTCTTGCGTCGGCGTCTCAGTCTTGGCCGACTGGGTCGGCGCAAGCTCGGCGGAGAGTTGGAGGCTGGAAAACCGTTTGGACGCGGCGAGATCGTCGCCGAGTTTCACCGTGTGCGCCAGCGCGACCATCCGCCTGCATTCGTCATCGAAGGTGTTCGGGGCTCCAAGAAGAGCGAGCTACTCGATCACATGCGCCGCAGCTTCACCTTACGCCGCTCCTGGTATCGGGGGGAGGAGGTGGACGCGAAGGTCGACTTCTTCGCCGTTGCTCCCGAGCCTGAGCCGACTTTCGAGAGCATCAACACCCAACTGAGCGCCAACAGTTCCTGGATCCGGCGTTTGCGCTCGCCGCGTTTTCGCCGTATGCAGACACTGCTTGCCCGCGAGCAGAGTGGTCAGGGGGAAGCATCGGTCCGCTCGGAGGCAGCTGAGAATGACCTTGGCTGGCTCGAAGAGATGGGCTTGCCGGTCCCACCTGTCTTGGTGCAGAAGCGACGGCCCAGTCGCTCGCGACTGCGCGAAATTCCGCTAGAGATTAGGGAGTTCTGGTGGAGGCATTCACCGACTTCGGCGGCCGTGTGGGTGCGCGAATTCTGGCAGCGCCTGCCCGCTCCGATGGCGGGCCCCGGGAGCTTGCGCCAGCGGATAGAGATGCTGCAGGCAGGGCTGGGGGCTGCCACTGCGGAGGATCTGAGGCGCGCGACCCGCCGCTTGATCCTGCCAATCAGCGAGGTTGCACTCTTCTTCGACGGCTACCACCGAGTCGAGCGGCGGGATCGGCCGACCTTCGTGATCGACTTCTTTGAACGCATTGCAGAGTCGAAGGCCCGTGTCTTACTGGTAGTGGCTTGTCGCCGGCAAACGCAATGGAGCGAGCTGGCCGACGAGCAGCCTGATTGCGAATGGTTTGGTCCGATGACGATCAGCAACCTGGTGCAAATCCACCGCCTGGAATCACTGGGGTGGAGCGACTCCGTTCACGCCCTCTGGAAGTACGGTGTTCCGGCCGATCTCGTCCACGAGCTGACGCAACTGTCAGCCGGAATGCCAGTGGCGCTCAGCTTACTTGGAAGGGCTTTCGGTACCACCGGTGACGACTCCCGAGACCGCGCGCTGCTGAATCGCCTCCCGCTGAAGACGGAGCCTCGGGAGGAATGGTTCGATCAGTTCAGCCAAATCCTCGTCGCCGAGATGCTTCAGGGCCTGAGGCCCAACCTGGACCTGCATCTCCGTGCGGCAGCAACCCAGCGCAACTTCGACCGTAACCTTCTGGCTCATCTGCTGGGAGACGACTTCTCTAATCGGAGTTTCAGGCAGCTGATCGACAGCGAGTTCGTCGGCACTGCCCGGCCCTCCTCGGTCCTGCGGACCGAGGAGTCCTACAGGGTCCGGTCCTTCGTTCGGGACATCCTCGCAGCGGCTCCCTCTCAGGGTGACGTCAACAAATGGCGGCGACTCTCGGTGGAATACCTGACGGGACAGGCGGAGCGAACACCCGATCCGGAGCTCGAGTTCCAGTTCGAAGCCGAGGTGCTCTACCACCGGCTCTTCATGGAACCCGACGTGGCCAAACCCGAACTGATTCAACTATTCCACGCTCAGCTTCATGCTTCGCGCACCGATCACTGCGAGGCCTTGCTCTGGATCGGGTTGAGGTTCAACTGGGCAGACCCAGAGTGGCAGGCGACGGTGTTGACTCATGCCGGGACGATGTACCTGGCTCGCAACCAAAACAAGCTGGCCCTAGAGCGCCTCTTGGAGGCAAAAGCAACGGCGCAGCTCAACGGGTCCAGCTCTCCATTGGCGGTGACGATATCCCTCGTTCTTGCCAGGTGCTATCGGTTGGAGGAGCGATCGCTCGAGGCGCGAAAAGAGTTGGCTTGGCTGGGTCAGCGGGGGGACCTGCATCCGGTGGTGAGGTTCCAATGTCTCTGGTCGGAATGCCGGGAAGAGCGGGATCATGGTGAGTTGATCGCCTCCCGTGAGTTGACGAACGAGGCGAGGGAGCTGCTCAGCGAACTACTCGACGACACTCGCCGAGAGGAGTCGACGGCCACCGCGAAATTGCATGCCCTGGGCCCTTTGCCTCGCAAGCGCGCTCATATCGTCCGCCACGAAGCGGACCTTGCCCGTCGCGGCGGCGATTACGTAACCAGCCTCGCCAAGATGACCGAGGCCCTGGAGGGCTATAAGACCGATCCAGAGATGGGCATCGAGCGCTACACCGAACTGGTCGGCGCCCATGTCCGCCGCCAGGAAGGAGCGTTTGACACGAGCATCGAAGCCGCCTTCCACATCTACAACGGGTTCATGGAGCAGAAGCCGAGAGACCTGCGGGGCGCGGGGTGGGCAATGCGGTGTCTGGCCCAGGCTCAATTGCAGGCCGCCGATCCCGAGGCAGCTGCGCCAACGCTGGAGAAGCTGACGACGATCGACCCTCTGGTCTATCCGCGTGCGCGTCCATTTGGCCTCCTTGGCCAAGCGATAATTCAGCGACGCCTGGGCAATTATCCTGAGGCGAGGCAGCTCCTCCGGCTTTCAGAGAGGGCGGTGAAAGGGGGGCTATCTATTTCGAGCGTCTCTATGTGCAGCTCGAGCGGATCGCGATCGACGGCGTCGAATCCCGCGACTCGACCCCCAGGCAGATCCGCGACTTTCTCAAGCAGTCTGTGGTTGCCCAGCATCCGACGCTTGAGTTCTCAGCCTCGCTGCTGGGAGTACGCCTGTTTGGCCGCGAGCGCGACTATGTTCAGGCCGCCGAACGCGCTGCTGGCCGAATCCAATGTGAATCTGGCTCGAGAAGCTGGGAGTTCGACACCTTGCAGGAGACGGTCGAGGCGATAGATGTGGGACGCGAATTACCGCCTCTGATGTTCAATCTCCCTTGAGGGGGTGATCGAAGAGAACCTTAGCCAGGCCCTTCGAGCATGTCGTTGCCATCAGTGGAGATGCCAAGTCCCTCGGTCAGTATGCGCAGTAGCCGCCGGGCGATTCGCGTCGCCTCCTTCAATTCTGCGGTGCTGGCGGCATACGGATTGTGGGCGACCGCGTTACGCACTTCCTTCACGGCGCCGAGCTCGTGTTCGAAGAGGTCGTACCAGCGATCGACGCGCTCATGTTGCTCATCCGTCAGAGAGGCCATGCGCTCGCTCTGGTCGACACGTCGCAGGCGGGAGATCGCCTCGTATTGCTCGAGGTCTTGACGAGATAAAGGAGCTGCAAAGTCAGTGAAGCGCGTTGGTCCGCGTCGCTGGCCGCTTCGCCCTGGACCTCGTCGTGGCGGTCCGCAGTCGTGGCCTCCGGCGTTTCCGCCAACTCTGCCTCATCCTCTCTGGGATGCCCGCCGGACGGTTCGACCTCGAGGCCGAGCGGCTCGCCGGGCGGGTCCTGCAGATCGATCTGGTCAGTTTCGTCCACGGTGGCATCAGTGGACGCCCCAGCCTCGACTATTGCGGTCAGCTTTTCCTGGAATTGGCGCCCTGCTTCCATGATGTCGCCGAAGTGAAAATTCTGCGTTTGCTCGACGCGCTGCTCGACGTTCTGTTCGATCCGCATCAGCTTCGTCTCGAGCGCGTCTTGTCGGTCTTCCTGTTGCCTGACCTTGCGTTTGACTGACAGCAGGCCGGGAATTCCAAGCTCACCGAGGTCAGGGGCGAGCAGTATCGCGATTATTAGGGCGAAGGGGAGGAGTTCAGTCAACCCGGGTGGTCCACGCTCAACGATCTTGCCTTTCATGCTGACGACCGAGTCCTCGCAGACGATTGACTGGTTGACACCATCGATGTAATACGCCGCCGCGCCGAGCGCCACCGCCAGTGCCCCCAGCCAGCGCACGATTTGGAATCCCGAGTGAGATTCACTGTTCTCCTTGAGGGTCACGATGGCGTGATCTTAGGCTCTAGCTATAAGTGTGTGGGACAGGCAGGGCCACCGGTCCCATGGCGACACCTCGTAGAAGGCGATGCGGCGATGGCCTCCGAGCGAGCCGGTGAGGCGCGGCGGCTGACGGATCCGGTCCAGGGGGCTCGGCCAGATCCTGATCGGGTCCATGCTTGCGGCGTCTGCCGCGCCGCCCTCCACGTTCTCGACAGCGAGCTGAACGAGCCGAAGCTGTCGCTGGTGCCCCGGCCACCAGATTGTCGGCATGGTGGTCAGCGTAGGGAAAGGGGGCGGAGCGCTTCGCCAGCGGCGACCGGGTTGGCGTGTATGAGCGACAGCCCCTCCTTTCATACGCGCTGTTCTGGGAGGCGCGCGTTACCCGGCTCGGTCGCCAACTGACTCGGCCGACGGCAGGGAGTTTTGGCGCTTTAGCGCCCCGGCGTGCCGGCGCCACGATCTGCGCTGAAGGAGGCCAACGCCGCTCTCGACGATCTCCGTGCGGCCGATTCCGCAGCGCCACCGTGCTCACGTCGAATCGGGTTGAGCGCCGACCCACGGGGTGACGGCTACGGTTTGCGGATGGCTGCCACGCTGGATGAGCTGACCGTCGCCGACCCGCCCGCGGCCTGGTCGGCGCTGGGGTTCGCGGTCGAGGGCGACGTCTGCGTGGTCGGTGATTTGCGCATCCGCCTGGCGGGCGCGGACGCGGGCAGCGGGCTGACCGGCTGGTCGCTGCGCGAGGCCGCGGCGCGAGCTCGACGGCCTGCCGACGACCCGCTCGGACCGCCCGCCGCCGGGCGAGGCGCCGCCGCATCCCAACGGCATCACCGCCCTCGACCACGTCGTCGCGATCAGCCCCGCCCTCGACCGCACCGTCGTGGCGCTGGAGGCGGCCGGCCTCGACCTGCGCCGCATCCGCGAGGAGCCGACGCCGGCCGGCGCCCCGCGCAGGCGTTCTTCCGGCTCGGGGCACACGATCCTCGAGGTCGTCCAGGAGCCGGCCGAGGCCACTGAGCGCGCCGGCGGCGATCGCCCCGCCTTCTTCTGGGGCCTCGCCTTTATCGCTCCCGACCTCGACGCCACCCTCGCCGCGCTCGGCGACCAGGTCGAGCGAGGCGCGCCCCGCGGTCCAGCCCGGCCGCCGCATCGCCACCCTGCGCCGTTCCGCCGGGCTCTCGGTCCCGCTCGCGCTGATGACTCCCGCGCCAGCGACGCTCGGGAGGCGCGCCATCGCCAAGCTGATCTACTCGGTGATCGCCTCGCTCGACGGCTACGTCGCCGACGCCGACGGCAACTTCGACTGGGCGGCGCCGGACGCGGAGGTCCACGGCTTCGTCAACGAGCTTGAGCGGCCCGGTCGGCACCTATCTCGTATGGGCGCCGGATGTACGAGACGATGGCGGCCTGGGAGACGATGGACGCCGCACCCCGACCGGAGCCGTTCATCCGCGACTTCGCCGCAGATCTGGCGGCGGGCCGAGAAGATCGTCTACTCGCGACGCTGGAGACGGTGTCGAGCGCGAGGACCCGGATCGAGCGCGAGCTTCGACCCCGGGACGGTGCGGCGGCTGAAGGCGAGGCCGGACCGCGACATCACCGTCGGCGGCCCGATCTCGCCGGCCAGGCGCTCGCGGCCGGCCTCGTCGACGAGCTGCAGCTGCTGATCGCGCCGGTCGCTCGTCGGCGGCGGCACCGCGCGCCCTCCCCGACGGCGTCCGCCTCGACCTCGAGCTGCTGCGACCAGCGCCGCTTCGACAACGGCATCGCCTTCCTCCGCTATCGCACACCTAAACCCCATCTCGAACTGCATCAACTTGTCCATCTCCTGGGTGGAGAACTCGATGCAGTTCGGCGACGCTTACGATTCGCCGCATGCTGATCGACGGCACCCCGCTCGAGCGCCCCGCCCCGCCGCTGGACGACCTGCTGCGCGTCGGCCTCGAGGCCGCGCCCGACGAGGTCGCGCTCGTCTCGGCCGAGCGCGCGCTGACCTGGGCGAGCTGGAGGACGAGAGCGCGCGGCTCGCCGGCGGCTACCGCGCGCTCGGCCTGGAGCCGGGCGACCGGCTCGCCTCGCTGATGCCCAACCGGATCGACCTCGTCGTCCACTACCTCGCCTGCTTCAAGGCCGGGCTGGTCGCGACGCCGCTCAACTACCGCTACACCGCCCGCGAGATCGACCACGCGCTCGAGGTCAGCGGCGCCCGGGCGCTGCTCGCCCACGCCGAGCGCGCCGAGGACGTCGCCGGCCAGCGAGCTCGCCGGCGCGCTCGAGCTGGGCACGATCGCCTACGGACGCCACCGAGCGCGGCCGCGACGCCGAGCGCGGCTGGCGCAGCGCTTCGAGCCGCTGCTCGCCGCCGAGCCGCTGCGCCGCGCCGAGCCGCCGACCGCGCCGCGCCCGGCCGCGATCTTCTTCACCTCCGGCAGCACCGGGCCGGCCAAGGGCGTCACCCACACGCCGCGAGACGCTGCGCTGGATGATCGCCAGCGCCGCCGCCGCCTTCGAGCTGGACGGCGAGCGACGTCTTCCTGCCCGGCTCCTCGATGTCGCACATCGGCTCCTTCCTCTGGGCGCTGAGCACGCTCTCGGTCGGCGGCCGGGTCGTCGTCGCCCGCACCACCGACAGCCACGAGCTGCTGCCGCTGCTGCGCGAGCACCAGCCGACGGTGCTGGCGATGATCCCGGCGGCGCTCTCGGCCCTGATCCGCGACCACGACCTGCAGCCGGGCGACTTCGCCTCGCTGCGGATCTGCCGCTCCGGCTCCGACAAGGTCTCGACCGAGCTGCTGACCGAGTTCGCCGCCGCCGCCGGCTTCCCGATCGTCGAGGGCTACGGGATGACCGAGGTCGGCCTGGCGACGCTCAACCCGCCCTCGGGGTCGATCAAGCAGGGCTCGATCGGGCCGCCGATCGGCGGCTTCAGCGTCGCCCTGCGCGACGACGACGGCGAGCCGGTCGCGGCGGAGACGGTCGGCCGGATCTGGATCCGCACCCGCAGCCGGATGGTCCGGCTACTGGGAGGCGCCCGAGGCGACCGCCGAGGTCGTCGCGCGACGGCTGGCTCGACTCCGGCGACCTCGCCCGCGCCGACGACGACGGCTACCTCTGGTTCTTCGGCCGCAAGAAGCAGGTGATCGTCCACGACGGCTCCAACATCAGCCCGCTCGAGGTCGAGGGCGCCGCTGGTCGAGCACCCGGCGGTCGCCCTGGCCGGCGTCGTCGGCGTCCACGACGCGGTCCACGGCGAGAACGTGCGCGCCTACGTCACCCTGCGCGAGGGCGCCGAGCGGCCCTCGAGCGCCGACCTGATCGTCTTCTGCCGCGAGCGCGTCGGCTACAAGGCGCCCGAGGAGGTCGTCTTCCTCGACGAGATGCCGCTCAACCCGACCGGCAAGATCGACCGGGTCGGCCTCAAGCGGATGGCCGAGGACCACCTCCACCCGCACGGCCTCGACTGATGTCCGCCTTCACGGTCAAGAACCTGAAGCAGGTGGACGCCTCGACCTCGGCCCCGCCCGGCCTCGAGGCCCGGGTCGCCCGCGCCCAGCTCGATTCCGAGCACCTCGGCGTCAGCTACTTCCACGATGAGCCCGGCGTCCGCACCCCCTTCTTCGGCCACAGCCACGCCGAGCAGGAGGAGGCCTACGTAGTCGTCGCCGGCTCCGGCCGCGCCAAGCTCGACGAGCAGGTCGTCGAGCTGCGCCGGTGGGACGTCCTGCGCATTGCCCCCGGAGTGATGCGCGCCGTCGAGGGCGGCCCCGAGGGCCTGGATCTGATCGCGATCGGCTCCGACCAGGTCGAGGGCGAAGAGGTCCGGGCCGACGAGGGGTTCTGGTGTCGTACTGAGGGCGGAGTCAGCCGGGAGGAACTCCTCGAGCTTGGCACCGCCGTTGAAGTAGCTCGAGTGCGTCTGTTCGATCGTCTCCAGAGAGTCGGCACTGATCAGAACGATGTCGAGCGTCAGCGTCCACGCGATTCGCCCTCCTCGGCCTTGGAATAAGCAGCTTGGGCGGCGTCGTAGTCCGTGCCGAATTGCCGCACCTCGGTCCCCCCCCGGTCAGGGGATCGAAAGCAATCAGGAAGTGCTTGATCTCATTCGGACTCATCTAAAGCTCTTCTCAGGAGAGTACGCACTTGGTCGATGAGCTCTCTACTGCGCTCGAGGTCTGCAGGGTCAACAGCGATTCCTTGATCGTTGTGCGCATAGATCTTCCCCAAAAGCTGAATCTGGTCTCTCACGATCTGTGGTCCCCCTCCAAATTTCAGATCTGGGAAGGCGGTGGGGAAAAAACCTCAACCGCGTTTGCCCATCGGTCTTGATGAGGCGTCCGTAGCCGAATCTCGATCTGGTGTCCCCGGTTACGGTTGATCAATGCAGTGCTCGGTAGCCATCAGACTTGGGTTCGGCCACGTAGTCGCGGAATTTGATGATTGTCCAGTTCTTGCGAAGCCGAGTGGCCACTCTGTATGCCGAGTCTTGGCTTGGGAGGACTGCCCGAACACCGCCGACATCGGCCATGCGTGAGAGCTTCATCTTGGGGCTCGCGGACAAGCTTGTCCGCAATGGTCGGAGCCTTCTTCAGCCGCTGCGCGACTACCGGTTTACCTTCTTGACTGGCGTAGTGGCGCAAATTGGCTGCGACGCGTGAAAGCGGCTTTGCGTGCTCTCCGCGCCACCAGTCCAGGATCTCAATTGTCTCTTGAAACTCGACTAGCCGCTCAACGATCGTCTGGTTGTCGGCCAGCAGCAGGTCAATCAGCGATTGCCCGGCTCGATCCACTCTGCTCTTGCTGTAGGCCATGACCAGCCACCGTAGAGATTCGCTCGGCCTTGAACGCACTCAGAGCCGGCGCTCGGTCTCCTCGTCGCGCTCGCCGTCGTAGTACTTGTCCAGGACCTCCTGGAATGCCCGGGTCGTCCGGAGCGGCATTGGCGAAGAGGGTCATTGAGGAGCGCAGCTTGGTCGCGTCGGTCTCGCCGAGGATCTCGCGGGCGGACTCGGCCGGTGACGTCGAGCAGGGACTGGAGCACTCGCGCAGGCGCGGGCCCAGCAGCGGGGTGCTCCAGATAAGCCTTTGCCTCCTCCAGCGAGTCGATCGCGAAGAAGCGTGCCGTCTCGCTACTCGCCGAGTCCGGCGATCTGGGGGAAGACGAACCAGATCCAGTGGGTCGTCTTCCGGCCCGCCCGCAGCTCGGTCAGCGCCTGCTCGTAGGTGCCCTCCCGCTCTTGGGCGTCGATGAAGCGCTGGAGGTCGTGGGGGCCGTCGGTCATGGGCGCTCTTCCCGCACCTTCTCACCCTCGATGAACCAGACCCGGCGCCCATCGGGGTAGGTAGCGGCAGGGCCCGTCGTCGCGATGGCGCAGGCCTTCCCAGTACCACTTCTCGGTGCCATTGACGTAGACGCAGGCGGGCGCGCCCTCGCGGTGGCGAACGCCGTCGCGGTAGTACTTGACGGAGCCGTTGGCGTGGATCACCGCCGGTCCACCCTCGCGGTGCAGGCGGCCGTGGCGGAACCACTCCTCGCGGCCGCTGGGGAAGACGCGGGGCGGGGCCGTCGGCGCGGTCGAGCCGGCCCTCCCCGTCGCGCCACTCCAGCACTCCGTTGACCCCGATCGTCCCCATGCCCGCCCCCGTACCCGCCCGGGCCGGCTTTGTAGCCAGGAGCACGACGGCGTCCGCGGCGGCGGTGACCATGAAGACATGTGGCATGTCGAAGTCGTCTGCTCCGATCCTCGCTGCGACGAGGAGCTCGAGCTCCGGGTCGAGGACCTGGAGGAGATCGACCGCGCCGTCTGCGCCTGCGAATGCGGCGTCATCGTGCTGACGATCGCCAGCTTCGAGCCACTCGCCGTTGCCGCCGCGGCGTAAACCGCGCCCCGCCGGGTAGGCGAGCGTGATGAGCGATTACGCGATCGTGGCTGCCGCCGAGGTGGAGAACCCGGACCCCGACCACTCTGATGTGCCCGTGCCTTTCGCAGTCTCACCGAGAGCCTTGGCGCCGAGCAGCTGGCGGTGACCCTGATCGAGGTGCCCCCGGATCCCGACTTCGAACAGGGAACCGGCCACTTCCACGCCGAGATCGAGGAGTTGTACCTCGTCACCCGCGGCACCCTGACGATGCGCTTCGGCGACGAGGTCGAGGAGGTCAGCGCCGGCTCCGCCGTGCGGGGGCGCCGCGGATGCCGCGCTCGCACCGCAACTGCGGCGACGAGCCGGTCGAGATCTGGGCGGTCTCACGCAAGCACCGGGAGCAACCAGGCGACCACAAGATCGACGACTTCTGGGCCGCCTCGCCGCAGGCCCGCCAGCACCGCTGAGCCCGCGCTTGCGCCGAAGATGGACGGCATGGACGACGCCATCGCCCGCTACCGGGTCGCCACCGAGGCCAACGACGTCGAGGCGACGATGGCGACGATGGCGCCCGACGTCGAGCTCGCCGCCCCGATCTCCGGCCACATGGTCTTCCGCGGCGAGGCCGATGTCGGCTTCTGCTCGACGGCCGGCTACGAGACCCTGAGCCGCCTGCGCTGGACCCACTCCCTCGGCGAGGGCGAAGCCGGCGTCGCCGTGGGCGAAGCGCAGCGTCGCCGGGATCCGGACGACCGACGCGATGGTCTTCGACCTCGACTCCGAGGGCCGCATCCAGCGCCATCTCCCCCCACCTGCGCCCCGGCTGGCGCCGACGGTCTTCGCCCTGATCCTGGGCCCGAAGGTCGGCCGCCACCCCGGCGTCGTCCGCCGGGCGCTGGCCGCCAAGCGCTCAGCCCCGGCGCTCAGCCGGCTCGCGATTACTCGATCGCGGTGGCCGCCGCGTCTACGAGACACTTATCGACCGTGGCGCGGTGCTCCGCCGGTCTTGGCCGCCGCCGCTGCCCGGAGCCAAAGCGAGGCTCTTCAGCTCCCGCGCTCGAGGCGAGGGTCTGCCAGAGTCCGAGCTTGATCTGCTCGTCATCGAGCCCGGCGAGCTCCCGAAGCGGCTTGCGGAGACTGCGAGCCTGTGGCTCCAGTCGCGACCGTCGCAAGCGCCCCTCGGCGTGATCGGCGTCAGCGGTAAGCGGGACGACGAGTGGGGCCACTTCCATGGCTCGCTGTTGATCCCAGCGGGCCACGAGGCGAAGGCCTGGTCCTTGTCGAGGCTTGAGGGCCGGGATCTCGCGCCGGTGCTTGCCCAGATGGGAGAAGGGGATCGCCAGGGAGTGCGGAACGCAAATTCCCGCCCGACCGCGAAATCGATGATGAGGCGCGATCGCTTTCCCTGCTCCGGAGCAGGCATTCGAGAAGAGGCTCAGAGACGGCGATGGCGCTGCGAGGTGCTGGAAAAGGCGCCGCATCCACGACCTCGCCGCCTTCAGGAGCCTCTTGGCGAGGCCGGCGTCGATCTGCCCCCGGGTCGCGATTGCTCGAGGATCTGACGATGCCTGTGGCCTGGTCGAGAAGATCGTCTCCTTCGGCGGCGAGCCGACGACCGCGATCGCGCCCCTGCGCTACGAGGCCGAGGCGCGCGCCGCCCTCGAGTGGCTCTGCGAGTCGATGCAGGAAGTGATCGAGGCGCTGCAGCGAGTCGATCGAGCCGATCCGGCAGGGAGGGTCGCTCCGAGGCCCTGCAGTACTGCTCAGTACCAGATAATGCGTAAGCCGGAACAGGGTCCACTTCCTGCGCCGCGCGCTCGGCCTCCTCGAGCGTCCACCGAGTCAAGGGCCAGTTGCCGCCGCCGAGCTGCGGCAGCACCTCGCGGCCGTAGATCTCATTGCGGCATGGGTAGCCTGCGCCCGAGTTGTTCATCAGCGCCACCGTCGTCGCGCCCATCGCTTCGACCCCGCGGATCCGCGCGGCGTGCTCGCCGGGGTCGGCGGCGAGATCGTCCGAGCTCCTCGGTCATCTGTTTCTCGCCGGCTCGCCCGCGTCGGCCTCGTCCTTGAGACTCCTGCGGCTGGGCGCCCTTCCAGACGCGGCTGTCCCGAAGGCCGCGTCGTCGCGCCGGCCCAGGAGAAGGCGGCCGGAGCCAGCCGACGCTCGCCGGCGGCGTCGCCCGGCGGCGTTGCGGTAGGTCGCGAGGTATTTCCGGCGTTTTCTCCGGACCGGGACCAGGGTCGCAGAGGCCGTCCGCCGAGCCGCCCTGCGACCCGGGACTCGATTGCGGCCGCGGGGCAGGGAGACCTGACGCATGGCGGCCTCGCAGCGCGCTGGACGAGAAGAGGCGCTCGGCGGGGAACGTGGCCCTCCGGCTCAGCCGCCGCTCGTCCCAGCAGTGCCCGATCATCTCCAGCGCCCGCCTCGCTCGATCTGGGCCGCCGGCGCGGGCCCTGCCAGCTGCCCGGGTTCGGCGCCTCGCGGAGCCGAGCGGAGCCGGCCGGCCTGGCCGAGAAGATCGTCTCCTTCGGCGGCGAGCCGACCACCGAGGTCGCGCCCCTGCGCTACGGGCCGGGCGACCCCCGCGCCGCGCTCGGGTGGCTGTGCGAGTCCGAGGAGGAGCCGATCGAGGCGCTGCAGGAGTCGATCGAGCCGACCGGCCGAGAGGGCCGCTCCGAGGCCCTGGAGCACATGCTCGAGCACCAGCTCATGCGCAAGCAGGAACAGGTTGACTTCCTGCGCCGCGCGCTCGGCTCCTCAGGCCGGCGGCGAACCGCGGACCGTGAGGCATCGCCTCCGATCCGCAGCCGCTGACCGTGGTCCTCGACATCGACGGGACCCTGGTCGACACCAACTACCAGCACGCCCTCGCCTGGCACCGGGCGCTGCGGGCGCATGGCCACATCGTGCAGGTCTGGGAGATCCACCGTCACATCGGCATGGGCGGCGACCAGATCGTCGCGGCCCTGGCCGGCGACGAGGCCGAGCAGGAGCAGGGCGAGGAGATCCGCGCCGCCGAGGGCGATGCCTACGGCGAGCTGATCGGCGAAGTCGAGCCGATGGACGGCGCCCGCGCCCTGATCGAGGACCTGAAGGGCGACGGCGCCCGGGCGATCCTCGCCAGCTCCGCCAAGGAGGAGGAGGTCGACCGCTACCTCGACCTGCTCGACGCCCGCGACCTCGTCGACGGCTGGACCACCGCGGCCGACGTCGAGCGCACCAAGCCCCACCCCGACCTCGTCCACGCAGCCCTCGAGAAGGCCGGGGGAGAGGGGCCGGCGGTGATGGTCGGCGACTCGACCTGGGACGTGAAGGCGGCCGACGGCGGCCGGCATCCCGACCCTCGCGGTCCTCAGCGGCGGCTTCTCCGAGGCCGAGCTGCGCGAGGCCGGCGCCGCCGCGGTGGTCGAGTCGATCGGCGTGCTGCGCAAGGAACGCCGGCTGCTGGCCGAGCTGGCGTCCTAGAGCCGATCAGCCGGCCCGTAAACGCGTGATAACTTCGCCGGCGTGTCTGGGGCTGGATCTGTTGCGGTGAGATTGCTGGCGTTCTGCTCGGCGCTGGCCGCCGTGCTGCTGCCTCGGCGCCTCCCCGGCCGCCGCGGCGATCAGCTTCAGCGATGGCGCCGACACGGTGACTGCCCCGAAGTTCGAGTGGGACTTCGGCAACGCGGGCGACAACCCCGAGCAAGTCGAAGGGCTGAAATGGCGCGACTCCAGCGAAACGCTCGGTCCCAACATCGCTGCCGCCGGCGGTGGCTACTGCGACGACCCAGGTGAGTTCTGGGGCCAGTCCTACGGCAACGCCGACGGCCAGGGCCCGGGGCCGGTCGTCGCCGGCAGCAGGGGCGACTGGGTGCCAGCGCGGCAGGCGCAGCCTCGAGATCGACTCGCTCTCGCCGACGCTGTGCTCGGGGGACGAACCCCCGATCCCGGTCCGGACCCGCTATACGTTCTTCGACGAGGGGGCCGCGGCCAACATGGTCCGGGTCGAACGGCGCTTCTCCTTCGCCCCCGCCCAGGAGGCCTATGTCGTGCAGGGGGTGCGTGCCTACGTGCCCCGCCTCCCCGCCGGCACCTACAACCAGGAGATCTACCCCGAAGCCGACGGCGACCTGGCTCCGGCGGTGGGGCTCTGCAACGTCTGCGTGGTCACCGACTGGAACGACAGCTGGGTGGCGCTCAACGCCTCCGGCTCGAACGCCGGCATGCTGATCCTGCGCGACCCCGCCAACACCAGCCCGGCCAGCGTCACGCTCGACTACGACGGGTCGTCGGGCTCCAACAACAGTGGGATCACCCTGGACCGGCCGACCGGCAGCTGGATAGACACCCTGACCGAGACCGAGTACCTCTGTTTCTACGACGCGACTTCGTGGCCGGTGGGGGAGCGCAGCGCAACCCGCCTGCCTGATGGCTGCGCGCCGGCGACGCCGCCGATCAATACCGCGCCCCCCGCGGCTCTCCGCCGGAGCCGGCAATCCCCGCGCCGGGGAAACCTTCTTCGCCACGCCGGGCAGCTGGGACAACGCGACGGGCGCCTACGCGTTCCAGTGGCTGCGCTGCGGCGACAGCTGCCAGCAGATTCCCAGCGCCACCGGCACCAGCTACACGGCGGGCAGCGCCGACGTCGGCAAGTCGCTGAAGGTGAGGGTGACCGCGAGCGGCAGCGGCGGCGAGACCGAATTCGCCGAGAGCAACGTCGCCGGCACCGTCAGCGGCCACGTCTACGAAGGCGACAAAGACGGCCCGACGGTGCCTTTCGCCCGGGTCCAGGTCTGTCGCCGCAGCGGCAACCCCTGCCGCTCGACCACGACCGCGGCCGACGGCTCCTACAAAGTGCAGGCGCCGCTGGTCGGCAAGTTCCGCGTCACCGCCTTCCCGCCGGCCGGCTCCAACGCGGTCGCCCACACGCGGGCGACGATCGTCCGGGTCAAGCCCGAAGTCGACAAGCCCGGCCAGGACGTCGTCCTCGGCGTCGTCGAGCCGCCGCCGCCCGAGGTCGGCTTCAGCGGTTCCGGCGTGCGCGGGAAAAGCGCCGAAGGCATCCCGGTCGTGCACTGGCAGGAACCGTTCGTGATCGATTACGAAACCGACATCGACACCGAAGTCGAAGCGCGGGTTGACTTCGCGGACGGGCAGACGCTCCGGGTCGACCCCCAGCAGCCGGTCGAACCGAGCCCGAAGAACTCCGAAAACGGGATCTTCAAGTTCCAGATCCAGCCGCTGTACCCGAACCACGGGGCCGCCCGGGTGACGATCGTGGTGCGGGCCGCCCGCACCCCGGAGCAGATCGCCCAGTACGAACAGGAAATCGCCGAAGAAGAAGCGGAAGAAGAAGAAGCGGAAGAAGAAGAAAACGAAGAAGAAGAAGAAAACGAAGAAGAAGACGAAGAACCCGAAGAAGACGAAGAAAGCGAAGAAGAAGAAGACAACGAAGAAGAAAAAGAAGGCGAAGAAGAAGAACAGGAAGAAGGCGAAGAAGAAGAACCCGGCCCCGGCGGCCCTGAAGAAGAAACGACCTTCCCGATCTACATCGACCCGAGCGGCTACGTCCGCACCGTCGGCGGCGCGCCGCTGGGCGGCGCCACGGTGAGGCTCTACCAGTCCGAAAGCAAGACCGGCCCCTTCGCCCTCGTCGCCAACGGCTCCGCGGTGATGTCGCCGCTGAACCGGGTCAACCCCGGCCTCAGCGAAGCGGACGGCCACTTCGGCTGGGACGTGATCGCCGGCTTCTACAAAGTGCAGGTCGAAAAGAGCGGCTGCCACGCGCCAGCGCAGCCCGGGCAGGCGATCGTCGAGACCGGCGTGATGACGATCCCGCCGCCGGTCACCAACCTCGACCTACGCCTCGACTGCGCCGCTTCCGGCACGCCGGCGCCCGCGGCCGGCACGCCGCCCCTCGCCGTGGCCCCGATCGGGCTGGGAGTGAAGCGGCCGAAGCCGCTCAGGTGCAAGAAGGGCTTTCACAGGAAACGAGCCCACGGCAAGGTGCGGTGCGTGAAGGTGAAGCGCACGCACCGCCCTCGCCACTGAGCCCCGGCCACCGCTAGGGGGCGGTGACCGCCCAGGAGCCGGAGGAGTTGACGTCGCCGACGAGGGTCGAGATGCCGACGACGCTGGCGCCGAAGGGGCGCGCGGTGCCGTTGGTGGCCCCGGTCACCGGATCCTCGACTCCCTCGAGTTCGATGTTGGAGCTCAGGCCCTCGTAGATGCAGAGGTTGCCCGGATCCGCTTTTGGCGCGGCGACGGTGCCTGGGCAGGCTGCCGGTGGCGTGTCGCCGGCATAGATGAAGTTGGCGATCGGAGCGCTGGCCAGCGGGATCCCGAAGGAGATCTCGGTGCCCACCCGCTCTTCCAGCGTCGTCGCGGTGGTGGCGATGGTGAAGGCGCCCTGCAGCGAAGCGCCGCTGGGGAGCGTGCCGCCGACGGTCCACGGCGACCCCGCGGGGCCGGTTTTGCCCTGCTCGCCCTGTTTGCCGCGGTCGCCCTCTTTGCCCGTCGCGCCTTTCGGGCCGGCCGGCAGCTGACCGGCCTTGAAGTTGCTGGCGAGCAGGGAGCCCTTCTTGACTTTCGCTCCCGTCACCGCGCCTTTCTTCAGCTGCGCGGAGCCGACGCTGTTGCTCGGCAGCGCCGTGGCGGCGTAGGCGCCGCCGCAGAGGGCGAGGAACAGGGCGATGGACGCGGTTACGTTCGCGTAGGACAGCTTGGGACGAAGACGCTGCTTCATTTGATCCTCCGGGTGGGTCGACCTTGGACTGGAGGACCTGTGTCGGGCGGGAGCCCGGAGTGCTTGACCCGCGGTCGCGCGCTTGCGCGGATCGGCGCGGACGCCGGGCCGTGGTCACCGGCCGGGCGCCCGCCGTGGCTTCTACTCGGGCTTGCCCCAGCGGCTGTCGCCGTGGTTGCGGTCGCGGCTGTCCTCGACGGCGGGGCCGTCGGCGTAGCCGGCCTGGGTGAGCAGCCGCCGCAGGTCGACGATCGTCTGCCCGTCGATGTCCTTGCCGCGCGGCGGGTGCAGCACCTCGGTCTCCGGGCCCAGGGCGACCTTGAACTTGCCGTTGTGCTCCTCCGTCACCTCGCCGACCGCCTCCAGCAGGGAGAGCACCTGGCGCCACTCGACGTTGCCGCCGGCCGGGTGGTCGAGGATCTTCGCGATCGTCTCGCGGTGGTGGTTGCTGAGCGTCATTCCAGCCTTCCGTCTGCGGTGCCCCGTCGGCCCCGATTGCGCGGCTGAGACTACTTCGCCCGTGGGCCGGGGAAGGGCCCCAGCTAGCCTGGGTTGGTGCCCGAGTCCAACTCAGCCGTGCGCGCCGCCGCCGTCGCCATCCTCTCCTTCCGCATCGCCTACGGCGCGGCGTTGCTGGTGGCGCCGGCGAAGGTGGCCGGCAACCGCTGGCTCGGCGCCGGCGCTCGCGAGCCCGCGGCCCAGGTCGGCCTGCGCGGGCTCGGCGCCCGCGAGGTGGGCCTGCACGGCCTGGCCCTGGCGGGACTGCTGCGCGGCCTCCCGGTGCGGCCGCTGCTCGGCGCCAGCATCGGCGGTGACCTCTCCGACATCGCCTCGACCGTCGTCTCGCGCGAGGGCCTGCCTGACGGCAGTGCGGCCGCCACGGCTGCGGTGGCCGGAGGCTCGGCCCTGCTCACCGCCGCGGTCGCGGCGCTGATCGACGAGTAGACGCGCCAAGCTCGGTGAGTTGACCCCACCATGGTGGGGTCAAGTCGACAAGTTGATTCGACTCGGCCGCTTCGACGCGTCGGGCGGTCGGGCTAGAAGCGGAAGGCGCGGTCGAGCCGGGCGATCTCGCCGTTCAGCGGCAGCGGGGTGTCCCAGTTCGCCTCGACGAGCGCCGAGCCGGGCAGGCCCGGATAGGCCGAGGCCGCGGCCATGGAGGTGGCGCTCGCGAGGGAGGCCGACGCGGCGACTGGCCGGGTCAGGTCCGCCTGCCGCGCCCGGCAACGGGGGCAGGTGCCGCTGGGGAGGCCGCGGATTCCGCCGTACTCGGTATGACAGGTGTCGCACTGGAACATGGTCTTCGCATACCCACTCGGCGTCGTCGCTGAACTCCTTGAGGGCGATTGCCATCGTTTCATACTTTTTTCGTACTTTCGATTCAAAGGTGCGGCAGTCCTTTGGTCCGCCATGCGACCGAAAGGACTGCCGCACCGGAGCTCCCTTCAGGAGGCGGGGCGCAGGTGCCTGACCTCGAAGCCCCAATCGCTTTCCAGCCGCGCCGCGATCAGGGAGCGGTGGCAGGCCTCGGCGTCGCGCTCGACGCAGAGCAGCGCCGCCGAGCTGTTGCCGATCCACTTCACGATCGGCGCCAGGTCGAGCGGGTCGAGGATCTGCGCCGTATATAGACGGGCGTACTCGGGGGCGAGGACCGTGCGCGAGCGCTTGCCCTCGCCGCGGCGGTCGTCCTCGCGGTACTGCAACTGGCGCATCTCGGTGGTCGGCGCCAGCTCCTTCAGGTGCGAGTAGCCGATGCCCGCCTCGGCCAGCGCCTCCTGCAGGCGGGCGGCGTTCGCCCAGGCGTACTCGCTGCCGCGCACGCCGCGGCGCTGGCGCACGTCGAGCAGGAGGTCGACCCCGGCGCCGGCGAGGGTCGCGAGGAACGAGTCGCGGTCGAACCCGTAGACGCCGATCGTCGCGATCGCGGCCATCGTCCCGGTCGGTCGGCCGGGCTCAGCCGGTCTGCTCGGTCGGGCGGATCAGCAGCTCGTTGACGGAGACGTGCCAGGGCCGGGTGACGGCGAAGGCGATCGCCGTCGGCGACGTCCTCCGCCTTCAGGCTCTCGATGTCGGTGAAGCGTCCCGCGCACCTGCTCGCGGACCCCGTCGCGGATGTGGTCGGTCAGCTCGGTGTCGACGGCGCCCGGCTCGATCAGCGTCGAGCGCACCTTGCGGCTGGCGAACTCCTGGCGGAAGGACTCGCTGAAGGCGCCGACCCCGTGCTTGGTCAGGTTGTAGACGCCGGAGCCGGAGCGGGCGATGCGGCCGGCGACGGAGCTGATGTTGACCACGTCGGCGCAGCCCCGCGGCGAGTCGGCGGCGGCGGCTGAGCAGGTGGGGGAGGGCGGCGTGGGTGGTGTTGATCAGGCCCTTGAGGTTGAGGTCGATCATCCGGTCCCACTCCTCCGTGGGCGCGTCCTCGATCGGGCCCAGCAGCATCTGGCCGGCGTTGTTGACGACGATGTCGAGGCGGCCGAGCTCGTCGGCGGTGCGCTCGACGGCGGCGATCGCCTGCTCCTGGTCGGTGATGTCGGACTCGATCGCCAGGGCGGTGTGGCCCTGCCGCCGATCTCCTCGGCCAGGCGCTCCAGCCGCTCCAGTCGCCGGGCCGCGACCGCGACCTTGGCGCCCTCGGCGGCGAGCGCCCGCGCGGTCGCCTCGCCGATGCCGCTGCTGGCGCCGGTCACCAGCGCCACGGTTCCCTCGAGTGCCTTGGTCATCGGTCTAGTTCCTCATCCCTGGTTAAAGGTATCCCCGCCCCGCGCCGTAATAAACAGGGATGCCAATCCGCCGAGCAGTCTCCCGCGTCCTGTCCACTCCGGCTCTCGATCGCCCTGACCGCCGTTGCGCTCGCGCTGCTGGCGCTGCCCGCCCTCGCGGCGGCCGCCCCCAAGCCCGCGGTCCTCAACTTCAAGACCGTGACGGTCGGCGCGCCGGGCAACCCCTCGGTCGGCGATCCTGCCCTTCACCGACGCGATCTACCGCTCCTGCGCCGAAGCGCCGCAGTCGGAAAAAGACCGCCTGCCAGCGGTCGGCGGCGTCGACTACCGCTACGGCATCGGCCAGCTCGAGGTGACGGTCGAACAGTGGGTCGCCTTCCTCAACACGGTCGACCCGATGGGCCGCAACCGCCACCACCTCTACAGCTCGACCGAGAGCCCGACGGCCTGGCCGCGGTTCGGCCAGATCGGCTTCTCGACCAGCGCCCACGCCGGCCGCCACTACTCGGTCGGCTCGCCGGAATGGGCCGACAAGCCCTACGGCTTCGCCAACTTCCTGCGCGCGGCCCGCTTCGTCAACTCGCTCTACAACGGCAAGCTGCTCGCCAAGAAGGCCAGCACCAACGGCGGTCTTCCGCTACACCAGCCTACCGGGTGCGGCTCTCGACCGTGACCGGCGAGGGCATGTACGACCTGACGGCCGCAAGCGCCCCGGCGCCACCCGCCAGCACAAGACCGGCTTCGTGATCCCGAGCCAGGACGAGTGGATCAAGGCCGCCTACTACGACCCCAGCGGCGGCGGCACCTACTCCTACTGGAAGTACCCGACCAACGCCGGCGTCTTCGGCGACGGCTCGGCGACGGCGCCGAAGCACGACCACGCTCGACCCGAGCAACGGCAACGTCACCAACGCCGCGACCCAGCCGCTGGCGACCTACCACGCCTCCGAAGTGCCGGCCCCGAGCTGGTGCCCGCTCGACCCAGACGCGCGGAAGCCTGCGCCACCGTCAACCCCTTCGGGATCCCGCCGCAGGGCTACGCCAAAGCCTTCCAGGGCAGCCTCAGCACGGTCGGCCAGGCGCGGACCACCTCGCCCTGGGGCACGCTCGACCAGGGCGGCAACGTGGTCGAGTGGACCGACACGATCACCGCCGTCGCCGACCGGCAAGAGCGACGGCCGCGTCTGGCGCCGCCTGCACGGCGGCATCGCCAACGCCCCCGCCTACCAGCTCTGGCTCTCGGCGGTCGGCCTGCAGCCGCAGGACAACGCCGCCTTCACCGCGACCTACCCGTGGCTCGGCTTCCGCATCGGCGTGCTCGGCAACCTCAAGGCCGGCAAGTAGTCTGACGGCTGGGGCGTCCGCGCGGCGGGCTAGGCTCGCCGCGCGTGCCCCGGCCACCATTCATCTCGTCGTTTCGCCGCCAGGGCGCCGCTGGCGCTCGTCGCCGTCGCCGCCCTGGCGCTGCCGGCCGGCGCGCTCGCCGCCAAGGCGCCGCCGCGGGGAGCGCTCTGACCCAGCTGCCGAAGTCGGCCGGGTGCCTGGTCGACCGCTCGGCGCCCTCGGGTGGCTGCGGCACGGCGCGCGCCCTCAAGGGCCCCGGCGTCGGCTTCGGCTCGCGGGCGATCGCGGTCAGCCCCGACGGCAGCAACGTCTACGTCGCCTCCTCGAGAAGCAACGCGATCGCGATCTTCAGGCGCAACGCCAAGACCGGCAAGCTGACCCAGCCCAAGGGGCAGGCGGGATGCATCGCCAGCCAGGGGCCGAGCAGCTGCGCCGCCGCGGTCGGGCTCGACGGGCCCCAACTCGGTCGCGGTCAGCCCCGACGGCCGCAACGTCTACGCGACCTCGCGCGGCGCCAGCTCGCTCACCGTCTTCGCCCGCAACCCGAAGAGCGGCGCGCTGACGCAGCTGCCGGCCGGCGTTCGGCTGCATCTCCGGCCTGCCGGTCCCGGTCTGCTCCAGCGGCCGCGCCCTGATCGACCCGGACGTGGTCGTCATCAGCCCCGACGGGCACGAACGTCTACGTCGGCGCCTTCGCCGGCAACGCGGTCGTGACCTTCAACCGCGACCCCGCCTCCGGCGCCCTGGCCCAGCCCGTCGGGCACCGCCGGCTGCATCGCCGAAGCCGTCAGCGGCTGCGCCGTCGGCATCGGCCTCGGGGCTCGAGGGGCTGGCGATCACCTGCCGGACCGGCGTCTACACCGGCAGCGCCGCCTCCAACGCGGTCGCGGTCCTCGCCCGCGATCCCGCCACCGGCGCCCTGGCCCAGGCCACGGACGGCAGCGGCTGCCTCGCCAGCACCCCGCTCACCGGCTGCACGACCGGCTATGAATTCAACGGCGCCAACGCGGTCGCGGTCAGCCCCGGCGGCAACGACGTCTACGTCACCTCGCTGCTCAGCAACAGCGTCACCTCCTTCACCCGCGCCGTCCCGGCGGCGGCCTGACCCAGAAGACCGGCACCGGCCGGCTGCCTGGTCTGGCTGCGCGCCGTCGGCTGCTCCTTCGGCCAGGCGCTGAGCGCCCCCGAGGGGCTCGCCGTCTCCCCGGACGGGGCCAACGTCTACGTCGCCGCCTTCGCCACCGGCGCGATCGTCGTCCTCGGCCGCAACAAATCCGGCGAAGTCGCGCAGATGGCAGGGCGCGCCGGCTGCCTCGGCGCCGAAGTCGGTGCCGGGCTGCACGCGCGCCCAGGCGCTGCGCGGCGTCGGCTCGGTCGCGGTCAGCCCCGATGGCCGCAATCTCTACTCGACCGCGTTCGGCAGCAATGCCGTCGACATCTTCCGGAGGAACAAATGAGCCAGTCGGACGACCGCCAGGGCGGCCTCACCCGTAAACAGCTGCTCGGCTCGGGCGCCGCCGCGGCCGGGGCGCTGCTGCTCTCCCAGGGCGCCGGCATCGAGCAGGCGCTGGCGGCGGCGAAGGGCAAGAAGAAGGACGTCGCCGGGATGAACATCATCCTCTTCCTCACCGACCAGGAACGGGCGATCCAGCACTTCCCGCCGAACTGGCTGCGCCAGAACCTGCCGGGGATGCGGCGCCTGCGCCAGCACGGCCTCAGCTTCGAACGCGCCTTCACCAACGCCTGCATGTGCTCGCCGGCGCGCTCGACCCTGATGAGCGGCTACTTCCCCGCCCAGCACGGGGTCAAATACACGCTCGAGGAAGACATGCCGGCGGAAAAGGGCTACCCGCAGGTCGAACTGCCGACCGAACTGAAGAACCTGGCCACGGTGATGAAGGCGGCCGGCTACAAAGTCGTCTACAAGGGCAAGTGGCACTGCTCGAAGCCGGCGACGCCCGGAAGAAGCGAAACCCTCGGACCTCGAAAAGTACGGCTTCAGCCGCTGGAACCCGCCGGACGCCGGCGCCAACCAGAGCGTGCCCGAGGCGGGCGGCGGCTTCCCCGACAACGACGGCCGCTTCGTCGACTCGGAAGGCACGGGCGAAAACGAAGGGCATCCTCCAGTACCTCGACACCAACGCGGCCAAGGAACAGCCGTTCTTCATGGTGATCTCACTGGTCAACCCGCACGACGTCCTCTTCTACCCGAGCAAGACCTTCAACGAAGCCGGCTACGACGACTCCTGGCTCGAGGGCAGCATCCAGCCGCCGCAGACCAACGAAGAAGACCTCTCGACCAAGCCGACGGTGCAGGCGGAATTCCTCAAGATCTTCAACCTCACCGGCAAGCCGGAAACCAAAGCGGAAAAGCAGGCCTACCTGAACTACTACGGGAACCTGATGCGCTCCTCCGACAGCTACCTGGTCAACGTCCTCGACAAGCTCGAACAGAACGGGCTCTACGACGACACGCTGATCGTCCGCACCGCCGACCACGGCGAGATGGGCCTCACCCACGGCGGCATGCGGCAGAAGAACTTCAACTTCTACGAGGAGGCGACGCGGGTGCCGCTCGTCTACTCGAACCCGAAGCTGTTCCCGAAGCCGGCCGAAACCGACGCCCTCGTCTCCCACGTCGACTTCCTGCCGACCCTGGCCAGCCTGGCGGCGGCCCCGAAGAGCGCCCGCGCCAACTGGCAGGGGGTCGACTACTCGAAGCTGGTCCTCAACCCGAAGAGCGCGCCGGTCCAGGACTACGTCGTCTTCACCTACGACGACTTCCAGTCGGGGCAGAAGCAGCCGCCCTACCCGAAACCGCCGAACCACATCGTCAGCATCCGCGAAGGCCGCTGGAAGCTGGCGAAATACCACGACGTCTCCGACCAGGTGCGCAAACGCAAGCCGCCGCAGTGGGAGATGTACGACCTGAAGACCGACCCGCTGGAGGAGACCAACCTCGCCTACAAGGGCTACGAACGCACCGAGGCGCAGGAGAAACAGTTCCAGCGCCTCAAACGCAAACTCGCCCGGGTCGAAAAGACCCGCCTGAAGCCGCTGTAGTTCGGCACCGGCGCGGGTCGCTGGTACGGTCGGCGTGGGTTTCGACTTGGACGGCTCACTTCCACAGAAGACGGTGCTGGTCACCGGCGGCTCGGGGTTTCTCGGCGGCTGGTGCCTGGTCGAGCTGCTGCGCCGGGGCTACGGGGTGCGGACGACCGTGCGGGACCTCGCCAGGGAGCCGGAGGTGCGGGCCCGGGTCGGCTCGCAGGTCGAGGCCGGCGATCGCCTTGCCTGCTTCGCCGCGGACCTGGGCGGGGACGACGGCTGGGCCGACGCGGTCGCCGGTTGCGATTACGTCCTCCACGTCGCCTCGCCGTTCCCGGCGGCGCAGCCCAAGGACGCCGACGAGCTGATCGTGCCGGCGCGGGAGGGGACGCTGCGGGTGCTGCGGGCCGCTCTCGACGCCGGGGTCGAGCGCGTCGTCCTCACCTCCTCGGTCGCCGCCGTCCGCGGCGGCGTCAAGAGCGCGCCGGCGCCGCTGACCGAGGCCGACTGGACCGACGGCGACAACACCGCCCTGCAGCCCTACACCCGCTCCAAGGCGCTGGCCGAGCGGGCCGCCTGGGACCTCGCCGCCGAGCGCGGCGAGAGCGCGAAGCTGGCGGTCGTCAACCCCGGCGCGATCCTCGGTCCGGTGCTCGGCGAGGAGCGCTCGACCTCGCTGGGGATCGTCGAGCGGCTGCTTGAAGGGGATGCCGGGGACGCCGCGGATCGGCTTCAGCGTCGTCGACGTCCGCGACGTCGCCGAGCTTCAGATCAAGGCGATGACCGCCCCCGAGGCCGGCGGCGAGCGCTTCATCGCCATCGCCCGCTTCCAGTGGATGGCCGACATCGCCGCGGTCCTGCGCGATCGCCTCGGCCCGGCCGCCGCCAAGGTGCCCAAGCGCGCCATCCCCGACTTCGTCGTGCGCGCCATGGGGATCTTCGACCCCAGCGTGCGCTCGATCGCCGGCCAGCTCGGCGAGCAGGTCGAGATGTCGAGCGCCAAGGCGGAATCCACCCTCGGCTGGTCGCCGCGCCCGGTCGAGGAGACGATCGTCGATTGCGCCCGGAGCCTCAGCGGCGAGGGGACCAGGGGAGGGTGAGCCGGCGATGAAGATCCGCGCCGCGGTGCTGGAGGAGTTCGGGCAGCCGCTCGCGGTCCAGGAGGTCGAGCTGGCCGAGCCGCGCGCCGGCGAGGTGCTGGTCCGGCTGGTCGCCTGCGGGGTCTGCCACACCGACCTCTACACCGCCTCCGGCGCCGACCCCTCCGGCTACGCGCCGGCGGTGCTCGGGCACGAGGGCGCCGGGGTGGTCGAGCGGGTCGGGCCCGACGTCACCTCGCTCAGCGAGGGCGACCACGTCGTCACCCTCTTCTCGCCCCAGTGCGGCGAGTGCGTGCACTGCGTCGACCCGCGCACCAACCTCTGCATGGCGATTCGCGAGCGAGCAGAACAAGGGCTTCCTGCCCGACGGCAGCACCCGGCTCTCCCGCGACGGCGAGGACGATCCGCCACTTCATGGGCTGCTCGACCTTCGCCGAGTACACGGTGATGCCGGAGATCGCGCTGGCCAAGGTCAACCCGGAGGCGCCCTTCGAGCACGTCTGCCTCTTCGCCTGCGGGCTCTCGACCGGGCTCGGGGCGGCGATGAACACGGCCGCGGTCACGCCCGGCAGCACCTGCGTCGTCTTCGGCGCCGGCATGGTCGGGCTCGGCGCCGTCGCCGGCTGCCGCCTGCAGGGCGCCGAGCGGATCGTCTGCGTCGACCTCTCGCCCGAGCGGCTCGAGCTGGCCCGCGGCCAGGGCGCCACCGACGTCATGGTCGGCGGCGAGGACACCGTCGAGGCGATCCTCGAGATGACCGGCGGCTTCGGCGCCGACTACACCTTCGAGGCGACCGGCAGCGTCGCGGTGATGCGCCAGGCGGTCGAAGCGGCGCGCATGGCCTGGGGCCTCTGCACTGTCGCCGGCGTCGCCGGCAAGGGGGAGACCCTCGACGTCGTCCCCCGCTTCCTGATCACCGGCCGCCGCGTCGCCGGCTCCTCCTTCGGCGGCGTCAAGGGCCGCGACCAGGTGCCGCTGCTGGTCGAGCGCGCGATGGCGGGGGAGATCGACGTCGCGCCCTTCATCTCCCACCGCATCGCCCTCGACGAGGTCAACCGCGGCTTCGAGCTGATGGAGGCCCAGGACGGGATCCGCAGCGTGATCGAGCTCGACCGCTGAGGGCGCGCCGCGGCCCCGCTAGGTCGCGACCGCGACGCCCGGCAGGCGCATCTTCCGGCTCGCCTCCTCCAGCACCGGCCGCAGCACCGCCTCGATCTCCTCCCACTGCGCGGGGCCGGCGATCAGCGGCGGCGCCAGCTGGATCACCGGGTCGTCGCGGTCGTCGGCGCGGCAGATCAGGCCGCGGCGGTAGAGCTCGCCGGAGAGGAAGCCGCGCAGCAGCGTCTCGCATTCCTCGTCGTCGAAGCTCTCCTTCGTCTCGTCGTCCCTGACCAGCTCGATCGCCTGGAAGTAGCCCGCGCCGCGCACGTCGCCGACGATCGGGATGTCGCGCAGCGAGTCGAGCATCGCCCGGAAACCGGCCTCGTTGGCGCGCACGTTGTCGAGCAGGCCCTCGCGCTCGATCACCTCGATGTTGGCGAGTGCCACCGCCGCCGCGATCGGGTGGCCGGCGAAGGTGTGGCCGTGGATGAACGACTCGGTGCCCCGCTCGAAGGGCGCGGCGATGCGGTCGGAGACGATCGCCGCCCCCATCGGCGCCTGGGCGCTGGTGATCCCCTTGGCGGTCGTGATCACGTCCGGGCGGTAGCCGAAGCGATCGGCCCCGAACCACTCGCCGAGCCGGCCCCAGGAGCAGATCACCTCGTCGGAGATGAGGAGGACCTCGAACTCGTCGCAGATCTCGCGCACCCTCTGGAAGTAGCCCGCGGGGGGCACCAGGCAGCCGCCCGCGTTCTGAACCGGCTCCAGGATCACGGCGCCGACCGTCGCCGGGTCCTCGAAGAGGATCCGCTCGCGCACCGCCTCCGCCAGCGCCAGCGGGTCGGCGCCCTCCGGCAGCCGGTAGAGGTTGGTGTTGGGGACGTGGCAGCCGCCGGGCGTGAGCGGCTCGAACACCGTCCGCAGCTCCGGGACGCCGGTCGCCGAGAGGGCGCCGAAGGTGGTCCCGTGGTAGGCGATCTCCCGGGCGATCACCTTGGTCTTGCTGGGGTTGCCGGTGAGCCGGTGGTACTGGCGGGACAGCTTCAGCGCCGCCTCCACCGCCTCGCTGCCGCCGGAGGTGAAGAAGACCCGGTTGAGGTCGCCGGGGGCGAGGCGGGCGATGCGCTCGGAGAGCTCGATCGCGCGTGGGTGCGCATAGGACCAGAGAGAGAAGTAGTCGAGCTCACGGGCCTGCGCGAGCCCCGCTTCGGCCAGCTCGAGCCGGCCGTGGCCGGCGTTGACGCAGAAGAGCGAGGAGAGGCCGTCGAGGTAGCGGTTGCCGTGGGCGTCCCAGACGTAGCAGCCCTCGCCACGGACGATGATCGGGATCTCCTGGTCCCGGTAGCTGCCCATGCGGCTGAAGTGCATCCACAGATGGCGCTTCGCGGTTTCCTGCAGGCGCGCCATCTCGCCGTCGTCGATCGGCTGCATCGGGGCCTCCTTCGGTGGGCGGTTGCCGAGATTAACTTGGAATAGTCAAATACACCATGTTCAAAGAGTGCCATCGTCGGTGCTCGCCCGCGCCGAATTGGACAACGCCGCCCGCCTGGCGTGCTCGTCCAGGCGGCGGATCGTCTCGCGCACGTCCGCCGCCGTGGTCCGCGGGTTCATCGCGCACATCCGCAGCACCCGCCTGCCGCTGACGCGGGTGCAGCCGACGACCGCCCAGCCTTCCGCGCCCAGCGCCTGCGCGGCGAGATCGCTGACCCGGTCCCGTGCGGACGCGTCGAGGGCAGGGGCGGCGGGGGCGAAGCAGACGACGCCGAGCTGTGGGCCGGTGATCAGCTCGAGGCTGTCGGCGCCTCCGATCGCCGCCGCCGCGACCTCGGCCAGCCCGAAGCCGTGCTCGATCGCCTCGCGGAAGGCGGCGACGCCGAAGACGCGCAGCGAGAGCCAGAGGCGCAGCGCCCGGAACGGCCGCGACACCTCGATCCCGTAGTCGTAGAAGTCGACGTCATCGGCGCTCGACAGTTCCTCCAGGTAGTCGGGGACGAGCCGGAAGGCGTCGCGCAGGAGCGCCGGGTCGCGCACCAGCAGGCAGCCGAGCCCGAACGGCTGGAAGAGCCACTTGTGGGGGTCGATCGTGATCGAGTCGGCCAGCTCGATCCCGCGCAGGAGCTCCCGCCCGCGCGCGGTCAGCAGCGCCGGGCCGCCGTAGGCGGCGTCGACGTGGAGCCAGATCCGCTCGGCCCGGCACCAGCGCGCCAGCTCCGCCAGGTCGTCGATCACCGCGGTGCTGGTCGAGCCGGCGGTCGCGACCACCGCGAAGGGGCGGCGGCCGCCGGCTCGGTCCGCGGCGACCGCCTCGCGCAGGGCCGCGATGTCGAGGCGCAGCCGCTCGTCGACGCCGAGGTGCCGGATCTGCTCGGGCCCCAGGCCGAGCACCCGCCCCGCCCGCTCGATGCTGAGGTGACCCTCGCTGGAGGTGTAGAGGACCGCCCCCTCGGCCGGGCCGCCGAGGACATGCTGGCGGGCCGCCGTCAGGGCGGTCAGCGTCGCCGCGGTGCCGCCGCTGACGAAGAGCCCGCCGGCGCCGGCGGGCAGGCCGCAGAGGTCGCAGAGCCACTCGAGGCAGGCGAGCTCGATCGCGCTCGCACCCGAACCCTCGGCCCAGTTGCCGCCGAAGACGTTGAGGCCGGCGGCGAGGGCGTCGGCGAAGGCGGATACCGCGTTGCCCGGGCTCGGGATCGAGGCGAAGTAGCGGGGGTGGTCCTGCTGGACGATGTTGGGCAGGACGAGCTCGGAGAGCTCGGCCAGGGCCCGCTCCGGCGGGCAGCCCCGCTCGGAGATCGGCGCCAGCGCCGCGCGCAGCTCGGCGGCGCCGGCGACCCGGCCGACGGGCCGGTCGGCGATCGTGGCCCGGTGCTCGCCGACCAGGGCCCCGACCGCGCTTGCCAGCGCGGCCAGCTCCTCGCCGCCGAGCTCGAGCGAGCCCACCGCCGGCGGCGCCTGGCGGTCGGGGGGCGGGGTCATCTCAGTAGGTCGCCATCAGACAGGCCCCGCCGAGGGCGAGGACGACGCCGGCCAGCTGAATCCGCAGCAGCCGCTCGCCGAGCGTGAGCCGGGCCAGCAGGACCGAGACCACCGGGTAGAGCGAGGCCAGCACCGCGGCCAGGGTGAGCAGCCCGTAGGAGGTGGCGCCGGCGTAGGCGAGCGAGCCGCCGAAGTCGCCGGCCCCGACCAGCGCCAGCGCCGGCAGGTCGCTGCGGCCGGGCAGGGTGCGCCGCTGCGAGAGCGCCGCCAGCGCGACCGCCACCGACCCCAGCCTCGAGACCAGCAGCGGCCACCAGATCGCACTTTCGTCGGTCGCGTAGTGCATGCCGGTGAGATAGATCCCGATCCCGATCGTCGCCAGCATCGCCAGGACGATCGCCGTACGCGCCTGGCCGCTGTCGCCATCGGCGTCCTGCTCGCGGGCGGCGAGGGCACACCCCGCCAGGCCGAGCACGATTCCAGCGAGCGGGATCGGGCCGGGCCGCTCGCCGGAGACGAGGCCGACGACGACCGGCAGGCCGGCGCCGCAGGCGGAGATCGGGGCGACGATGCTGATCTTGCCGAGCGCCATCGCCCGGTAGAGCGTGACCAGCCCCAGCGCTCCCGCGATCCCGGCGCCGAAGGCCCAGGCGAGCGAGTCGAGGCCGGAGGTGGAGGCACCGCTGAGCGCCACCGCCAGCAGGGCGCCGCCGAGCCCGACCGTCTCGACCACGAGCAGCACCGTCAGTGCCGGTATGCGGCGGCTGAGCACGCCGCCGCGGAAGTCTGCGGCGCCCCAGAGGCAGGCTGCGATGAGTGAGAGCCCGACGGTTGCCATGGTCAGTCGGCGGGCGCCCCGCGGTCACGGGCGCCTCGCGGTTGCCATCAGAACGTACCCCAGCGATGCGTACGGTCGGCGCTCCTCGTCCGGCAGCGCCGCGCGCTCGATCCGCACCGTGGCCGGGTCGAAGCCATTTGCCGTCAGGGCGTCCGCCAGGTCCTCCGCGGTCAGGTTCGCGCTCGGGAAGGTGTCGTTCCCAACCGGGTAGCTACCGCTCTCCCCGAGCGCGGTCAGCACCACCCGGCCGGCCGGCCCGACCAGCGCCAGCAGGTGGCACATGTACTCGCGCCAGCGCGCCCGCGAGGTGGTGATGCAGTCGAGGCAGAAGAAGGTGCTGAGGAGGTCGAAGCGGGCCGGGGCGCCGAGCGGCTCGGGCAGCCGCGCGTCGCAGTGGCGGGCCGTGCTCACCAGCTCGCGCAGCAGCTCCTTGCGCTCGCCGACGGCGGCCGCCGTCGGCTCGCTCCCCTCGAGCTCGAGGGTGAGGGCGAAGAACTTGTCCCAGGGCAGGGCGCCGGCGCCGGCCTCGAGCCAGGTCGTCACCTGGGCCAGGTTGCGCGGGTCGAAGTCGGCGACGTGGATCTCCCCGACGTGGGGGGCGAAGGGGGCCAGCCGGTGGACGGTCGGCCCCGAGCCGAAGTCGAGCAGGCGCTCGAAGCGGCGGCCGTCCGCCGCCATCGCGCCGACGCAGAAAGCGAACATCGCCCGCTCGTCGGAGGGCAGGTCGTCGCCCCCGTAGTACTCGGTCCAGTAGGCGCGCGGGTCCCACTTCTCGAGGTCGTGCTCGCCGACCGTCACCGCGGCACCGCGCCTTCCCTGGTCCGCTCGGTCACGCCGGCGGCAAAGGCGCGGGCGCAGTGGCCGAGCTGGGTGCGTGCGTAGCCGCCCTCCTGGATCACGCAGACGGGGATCCCGGCGGCGGCGAGCCGGCGCCCGATCTCGGCGAAGATCAGCGGCGGCAGCGACCAGCCGCCGTGTGGGTCGCCCCAGACGATGTCGTAGCCGAGCGAGACGACGAGGACGTCGCAGTCGGCGCGCAGGCGCGAGAGCGCCTGCTCGAGCCGGGCCAGGTACTCGCCGCTGCCCGGAGGGGTGTCGAACTGGTGGAAGCGCTGGCGCGGGCCGATCGGCGTCGCGGGCCGCCAGGGGAAGTGCTCGCGGGTCGAGGCATGGACGGACTCGAGCCAGACGCCGTCGAGCTGGCTGGCGATGGCGGCGGTGCCGTTGCCGTAGTGGAAGTCGAGGTCGAGGATCCCGACCGCGCCGGCGCCGGCGCGGCGCAGCGCGGCGGCCGCTGCGGCGGCGCTGTTGAGGTAGCAGTAGCCGCCCATCCAGTCGGGTCCGGCGTGGTGCCCCGGCGGCCGGCAGAGGGCGTAGGCGACGTCGGCGCCGCGGGCGATCCAGCCGGTCGCCGCGAGCGCCGCTTCCACCGCTGCCCGGGAGGCGGCGTTGCTGCCGGCGCAGACGGGAGTGTCGGCAGGCACCCCGGGGGCGGCCCAGCGCGGGGCGAGCACCGGCTCCCCCCGCCTCGCCGCGGCCGATGCCGCCGCCAGGAAGTCGAGGTAGGCGCTGTCGTGGACCGCCGCCAGGCTCTCGGCGAGGAGCCCGTCCGCTACCGACGCCGTCACCACGCGCACTGCTTCCCGGTCGCTGAGGGCCGACTCGATCTCGGTCATGCGGGCGCCGCCCTCCAGGGCCGGGGTGCGCTTGCCCTCGCGATCGAGCGTCCAGGCCGGCGCGTCGCCGGCGCTCTGTTGGCGGACGACGATCAAGGGCGGCCGCGCGCGGGAGCAGGCATCGGCTCAGGCTAGCAAGGAAAAATACGATGCCTGATCAATCAGTAAACCTATGTTCATGGCCTCATTGACATGTGACTAAAAGGTCACCTATACTCACTCGCCATGAACGAGGACGACGTGTTCAAGGCGCTGGCCGACCCGACCCGGAGGAGCCTGCTCGACGAGCTCTTCGAGCGCGACGGCCAGACCCTGAGCGAGCTCGAGGGCAGGCTGCCGATGTCGCGCTTCGGCGTGATGAAGCACCTCAGGCTGCTGGAGGAGGCGGGGCTGGTGACCACCAGGCGCCGCGGTCGCGAGAAGCTCCACTTCCTCAACCCCGTCCCGATCCGGCTCGTCTACGAGCGCTGGGTCAGCAAGTACTCCGAGTCCTGGGCCGCCGGGCTCAGCCGGCTAAAGCACGACATCGAGGAGGAGCAGTCATGAGCGAGAGAGAGACGTGGGAAGTGGTCGACGGGCGGGCGATGGCCGCCTTCGAGATCTACATCAAGACGACGCCGGAGCGGCTCTGGGAGGCGATCGTCGACCCCGAGCTGAGGAGCAGGTACAGCTTCGGGATCGGCACCCACTCGGACTGGACGCCCGGCTCGGATTACCGCTCCGGGGCCGAGGGGGGTCGAGATCGCCGCCGGCGAGAACCTCGAGGTAGAGCCGCCGAAGCGCCTGGTCCAGAGCTTCCAGGCGCTCTGGAGCGAGGGGGTGAAGGCCGCGGGCACCTCGCGGGTGACCTGGGAGATCGAGCCGGTCGGCGCGGACTCCTGCCGGCTCCTGGTCACCCACGACCAGCTGCCCGAGGGCGCCAACAGCGAACTGTTCGGCGGCTGGCCGATGATCCTCTCCGGCCTGAAGACGCTGCTGGAGACCGGCGAGCAGCTGACCACCCCGGGCTCGCTGCGCTACTCGGAGACCGCCGGGAGTTGAGCTCGCGCCACCCTGAGCAGTTGGCGCCGCGAGGTGAACGCCAGCTGCTCAGGGTTCGGGCGCCTCTAGGATCGACGCTCGATGACAGGAGTCATACGGATCGGGCACATGGGAATGCGGGTCAGGGACCTGGACGCGGCGGTCGAGTTCCAGGCCGTGGTCCTCGGCCTGGTCGAGAGCGAGCGCCGCGGGCGGGTCGCCTACCTGACCTGCAACGAGCGCCACCACGAGCTGATCCTGATCGAGTCCGGCAAGGCGCGGGTACGACCACATCGGGCTCGAGCTGGCGGACGCCGATGCCCTCGAGGCGGCCCGCACCGCGGTTGCGCGAGCCGGCGGCGAGGCGCTCGGCGCGGTCTACGACGGCGAGCCCGGGATCGACCGGGCGGCGCTGGTCCGCGGCCCCGGCGGCCACGTCTACAAGCTCTTCTGCGGGATGGAGGCCGTCGCCGCGCCGCCCGCCGGGGACCGCCCGAGCCGCTTCGAGCACGCCTCGGTCAAGGCCCGCAGCCTCGGCCCGACCGAGCGCTTCCTCGCCGACGGGCTCGGCTTCGCCTTCTCCGACCGCATGGGCCGGACCGCGAGCTGGTGGCACTGCGACGCCGACCACCACGGGATGGCGCTGATCTTCGGGCCCCGCCACGAGCTCTCCCACTACGCCTGGTCGGTGCCCGACCTCAACGCGATGGGCCGGATCGCCGACCGCCTCGCCGCCCGCGGCCAGAAGCTGACCTGGGGGCCGAGCCGCCACGGGCCCGGGCACAATCTCTTCATCTACTTCAAGGACGCCGACGGGGCGATGGTCGAGTGCTGTGCCGACCTGGCGGCGATGCCGCCGCACGGGGACTACGAGGCGAGACGCTGGCCCGGCGGCTTCGGCGCGATCAACCAGTGGGGCGGCCCGCCGCCGCCGCGCTTCCTGCTCGCCGGCCACCCTGTCGCCAACGTCAGCCCGCCGGAGTGGCTGCGGTGAAGCTGCGGCGCACCGCCGACGGGCTGATCGCCGAGGCCGGGGACGGCCGCTGGTTCCCGCTGCCGGGAGAGACCGACCTGGTCGACTTCCTCGCCCGCGGCGAGGAGGCGCTGGCCGCGGCACGGGCGGCGGTCGAGGAGGCGGCGGCCGGCGCCGCCACCGCCGTCGACCCCGCCGCGGCGATCCTGCCCTTCCGGCCGCGCTCGATGCGCGCCTTCATGCTCTGGGAGTCGCACTACGTCGCCTCGGCCCGGGCCCTGGTCAAGCACTTCTTCCCGCCGCCGGTGGCCAAGCTCGTGGGCGGCTACGAGCGCCTCAGCGGCCGCACCTTCCCGAAGCTGAAGCCGAACCGGCGCTTCTACGAGACCCCATCCTTCTACGTCGCCAACCACGCGGCGGTGCTGGCCGACGGCGAGGAGATGTGGTGGCCCCGTCACACCAGGTACCTCGACTTCGAGCTCGAGCTCGCCTTCGTGCTGGCCAAGCCGCTCGCCGACGCGACCCCGGAGCAGGCCGCCGCTGCTGTCGGCGGCTGGTTCGTGCTCAACGACTGGAGCGCCCGCGACGTCCAGGCCGAGGACCTGCGCGAGAGCCCGTTCGGCCCCGTCGTCAAGTCGAAGACCTTCGCCAACTCGATCGGCGCCGACGTCCTCAGCGCCGACGCGCTGCCGGACTGGCAGGCGGCGACCGGCCGGGTCCGGGTCGACGGCGAGGTCTGGTGCGAGGGCAGGACGGCGGGCGCCGCCCACGACGTCGGCGCGATGCTGGCCTATGCCTCCGCCGGCGAGCGCCTCGAGCCCGGCGACACCTTCTCGACCGGGACCATGCCCGGCTGCTGCGGCCTCGAGCTCGACCGCTGGATCCAACCGGGCCAAACCATCGAGCTGGAGATCGACGGCATCGGCACCCTCACCAACAAGCTCAGCCTCACCGCCGCGCCGTAGCGGGTCGATGGGCCGAAAACGTCCCTATATGGCACGAAATCGGCCCATCGGTCCGCTGCTGCCGCGTCGCCGCCAGCGTCACGGGCCGGTGGTCGACGTCGACCTCTACGCCCCGAAGGTGGTTGAGGACTCGGCCGCCGCCTTCGCTGCGATTCGCGATGCCGGGCCCGTGGTCTGGCTGCCGCGGCAGCGGATGTGGGCGATGGGGCGGTTCGACGACGTGCGGGCGGCGCTGCGCGACGACGAGCTCTTCATCAGCGGCCGCGGCGTCGCCGCCAACCCGATCACCAACGTCGCCGCCCGCAAGACGACGCTGTTCAGCGACGGCGAGACCCACGTCGCCCGCCGCAAGGTGCTGATGCGCTCGCTCGGCGCCAAGGCGATGGCGCCGCTGTCCCCTCGCCTCGACGCGGAGGCGGCGGCGATCGTCGCCGACCTCGTCGGCGGCGGTGAGTTCGAGGCCGCCCGCGACTTCTCCAGCGGCCTGCCCCTGGAGGTGGTGGCCGACCTGGTCGGCGTCCGCGTCTCGAGCGAACGGCTGTTGAGTTGGGGGACGATCTCCTTCGACGTCCTCGGCCCGCTCAACCGCCGCGGCCTGCGGGCCTTCCCCAGCTCGCTCGGCATGCTCGCCTACTCTCAGCGCCTCGGTCGCGCCCGCGTCGTCCCCGGCAGCTGGGCGGCGAGCGTCTTCGATGCCGCCGACCGCGGTGAGGTCAGCAGGGTCGAGGCGCGCAACATGGTCATCGACTTCATCGCCCCCAGCCTCGACACGACGATCCTCGCCAGCACCTACATGCTCTGGCTGTTGGGAGATAACCGGGCGGCCTGGGAGCGCCTGCGCGGCGACCCCGAGCTGATTCCGGCAGCCGTGGTCGAGGCCGTCCGCCTCGCCTCGCCGATCCGCGGCTTCACCCGCCACGTCAGCCGCGACGCCGAGGTCGGCGGCGTCCAGATGCGATCCGGCGATCGTGTGGTCCTGCTCGTCGGCGCCGCCAACATGGACGAGGGCCGCTACACCGATCCAGAGCACTTCGACCTCGACCGGCCGCCGGGCGGCAACCTCGGTTGGGGCCACGGCCCCCACACCTGCGTCGGGATCCACCTCGCGAAGCTGGAGATGGCGGCGCTGCTGCGCGCGCTCGTCACCCAGGTGGAGACGATCGAGATCGCCGGGCCGCCGACCCGGATCCGCAACAACACTCTGCAGGGCATCGGTTCGCTGCCGGTTCGGCTGGCCTGAATGGGCCTTGGGCGGCGGAGTTGGGTGGGCACTGGCGTGGTTGCCGTGCTGGTCGCGCTCGCCGCGGCCATCGCTCTCGCCGGCTGCGGCGGTGGGGAGGACGGGACGACCGCCGCGACGGCGTTCCGCCCCGAGGCTGCCGCCGAGCCGCACCCCGGGGCCATCGCCGCGCCGGCGCCGCACCGCGCGCAACCCGCCGCTGCCGACTCGGTCGCGCCTTCGCACTGCCCGCCGGGCCTGCCCAGCTGCCGCGTCACCGTGGGCCCGATCGTCTACGTCGAGCGGGTCGATCCCGACGGCGACGGCGACGCCCACTTCGTCGTCGTCGATCCGCAGGGGATCACGCTGCCGCGGCTGACCGCGATCGACGTCCGCAGGGGCCTGCGCCCGCACCCGCTTCCGGGTCCTGGCGAGCTGATCAGCGCCGCGGGGCCGGTCCAGACCGGGTCCTACGGCCAGAGCCAGATCCATGCGCTCGAGCTGCACGTCGGCGGCTGAGCCGGAGGCTCCCCGCGGGCTGACGTAGGCTGGCGCGATGTCTGACTCGCGGCTGCCGGTGACGCCCACCCCCGACGACGGCGGGCGCCTCAGCGCGGAGAGCCCCTGGGACGAGAGCACGCGGCCGGGCGGGCCGGCGGCCAGCCCCGGTCGCGCGTACAGCGTCGAGGAGGCGGCCACCGCGCAGCATCTGATCGACGTCCACGACGGGCTGCGGGCCGAGCTGGCCCGGCTGCGCGAGGTGGTCGCCGAGGTCGAGGCGGGGGGGAGCGACCCGGCGGCGCTGCGCACGTTCTTCAACCGGATGACGATCCGCCAGAACAACTGGACGCTGGGTGCCTTCTGTCAGTCCTGCTGCCGGGCGGTCACCGGCCACCACACGCTCGAGGACACCAGCGTCTTCCCGCATCTGGGGCGAGCCGACCCGAAGCTGGAGCCGGTGCTGGCCCGGCTCGGCGAGGGCACGAGGCGATCGCCGCGATCCTCGAGCGGATCGACGCGGCCCTGGTCGCCCTGGTCGCCGGCGAGCCGGAGGCGATGGCGCGGGTGCGCGGCGCCGTCGACCTGATCGCCGACGCGATGGCCTCCCACTTCTCCTACGAGGAGCGGGAGCTGGTCGAGCCGCTGGCCCGGCTCGGGTTCTACTGAGAGGGACCGCCCCAGACTCTTCATTGAAGTTCATCGATAAAGCTGTTAGCTTGCGCTGCGATGACGGAGCTGCCGGTGATCGAGTGCTGCACGCCCCTCGCCGGGTCCTCGCTCGATGCCGAGCGGGCGGCGGAGCTCGAGCGCGTGCTGAAGGCGCTGGCCGATCGGCACCGACTGCGAATCGTCAACCTGCTGCTGCGGGCCGGGGGCGAGGCCGTCTGCGTCTGCGAGGTCCAGCCGCTGCTGGGGCTCTCCCAGGGCACGGTCAGCCACCACCTCAAGCTGCTGGTCGAGGCCGGCCTGGTCGCGCGCGAGAGCCGCGGCACCTACAGCTACTTCAGCCTCGTCCCCGGCGCCCTCGACTCGGTCCGCGAGGTCTTCGCCCCAGCCGTCGACGCCTGCTGCTGAGGACCGTGAGCGCCCGCCCCAACCTTGCCCGCCGCGCCGCGGCGGAGGCGATCGGGGTCTTCGCCCTGGTCTTCGCCGGCTGCGGCGCGATCGTTGCCGAGGCCGAGCACCCCGGCAGCCTGGGGGCGCTCGGGATCGCCCTCGTCTTCGGTCTCGTCGTGATGGCGATGGTCTATGCGACCGGGCATCTCTCCGGCGCCCACCTGAACCCGGCGGTCACCCTCGCCTTCGTCCTCAGCCGCCACTTCCCCGGCCGCGAGGCGCTCGCCTATCTCGCCGCCCAGCTGCTGGGCGCGCTGGCGGCGGCGGCGCTGCTGGCGGCGATCTGGCCGAGCCAGCCGGCGGCGCTCGGCACCACGCTGCCGACGGTCGGCGCCGGCAGCGCCTTCGCCTACGAGGCGGTGCTCACCGCCTTCCTGATGTTCGTGATCATGGCCGTGGCAACCGATACGCGGGCGGTCGGCGCCGGCGCCGCGATCGCGATCGGCGGCACCGTCGGCCTCGATGCCCTCTGCGGCGGCCCGATCACCGGCGCCTCGATGAACCCGGCTCGCTCGCTCGGCCCGGCCCTGGTCAGCGGCCAGCTTCACGATCTCTGGATCTACCTCGCCGCCCCCGCCCTCGGCGCCGCCGTCGGCGCCCTCGCCTACCAGGCAATCCGCGGCGCCCCCGCCGGCCCCACCGGCCGACGGGCCTCACTCGTCCGCGATGTGGACGTTTCCGGCCCATCGGCCGCGGTCGGGGGCGGCTGATGGCGCGGGCGCTGTTCGTATGCCTGCACAACGCGGGGCGCTCGCAGATGAGCGAGGCGCTGTTCGTCCGCGCCGCGGCGGGACGGCACGAGGCGCGCTCCGCCGGCACGACGCCCGCCGAGCGCGTCCATCCCGAGGTGGTGGCGGCAATGGCGGAGCTCGGCTTCGATCTGAGCGACCGGCGGCCGCGCCGCCTCGGCCGCGAGGACGCCGAGTGGGCCGACGTGGTGGTGACGATGGGCTGCGGCGACGAGTGCCCCTGCATACCCGGCAAGCGCTACCTCGACTGGGACCTGCCAGACCCCCGGGGCCAGTCGCTGGAGGTGGTGCGGGGGACCCGGGACGAGATCGGCCGGCGGGTTGAGGGCCTGCTGGAACAGATGAAAGAGATTTCCTGACTATAGTGAAGCCTGTTGCTTAAAAACCGGCGTATCGCGGGGAAGCGCGGCGGCGGAAATGGCTCACTAAGAAAGGAAATTGGAGAGATGAAGATCGATAGGCGCCTGCTGCTCGCGGGCCTGGCCATCGCGGTCACGATGCTGGGGGCGATGTCCGCCTCGGCGGCATCGGCGGCGGTGTGGAAAGACAAAGGCGTGAACGTCACCAAACTGATCTCGATCGGCTTCACCGGCGGTCAGGTGTTCGAACTCGGCACCTCGGGCATGTCGTGCGAAATCGCCGCGACTCTCACCACCGAAGGCGGGAGCACCGGCAAAATCACCAAATGGGAAACCAAAAAATGCTCCGGGGGCTACGGCGAACTCGCCGGCTGTGAACTCTCCGTCTCGGAATCGAAAAGCCTTCCCTGGACCGTGGACGTCAACGCCACGGATTTGACGATCACAAACATGCGCACCCGCCGCACCTTCAAAGCGGGTTGCAAAATCAGCGAAATCGACAAAACGCTGACCACGACCACAGTCACGCTGAACACCCCGAGCGCGATCACCGAAGTCGAATACACCGGCTCGATCGCCGGCTACAAAGCCTTCGGCTCGTTCACGGTCGACTCACCGAATTCCGGTACATACGGAATCGGCTGACCAGACACGCGTCTGGCGGCGGCGGACCTGCGCGGTGCGGCGTCCTCGGTCGGCCGAATAGCGCTGCTATTCGGCCTTCCTGCGTCCTTGCCCCGCTTGGTCCGGCGCTCGCCAGACGCGTGTCTGGTTTCGCCGGTCGGAGGCTTAGTTTCGCGCCAGCTCGCGCTCGATCAGGGCGGCGAGGGCGTCGTCGACGCCATCGGCCGGGGTGCTCGAGATCTTCGCGCCCGCGGCCGTGCCGCGCACGTCTTCCGCCGCCCGCAGGGCGTGCCAGTGCGAGTCGTACGACTCGCCGGAGGTCGCCACGGTGCGGCCGTCGGCGCCCAGCAAGCGCCAGCGCCACTTCCCTACGAGGTCTTCATATGCGTCGAACTGGGGCATCTCTCGCCTCCTGCAATCGAATGGGAACATATGTTCGCATCCGCTGCGGCGGCAAAAAGTGCGGCTAGCTCGTCTTCGGCTCTTTTGGCTCTGCGCGGGGCTCCAACTGGATCTCCCGCTCCGCCCCCGGTTGCCCTTCCTCGATCTCGAGGCTGCGCTCGCGCTCGGCGTTGAGCTGGTGGCCGAAGAGGATCGCCAG
This sequence comes from uncultured Solirubrobacterales bacterium, assembly GCA_963829445.1. Taxonomy (GTDB): domain Bacteria; phylum Actinomycetota; class Thermoleophilia; order Solirubrobacterales; family 70-9; genus VAYN01. Next base: position 92,782 of record CAWHIW010000019.1, on the reverse strand, counting down.
ATTGCTGAGCCAGAACCAGACCAGCAGGGCGATCAGCCCGCCCAGCGTGCCGTAGGTCTTGTCGTAGGAGCCGAAGTTGGCGACGTAGAAGGCGAACGCCGCCGAGGCGACGCCCCAGACCACGATCGCCACCAGGCTGCCCGGCGTCACCCAGGCGAAGCCGCGCTGCTTCACGTTCGGCGAGGCGTAGTAGAGGACGTCGACCATGAGGATGAAGATCGCCGCCATCACCGGCCACTTGGCAATGCTCCAGATCGTGATCGCGGTGTCGCTGAAGCCGAGCGGATCGGCGATCGCTGCGACGATCGGCCCGGTCAGGACCAGGCCCAGGGCCAGCAGCGCCATCAGCATCACCATCGCCAGGGTCACGGCCAGCTGCAGCGGCCGCAGCTTCCAGAACGACCGTCCCTCCGGGGTCTCGAAGATGATGTTGGAGGCGCGGATGAAGGCGCCGACGTAGCCGGAGGCCGACCACAGCGCCAGCGCCAGGCCGAGCACGAAGGCGGCGCCGGCGGCGCTCTGGTTGGAGGCGATCGATTCGATCGGGCCGGAGAAGGTTTCGGCCGCCGAGGCCGGCCCGATTTCGGTGATGATTTCGGTGATGCTGGCGGTCGTGCTCTTCGGGTCCCCGACCAGCCCGACGATCGAGACCATCGCGATCAGCGCCGGAAAGAGCGCCAGCAGCCCGTAATAGGTGAGGGCGGCCGCCCAGTCGGTGAGGTTGTCCTCCATGAACTCCGATGCGGTGCGCTTCAAGGTCTCGATCTGCCTTTTCTGCCCGTTGCGCATGGAAGTCAATCCTCGATCGCCGCCGCGATCGCCGCCACCGCCCGCCGCAGATCGCGCTCGCCGGGGAGTCCGTAGCCGAGCACGAGGCTGGGCGGGTGCGGGTGGGCGCGGGTGAAGGCCGCCAGTCCCTGCACGTGGACGCCGGCCGCCGGGCGCGCTCGACGATCGCCGCCTCCTCGGCGCCGGGCGGCAGCTCCAGCACGACGTGGAGGCCGGCGGCGATGCCGCGCACGCGGGCGCCGGGGAGGGCGGCGGCGAGCGCCTCGAGGAGGACGGCGCGCTTGCCGCGGTAGCGCTGGCGGGCGGTGCGGACGTGGCGGTCGAAGGCGCCGCTGGCGACCAGCTCGGCCAGCGCCCGTTCGTCGAGGCGGGGGCCGCCGCCGTCGGCCATGGTCCGGGCGAGGACGACGGCCGGCACCAGCTCGGCCGGGAGCAGCAGCCAGCCGAGCCGGAGGGCGGGGGCCAGGGTCTTGGAGACGGTGCCGGCGAGCACGACCGCGTCGGGTGCCAGGCCCTGCAGGCTGCCGGCCGGCCCGCGGTCGTAACGCAGCTCGGCGTCGTAGTCGTCCTCGAGGATCAGGGCGCCGCTGTCGCGGGCCCAGGCGACCAGGCGGCGGCGCCGGCCCGGCTCCAGCACGGCCCCGAGCGGCAGCGCGTGGGCGGGGGTGACGACCACCGCGTCGGGCGCCACCGCGGCCAGGGCGGCGACGTCGATGCCGTCGTCGTCGATCGGCACCGGCACCACCTCGAGCCGCTCGGATTCGATCGTCCAGCCGGCCAGCGGGTAGCCCGGGTCCTCGACCGCGATGCGGCGGCCGCCGCGCCCGCGCAGCAGCTGGCAGAACAGCCGCAGGCCCTGCTGGTAGCCGGCGGTCACCACCACCCGCTCCGGCGCGGCCACCGCGGCCCGCACCCGCCCGAGGTGCTCGGCGAGGGCGACCCGCAGCTCGGCGGCGCCGGCGAACTCGCCGTAGCCGAGGCGGGCGTCGGGCAGCCCAGCGAGGGCGCCCCGCAGCGCCCGGCCCCAGGCGCGGCGCGGGAACAGCGAGAGGTCGGGGGCGCCGGGGAAGAGGTCGATGCCGGTGACCGGCGGCGGCACCGGGGGCGGCTCCGCGAACGGGGGCGGGGCCGCCCCGGCGGCGCCCGGCGCCGGCGGCGCGACCCGGGTGCCGGAGCCGCGGCGGGAGAGGATGTAGCCCTCGGCCGCGAGCTGTTCGTAGGCCTCGACCACCAGCCGCCGCGAGACGCCGAGCTCGGCGGCGAGGGCGCGCGAGGAGGGCAGGCGGCTGTCGGGTCGCAACCGCCCCGACCGGATCGCCTCGCGCAGGCCGGTCTCCAGCTGGGCGCGGCGGGGCTGGCTCGGATCCCACCGCGGCAGCAGCAGATCCGGCGAGCCGGCGGACAAAGTGGACCCCGATTTAGCCACTTCATTGGACCTTAGCGTGGTGCCACCCTGCGCTTAGTCTTCCTCGCCCCACTTCGAGAAGGAGGCCCACCGATGTCCAGGATCGAGCCACGCCAGGGAGTCTTCGCCCGCCTGGTCGGCCGCGGCAGCCGCGCTGCCTACGGCCGTGAAATGGAGTCCGCCGCCGTCTTCGCCCGCCACCCGCGGCTGATGGTCGATTACATGCGTTTCAACCGCGCCGCCGAGCGCGGCAAGCGCGTCCCCAAGAAGCTGAGCGAGCTGGCGGTGCTGAGGGCGGCGACGATCGTCGGCTGCGAGTTCTGCATCGACATCGGCTCCGAGTACGGGCGCCGCTCCGGCCTCAGCGACCCGCAGCTGCTGGCCCTGCACGAAGCCCACGGGTCGGGCCTGTTCAGCGCCGACGAGCTGCTGGTGATCGACCTGGCGACCGGCATGACCCGCACCCCCGGCGCGGTCGGCGACGAGCTGATGGCGCGGGTCTGCGAGCGCTTCGGTGCCAAGGGGGCGCTGGAGCTGACCCAGCTGATCGCCTGGGAGAACGCCAGGGCGCGGATGAACGTCGCCCTCGAGATCGGCCCCGAGGGCTTTTCCGAGGGCAAGGTCTGCGCGCTCCCGGACCGGCTCGATCGCGAGACCGCGGCGCTGCCGGCCTAGCCGGGCCCTGGGTCCCCGCCGGGCCCGGGTGTCGTCGCCTCGTCCCGCTGCCGAACCGAGCCCTGGATCGCCGCGATCAGGATCGCGGTCGCGCCGGCCGCCATCGAGCCGGCGATGACGTCGGCGTGGTCGGGGTTGTCGGTGGCGAGGTCGACCAGCGCATAGACCTCGCCGGCCAGCAGGATCGCCGCCGTCATCAGGCTGAGGACCCAGTTGAGCGGGCGGTCGCGCCAGCGGATCGCCCCGGCCTCGATCGCGAAGCCGATCAGCAGCACGAGGATGATCTGGGAGGCCTGTTCCTGAAAGCGCAGCGACGCCGATTCCCGGGCCAGCGGCCAGGTGACGGCGACGAAGACGACGAAGGGGGCGACGAAGGGGACCTGGGGCGCCGCCCAGGCGATGAAGTCGCCGAGGAAGCGGGCCAGTTCGCCCAGCCAGGCGAGCGTGGGGCGGGGCGGGGGGAAGCGCGGGGCGCTCGGGCCGAGGACCCCGAGCCTGATCACGACCAGGGCGGCGAAGGCGGCCAGGGCGGCGAGCGCGGCGGCGGCGCCGAAGCGGGCCACGCCGAGGCCGGCGAGCAGGGAGAGGGCGGCGAGCAGGCCGGAGGCGAAGGTGCGGCCGGAGAGGGCCGGCCCGCTCGCCTCGCTGCCCGGTGATCTGCCCGCGTCGCTCACCTCGCCCGCACCCTAGAGAGCGCTCCGGCCGCCGCGGCCCAGTCGGTAGCTTCTCCTTCGTGGCGAACATGACCTGTCCCAAGTGCCAGGCGCCGATGCGCACCCACACGCGCAACGGGGTGACGATCGAGCAGTGCACGAAGTGCCACGGCATCTTCCTCGACCGCGGCGAGCTCGAGCAGCTGATCGGCGCCGAGAGCTCCTTCCTCGGCGGCCGCGGTGGCCCGGGTCGGGCGCCGAGCACCGATACTTAGCCGATGCCCGCCCCCCTGATCGAGTTCCCCGCCGACGACGCCGAGCGGGCGCTGCGCTTCTGGCAGGGCGTGCTCGGGGTCGAGCTGGGGCCGCGCGACGGCGAGGCCGGCGCCGGCTGGGTGCACGATGGCGGCGGCTTCCGGGTCGGCGTGCACGAGCGTGGCAGGGGGCCCGGCGACACCGGCTCGCTGCCCTACTTCCCGGTGGCGGCGATGGCGGCGGCGCTGGAGCGGGTGCGCGAGCTCGGCGGCTCGGTCGTCCACCCCGGCGAGCGCTGGTCGATCTGCCGCGACTCCGAGGGCAGCCCGTTCGCGCTGGAGGCGGCGGGCTAGGAGTGAGGAGGGGCTAGGCGACGCCGGCGCCGGCCGAGCCGGTGGCACCGGCGGCGGGCTCGACCCGGAAGGCGGAGCGCGTCGGGTTTTCGGGCTTGAAGAAGGTGGCGGTCTGGTTTTTCAGGCGCCAGGGGAAGGGCAGGCGGCCGCCGGGCGAGCCGAGGAAGCGGGTGAAGAGGACGGCGGCGCGGTTGCAGCTGATGCCGCTGCGCGGCGGGATGTAGAGCAGGTACTGGCCGCGCGGGAAGGTGAGCGGGCCGAGCACGACGTTGGAGTTGACCGTGAAGGCGTTGCGGCAGAGGGCGCCGAGTTCGCTGTTGCCTCCGCCGCCGCCGGAGCTGCGCGCGACCGAGAAGCCGGCTTTGCCGCCCTGGGTGAAGGTGGCTTTGCCGCTGCCCTGGCCGCTGACCCGCCAGGGCGAGGGAAGGACGCCGTCGAAGTCCTCGAGGAAGCGGGTGAAGAGTTTCGAGGCCGCCGGGCAGGTGAGGCCGGCGGACGGCGCCACCGTGATCGTGTAGCTGCCGGCCGGCAGGACCGCGGGGCCGATGCGGTCGTCGTGCAGGACCCGGAAGGCGGGGCAGCCGGCACCGGCTGCCGAGGAGGCGCCGAGGCTCAGCGCCAGCGCGGCGAGCAGAGCCGCAAAGGCGAGCGCCCCGGCGAGGCCGAGGCCCTTCTTGCCCGAGGAGTTGTGCACGAGACCCACGGCGCGGAACCTAGTGCCCACGGCGGACGCGTTCCGCGGTTCCTTATCCACGCCATTCGTGGAAAGCGAACCGCGAAACCCGGCCCATCCCTTGCGTGGTTCCTTTCCCACGGCCTTCGTGGATTTGGAACCGCGGAACGGGTCTAGGGACGGGGCTCGGCGCGATCCGGTCGAGCTCGGCCAGGTCCGCGGCGCTCGGCTCGCGGCGGCCGGCCAGCGCCATGCCCATCAGCCGCTCGCTCTCTCCACCGCCGCCGTAGATGTCGGCGGTGTCGAAGAAGGTGATGCCGGCGTCGAGCGCCGCCTCCAGGACCGCGGCGGTGGCGTCGCCGTCGAGACGGCCGCCGAAGTTGTTGCAGCCGAGCCCGACGGCCGAGGCCTCGAGCCCGGAATCGCCGAGCCGGCGGGTCGGAAGCGGGGTGGAAGGGGAGGTCTCGGTCATGGCTTCTTCTCCGATTCGTAGCATGGGAGCGACAGATGCCTGAACCAGTCAAGCGCAACCAGCGCTACATGCCGGGGCTGGACGGGCTGCGCGCCGTCGCCGTCCTCGCGGTGATCGCCTTCCACCTCGGCTTCGGCTGGGCGCCCGGCGGCCTGCTCGGGGTCGGCATCTTCTTCACCCTCAGCGGCTACCTGATCACCGACATCCTGCTCTCGCAGCTGGCGCGCCACGGCCACATCGAGCTCGGCCGCTTTTGGCTCGCCCGCGCCCGCCGCCTCTTGCCGGCCCTGTTCGCGATGCTCGTCATCGTCGTCGCCTGGGTGACGATCTTCGGCCCCGCCCAGCCGCAGCAGTTCCGCGACGGCGTCGTCGCCTCGGCCCTCTACGTCAGCAACTGGCAGCTGATCTTCGGCGACGTCTCCTATTTCGCCCGCTTCGCCCCGCCGGGCCCGCTCAACCACCTCTGGTCGCTGGCGATCGAGGAGCAGTTCTACCTCGTCTGGCCGTTCGTGCTGCTGCTCGGGGTCAAGCTCGTGCGCGAGAAACCGCTGCCCTCGGGGGTGCGGCCGCGGCTGGCCGTCGCGACCCTGCTGCTGGCCCTGGTCTCGGTGGTCCTGATGGCGGCCCTGTACCACCCGAGCCTCGACCCCTCGCGGGTCTATTACGGCACCGATACCCGCGCCTTCGAGCTGCTCTTCGGCGCCGCCCTGGCGATGGTCTGGCCGAGCCGCAAACTGAGCCCGCGGATCGCCGCCGGCGCCCGCAACACGCTCGACGCGCTCGGCGTCGCCGGCCTGGCGGTGATCGCGCTGATGATCTGGCAGACCGACCAGTACTCCTCCTTCCTCTACCGCGGCGGCTTCGTCGTGCTCTCGATCGCGACCGTGCTGGTGGTCGCGGCGCTGGCCCACCCGGCCAGCCGCCTCGGCCCGGTCCTCGGCTGGGCGCCGCTGCGCTGGATCGGCGTGCGCTCCTACGGCATCTACCTCTGGCACTTCCCGGTGATCGTCCTCACCACCCCCGGCGGCGTCGCCAACGGGGCCGAACCGCTGCGCGAGCTGCTTCAGTTCGCCGCGATCGTCGGCATCTCGGCGCTCTCCTGGAAGTTCATCGAGGAGCCGGTCCGCCACGGCGCGATCGGGCGCCTCTGGAAGCGGGCGCGGGCGGGGGAGTGGCAGCCGCGGCGCCTCAGCGGCGAGGGCTGGGCCGTCGCCGGCACCTGCACCGTCGTCCTCGTCGCCTTCTGCGCCGGCATGGCGGGCGTCAACTCGGTCTCGGCCGAAGGCAGGGACGTGCGGGTCGAAGAAGCCGTCGCCGCCGGCACCGCGAAGCCGCCGCCGCTGACCCCGGCCCAGGCCGGCTCCTCCGAACGCTCCTCCTGCAAAGCCGTCGTCCACATCGGCGACTCGACCTCCGAGGGGCTCACCTCGGCCGAATACCTGCCGCTCGAAAGCCAACGGATCGAAGCCCAGTACGCCGACGTCGGGGTCAGGGAAGAGCACATGGAGATCTCCGGCGCGCGCTCGATCGAAGAGCGCTTCGAAGGCGAACCGAACGCCCAGGAAGTGGCCGAAGCCTGGAAGCTCGAAGGCTTCAAGGGCTGCTGGGTGCTGGCGCTGGGGACCAACGAGGCGGCCAACGTCTTCGTCGGCTCCGCCGTCGGCGAGATGGAACGGATCGAAATCATGATGAACACGATCGGCAACGAACCGGTGATGTGGGTCAACGTCCGCTCGCTGGTCGAAGAAGGCGACCCCTACGCGGCCAAGAACATGGAAAAGTGGGACGAAGAACTGCTCGTCGCCTGCCGCAGATATCCCAACATGCGAGTCTACGACTGGGCCTCCGACGTCAAAGACGCCTGGTTCATCGAAGACGGAATCCATTTCACCTCACCCGGTTACGCCGCCCGCAGCGAGCTGATCGCCCACGCCCTGGCCCATGCCTTCCCCGCCAAGGGGGAAAGCGAAGGCGGCGCCAACTGCCTGGTCAGCTGACCGCAACCACCTCTCTTCTACACACCGGGCACGCGTTGCCCATCCCACCCCAACTACAGGAAGGACCACCAGTCATATGAGTGATTTGAACGAGCGCGACGCCAAGCTTGTCCAGTACCTGAACGAGGCCTATGGCAAGGAGAAGGAGCTGGAGACCTCGCTCGAGGCCCACATCGCCATGACCACGAAGGCGCCGTACAAGAAACGCCTCAAACAGCACCTGAAAGAGACCAAGTCGCACGCCAAGCAGCTCGAGCGCCGGATCAAGAAGCTCGGTGGCGGCGGGCACGCGATCCAGACCGTGGTCGCCAAGGCGACCGCCGCCGCGAAGGGCCCGCTGCACGCGGTCCGCGGCAGCGGCGAGCAGGAGAAGATGCTGAAGAACGCCAAGACCGAGTACTTCAACGAGCACGAGGAGATCTCGACCTACCTGGCGATCGAGATCTTCGCCGAAAAGGTCTCCGACAAGGAGACGGCCAAGCTCGCCCGCGACATCCGCCGCGAGGAGGAACGGATGGCGAAGTTCCTCGAGGGCCAGATCAAGGCGCTCTCCGGCGCCGTCGCCTCGGCTGAGGTCCCCGCCGCCCAGCGTCGCCCCGCCAAAGCCGGCTCGGCCAAAAAAGCCCCGGCCAAAAAAGCGAAAGCGAGCAAAGCCGGCAAAGCCAAAGCCGCTCCCGCGCGCAAAGCGAAAAAAGCCGCGCCGAAAAAAGCAAGCGCGAAAAAAGCCGCCGGCAAACCGAAAGCCGCCGCGAAAAAAGCTAAAGCCAGCGCCCCCCGCAAAGCGAAAGCCAAAGCCGCCTCTTCGCGCAAAAAAAGCGCTTAGTCGTTAGCGCCGAGCCGGTCGGGATCAGCGGCGGCGTCTCAGGCGCCGTCGATCTCGACCGGCTCGAGCTCGTCGGCCGGCTCGAAGCCGAGGATGCGGCCGTAGAAGTAGAGCTCGGCTTCGAGGCAGCGGATCTCGGTCTCCGAGCGGCGAAAGCCGTGGGCCTCGCCGGCGAAGGCGAGGTAGGCGTGGGGGACCCCGTTCTGCTTCAGGGCGGCGACCATCGTCTCCGCCTGGCTCGGCGGCACCACCTCGTCCTCGAGCCCCTGGAAGAGGATCAGCGGCACCCGCAGGCGCTCGACGAAGTGGATCGGCGAGCGCTCGTAGTAGATGTCCTTGCGCTCGGGATAGGGGCCGATCAGCCCGTCGAGGTAGCGCGACTCGAACTTGTGGGTGTCGGTCGCCAGGGTCTCGGTGTCGGCGACCCCGTAGTAGCTGGCGCCGGTCGCGAAGTCGTCGTGGAAGACGAGGGCGCAGAGGGTCGCGTAGCCGCCGGCGCTGCCGCCGCGGATCGCCAGGCGCTCGCCGTCGACCTCGCCGGTCGCGGCCAGGTGGCGGGCGGCGGCGATGCAGTCGTCGGTGTCGACGACGCCCCACTCACCCCGCAGGCGCTGGCGGTAGGGCCGGCCGAAGCCGCTGCTGCCGCGGTAGTTGACGTCGACGACCCCGACGCCGCGGCTGGTCCAGAACAGGTACTCGCGGTCGAGCGCCGGGGTGGCGTGGGAGGTGGGGCCGCCGTGGCTCTGGACGATCAGCGGCGGCAGCTCGTCCGCCGGCCCCTCGAACCCGGCATTGGCCGGCGGGTAGTAGAAGCCGTACGCGGTCTCGCCGCCGCTGGTCGGGAACTCGATCGCCCGCGGAGTGGAGACGTAGGCGGGGTCGACGGGCTCGTCGCTGGCGCTGCGCCCCTCCTCCAGCTCGCCGCTGGCCGGGTCGTAGACGACGATCGCGGTCTCGCTGGCCGGGCTGGCGGCGGCGAAGGCCACCTTCGTCCCCTGGACCGAGAGCGAGGGGAAGCCGAACGAGGTGTAGGGCAGGTCGAGGTCGCGCAGGCGCTCCGCCCCGGGGTCGAGCACGAAGAGCCGTTCCTCGCCGCGCTCGCAGCGGATGCAGACGATCGAGCCGTCGTCGAGGAAGGCGTAGGTCGAGCCGCCGAACAGCCACTGCGGGTGGCCGAGCTCGGCCTGCTCGGCGGTCAGCTGCGCGGTCTCGCCGCCCTCGTCGCGGTAGAGGTTCCACCAGCCGTCGCGGTCGGAGACGAAGTGCAGCCGGCCCGCGGCGTCCCACTCGGGCTGGAGGACCGACTCCGCGGGGCCGCCGGCGACCAGGCGGGCGTCGCCCGTGTCCTCCAGCGGCGCCACCCAGAGCTCGGTCCCGTCCCAGGGCATGTTCGGGTGGTCCCAGCAGGTCCAGGCGAGCCAGCAGCCGTCGGGGCTGACCCGGGGGAAGGAGTAGAAGTCGCGCCCGGAGGCGAGCACCGCCGGCTCGCCGGAGCCGTCGAGCGCGAGGGCGACGATCTCGTTCTCGACTTCGCCCTCGCCGTGGACCTCACGCACGCAGACCACGGTGCGCCCGTCCGGTGCAAGCCGCATGTCGGCGTAGCGCCGGGCGCCGGGGCTCTCGGGCTCGGGGCTGATCGCGACCGGCTCCTCGCCGAGCCGTTGGCGGTAGAGCCGCTGGTCGGCGAAGTCGGTGAAGAGGACGAGGTCGTCGGCGACCAGGCTCCAGGCGCCGCCGCCGTACTCGTGGGCGCGGGTGCGGGCGTTCATCCCCGCCGGCGTCACGTCTTCGGGCTCACCGCCGGCCGGCTGGCGGACCAGCACCACGCGCCCGCCCTCCGTCGGCCGCCCTTCGCCCCACCAGAGGGCGCCGTCCCCGGCCAGCTTCGGCGCCGCCAGCCGTCGTCCCGCCGCGGCGACGACGGTCGGAGCGATCGGCGAGGACCAGGAGCCATAGGGCGCGATCGAAGGCATCGGCGCAGTCTAGGTCCGACGAGTGATGGGTTAGTCGCGCTATAGGCCGCCTAACTCATCACTCGGCAGGGAAGCGCGCGGTCGTAGACTGCCCGGCCGATGACCAACACTTACGAAGTCCCCCAAGAGTCCCGTGACCTCCGCGACATGGTGCGCCGGCTGGCGCAGGAGAAGATCGCCCCGCGCGCGGGCGAGATCGACCGCGAGGGCAAGTACCCGTGGGACGTTCGCAAGCTGCTCGCCGAGCACGACATCCTCGGCCTGCCGTTCGACGAGCACTACGGCGGCACCGGCACCGGGACGCTGGTCCTGCAGATGGCGGTCGAGGAGATCGCCAAGGCCTGCGCCTCCTCGGCGCTGATCCTGATGATCCAGGAGCTCGGCACGCTGCCGATCCAGCTCTTCGGCTCCGACGAGCTGAAAGAGCGCTTCCTGCCGAAGTGCGCCAGCGGCGAGTGGTCGCCCGCCTTCGCCCTGTCCGAGCCCGAGGCCGGCAGCGACCCGGCGGCGATGCGGACGACCGCCGTCCGCGACGGCGACGAGTGGGTGATCAACGGCCAGAAGAACTGGATCACCAACGCCTCCGATCGCCGACTTCTACGTCGTCTTCGCCGTCACCGACCGCGAGAACAAGCGGATCAGCGCCTTCGTGGTCGAGAAGGAGCGCGAGGGCTTCGACCCCGGCCAACTCGAGCACAAGCTCGGGATCAAGGGCTCGCCGACCGGCTCGCCCTCCTTCACCGACGTCCGCGTCCCGCACGCGAACCTGATCGGGGCCGAGGGCAAAGGCCTCGGCGTCGCCCTCGGCACGCTCGAGCGCACCCGCCTCGGCGCCGCCGCCCAGGCCGTCGGCATCGCCCAGGGGGCGACCGACTACGCCAACGAGTACGCGAAGGAGCGGATCGCCTTCGGCAAGCCGATCAACGCCCTGCAGGGGATCCAGTTCAAGCTCGCCGACATGGAGACCGGCACCGCCGCCGCCCGCGAGCTGCTCTACAAAGCCTGCTCGATGGCCGACCTCGCCGAGCGCCCGGCCAGCCTCCCCAAGTGGACCTCGATGGCGAAGCTGTTCGCCTCCGACAACGCGATGGAGGTGACGGTCGAGGCGATCCAGGTGCTCGGCGGCTACGGCTACGTCAACGAGTACCCGGTCGAGCGGATGATGCGCGACGCCAAGATCACCCAGATCTACGAGGGCACGAACGAGATCCAGCGGGTCGTGATCGCCCGCACGATGAGCGCGTAGTCACCTGTCCGGAAGTGCGGCAGTCCTTTGTACCCCCATGCGTTACAAAGGACTGCCGCGACTCAGTCGGTTGTCTCGATCTCGCGCAGGCGGTGCGTGTCGACGTCGTAGACGAAGCCGCGGACCGCGTCGCGGTGGGGGATGAAGGGGGAGCGGCGGACCCGCTCGAGCGAGAGGCGAACGCTGTCGTCGACGCTCGCGAAGGCCTCGATCGGGAATTCGGGGGCGATCCCGGTCGCCTCCTCGAGCTCGACCCGGAAGCCCTCGTCGGTGATCTTCTCCATGCCGCAGTCGGTGTGGTGGATCAGCATGATCTCGCGCGTTCCCAGTCGCCGCTGCGAGATCGCCAGTGAGCGGATCACGTCGTCGCTGACGACGCCGCCGGCGTTGCGCAGCACGTGGGCCTCGCCGTCGCCGAGGCCGAGCGCGGCGAAGACGTCGAGCCGCGAGTCCATGCAGGTGACGATCGCCAGGTGGCGGCTCGGCTGCACGTCGAGGTGGCGGTCGGCAAGGGGCTCGGCAAAGGTCTCGTTGTTCGCCAGCAGGTCGTCGATCGTGTCCATGGCGCGGCAGCCTAGCGGTGGTCGCGGCATGCACCGCCGGGACGTAGTCTGCGCCGGTGACTGAAACGAAGATCCGCCCCGCGGCCGAGGCCGACATGGAGCTGCTGTTCGGGCTGATCCTGGAGCTGGCCGAGTACGAGAAACTCGCCGACAAGGTGGCCGGCGACCCCGAGGTGCTGCGCCGCACCCTGTTCGAGCAGCGGGCGGCGGAGGCGCTGATCGTCGAGCGCGGCGGCGAGGCGATCGGCTACGCGATCTTCTTCGTCACCTTCTCCAGCTTCGAGTGCCGCTCCGGCGTCTGGATCGAGGACATCTACGTCCGCCCCTCCGAGCGGCGCGGCGGCATCGGCCGCGAGCTGATGGAGCACATCGCCGCCCTGACCCTGGAGCGCGGCCACGTCCGCCTCGAGTGGACCGCTCTCGACTGGAACGAGCCCGCCCTGTGCTTCTACGAGAAGCTCGGTGCCATCCGGCTCAACGACTGGATCACCCACCGCCTCGACGTCGACGGCATGCGCCGGCTCGGCGACTCGCCGCCGCCCGGCTGAGCAGCAGCTCGCGCTCGCGCTCGTTCGCGGTCAGCGCCGCGGCGCGCTCGAACTCAGCCGCGGCCTCGGCGCCGCGGCCCGAGTTTCGCGAGCAGGTCGCCGCGGACGCTGGGCAGGAGGTGGTACTGGCGCAGGGAGGGCTCGTCGGCGATCGTCTCCAGCAGTTCGAGGCCGGCCTCGGGTCCGAAGGCCATGCCGAGGGCGACGGCGCGGTTGAGCTCGACGATCGGCGAGGGGGCGATCTGGGCGAGGGCGTCGTAGAGGGCGGCGATCCGCACCCAGTCGGTCTCCTCGGCCTCGCGGGCGCGGGCGTGGCAGGCGGCGATCGCCGCCTGCAGGCCGTAGGGGCCGAGCGGGCCGCGCGCGGCTTCCGCCCGCTCCAGGGCTTTGCAGGCCGCGGCCGATCAGCAGCAGGTCCCAGCGCCCGCGGTCCTGCTCCAGCAGCAGCACCGGCTCGCCACCGGGCCCGAGCCGGGCGCGGCTCCGCGAGGCCTGGATCTCCAGCAGCGCGATCAAGCCGTGGGCCTCCGGCTCGCCCGGCGCCAGCGCCGCCAGGATCCGCCCCAGCCGCAGCGCTTCCTCGCACAGCGCCGGCCGGATCCAGTCCTCGCCGGCGCTCGCCGCGTAGCCCTCGTTGAAGACCAGGTAGATGACTTCCAGCACCGAGGGCAGGCGCGCGTCGAGCTCCTCGCCGCGCGGGACCTCGAAGGGCACGTTGGCGTCGCGCAGCGTCCGCTTCGCCCGCACCAGCCGCTGCGCGATCGCCGACTCCTTGACGAGGAAGGCGCGGGCGATCTCCGCCGTCGTCAGCCCGCCCAGCAGCCGCAGCGTCAGCGCCACCCGCGCCTCGCGCGGCAGCACCGGGTGGCAGCAGGTGAAGATCAGGCCGAGCAGGTCGTCGCCGACCTCGTCGTCGACGGCGGCCTCGAACTCGGAGCGCTCCAGCGCCATCCGCATGCCGACGTCGCGCGCCAGCTCTTCCTGCTTGCGCTCGAGGGTGGTGTTGCGCCGGGCCAGGTCGATCGCCCGGTTCTTGGCGGTGGCCATCAGCCAGGCGCCCGGGTTGTCCGGGACGCCCGACTCGGGCCAGCGCTCCAGCGCCGCCACCAGCGCGTCCTGGGCCAGGTCCTCGGCCAGGCCGACGTCGCGCACCATCCGCGCCAACCCGGCGATGAGGCGGGCGGACTCGATCCGCCAGACCGCCTCGATCGCCTGGTTGGTTGCGGCTGCGCTCATGCCGTCAGGACGTTTCGGCCGCTTCCCGAACGTCCTGGGGGAAGTCCTCCAGCTCGAAGACCCGCCGGACCTCGACCGTGCAGCCCTTGCCGGGACAGCGCGAGGCCCACTCGACCGCCTCCTCCTTCGAGCGCGCCTGGATCAGCCAGTAGCCGCCGACGACCTCCTTCGCCTCCGCGAACGGCCCGTCGGTGACGCTGGAGCCGCCCTCGCCATCGAACTTGACCCGCGCCCCTTCGCCGGGCGGGTGCAGGCCGTCGAGCGAGAGCAGCATGCCGGCCTTGCGCAGCTCCTCGTTGTAGCGGCCCATCTCGGCCACGTCCTCGGCGCTGGGGTTCCACTCCTCTTCGCTTATTTCCGGGTACATGAACATCATGAATCGCATCTCGGTCTCCTTCGCTGGTCGGTTCACGCGGCTTTCAAGCCGCTCTCTACCCCGACGACGAACGAGCAGCGCCGAAATCGACAGGCAGGGGAAATCGGGCGACTACTCGTCGCGGGGGGTGATGCGGAAGACCGAGACGACCTCGGCCTGGTGCGCCTCGGGATGGGCGACGTAGGCGCTGGGGCCGCCGCCGAACCAGCCGGCGGCTTCGTTGTTGCCGACGAAGATCCCCGGGTGGTGGTTGCCGTCGGCATCCTGCACCCAGACCTTGTCGCCCTCCTTGAAGCCCTCGATCGTGTCGCTCATCGGGGCGAGTGTATCCCGCGAGGAGTGCATTTGACACGCATAGGGCGGTGGATGCACTCCTCGCGTGCGGCGACGGGACTAGGGAGAGGGCGAGCGCATCCTCTCGGCCGCGGAAGTGCAGAAGCGGTCGATCGCGTGCCACGAAGCCGCCCTTGCGGCGCTGTATTTCTCATCCGCCTCGGCCTCCAGCTTGAGCCTTTCGGGCATCGTCGTCACAGCAATTCCAAAACTCGCTCGAGATCTCGAGCATCAGCCGCAGGGAGGAGATCACTTCCCCGGCCTGACCTGGCAGATTGCCTTGGGAGTCGGGCCCCTCGGCGAAGATCAGGTGAACTCGTCCCCGCAGGGGACGCAGGTGATCGATCGCCGCGGCAGCGCTTTCGTAGGAGGAGGTGCGGAGGGCCTCATCGGTCCACAGCGCCTCGTTGCGGTGGCGCGACTCTCCCCGCTTCCTCTTGGTGGGCTTGAAGTCGCGGATTCTGGCCAGGGCCTCCATCGCGCCCCCCGAGAACGACCCGGCGACGTCGAGCATCTGCTGGCGAAGCTGTTCGTCGCGCGCGTTGTTGCGTGACCAGCGGCCAGAGATCACCGCCGCCACCGCGGAGGAGCCCAGCAGGGAGAGGATCAGAGTGAGAGTCGCCCCACCGCTCAAATCTAAGATGCCGATCAGGCCACCGATTACTCGACAGTAACTCGATGTGCGGGGCTGGTGCTTCCTAGCAGGCGCCCATGCTCCGCAGGCGCTGGCGGTAGACCCGCATCGAGCTGTGCCTCCAGTCGCCGTGGGTCTGGTTGCGCAGGCTCGGCACCAGCTCGTGGTGGTAGGGGGAGCTGAGGCTCTCGTTGTGGCCGATCACGTCGCCGACGCCGATCCCGAAGCGGCAGCGCAGGTACTGGGTCAGCCAGAGCGAGGCGCGGCGCTCGGCCGGGTTGTCGAGCACGTCGGAGTCGCCGTAGCCGGCGTGCTCGATCCCGATCGCGGTCCAGTTGAGGCCGACCGTGTGGCGGCAGCGGGTGCGCAGGTTGACCAGCTGGAAGATGCGTCCGCTGGGGGAGACGACGAAGTGGGAGCAGACGTTGGGCAGCTCGCCCAGCTCGACGTCGGGCACGTCCGGCGCGAAGGTGTTGAAGACGGCAGCCGCCGAGCTGGTCTGGGACATGTGCTCGACGATCACCTTGGGGTTGCGCAGGCGCCACTGGCGCTGGCCGTAGTGGCGCTCGGAGTAGGCGGCCATCTCGCGCTTGCGTTTGGGACCAAAGGGGATCAGGTGCTGGACGATCGGCGGGCGGGAGACGGCGGCGCCGGCCCCCGTCGCGCCGAGCGGGAGCCCGGCGAGCGCGAGGGCGATCAGGGCGAGCAGCTTCATCGGGCTAGATTCTCCCCTATGGCGACCGGCGAGCCGATGAAGGCCAAGCTCACCGACCGCCCCTTCAGCGACCCGGCCTGGGTCTTCGAGCGCAAGCTCGACGGCATCCGCGCCGCGGTGCGGCGCGAGGGCGGCGAGGTGACGCTGACCTCCCGCACCGGCAAACCGCTCAGCCCCGCCTACCCGGAGCTGGTCGAGGCGCTGGAAGCCGAGCCGGCGACCGAGTTCGCCGCCGACGGCGAGATCGTCGCCTTCGCGGGCTCGCGCACCAGCTTCGAGCGGCTGCAGGGGCGGATGGGGATCCACGACCCGCGGCTGGCGCGGCTCAGCGGCATCCCCGTCTACCTCTATCTCTTCGACCTGCTCGAGTTCGACGGCCACGACCTCACCGCCCTGCCGCTGCGCCAGCGCAAGTCGGCGCTGCGCCGGGCCTTCTCCTTCCACGGCCCGGTCCGCTACACGCCGCACCGCAACGAGCACGGCGAGGAGCTCTTCGCCGCGGCCTGCGCGAAGGGCTGGGAGGGGCTAATCGCCAAGCGCGCCGACAGCCCCTACCGCCACGGCCGCAGCGGCGACTGGCTGAAGCTGAAGTGCGCGTTCGAGCAGGAGCTGGTGATCGGCGGCTTCACCCCGCCGGGGGGCTCGCGCCAGCGCTTCGGGGCGCTGCTGGTCGGCTATTACGAGGAGGGCGAGCTGCGCTTCGCGGGCAAAGTCGGGACCGGGTTCAGCCAGCGGACGCTGGCGGAGCTGGGCGACAGGCTCGAGGCCCTGGAGCAGCCGCGCCCGCCGTTCACCCGCGGCACCGGACTGCCGCGGCAGGCGCGCTGGGTGAAGCCGCGGCTGGTCGGTCAGTTCGGCTTCGGCGAGTGGACCCGCGACGGCAAGCTGCGCCATCCGCGCTACCTCGGCCTGCGCGAGGACAAGGCGGCGAGCGAGGTCGTGCGCGAGCGCCCGTCCGCATTGCCCTGAAGAGCGGGGCCGCCGCTACTTGCGGCTCGCCTCGCGGGCGAATACTCTCTTTTAAGTAAGAACTTCGATCTGCCCTGGGAGATGACGGGATGGACTGGTACGCGTTGGCCGGAGCCGTCGCGGCGCTGCTGGCGCTGGCCCTGCTCGGCGCCTCCTTGCGGCGGGCGCGCCGCGAAGCGGGCCGCTTCCGCATCCTCGACGAAATCGCCCGCGTCTCCGACGACGCCACCGAGCTGCTGGAGACGCTCGAGCGGATCTGCGACGTCCTCGTTCCCGCGGTCGCCGACTTCTGCACGATCGACGTCATCGCCGACGGCCGGGTCGAGCGCGCCGCCGCCCGGGTCGCCAGTCGCGGCGGCGCCGAGGCCGAGCAGGTGATGGCCGCGCGCGAGCCGTCGCTGCCGGCGCCGATGGTCGCCGACGGCGACGCCGCCTCGCTGGAGCCCCGCTTCATCGAGCGCATGGACGAGACCCAGCTGCGCGCGCTCGCCCACGACCCCGAGGACCTCGAGTGGCTGCGCGCCCTCGGCATCCGCTCGGTGGTGACCGCCGCCCTGCGCGCCCGCGGCCGGGTGATCGGCACCGTCACCCTTGGCACCGCCTGGTCGCGCCGCCGCTACCGCCGCCACGACGCCCGCTTCGCCCGCGTGCTCTCCGGCCGCCTCGCCCTCGCCCTCGACAACGCCGGCCTCTTCGCCGAGCGCGAGCGCGCCCAGCGCGAACGGGCCGAGATCGCGGCGACGCTGCAGCGCGGCCTGATGCCACCGCCGCTGCCCGACATCCCCGGCTGGATCGCGGCAGCGATGTACCGGCCGGCGGGGGCGGAGAACGAGGTCGGCGGCGATTTCTACGACGCCTTCCCAGTCGCCGGCGGCTGGATGCTGGTGATCGGCGACGTCACCGGCCGCGGCGCCGCGGCCGCCTCGATCACCGCCCAGGCCCGCTACACGCTGCGCACCGCGGCCTGGCTCAGCGGCGACCCGCTGGTCGCCCTCGCCACCCTCAACAGCGCCCTGCTCGCCCGCGCCGACTCGGCCCTCTGCAGCGTCGTCGCCTTTGCCCTCTCCGCCGACGCCGCCCAGCCGGTCCGCCTCGCGGTCGCCGGCCATCTGCCGCCGCTGCTGGTCGACGGCGAGGCGGTGACCGAGATCGCCGAGGTCGGGCCGGTGCTCGGCGCCTTCAGCGACGCCAGCTGGGACCTGGGGCAGGCCGCGGTAGCCCCCGGCCAGCAGCTGGTCGCGGTCACCGACGGGGTGACCGAGGCCGGCGGCGCCGGCGAGCGCTTCGGCGAGGCCCGGCTCCACGCCGAGCTGGCCGGCTCGGCCAGCCCGGCGAGCGCGGTGAGCAAGCTCGAAGGCGCCCTCGACCTCTTCACCGCCGGCGACCTCGACGACGACGCCGCCGCGCTCGCGGTCACGCCCGCCGGCGGGCGACCGCCGGCCTGAGCCGACTCTCTCCCCCGGGCGCCGATGGTTCAACTCGACGCGACAGGGGTACCCATCTCCCCAGCCTGCTCGAACACTCGGGACCCAGCGTCCTCGACTCAGGGAACGAGCTCCACGCACCGTCAGCGAAGGAGACACATTGATTCTGCGACTCGACAAGTGGGGCACCCTGCTGCCGCCGCCCTCCGATCCCGACCCGGCCGGCGCCGCCGCCGTGCAGGAGCTGATGGGCGGGCGCTTCGGCGAGATGTCGACGCTGATGAACTACACGTTCCAGTCGTTCAACTTTCGCGACAAGCAGAGGCTGCGGCCGTTCTACGACCTGATCGCCAACATCGCCGCCGAGGAGTACGGCCACATCGAGCTGGTGGCGGCGACGATCAACTCGATGCTCACCGGCGCCTCCGACAAAGGCCTGGCGCCGCTGAAGGGCGAGGGCAACCCGCACCACTTCCTCAAAGGCGGACAGGGCGCGCTGCCGGTCGACTCGATCGGGGCTCCCTGGACGGGCGACTACGTCTTCTCCTCCGGCGATCTGGTCGAGGATCTCACCCACAACTACTTCCTCGAGACCGGCGCCCGCAACGGCAAGCTCAAGGTCTACGAGATGGTCGAGCACCCGGCGGCGCGGGCGCTGACCGGCTACCTGCTCGTGCGCGGCGGCGTGCACCAGATCGCCTATGCGCGGGCATTGGAGCTGCTGACCGGGGTCGACATCTCCAAGGGCTTCCCGGCGCCGCGGATCGAGACCAGCAAGATCCCCGAGTGCAAGCCCCACATCAAGGTCGGCTCGCATCGGACGCTCTACCGATTCTCGCCCGACGACTACAAGGAGATCGTCGCCGTCTTCAAGGGGCCGCACCCCGAAACCGGCGAGGAGCTGGTCGTCGAGGACGGGCCGCCGGAGGGCTTTCCCCCGCAGGATCTGCCGCCCCAGGAAGAGGTCTTCGCACCCGATCGCTCGCCGAGCGAGATCGCCGAGATCGCCAAGAGGCTGCGCAAGGAAGCCGGACTGCCGGCGAAACCGGAAGCCGAAGTCGCCCCGAAGGGCAGGAAAGCGACCTCGAAGGGCAGGAAAGCGGCGGCGAAGAGCGGGAAGCGTTGAGCTGGCGGAGATCCAGTCGGGTTCGACCACCGTACTCATCGGGTAGGGAACTCGAACCATTTCGCCTCCAGGGAAGCGCCGGCCGTCTGCCGAGCTTCACGGGCATCACCGACGACTGAAGGAGAAGCAATGGCTGATTTGACGACCCTGGAGGAGAAGCTGGCCGAGGTGACCGGCCTCGCCGGCGCCGCGCAGGAGACGACGAAGAAAGCGGAGTCCCTGCTCGACGACGACTCCGGACCGCTGGCGGAGGCGCTGCAGGAGATGCGCGAGGAGGCCGAGGAGACCGAAAGCCGCTGCATCGCCGTGGCCGAGGAGCGCGACGGCAAGAAGACCGCGATCCTCGAGAAGGCGCAGGAGACGAAGAACGAGGCGACCGAGATGATGCGGACCTACCTCGGCGAGGACTCCGATGAGCTCGACGGCTTCGAGTTCCTGATCATGGCCGAGGCCGGCGAGGTCGGGCACTGGGCGATCCTCGGCAAGCTCAACGAGACGGCGGGCGAGGATTCCGTCCAGGAGCTGGTCGAGTGGGCGCTGCCGATCCAGGAGCGGCACCTGAGCACCGTTCGCGACGGCTCCCTGGAGCTGGCCGCGGACGAGGACCCGAACTCCTAGGTCGCGCCGGTGGCACGACTCGACACGGGGATGGAGGCGCGGGTGCGAACCCGCGCCCTCCCCGGCACTGTCGCCCTCACCTTCGACGACGGGCCCGATCCCGCTCTGGACCCCGCGGGTCCTGGCCGAACTGGCGCGCCTGCGGCGCGACCGCGACCTTCTTCGTCGACGCCCGCCGCGCCCTCGCCCGTCCCGAGCTGATCGCGGCGATCGCCGCCGGCGGCCACGAGATCGGCTTCCACTGCGTCGAGCACGTCCGCCACTCGGAGCTGGGCGGAGGCGGAGGTCGGCGGGGAGGCCGCGAACGGACTGGCGATGCTCGCCTCGCTCGGCGTCCACCCGAGCGCCTGGCGCGCGCCCTGGGGCGTGGTCACCGCGGCGACCCGCCGCGCCGCCGCCAAGCACGACCTCGAGCTCTGGGGCTGGAGCTTCGACAGCCACGACTGGCGCGGCGACAGCCGCGAGCGGATGCTGAGCGCCCTGCGCGGGGCCGGCGGCCTCGCCGACGGCGCCGTGGTCCTGATGCACGACGCGCTCGGCCCGGGCGCCCGCCGCGACGGCTGCGCCGAGACCGTGCGGCTGACCGTGGCCCTGCTCGAGACGGCGCGCGACGCCGGGCTGCGGCCGGCGCCGCTCTCAGCCGCGCCGGCAGCGGTGGCGGCATGACCGTCCCCGCCGGCCAGGCCGAGCTGCCGGCGCTTCACCTCTCCCTGACCGCCCAGCTCGAGCAGGTCCTGGCCGAGATCGCCCGCGCCGCCCCGGGCCTCGACCGCGAGCCACGCTTCCCGACGGCCGCGCTGACCGGGCTGGCCGAGGCCGGCGTCCTGAGCGCCGACGGTCGGCTCGGTCCGCGCCGAGGACCCGGTGCTCGGCGCCTGGCGATTGGTGCGCCGGGTCGCGGCGGCCGACGCCTCGGTCGCCCGCGTCCTCGACGGCCACCTGAACGCGGTCGAGCGCCTGGAAGTGGTGGCGGAGCCGGCGCTGCGCGACGCCGAGCTGGCCAAGGTCGAAGCCGGCGAGCGCCTGCTCGGCGACCTGGGGGGCCGACCCGGGTCCCGGCGAGGGGTCGCCGGCCCGCATCGTCGAGACCGCCGAAGGCGCGGTCCTGCGCGGCGCCAAGACCTACTGCTCGGGCGCCGGCGGCGTCGACGCGGCCCTGGTCATGGTCGGCGACGACGATGGCCTGCCGCCCCACCTGGTCCTGGTCGAGTGCGACGGGACGGTCGAGGTCGATCGCGGCTGGTACCGCGGCGCCGGCATGCGCGCCTCGGAGAGCCACCGGGTCCTCTTCCGCGACACGCCCGTCGTCGCCGTCCTCGGTGAGCCGGGCGAGCTCGGGCGCGAGCCCTGGTTCTCGCGCGACGCGATGCGGACCGCCGCCAGCTGGGCCGGGATGGTCGACGCCGCCGCCGACGCGGCGCTCGCCGATCTCGCGGCCCGCCGCGCCGGCGAGCCGCTCTCGCAGCTCGCCGCGGGGCGGATCGAGGCCGCGCGCGGCACCGTCGACGCCTGGCTGGCACTGGCCGCCGCCGCGGTCGACGAGGGGCGGGAGCTGAAGCCGCTCGGCGTCTCGATGCGGGCGGAGATCGACCGCGCCGCGAAAACGGTGCTGGAGCTGGCCGCGGCCGCCTGCGGCTCCCACCCCTTCGTCACCGCCGGCCGGCTCGACCGGGCCCGACGCGATCTCGAGACCTTCCTCCTCCAGCACCGCCTCGACCCGCTGCTGGCGCGCCTTGGCGCCGCCCGGCTGGAACGCGGATGAGCGCCGCCGTGGACGACGGCGGGCGCGCCCCGGTCGCGCACTTCGAGCGCCTCGCGAGCGAGTCGGCCGACCCCTGGGGCTACGAGACGAGCCCCTACGAGCAGGCCAAGTACCGGCGCACGCTGGCGGCGCTGCCGCGGCGGACCGGCCGCACCCTCGAGCTGGGCTGCTCGGCCGGCGTCTTCACCGCGATGCTCGCTCCCCGCTGCGGGAGCCTGCTCGCCGTCGATTTCAGCCCAACCGCGCTGGACCGTGCGCGGCGCCGGCTGCAGGGGGTCGAGAACGTCGAGCTGGCCGAGCGCCGGCTGCCCGAGCAGACCCCGCCCGGGCCGTTCGAGACGATCGTCTGCGCCGAGATCCTCTACTACTGGAGCCCGGCGCTGGTGCGGGAGGGCCTGGCCAGGATGGAAGGCGCGCTCGCCCCCGGCGGCACCCTGCTCGCCGTGCACTGGCGCGGCCGCGACCGGCGCCGCGAGCTCAACGGCGACGACGTCCATCGCATCCTCCGCGCCGACACCGGTCTGCGCTGGGAGAGCAGGGCACAGAGCCCCGATTACCTGCTCGACCGCTGGGTGGCGGCATGAGCGACGGCGTCGTCATCGTCGGCGGCGGCCCGGCCGCGCAGGCGGCCGCGTCCGCCTACCGCGAGGCGGGGGGCGAGGGCCCCGTGACGCTCCTCGCCGCCGAGCGCGACCTTCCCTACGAACGGCCGCCGCTGACCAAGGAGTACCTGCGGGGCGAGTCGAGCCGCGGTGACCTCTGTCTGCAGCCCGCCGGCTGGTATCGCGAGCGGGAAATCGAGGTCGAGCTGGGCGCGGTCGTCGCCGAGCTCGACCTCGAGACCGGCGAGGCCCGCACCGAGGACGGGCGGGTCCGGCGCTTCGAGCGCTGCCTGCTGGCAACGGGGGCGCGGCCGCTGGTCCCGGATCTGCCCGGCGCCGACGGGCCCGACGTGCGGCAGATCCGCACCCTCGCCGACTCCGAGCAGCTCGCCGCCCTGACCGAGAACCGCCTGCTGATCGTCGGCTCGGGCTTCATCGGCTGCGAGGCCGCGATCTCGATGGCCGGTCGCGGCGCCGCGGTGACGATGGCGACGCTGGAGCGGAGCCCGCAGCTGCAGCGCCTCGGCGAGCAGGCGTCCGAGCGGCTGCTCGCCTGGCTGCGCGAGAGCGGCGTCGAGCTGCTCCCCGAGGCGAAGCTGGCGGAGATCGGCGTCGAGCCGGGCGGCGCCACCGCCCGCTTCGAGGACGGCCGCGAGCGCCCCGCCGACGCGGTCCTGCTGGCGCTGGGCATCCGCCGCGACGACGGGCTCGCCGCGGCGGCCGGGGTCGAGGTCGACGACGGGGTCCTCGTCGACGCCGCGATGGTCTCCTCGCACCCGCGCCTGCTCGCCGCCGGCGACGTCGCCTTCGCTCTCAACGCCGCCGCCGGCCGCCGCCTCCGGGTCGAACACTGGGGCGAGGCGCTCAACCAGGGCGAGGTCGCCGGCCGCACCCTGGCCGGCGCGGAGGCCAGCTGGGAGGTCGCGCCCGGCTTCTGGTCGGCGCTGGGCGAGCGCACGCTCAAGTACGCCGGCTGGGGAGACGGCTGGGACGAGGTCCGCTTCGAGTCCGGAGCAGGGGAGGGCTTCAGCGCCTCCTACGGCCGCGACGGCGAGCTCGTCGGCGTCCTCGCCCACGAGGACGATGCCGCCTACGAGGAGGGCAAGAGGGCGATCGAGGAGCGGGCGCGATGGCGGTGAGCGAGGGGCGCCGGCCGGCCGCCTTCGGCCCCGCCGCTGCCGGGCTCAGGGCGGTGGTCGTCGTTCCGGCCCGCGACGAGGAGGAGCGGATCGGCGCCTGTCTCGAGGCCCTCGCCACCCAGGTCGAGATCGATCCGGCCGCCTACGAGGCGATCGTCGTCCTCGACGCCTGCGGCGACGGGACCGAGCGCCAGGTCGAGCGGGCGCGCCGTCGCTGGCCCGCGCTGCGCCTGCTCGTCCTCCCCGGCCCCGGCCGCGGCGCCGGCCCGGCGCGAGCGACCGGGATGGACGTCGGCTGCGCCCGCCTCGAGTCGGTCGGCAGCGCCGACGGGCTGCTCGCCACCACCGACGCCGACTCGGTCGTCGCCCCGGACTGGATCGCCCGCCAGCTGGAGGCGGTCGCGGCGGGCGCCGAGGCGATCGGCGGCGAGATCCTGCTCGACGCCGGCGAAGCCGAGCGCCTGCCGGGGGCGGTCATCCGCGGCCGCGACGCCGACTTGGTCGAGCGCACCCGCCTGGCCCAGAGCCGCGGTCCGGCCGAGCACGCGCATTTCGCCGGCGCCTCGATCGGCCTCACGCCCGGGGCCTACCGCCGCGCCGGCGGCATGGGCTGGCTGGCGGCGCTCGAGGATCAGGAGCTGGAGGACCGCCTGGTCGCGGCCGGGGTGGCGATCCACCGCCCGCGCCCGGTCCGGGTCACGACCTCGGCCCGGACCGACGGCCGCGCCGAGCGCGGCCTCGCCCTCGACCTGGCGCTGGCCGACTGGCTCAGCCAGCGCAGCTATGCCGGCGGCGACTACGGCCTCGAGCGACTGCTGGCGGCGAAGCGCTCCTCGGTCGCCGTGATCCTGCCCGCCCGCGAGGTGGCGGCGACGATCGGCCCGACCCTCGACCGGCTGCTGCCGCTGCGCGAGGCCGGCCTCGTCGACGAGCTCCTGGTCGTCGACGCCGACTCCGCCGACGGCACCGCCGCGATCGCCCGCGAGCGCGGCGCCGCCGTCGCCAGCGAGTCGGCGCTGGCGCCTGAGCTGGGGCCCTGCCTGGGCAAGGGGGACGCGATGTGGCGGGCGGCCGGGACGGTCGAGAGCGACCTGCTCGTCTTCCTCGACACCGACAGCGCCGACTTCCAGCCGGGCTTCCTCACCGGCCTGCTCGGCCCGATCCTGCTCGACCCGGCCCTGCGGTTGGTCAAGGGTGCTTTCCAGCGCCCCTTTGCCCGCGGCGGCGCCGTCCACGAGGGCGAGGGCGGTCGCGTCACCGAGCTCGTCGCCCGGCCGCTGCTCAACCTCCACTTTCCCGCCCTGGCCGGGTTCGTGCAGCCGCTGGCCGGGGAGATCGCGATCGCGCGCGACCTCTTCCGCCAGCTCGCGGTCCCGGTCGGCTATGGGGTGGAGATCGCGATGCTGATCGACTGCCTGCGCCTGGTCGGCCTCGATGCCCTCGCCCAGGTCGACCTCGGCACCCGCCAGAACCGCCACCAGTCGCTGCGCGCACTGAGCGCGATGGCGACGGAAGTGATGGTCGCGGTCGAGCGCCGCGGCGGCGGCGGCCCGCGTCCGGACACGGCCAGCTTCAGGCCCCGTCCCGGCGCCGGCGGGGTGGCGGAGAAGTGGCGGCTGCGCTGCGACGAGCGGCCGCCGCTGGCCACCCTGGCGATCGAGAGCCCGGTTTGAGCGGCCGCGAGGAACGGGTAGGGAGGAGCTACCGATCGACGATCCGAGGCCGCGTCACCCGCTTCGCGATCCCCCTCTTCCAGGAAAGGCGTACTTGATGACCGATCACGAGCAAACGCAGGAGCGAGCCGCCGGTGGGCTGCTGGGCAAGGCCGCCGGCCGGGCCAAGCAGCTGGTCGGCTCCGCCCTGGGCCATTCGCAGCTGGACCGCGAGGGCCGCCTGCAGCAGGTCCAGGTCGAGGCCGAGACGGACGCGGCCGAGCGCGAAGAGGAGGCCGACCGCAAGGACGCCGAGGCGAAGCTGGCGATCGCCAAGGCGGAGACCGAGACCGAGCGCCGCGAGCTCGAGCAGGAGCTCTCACAGCTCTCCGAGGAGGAGCGGATCGAGCGCGAGCGCGCCCAGAACGAGCGCCAGGCCAAAGCGGCCCATGCCGAGGAAGTGCGCGAGGCCGCGGCCCTGGAGCGCGAGGCGAACCGGGCCGAGCGCGCCGCCGACGCGGTCGATCCGGAGCCGGGCCGATGAGCCTGCTCTCGCTTCCAAAGACCGTGGTCGACCGCTCCCTGAAGCTGACCCGCGCGCCCCTCGACTACGCGCTCCACGCCACCGGCATCAAGCGCCAGAGCCCGGGCGCCCGCACCGCCGAGCTGCAACGC
Source organism: uncultured Solirubrobacterales bacterium (assembly GCA_963829445.1). Taxonomy (GTDB): domain Bacteria; phylum Actinomycetota; class Thermoleophilia; order Solirubrobacterales; family 70-9; genus VAYN01. The sequence goes on along the minus strand of CAWHIW010000019.1, from coordinate 67,096 downwards.
GACCGCGCCGAGCGCCTGCGCGAGCAGGCCGCGGAGGAGCGCCGGCAGGCGGCCGAGAAGCGCGCGACCGCCGAGGACCGGGTCGAGAAAGCCGCCGCGGCGAAGAAGCGCGCGGCGGCGAAGAAAGCCAGAAAAGCGAAAGCGGCGAACGAGAAACGCGAGAAATCAGCCAAGCTGACCGAGCTCGAGGCGCGCGAGAAGAGCCTCGCGGCCGAGGAGAAAGCGGTCCACGCCAAAGCCGAAGCCGATCAGCTGCGCAAAGCCACGGCGAAGGCGAAGGAAGCCCGCAAGAAAGTTGAGTAGCGCCGGCCGCCTGCGCCGCGCCGACTGCGCCGCCGCCGGGATCCGCCGGCGCCGGCGCGGCCGCGGCTTCTCCTTCGAGGACGCGGAGGGGCGGCGGATCGAGGACGAGGAGACGCTGGAGCGGATCCGCGACCTGGTGATCCCGCCGGCCTGGGAGGACGTCTGGATCTGCGCCGACCCGCTCGGCCACATCCAGGCCACCGGCCTCGACGCCGCCGGCCGCAAGCAGTACCGCTACCACGACCGCTGGGAGCTGCGCCGGGCCGCCCGCAAGTACGAGGAGACGCGCGAGTTCGCGCGCCGGCTGCCCGGCCTGCGCCGCGCGGTCGGCCGCGATCTGGCCCTGGAGGGGATGCCGCGCGAGCGCGCCCTCGCCTGCGCGGTGCGGCTGCTCGACCTCGGCTTCTTCCGGGTCGGCGGCGAGGAGTACGCGGAGGCGAACGAGAGCTACGGGCTGGCGACGATCCAGCGCCAGCACGTCGCCGTCAAGGACGGGGAGATGGTCTTCGACTTCCCGGCCAAGAGCGGCCAGCGCCGGGTGCAGTCGATCCGCGACCCCGACGCGATCGCCGCCGTCGAGGCGATGCGCCGCCGCCGCAGCGGCCCCGACGACCTGCTCGCCTATCGCGAGGGCGGGTCCTGGCACGACGTTCGCTCGAGCGACGTCAACGCCTACATCCAGGAGCGGATCGGCGCGGAGTTCTCGGCCAAGGACTTCCGCACCTGGAGCGGCACCGTGCTCGCCGCCGCCGCCCTCGCCGGCGAGCCGAAGCCGAAGTCCGAGGCCGCCGCCAAGCGCACGTCGCCGCCGCGGTCGCAGAGCGTCGCCGCGGCGCTCGGCAACACCCCGGCGGTCTGCCGCCGCTCCTACATCGACCCGCGCGTCTTCGACCGCTACCGCGACGGCGTCACGATCGAGGTCGGCCTCTCCCGCGAGGGGCGGATCACGACCCGCCGTCGGGCCCGGATCGAGCGCGCCGTGCTCGAGCTGGTCTCCTGAGCCGTTTGCCCTCGCCAGCCGACGGGTAGCCGGAGGCAGGACAAGGACAGCGCCCGCCGGCTCGATTCCCAGCGGCTTTCGACCGACCTTGCTCGGTTCCCGCTCGGGTGAGAAGACCAACCGTTGTCCCCCAACGGAGAGGCGATCGCGCCGGCGGGCAATGAATCAGGACAGGAGGAGAGCTTTCGATGTTCGATCAGCTGCAGGGAAAGAGGATCGCCTTCCTGATGGCCAACGAGGGCGTCGAGCAGGTCGAGCTGACCGAGCCCCGGGAAGCGGTTGAAGCGGCCGGCGCCGAGGTCGATCTGCTGGCGCCGGAAGCGCGGTGAGGTGCAGGCCTTCAACCACCTCGACAAGGGCGAGCGCTTCGAGGTCGACCGCGCCGTCGGCGACGCCGATGCCGCGCGAGTACGACGGCCTCGTCCTGCCCGGCGGCGTCGCCAACCCGGACCAGCTGCGGACCGAGGAGGAGGCGGTCGAGTTCATCCGCGCCTTCTTCGCCGCCGGCAAGCCGGTCGGCGTCATCTGCCACGGCCCCTGGAGCCTGATCGAGGCCGACGTCGTCAGCGGCCGCACCCTGACCTCGTGGCCGAGCCTGCGGACCGACCTGCGCAACGCCGGCGCCGAGTGGGTCGACGAGGAGGTCCACGTCGACCGAGGGCCTGGTCTCCAGCCGCAAACCGGACGACCTGCCGGCCTTCAACGCCAGAATCGTCGAGGAGTTCGCCGAGGGCAGCCCAGGAGAGGAGCGAGGATGCCGCCGCGCGGAGTTAGGAAAGGCAGCAAACGGGACCGCCAGTACAAGGAGATCAAGAAGAGCGAGAAGAAGCAGGGGCGCTCGACCAAGCGGGCCGAGGAGATCGCCGCCCGCACCGTGAACAAGGAAAAGGCGCGCTCGGGCGAGTCGAAAACCGCCTCGCGCAGCTCGACCAGCGGCCGTTCCGCCAGCAGCCGCGGCGGCAAGCAGTCGGGCAAGGGCCCGGGCGGCCGCACCCGCGAGCAGCTCTACAACGACGCCAAGAAGCTCGGTATCGAGGGCCGCTCGAAGATGAGCAAGGACGAACTCCAGCACGCCGTCGCCGGGGCCAGCTGAGACTCGGCCAGTTTCACGATTGACGCCGGCTCGAAAGGGGTAGCCGAGACACATGCCATCGATCAAGAAAGCTCTCGCACGCAAGGCGGTCAAGACGACCGCGAAGCACACCGCCCACGGCACCGCCTCGAAGTTGAAGCGCGAACCGATCAGGGCGTCGACGCTGCTCGGCCTCGGCGGCCTCGTCGGCGGCGTGTTGGGGTGGGCCGTCGCCCGCCCGCAGCACGGGGGGCACTCGGCATGACCATGCCGGAGAGAGAGGTCGAGGAGATCCTCGCCGATCGCAAGGTCGTCGACGAAGAGGCCGAAGCGGCGGCCGCCGAAGCCGCCCAGGTCGGCGGCCCCGCCCCGATCGAGAGCGACGACCCTGCCCAGCAGCCGCTGATCGAGGCGGGCCAGGGAGAGTCGGAGGGCTTCGAGCTCGCCGAGAAGCGCCTCCAGGACATCGCCAGCCACGGCGACGAACACCGCTTCCCCGACCGTGACGCTCCTCCCGCCGAGGACCGCGAGGGGGTCGAGCGCGGCGAGGCCGACCAGTCGATCCCGCCCGACGCCTAGCCATGACCACCGCCAGCCCCCATCGTCTGCTCGCGATCGTCACCGATTCCCTCGACGGCCCCGAGCCGATCGACGAGATCCGCCGTGCCGGCAACGGCGCCGGGACCGAGGTGCGGGTCGTCGTCCCGGCGGTCGAGGCGACCTCCTTCCGCCACACGCTGGGCGACATCGACGAGCCCAAGCGTGAAGCCGAAGCGCGCCTGCGGGCGGCCCTCGACTCGCTCAGCCGCAACGGCGTCGCCGCCAGCGGCGGCGTCGGCGACCCCGACCCGGTCCAGGCCGCACAGGACGCCCTGCTGGAAGCGCCGGCCGACGAGGTGCTGATCTTCGAGCGCGAGTCCGCGCAGGCGCGCTGGTTCGAGGAGGGCCTGTTCGAGCGCGCCAGGGAATCGCTGGAGCCACCGCTGCGGATGGTCGTCGTCCACACCGGCGACGCCGACGGCGAGCACGTCGTCGCGGTCGAGGAGGCCGGCGCCGGCACCGTCGACGCCGACGGCTCCGAGATCGAGATCCCGATCTCCCACAACCTGCCCCAGGTCCCCCGGACGGACCTGGTCGGCATGGTGCTGGGAGTGGTCGGCACGATCGTCGTCATCGTGCTCGCCGCCGCGGCTGCCGCTGACGCCGCCACCGAGACCGGCTGGCACGCCGTCGCGATCGGGGTCGCGATCGCCACCGCCCTGATCAACATGGCCCACGTCGTCGGCCTCACCCTCTTCGAGAGCGTCCGCTACCACGGCGGCTTCGCGAAGATGTTCCGCACCCTCTCGCTGGTCGGGACCCCGCTCGCGGTCCTGGTCAACCTCGCGATCCTGCTCTTCGCGTGAGCCTCGCGAGCAGGCAGCTGGGAGCGAACGGGCCCGTCGTCTCGGCCGAGGGCCTGGGCTGCATGGGGATGTCGGAGTTCTACGGCAGCGCCGACGAGGCCGAGGCCAAGCGGGTGATCCAGCGCGCCCTCGAGCTCGGCGTCACCTTCCTCGACAGCGCCGACATGTACGGGCCCTTCACGAACGAGAAGCTGGTCGGCGAGGCGATCGCCGGCCGCCGCGACGAGGTCGTGCTGGCGACCAAGTTCGGCAACGTCCGCGGCGAGAACGGCGAGCGCCTCGGCGTCCGCGGCGACCCCGAGTACGTGCATCGCGCCTGCGAGGACTCGCTGCGCCGGCTCGGGGTGGAGCGGATCGACCTCTACTACCAGCACCGCGTCGACCCCAAGGTCCCGATCGAGGAGACGGTGGGGGCGATGGCGGAACTGGTCGAGCAGGGCAAGGTCGCCCACCTCGGGCTCTCCGAGGCGGCGCCGGAGACGGTCCGCCGCGCCCACGCCACCCACCCGATCGCCGCCCTCCAGACCGAGTACTCGCTCTGGAGCCGCGATCCCGAGGACGAGCTGCTGCCCACCGTGCGCGAACTGGGCATCGGCTTCGTCGCCTACAGCCCGCTCGGCCGCGGCTTCCTCACCGGCCGCTTCCGCACGGTCGAGGACCTGCCCGAGGACGACTTCCGCCGCGTCAACCCCCGCTTCGAAGGCGAGAACTTCGCCCGCAACCTGGAGCTGGTCGAGCGGGTGGAGGAGATCGCCGCCGAGAAGGGCGTCGCCGCCGGTCAGCTCGCCCTCGCCTGGGTCCTGGCCCAGGGCGACGACGTGGTCCCGATCCCCGGGACCAAGCACGCTGCCCACCTTGAGCAGAACGTGGCCGCGGCGGCGGTCGAGCTCAGCCCCGAGGAGCTGGGCCGGATCGACGCGGCCGCTCCCGCCGGCGTCGCCCACGGCGCGCGCTACGCCGACATGTCACCGGTCGACCTCTGAGCGGCCGGGGCGGCCGGCGCCCGCCATTGGGTTGAAGGAATTCCAGCACTGGAAGCGATTCGGCGTTAGCGTTGGGCTCTGGACCTGAACTTCACCCCATTTCACCGCGGCGGCTCCGGCTCGCCGATGGTCTGCCTGCATGGCTTCGTCGACACCTGGCGCACCTGGGAGATGATGCTGCCAGAGCTGGAACGAGAGCACGACGTTTTCGCGCCAACGCTGGCCGGCCACGCCGGCGGGCCTCCGCTCGAAGGTGAGATCACCGAAGGGGCCCTCGCCGACGCGGTCGAGCGGCAGATGGACGAAGCAGGCATCGAGACCGCCCACCTGGTCGGCTGCTCGCTGGGCGGCTTTGTCGCCCTCAAGCTGGCGGCCCGGGGCCGGGCGAAGACGGTGGTCGCGCTCGCCCCGGCGGGCGGCTGGGCGCCGGGAGACGAATCCTTTCGCGACACGCTCGCCTTCTTCACGACGATGCAGGACCTGCTCCTGGCCGCGGTCCCGCACGCGGAGACGATCATGTCCACTCCCGAGGGCCGCCGCCGGGCGACGGAATTCGTCACCGTCAACTTCGAGCACATCCCCGCCGACATGCTGGCGCACCAGTTGCGAGGGGCCGCGGGGTGCACCGCGGCGACGCCGCTGATCGAGTACGCCGAGCGCGAGGGCTGGAGCCTCGACGCCGAGAAGATCGCCTGCCCCGTCCGCATCGTCTGGGGCAGCGCCGACCGGCTGCTGCCCTGGCCGTCGGCGGCGGCCCGCTTCCGCAACGAGTGGCTGCCGCTGGCCGACTGGGTCGTGCTCGACGGCGTCGGCCACGCGATCCAGATGGACGTGCCCCAGGAGACCGCTCGGCTGATCCTCGACTTCAGCTCATGAGGGCGTGGGCGCCCGCTCCGGCGCCCGCAGCGCCTCCAGCACCTCCTCGGCCAGCTGCGAGCCGTCCTCGGAGCGCAGCGGCGTCGCGTTGACCCGCAGCACGACGCCGTCCTGGTCGACTTCCTCGAGCGAGACGCTGGGCCGGTAGCGGGTCGGCACCGTGATCGCCCGCAGCAGCCGCTCCTCGACCCGCTGCGGGCTGGCGTCGGAGTCGAAGCGGGCGCGGACGTCGACCTTGTCGGGCTCGCGCAGAGGGACGACGACGAGGCTGATGAGGACGCTGTTGGGGACCAGCAGCCGGTCGGCGCCCTGGACCAGGGTCGCGTAGAAGAGGCCGAGCGAGCTGACGGTGCCCTCGATCGAGCCGGCCAGGGCGCCGCCGACCAGGCGCACGCGTTCGCCGACCTTGAAGGGCCGGGTGCTCTGCAGGACGATCCCGGCGAAGAGCCCGCCCAGCGTCTGCTGGGCGGCGAGGCCGAGCACGATCGCGGTGAAGGCGCCGCCGAGCGCGAGGGTGGCGGCGTTGACGCCGGCGATCCGCAGGGCCAGGATCACCACCGACGCGATCGCGAAGAGGCGGATCAGGAAGCCGAGCGTGCCGGCGGTCGCCGGGTCGAGCCGGCGGTAGAGGGGAGGGGAGAGGCCGCGGACCAGCCAGTGGGCGGCGGCCGAGCCGACGACGATCAGGATCGCGACGGTGCCGATCCGCACCCACTGGCCGTAGCCGGGCGCGAGGCGGTGGCGGTTGTAGTAGACGACCAGGGTCGCCGCCAGCACCAGCAGCGCGACCAGCAGCCCGCCCAGCGCTTTGCGCGACATCCGCGGCGCCAGCTCGTCGCCGAGGCCGAGCGAGTGCCAGGCGTGGCTGCGGGTCTCGAACAGCTCGCGGGGGAGCTTGGGTCGGCGTGGGGAGGGCATCAAGCACCTCTACCCGGTTGGCGCCCGCCTATGTGTGAGAGGCGAGGCTCAGCCGCGAAGCGCCGCGAGTGCCTCGTCCCGGGTGCTGTGGATCGGGATCGAGAGCTCGAGGCCGGTGATCTCCAGCACCCGCCGCACCTGGTCGTTGGCGCTGCAGATCACGACCCGGCCGTTGCCCTCGCCGTCGGCGGCGCTGTCGAGGCGCTGCCAGGCGCGCACGATCAGCGCGATCCCGGTCGAGTCGATGAACTCGCAATCGGTGAGGTCGATCAGGACCGAGTCGTCCTTGGAGGAGACCGCCTCCTCGAGCGGGCCCTCCAGATCGGAGGCGGTGCTGAGGTCGAGCTCGCCGCGCACGACGATGACGCGAACCCCGTCGTCGAGCTGGGCGGCGGTCGCCTCGAATGGAGCCGGATTCACGCGCCGATGCTACCGCAGGGATCGGGCCGCGCATGGGTGACGGTTTGCGCCCGGCGCCGGGGGTAAGAATTGAGCGGCGGCGCGGAAAGCTATGCTCGCCGCGATATCGACGAGAGCGTTCCGGCGCTTGGGGACTGGCAAAAACGTGAATACGACCACCGAGGACCGATCGGGGCTGCAGATGTCCCTTCCCGCGAGGGCCGAGAACGTAGCGGTTGTGCGGCACGCGCTGGCCGGCCTGGCGGACCGGATCGGGATGGACGAACCGGGCATCGCCGACCTCAAGACCGTCGTCACCGAGGCCTGCATGAACGTCGTCGTCCACGCCTACCCGGCGGACGAACCGGGCCTGCTGGAGGTCGAGGCGACCCAGGAGCTGGAAGGCCTCACCGTCGTCGTCCGCGACTTCGGGATGGGGATCCGCCCGCGCCCGGACATCGACCGGCCCAGCCTGCGGATCGGCCTGACCCTGATCGCCGCCCTCTCCAAGAGCTTCGAGATCAAGGGCGGCGTCGACCGCGGCACCGAGATCCGCATGCACCTGCCGCTGCAGGCCATGGAGGGCGCGCCGGAGCGGCAGCCGGCCCCGGCGGGGTCGGCGGCGGTCGAGGAGGCTGCGGCGATGCGGGTCGGCCACCCCGACCTCGTCGCCCCGATCCTCAGCCGCGCCCTCGGCGCCTTCGCCGCCCGCCGCGAGATCACCGTCGACCGCCTCTCCGACACGATGCTGCTCAGCGACGCGATCTCGGCCAGCGCCCCCCGCGGCTTCGAGGACGGCCACGTCTCGCTCAGCATCGCCGACCGCGAAGAGGGCCTGGAGCTGCGCGTCGGCCCGATGAGGGGCGGGGGCGCGCGAGCAGCTGCGGGCCAGCCTCGAGCTGCCGGACGTCGGCGGCTCGCTGGAGGCCCTGGCCGACGAGGTCCGGGTCGAGCAGGACGACGACGGCGAGTTCCTCGTCGTCGGCATCGCCGCGCTCGCCGCCTAGTCCCGCCTAGCTTCGCTCCGTCGCCCTGTTCGGCGACCTCGGCCCGGATCCGCTCCAGGGTCCGGCGCAGGATCCGCGAGACGTGCATCTGCGAGTGGCCGATCCGCTCGGCGATCTGCGACTGGGTCATGTCCTCGACGAAGCGCAGCTGCAGGACCAGGCGCTCGCGCTCGTCGAGGTGGGGCAGCGCCCCTTCCAGGGCCAGCTTGTCCTCGACCAGCTCGAAGCCCTCGTCCTCGTCGCCGACCCACTCCGAGGCCGGCGATTCTTCCTCGTCGCCGCCGACCGGCCGGTCGAGCGAGAGCGGGCGCCGGTTGTGGTTGGCCTCCAGCACCTCGAGCACGTCGTTCGGGTCGATCTCGAGCTTGGCGGCGATCTCGCCGACCGAGGGCGAGCGCTGCAGCTCCACGGTCAGGGCCGAGATCGCTTTGTCGACTTCGGCCATGCGGTCGTGCAGGCCGCGCGGCACCCGCACGGTCCAGACCCGGTCGCGGAAGTGGCGCTTGAGCTCGCCGAGGATGGTCGGCGAGGCGAAGGCGGCGAAGGGCGTGCCGCGGCTGGGGTCGAAGCGGTCGATCGCGTTGACGAGGCCGAGGCTGGCGACCTGGAGGAGGTCGTCGAAGGACTCGCTGGCGCCGCGGTAGCGCAGCGCCAGGTTCTTGGCGAAGGGCAGGTAGCGGCGGACCAGCTCCTCGCGGGTCGCCTGGTCGCGATGCTCGGCGAAGCGCTCCCAGAGCTCGCGCTCGCTGACGAGGCCGTCGCCGGGCCCGGGCGTGGCTTCGTGTTGAGGGGGTCGAGTCTCTTCGCTTTTCGCTGCCATCGATGCCTCGCGCCGGATAGTTACACCGGCGCCGCCCTGAGGGCGTTTGCTATCGAAGCCGTGCAGCGCCCGGGGCCCTCGTTCGGCCACCGGTTCACACCATAGCGATGGGGTAGCTGAGCTGATCGTCACGCGTCCGCCGAGATCGGCCAACTGCGGTTCCTCGACCCTCGCCGTCGTGGCCGTGGCTGCGGGCGCGCTCCTCTGCGCGACACCGGCCGGCGCCGCGATCTGGCGCCCGGCGCCGACCACGACCGCCTGGCAGTGGCAGCTGCAGGGGAAGATCGACCCGGCGTCGCCGCCGCGCGTCTACGACGTCGACGGCTTCGCGGCGCGCCGGGTCGAGGTGCGGGCGCTGCACCGCCAGGGCCGGCGGGCGATCTGCTACCTCGACGTCGGCAGCTGGGAGAGCTACCGGCCCGACGCCGGCCGCTTTCCCCGCGCGGTGATCGGCAAGCGCTACGAAGGCTTCCCGGACGAGCGCTGGCTCGACGTCCGCCGCTTCCCGGCCTTCGCGGCGCCGCTGCGGGCGCGGATCGCGATCTGCGCCCGCAAGGGCTTCGACGCGGTCGAGCCCGACAACCTCGCCGGCTGGGAAAACGAGACCGGCTTCCCGATCTCCGCCGCCGACCAGCTCCGCTTCAACCGCTGGATCGCCCGCCAGGTCCACGCCCGCGGCATGGCGGTGGCGCTGAAGAACGACGGATCCCAGACCGGCGAGCTGCTCGGCAGCTTCGACTTCGCGATCGTCGAGCAGTGCTTCCAGTACGAGGAGTGCGGCCTCTACCGTCCCTTCGTCGCCGCCGGCAAGGCGGTCTTCGAGGCCGAGTACGAACTCGATCCCGCCCAGTTCTGCGCCGCCGCCGCGGCGCTCGGGTTCAGCGCCATCCGCAAGTCCTACGACCTCTTCGCCCGTCCCTGGGAGCCGTGCGGTCAGCCCGCCCCGACTGGGAAGGCTAATCTCGGGTAGAGGCGTACTCGCAAGCCCGCGGCCCGCGAAGGAGACGAGATGGGATTCGACCAGTACCACGAGCCACCCGAGGAGCTCTCGGCGGAGACCCGCACCTTTGCCCGCCTCTGCGCCTCGCTGGAAGAGGAGTCGCAGGCGATCGGCTGGTACCAGCAGCGCCTCGAGGTCGAGGCCGACCCCGAGGCGCGGGCGATCATGGCGGACGCGCAGGGAGAGGAGTTCAAGCACTTCGCGATGGACCTGGAGTTCCTCCTGCGGCGCACGCCGCGCTGGCGGGAGATCGCCGAGGGCGTCCTCTTCCAGGAGGGCGACATCGTCGAGCACGGCGAGGCGGCCGAGGCCGCCTCGGGCGAGGACGCCGGCGATGCGGCGGAGAGCGGGCCGGTCACCGGCTCGCTTGGAATCGGCAGTCTCAAGGGGGAGGACCGATGAACCACCTGCTGCGCCAGCTGGCGCCGATCTCCGACGCGGGCTGGGAGCTGCTCGACGACGAGGCGCGCGAGCGCCTGCGGCCGTCGCTGGCGGCCCGCCGGCTGGTCGACTTCTCCGGCCCCCACGGCTGGCGGCACTCCGCGACCAACCTCGGCCGCATCGAGGCCGTTGCCTCGCCGGCGGCCGACGGCGTCAGCGCCGCGCAGCGGCGGGTGCTGCCACTGGTCGAGCTGCGGGCCGAGTTCTCGGTCTCGCGCTCGGAGCTGGCCGACAACGATCGCGGTGCCTTCGACGCCGACCTGGCGCAGCTCGACGCGGCGGCGCAGCGGATCGCGATCGCCGAGAACGTCGCCGTCTTCCACGGCTGGGCCAAGGCCGGGATCGCCGGCGTCGCCGAGGCCTCGCCGGTCGAGGCGCAGCCGCTCGGCGCCAGTGCCGAGGACTACCCGCGCTCGGTCGCCCGCGCGGTCGAGGCGCTGCGCGAGGTCGGGGTCGAAGGCCCCTACGGCCTCGCGCTCGGCCCCGACGAGTACACGCGGGTGATCGAGACCGCCGAGCACGGCGGCTACCCGCTGTTCGACCACCTGGAGAAGATCCTCGGCGGCCCGATCGTCTGGGCGCCCGGGGTCAAGGGCGCGGTCGTGCTCAGCCTGCGCGGCGGCGACTTCCTCTTCGAGTCGGGACAGGACCTGGCGATCGGCTACAGCCACCACGACGCCGAGGCCGTGCACCTCTACCTGGAGGAGAGCTTCTCCTTCGTCGTCGCGACGCCGGAGGCAGCGGCGCCGCTCAGTTCCTGAGCGGCGCCGGGCCTGGCGTCAGCCGCTGTACTACTCGGCCGCGGCTGCTTCTGGGTCGACGGCGACGTTCGCCTCCGCAAGCTTCTCTGGCGTCGGGCGACCTGAAGTGGAGCAGCTGGACCTTGGAGAGGATGCTCGGCTCCTCGCCTGAGGCGAGCCGTTCCGACGACTCGCCCTGAATCTCGAGCACGCGGTCGAGCGTCGAGGCGAGCAGCTCCGAGACTTCCGACCAGCCCTGTTTGTCGACGACCATCGGCGTGCGGCTGATGTGAAGGTCGTCGACCTCCTCGAGGGTGCCGGTTTTGGAGGCCTCCTCGATGTCGTCGAAGACCGACTTGAGTATCGCCCCCGCCAGACCGGGTCGAAGGCTGTCGGGCAGTCGTGCCAGTTCGGCGTCGCTGAGGAACTGGCGGCGGGTGGCGCGGTAGAAGTGCTCGGTGGCGCCGCGGCGCTGCTTGGTGTCGACCAGCTCGATGCAGTCGTATTTCTCCAGGACGCGGACGTGGTAGGCGACCAGGTTGAGGCTCTGGTCCAGCTCCTGGGAGAGCAGGTTGGGGCTGGCGACCCGCTCGTTGAGAATGATCAGGATCTGTACGCGCAAGGGGTGGGCGAACGCTTTGGCGACGATCTGTTCGACGCCCTCTTTTTTCTTGGTTTTCGGCAAAACGGCTTCCTATCGTTGTTTTCCGGGGTGGCGACCGATCACAAGACTTTAAAGCGCTGAACTCAAGATTTCCACAACGCTTCCGCAATTTTCGTTTATTTCCTAGTCTTTTGGTCCTTCTGGGTTGATTGATAGAAACATTTAAAGTATTACTTCGCCTTGCACGGAGATCGCACAGGGGAGCGATCTGGGAGAGGGAACTTGCGAGGGGAGGTGGACGAGCGTGCGCATCCAGTCGACGCAGGACCGAGTTACCGCAGTGGCGATTCTCAAGGGCGCTTAGCTGTCAGGCGAAGGGACGGCGGTCGCGCATGCCAGGCTTGGGCGGTGGCACCTTGGAAACTGCCTCTGGTCGTTGCCGCGATCGCCGTCCCGATCGCCGTCGCCTTCTGGGCTGGCGGTCCCGGGGTCGGGGTGGCCGCGGGAGCTCTGGTGGGGGTGGCGATAGTCGTGGCGGCGGTTCGCGATCGCCCGCGCGGCGCGATCGGAGAGCCGCTTTCGGCGGCGGACCCGCGCCGGCTGCTGGTCGTCGTCGGCCGGCCGGTCGAGGAGGACGAGGCGATCCGCGAGATCGCCGAGCTGGCCCGGGGCGACCGTTCGGCCTCCGTCCCCGCCGAGGTCCTGGTCCTCTCGCCGGCGCGGATCGGATTTCTCGATCGCTGGGCCTCCGACGTCGAGGGAGCGCGGCGCGAGGCGCAGCGGCGGCTGGTGATCACGGTCGCCTCGCTGGCCAAGGCCGGGGTCGCCGCCGAGGCCAGGGTCGGCGACGAGGACCTGGTCCAGGCGGTCGAAGACCGGCTGCGGAGCTTTGCCGCCACCAGCGTCGTCCTGGTCACCGGCGGCACCGAGGAAGACCCCGCCGGCGCCGCCGCGGCGGCCGAGCTGGAGCGGCGCCTGCGGGCCGAGTTCAAGCGTCTCGTCGTCTAAGAGGGGGCTAGCGGTCCAGCAGCTCGCTGAAGCGCAGCGCGGCCCGGGTCGGCAGCACGAAGGCGGCGTGGCTGTGGACCAGGCCGGCGCCGCTGAGGTCGCGGATTGCGCGTTCGATCGCGTCCCGCTCGGCGAAGCTCGGCGACTCGCCGCCGAGCTCGCGAACGAGTTCGGCGGCGGTCACCTGCACCGGGTGAAGATCGAGCAGTCGCTGCAGGACGGCGGACTCGGTGGCGGCGTCGCCGGCGGCGGGAGTCAGGCTGTCGTCGAGCTCGTCCATGGCCGTGGTCGTTAAGTCTCCGGTGCGGTCGAACTCTCCCCCGCGGGGGAGTCGCCCTCGGGGTCGAGACCCAATACCTGGCGTGCCCAGGGGGCCTCGACCGAGGCGCGGTAGAAGTGCTGCATCGATCCCCGCACCGGCCTTGTGCCGACCAGCGAGACGGCGGCGCAATCGGCGAGCACGCGGACGTGGTAGCTGACGTTGCTGAGCGGCTGGTGCAGGGTGCTGGCGATCTGGCGCGGGCTGATCGCCTTCTCGCCGGCCATCACGCGCAGGATGTCCCGCCGCACGGGGTGCCGCAGGGCGACCAGGAGGTCGTTGTCGTCGGAGCGGTTGAGATTCGTCATTGCCCCGCGCAATATAGAGCAAAACGAAACGTTCTGTCTGTAGTGCTTCTGTCTGCGGAATTGCGCCGGCCCCGGGCGCGGCTCAGGCGTCCTCGCGGACGCCGCCCATCTCGCTGAAGACGGCGGTGACGCCGCCGTCTTCGCGCTGCTCGTCGGCGATCACGTGGGAGACCGCGTTGATCAGCGCCAGGTGGGTGAAGGCCTGGGGGAAGTTGCCGAGGTGGCGGCCGGAGTCGGCCTCCAGCTCCTCGGCGAAGAGGTCGAGCCAGCCGGCCGCCTCGAGCAGGCGCTCGCAGAGTTCGCGGGCGCGCTCGCACTCGCCGATCTCCGAGAGCGCCGAGACCAGCCAGAAGGAGCAGATCAGGAAGGTGCCCTCCTTGCCGCTGAGGCCGTCGTCGGTCTCCTGCACCTTGTAGCGCAGGACCAGGCCGTGCTCGGTGAGGTCGGCGGCGATCGCGTTGACGGTGGCGACCACGCGCTCGTCGTCGGGTGGGAGGAAGCGCAGCAGCGGGATCAGCAGCAGCGAGGCGTCGAGGGCGTCGGTCTCGTAGTGCTGGCGGAAGACGCCGTCGCGGACGCCGCGCTCGAGGATCTCGGCCTTGATCTCGTCGGCCTTCGCCCGCCACTCTCCGGCGAGCTCCTCGAAGCCGATGCTGCCCGCGAGGCGGGCGCCGCGGTCGACCGCGACCCAGATCATCAGCTTCGAGCTGACGTAGTGCTGGGGCTCGCCGCGCGACTCCCAGATCCCCTGGTCGGGCTCGTGCCAGGCCTCGATCGCCGCTTCCACCTGGTAGCGGATCAACTCGCGGTCGGCCTGCGTCCCCCGGCCTTTGAGCGCTTTCGCGTGCAGGTAGATCGAGTCGAGCAGGGCGCCCCAGACGTCGTTCTGGCGCTGGTCGTAGGCGCCGTTGCCGATCCGCACCGGCCGTGCCCCGTCGTAGCCGGAGAGATGGTCGAGCGTCTGCTCGGTCAGCTCCTTCTCGTGCCCGATCCCGTACATGATCTGCAGGTCCGGGTGGTCCTTGCAGACGTCGACGATGAAGCGCATGAAGTCGCGCGCCTCCTGGTCGAAGCCGAGCGTGTGCATCGCCCAGAGGCTGAAGGTCGAGTCGCGGATCCAGCTGAAGCGGTAGTCCCAGTTGCGTTCCCCGCCCGGCGTCTCCGGCAGCGAGGTGGTCGGGGCGGCGACGATCGCTCCGGTCGGGGTGTAGGTGAGGCCCTTGAGGACGAGGGCGGAGCGCTGCAGGTGGATCCGCCAGGGGTGGTCGGGGAACCTGCCGTCGCGCAGCCAGTCGCGCCAGAACTCTTCGGTCGAGTCCAGCCGCTCCAGCGCCTCGGGGGCGCTGCGCGGGCCGCCGAGGTCGTCGTCGCCCCAGGTGACGGCGCAGAAGCCGCTCTCGTTCTCGCGCAGCTTCAGGGTGCCGCGGACGACGCCGCCGTCGATCGTCAGGTCCATGTCGCTGGTCAGCCGCAGCTCGGTGCCGTCCTCGGCCCGGGCGAGCGCTTCGCCGAGTTCGCCGCCGCTCCAGGCCGCCCCCTCGAGGCCGTAGCCGAAGCGCGGCAGGCACTCCATCTCCATCTCGACCTCGCCGTCGATGCAGGTCATCGTGCGCAGCAGCGAACGGTCGGACTCGTGGTCGGTGTCGGGGCGGCTGCCCTCGCCGCCCGAGGTCGCCCACTCGGCGATCGAGAGCGCGTCGTGGACGACGACCCAGCCGGTGTCGGTCACCCAGGTCGTCTCGATCACCAGCGTGCCCGGCTCGTAGCGGCGGCCGATCGGGACGACGACGCCGCGCGGTTTGACCCGGAAGTGGCCGGCGCCGCGGTCGAGCAGGGCGGCGAAGGCACTGGGGGAGTCGAAGCGGGGGAGGCAGAGCCACTCGACCGAGCCATCGTAGGAGACGAGGGCGGCGGTGTGGCAGTCGGAGAGGAAGCCGTAGCTGCCGATGGTCGGGAAGCGATCTTTGCCGGCGGTCACGACGCCGCCCAAGCTAGCAGCGCCTGCGGGCGCCGGGAAGGTGGATCGGCGTCGCTACGCTGACCCCATGACCCTGCCGTTGGCGCACGTGGGCGGCGTCTTCGCCCCGCTGGAGCTGCTGCCGCTGCTGATCGCCGGCGCGCTCTACGCGAAGCGCGCCTCGACCCTGGCCGGGAAGGGGCGGCCGGTGCCGGTCTGGCGCCAGGCCTGCTTCGCCAGCGGGCTGCTGGTGATCGTGGTGGCGCTGGTCTCGCCGGTCGGCCACATCGCCGAGGAGCTGGTGATCGCCCACATGGTCGAGCACCTGCTGCTGGGGGACGTCGCCACCCTGCTGCTGGTGCTGGGCCTGACCGGGCCGCTGCTGCAGCCGGTGCTGGCGATCAAGCTCTTCGACCGGCTGCGGATCCTCGCCCATCCCCTGGTCGCCTTTCCGCTGTGGATGATCAACTTCTACGTCTGGCACATCCCGGCTCTCTACGACGCGGCCTACGGGGGCGCCGCGGCACACGCGCTCGAGCACTCGCTCTTCATCTTCTTCGGCTGCCTGATGTGGATGCCGGTCTTCGGGCCGCTGCCGACCCCGCAGTGGTTCACCGCCGCCTGGAAGGTCGCCTACGTGATCGCCGTCCGCTTCGCCGGCGCGATCCTCGGCAACGTGCTGATGTGGTCGGGCACCGTGCTCTACCCGATCTACGCCCCGGGGGAGCGCTACTGGGGGCTCTCGCCGCTCGCCGACCAGAGCACCGCCGGCGTGGTGATGATGGTCGAGGGCACCTTCCTCGGGCTCGGCCTGCTCGCCTGGGTCTTCTTCGAGGCTTCGCGCGAGGGGATCGAGAAGCAGCGCCTGCTCGACCTCGCCCAGGATCGCGGCGTCGAGCTCGACGCCGCCCGGGCCCAGCGCGCGGTCGCCGCCGGCCACGGCGAACGGCTCGAGAAGCAGCTGATCGCCAGCGGCGCCGACCCCGAGCCCGCGAATGAGTAGCGGCCTGGAGCGGCTGCGGGCCTGGCTCGTCACCGGCCCGGTCGGGCGCGGGCTCTCCTTCGCGATCGACTTCGCCGCGGCGTTGCGCACCTTCGTCTCTCGCTAGGGTGCCGCCTTCGATGCAGACCTCCGTCAAAGAGCTCCCCGACTCGCGCGTCAGCGTCGAGGTCGAGGTTCCCGCCGAGTCCGTCGCCCGCGCCACTTCGCGCGCCGCTCGCGCGATGGCCAAGGAGATGCGGCTGCCCGGCTTCCGCGAAGGCAAGGCGCCGCCCTCGCTGGTGATCCAGCGGCTCGGCTTCGGCCCGGTCCTGGAGGAGTCGATCCGCGAGGCGCTGCCGGAGTGGTACGAAGGCGCGCTGCTCGACGCCGGGGTCAGCCCGATCGGCGACCCCGCGATCGAGATGGTCTCGACCCCCGAGAGCGAGGGCGAACCGCTGAGGTTCAAGTTCGAGGTGGGCGTGCGGCCGCCGGCCAAGCTCGGCGAGTACAAGGGCCTCGAGGTCGGCAAGGCCGAGACCGAGGCCTCCGAGGAGGTCGTCGAGACCGAGGTCGAACGGATCCGCGAGGGCTTCGCCCGGCTGCAGCCAGTCGAGCGCGAGGCGGCCGAGGGCGACTCGCTGCTGATCGACTTCGAGGGGCTGATCGACGGCGCCGCCTTCGAGGGCGGCAAGGCCGAGGACTACCTGCTGGGGCTCGGCTCGGGATCCCTGATCGAGGGCTTCGAGGAGCAGCTGACCGGCGCCAAGCCCGGTGACGAGGTCGCCGTCGAGGTCACCTTCCCCGAGGACTACCAGGCCGAGCACCTGGCCGGCGAAGACGCGGTCTTCAACGTCAGGGTCAAGGAGGTGCGGGAGAAGATCCTGCCCGACCTCGACGACGAGTTCGCCGCCGACGCCTCCGAGTTCGACACCCTCGAGGAGCTGCGCGCCGACATCCGCGCCAAAGTCGGCGAGGCGCTTGGCAGCAGGGCCGAGGAAGACTTCCGCATCGCAGCCGTCGACGTCGCCGTCGACGCCGCCACGGTCGAGGTGCCGGCCGATCTGGTCACCGCCCGCGCCACCGAACGCTGGGAGCGGATGGAACGCCAGCTCGCCCAGCGCGGGATGGACCCCAACGCCTTCCTGCAGATGCAGGGCAAAACCCGCGAGGAGCTGATCGAGGAGTCCAAGCCCGACGCCTCCCGCGAGCTCAAGCGCGAGGCGGTCGTGACCGCGATCGCCGAGGCCGAGGGGATCGAGGTCAGCGACGAGGAGCTGGTCGAGGCGCTCGCGCACAGCGCCGAGCACGAACGCACCACGCCGGAGAAGCTCCTCGCCCGCCTGCGCGAGAACGGCCGCGACGCGATGGTCGCCGACGACATCAGGGCCCGCAAGGCGATCGAGCTGGTCGCCGAGTCGGCGGTGCCGATCTCGATCGAGCAGGCCGAGGCGCGCGAGCAGATCTGGACTCCCGAGAAGGAGCGCAAAGAGTCCGGCGAGCTTTGGACGCCTGACTCCGAGTAGCGCGGTGGTGGGGAGGGGTTGGGTGACCCTCGCCCTCACGAACAGCGGGAGGTTCGGTTGAGGGTCACCCAACCCCTCCGCTCTATAGAGTCCGGCTCGTGAGTCCTTTGGTGCCAATGGTTGTCGAGCAGACCTCGCGCGGCGAGCGGGCGTTCGACATCTACTCGCGGCTGCTCAGCGAGCGGATCATTTTCCTTGGCACGCCGGTTACGGACGACATCGCGAATTTGATCGTGGCGCAGTTGCTGCACCTGGAGTCCGAGGATCCGGACAAGGACGTCAGCATCTACATCAACTCGCCCGGTGGCTCCGTCTATGCCGGGCTGGCGATCTACGACACGATGCAATTCATCAAACCCGACGTGCAGACGATCTGCTCGGGGGTCGCGATGAGCATGGGCGCGCTGCTGCTCAGCGGCGGCGCCGCCGGCAAGCGGATGGCGCTGCCGAACTCGAAGATCCTCATCCACCAGGTCTCGGCTGGGTTCCAGGGCCAGGCGACCGACATCGAGATCCACGCCAAAGAGATCATCGACGTCCGCCGCCGCCTCGACGAGATCATCGCCCACCACACCGGGCAGCCCTTCGAGAAGGTCACCAAGGACACCGATCGCGATTACTTCATGAGCGCCGAGGAGGCGGTCGAGTACAACATCGTCGACCGCGTCATCGAGCACCACTGAAGCGCCCGGCCCTTCTCGCCCTCGCCCTTTTCCTCGCCCTGGCCGCTCCGGCCACGGCCCGCATTTCCAGCTCCGTCGGCGGGGTGCCGTTCTACGGCCACGTCTTCCCGGTTCAGGGCCCGCACGGCGTCCGCGGCGCCGTCGGCGAGTTCGGCGCCCCCCGCAACGGTGGCCGCACCCACGAGGGCTTCGACATCGTCGCCGCCTGCGAGACGCCGCTGGTCGCGGTCACCAACGGCCGCGTGCTGCGAGCCGGCTACGACCCCGTCCTCTACGGCAACTACCTGCTGATCCACGGTGAAGACGAGCGGCGCAGCTATTTCTACGCCCATCTTCCGCGTCCGTCCCCGTTCCACAGGGGCGACCGGGTCTGGGAGGGGGAGCGCGTCGGCGCCGTCGGCAAGACCGGCAACGCGATCACGATCGGCTGCCACCTCCACTTCGAGATCCACGTCCACGGCGTCCCGGTCGACCCCCTGCCCGATCTCGAACGCTGGGACCGTTACAGCTGACGCTCGAACCAGAGGTTGGCCTTGGGGTTGTCGTTGTAGGCCGGGACCTCGCGGTAGCCGGCCGCGCGGTAGAGGGCGACGGCGCCGGTCAGGTAGTCGGAGGTGTCGAGCTGGGCGCGCCGGCAGCCGTGCTCGCGGGCGATCCGCTCGAGCTCGGCGAGGATCGCGCGGGCGAGGCCCTGGCCGCGGTGGGCCGGGGAGACGAACATCGTCTTCACCTCGGCCGCCTCGGTGTCGAGGAAGCGGACCCCGCCCAGCCCCGCCGGCTCGCCGTCGACCCGGGCGAGCAGGAGGACGCCGTGCGGCCCCGCCAGCTCCCGCGGCGGCCCCGCCGCGATCTCCGCCTCGATGTCCAGGCCGATGTCCAGCGGCCCATCGGCCTCGCGGATGAAGGCGTCGAAGAGCGCCCCCACTTCCGGATTGTCGGGTCGGACCCGATCGAAGATCACCACGAGCGTTCGGTTTTACATCCCACGGATGACAAACCGAACGCTCGTCCGCTGACCCTCAAAGGCCGAGCTCGTAGGAGACCCACTCGGAGCGCTCGGCGCCGGTGGCGTCGTAGAGGCGCTGGGCGGTGAGGTTGCCGGGGGCGGTGGACCACTCCAGGTGGGCGGCGCCGCGCTCGCGGGCGACGGCGGCGCTGGCCTCGATCAGGGCGCGGCCGACGCCCCGTCCGCGCGCGTCCGCCCTGACGAAGAGGTCGTTCATCAGCACGGTCTCGACCGCCTGGGTCGAGGAGAAGTGCCAGTAGAGGCAGGCGTAGCCGAGGATCTCATCGCCGGCGCGGGCGGCGAGCAGCATGCCGTCCCCGCTGGGGGCGAGGAAGCGGCGGAAGAAGGCGCGGTTGCGTTCCTTGTCGATCTCCTCGGCCTCGTAGAAGCGCTGATAGGCGGCGATCAGCGGCAGCAGGCGCTCGTACTCGGCGGCGCTGACGGGGGCGATCTCGATCTCGGCCGGCACCGGCCAACCGTACCGGGGTGTCCCGCAAGCCCCCGATCACGAGCAGGTGGATCGGTACGCGCGCAGTAAACGACCTCTCGTACCGGCTTGTTCGCCCGTCTAAGCTGTCGGGGCTGCCGGAGGTCATAGATCGTCCCGTTAGGAGGGGATTCCGCTGGCACGTCCCACAGATTCGAACGAGCAGCTCCTCTGCAGCTTCTGCGGCAAGTCGCAGCGCCAGGTCAAGAAGTTGATCGCCGGCCCCGGCGTCTACATCTGCGACGAGTGCATCGACCTCTGCAACGAGATCATCGACGAGGAGCTGACCGCGGCCCCCGCCTTCGAGCTCGAGAACCTGCCGAAACCGCAGGAAATCCACGACGTGCTGGAGGAGTACGTGGTTGGCCAGGAGGCCGCCAAGCGCTCGCTCGCCGTCGCCGTCTACAACCACTACAAGCGGGTCCAGATCGCCCAGTCCGAAGAGACCGAGGTCGAGCTGCAGAAGTCGAACATCATGATGCTGGGCCCGACCGGCTGCGGCAAGACGCTGCTCGCCCAGACCCTCGCCCGCATCCTCAACGTCCCCTTCGCGATCGCCGACGCGACTGCGCTGACCGAGGCCGGCTACGTCGGCGAGGACGTCGAGAACATCCTCCTGAAGCTGATCCAGGCCGCCGACTACGACGTCAAAAAGGCCGAGACCGGGATCATCTACATCGACGAGATCGACAAGATCGCGCGCAAAGCCGACAACCCGTCGATCACCCGCGACGTCTCCGGCGAAGGCGTGCAGCAGGCGCTGCTGAAGATCCTCGAGGGGACGGCCGCTTCGGTGCCCCCGCAGGGCGGGCGCAAGCACCCCCACCAGGAGTTCCTGACGATCGACACCACCAACATCCTCTTCATCTGCGGCGGTTCCTTCGCCGAGCTCGACAAGGTGATCGAGCGCCGGGTGGGGGACCGCGGCATCGGCTTCGGCGCCTCGATCTCCGCCCGCGAGAAGAAGGACGCCGGCGAATGGTTCGAGCAGGTGCTGCCCGAGGACCTGATCGAGTACGGCCTGATCCCGGAGTTCATCGGCCGCCTGCCGGTGATCACGGCGATCCACCAGCTCAGCCGCGACGACCTGACCACGATCCTGACCGAGCCGCGGCACGCGCTCACCCGCCAGTTCCAGCGCTTCTTCGAGTTCGACGACATCGAGCTCGTCTTCGCCGAGGACAGCCTCGACGCGATCGCCGACAAGGCGCTGGAACGCGAGACCGGCGCCCGCGGCCTGCGCTCGATCCTCGAGGAGACCCTGCTCGACGTCCAGTTCGAGCTGCCCTCGCGACGCGATGTCACCAAGTGCGTGGTGACCAAGGAGACGATTTCGCAAGGCCGTCGCCCGACCCTTGTAACTGAGGCGCAGCCGCAGGACATCGGTAAAGCTGACGACGGGTTGAGCGAGGAATCTGCGTAGGTGTAAGTGGGGTGGGGGTCGGGTGACCCTCGCCCTCACGAACAGCGGGAGGTTCGGTTGAGGGTCACCCGACCCCCACGCGCGAACGTGGCTATCTAGACTCGCGCGATGGGCGCCGCCGATAGGAAAAAGCTGGAGAGCATCACTCGCTACGACCCATCGGAGGTCGAGGGACGAGTGTTCGCGGAGTGGATGGAGGGCGGTTACTTTCACCCCGAGGCGACCGGGACGCCGGAGGAGAATTTTTCGGTGGCGATACCGCCCCCGAACGTGACCGGGGTGCTGCACATGGGGCATGCGCTGAACGGGTCGATGCAGGACGCGCTGGTGCGGATGAACCGGATGCGGGGGAAGAACGCGCTCTGGATCCTGGGGACCGACCACGCCGGGATCGCCACGCAGGCGGTGGTCGAGAAGGGCCTCAAGGCTGAAGGCGTCTCGCGGCAGGAGCTCGGGCGCGAGGAGTTCGTCAGGCGGGTCTGGGAGTGGAAAGAGGAGTACGGCTCGCGGATCGTCGAGCAGTACAAGCGGCTCGGCGCCTCCTGCGACTACGAGCGCGAGCGCTTCACCCTCGACGCTGGCTACGTCAAGGCGGTCTACCGCGTCTTCAAGCAGCTCTACGACAAGGGCTACATCTATCGCGACTACTACATGGTCAACTGGGACCCGGGTTCGCGCTCGGCGATCTCCGACCTCGAGGTCGAGAACCGCGAGGTCGAAGACACGCTGTTCTCGATCGACTATCCGGTCGAGGGCTCCGAGCGGGTGCTGACGGTGGCGACGGTGCGGCCGGAGACGATGCTGGGCGACACCGCCGTCGCGGTCAATCCCGGTGACGAGCGCTACGGCGACCTGGTCGGCCGGTTCTGCGTGCTGCCGTTGGTCGGGCGGCGACTGCCGATCATCGCCGACGAGCACGTCGACCCCGAGTTCGGCACCGGGGCTCTGAAGATCACCCCGGGCCACGATCCCAACGACTTCGAGATCGGCCGCAAGCACGGGCTCGAGGAGCTGGTCGTGATCGGCCCCGACGGCCGCCTCACCGAGGAGGCCGGGGATTTCGCCGGGATGAGCGCCGCCGAGGCGCAGACGGCGGTCGTCGCCGCCCTGCGCGAGGAGGGCCGTCTCCGCGCCGAGGAGCCCTACAACCATTCGGTCCCGTTCTCGCACCGCTCCGGCGAGCGGATCGAGCCGCTGATCTCGCTGCAGTGGTTCTGCCGCATGGACGAGCTCGCCCAGCCGGCAATCGAGGCGGTCGAGCGCGACGAGGTGCGGATCGCGCCGGAGCAGTGGAAGCGCGTCTACCTCAACTGGATGCGGGAGATCCGCCCCTGGTGCGTCTCGCGCCAGCTCTGGTGGGGGCACCAGATCCCGGTCTGGTACTGCAACGCCTGCGAGGAGACGATCGTCGCCGAGCAGGCCCCCGAGCGCTGCGGCGCCTGCGGCGGCGAGCTGCGCCAGGACGAGGACGTGCTCGACACCTGGTTCAGCTCGGCCCTCTGGCCCTTCGCCACCCTCGGCTGGCCCGACGAGACGCCCGAGCTGCGCGCCTTCTACCCGACCAGCTTCCTCACCACGGCCCGCGAGATCCTCTTCCTCTGGGTGGCGCGGATGGTGATGATGGGGCTCGAGTTCCCCGGCGCGATCCCCTTCCGCGACGTCTACGTGCACTCGGTGATCCAGGCCCGCGACGGGCGGCGGATGTCGAAGAGCCTTGGCACCGGCATCGACCCGCTGGAGGAAATCGACGTCCACGGCGCCGACGCCCTGCGCTTCGGGCTGCTGGCGATGTCCTCGACCCAGGACGTGCGCTTCTCCGACGCCAAGGTCGAGCAGGGCCGCGACCTGACGAACAAGCTCTGGAACGCGAGCCGCCTGATCCTGCTCAA
This sequence comes from uncultured Solirubrobacterales bacterium, assembly GCA_963829445.1. Taxonomy (GTDB): domain Bacteria; phylum Actinomycetota; class Thermoleophilia; order Solirubrobacterales; family 70-9; genus VAYN01. The sequence goes on along the minus strand of CAWHIW010000019.1, from coordinate 43,942 downwards.
CGCCGCCGCGGGGGTGGAGCCGGCGCCGCGCCCGCTGCACATCGAGGACCGCTGGATCCTCTCGCGGCTGGAGCGGACGATCGCCGGCGTCACCGGGAAGCTCGAGAGCTACGACTTCGCCCACGCCGTCCAGGAGGCCTACTCGTTCTTCTGGCGCGACCTCTGCGACTGGTACCTGGAGATCGTCAAGCCGCGCCTCTACGACGGCGAGGCGGAGGTCTCCGCGACGCTGCTCTACGTCCTCGAACGGCTGCTCGCCCTGCTGCACCCGCTGATGCCGTTCGTGACCGAGGAGATCTGGTCCTTCCACCCATCGCGGCGCGGCCACCTCGTCGTGCATCCGTTTCCGGCCGCCGACGAGACGCTCTTCGACGATGCCGCCGAGGCCGACGTCGAGGGCGGGATCGGCCTGACCCAGCGCCTGCGCGCCTGGCGCGACCTCGCCGGCGTCCCGGCCGGGGCGGTGCTGGTAGCGGTGATCGACGGGGTCGAGCCGCCGCGGTTCGTCGGGCGGCTCTCGCGCTTCGAGTTCGACGGGGTCGGCGCCGAGCCGGTCGCCTCGGTCGGGCCCGTCCGCATCCTCCCGTCCGAGCAGCTCGATGCCGGGGCCGTGGCCGAGCGCCTGGGCAAGCGCCGCGAAGAGCTGCGGGCCGAGGTCGAGCGCGGCGAGCGCAAACTCGGCAACGAGGGCTTCCTCGCCAAGGCGCCGGCCGCGGTGGTCGAGGAGGAGCGCGGCAAGCTCGAGCGCTACCGGGCCGAACTCGCGGAGCTGGGCTAGGCGTTGGTGGCTATGGCAGACGGCAGCGGATGCGAAGCGGAGCAGCCGTCGCCCGATGACTATCTCGACGCGCTGGAGCCGATCGGCTGGCGGCTCGGGCTGGAGCGGATGTACAAGCTGACCACGGCGCTGGGCCTGCCCCAGCACCGCTTCGCCTCGATCCACGTGGTCGGCACCAACGGCAAGTCCTCGGTGGCGCGGATGACCGCGGCGCTGCTGGAGGCGCACGGGGTCGGCGCCGGCGCCTGCCTCTCTCCCCATACCGCGAGCTGGGCCGAGCGGACGCTGATCCACGGCGAGGAGGTCGGCGCGGCGGAGTGGGCGAGCGCGGTCGAGCGGGTCCCCGCCGCGGCCGAAGGGGTCAACCGCAGCCTCGACGAGGGCGACGCGGTCACCCAGTTCGAGGCGGCGACGGCGGCGACCTTCGTCGCCCTGGCCTCGGCCCGGGTCGAGGCGGCGGCGATCGAGGCCGGGCTGGGCGGGCGGCTCGACGCGACCAACACGATCCCCTCGCGGGTCACGGTGCTGACTTCCGTCGGGCTCGACCACACCGAGTGGCTGGGGGAGACCGAGCTGGAGATCGCGGCCGAGAAGCTGGCGGTCCTGCGCGACCAGACGACGCTGGTGCTGGGCCGGGTCTCGCCCGCGGTCGCGGAGCTGGCCGCGCGCACCGCGGCCGCGCGCGGCGCCCGCCTGCTGCGCGCGCCGGAGGACCCGGGGCCGGACGTGAAGCTGCGCGCGCCTGGGGACTTCCAGCGCCGCAACTTCGCCCTCGCCCGCACAGCCGCCGAGGCCTTCCTCGGCGAGCTCGACCCCGCCCTGGTCGAGCGGGTGGCGGCGACGCTGCCGATCCCCGGCCGCCTCGAGCAGGTCGCCGAGCAGCCGCCGACCTTCATCGACGCCGCCCACAACCCCGACGGCGCCGCCGCCCTGGCCGAGGCGCTGCCGGGGCTGAGCGGCGGCCGCCGCGTCGTCGCCTGCCTGGCGATCCTCGCCGACAAGGACGCCCGAGCCATGGTCCAAGCCCTGGCCCCGGTCCTCGACCACGCCATCTGTACCCAACTGCCCGCCGACGGGCCTCAAACGTCCAAATCGCGGACGTCGCCGGCCCATCGACCCTCGGTTCCGGCGGATGAGCTGGCGGCGATGTGTCGGGAGGCGGGGGTGGGAGCGGAGGCCGAGCCGAGCTTCGAGGTGGCGCTGGAGCGGGCGTCGGCGCTGGCGGCGGCGGTGCCGGCGGGCGTGCTGCTGATCGCGGGCTCGAATTACGGGATCGCTCCGGCGCGCGCCGCGCTGCGAGCGTGAGCGCGGCCCAAAACGTGCGAGGATTCGGGCATGGATCGAGGCGCCGGCTCGCAACTGCTGTCGATGATGGGCCTCGTCGCGGCCGTCGTCGCGATCGTGATTCTGGTCTTCTTCGGCGTCGGCTACCTGTTCGGTCGCCTCTTCCTCTAGCGGGCGCGCCCGCCCAGGCAGGGCGAACAGGGTTCGCGGCCGGCGCGGAGAAGTAGACTGCCCGATCCCGCACGCGGGACCCACCTATGGCTCTAGCGATCTTCGGCATCACCAACAGCGCCCTCAACCTGGTCGCGACCCTTTTTGTCCTGATGCTGGTCGTCCTCTGGCTGGCGCTGATCGTCTACACCTATCTCGACGCGCGCCGCCGCATCTCCGACCCGTTCCTGGTCGCCTGCGCCACCGTCGCCTCCTTCTTCCCCTACATCGGCACCGCCGTCTACGCGATCGTGCGGCCGCCGGAGTTCCTCGAGGACGCGCACGAGCGCGAGCTCGAGATCAAAGCCGCGGAGCTGAAGGTGCGCCAGCTGCGCGAGCAGACCTGCCCCAACTGCGAGTACCCGGTCGAGAAGAACTTCCTCCGTTGCCCCAACTGCCAGCGCCGCCTCAAGGACCCCTGCCCGACCTGCAGCAAGCCGGTCGACCCGCGTTGGGGCCTCTGCCCCTACTGCGAGACGACCCTGAGCGGCGGCGGCGAGCGCCAGCGCCGCCCGCAGAAACGGCGCAAAAAAGCGGCCGCCGAGCCGAAGAAAGCTTCCGCGAAAGCCGCTCGCAAAGAGCCGGCCCGCGACGCCTCGCCAGAGGCAGCCAGCCCTGAACCAGACCAAAGGAGCCCCCGCCGTGAGCCGGACCCTGATCCTCGTCAAGCCTGACGCCTTCGAGCGCGCCCTCTCCGGCGAGGTGATCGCCCGCTTCGAGCGCAAGGGCCTGCGCATCGTCGCCCTCAAGTCGATGACGGCCGACGAGTCGATCGCCAACCGGCACTACGCCGAGCACGCCGAGAAGCCGTTCTTCGCCGAGCTCGTCTCCTTCATCACTGGCGGCCCCCTGGTCGCGATCGTCTTCGAGGGCGTCAACGCCGTCCCCGCCGCCCGCCAGCTGATCGGCGCCACCAATCCGGTCGAGGCTGCCCCCGGCTCGATCCGCGGCGACTTCGCCCTGGAGATGACCTTCAACATGGTCCACGGCTCCGACTCCGACGAGTCGGCCGAGCGCGAGATCGGCATCTGGTTCCCCGAGCTGTCCTAGCTTCGGGGTCGCCGCAGCGGCGGGAGATCCTTTCCAAGTTAGGTGTCGAGTTCGATGTCGTTGTGTCTGGCGTCGATGAGTTGAGCGGGGGAGATCCCAACTTCGAGGTTGTGGAGAACGCACGGCTAAAGGCTCAGGCAGTTGCGAGAGGGGAAGGGGAGGTACCTGCGGGCGAGGTTTACGTTCTCGGCACCTCCCCTTCCCCTCCCACGAATCGCCTGGTGATTGGCTGCGATACCGACGTGGTCTTGGACGGCAAAGCGCTCGGGAAGCCGGTCGACGAGGTCGAGGCTCGGGAGTACCTGGAGCGGATGTCGGGGCGAGCCCATGAGGTGTTGAGTGGGCTGGTCATCCTTGAAGGGGAGGAGGAGAGGTCGGGGCTGGAACGGACCTCGGTGTACTTCAAGGAGCTGAGCGAGGCGGAGAAGGAGCGGTACGTCGCTTTTGGCGAGTGGGAGGGACGTTCTGGCGGGTATGCGATTCAGACGCTTGGGGTCGACCCTGGTCGAGCGGGTCGAGGGGAGCGTCTCCAACGTGGTCGGGTTGCCGGTGGGGCTGCTGTTCGAGCTGGCGCCGGGGCTGTTCGGGTCCACCTGAGCTCAGCTCACAAGCAAATTAGGTGCGTTTGGGATGATTTCTCCTGGAAATCTCCATATGGGCGCACTCAGCTACCTGAAACGACTCGGTGGCCGCGACATTGCCGTCGATCTCGGCACGGCCAACACCCTCGTATATGTCCACGGGCGCGGGATCGTGCTCTCGGAGCCCTCGGTGGTGGCGATCGATTCCGCCAGCGGACACGTCCACGCCGTCGGCGCCGAGGCGAAGCGGATGCTGGGCCGCACGCCGGGGACGATCACCGCGATCCGCCCGCTCAAGGACGGCGTCATCGCCGACTTCGACGTCGCCGAGCAGATGCTGCGCTACTTCATCAAGTCCGCCCGCTCCAACCGCTTCGCCCACCCGCGCGTGGTCGTCTGCGTGCCCTCCGGGGTGACCGGGGTCGAGAAGCGCGCGGTCGAGGAGGCCTGCCTCGCCGCCGGCGCCCGCCGCGCCTACCTGATCGAGGAGCCGATGGCGGCGGCGATCGGCGCCGGCCTGCCGGTCGCCGAGCCGATCGGCTCGATGGTCGTCGACGTCGGCGGCGGCACCACCGAGGTGGCGGTGATCTCGCTCGGCGGCATCGTCGTCTCGCAGTCGATCAGGATCGGCGGCGACGAGCTCGACGACGCGATCGTCGCCCACTGCAAGCGTGTCCACAAGCTGGCGATCGGGGCGCAGACGGCGGAGCAGGTGAAGCTGACCGCCGGCTCGGCCGCGCCGCTGGCGCGCGAGGTCGAGGTCGAGATCCGCGGCCGCGACCTCGTCTCCGGCCTGCCGAAGACCGTCGTCCTCGGCTCCGAAGAGGTGCGCGGCGCACTCGACGAGACCGTCGGCCACATCGTTGAGGCAGTCAAGGAGACGCTCGACCGCACTCCCCCCGAGTTGGCGGGTGACATCATGGATCGCGGCATCACCCTCGCCGGCGGCGGCGCGCTCTTGCAAGGACTGGAGCAGCGGCTGCGCGACGAGTGCCAGATGCCCTGTCAACTGGCAGAGTCGCCGTTGACGTGCGTGGCGGTCGGCTCGGGCATCTCGCTCGAGGAGTTCGAGGCGATCCACCGTGCCGAAAAAAAGCAACGAACTTAGGTCTCCCACGTGTATCGAAAGCAAGTACGGCGGCGCCGAGCGGTGCTGGCCCTGTTGATCATCGGCTCCTTCGTGCTGCTGACGATCACCTACGGGTCGGGCTCCAACGGCCTGCAGCGCGGCGTCAGCACCGTCTTCAGCCCGGTCCAGGGGGTCGCCGACGGCGCCCTGAAGCCGGCCCGCGACCTCGTCAACTGGTTCGACCAGACCTTCGACGCCCGCGGGCGCAACAGCCGCCTCCACGACGAACTGCAGGCGGCGCGCAGGTCGGCCGTCGGTGCCAGCGCGGCCCTGGCCGAAAACGCGCAGCTGCGCAAGCTCTTGCAGCTCGACCGCGGCGGAGCGATCCCTTCCGGCTACGACCCGGTTACGGGAAGGGTGATCGCGCGCTCCCCGACCGTCTGGTTCTCCGATGTGACGATCGACGCCGGCAGCGACGCCGGCGTCGAGGTCGGCGATCCCGTCGTCAACGGCGACGGCCTCGTCGGCGCCGTCTCCGCCGTCACCGCCGGCTCCGCCCAGGTGACGCTGATCGCCGACCACTCCAGCGCCGTCTCGGCCAAGGTCGTGCCGCTAGGCGCCCAGGGCGTCGTCAAGCCCAATGTCGGCGATCCCGGCGACCTGATCCTGACCTTCATCGATTCCACCAAGCACCTCCACAAGGGCCAGGTGGTGGTGACCGCCGGCTGGCGCTCGCAGGAAATCGAGTCGGGCTTTCCGCCCAACATTCCGATCGGCGAAGTGAGTGAAGCGTCGATCGTCGAGCAGGAGGCGAGGGAACAGGTGCACGTGCGGCCCTTCGCCGACCTCCGCGACCTCGACCTGGTCCAGGTCCTGACCGGCGGCTCGCGCCAATGAGCGCGGAGCGAGCAAGCGTGCATCTCTGGTTCTTCGCGCCGCGAGCGAAGCGCGAGGCGTTGTCGTGATCCTCACCCCGAAGATCCTCGCCCGCCTGGTCGCGATCGTCCTGGCCGGCGTCCTTCTCCAGCTCTCCTTCTTCTCGCAGGTGGCGGTCTTCCACGTCAGCCCCGACCTGCTGCCGGTGCTGGTGATCTCGCTCGGCCTGCTCGGCGGCAGCATGACCGGGGCCGTGACCGGGTTCGCGGTCGGCTTCCTGCTCGACTGCCTGCTGATCGAGCCGCTCGGCGGCGCCTCCCTGGTCCTGCTCGCCACCGGCTACCTGGCCGGGCTCTTCCGCGAGCGCTACGAGATCCACAGCCCGCTGGTGCCGCCGCTGCTCTGCGTGGGCCTGACCGTGTTCGCGGAGCTCGGCTTCGGCGCGATCGAGCTGATGCTCGGGGCCGACACCGCGGTCAGCGGCCTCGTCGTCCGCGACCTGCTGATCAAGGCCGTCTACGCCTTCGTCCTCGGCTGGCCGATCTACCTGGGTTTGAAGCGCCTCCTGCGCCCGGCCCTGGTCGAGGAGCCGGCGCCCCGGCGCCCGCGGCGGCCGACGGTCCTGGGAGCCTAGGAGGGGACCGTGTACCAGCGCTCAAACGACCGCCCCGGACCCCGCCTGGCGCTGCGCAGCGCCGTCCTCGGCGGCATCGCCGTCGCCCTCTTCGCGGTGCTCTTCTTCCGGCTCTGGGACCTGCAGGTCCTCTCCGGCTCGCAGTACCTGGCCGAGGCCAAGAACAATCGCAGCCGCGAATTCAAGGTGATCGCGCCGCGGGGCAACATCCTCGACCGCGAAGGCAACGTCCTGGTCGACAACCGCACCAGCCTGGCGCTCCAGCTCAACACCCTGAAACTGCCCGACGACCCGGCCGAGGAAAAGGCGGAGCTGACACAGCTCGGGCAGCTCGCGCACATGTCGCTGCACAAGATGAGGAAGACGATCTCCGAACAGGAAGAAGTCGCGGCCGGGGCGCCGGTGACGCTGCGCAAGGACGTCGGCTACGACCTCGTCTACTACCTGGAAGAGAACCAGCGGCGCTTCCCGGGGGTCACGGTGCAGCGGGTCTTCGTCCGCGACTACCCCGACGGCAGCCGCGCCGCCCACGTGGTCGGCAGTGTCGGCGAGGTCTCCGAAGAAGAGCTGAAGGAAGCGCCGTACAAGGACCTGGAACCGGGCGACGAGGTCGGCAAGGGGGGGGTCGAGTACACCTACGACAAGTACCTGCGGGGCGAACCGGGGCTGACCAAGATCCAGGTCAACGCGCTCGGCCAGCCGACCCCGGGCGGCCAGCTGGTCTCCGAGCCGCCGGCGCCCGGCGACAACCTGAAGCTGACGATCGACCCCGACGTCCAGGCCGCCGGCGAAAGCGCGCTCGCCTCGCGCGGCCTGCCGGGGGCGTTCGTGACGATGAACGTGCACAACGGCCAGCTGCTGGGGCTCGGCTCCTTTCCCACCTTCGACCCCGGCGTCTTCACCCGGCCGATGACCCAGGCCCAGGTCAACGCCCTCTACCGCGATCCCGTGCTGGCGCCGCTGACCGACCGCGCGACCGAAAGCTATTACCCGACGGGATCGACTTTCAAGATCGTCACCGCCCTGGCGGCCCTGGAAGGGAAGGTCATCACGCCTTCGAGCTCGATCTTCGACGGCGGCAAGCTCACGGTCGGCACCCAGAGCTTCCAGAATGCTGGCGGTGCCTCCTACGGACCGCTTACGCTGGTACCGGCCCTGGAAGTGTCTTCCGACGTCTTCTTCTACACCCTCGGCCTCGACATGTGGAAGACCAACCAGCTGCAGGACTGGGCGGCGAAGTTGGGGATCGGCAAGGAGTCCGGCCTCGACATTCCCGGCGAGACCGAAGGCCTGGTGCCGAACAAGAAATGGCGCGACGAACTCGCGGCCGAAGGGCTGGCCGAAGGACGCCCCTGGTCGGCCGGCGACAACATCCAGCTGGCCACCGGCCAGGGCGACCTGCAGACCAACCCGCTGCAGATGGCGATCGCCTACGCCGCCCTCGGCAACGACGGCACGATCGTCACCCCCCACGTCGGCATGGAAGTCGAGGACGCGGCCGGGCGGGTACTGAAGGAATTCGACCCGAAGCCGCGGCGCCGGATCAAGATCGACCCGGGCAGCCGGATGGCGATCATGGAAGGCTTGCACCAGGCGGCCCAGGGGTCCCAGGGCACCTCCTACGGGATCTTCGGCGGCTTCCCGATCGAGGTCGCCGGCAAGACCGGGACGGCGCAGCGCCCGCCGCACGCCGACCAGTCCTGGTACGCGGTCCTGGCCCCGTATCCGGACCCCCGTATCGTCACTATCGTGACCATGGAGGAAGGCGGCTTCGGCGCCGAATCGGCGGCCCCGGCCGCGCTGCAGATCCTCGAAGCGTATTTCGGCAAGCACGCGAGCTCGGTTTCGGCCGGCGGAACCGGGCTGGCTGAATGATGTACGCCACCCGCGGCAGAGCCGCCCGCCCCGAGCCTTTCGCGGTCCGCGTCGGCATCGGCGAGCGCCTCGGCCTCGCCCACATGGACTGGACCCTGAGCCTGGCCACCGTCGCCCTCGCCGCCTTCAGCGTCTTCGTGCTCTCGCAGGCGACCACCAACGACGTTCCCGGCAGCCCCCACTACTACGTCGATCGCCAGGCGCTCTACGGCATCCTCGGGGTCGTCGGGATGGTGCTGCTTGCCCGGATCGACTACTCGCGCTTCCGCGAGCTGCGGGTCGGGATCTACACCTTCCTCTGCGCCAGCGTCGCGCTGGTCTTCGTCTTCGGCTTCGCCGCCCGCGGCTCGCGGCGCTCGTTCGAATTCCCCTTCTTCAGCTTCCAGCCCTCCGAGCTCGGCAAGCTCCTGCTCGTCCTCGCCCTCGCCGGGTTCGTGATCGACGGCGCCAGGCGGGGCTCGGCGCGGCAGCGCACGGTCCGCTATCTCTGCCTCGGACTGGCCCCGGCGGCCCTCGTTTTCCTCCAGCCGGACCTCGGCACCTCGATGGTGTTCGCGGTCGCCACCCTCGCCGTGATGTACTTCGGTGGTGTTCCCTGGACCCACTTCGCCGTCATCGGCGCGGCCCTCGTCGCTTTGATCGCTCTAGTTCTCGTCGCCGCACCCGCTGTTGGGGTGCCCGTCCTGAAGGGCTATCAGGAGCAGAGGCTCACCTCTTTCCTGCACCCGAGCGAGCATTCCAGCGGCGCGGGCTACCAGCAGAACCAATCAGTGGTCGCAATCGGCTCCGGTGAGAAGACCGGCCGTGGCGACCGTGCCACCCAGACGCGGCTCGACTTCGTTCCCGAGCGGCACACCGACTTCATCTTCGCGGTGATCGGTGAGCGCTACGGATTCATGGGCGCCGCGTTCGTCCTATCCCTTTACGCCCTGCTCTTCTGGCGGGCGCTGCGGATCGTGACGCTTTCGAAGAACTCCTACGGGACCCTGGTGGCGGGCGGCATCGCCGTCTCGCTGCTCTTCCAGGTCTTCATCAACGTGGGGATGAACCTCGGCATCATGCCGATCACGGGCATCCCCCTGCCGTTGATGAGCTACGGAGGGTCCTCGGTGATCGCTACCTTCCTCGCGATCGGAGTTCTTCAGAGCATCAACATCCAAGCGCGTCTCAGTCAGAAGGGGAGGTTCGCCTGGTGAAGCCCTAACGGGCCCCGGCCTGCGTACCTACCCGAAACTGAGTTGAAGCAATGAAAAAAACGATTTTGGTCTCCGCCGAGCGCGGAGAGACCCGTGTCGCCGTCCTCGAGTCGAAGACGAAAGGCGGCAAGACCGACGTCGCCGAGCTCTACATCGAGCGTCGCGGCAAGCGCTCCATCGTCGGCAACATCTACAAGGGCAAGGTCGACAACGTCCTGCCCGGCATGGAGGCCGCCTTCGTCGACATCGGCCTCGAGCGCAACGGCTTCCTCCACGTCGACGAGATCGTCCTCCCGGGCGGCGAGCAGGCGCCCAAGCGCGGCCGCGGCAGCGGCCGGCGGATCAACGAGCTGATCAAACCCGGCCAGGAGATCCTCGTCCAGGTGGTCAAGGACCCGCTGAAGACGAAGGGCGCCCGGCTCTCGATGAACGTCTCGATCGCCGGCCGCTACCTCGTCTTCGCGCCCCAGGGCAGCGGCGTCGGCGTCAGCCGCCGCCTCACCGACTCCGAGCGCGACCGCCTGCGCAAGATGGTCGACCGCACCTACAAGGGGCCGGGTGGGCTGATCGTCCGCACCGCCGCCCATGGGGCGAAAAAATCCGACTTCGTGCGTGAGATCGGCTACCTGCAGCGCCTCAACGAGGTGCTGCAGCGGCGCAGCGAGACGACCAAGGCGCCCTCCCTGGTCTTCCAGGAGGCCGACCTCTCGGTCCGGGTCCTGCGCGACGTCTTCCTCAGCGAGTTCGAGAAGGCGATCATCGACTCCGAGAAGCAGTTCGAGCGGGTCACCAACTTCTTCCAGCGCACGGCGCCGGAGCTGGTCGGGGGAGTCGAGCTCTACAAGGACTCGAAGCCGCTGCTGGAGAAATGGAAGATCGACGAGGAGATCGAGTCGACCCTGAATCGCCGCGTCGACCTGCCCTCGGGCGGCTACCTGATCATCGACTACACCGAGGCGCTGACCGTGATCGACGTCAACAGCGGCTCCTTCACCGGCCGCGGCAAAGGCGGCCTCGAGGAGACGATCACCAAAGTCAACACCGAGGCGGCCGAGGAGGCGGTGCGGCAGCTGCGACTGCGCGACATCGGCGGCATCATCGTCATCGACTTCATCGACATGGCCCGGGCCAGCAACCGCGACAAGGTGCTGAAGGTGATGCGCAAAGCGCTCGACGCCGACAAGTCGAAGAGCTACGTGGTCGAGGTCTCGCCGCTGGGCCTGGTCGAGATGACCCGCCAGAACGTCACCGACGGCGTCCGCGAGATCCTCACCGCCCCCTGCCCGACCTGCCACGGCGAGGGCGTCGTGCTCTCGGCCGAGACGGTGGCGCTGGAGGGGCTGCGGAAGATGCGCGACATCGCCGCCGAGCACGCCGACACCGAGGCCTTCCTGATCCGGGTCAACCCGAAGGTCGCGCACGAGCTGACCGGGGACGACAGCGGCCTGCCCGAGCTCGAGGACGAAACCGGCAAGCGCTTCCACTTCGAGGGCGGCGACGCGCTGGCGATCGACACCTTCGACATGGTCGAGTCCGGGACCCGGGCCGAGATCGAGGAGCGGGCGCTGCCGTTCAAGGTCGGCGAGGAGGTCCTGGTCAAGATCGACGAGCCGCACATGTACAACGCCGACGACGCGGTCGCCCGGATCGACTCCTACATCGTCAGCGTCACCGGCGGCGGTCGCTTCGTCGGCGAGCGCAAGCTGGTGCGGATCGAGGAAGTCGAGCGTTCCGCCGCGATCGCCTCGCTGCTGGGATCGGACTCCCCGAATGGAAACGGCGCCGCCGACGAGGGCGACTCCGAGCTAGACTCAGCGGCCGCTTCGCGTAAACGCAGTCGTGGCCGTCGCGGCGGTCGCGGACGTTCGCGCGCCAATCAAGGAAGCAAGGACGAGTGAACTGAGCATGTACGCAGTCGTAGAAACCGGTGGCAAGCAGTACAAGGCCGAGCAGGGCACTGCCCTCTTCGTCGATCGCCTCGATGCCAAGGAGGGGGACAAGGTCTCCCTGCGCCCGGTCATGTTCCGGGACGACACCGTTCTGGCCGCGCCGAAAGAGCTGGAGAAAGTCAAAGTCGAGGCGAAAGTCGTCGAGCACCTGCGCGGGCCGAAGATCAAAGTCTTCAAATACAAGGCGAAGAAGGGCTACCGGCGCAAGCAGGGCCACCGTTCCGAGCTGACCAGGCTCGAGGTGACCGAGGTCAAACTGCTCAAATCGGCTGCTAAAAAAGCCAGCTCGGACAAACCGGCTGAGAAAAAACCGGCCGCCGAGAAAAAACCCGCTGCGAAGGAGGAGACCGATGGCTCATAAGAAGGGGCTGGGCTCCAGTCGCAACGGGCGCGAATCGAACCCGAAGATGCTGGGCGTGAAGGTGTTCGCGGGCCAGCAGGTCAACGGTGGCGAGATCATCGTGCGGCAGCGGGGGACCAAGTTCTGGCCCGGTGAGGGCACGGGGCTCGGGCGCGATCACACGATCTTCGCGACTCGCGCCGGCAAAGTGGATTTCTTGACCGCTCGCAAGGGGCGGATGATTCGCGTTCTGCCGGACTAGCTCGGAGTGGCGTGAGGGAGGGGCCGGATGCCCCTCGCCCTCACGAACAGCGGGAGGTTCGGTTGAGGGGCATCCGGCCCCTCTCGCATGACGGCGGCCTCGTCCGGCGGAGTGCGGCAGTCCTCTGGGTCGTATAGCGGACCAAAGGACTGCCGCAACCCATTTACCCTCCTAACCCATGTACGACAAGGCGAAAATCTGGGTTGAAGGTGGTGCGGGGGGCAATGGGTGCGTGAGCTTCAGGCGGGAGGCGCATGTGCCGCGAGGTGGGCCCGATGGGGGAGATGGTGGGCATGGTGGCGACGTGGTGCTCGTCTGCGACCTGTCGAAGCGGGATCTCGGGGCGCTCAAAGGCAGTCGGCACTTCCGGGGGCAGCGGGGGAGCCATGGGGAAGGGTCGAACAAGCACGGGGCGCGGGGGGAGGAGCGGGTGATTCCGGTGCCTGCCGGGACCCAGGCGACGACGGTGGACGGGAGCGCGGTCGACCTCGTGGAGGCGGGGCAGCGGGCCGTCGTTGCCCATGGCGGGCGTGGGGGGCATGGGAACAAGCGGTTCGCGACCTCGACGCGGCAGGCGCCGCGGTTCGCGGAGAAGGGAACGAAGGGGGAGGCGGACTGGATCGAGCTGCGGTTGAAACTGCTGGCGGATGTGGGGCTGGTGGGGCTGCCCAATGCGGGGAAGTCCTCGCTGCTGGGGCGGCTGACGCGGGCGGCGCCGAAGGTGGCGGACTACCCGTTCACGACGCTCTCGCCGGTGCTGGGCACGCTCGAGGACGACGATCGGCAGGCGGTGGTGGCCGACATCCCGGGACTGATCGAAGGTGCCGCCGACGGCGCCGGGCTCGGGCACGAGTTCCTCGCCCACGTCGAGCGCTGCGCGATGCTCGTCCACCTCGTCGACCTGGCGCCGCTGGAAGGCGACCCGGAGGGCAACTACGAGACGGTGCGGGCCGAGCTGGCCGCGCACGGGGCGGGGCTGGAGCAGCTGCCGGAGCTGGTGGCGCTGACCAAGCGCGACCTGCTCCCCGCGGAGGAGGTCGAGGCGGCGGTGGCGGAGTGGTCGCGGCGGCTCGGCGACGGCGTGCTCGGAGTGCTGCCGGTGTCCTCGGCGACCGGAGAGGGCCTGGACGAGCTGCGGCTCGAGGTGCTGGCCGAGCTACCGAGGCTGCAGCCGATCGCCGTGGCCCCGGCGGGGGAGGCCGGCGGCGAATTCGAGGCCGAGCACCGGGTCTACAAGCCCGTCGGCGAGGGCGGCTACTGGGTCGAGCAGGAGGAGGATGGCGCCTACCGCGTCTCCGGCCGCGGCGTCGAGCTGCTGTTCGAGCGCCACGACACCAAAAACGAAGAGGCGCTCGCCTACCTCGAGCAGCGTTTACGCGAGATCGGCGTCATCTCCGCCCTGACCAAGGCCGGCTTCGAGGCTGGCGACGAGGTGCGGGTCGGCGAGCACGAGTTCGAGCTGCACATCTAACTGGCGGAGAGGCCCGCGGCGAGGGCGAAGCCGAGGACCGTTACGAGGCCGGCGCTGCGGCCGGCGTCTTTGCGGGCGTCGGGGATCATCGAGTCGATCAGCATCACCAGCAGGGCGCCGGCGGCGAAGCCGTCGATCGCGGCGCGGAGGTTGCCGCTGACCGCGTCGGCCGCCGCGTAGCCGACGACGGTGGCGATCGTGCAGATCGCGGCGACGACGAGCCAGAGGCGCAGGATCACGGCCTGGGATTTCCCCGCCTTGCGCATTTCCTCGGCCGAGCCCATCGCCTCCGGCAGGTTGGAGACGAAGATCGCCAGCAGCAGGGCGACGCCGACCCCCTGGCCGGCGGCGAGGCTGATCCCGAGTACCGCCTGCTCGGGGATTCCGTCGAGGAAGGCGCCCAGGGCCAGGGCGGTGCCCCCGCCCGATCCCTGGCTGCGGCCGCTGCGACCGCGGCCGGCCGAGAAGTGGCTGGCGATCAGGCCGTCGAGCAGGAAGTAGGTGAGGGCGCCGGCGCCGAGTCCGATGCCGGTGGCGCCCGCTCCGCCGACCTCGAGGCCCTCCTGGGCGAGCTCGAAGCTGACGGCGCTGATCAGCGCCCCGGCGCCGAAGGCGAGGACGAGGCCGACCTGTCGCGGCGGCCAGCGGCGGGCGAAGCTGAGCAGGGCGCCGATGACGAGCGAGCTTGCCGCGAGCGCTCCCCAGCCGATAGCCGCTGCCATCTCGGCTACTTTGCTCGCCATGACCCTGATCGTCAAGCTCGGATCCTCGATCGTCGCCGCCGATGACGGCGAGCTGCGCACGGAGGTGCTCGACTCCGTCTGCGCGCAGGTCAGCGCGCTCGAGCGCGGCGGCGAGCGGGTGGTGATGGTCACCTCGGGCGCGATCGCACGGGGGATGCGGCTGATGGAGCTGCCGGTGCGGCCGCGGGCGATGGACGAGCTGCAGGGCGCCTCCGCGGTCGGACAGGGCGATCTCTTCCGCGCCTATGAGAGCCGCCTGGCCGGCCACGGCACCCGGGCGGCGCAGGTGCTGCTGACCGCGGGCGACATCGCCGCCCGCACCAACTACCTGAACGCGCGCCAGACCCTGCGGCGGCTGGTCGCCTGGGGGGTGGTGCCGGTGATCAACGAGAACGACACCACCGCCACCGACGAGATCAGCTTCGGCGACAACGACTTCCTCGCCGCCCAGGTGGCGCTGCTGCTCGACGCCCGCCTGCTGGTCCTGCTGACCAACATCGACGGCCTGCTCAGCGCCGACCCGCAGCTCGACCCGGCGGCCGAGCTGATCCCCGAGGTCGTCCGACTTCGCGGAGCTGGCGGGGCTGGCGATCGGCGATCGCACCTCGGCCTTCGGCTCCGGCGGCATGCGCAGCAAGGTCGCGGCGGCGGAGATGGCCGGCGAGGCCGGGATCCCGGCGGTGATCTGCAACGGGACCACCCCGGGCACGCTCGAGGCGGCGGCGGCCGGCGAGGCCGTCGGCACCCGCTTCGCCGCCCAGACCGGCAAGGCGCCCAGCTTCAAGCTCTGGCTCAAGTACGCGAAGCCGGCGCGCGGCACGATCGTCGTCGACGACGGCGCCGCCCGGGTCCTGCGCGAGCGCGGCTCCAGCCTGCTGCCGGTCGGGATCGTCGCGGTCGAAGGCGACTTCGACGCCGGCGACGCGGTCGACGTCGCTCGCCGCGGGCGCGCCGATCGGCAAGGGCATCGCCGACTACTCGGCCGCGCGAGCTCACCCAGGTGCTTCGGGATGAAGAGCGCCGACGTGCGCGAGGTGCTGCCGCACGCCGCCGACGAGGTCATCCACCGCGACCGCTTCGTCCTGCTCTGAGGGTGGGCGGTATGGGCAGGGCGCCCAGCTACCCTTCTCCCATGGCCGTGACCACGACCACCGTCGCCGAGAGCTGCGCCGCCGCCAAGTCCGGCGGCGCGGGCGCTGGCGAGCGCTTCCACCGCGAGCAAGGACGCCGCGCTGGAGGCGACCGCGCGCCTGCTCGAAGAGCGGACCGAGGCGATCCTCGAGGCGAACGCCGCCGACCTCGCCGACGAGCGTGCGGCCGGGCTGACCGAGGCGCTGCGCGACCGGCTGGCGCTGAGCGCGCGAGCGGGTCGCGGCGATGGCGGCGGGCGTGCGGGTCGTGGCCGAGCTCGACGACCCGGTCGGCGAGGAGCTCGAGCGCAAAACTTTGGCCAGCGGCCTCGACCTGCGCAAGCTGCGGGTGCCGCTCGGGGTCGTCGCCGTCGTCTACGAGGCGCGGCCGAACGTGACGATCGACTGCGCGGCGCTGACGATCAAGAGCGGCAACGCGATCGTCCTGCGCGGCTCCAGCTACGCCGAACGCTCCAACGGCGCGCTGGCCGCGGTTGTCCGCGAGGCGCTGGCCGAGGCGGGGCTGCCCGAGGACGCGGTCCTGCTGCTGGCCGGCGGCGGCCGCGACGAGCTGGCCGAGCTGGCGACCCAGGAGGGCACGGTCGACCTCCTGATCCCGCGCGGCGGCGAGGGGCTGAAGGCGGCGATCAAGGAGGTCGCGACGGTGCCGGTGATGTACGCGGCGGCCGGCAACTGCCACGTCTACGTCCACGCCGACGCCGACCTGGAGATGGCGCGGCGGATCGCCGTCAACGCCAAGACCCAGCGCCCGGGCGTCTGCAACGCGGCGGAGACGCTGCTGATCGACGCCGCGATCGCCGACCGCTTCGCGCCGGCGGTGCTCGCCGACCTGCGCGAGGCCGGGGTCGAGCTGGTCGGCGACGAGCGCGTTCGCGCCGTGCGCCGGCGAGGTCGAGGTCGGGCCCGCCACCGACGCCGACTGGGACACCGAGTACCTGGGGCTGAAGCTGGCCGTCGCCGTCGTCGACTCGGTCGCCGACGCGGTCGAGCACGTCAACGCCCACGGCACCGGCCACTCGGAGGCGATCGTCACCGCCGACGAGGAGGCCGCCGACGAGTTCGCCGCCGGCGTCGACGCCGCCGCCGTCTACGTCAACGCCTCGACCCGCTTCACCGACGGCTTCGAGTACGGGATGGGGGCCGAGATCGGCAACTCGACCCAGAAGCTGCACGCCCGCGGCCCGATCGGGATGCGCGAGCTGACGACCTTCAAGTACGTCGCCCGCGGCAGACGGCCAAGTGCGTGAGTAGCTCCGCGGGCGCGGGCATCGGCGTGCTGGGGTCGGCGTTCAACCCCCCGCACCTCGGTCACCTGGCGCTGGCCCAGGAGGCGCTCTGGCAGCTCGGCCTCAGCGAGGTGATCCTGGTCCCGACCGGCGACGCCCCGCACAAGCTGATCGCCGACGACCCCGGCCGCGAGCTGCGGATGACGATGACCCGGCTCGCCGCCGCCGACGACTCGCGCTTCTCGGTCTCCTCGCTCGAGGTCGACCGCGAGGGGCCGTCCTACACGTATGAGACCTTGGAGCTGCTTGCGGAAGAAAGAGGCAGACACGGAGCTGGTGTTCGTGATGGGTGCGGACGCTGCCGTGGGCCTGGAGAGCTGGCGCAACCCCGAGCGCGTGGTCGGGCTGGCGCGGACTGGCGGTGGCGCGGCGGGCCGGCGTCTCCGACGCCGAGGTCGCGACCGTGATGCGCAGCCTCGGCGCCGGCGGCCGGGCGACGATGCTGGAGATGCCCCAGTTCGGCGTCTCCTCCTCGGCCGTGCGCGAGCGGGCAGCGGCCGGCCGGCCGCTGCGCTACCTGGTGCCCGAGCCGGTCGCCCGCTTCATCGAGGAAAAGGGGATCTACTCGTGAGCGCGCCGCGATCGGAGTCGCTGGCCCGGAGCCTGGCCGAGTTCGCCGACTCGAAAAAGGCGGAGGAGATCGTCGCCCTGGACATGCGGGCCCTGGTCTCCTACACCGACTTCCTGGTCATCTGCACGGCCCGCAACGAGCGCCAGGCGAAGGCGATCGTCGACGAGGTGAGGCTGCAGGTGAAACACGAGATGGCGCTGCTGCCGAGCGGCGCCGACACCGGCGCCGATGCCGGCTGGGCGGTGCTCGACTACCTCGACTGCTTCCTCCACGTCTTCACCGAGGAGGCGCGCGAGCGCTTCGGGCTCGAGGATCTCTGGCGCGAGGCGCCGCGCCTGCAGCTCGACCTCGACGCGCCCGAAGAGCCCTCGGCCGCCAGCGCCTGAAACAGCCGTCCGAGACGTCGACCCGTACGGTGCCGCGCATGGGTAGCTTCAAGCGGGCGCTGCTGGGGTATCGCCGTTTCGACGTGGACGACGGCGATCTCCACGCGGGACGCGTCAGATCTTGGCTCTCGAGATGAAGGCCGGCCGCCAGGGCAAGGCGGTCGCCGAGATGGAGCGGGAGCTCTCTTCGCTCTCGGGGATGGTGATCGAGCGCGAGCGCGAGATCCGCGGCCTGACCGAGCGGCTGCGCGAGGCCAACGAGCGCCACGACCGCAGCATCGCCTCGCTGGAGGCGGTCTCCGGCCGGCTCGAGGAGATCCAGAGCCAGGCGCGCGGCCAGGCGACCCGGATCCGGATGAAGGCGCTGCGCGAGGCGGTCGAGGTCGGCCGTCGGGTGCAGGAGCTGAACGAGGTCCAGGCGGCGGCGACCGAGGCATCGGCCCGCGAGGCGGCGCCCGACGGCGGCGCTCGGACTCCCGACTTCAACGGCATCTTCGAAGGCCTGATCAAGCTCGAGATCGGCCCGCTGGGCGACTTCTCGCAGCTGGTCGGGTTCGAGGACGCGGTCGGCCAGGTCGGCGCCTCCGAGATCTCGGTCGAACGCTTCTCCGAGGGCCGCGCCACGCTCTCGATGCGGCTGGACCAGCCGGTCGAGCTGCTGCGCGAGCTGGAGGAGCTCTCCGAGCTCGACTTCAAGGTCCGCCACACCGCTCCGGACAACCTGATCCTCGACGTCGACGAGGATTCAGGCGAGCAGCGCGCCGCCTAGTCCGGCCCCGCTCGCGATAAACTCCCAAGCTGTCCTGGGGCTGTAGCTCAGCTGGAAGAGCGTCGCGCTGGCAGCGCGAAGGTCAGGGGTTCGAGCCCCCTCAGCTCCATCGTCTGCTCACCCGCCGCCCGGCAGGAGGGAGTCGAAGGACCGGCCGGCGGCGGCGGTGTGAACGAGTTCGTCGAGTCGGGTTACGGCGACGCCCTCCACCCCGGGGTCCGAGACGTGAGCGTTGGGGGGAACGACGATCAGGGCGCGGTCGGAGTGCTGGGCCAGGTCGGCGGCGCGGCGCTCGATCCTCTCCCTGTTCCAGTAGCCCCCGCCACCGGCAAAGGCGGGGAAGACGAGCACGTGGCCCAGGCGGTTGGCGCTCAATTCGAAGTCGGGGCGCCTGCTGCCACCGCGGTCGCGGTGCTCCAGCGAGAGTCGAAAGTCCTTCTCGAGGACCGTCTTCACGACATCGTGGAAGATCGTCGCGCGGATGTTGCGGACGAATGGCTTCGCCTTGGCCAGGTAAGCACGGCGGTCCTCTTCGGAGGCCCCCTGCACGGCGGCCGACTGCAGGCCGAGCAGGTGGCGGGCGGCGATCGCATCCTCGCGGCTCAGGTATTCGTCGTACTTGAGGCTGCCGAGGGTGAGGAACGGGGACCAGTGGCCCCTGCCGTCGAAGCCGAGCAGGTGCTTGGCGACGTAGGTGAGCTTCGCCTCGAGCAGGAACTGGAGGTCGACGATCTCGCTGATGTCCTTCTCCTGGCCGGTCTCGCCGTCGTAGGCGAGGTTCGCGATGGGGGCCGACGCCATCGATGCCTGGGCGATCTTCAGCTCGACGCCGAAGGCCTTGACGCTTTCCACCTGGGCGAAGCGCGAGAGGGACACGGCGAGGATGACCAGGCAGACGATCACGATCCCGGCGACGAAGCCGGCCCGCCCCGCATCGACTGCCTCCGTCGCCACCAGAGCGCCGAGTGCCAGGAGGAGCAGGACCGCGGCGATGCGGGCGCTCCAGTCGAACCAGGGTGGGGTCTTTTGGCCCACCGCTTCCCCGTCCGCATGCATTGCGCGAGAAATATATAGCGCTGGTTAGGGCCCCACAACGTTCGGCTTCGCCGCCTCGATTGGCCAGCCCTCAACGATCCGCCCCAGGCTGCCGATGATTGAGGCGTGAGCGCGGTCAACCAGCACGTGTTCTCGCATGGGATGCGGGACACGCGAGAGACGTTCGATGCCTGGAGCGAGCGTCCCTGGGCGGTTCTCCGGAGCTGGCTGGGGCTGAGCGTGGCGATCGCCCTGACACTGCTGGTGGCGACCTGGTTCGTCTCCGGCCTGCTCACCCCCGACCTCACCCCGATCCACCTGCCCGGTCTGACCGAACCGTCAGAGCCGAGCGATCTGCTGCCGATCCTCTGGCGCAACTCGCTGGTCCTGGCGCTGCACGGGACCGCCTGCGTCGCCGGCTTCATCGCCGGCGCCTCGATGCCGATCGCGGCCGCCCAGCGGACCGGGATCTCGCGCTGGATCCACGTCAAGGCGGGCGAGCTGGCGATCCTCTTCGTCTGCGCCGTCACCCTCTTCTCGCTGGGGACGCAGGCGCTCTATCTCGGCTTCCAGGGCGCGACCCTCGCCTCGCAGCTGGAGATCACCCGCCTGCAGCTGATCGTCAGCGTGCTTCCGCACGCGCTGCCGGAGCTGACCGCGCTCTTCCTGCCGCTGGCCGCCTGGCTGATCGCCAGCCGCCGCGGCGAGTGGAACCAGCTGCTGGCCGCGACCTTCATCACCGTCGCCCTCGCGATTCCGGTCCTGCTCCTCACCGCCACGGTCGAGGTCTACGTCTGGCCGCACATCCTCGAGGCCCTCTCGCCCGTCGACCCGCACCACATCACGACCCACATCACGCTCGGCTCATAAGATCGCCGCTCGATGAGCGGCTACGAACCAAAGGCGATCGAGGCGAAGTGGCAGCGGGTCTGGGCCGAGGAGAAGACCTGGGAGGTCCCGAACCCGGGCCAGCCCGGATTCGACGAGGCGAAGCCCAAGTCCTACGTGCTCGAGATGCTCCCCTACCCCTCGGGAGAGCCCCATGTCGGCCATCTCAAGTGCTACGCGGTCGGCGACGCGATCGCCCATTTCCGCCGCCGCCACGGCTTCGAGGTGATCCACCCGATGGGCTACGACGCCTTCGGCCTGCCGGCCGAGAACAACGCGATCAAGACCGGCGAGCCGCCGCGGGTGGCGACCGAGCGCTCGATTGCCTCCTTCCGCAAGCAGTTCCAGGAGTGGGGGATCTCGATCGACTGGTCGCGCGAGCTCGGCACCCACACGCCCGAGTACTACCGCTGGACCCAGTGGATCTTCCTGCGCCTGCTGGAGAACGACCTCGCCTACCGGACCGAAGCGCCGGTGCAGTGGTGCCCCGTGGACGCCACCGTGCTCGCCAACGAGCAGGTCGTCGACGGTCGCTGCGAGCGCTGCGGCACCGAGGTCGTGCAGCGCAACCTCGAGCAGTGGTTCTTCCGCATCACCGACTACGCCGATCGTCTGCTGGCCGACTTCGACCTGCTCGAGTCCTGGCCCGAGCACGTGATCACGATGCAGCGCAACTGGATCGGCCGCTCCGAGGGGGCCGAGGTCGTCTTCCGCTGCAAGGAGCCAGAGCTCGACTTCCCGGTCTTCACGACCCGCCCCGACACCCTCTTCGGCGCCACCTTCTTCGTCCTCGCCCCCGAGCACCCCGAGCTCGAACGCCTGGTCGCCGGCACCGCCGCCGAGGAGGCGGTGCGCGAGTACGTCAACCGGGTCGGCCGCGAGTCGGCCGAGGAGCGCGGCGCCGAGGACCGCGAGAAGACCGGGGTGGCGCTCGGGCGCAGCGTCGTCAACCCGGTCAACGGCGAGGAGATCCCGATGTTCGTCGCCGACTACGTGCTGATGGAGTACGGCACCGGGGCGATCATGGCGGTGCCCGCCCACGACTCTCGCGACTATGAATTCGCCCAGAAGTTCGGGCTGCCGATCCGGCGGGTGATCGAGGGCAGCGACGAGGAGTCCGCGCGCGACGAGCAGGGCCTGCCCTACCCGGGCGACGGGCCGATGGTCGGCTCCGGGCGCTTCGACGGCAAGGGCAACCGCGACGCTTACGCGGAGATCGTCGAGTGGCTGGGCTCGGAGGGGCGCGGCAAGCCGTCGGTCAACTACCGCCTGCGCGACTGGCTGGTCTCGCGCCAGCGCTACTGGGGCGCCCCGATCCCGATCGTCTACTGCGATGGGTGCGGGGCGATCCCCGTGCCCGATGACCAGCTCCCGGTGGAGCTGCCGGAGATCGAGGACTACGCGCCGCAGGGCAAGAGCCCGCTGGCCGCCGCCGAGGACTGGGTCGCCACCGAGTGCCCCAAGTGCGGCGGCCCGGCCCGCCGCGAGACCGACACGATGGACACCTTCGTCGACTCCTCCTGGTACTTCATCCGCTACCTCGACTCCCAGAACGCGGAGGCGGCCTGGGACCGCGCCGCCGCCGACCACTGGCTGCCGGTCGACCAGTACATCGGCGGCGTCGAGCACGCGATCCTGCACCTGATGTACGCGCGCTTCTTCACCAAGGCGCTGGCCGACCTCGGCCACGTCTCTGTGCAGGAGCCATTCGCCAACCTCTTCGCCCAGGGGATGATCACCCGCGACGGCGCGAAGATGTCGAAGTCGAAGGGCAATACCGTCAGCCCCGGGGAGTACGTCGAGCGCTACGGCGCCGATACCGCCCGCACCTACGTCTGCTTCATGGGTCCCCCCGAGCGCGGCGGCGACTGGTCGGACGAGGGCGTCGAGGGCGTCAACCGCTTCCTCTCGCGCCTGGCCCGGCTCGCCGACGAGGTGGCGGAGCGCACCGGCCCCGGTGAGCCGAGCGCCGATCCCCAGGGCGGGGCGCGCGAGCTGCTGGCCAAGGCCCACTGGGCGATCGAGAAGGCGACCCGGGACTTCCGGCGCGGCTTCCAGTTCAACACCGCGATCTCGGCGGTGATGGAGCTGGTCAACGACTCCTATCGGCTCAAGGACGGCCTCTACGGCGACCCCGACGGCGACGCCGGCGTGCGCTTCGCGACCGCCACCGCCGCCTCGCTGATCTTCCCCTTCGCGCCCCACCTCGGCGCCGAGGTGTTCGAGCGCCTCAACGGCGAGCGGGTCTGGGAGCAAGCCTGGCCCGAGGCCGACCCCGCCCTTCTCGTCAGCGACACCGTGACCCTGATCGTCCAGGTCAACGGCAAGCTGCGCGACCGCATCGAGGCCCCGGCCGAGGCGCCGCAGGAGCAGCTGCTGGAACTGGCCCGGGCGAGCGCGAAGGTCAGCGCCCACCTCGACGGCAAAGAGGTCGTGAAGGAGATCGTCGTCCCCGGCAAGCTGGTCAACCTGGTGGTCCGCTAGCCGGGGAGGTCCCCGGCTGGCGCCCGCTTTTGGTACAAAGCGCGCCGATGCTCGTCAGGCGTCTGGAGGACGCACCAGTTGAGGAGTGGCACCGGCTGCGCACGCACGTGCTCATGGACGCGGGCGAACTCGGCTCGCGCCACCTCTCCGTCACCTGGCTCTCGCTGCCGGCCGGGGCCGAGCAGACGCTGAGCTCCCAGCAGGAGTCCGAGCAGGCCTACGTGGTCGTCCGCGGCGCCGGCACGATGTCGGTCGCGGGGGACACGCAGCAGGTGGGGGAGGGCGACCTGATCCTGGTCCCGCCGGCGACCGACCATTCGGTAGCCAACGACGGCGAGGAGGAGTTCTCCTTCGTCTCGATCCAGTCTCCCCCCGTCGCCGCCGCCGAGCTTTACAGCGACCAGCTGGCCGAGGTCGCGGGCTACGACGACGATGATGACATTGCCTAAGGCAAGAATTAACTGAGGCGTTCGTTTTCGCGCGCCAACCGCGCGTCGAGTTGATTCAGGCTTCGGGCCATGCCCGAGCTGAGCCGAGCACAGGTCGCCGTCTACGGCGCGATCACGGTCGCGCTGCTACTGGTCGGCGCCCGGGCGATCCGGTCCGAGGGCGGGGCCGAGCAGTCCTTTGCGGCCGACTCCGGCAGCAGGAGCACTGCGGGCGGCGAATCTTCTTCGGGCGGTGACTTCACCCTCAGCGGTCAGGCTTCCGACCTGGTCGTCGACGTGACTGGCGCGGTCCAGCGGCCCGGCGTCTACCGGCTGCCGGCCGGGAGCCGGGTCGAGGATGCGATCGAGCGGGCCGGCGGCCCCAGCGGCAAGGCCGAGCTGGAAGCCGTCAACCGCGCCGCCCGGCTCGCCGACGGGCAGCAGGTGGTGGTGCCCGAACGCGGGCCGGCGGGAACGGCCGCGGTAGCGGCTGGCAGCGAAGAAGAGGGACCGATCAGCCTCGGCACCGCCACGGCCGAGCAGCTCGACACGATCGACGGCATCGGCCCGGTCACCGCCGCCGACATCATCGAGTTCCGCGACCAGCACGGCGGCCTCGCCTCGGTCGACCAGCTCGACCAGGTCTCGGGGATCGGTCCGGCGACGATGGAGTCGCTGCGGGCGCGGCTGCAGCCCTGACGGCGCGCTCGTGCGCTCCCCGCGGCCACCGCTGCCGGTCCTGCTCGGGATCGCCGTCCTCGTCGTCCTCGCGCTGACGCGCAGCGAGGAGATCCGCCAACGGGCCGAGGACGGCCTCGGCCGCGGCATGCCGGCGCGCGAGGCCGAGCTCGCCCGCGGCTTCGTGCTCGGCCAGGACGAGGGCATCGACGCCGGGACCGAGGAAGACTTCCGCCGCGCCGGACTGAGCCATCTGCTCGCGGTCAGCGGCCAGAACGTGACCCTGCTGGCGCTGCTGGCGATGCCGCTGATGGCGGCGCTCGGGATTCCGCTGCGCGAGCGCCTGGTCTGGGTCCTGGGCCTGATCGTGGTCTATGTGCCGCTGGCGGGAGCGGGGCCGTCGATCCAGCGCGCCGGCGTGATGGGCGCCGTCGGCGTCCTCGCGTCCCTCTCCGGCCGCCGCGCCTCGCGCCTCTACGCGCTGGTGCTGGCGCTGGGGATCACGCTGGCGATCGATCCCGGTGTCGCCGCCGACGTCGGCTGGCAGCTCAGCTTCGCCGCGGTCGCCGGGATCTTCCTGCTGGCGGTGCCGCTGCGGCGGGCGATCGCGGCCCGCCTCGGCCCTGGAGCACTGCGCGGCGCCCTGGCCGAGGGCGCCGCGGTGACGATCGCCGCCACCCTGGCGACGGCGCCGCTGATCGCCTTCCACTTCGAAACGCTCTCGACCACGACCCTGCTCGCCAACCTGTTGGCGATGCCGGCGGTGGCGCCGGCGATGTGGCTGGGGATGGCGACGGCCGCCGCCTCCCAGATTCCCGGCCTGCCGGTCGAGGTGCTGAACTGGCTCAACGCCCTCCTGCTCGGCTACGTCGCCCAGATCGCCGCCTGGTGCGGGCGGCCGAGCTGGGCCGAGGTCGACGTGCACCTCGGCCTCACTGGTCTCGCCATCGTCTACGCGGCCCTCACCGCAGCCATCGTCGCCGCCGTGCGCCTGGCCCGCCACCGCCGCCTCAAGCTCGCCGGCCGACGGGCCGAAAAGTCGAGCCAGGGGCGACATATCGGCCCGTCGGCGGCTGCTGTTGGTGGCGGCGCTGGGGCTGGTCGCCGTCGGGCTGGGGTGGGTGGGGACCGGCGATGGGGCCTCGCCGCCGCCCGTGTCCGGGCTGCGGGTCGAGGTGCTCGACGTCGGCCAGGGCGACGCGATCCTGCTGCAGCCGGCCGGTGCCGCGGCCGTGCTGGTCGACGGTGGGCCGCCGGGCGACGGCCTCGCGGGCAAGCTCGAGGACGCCGGGGTCGAGCGGTTGGGAGCGGCGATCGTCACCCATGACCAGTCCGACCACGTCGGCGGGATCGAAGAGCTGCTCGGCCGCGTGCCGATCGCCAGGCTCGTCTACGCGCGGCTGGGCCGCCAGCCGCTGGGGATGGCCCGGGCGGCCGGGGCGGTGCCGGTGCGGGTGGCGCAGGGCAGCGAGCTGCGCTCGGGCGGCCTCGGCCTGGAGGTCCTCTGGCCGCCGCGCGAGCTGCTGGAGGAAGCCGCGCCCGGCACCGACCCGAACCAGCTCGCGCTGGTCCTGCTCGCCCGCTGGCGCGGCTTCTCGATGCTGCTCACCGCCGATGCCGAGGCCGAGGCGGTGCCGCTCGACCCGGGCCCGGTCGACGTGCTCAAGGTCGCCCACCACGGCAGCGACGACGCCGGCCTCGCGGCGCTGCTCGACCGGACCCGGCCGCGGCTGGCGGTGATCTCGGTCGGCGCCGGCAACTCCTACGGACACCCGACGGCCGCGACCCTGGCGACGCTTGCCGAACACGGCGTCCGCACCCTGCGCACCGACGAGGACGGCACGGTGACGATCGACGTCGGCGGCGGCGCGGTCGCGGTCGCGGCGGCTGGCTGAGGACACCGCCAGGCGGTCGCCTAGACTCGCCGCATGGCCGAGGAGATGCGACCGCTGTACCTGATCGCCGGCACCGACGGGGCGAAAATCGACGCCACCCGCACCCGTCTGCGCGCCCGCGCCGAACGCGAGGCGGGCGCGGACGCGCTCGAGGTCTTCGAGCCCGGCGAGGGGCGGGGGATGCCCGACCACGAGGCGCTGCTGCTGGCGATCCCGGCGATGTCGCTTGATGCAGTCGCGCCGCTACCTGCTGGTCGACGGGGTCGAGCGCTGGCGCGACCGCCAGGCCGAGCCGGTCGCCGCCGCGGTCGGCGAACTTCCCCCCGACCTGACCCTGGTCCTGATCTCCCGCGGCAAAACGCCGCCGAAGCTCTCCAAAGCGGTCAAAGCCGCGAAGGGGGAGATCCACGAGTTCGAGGCGCCGAAAGCGCGCGAGATGCCGCGGGTGCTGGTCGCCAACGCGCAGGCGCTCGGCTTCCGGCTCGACCCCGCCGCCGCCCGTCTCCTGGTCGAGCGCATGGGCGCCAGCTCCGTGCGGCTGCAGCACGAGCTGGAGCGGCTGGCGCTGTGGGCGGGGGAGGGGGGCGAGGTCAGCGCCGCCGACCTCGGGGCGATGATCGCCGACACCTCCGAGGCGGCCGTCTGGTCGCTCTCCGACGCCCTGATCGAACGCGACGCCGCCGGCGCCCTGCGGATCGGCGAGCGCCTGATCGACCAGGGCGAGAACGTCACCGGGCTGATCTACGGCCTCGCCTCGCGCCTGCGCGGCGCCTGCTTCGCCGCCGGCCAGCTCGAGCAGGGCATCCCGCCCAAGCAGGTCGAGTCCTCGCTGAAGATGCACCCCTACGCCGCCAAGCTGCTGGTCGGCCGCCTGCGCGACACCGAACGTCGCCGACCTGCGTATGGCTACCGAGGCCCTAGCGGACCTCGAGCTCTGGTGCCGCGGCGGCGCCGACTACGGCGACGAGCTGGCGCTGACCCTCGCCTTGAGGCGAGCGGCGGGCGCTGCGGCTGCGGCCTGATTACTTGGCTGCGGCGGAAGCGGCGATGCGGGACGCTTTTGACTTCTTGCGGCTACCCGTGTTCTTGTGCATGGCGCCCTTCTGCACGGCCTTGTCGATCTTCGAGACGAGATCGCGCTCCTCGGTGGCGATCGCGCTGGCGTCGCCACCCTCGACGGCGCTCTCGAGCCGGCGGAAATGGGTCTTGACCGTGCTGGTGAGCAGCCGGTTCTCCGAGCGCTCGCGCTCGCTGCGTAGGATCCGCTTCTTCTGTGAGGCTATGTTGGCCATGAGTCAAGTGCCCGGGCTGACGAGGTGCCAGCCCCAAGCGGCCGCCGACTATAGCGACTAGGAACCAGCTTGGAGACGCCCAAGGCACCCGACACACCCGGAGACGACGAGCGGGCGGCGATCGACGCCGACGCGGCGCTGCGCGAGGCCGAGGCTTTCGACCCCGGCGAGGAACTCTCCGGCGACCCCGCGCCGGGTCGCCAGGCGGGCCGGATCGCCCGCTCCACCGCCTTCTTCTCGATCGCCACCGCCGCCTCGCGGGTCGCCGGCCTCGGCCGCGAAGTGGTCGCCGCCGGCTTCTACGGCATCAGCGGCCCGATGTCGGCCTTCACGATCGCCTTCCAGGTCCCGAACCTGATCCGCGCCCTCTTCGCCGACGCCGCCCTGCAGCCGGCCTTCGTCCCGGTCTTCACCGAACTGATCGGCAAGAAGCAGTACAAGGACGCGTTCCGGCTCGCCTCGACCCTGCTGCTGCTGGTGACGATGGTCCTGGGCGTCATCACCGCCCTCTTCGTCCTCCTCGCCCCGGTCGTGATGCCGATCTTCGCGCCCGGCTTCAAGGGCGAGATCCTCGACCTCACGGTCACCCTCTCCCAGGTCATGTTCCCGATCCTGATCCTGCTCGGGGTCAGCGGCGTCGTCGTCGGCATCCTCAACAGCTACGACCGCTTCGGCGCCTTCGCGATCTCGCCGCTGTTCTGGAACCTGACGATCATCCTCGTCCTCGTCGTGCTGGAGCCGATGTTCCACGGCCAGGACAAGATCTACGCCTACGCGATCGGGATCCTCGTCGGCACCCTGGTCCAGCTGCTGATCCCGGCCTGGGACCTGCGCCACACGCCCTTCCGCTTCAGCTTCAGCTTCGACTGGCGCCACCCCGGGCCTGCGGCGGGTGCTGTGGCTGATGCTGCCGGTGACGATCAGCCTCGGCCTGATCAACTTCAACCTGCTGATCAACAGCTTCTTCGGCAGCCTCGTCTCCGACCAGGCGCCGGCGGCGATCGACAAAGCCTTCCGCATCTACCAGCTGCCGCAGGGGATCTTCTCGGTCGCGATCGCGACGGTGCTGTTCCCGACCCTGGCCCGCTTCGCCAACGCCGGCGAGATCGACAACCTGCGGGCGACGATGGCCAACGGGATGCGCCAGATCCTCTTCGTCCTGCTGCCGGCGGCGGCCGCGATCCTGGCGCTCTCGGACCCGATGATCCGGCTCGTCTACCAGCGCGGCGCCTTCGACCCGGCGGAGACGGCCGTGGTGGCGACGGCGCTCTTCTGGTTCGCCTTCTCGCTGCCGACCAACGGGCTCTACCTGCTGCAGACGCGCACCTTCTTCAGCCTGCAGCGCCCCTGGCAGGCGACCGCGCTGGCGGTGATCGACCTCGTCGATCTCGGCCGTGGCGGCGCTGGCGCTCTACAAGCCCTTCGGCGTCGGCGGCATCGTCGCCGGCACCGGCATCGGCACCAGCGCCGCGGTCTTCGCCCAGGCGGTGATCCTGCGCCGCGAGTTCGGCGGCCTCGAGCTCGGTCGCCTGTTCTCGACCGCGAGCCGGATCACGATCGCCTCCGCCGCTCTCGCCGGGCGTCAGCTGGCTCGTCTGGGACCTGCTCGACGAGGCGCTCGGCCGCGGCCTGGTCGGCCAGATCGTCTCCCTCGGCGCCGGCCTGGCGGTCGGGCGGGCTCGTCTACGTCGCGGTCGCGAAGCTGCTGCGGGTGGCCGAGCTGGAGCAGATCACGCGCCTGCTGCGGCGCCGCTAGATGCTCGGGCCGGGCCGCTACCTGCTGGGGGTCGCCGAGCTGGCGCTGCTCGTCGGCTTCGCCTGGCTGGGCGCGTCGAGCGCTGCGGACGCGGCTGCTTCCCGAGGTTTCGGGGGCGCCGGCGCTGCTGGCTACCGCCGTCCTGGCGCTTGGCTCTGCTGCTCTGGGTGCGCCGAGCTGCTCGGCACGTTGGGTGGTTCAAGCCCTGCCGTACTCTGGTTGGCGTGATTGCCGTGGGGGCTGGTCTCGGGATGCTCGGGGGCTGGGGCCGGGATGGGGTGGCCTCCCTTGGACTTCGATCGGCGCAGGAAGCGGGAGGGAGCCCGCGGCGCGGAGGACGCGTCCTCCGAGACACCGTCCGGCGGGATACCACCCCAGACCGGCCCGAGCTCCGGGCAGCCTTCGACTGGACGACGGTGATCTCGCTTGCTCGTCGCGCTCGTCGCCTCGATCCACTTCGCCGCTGGCGCGAAGACCCGGCTCTCGACTGGGATGACCGGGTTCGACAGCACCTGGTACCACGGGCCGTTCGCGGCGGGGTTCTTCCAGAGCGGCAACACGATGGACCTGCACTTCATCGCGCCGCAGTTCCTCGCCTGGTTCTATCCCGGCGAACGGGGAAATCTTCCACTCGGTGGGGATGCTGGCGTTCGGGCGGGATCTGTTGTCGCCGCTGTTGAATTTGGGGTGGTTCGTGGGCTGTCTGGTCGCGTGCTGGTGCATCGGGCGGCCGTATCGGGTTGGAGCTTGGTCGCTGATCCTTGGTGCTGTCGCGTTAAGCGTGCCCGCGCTCTCCGATCAGGCGGGGGAGGCGCGGAACGACATCGTCGGGATCTTCTTCCTGCTGGCCGCGGTTGCGATCGCCCTGCATGCCTGGGCGGTTCGCGAGGAGGGGGAGCCGGGTCTCTCGACTGGGCGCGCTCGCGGTCGTCGGGCTTGCGGCCGGGCTTGCCGCCGGCACCAAGCTCAACTTCCTCCTGCCGGCGGTGGTTCTGATCGCCGGCCTGGTCGTGATCGCACCGCGGGGTGGACGGTGGAAGGCCTTTGTCCTCGCCGGTCTCGCGGCGCTCGCCGGCGGCGGCTACTGGTACCTGCGCAACCTCGTCCACAGCGGCAACCCTCTGCCCTGGGTCCATCACCTCGGCCCGATCTCCCTGCCCGCGCCCGAGCAGGCCCTCGGTGGGCGCGAAGCGCACAGCGTCCTCGGCTACCTCACCGACGGCACGGTCTGGTCGGACTGGCTCCTGCCGGGTCTGCACGGTGGTCTCTGGGCCATCTGGCCGCTGCTCGCCCTTGCGGCCCTCGCCGGCCTCGTTCTCTGCCTCGATCCCCGCAGCCACCGGTTTCGAGGTTCGAAATCCACGAAAGACGTGAAAAGGGAACCGCGCAACCCTGAGCGGCGGTTCCGCGGTTCGGAATCCACGGATGAGGTGGGAAGGGAACCACGCAACGGGGGGGAGGCGGGGCCGGGGGTCAACCGCGACTTGTGCTGGCGGTCGCCGGCCTCGTCGGTCTGGCCACCGCGTTCGCCTGGCTGGTCGCCCCGACCTCCGCCTCTGGCCCCGATGGCATGCCCCGCGGCTTCGAGTCCGGCCTCCGCTACCTGGCCCCGGCGCTCGTCCTCGGCCTCGCCCTGCTGCCGGCGACGCCACTGTGGCGTGGCACCTTGGCGGGCCTGGACAGAGTGCGGTCGTCCTTTGTGACGCATAGGGATACAAAGGACGACCGCACCCGTCGGGGGGGGCTGCTGGGAATCGGCATCGTCCTGGCCCTGCTCGCGATCGCGATCGGCTACCCGGTCCAGCGGCACTACCTGGAGAGTCGCTACTCCGACCCCACCTTCACCACGCCGGGACTCAACGCCGCCTTCGCCTGGGCGGACGACATCAGCGACGCCCGCATCGCCACCACCAGCACCCGCCAGTACCCCCTCTTCGGCACCGACCTCTCCAACCACGTCCAGTTCGTCGGCGAGGAAACCCCCCACGGCGGCTTCGTAGCCCCAGCCACCTGCCACGCCTGGCGCCAAGAGCTGAACAAGGGCCACTACGACTACGCCGTCACCACCTACGACCGCCTCGAACCCGGCAAGCCCCCATACCCACCCCAGGCCCGCTGGACCGAAGGCCCCGGAGCAAAGCCAATTCTTAGGAAGCCCCCGACGGTCGTTTTTCAGCTCACGGACAAGCTGGATCCATCAGCGTGCCCGTGACCTGAAAGCACTCCTCCGGGGGGTGGCGCGGGGTGGGGGTGGTGTTCCGCCGCGCGGAGTCTGCGAAGGGCACTCCTTGATCCCTGGCGGGGCTCACATCCCTCTGCCCTGAGCAGATCGCAGCGCAAGGAAGGCCACCCCCACCCCGCGACAGGACCCGCCGGCCGACCGCCTTCGTCCGCCATACTCCGCGACGCCGATGGACCGCATCCGCAACTTCTCGATCATCGCCCACATCGACCACGGCAAGTCGACGCTGGCCGACCGCATCCTCGAGGTCACCGGCGCCGTCGACCCGAAGAAAATGCAGGCGCAGATGCTCGACTCGATGGACCTCGAGCGCGAGCGCGGGATCACGATCAAGGCGCAGGCGGTGCGGGTCGAGTACACGGCCGCCGACGGCGAGACCTACCACCTGCACCTGATCGACACGCCCGGCCACGTCGACTTCTCCTACGAGGTCTCGCGCAGCCTCGCCGCCTGCGAGGGGGCGCTGCTGGTCGTCGACGCCGCCCAGGGGGTCGAGGCGCAGACCGTCGCCAACACCTACCTGGCGATCGACGCCGGGCTGGAGCTGATCCCGGTGATCAACAAGGTCGACCTGCCGGGCGCCGAACCGGAGCGGGTGGCGACCGAAATCGCCGACCTGACCGGGGGCGACCCCGAGGAAGCGCTCTGGATCTCGGCCAAGACCGGGGTCGGGGTGCCGGAGGTGCTGGAGGCGATCGTCGAGCGCATCCCCGCCCCGCAGGGCGAGCCCGAGGCGCCGAGCCGGGCGCTGATCTTCGACTCCGAGTTCGACCAGTACCGCGGCGTGATCGCCTACGTGCGGATGGTCGACGGCTCCTTCCGCAAGCACGAGCGGATCCTGGCGATGCAGAACGGGACCGAGGCCGAGATCGACGACATCGGCTTCTTCCGGCCGGCGATGACCGCGGTCGAGGGGATGGAGGCCGGCGACGTCGGCTACCTGATCACCGGCATCAAGGACGTCACCAAGCTGCGGGTCGGCGACACCCTGACCACCCAGGCCGGCCCCGCCGCGGAGGCGCTGGAGGGCTACCGCGAGGTCCGCCCGATGGTCTTCTGCGGCGTCTTCCCGATCGACACCGACCGCTACGAAGACCTCCGCGACGCGCTCGAGAAGCTGGCCCTCAACGACGCCGCCCTCTCCTGGGAACCGGAGACCTCGGAGGCGCTCGGGTTCGGCTTCCGCTGCGGCTTCCTCGGCCTCCTGCACATGGAGATCGTGCGCGAGCGGCTGGAACGCGAGTACGGCCTCGACCTGCTCTCGACGACCCCGAACGTGCGCTATGAGGTGCACCTCACCAACGGCACTTCGAAGGAAGTCCGCAGCCCCACCGACCTCCCCGACCCCGGCGTGATCGAGTCGGTCGAAGAGCCCTATATCCGCGCCACGATCATCTGCCCCTCCGAGCAGGTCGGCGCCGTGATGGAGCTCTGCCAGCAGCGCCGCGGCGCCCACATCGACATGCACTACCTGAGCCCGGTGCGGGTGCAGATCCGCTACGACATGCCGCTGGCGGAGATCGTCCTCGATTTCTTCGACCTCCTCAAGTCCTCGACCCGCGGCTACGCCTCGCTCGACTACGAGCCGATCGGCAACCGCGCCTCCGACCTGGTCAAGGTCGACATCCTGCTCGCCGGCGACAAGGTCGACGCGCTCTCGATCATCGTCCACCGCGACTTCTCCTACGAGCAGGGCAAGCGCCTGGTCGAGCGCCTGCGCAAGACGATCCCGCGCCAGCTCTTCGACGTTCCGGTGCAGGCGGCGATCGGCTCCAACATCCTCGCCCGCGAGACCGTCAAGGCGCTGCGCAAGGACGTCACCGCGAAGCTCTACGGCGGCGACGTCACCCGCAAGAACAAGCTGCTGAAGAAGCAGAAAGCGGGCAAGAAGCGGATGAAGTCGGTGGGCCGGGTGGAAGTGCCGCAGGAGGCGTTCCTGGCGGTCCTGCAGATCGACGAGTAGCGAGCGCGTCGCCTGGCTGGGCGGCCAGTTAAAGTGCCCGCCCATGCCGATAAAGACTGACGCCATAGGTAAGGAATGGCCCGGGACGACCTACCAGGTCGGCCGGGAGAAGATCAAGGAGTACGCGAACGCGCTGGGGATCGACAACCCCGTGCACTTCGACGTCGAGGCCGCCCGCGCGGCCGGTTTCCGCGACGTCGTCGCGCCGCCGATGTTCGCCGTCGTCTACAGCGGCCCGGCCCTGGGCCCGGTCCTCTTCGACCCCGACGTGGAGATGAACTTCGCCGCGATGGTCCACGGCGGCCAGGTCTTCGAGTGGGGTGAGCCGGTCTGCTCCGGCGACGAGATCACGACCAGCTCCAAGTGCCTCTCGATCGAGGAGAAAGACGGCAAGGGCTTCTACGTCTTCGAGACCGTCTCCGTCAACCAGGACGGCGCCGAGGTCGTGCGCGGCACCTGGACCAACATCGTCAGGGGAGTCTGAGATGAGCGATCTGAACGTCGGGGACAGGTCCCCGAGCTGAGCGTCACGCCGGACAAGTACCTGCCGCACCGCTATGCCGGCGCCTCCGGGGACTTCAACCCGATCCACATCGACGACGAGTTCGCGAAAATGGTCGGCCTGCCGCGCAACATCCTCCACGGCCTCTACTCGATGGGCCTGGTCGCCAGGGCCAACGCGGCGATCGCCGGCGGCGACCCGCGGGCGCTGAAGCGGCTCTCGGTCCAGTTCCGCGGCATGGGCATGCCCGAGCAGGAGATCGTCGTCTCCGGCACGGTCAAGTCGGTCGAGGCGACCGCATCGTCGTCGACACGGTCGCCAACCAGGGCGAGACGGCGATCATCAAGAACGCTGAGGCGGAAGTTCGAGCTGTAGGAGCGCCGGGTGAGCCCTCCCAAACGCTCGGCGGGAGCCTCGCTTGAGTGTTTGGGAGGGCTCACCCGGCGCTCCTCCTAGACTTCAGAGCGCATGCTTTCCGAGCGGCAAGAGTTGATCCTGCAGTTGGTGGTCGACGCATACCTGGCGTCGGCCAAGCCCGTGCCCTCGAAGGAGGTCGCGGAGCGGCCCTGAGGTCGCCTGGGGGCCGTCGACGGTTCGGGCCGAGCTGGCGCTGCTCGAGGCCGAGGGCTACCTGACCCACCCGCACACCTCGGCGGGGCGGGTGCCGACCGACGTCGGCTACCGCCGTTACGTCGACCTGCTGATGGAGTCCGGCGCGCTCCCGGCCGAGACCCGGGTCGAGCTCGAGCTCTCGCGCCTGCGCCGCGAGGTCGACGAGGCGATGCGGGAGACGACCGCGGCGCTGGCCCAGGTCACCGACCTGGTCGCGATGGCGACCGCGCCGCAGCTGGCGACGGCGACGATCCACCGGGTCGAGGTGCTGCGCCTGACCCCGGCCAAGGTGGTGGTGATCGCGATCGCCTCGACCGGCGACGTCGCCCGCCGCGTCTTCGAGTTCGAACGGGCGGTCGACCCCGGGCTTGATCGAGTGGGCCTCCAGCTACCTGAACGAGTCCCTCTCCGGGCTCGGCGTCGGCTCGCGGATGATCGCCGGCCGTCTCGCCGACCCCGAGCTCGACCGCACCGAGGCCGAGTTCGTCGCCACCATCGGCGCCGCCTTCACGGAGCTCGAGCCCGACGCCGGCGCCGGCCTCTACCTGGACGGGGCCTCGCGGCTGCTCTCCGAAGCCCACCTGGCCGACCTGCCGCGGGCGGATGAGCTGATGACCGCGCTCGAGCGCCGCGCCGGGGTCCTGCAGATGCTGCGCTCCTCGCTCGAGGAGCGCTCGGTCTTCCTCTGGATCGGCGCCGAGAACCCGCAGCCGGAGCTGCGCTCGGTCAGCGTCATCGGCGCCAACTACGGGCTTGGCCACCGCAACCTCGGCTCGGTCGGCGTGGTCGGGCCGCTGCGGATGGACTACGCGACGGCGATCGCCTCGGTGCGCGGCGCCGCCCGCGAGCTCTCGCGCTACTTCGAGACCGTGTACGACGGCTGAACCCGATGCCGCGCGACTACTACGAGGTGCTCGGCGTCGGCCGGGACGGCGAGCGAGACCGAGATCAAGAAGGCCTTCCGCGGCCTCGCCCGCGAACTGCACCCCGACGTCAACGACCACGACCCCGAAGCCGAGGAGAAGTTCAAGGCGGCGGCCGAGGCCTACGAGGTCCTCTCCGACGCCGAGCGCCGGCGCACCTATGACGCCTACGGGCACGAGGGCCTGCGCTCCGGCGGCTTCGACCCGCGCAGCGCCTCCTCCTTCGGCTCGATCGACGACCTGCTGCAGTCGCTCTTCGGCGGTGGAGCCGCCTTCGGCTTCGGCGGTGGCGCCGGCCCGGCGGCCGGTGGCGACATCCTCGTCGCCACCGAGCTCGACCTCGAGGAGGTCTCGACCGGGGTCCGGCGCGAGATCTCCTTCGACGCCGTCGGCGCCTGCGAGCACTGCCACGGCAACGGCGCCGAGCCGGGGACGCCGATCACCAGCTGCGAGAAATGCGGCGGCGCCGGTCAGCTGCGCCGGGTCGTGCGCACCCCGTTCGGGCAGATGGCCCAGGGGGTCGCCTGCGACGCCTGCGGCGGCGCCGGGAAAATCCCCGAGACGCCCTGTGCCGAGTGCCGCGGCAGCGGCCGCACCCCCGGCCAGCGGACCCGGGCGGTCGAAATCCCGGCCGGGATCGAGAGCGGCCAGCGCCTGCGCGTATCCGGCGCCGGCCATGCTGGTGAGGCCGGCGCCCCGGCCGGCGACCTCTACGTCGAGGTCGAGGTCGCCGAGGACGAGCGCTTCCAGCGCGACGGCACCGACCTGATCAGCGTCGTCTCGATCCCCGCCACCGAGGCGATGCTCGGGACCACGGTCACCGTTCCGACCCTCGAGGAGGAGCGCGAGATCGAGATCGCCGCCGGCACCCAGCCCGGCCACGAAGAGGTCCTGCGCGGCGCCGGGCTGCCCCGCCTCGGCGGCCGCCGCCGCGGCAACCAGCGGGTGATCCTCAATGTCATCGTCCCCACCAACCTCAGCGAGGAGCAGCGCGAGATCGCCGAGCGCCTCGACGGCACCCTGGAGGAGGACAACCTCGGTCCGCGCCAGGGCGAGGGCCTCTTCAGCCGCGTCCGCCGCGCCTTCGGTTGACACCAAACGCCGCCTCCTCTGCTCTCGCACGGGCGCGCTCGTCATGACCGGAAGCCTCGCGCCCGCGCTTCCGCGTCCGGGGGCGGCTTGATCCGGCTTGCGATCCGCTGTCCCCCGGAGCAGGCGGATCTGGTTCTGGCCGAGCTGACCGTGCTGGCGCCCAACGGGGTCGAGGAGGAGCGCGGGCCCGGCTACGTCGAGTACGCGATCTACGGCGGCGAGGGGGAGCTGCCGGAGCTGGGCGAGCTTGACGCCGTGGTCGGCGAGGGCCGGATCGAGGTCACCAGCACCGAGATCCCCGACGACTGGGCCGATCGCTGGCGCGACTTCCACAAGCCGCTGCTGGTCGGCGAGCGCCTCTGGCTGCGCCCTTCCTGGGAGGACCCGCGCGAGGGGACGATCGACGTCGTCGTCGATCCCGGCCAGGCCTTCGGCACCGGCGCCCACCCGACGACCCGGCTCTGCCTGGAGTTCCTGCTCGAGCTGGAGGCAGCGGGGGAGGCCCACGGGCCGCTGACCGACCTCGGAACCGGCTCCGGCGTGCTCGCGATCGCCGCCGCGAAGCTGGGCTGGGGGCCGGTCGATGCTTACGACCACGAGCCGCCGGCCCTGGAGGCGGCGGCCGTGAACGCGGCGGCGAACGGCGTCGAGGTCGAGCTCGAACGGATCAACCTCCGCGAACGTCTGCCCGAGCTGGCGCCGACCGTCGTCGCCAACATGACCTCGCCGATTCTGCGGGCCGTGGCCGCGCAGCTCGAGCAGCGCCCCACCACGCTCGTCTGCTCGGGTCTGCTGCCAGCTGAGCTGGATGACGCTGCGCTCTTCTTCGGCGAGGTCGGGTTGGGCGAGGTCGAGCGCCGCCAGGACGGCGACTGGGCGGCGCTGCTGCTTCGTCGTCGCTGAGAGATAGGGTTTTCGCCGATGCCCTTCGCCTCGATCGTCGACCCCGGCTACAAGATCGTGCTGTTCCTGCACATCTTGGCTGTGGTGCTGGCCTTCGGGCCGACCTTCGGCTACGCCTTCTTCTTCTCGGTGGCGCCGCAGTACCCGACGGCGACGCCGGCGATCCTGGCCGGGGTGCAGAAGGTCGACAAGTACCTGGTCAACCCGGGAATGGTCGTGCTGCTGCTGGCGGGGATCGGCCTGCTCTCGGCTAGCGACGGCGCCTGGGACACGAGTGACGCCTTCGTCGGCGTCGGCATCCTCGCGATCCTCGTCGCTCTTCGGCTTGCAGCACGGGTTCTTCCAGCCGAAGGTGCGGGAGGCGAAAGCGGTGGCCGAGCGCGATCTGAAGAGCGGCGACACGCTCAGTCCCGAGTTCGAAGCGCTCGGTGACCGGATCGGCAAAGTCGGGACGCTGGCGGGGATCATCGTCGTCGTGACGATCTTCTTCATGACTTACAAACCGTTCCTGTAGCGGCGCGCCGGCGAGTGGACAAGCTCGATCCCGCGCTGCCGGTGGCGATGTTCGACTCCGGCGTCGGCGGGCTCACGGTGCTGCACGAGTGCCTGGTCTCGCTGCCGGAGGAGGACTTCGTCTACCTCGGCGACACCGCCTGGTTCCCCTACGGGACCCGCGACCCCGATGCCCTGCGCGAGCGGATCGCGGCGAATCGCCGAGCTGCTGCTCGGTCGCGGCGCCAAGCTGCTGGTGATTGCCTGCAACACCGCCACTGCGATCGGCACCGACGTCGCCCGCGCGGTGGCGGAGGTGAGCGGGGTGGAGGTGGTGCCGGTGGTCGAGCCCCAGGCCGAGATCGCCGCGGCGATCAGCGACAACGGCAAGGTCGGGGTGCTGGCGACGCCGAACACGGTCGCGAGCGGCGCCTATCGGCGCGCCCTCGAAGCCGAGGGGCGCCCGCTCGAGGTGACCGAAGTCGAGGCGCCGAAGCTGGCGCCGTTCATCCAGCAGGGCTCGCCCTTCGACGAGAGCGTGATGGCGATGGCGCGGGCCTACTGCGAGCCGCTGAAGCGGGCCGAGGTCGACACCCTGATTCTCGGCTGCACCCATTACCCGCTGGTCGCGCCGATGCTGCAGCGCATCCTCGGCCGCGACATCCGCCTGGTCAGCGGCGGCCACGCGGTGGCGGCGGCGGTCCAGCGCACGATGGAGCGCGCCGGCATCGCCCGCGAGCGCGACGGCGAGGGCGACTACCGCTTCCTCTGCACCGGCGACACCGACTCCTTCCGCGACCTCGGCACCCGCTTCCTGCAGATGCCGCTGGGCGAGGTCGAGCGGGTGGAAATCGGCGCTGGCCACTGAGCTGGCGCGAGAGTTGGCGCAGAGTCGATCCGATTCTCCGCGCCACTTGTGCGAGGAAGATCGGCAAGGCTCTCCCAGTGCCCATTTTGACCACCAGACATACCGGATATACTCACTCCGTGGCCAAGGTCCTCATTTCAATCCCCGATGTGCTTCTCGAGCGCGTCGACGCCCATGCGAGAGCAAACGGCGAGACCCGCAGCGGATTGCTGCAGCGCCTCGCGGAGCAGGAGCTGGAGGCCGTCGACCGGCGGGACGACGGGGAGGTCGGGCGACTTCTGGACTCGCTGGATATCGACCTCGGTGGGGCGGACATCGCACAAGTCATTCGCGAAGACCGGGAATCCCACTGAATGCTGCTGCTGGATGCCAGCGTTTGGGTCGCCTCGGGCGTCCCCACGAATCAGTGGCATCGAGTCGGCGAGTGGCCTGGTGCGCAAGCCCCCGGGCCCTCTGGCCGCCATCGATCTCACTCTCTATGAGGTGGCCAACGCCGTCGGCGTTCGCGATGGAAAGCCGGACGCCGCCAAGGCGCTGGCCCGAATCCTCCAGCGGCGCTGCAGAAATCGCATCGTCGCGCTCGATGCCGAGTTGCTCGACGTCACCCTCGAGGTGGCGGCCGAGCACGACCTCAGTGCCTATGACGCCGCCTATGTAGCCGCCGCTCGCCGCACCGGCTGGCAGCTCGTCAGCATCGATATCCGCGACCTCGTCTCCAAGGGCCTCGCGGTGACGCCTGACGCCGCCGACTACCCTTAGCTCGATGAGCGTTCTCGAGCAGGTTCAGGACGATGTGCGGACGGCGATGAAAGCGCGCGATCGCGAGCGTGCGGGGGCGCTGCGGATGGTCGTCGACGTGCTGCAGAAGGACGCCAAGCTCGGCAAGGGCGACGAGGTCGCGGTGCTGCAGAAGGAGCACAAGAAGCGGGTCGAGGCGGCCGAGGCCTACGAGGGCGCCGGACGCGGCCGAGCAGGCCGCCGCCGAGCGCTTCGAGGCCGAGTTGATCGAGGGCTACCTGCCCCAGCAGCTCTCCGACGAGGAGCTGGCGCGAGCTGGTCGACGCCGCGGTCGCCGAGACCGGCGCCAGCGAGCAGCGGCAGATGGGCGAGGTGATGTCGGCGCTGATGCCCAAGGTGGGCGGCCGCGCCGACGGCAAGCGGGTCAGTTCAGCGGTGCGTGAGCGGCTTGGCGCGTAGGCAGCTGACGCTCGACAACACCGTCGCCGCCGAGCTGGCCGGCTCCGAGGACACGGTGCTGCGGGAGCTGCGCGAGCGGCTCGACTGCGACCTGCACCTGCGCGGCAACGTCCTCACCCTCGACGGCGACACCGGCGACGTCGAGCAGGGCGCGACGATCGTCGACGAGCTGGTCGAGCTGATCGAGCAGGGCCACGACGTCGCGCCCGGCACGATCGAGGCGGTGACCGGCGCCCTCGACGCCGACGAGGATCCGGCCGAGATCCTCGACGACGTCGTCTGGCGCCACCGCAACACCAAAGTGGCGCCGAAGACGCTGAACCAGAAGCGCTACGTCGACTCGATCCGCCGCCACACGATCACCTTCGGGATCGGCCCCGCCGGCACCGGCAAGACCTTCCTCGCCGTGGCGATGGCCGCGGCGGCGCTGACCGAACGCAAGGTTCAGCGGATCATCCTCACCCGGCCCGCGGTCGAGGCGGGCGAGCGGCTCGGCTTCCTCCCCGGCGACATCCAGGCCAAGGTCGACCCTTACCTGCGGCCGCTCTTCGACGCCCTCTACGACATGATCGACCCCGATCGCGTCAACGGCTACTTCGAGCGCGACGTGATCGAGGTGGCGCCGCTCGCCTTCATGCGCGGCCGCACCCTCAACGACTCCTTCGTGATCCTCGACGAGGCGCAGAACACCAGCCCCGAGCAGATGAAGATGTTCCTCACCCGGCTCGGCTTCAACTCCCGCATGGTCGTCACCGGCGACGTCACCCAGATCGACCTGCCGACCGACCAGCGCTCCGGCCTGATCGCCGTCCGCGACATCCTCGACCGAGGTCCAGGACATCTCCTTCGTCGAGTTCGGCGGCGAGGACGTGGTCCGCCACAAGCTCGTACAGCGCATCGTCGCCGCCTACGACGAGCA
This sequence comes from uncultured Solirubrobacterales bacterium, assembly GCA_963829445.1. Classification (GTDB taxonomy): domain Bacteria; phylum Actinomycetota; class Thermoleophilia; order Solirubrobacterales; family 70-9; genus VAYN01. The sequence goes on along the minus strand of CAWHIW010000019.1, from coordinate 3,292 downwards.
CGACGGCGGCGAACGGGCGGCCCGAGCCGAACACGGCCCGACCCCGCGCTCTTGAGCCTGGACCTCGACGACGTTCCCGAGGATCTGCACGCCGCCGTTGCGGCGACGCTCGGACGCCGCCGGCGTCGCCGATGGCCACCTCGCGGTCGAGCGGGTCGATGCCGAGCGGATCCAGGAGCTCAACCGCGAGCACCGCGGCAAGGACGCCCCTACCGACGTCCTCGCCTTCCCGGTCGACGGCACCGGCCCCGTTGCCGGCCCGCGGGAGCTCGGCGACGTCGCGATCTGCCCCGCGCACTGCGCCGACGTGACCGAGGCCGCCGTCCACGGCGTCCTCCATCTCTGCGGCCGCGACCACGAGGTCGACGATGGCGAGATGCTGGCCGAGCAGGAGCGGATCCTGGCGGCGCTGCGATGACCAGCTCCGGCTTCATCGGCCTGGCGGGCCGCCCCAATGCCGGCAAGTCGACCCTGGTCAACGCGATCGTCGGCTCCCACGTCGCGATCGCCTCGGTGCGCCCGCAGACGACCCGCCGCGCGATCCGCGGCGTCGCCACCGACCTCGAGACCGAGCGGCAGCTGATCCTGGTCGACCTGCCCGGCGTGCAGCGCCCGCGCGACGTCCTCACCGAGCGCATGCAGGAGCGGGTCAAGCGCGAGCTGGCCGAGTCCGACGTCGCCCTGGTCGTGATCAACGGCGAGGAGGGCGTCGGCCCGGGCGACCGCTTCATCGTCCGCTCGCTGCTCGGCGCCGGCGCCAAGCTGCCGGTCATCTGCGCCGTCAACAAGGCCGACCGGCTCGGCCCGAACGAGATCGTCCCGGTCCTCTCCGACGCCGCCGAGCTGCCCGGGGTCGACGAGGTCTTCCCGATCAGCGCCCGCACCGGGGAGGGGCTGGACGTGCTGGTGGCGCGCCTCGGCGAGCTGATGCCGGAGGGCCCCTACATGTACCCGCCGGAGGACCACAGCGACCAGTCGAGCGAGCTGCTGCTGGCCGAGCTGATCCGCGAGCAGGTGCTGAACCGGACCCGGCAGGAGATCCCGCACTCGGTCGAGGTCAAGGTCAGGGAGGTGGCGCCGCGCGAGGACGGGCTGGTCACGGTGACGGCCGAGATCTGGGCCGAGACGGAGTCGCAGAAGGGCATCCTGATCGGCAAGGGCGGCGCCAAGATCGGCGAGATCGGCAGCGCCGCCCGGCGCTCGCTCGAGGACGAGCTCGACGCCCGGGTCCACCTCGACCTCAGCGTCCGCGTGCGCCGCCACTGGCGCCGCGACGAGGACCTGCTCGACCGACTGGGGATCGAGTAGGCCCGGCCCTGGCTACGATGGACCGATGTTCGGGGAAATCGAATTCGATCAGCGCGGTCTGGCGCCCTGTGTCGTCCAGGACTGGACCACCGGCGAGGTGCTGATGCTGGCCTACGTCAGCGCCGAATCGCTGGAAATGACGCTGGAGACCGGCGACCTGCACTTCCACAGCCGCTCCCGCGACGAACTCTGGAAAAAAGGCGAAAGCTCGGGCAGCTTCATGCACCTGCGCCAGCTCCGCTACGACTGCGACGGCGACGCCCTGGTGGCGATGGTCGATCCCGCCGGGCCCGCCTGCCACACCGGTCAGCGCAGCTGCTTCTACCGCGAGGTGCTGGGCTCGGCCTCGAGCCGCAGGGACGCGCCCCCGGCCCCCGGCGAGCCGTTCCCGGTCACCTACGAAGCGCTGCCGGCGCTGGAACGGACCCTGCGCAGCCGCGCCGTCGAGCGCCCGGACGGCAGCTACACCGTCAAGCTCCTCGACGACCGCACCCTGATCGGGGAAAAGGTCGAGGAGGAGGCCGAGGAGGTCATCCGCGCCGCCCGCGAGGAGTCGAACGAGCGCGTCGCCGAAGAGGCGGCCGACCTGCTGTACCACCTCAGCGTGCTGCTGGTCTCGCGCGGCGTCTCCCAGTCGGCGGTGATGGAAGTGCTGAATGACCGTAGCGGCTGATTTCGAGCTGAGATTGGAGCCGAGCCTGGAGCGGGCGCGGGAGCTGGCCGGCGAGGGCAACGTGGTGCCGGTGCGGGCCCGCTTCGTCGACGACTGCGAGACGCCGGTTTCGGCCTTCCTGAAGCTGCGCGCCGGCGAGCCCGAGGGCGCCCCGGCCTTCCTCCTGGAGTCCGCCGAGCAGGGCCAGGTCGGCCGCTACTCGTTCGTCGGCCTGCGCCCGCGCGCGATCCTGCGCTGGAGCGACGGCACCCTCTCGGAGTGGAGCGGGGAGGAGGCCGCCGCCGGCGAGGGCCCCGGCCGGGCCGAGCCGGCCCCCGACCCCTACGCCGCCGTCGCCGCCCGCCTGGCCGACTTCCGGCCGGCGCCGGTCGAGGGCCTGCCACCCTTCGTCGGCGGCGCCGTCGGCTTCTTCGGCTACGACCTGGTCCGCACCGTCGAGCCTCTCGGCGACCCGAATCCCGATCCGCTCGGGCTGCCCGACCTGGCTTTGATGATCACCGACGCGATGGTGATCTTCGATCACCTGCGGCACGAGCTGACGATCCTCGCCTGCGCCTTCGCCGATTCCGAGGGCGGCATCGACGCCGCCTACGAGCGCGCCGCCGCGACAATCGTCGAGATGCGCGAGCGCCTGCGCGGCGCCGTGCCGGCTCCCGCCGACCCGTCGGTGTCCGAGCCGCCGCAGTTCGTCTCCAACATGGAGCGGGAGGAGTTCGAAGCCGCGGTCGAGCGGATCGTCGAGTACGTCCACGCCGGCGACGCCTTCCAGGTCGTCCCCTCCCAGCGCTTCTCGGCCCCCGCCCCGGTCGAGGCGTTCTCGGTCTACCGCGGCCTGCGCGCGGTCAACCCGTCCCCCTACATGTACTTCCTCGAGTTCGGCGACTTCCAGATCGCCGGCGCCTCGCCCGAGCCGCTGGTCACGGTCCACGGCGGCCGGGTGGAGACGCGGCCGATCGCCGGCACCTCGCCGCGCGGGCGCAGCGAGGACGAGGACCGCCGCCTGGCCGAGAAGCTGATCAACGACCCCAAGGAGCGGGCCGAGCACGTGATGCTGGTCGACCTCGGCCGCAACGACCTCGGCCGCGTCTGCGAGTACGGCTCGGTCTCGGTCGACGAGCTGATGGTGGTCGAGACCTACTCGCACGTGCTGCACATCGTCAGCAAGGTCTCCGGCACCCTGCGCGCCGGCGTCAGCGCGATGGACGTGCTGCGCTCGGCGCTGCCGGCGGGAACGCTCTCCGGCGCCCCGAAGGTGCGGGCGATGCAGATCATCGACGAGCTGGAGCGGGTCAAGCGCTGCTCCTACGGCGG
>CAWHIW010000018.1:0-108992 GCA_963829445.1 uncultured Solirubrobacterales bacterium | reverse complement strand
GCCGTTGTCGCCGATCAGCGATGTCCGGCCCGTCGGAGCCCTCGAGGCTCTCGTTGTCGCCGAGGATCTGGTCGGGGGTGCCGCAGCCGGCCGGGCCGCCGGTGCCGCCGAGGGTCGACGCCGCAGCGCGGCGTCGGAGCGGGCGTAGGAGACGGTGTCTTCGCCGGTGCCGCCGTTGAGCGGTGGCCCTGGCAGACCGCGACCGAGGAGACCAGCAGGTCCTCGCCGACGCCGCCCTCGAGCTTGTCGCCGCCGGATCGGCGTAGAGGACGTCGTTGCCGCCTTTGCCGTCAGCATGTCGCTGCCGTTGTCGGGTCCGTTGTAGTTCTCGCCCGCTTCCAGGACGTCGTCCTCGGGGCCGCCGATGAGGGTGTCGCTGCCGGCGTTGCCGTTGATCCGCACCTTGGCGCTGGCGGGGACGCTGGGGTCGATCACGATCGTGTCGCCGCCGGCGTTGCCGGTGACGACGACCAGCGCCGCGTTCGCCGGCGCAGCCGACGGCGGTGGCGTTGCTGGTGACGCTGACGCAGCCTTCGCCGGCGAAGATCCCGGCGCCGTTGGAGATCGTCCAGCCCTGGCCGTTGTGGGAGATGCGGATGTCGTCGTCGCCGGGGCCGCCCTGGACGACGAGGCTGGAGCCGTCGAGGCCCTGGTTGAGGATCGCGTAGGCGAGGCCGGGGGCGGCCCGAGTTCCGGCCCGCAGGAGTTTTCCACCGAGAAGCCGTTGCAGTCGTCGCTGCCGGGGCCGCCGAAGGCTGTGCCGCCGCCGCCGCCGCTCTCGAGCGTGTCGTTGCCGACGCCGCCGTCGAGCCGGTTGGGGTCGCCGTCGCCGACGATCGTGTCGCCCTGCGGCGAGCCGACCACGTCCTCGAAGCCGCTGAGGTCGTCGTGGCCGTCGCCTTTCGCCTTGCCGCTGGCGAGGTCGACGATGACGCCGCTGCGGGTGGCGCTGGCGTAGGAGACGATGTCGCCGCCGCCGCCGCCGCCGGCGAGGGTGTCGGTGCCGGAGTCGCCGCGGACGACGTCGCCGTCGCCGGCGCCGCCGTCGGCGTCGTCGATGCCGGCGCCGCCGATCACCGTGTCGGAGCCGCCGCCGCCGTCGAGGTCGCTGTCGTCGCCGGCACCGCCTTCGATCGGGTCGTCGCCGGCGTCGCCGAGGATCTTGTCGTTGCCCTTGTCGCCGAGCAGCTTGTCGTCGCCGCCGCCGCCTTCGAGCTCGTCGCTGCCCTGGGCGCCGTCGGCGTAGTCGTCGCCGGCACCGCCGTCGAGCGTGTCGGGGCCCTTGGCGCCGATCAGGGAGTCGTCGCCGGCGCCGCCGTGCAGGTGGTCGGCGCCCTTGAAGCCGGAGAGCTTGTCGTCGCCGCCGCCGCCGTCGATCATGTCGGAGCCGGTTTCGCCGAAGAGGTGGTCGTTGCCGTCGTCGCCGTAGATCGCGTCGAAGCCGCGGCCGCCGCGGATCGTGTCGTTGCCGGGGCCGCCGCAGATCGTGTCGTTGCCGTTGTGGCCGCCGCTGATCGACGTCGTTGCCGCCGCCGCCGTAGATCACGTCGCTGGCGCCTTTGCCGACGATGTGTCGTCGCCGGCGGTGCCCATGATCGTCACGTGCTTGCCGCCGCAGCTCTTCGCCGCGGCCTGGCCGGCCAGCGGCGCCAGCAGCAGGCCGCAGGCGCAGAGCAGCGCTGCGAGAAAGAGCCGCGTTTGGGTGCGTGCGAGTGCCACGGGTTCCTCCATCGGCCAGGAACGGGCGAAAACTTCAGTCCCGGTCCGATATCTGTCTAGACACGAAGCGCCTGCCGGCATCACGTGTCAGATACGCTCGCGGCGCGAATGAGGGGCGGCACCTACGTACTCAACTTCTACTCGGCGGTCTTCGTCGACCAGCTGAAGCGGGGCCGCAAGACGGCGACGATCCGGCTCGGCGACAAGAGCGGCAAGTACGAGCGCGGCCAGGTCGTCTGGGTCACGGTCGGCTTCCGCCACAGCCCGCGCGAGAAGATCTTCACCGCGGTAATCGACGACGTCGAGGTGAAGAAGCTCAAAGACCTCTCGCGCCGCGACATCGAGCACGACAACCCCGAGTTCCGCCGACTCGAGGACGAGCGCAAGTTCCTCGAGCAGATCTACAGCCGGCCGATCCTCGAAGAGGACCCCGTCACCGTGATCCGCTTCTCGCAGATCACCGAGTCGCCGAAGCCGCACATCGGCAACGGGGAGACGCCGCACCACAACTGAGGTGGCGCCGATGGCCGAGTACGCCTTCCTCACGACCTGGCTGCTGGAGTCCCCGCGCCAGCCGGTCTGGGAGGCGCTGCACGACCAGGCGCGCTGGCCCGAGTGGTGGCGCGGGGTGGAGGAGGCCGAAGAGCTGAGCCGCCCGCCCGGCGGCGAGGACGTCGGCACCGTGGTCGCGGATGGTCTGGAAGAGCCTGCTGCCCTACCGGGTCGAGTTCGAGGTGACGACGACCCGGGTCGAGCAGCCGCACCTGCTGGAGGGCAGCGCGGTCGGCGAGCTCGAAGGCGTCGGCCGCTGGCGCCTCTACGAGCAGGACGGCGTCACCGCGGTCCTCTACGAGTGGAACGTGAGGACCACGAAGCCCTGGATGAACCTCCTGGCGCCGCTGCTGCGTCCGGCCTTCGAGTGGAACCACGACTGGGTGATGGCCCGCGGCGGCGAGGGAATCGCCCGATCTGCTGGGCTGCAGGTTGCTGGCCACCGACTGAGCCTTTCGCCGAAGCCTCCGGCCCGCTATCTTTAGCCTCTCTTGGCACTCGCACCAGCAGAGTGCCAACCCCGTAAGGGGCCAGAATTGGCTCCAGGCGGGGATTTCTCGACTTTGACAGCAAAACACGCACCGATAACGGAGGTACACGGATGAAGCTGAAGCCCCTCGGGGACCGGCTGATCGTCAAGGCGATCGAGGAGGAGGCGACGACCGCTAGCGGCATCGTCCTCCCCGACACGGCCAAGGAGAAGCCGCAGAAGGGCAAGGTCGTCGCCGTCGGCGATGGCGCCATCAACGAGGACGGCAGCCGCCGCCCGCTCGACATCTCGGAGGGCGACGAGGTCCTCTACTCCAAATACGGAGGCACCGAGGTGACCGTCGAGGGGGACGACCTGCTCGTCCTGCGCGAGTCGGACGTGCTGGCGAAGCTCAGCTAGTCCCTCGCCCATTCGGACTTAGAAGAACCAAGGAGGACTGAATACACATGGCTCATAAGGAGCTGAAGTACGCAGAGGAGGCACGGGGGGCGCTGCAGGCCGGCGTCGACGCCGTCGCCAACGCAGTCAAGGTCACCCTCGGCCCCAAAGGCCGTTACGTCGTGCTCGACAAAAAGTTCGGCGCGCCGACGATCACCAATGACGGAGTCACCATCGCCCGCGAGGTCGAGGTCGAGGACGTCTTCGAGAACCAGGGCGCCCAGCTCGTCCGCGAGGTCGCCACGGCGACCAACGACGTGGCCGGCGACGGCACCACGACGGCGACCCTGCTGGCCCAGATCATCGTCCGCCAGGGCCTGAAGAACGTGGCCGCCGGCGCCAACCCGCTGGCCCTGCGCCGCGGCATCGAGAAGGCTGTCGAGGAGGTCGTCGACAACCTGCGCAACAAGCAGTCCAAAGAGGTCGCCGGCAAGGATCAGATCGCCCGCGTGGCCGCGATCTCGGCCGCCGACGACGAGATCGGCAACGTCATCGCCGACGCGATCGAGAAGGTCGGCAAAGACGGCGTCGTCAACGTCGAGGAGGGTCAGACCTTCGGCATGGACCTCGAGTTCACCGAGGGCATGCAGTTCGACAAGGGCTACATCTCGCCCTACATGGTCACCGATCAGGACCGTATGGAGGCCGTGCTCGAGGACCCCTACATCCTCATCGCCAACCAGAAAATCGGCTCCGTGCGGGACATCCTGCCGGTGCTGGAGCAGGTCATGCAGGGCGGCAAGCCGCTGCTGATCGTGGCCGAGGACGTCGAGGGCGAGTGCCTGGCGACCCTGGTCGTGAACAAGCTGCGGGGCACCTTCACCGGTGTCGCCGTCAAAGCCCCCGGCTTCGGCGACCGCCGCAAGCGGATGCTCGAGGACATCGCCGTCCTCACCGGCGGCGAGGTGATCACCGAGGAGATGGGTCTCAAACTCGAGAACACCCAGCTCGCCCAGCTCGGTAAGGCCCGCCGCGTCGTCGTCTCCAAGGACACCACCACGGTCATCGACGGTGCCGGTGGTGCCGACGACATCAAGGGCCGGATCAAGCAGATCAAACAGGAGATCGAGAACACCGACTCCGACTTCGATCGCGAGAAGCTCCAGGAGCGCCTCGCCAAGCTCGCCGGAGGTGTCGCCGTGGTCAAGGTCGGCGCCGCCACCGAGACCGAGATGAAGGAGAAGAAGCACCGCGTCGAGGACGCGCTGCAGGCGACCCGCGCCGCCCTCGAGGAGGGTGTCGTCCCGGGTGGTGGCGTTGCCCTGCTGAACGCCCAGGCCGGTCTCGACCCCGACAAGCTGGTCGACGACCCGGACGAGCGCACCGGCGCCCGGATCATCCACCGCTCGCTGGAGGAGCCGGTCCGTCAGATCGCCGAGAACTCCGGCCTGGAGGGCTCGGTCGTCGTCAACGCCGTCCGCGACCTGAAGCCGGGCGAAGGCCTCAACGCGGCCACCGGCGAGTACGGCGACCTGATCAAGGCCGGCGTCATCGACCCGACCAAAGTCAGCCGTTCGGCGCTGGAGAACGCGGCCTCGATCGCCAAGAACATCCTCGTCACCGAGGCGATCATCGCCGAGCCGGCCGAAGAAGGCGGAGCCGGCGGCGGCATGCCCGGCGGCATGCCAGATATGGGCGGCATGATGTAACAACCCCCCGCCGATGGGCCATTTGTCGACTCACAGTCGACATTTAGGCCCGCCGATTGGGAGTTTGTCTTGAGAGGCCCCGGGATCCCGGGGCCTCTCTCTTTTAAGGGAGTGGATTTGTCTGAGCGGGGCGTCTTTGACAGCGAATTAGACGCACAGTGCGCACCACCCGCGCGTCCCTACCCGCGAGGCTCCCCAAGTGCCCCCACCGCGCCCCGCCAACAGCCGGCCGACGGGCCGATATGTCGAGGCAAGGACGACATATCGGCCCGTCGGCCTCGAAATCGCGCAGGCTGGGACCGCGAGATTGCGGACATCGCGAATGGGCAGCATGGGCTTATCTCGCTCGAACAACTCGAAGGTCTGGGGATCGACAGGAAGACCGCTCATGCTCGGACCAACTCCGGGCGACTACATGGCGTGCATTGCGGGGTGTACTCGGTCGGTCATGCGCCGTTGACCCGCGAGGCGCGGTACATGGCGGCGGTGCTGGCCTGCGGCCCGGACGCGGCGCTCTCGCATCGGTCGGCGGCTGATCTCCTGGGGATCAGGGAGAGCAGGCGGGCTCGAATAGACGTCACTGCGCCGGGTCGGCGTGGACGCTCTCCGCGCGGGATCGATGCGCATCGGGATCAGTCGCTGCGACCGGCAGATAGGACGGAAGTGAACGGAATTCCCTGCACGAGCGTGGCACGCACGCTGCTGGATCTCGCCGGCGCAGAACCGATCTGGGAGCTGCGGAAGGCGGTCGGAGAGGCAGAGGTGAAGCGACTGCTCGACAAGGATGCGGTCCGCGCCCTGATCAAGCGCAGCAGAGGCCGCCGTGGCGTCGCCCGGCTGCGAATGGTGCTCGACGAAATCCACCCGGAGACGAAGCGGACCCGCAGTTACATGGAGCGCCTGTTCCTGGGGATGTGCACCCGGGCCGAGTTGCCGCAGCCGGAGGTGAACGTGACCCTGCGAATCGGCGGAGACGAATTCAAGCCCGACTTCCTCTGGCGCGACGCCGGGCTGATCTTCGAAGCCGACAGCCGCCAGTTCCACGACACCGGCACGGCCTTCCTCGACGACCGTCGCCGGGAACAGCGCCTGCAGCTCGCCGGCTGGCGCGTCTCCCACTGCACTTGGTGGGAGGTTGAGCGCGAACCCCGCCGACTCGCCAAGACGATTCGTAGCCTCCTCGCACGAACCTAGCGGTCGTGGGCCGATTCCCCGCCCCATGTGTGGGTTAAGCCGTCGACCACCTAAGGTGCCGGGACCGGGGCCGGGGCCGGTTCCGGGACCGGCACCGGCACCGGCGTGGGCGCCGGCTTCGGCGTGGTTTTCTTCGGCTTTGGCGGCAGCGGCGGGAAGAGGCAGGCGTTGTATTCGGCGTAGGCGAGGAAGTTGGCGCGGCGGAGCTTCAGGCGCAGGGTGTTGGCCGTGCGCGGATAGAGGTTGAGGTCGTACTGGTTGCCGGGGCCGACGCCGGTGTAGTAGGTCAGCATCCGCACCCGCGGGCGTTTCACCACCCAGGCGATCAGCTGTTTGACGAAGCGCGGTTCGTCGATCGCCGACACCGCCCACTCGTTGATCGCCACCGGCTTGCCCTTCCACTGCTTGCCGGCGTAGAAGCGGTTGAGGTCTTCCCAGACCGGATACTGCGAGTAGAAGTCGGTGCCGACCCAGTCGACCCAGCGGCTGCCCGGCCAGTAGTTGCCCGGGAAGTTCCCTTTCACCCGTGGCGAACCCCCGGGCAGCGGGCTCCAGATGATGCTCACCGGCGCCGCCGGCAGGCTTTCCGGGTTCGGCCCCTTGGTCCGGTTCAGCGGCGGCAGGCCGATTTCGGCCAGGGTCGCGTCGATCCCTTCCAGCGTCTGGCCGCCGCGCACGATCGCGCTGATCCGGCGGAAGGCCTGCTTGTACCAGCCGGTCGAGTGTTCGCCGCCTTTCTGGCTGCCGTCGCAGTTGACCGCCGACCAGAGCGTTGAGGCAGCGATTCGGCTCGCCCAGCGGCCGGATGTAGGCGGGCAGCCCGCTTTTGGCGAAGAAGTCGTTGAGCTGCAGGAGGTAGTCGTCGCCGGCGCCGAGCGCGATCTGCTCCGGAGTGATGATCTCGGCCAGGGTCTGGTCGTCGGCAGTCGAGATCGCCAGCACCGGCCGCGTCGCGGTTTCGCGCCAGCGTTCGTAGGCGGCGTTGAGGCTGTTGCCCCAGGGGTGGAAGGTCTGCAGCAGCGCCGGGTGCTTGCCGGTCAGAGCGGCGAATTCGTTGAAATCGGCGGTTTTGCCGGTGTCGCTGACCCCGAGCAGGACGTTCGGCTTCGGCGGCGCCCAGGTCAGCGCTTGAGCCTGGCTCGTCACCAGCGCGCCGCCCACGGCGGCGAGGGCTAGACCTCTACGTAGGACCTTCCAGGACATCGCTCATCCTTCGCGGCTCGACTCCGAGCGCCTGCACGTCGGCGGTGCCGCGCTCGCTGACCATGGAGACCTCCATCAGCTCGGCCTCCTCCCAGGTTGCAAACACGGCCTCGCCGAAAAGGGAGCGGAGGGCGATCAGGCTGGAGCGGATCAGCGGCAGCGGCACGTGCACCAGCGGCCGCGGCCGGCCGGCGATGCGGCTGACCAGGTCGGACATGTCGTCGTAGGTGAGTGTCTCCGGCCCGGCAAGCTCGTAGCGCGCCCGCGCCTCACCTGCCAGCGCCGCGACCACGCCGCGCGCCACATCCTCAGCCCAGATCGGCTGGAACCGCGCCCGCCCGTCGCCGGAGACCGGCAGCACGGGCAGGAAGGAGAAGCGCCGCAGCAGCGTGATCCAGGGGTCGCTGTGGTCGTAGACGATCGAGGGGGCGAAGACCGTCGTCGCCAGCGGCGAGGAGGCGACCGCCTGCTCGGCCAGCCACTTCGCGCGGAAGAAGCGGGTGCGCTGCGCCGCGTAGGCATCGAGGGCGCTGAAGAAGTGGAAGCGCTCGACCCCGCTGCGCTCGGCCGCCCGCAGGAGACGCACCGTCGCCAGCCCGTTCAGCTCCTCGATTCGCTTCGGCGGCTGGTCGCGGATCGTCGCCGCCAGGTGGATCACGGTGTCGACTCCGCGCAGGGCCTGCCGCACCAGGTAGGGGTCGGACATCTCGCCGAGGTCGCCGAGCGCGATCTGCACGTCGACCCGCCGCGCCCCCAGCCGCCGTGGCTCGCGGACCAGGCAGCGCACGTCCTCGCCGCTCTCCAGCAGCAGCGGCAGCAGCCGCGATCCGATGCTTCCAGTTGCCCCCGTCAGCAGCAGCATGAGCCGCCGATGCTAGTGGCGATGGCGCTTCGGCTTGGGACCGAGCGTGAGAGCGACGACGGCGCCGGCGGCGGTTGCCCCGGCGGCGGGGGAGGAGGATTTGACGACGAGCGCCGGCGGCTTCTGCCCTGGCCGGGCCTTCGGCTTGCTGACCTTGCCGGCCCGGCAGCCGGCCCCGGCGAGAGCCGCCTTCGCCTGTCCCAGCGTCTTCCCGGACAGCTTCGGCACCTTGCAGGACGGGAGCGGAGGCGGCGGCACGGTCGCCGCCGGGGCCGTGCCCGGGGGCGGTGATTCCCGCAGCGGGTCGACGATCACTTCGCCTGGGTCGATGACGATGACTTTGGTGGCGGCTTCCAGCGCGTCCATCGCGGCGGGGATGTCCAGCCGCCCTCCCGTCACCGTCTTCCCCGCCAGCGACGGGACCGGCTTTGCCCCCGCCAGCAGTGCCGCTCGCACCTCGGTCACGCTCGCCGCTGGTTCCAGCGAGAACAGCAGCCCGGCGGCCCCGCTCACGTGCGGCGCCGCCATCGAGGTGCCCTGCAGGAACGCGTAACCGGGCGGCGTCGAGAGCGGCGCATAGCAGCTCAGCTTGAGGTCGTCGAGCCAGAAGCCGCTTTCGACCGTCGGGGAGGGGCCGGCGGTGTAGCCGAACCTGACCTTCACCGAGTGGCCGTCAAGGTCTTTGATCGGCGTCGTGTTGAAGGAGGCCATCTGGGAGCCGGCGGTGTTCGTTTTGGCGGTGTTGGTGAAGACCGGGGAGCCGTCGCTGAGGACCTGGTAAAAGAAGCTCGAGCCGGCGTCCGCGCGCCGGAAGCGCATCCCGCTGAGGGTGCAGGCACCCGTGCCCACGGGCAGCGGTACGCCGGTGGTCAGGGTCGTCTCGTGAACGGAGTTGGGCGCCGGCGCTCCCCCGGGCGAATCGGTCATCCCGAACGAGGTCAGCGGCCCGTCGCCGGCCGCGGCGCGTCCCATCCCGGTTCCACCGCTCGCTTCCCAGGTCGAGGAGAAGTCATTGGCCTCGAAGTCGTCGGCAATCGGCACGTCCTGCGCGGGAAAGGTGCTGAGGGTCTCGGTGCCGGGCGCGCCGAGGTCGACCGAGGAGGCGCCCCAGTCGGAGAAGCCGGCAAGGCCGTCGGCCTGGTCGGTGGCGGCGACGCAGACGACGTTGTCGATCGCCCCGCCGATGCCGGAGCTCACCGGTTCGTAGTCGCAGGGGTAGTGGGGATTCGCCTCGTTGTCCTCGCTGTCGTTGCCGGCCGAGATCACGAACAGGGTCTGCGGGTTCTGGGCCAGCGCGTCGCGCACCGTGCTGTTGAAGCTGGTGCCGCCGAGCGACATGTTCGCGACCCGGGCCCCGTGCGACCCGGCGTAGTTGATCGCGGCGATCTCAGAGGAGATCAGGCAGAGCTGCCGGGATTCGTCCGGTTCCGCCGGCGGCGGATCGGTGTAGTAGCTGCAGACGCGCAGCGGCATCAGCCGGACGTCCTGGGCGACCCCGGTGATCCCCACCCCGTTGTCCCCCGCCGCCCCCATCGTCCCCGCGGTGTGGACGCCGTGGCCGCCGTCGATCAGGTCTTCGTCGGTCGGGTCGCCGTCGATCGCCGGGGTGTTCACGGACTGACCGATGAAGTCGGCGCCGTGGGAGTCGTCGACGATGCCGTTGCCGTCGTCGTCGCCCCCGCCGGGCGGATCGGCGGGGTTGTTCCAGGCGACCGGGCCGAGATCGGGCGAGTCGAAGCGGTAGCCAGAATCGATGTCGGCGATCACGATCGACGGCGATCCGACGGTGCGATCCCAGGCCAGTGGGGCGCCGACGTCGGCGCCCGCTACGGCCCCGCTGAAGCCGCCGACCCCGGCACCGCCGAGGTTCCGCAACCCCCAGAGCTGGCTCAGCAGCGGGTCGTCGGGGAGGGAGTCGAGGGTGCTGTATCCATCTCGCGTCACCGCCCGGACCCCCGGGTCCTGTCGCAGGCTGGCCAACGCCGCCCCGGTCCCCTGTCCCGCTTCGACCCGGACCAGCTGGAACGAGGGGTCGCCGAGCTGAGTCACCGAACGCACTTCGGCTTCGTCGCGAGCCGCCTCGCGAGCGACGCCACCGGTGTCGGCCCCCCACTCGACGATCAGCCGATTCGGCGAGAAGTCGACCGCGCCCGTCGCCGGCGCGGAGCCGGCCGCCGGCTGCTCCCCGAGCGCGAGCGCGGAAGGCGCCGCGACCAGAAGGCCGAGCACGGCAAGGGCGGCTGAGAGGCATCGATGCGGCACCGAACTCGCCACGATACGCGTCAATCGCCTCCGCCTCCGCCCGGTTGCGGATATTCACCGGGCGACGGCGCTCCGCACCGGGGCCGCCAACCCCTAAAATGGTCGCCAGCGCTTGGCCGGGGCATCCGGCAGGCACCCGGAAACCAGACTTAGGAGAAGCGTTCGAATGACCTACGTCATCGCCGAGCCGTGCATAGGCCAGAAGGACAACTCGTGTGTCGAGGTCTGTCCCGTCGATTGCATCCACCCGACCCCCGACGAGCCCGACTACGACTCGGTCGAGATGCTCTACATCGATCCGGACGAGTGCATCGACTGCGACGCCTGCGTCGAGGCCTGCCCGGTCGACGCCTGCTTCGCCGAGGACCAGCTCCCGGCCGAGTGGGCCAAATACGCGGAGATCAACGCGAACTACTACAAGAGCAAAGCTGCGTAGCTCGCGCCTCCATCAGCTTCGAAAGGGCCGCCTCAGGGCGGCCCTTTTCTTTGCCTGCGCTGGCTACTGGACGACGGGCAGCGGGATGCCGCTGACCGGTGGCGCTTCAGCGGCGCTGGGAGCGGCCTGCAGCACCGGCAGCTCTTGCGGGGTCATCGCGACGATGCCCCGGGCCGCCTGGCGGATCGCCTGGGCGGCGGGTGAGTCGGGCTCGGCGGTGACCAGCGGGGAGCCGGAGTCGGCGTGCTCGCGCAGCGGCTCGGAGAGCGGCACCTTGCCGAGCAGCGGCACGTCGAGCTCGTCGGCCAGTTCCTGGCCGCCGCCCTCGCCGAAGATCGTGAAGCGCTCGCCGTCCGGGGTGGTGAAGCCGGACATGTTCTCGATCACGCCGAGGATCTCGAGGTCGAATTTGGCCGCCATCTGGGCGCCGCGGCGGGCCACCGACTGGGCCGCCGGCTGCGGCGTGGTGACGACGATGAACTTCGCCTGGGGCAGCAGCTGGGCTAGCGTCATCGAGACGTCCCCGGTCCCCGGCGGCAGGTCCAGCAGCAGGTACTCCAGCTCGTCCCAGGCGACGTCCTCGAGGAATTGCTGGATCGCCTTGTGCAGCATCGGCCCGCGCCAGACGACGGCCGCGTTCTCCTCGACGAAGAAGCCGATCGACATCACCTTCACCCCGCTGGGCGAATCCAGCGGCAGGATCTTGCGCTCGCCGTTGACGTCGGGCTTGGCGTTGACGCCGAGCATGCGCGGGATCGAGTAGCCGTAGACGTCGCAGTCGAGGGCCCCGGACGGGTGGCCTTCGGCGGTCAGCGCCGCCGCCAGGTTGGCGGTCATCGTCGACTTGCCGACGCCGCCCTTGCCGGAGGAGACGCAGATCACGTTCTTGACCTTGGCCAGGGCGCCCTGGGGCAGCTTGCCGCGGCCGAGCGATTTCTGCAGCTCGCCTTTCTCCGAATCGGAGAGGACGTCGAAGCCGACGCCGACCGCGGTCACGCCCTCGAGCTCGGAGACCTGCCTGGTCACCGCTTCTTCGAAGTGGGAGCGGATCGGGCAGCCGGCGGTGGTGAGGGAGACGATCACCTCGACGCGGCCACCGTCCTGGACGTCGATCGAGCGGACCATGCCCAGCTCGACGATGTTCTTGCGCAGCTCGGGGTCGATGACGGCGCGCAGCTGCTCGGTTATCTGATCCTGCGTGGGGAGTGCCATTGCGGCTCATTCTCGCAAAGGCGCGACCGCGGCAGCCCCGATCCGCGCGCGGGGGGAGAGATTCGGTCGGCCCAGCCCTTGACGCCCCCTACGCAAACGAGCGAACGGGGGACGGATGTCGGGCACGTGGGGCGGATTGGCACGGATCGTGGCGATGGGGATCGCGCTGGCGCTGGCGGCGCTGCTGCTGATTGCCGGCGAGGCACGGGCCGGCACCTACGAAGTCGCTCAGTGCGGTTGGTACGTCGGCGCCGACGCCAGCTGGGCCGACACGACCGGCGGCGTCAAGTTCCACCCCGACGCGTGGTGCGTGCCGCCCGCCGGCGCTGACCCCTTCGAGGGCGCCCACATGAAGAGCCTGACCAACGACGGACAGGGGACCGTTTCCGGTACCCGCTTCGCGCGTTGGCGCTGGGAGGCGCCAGCCGGCGCCGCGATCACCCAGGTCCGCGGCACCTGGTGGCACGCCCTGCACGACGGTCTCGAGCAGCGGCTCGGTGCCGGCACCTGGGACGGCGGTTTCAGCGCCTTCGCCGCCGCCGCCGGCACCGACGTCGCCCCGCGCGAATTCGTCGCCGGCTTCGGCGCCGGTCAGCCCGCCTTCGAAGACCGGCTGCTCTGCGCCAGGGCGGAGACCAAGTGGTGCGCGCTCGACACCTCGTCGTGGTCCTCGCTGCGCGCCCTGACCCTGACGATCCAGGACGATCAGCCGCCAGCCGCCGGAATCGGCGGCGAAATCCTCGCCGGCGGCTGGCGGCGCGGTGGCCAGGTCGTGGAATTCGCCGGTGCCGACGCCGGCGGTGGCATCCGCTTCGGTGAGACCAGCGTCGACGGTGCCCGCGTCAACCTCGCCGAATACCCGTGCGCCGCGGCGCTGATCGGCGGCGTTTGGAAGGGAGTTCACATGCGTCCCTGTCAGCTCAGCGTCGCCGGCAGCGCCGGGATCGACACCACCCGCTTCAGCGACGGCCGCCACGTCATCCGCCACTGCGTCACCGACTTCGGCGGCATCTTCAGATGCACGCCCGAGCAGTCGATCGCGATCGACAACAACCCACCGGCCCACCCCCGCGGCCTGGCCCTGGCCGGGGGCGAGGCGTGGCGCCGGGTCGACGACTTCGACCTCTCCTGGTCCAACCCCGACCAGGGCCCGGCAAGCCCGATCGCCGGCGCCCTCTGGCGGATCACCGGTCCCGCCGGCTACGACAGCGGGGTCAAGCTGGCCGCCGGCCGAGACCTTGCCGCGCTTGGCGATCGCTCGGTACCGCGACCCGGCCTTTACCTCCTCCATCTCTGGCTGCGCGACGAGGCCGGCAACGAAGCGCCTGCGACCGCGCTGGACGTCCCACTGCGCTTCGACGACGTGCCGCCGGGGGTTGCCTTCGCGGCCGGCGAAGGAGCGGGCGTCCCCGCCCAGGTCCGTGCCGCGGTCAGCGACGAGCACTCGGGCCCCGTCGCGGGGACGATCTCCTACCGCCGCCTCAACGCCGAGGCCTGGACTGAGCTCCCGACCAAACTGCAGGCCGAGCCCACGGCCGGCAGGGCGACGCTTCTCTCCCCGGTCCCGGACCTCGCCCCCGGTACCTATGTGTTCCGCGCCGACGTCGCCGACGGCGCCGGCAACACCGCCTCGAGCACGCTGCGCGCCGATGGGACCGAGATGGCGATCCGCAAGACGCCGCCGCCGGTGGCGCCCAGGCAGTCGCTGGCGCCGCGCGCGAAGACCCGGCTATTCGCGCGGCTGCGCGGCGGCCATGGGCGCGGCGACGCTCTCACCGTCCCTTTCGGCGCCCCGGCCCTGCTCAGCGGCCGGCTCACCCGCGCCGACGGCGCCGGCATCGCCGGGCGGGAGCTGCGCGTGGTGGCGCGCCCCTCGCACGGCGCTCTCGCGCCGCCGACGATCGTCGCGCTCACCACCGGGGAGCGGGGTGGATTCGAGCTCCGCCTAGCGCCCGGCCCGTCGCGGCGACTGACCGTCAGCTATCCGGGCGACGCCGGTCTCGAGGAGGCCAGCCGGCCCTCGCTCGAGCTCCGGGTCCGCTCCGGGGTCTCCCTGGTCGCGTCGCCGCTGTCGCTGCGCACCGGCGAGTCGGTGCAGCTGAGCGGGCGGGTCCGCGACCGCGGCGCCCCGGTCCCCCGCCGCGGCAAGCTGGTCGCGATCCAGTATCTGGAGATGGCGACGCATCGCTGGCGCCCGGTCCTCGTCACTCGCACCGATCACAGCGGCCGCTTCCGGGCGCACTACCGCTTCCGCTACGTCGACGGCAGCGCCTCGATCCGCCTGCGCGCGACCGCGCTGGCGGAGGAGCGCTGGCCCTACGCGCCGGGCTCCTCGCGTCCGGTAACCGTCCGCGTCAGCGGTCGGTAGGGTTCGCCGCCATGTCTAAAGCCACCCTTCACACCAATGCCGGGGCGATCGTTTTCGAGCTGCACGACGAGGACGCGCCGAAGACCGTCGAGAACTTCCGCAAGCTCGCCGCGGACGGCTTCTACGACGAGCTGATCTTCCACCGGGTCATCCCCGACTTCATGATCCAGGGCGGTTGCCCGCAGGGCACCGGCACCGGTGGCCCGGGCTACACCTTCGAGGACGAGTTCAACGACAACAAGGTGGTGCGGGGAGCGCTGGCGATGGCCAACGCCGGTCCCAACACCAACGGCTCCCAGTTCTTCGTCGTCACCGCCGGGGCGGCGCCCTGGCTCGACGGCAAGCACACCGTCTTCGGCACGGTCGTCGAGGGGATGGACGTCGTCGACGCGATCGAGGGCACCGCGACCGACGGCTCCGACAAGCCGCTCGAGCCGCAGACGATCGAGCGCGTGGAGCTCTCCGAGTAAGAGGCCTGCCTCAGGGCTCCTCGCCCTGCTCGATCAGTCCCCAGAAGCGGACCCACTCGCGCTCGTGGCCGAGGCCGGCCAGTACCGACAGCCGGAAGCCCGCGGGGACGCGGGACTGGCCCTTCATCGCCTCGGCCAGATCCTCCAGTTCGGCCAGCCGCGCGCGGTGGGTCGAAAGCTGCGCTCTGGCCAGGCGCTCGGGGTCGCTGCCGAAGAAGAGCTTGAGGATGCCGGGGTCGCGTAGCTCCGCCATCTCCCCGGTCGGTTCCGCCAGCCAATCGCGCAGCGCTTTCTCCCCCTGTGGCGTGAGCTTGTAATAGCGCCGCCGCCGGCCGCCCTGCTCGCGTCGTTCGCTCAGGTAGCCGGCTTCCGAGAGCCGTTCGGGCTCGGCGTATATCTGGGCATGGGGCACCGACCAGAAGTTGCCGAGGGTCATGGCGACCGCCTGCTTGAGGTCGTAGGACGTCGCCTCGCCGGCCCCGTCGATCAGGGCGAGGACGATGTAGGAGGTTGGGGATAGGCGGTGTTCGCTTGACATCGGCAGGGAACCAATGCTATTACTCACACCGTCCGAAACAGACCATTCGGGCTGTCGTTGCGGTGAGAGGCAGGGCGGACAGTAGTTGCCACCCCCCTGCCGGCCCATCGCGATGACCAGGACAAGTTCGGCGCCGGCGATATGCCATGAGTGGCAGGGGAACGACGAACTTGTGCCAGGCGCTCAGCCCTCCGTCGTCTAGCCGCCGGCTTGACGACGGAGGGCCTTCATCGTTCGCACTGCCGGCGGATCCTTCTCAGACCTGGGAGCGCTTCTCCTGCCGCCGGCGCAGGGCCTCCCCCGGCCGCCAGAGGCTGACCAGGCCGGCGACCAGGGTGACGAGGAAGATCTGGCCGATCATCATCTCCAGTCCCGCCAGCATCCGGCCCGGCTGGCCGCCGGGGACAAGGTTGCCGTAGCCGGTCGTGGTCAGGGTCGTGTAGCTGAAGAAGAGGAAGTCGCTGCCGGCGGGGTGGGGGACGCCTTCGAAGAAGGACGTGGCCTGGATCCGGTCGATCGTCCCGTAGAGATAGGTGAAGAGGATGCCGAGCACCGTGTAGACGCTGATCGCGCCGAGGATCGTGCGGGAGCCGACCTCGGCGGTGGTCACGACCCGCTGCAGAACCGCCCCCATCGCGATGGTCAGCAGGGTGATCTGCACGATCGAGGCGAGGTTGAGCCAGAGGCGGTCGCCGCTGATCGCAGCGATCGCGGCGAGGCCGATCGTCAGGCCCGAGAGCGCGATCGCGGCGCGGACCAGGCCGGGGCGGGCGTGCGAGCTGGTCAGCGCGATCACCGAGGTGGCGCTGGTGGCGCAGGTCAGGACCACCGCCGCCCAGCCATGGTTCTCCAGCAGCGAGGTCAACACGTACGTGGTCAGGACCAGCAGGAGAACGAGTCCGAAGGCGTCGCGGACCTTCTCGGCCCGCTGCACCCAGCGCTCGCGCCGGCGGGCGCGGGTTGCGGCCCTGTTCATGCTCAGGTCGTTCGGCCGGCGGCCTGGGTTTCCTGCCTGCGACGGGAGCGGAGGGGGTGGGATTCGAACCCACGAGCCCCCTTGCGAGGGCCACCGGTTTTCAAGACCGGCGCATTCAACCGCTCTGCCACCCCTCCGGGGCGCTGCTTGCGGATGCTAGAGGTCCCGAGACCTGCTCAGGTTTGCTTGTACTGATTGGATTGGGGGCATGCGGCGGTTGCTCCTGCTGGCCTCGGCGATGGTCTTCCTCGACGTCGCCTTCTTCGCCGCGATCGCGCCGTTGCTGCCGGATTACGTCGATCGCCTCGGCCTCAGCAAGGCCGAGGCCGGGGTCCTTTCCGCCTCCTACGCGGCGGGGACGCTGCTGGCCTCGCTGCCAGCCGGCTTCGTCGCCAGCCGGGTCGGGCCGCGCCGCAGCGTCATCTGCGGCCTGCTGCTGCTCGGAGTCTCCAGCCTGCTCTTCGGCCAGGTCGAGGAGATCGGCCTGCTCGACGCCACTCGCTTCACCCAGGGCATCGCCGGAGCGCTGATCTGGGCCGGGGCGTTGACCTGGCTGATCACCTCCTCGCCCGAGGAGAGCCGGGGCCGGGTAATCGGCACGGCGCTCGCCACCGCCGTCGCGGGGGCGCTGCTCGGGCCGGTAATCGGCGCGGTGGCGGCCTCGGTCGGCATCGGCCCGGTCTTCGGCTCGGTCCTCGTCATCAGCCTCGTCCTCGCCTTCGCCGCCTCGCGCCTGCCGGAGGTGCGGGCGCAGGAGCGTCAGAGCCTGCGAGAGGTCGTCGCGACTCTCTGCAGCAAGCCGATCTTCAACGGCTCGCTTTTCGTCGCCGTGCCCTCGGTCATGTTCGGCGCGATCGAGGTGCTGGTGCCGCTGCGGATCGACTCGCTCGGCGGTGGCCACGGAGCTATCGCTGCGGGCTTCATCGGCGGCGCCGCGCTGGAGGCGGTGTTGGCGCCGATGGCCGGCCGCCTCTCCGATCGCGTCGGCCGGCGCTTGCCCTACGTCGTCGGGTTGACAATCTGCGCCCTCGCGATGATCGCGCTCGCGCTCGCCCAGACCCTCGGCGCCGTGCTGGCGGCGCTGATCGTCACCTCACTCGGCGCCGGCCTCTGTTTTGCGCCGGCGCTGACCCTGCTCTCCGACATCGCTGAGTCGAGCAGCCTGCACCAGGGCTTCGCGGCCGGCCTCTCGAACATGTCCTGGGCCTCGGGCCAGGTGGTCGGCGGCGTCGGCGGCGGCGTCATCGCCAGCCGCACCGGCTACGCGGCCCCCAGCATCGCGATCGCCGTCCTGCTGCTGGGGACGGTCGCCTACGCCTTTCTGACGCTGGCGCCGACGGCCGGCACTCAGCCGGCCGAGACCTGAGCGGCCTTACTGCCGCGGGCCACTAGGCTGCGGCGATGGCTTCGAGACAGGCGCGGGCGCACCCGGGCGGCTGGAGCAACTGGGCCGGGGATCAGGTCTGCCGGCCGCACGAGGTGGCGCGCCCAGCCAGCCGCGAGGAGCTGGGCGAGGCGATCGCCGCCGCCGCGGCGGCCGGGCGCAAGGTCAGCGTCGCCGGCTCCGGGCACTCCTTCACCGAGACGGCGATGACCGACGGCACGATGGTGCGGATCGAGGCCCTGCGGGGAGTCCTCGACGCCGACCCCGGCTCCGGCCTGGTCAGGGTCGCGGCGGGGACGGTCCTGGCCGACCTCAACGATGAGCTCGCCCGGCTCGGCCTGGCGATGGAGAACCTCGGCGACATCGACCGCCAGACGATCGCCGGCGCGATCTCGACCGGGACCCACGGCACCGGCGCGCGGCTGCGCAACATCTCCGCCCAGGTCGAGGGCTTGGAGCTGGTGCTGGCCGATGGCGGCGTGCGCCAGCTCAGCGCCGCCACCCACCCGGAGCTGCTGCGCGCGGCCCGGGTCGGGGTCGGCGCCCTCGGGGCGATCGCGGCGGTGACCCTGCGCTGCGTCCCCGCCTTCACCCTCGAGCGCGTCGACACGCCGCGCCCGCGCGAGCAGGTGCTCGACGGCTTCCAGGAGAGCGCCGACGCCAACGACCACTTCGAGCTCTTCACCTTCCCCTACGCCGACAGCGCCCTGGTCCTCGAGCGCAACCGCACCGAGGCGCCGGCGCGGCCGCGCGGCAGGGCCGGCGCCTACCTCAACGACGTCGTCCTCGAGAACTGGGCGCTGGAGGCGCTCTCGGCGACCGGCGGGCGCTTCCCGAAGGCGATCCCGTCGCTCTCGCGGCTGGCCGCGCGGGTGGCCTCGGGCAGCCGCACTGTCGACCGCAGCGACCGCGTCTTCGCCAACGACCGCCGGGTCCGCTTCACCGAGATGGAGTACGGCGTGCCGCGCGAGCACGGCCCCGAGGCGGCGCGGCGGGTGATCGAGTGGGTGCGCTCCAACCGCTACCCCGTCTTCTTCCCGATCGAGATGCGGGTCGCCGCCGGCGACGACGCCCTGCTCAGCCCCTCGCACGAGCGCGACACCGCCTACATCGCCGTCCACCAGTACCGCGGCATGGAGTGGCGCCCCTACTTCGAAGCGGTGGAGGAGATCATGGACTCCTACGGCGGCCGCCCCCACTGGGGCAAGCGCCACTTCCAGACCGCCGCGACCCTGGCGCCCCGCTACGCCGGGTGGGCCCGGTTCCAGGCGGCGCGCGACGAGCTCGATCCCGGCAGGGTCTTCAGCAACGAGTACGCCGAACGAGTGCTGGGGGCCTAGAGGAAGCTCTGGCCGTCGCCGCGGTAGGTGGGGACGACGTCGACGATCTCTTCGCCTTCGACCAGGTGCAGGGCGTTGAAGTGCTCGCAGAGCTCGCCGGCTTTGGCGTGGCGCAGGTAGGCGCGGTCGCCCACCTTCAGGTCCGCCGCGGCGTCGCCGCAGAGGGGGGTCTGGACCTCGCCGGCGCCCTCCTCGGGGTCGAACTCCAGGCCCGGCGGCAGCCAGGGGGCCGGCAGCCGCCCGGGATCGCCGCTGCCGGAGGCGAGGTAGCCGCCCCCGAGCGCGGTCGCGACCTTCGGCGCGTACTTGCGGACGACCGGCAGCGCGAAGCCGGCGGCGGGGGTGAGGCTGAAGCGGCCGTAGTGGTCGAAGAGGGCGGGGGCGTAGAAGCCGGACCCTGCCGTGACCTCGGTCACCGCCTCCTCGGCTCCGGTCAGTTCGAGACTGCCGGTGCCGCCGCCGTTGACGATCTCCAGCTCGACGAACTCGCCGAGGGCGGCGACGATCGCCCCCCGCCGCTCGGCCAGCTCGGCGGCGGAGCGGCGCTGCATGAAGCGGATCGCGGCGCCGCGCAGGCGCCGCCCCGGCGGCCGGTCGCCGACCCCGGAGATCTGGCCCTCGTAGGCCATCAGCGCGTCGAGTTCGATCTGCGGCCGCCGCTCGATCTCCCGGGCCAGCGCCAGCGCCTGCTCGACGCTGTGGACCGGCGAGCGCTTGGGCCCGATCTTGATCCGCCCGCCCAGCGCCCACCAGCTGGCGTCGATGTCGATGCAGACGCGGACCGGCGCCGCCGCCGCGCCCAGCACCGCCTCGATCGCGTCGAGGTGCTCGACGCAGTCGATCATCACGATCGGCGCCCCGGCCG
Source organism: uncultured Solirubrobacterales bacterium (assembly GCA_963829445.1). Lineage (GTDB taxonomy): Bacteria > Actinomycetota > Thermoleophilia > Solirubrobacterales > 70-9 > VAYN01. The sequence continues at coordinate 89,034 of CAWHIW010000018.1, read as the reverse complement.
GATGGGCGGCCGAACGCAGCGCCAGCTCCTCGAGCGCGCCGCTGTCGGCGGTCGGGTAGGCGAGCAGCAGGTCCTCGAACCCCTGCTCGGCCAGCCACAGGGTCTCGGGCAGGGTGTAGGTCATCAGCCCGGCGAAGCGTTCGTCGCGATCGAGGATCGCCTGCAGCAGCGCCCGGCAGCGCACCGACTTGCTGGCGACCCGCACCGGCTTGTCCTGCGCCCGCTCCAGCATCGCCGCCGCGTTGGCCCACATCGCGTCGAGATCGACGAAGGCGAACGGCGCCTCGACCTCGGCGAAGATCCGCTCGTAGCGCTCGTGAGTCTGCTCGGGGACGGGGGGCACCCGCACGAGACTAACCGCGCCGTGCCCCGTTAGTTCCTACAATCGAGGCCGAAGTGCCCGGAGAGGTGGCCGAGTGGCTGAAGGCACTCGCCTGCTAAGCGAGTAGGGGGCGCAAGCTCTCTCGAGGGTTCGAATCCCTCCCTCTCCGCTAACGCGCGGTGGTACGCAAGACCGGTGCGGTTGGGGCAGCAATTCCGCCTCGGCCGTTAGTAGGCTGCCGGCCGAGCATTGAAGAAGCGGAGTTAACCAGTCAGTCGTTCTCCAGGCCTTATGAGGTTTGGAGAACTGAAGCCACGCTAACCCCATCGCCCAAATATTCATCAGCCATTCCTCCCGCGACGCCAAGCTCGTCGATAAGTTCGTCGACCTCCTGGTCACCGGCCTCGGCCTTGGTGGCGAGGGAACGATCTTCGCTTCGTCGATCCCGGGTATGGACATCGATCTGGGAGATGTCAACGACAGAGTCAAAAACGAGTTGATTTCTGCCGAGCTCGCAATCTTCGTCCTCTCGCCGAATTTTCACGAAAGCCCGTACTGCCTGGCGGAGATGGGGGCGGCGTGGGGGACCGACAGGAAGAAATTCATCCTCACGGTGCCTCCGCTTGACAAGAAGGGCGTGAAAGCGGTGTTCGAAGGCCTGCAGATCGAGCAACTGCAGGCGGAGAAATCGCTGAACAAGCTCGTTGACGTCATCGACAGGTACAAGATCGAACGCAGCAATCCGAGCCTGGCCCGATGGAATGAGAAGCGAGACGAGTTCCTACGGTGGCTCGGCGAGGATTACAAACCGGCCGAAACGAGGCAACGCCGAGTCGAGGACTCGCCCAAATGGCGCGACCGAGGCCATTGGAGCCAGTCCATAGTCGATGGCACGCTCTACATCGGCAGCGGTTACGTGAACAAGAATGCGAAGCAGGAGATCATGCGGACGATCCGCAAAGGACTCATCCTGCCCACCGTCTTCGCATACCTGACGAATGCCGGCTATCACAACTGGATTCGGCTCACGGAAGATGTGACCTACCAGTACTACTACGACTCGATCAAGTTGCTTCAAACCCACGCAAAATCGATAGCGACGGAAATCAAAAGTGCAGTGGGACGTGATGACGTCGACTTAATCAGTCTCGGGCCGGGGGATGGGAGGAAAGACTCCCTCCTGCTCAAAGAACTCAGCGAGCTCTTCGCTGTCTCTGATCTCTACTACTACCCCTTTGACATCAACCCGAGCATGATTTCGACTGCGATGGGGACCGCTGGGGCGGAGCGCAAACTCAAGAAGTTGCAGGTAAAGGCAATCTTGGCCGACTTCGAGTCTTTGCCGGAGTTTTCGAACATCTATCAGTATCGCGATGCACCGAACGTCCTCACCCTGGTTGGTAACACGCTGGGAAATCTTCCAGACGATCGAGGCTTTCTGACCCAGCTACACGAAAGGGCGATGAGCGACGGAGACCTCCTCTTGCTGGAGGTCCGCAAGACTCAGGATGGCGACCCGATTCTGAAAACGGAAACGAACCGAGAGTTTGATTTCGGCCCGCTGGAGATCCTTGGCCTCGAATTCGACCCGGACAAGCTCCACTACAACTCTGTTGACGAATACAGCTTGGTGCCCGGGACGGAGACGATCTTGACTACCTACGACTCGATTCGCTACGAGGAAAAAGAATTCAAAGACGTGAAACTCTCGCTGATTCGCGAATACGACGCAGAAGCGTTGGAGATAGTGTGCAAAAAAATTGGCTTCAAGGTGCTCGAACGTTACGACCAGGGCTCGGCAGCGGCCCTGCTTCTGCGGAAGTAACCCGGCAGCCTGGCTCTAGCCGTGACGTGAGCACAGGACGACGCGGCCGCCGCGGGCCGGGATCATCGTCACGTTGCGGTGCAGGGCGCGCTCGGGGGCGGGGTCGTCGGCTTCGAGGTCGAGGCGGCGGGCCATCGCCTCCAGCACGACGCGCATCTCCGCCATCGCCAGGGCGGCGCCGAGGCAGCGGCGGATGCCGCCGCCGAAGGGGATCCACTCGTAGGTGCCGGGCTTGCGTCCGAGCCAGCGCTCGGGGCGGAACTCGAAGGGCTCGGGGTAGAGGTCCTCGCGATGGTGGACGAGGAGGATGCTCATCGCGATCGCGGTCCCGGCCGGGACGCCGTGCTCGCCGAGCTGCCAGGGGACGGTGACGCGGCGGCCGATCAGCGGGATCACCGGGCGCGAGCGCATCGCCTCGACGATCGTCGCCTCGACCTGCTCCTCGGCGCCCTCGCCGGAGCGGACCGCGCCGAGCAGCGCCTCGTGGGCCTCGGGGTTGCGGACCAGGCGCTCCCAGGCCCAGGAAAGGGAGTTGGCGGTGGTCTCGTGGCCGGCGAGGACGAGGACCAGGAGCTCGTCGCGCAGTTCTTTGTCGTTCAGCGCCTCGCCCTCCTCGGTGCGGGCCTGCAGCAGCAGGGAGAGGATGTCGCGGCGCTCGTCGAGGTCGGTGGCGTGGCGGCGGGCCTTGATCACCCCGTAGACCTGGCGGTCGAGCAGCGTCAGCCCCAGCTTCATCGGCCCGACCGCCTCCTCGCGGCCGATCTGGATGATCTCGCCGAGCTGTGCCACGGGCTGGGTCGAGGCGTTGACGAGGCGGCGGATCATCTGCCGCAGGCCGTGCTCGGGGGTGCCGCGCTGGGGCCTGCCCTCGATGCCGAAGATCCCGGCCATGATCACGTCGAGGGTGATCGCCTGCATCCGCGGCGCCAGAGCGAAGGGCTCGCCGACCGGCCAGCGGTCGATCTCGCGTTCGGTCGCCGCTGAGATCATCTGCGTGTAGGCCTCGATCGCCTCGCCGTGGAAGGGCGGCAGCAGCAGTTTGCGCTGGCGCATGTGGCGCGGGCCGACCGCGGTCAGGACCGATTCGGTGCCGACGATCGGCCGCAGCGGCGACTCGCCGGTCAGCGACGGCGCCAGCTCCGGCTTGGCGGTGAAGAGCGAGCGCACGTGGTCGGGATGGCTGGTGACCGTGACCGCGTCTTCGGTGGCGCCGTGCATGCGGAAGACCTCGCCGAGCTCGCGGTGGGCGCGGAAGACGAACTCGATCTGGCGCTGGTTGAAGCGCAGCGACTGGATCAGGCGCGGGAGCGGGACCTGGGGCGGGGTGGAGAGCCGGCCGAGCTCGGCCGGCTCGATCGGCCCCGCCGGGGAGGGCGGCGCCTGTCCGACCAGCCCGTCGCCGGGGCGGTCGGCGACGCTGAGTCGGTGGCGGTCGGCGTCACAGGGAAAACATTACATCGATCGATGTTGCAATCAGTGCGACCTTCGTCACGGTCGGCGACTCGGCCACGGACGAGGTTAGCGCGCCCTTGGAGACCACCCGGAAACTCCCACGCACGCCTGACGGCACCGCACGCGCGAGTTTCCGGGTGGTCGCCTACAGTCAGCGGATGCAGGCGAATCCGAGAGCGGGGACCGGAGTTCACGTCGAGCGGCGGACGAAGATCATCGCCACGATCGGGCCGGCGAGCTGGGAGCCCGCGACGATCGAGCAGCTGATCGCAGCCGGCGCCGACGTCTTCCGCCTCAACTTCTCCCACTCCGCGCCGGACCGCCAGGCGCAGACGATCGCCGATATCCGCGGCGCCGCCGAGCGGGTCGGGCGCGAGGTGGCGGTGCTGGGCGACCTGCCGGGGCCGAAGCTGCGGATCGGCTCGCTGCGCGACGACTTCGCCGAACTGAAGACGGGGATGCACGTGACCCTGACCCCGCGCGAGCTCGAGGGCGACGCCGAGACGATCTCGGTCTCCTGGCCGGGGGTCACCGACCTCGAGCACGACCAGCTCGTCTACCTGGCCGACGGCGCGATCCGGCTGCGGGTCAACGATCCCGAGCCCGAGGGCGTCGACTGCGAGATCGAGGTGGGGGGAACCCTCTCCTCGCACAAGGGGATGAACATCCCCGGCGGCGTCGACCTGCCGGCGACGACCGGCGTCGACCTCGACTGGGTCGAGTTCGCGGTCAAGAACGGCGTCGACCTGCTGGCCGTCTCCTTCGTCTCCACCGCCGCCGACCTGGAGCCGGTGGCGAACGCGGCTGCGGGAGCTCGGCTCCAGCATCCCCCTGATCGCCAAGATCGAGAAGCAGGAGGCGGCCGAGCACGCCGAGGAGATCATCCGCGACGCCACCGGCGGGATCATGGTCGCCCGCGGCGACCTCGGGATCGAAGTGCCGCTGGAGCAGGTGCCGATCGTGCAGAAGCGGCTGATCCGCGCCGCCGGCAGGGCCTCGAAGCCGGCGATCACGGCGACCCAGATGCTGGCCTCGATGGTGACCGCGCGGCGCCCGACCCGGGCCGAGGTGACCGACGTCGCCAACGCGATCTACGACGGCACCGACGCGGTGATGCTCTCGGAGGAGACCGCGGTCGGCCAGCACCCGGTCGAGGCGGTGCGGGTGATGGACCGGATCGCCCGCGCCACCGAGCCCGACCTGCGCTACGGCGAGTGGCTCTTCACCCGCACCGACCAGGCGACCCAGGACGTCGCCGACTCGGTCGCCCAGAGCGCTGTCGGCGCCGTCTACCGGCTCGGCCTCAAGGCGCTGGTGGTGCCGACCAACAGCGGCCGCACCGCCCGCCTCGTCTCCGCCCACCGGCCCGACGTGCCGGTGCTGGCGATCTCCCCTTACATAGAGACGGTGCGCCGGCTCAACCTGCTGTTCGGCGTCACCGCCGTGCAGAGCGACTTCGGGACCGAGCTGCGCAGCCTGCTCGGCCACTGCGCCGGGCTCGCCGCCAAGCACGACATCGCCGCGCCCGGCGAGCTGGTCGCGATCACCGCCGGCCTCGACGGCCAGGAACTGGGCACGAACCTGTTCGAGGTCCATAGGGTGCCGGAGCTATGAGCGCGGCGGCGAGACTCGAGCGCGAGGAGAGCGGCCTCGCCGTGCTGACCCTCGACAGCCCGCCGCTCAATCTCTTCGACCAGCGGATGATCGACGACGTCCGCGCCGCCGTCGACCGACGTCGCCGCCGCGCCACCGCGGGCGCTGCTGATCCGGGCCGAGGGCCGGGCCGTCTCCGGCGGCGTCGACGTCCACGTCTTCGACGGCCTGACGCCGGAGCAGGGGTGCGAGCTCTGGGACGAGCTGCTGGGGATGATCGACCAGCTGGAGGCGCTGCCGGCGCCGATCGTCTTCGCCGCCCATGCACTGACCCTGACCGCGGCCCTGGAGATCGCCCTCGCCTGCGACCTGATCGTCGCCAGCCCTGAGGCCAGGTTCGGCCTGGTCGAGAAGGTGGTCGGGCTGACGCCCTCGATGGGCGGGACCCAGCGCTTCGCCGAGCGCGCCGGCAGCGGCCGCGCCCGCCAGTTCGTGATGGATGGCGGCGTCTTCAGTGCCGAGGAGCTGGAGCGCTGGGGCGTCGTCAACTCGATCTTCGCCGCCGACGAGTTCGAGCAGCGCTCGCGCGCCCTCGCCGAGGAGCTGGCCGCCGGCCCGACCAAGGCGCACGCGATGACCAAGCACATCCTCCGTCGCTTCCGCGAGGGCGGTCTGCCCGCCGCCGACGAGGCGACCCGGACCGAGGCCGCCGACCTCTTCGCCACCGAGGACCTGCAGAACGCGGTCAAGACCTTCCTCGAGCACGGTGGCCCCGGCCACGCCAAATTCGAGGGCCGCTGAGCTTTCCTCGTCGACTTGACCCACCCATGGTGTGGTCAAGTCGACAAGCTTGAGACGGGTGACGCTAGGGTTGCGGCCGTGACCGACTTCGAGGCGATCGCAAGAGGCATGACGATGGCGATTCCCTTCGCCGGCCACCTCGGGGTGACGGTGACGAGCATGGCCGAGGGCGAGGCGGTCGCGCTCCTGCCCGAGCGCGACGAGCTCAAGAACCACGTCGGCTCCCAGCACGCCGGCGCCCTCTTCACCGTCGCCGAGACCGCCTCGGGCGCGGCCTTCGTCGGCGCCTTCGCCGAGCGCATGGGCGAGATCACCCCGCTCGCCCGCGGCGCCGACATCGCCTACGAAAAGATCGCCAAAGGCCCGATCGAGGCCAGCGCCACCCTCGGCATGCCCAAAGACGAGGCCCTCGCCACCCTCGACAGCGCCGGCAAGGTCGAGTTCCCCTGCGAGGTCGTCCTCACCGACGCCGAGGGCACCCAGGTCGCCAGCGCCACCGTCCGCTGGCACGTGCGGCTCAACAAACCGGCCGCCCCCTAGCTACTCTGCTGAACCCCTAGAATCGCCCCGCGGGCCGCCCGGCCCCAATCTCGCGCCAGTAGCTCAGCCGGATAGAGCGTCGGTCTACGAAACCGAAGGTCACAGGTTCGAATCCTGTCTGGCGCACTGAACGCATGACCCACGTCGACCTCTCCGACCAGCTCCTCGCCTTCGTCGAGATCCCCAAGGGGGGTCGCAACAAGTACGAGTTCGACGAGGAGACCGGGCGGATCGTGCTCGACCGCTTCCTCTCCTCCTCGATGGTCTACCCGGCCGACTACGGCTTCCTGGTCGACCACCGCGGCGAGGACGGGGACCCGCTCGACTGCCTGGTCTGCGTGTCGGAGGCCACCTTCCCCGGCTGCGTGATCCCGGTCAACCCGGTGGCGATGTTCGAGATGAAGGACGAGGCGGGGGTCGACGACAAGATCGTCTGCGTCCCCGTCAGCGATCCTGGCTGGAACAGCGTCACCTGCCTCGAGGAGCTGCCCGAGCAGCTGAAACTGGAGATCCCGCACTTCTTCTCCGTCTACAAGGACCTCGAGCACAAGCGGGTCGAGGTCGGCGCCTGGCGCCCGCGCGAGGACGCGGAAGAGACGATCCGGGAGGCGCGGCTGCGCCAGGCCGAGTACGAGCGGGAAAAGGCCGCCGGCTGAAGCTCAGACGGCGAGCGCCGTCCACAGCGGGCGGTGGTCCGAGAGGTAGTACTTGACGTAGGCGCGGAACTTCTTCTGCTCCGCCTCGCTCCCCTCGCCCCAGAGGTCGCGGAAGAGGGCGCCGTCGAAGTCGAAGACGCCGCTGCGCTCGATCGCTTTCTCCATCGGCCCGGGGAAGACGGCCATCTGGTCGTACTGGGCGTCGTCGTTGAGGTTGGAGCCGCCGACCTTGGTCGAGTGCGGCGGCAGGTGCAGGCCCTTGGCGGTCAATGCCGCGAAGACCGGGTCGCTGGGGTCGCGCACGGGCAGGTTGAAGTCGCCGAGGGCGAGGACGTTGGGGGTGAAGGCGTATTTGTCGTCCTTGCGGCTGTCGGCCCAGCGGCCGATCGCGAAGGCCTCGAGGCAGCGGCGTTCGAGCGCCGCCTTGTCGTCGGCGCCGAAGTAGAGGTGGACGTCGGCGAGGACGAAGGTGAGGCCGCCGACCCGGAACGAGGCCAGGTAGGGGTTGCGGTCGAACCCTTCGAACTTGCGGGTGACGCCGGGCAGCTTGATGCTGGGCAGCTCGCTCGGCGGCACGGTTACGCGGCCGACCTCCTCCAGCAGCTCGACCCGCTCGGAGTCGAAGAGGAAGGCGTAGCGCTCGCGGTTGCCGCCGGGGTCGGAGAAGAGCGCCCGGTAGCGGTCCGGCAGCTGCTCCTGGATACCGCGCAGGCCCTCGAGGTCGTCATTGGTCTCCTGGATCGCGACGAGGTCGAACCAGCCGATGATCTCGGCGATCAGCTCGTAGTCCTGCGGGCGCCGTTTCTGCACCCCCAGGTTGGCGATGTTCCAGGTTGCCAGCAGCAGCCGGTCCCTGCTCCTGTCGGGGATGGCGCGGTCCTCTTTCCCGGGCTGCTTGGAGTAGGCGCGCAGCGCTTTCAGCTCTTTCCCGACCTCATAGTCATAGGAGCCGTCTGGCGGGGGGAAGGCGACCATCGCGGCCGCAGCTTAAGATATTTTGAGTAAACGGACAGGTTCATAGAAAGTGCATGGATCCCTGAGCGAATTCAGCCCTTCCGGCGCGCGATTCGAGGGTTGTTTAGACGCTGGGGACAAGTCGCGCAAAGCCGCTCTGGGAGCCAAAAAATTCGTGCCTGATGGTTGGGCTCAAGGTTTTCTCAAGGGGCGCCGATGGTGCCGGGCATAGGGAGCGACAGCTCCGCCGACACATCAAGCAGAAGGGTCTTTTTCACATGCTCTGGATCACCAGGAAACGGGTACTCGCTCTCACCGCTCTCGCCGCGCTGGTCGTTGCCGCCGGCGCCTACGCGTACTTCACCTCGACCGGCAGCGGTACCGCCACCGCTACCGTCGGCAGCGGCTCCGCCGTCACCATCAAAGGCACCGTCGCCTCGACTCTCTACCCGGGCGGCAGCTCGACCGTGAACTTCACCGTCGACAACCCTTCGTCGGCGGCCCAGCGGGTCGGCACGATCACGCTGTCGAGCATCGCCGTCGATGCCGGTCACTCGACCTGCAGCAAAGTCATAACCGGCGGCAACCCGGACTTCGCGATGCCCGCGGTCGTCGTCAACAAGGTCTTCGGCACGGGGACCAACCAGACCGTCACCCCGGTTGGGACCCTGACGATGAACGACACCGGGGTCAACCAGGACGCCTGCCAGGGCGCGACGCTGACGCTGAATCTGACGAGCAACTAGCAGCCATCACGTCGGACCGGGACGGGTCGGGATGGAAGTCCCGGCTCGGACCTGACGACGAGGCATGTTCGATTCGGGGAACCAGAGCAGGCGGGCCACCGTGGCCAAGCTCCTGGTGGCGCTGGTGAGCGCCACCGGGTGCCTGGCCGCGGTGGCATACGCCACGTCGGCGCCGCGGCACGGCGACTCGATCCCGCCCACGGCGAGGAGCGTCGCGGCGCGGGCGCCTGTGCCCGAGCCCCGCACCGCCGGCGCCCGCCCGCCCCAGCCCCGCATCGTCCGCCACCCAGCCGCAACGACGCTCTCGACCATGGTCTCCTTTCGCTACGCCTCGAGTCGGGCGGACGTCGACTTCCAGTGCAAGCTCGACGATGCCGCCTGGAAGGGGTGCGCCCGCGCCCGTGTCGCTTATCGCGGCCTCGCGGTCGGCCCGCACCAGTTCCTCGTGCGGGTCAACGCCGACGGGGGCCGCAGCCGCCCGGCCCGGTTCGCCTGGGTGCAGGGGCAGCCGCAGAAGTTCTCGATCGTGGCTGAGCTCTCGGCCCTGGACCGGCTCTACCCGGGCGCGCCCGCAATTGCGATCCCGCTCGTGCTCACCAACCCCAACTCGGCACCGATCCGCGTCACCTCTCTGAAAGTCTCGGTGAGCGCCGATCCGCCAGCCTGCCCGAGCGGCGCCAACCTCGAACTGATCCAGTCGAGCGCATCGGTGCGTAAGCCGCTGGCGATCCCGGCGGGAGGCTCGGTTCGGCTCCCGGCCGGCGGCGTCTCCGCGCCCGCGATCGCCCTCCGCGACCTTCCGGTCAATCAGGACGCCTGCCAAGGAGTCAGCTTCCCGCTGGCCTTCTCCGGGGGGGCTCTCGGTTGAGGCAGCCGCGCCGATCTCGACTTGCCTGGGGCTTCGTCGCCGTCGCGGTCGTGGCGGCGATCTCCGGAACAGCCCTCGCCTACTTCACCTCTGCCGGCCTGGGGACCGCCAAAGCCGAAATCTCGAAACTGACGAAACCGGTGATTACCACCGCCACGGCACCGGTGGCGGGAGGGACGGTCTCGCTGGCCTGGAGTGCCGCGACCGCGCCCGGGGCGGAAGCGGTCAAATACTTCGTCACCCGCGATGGCGACGACGCGGGGGGGACCTGTGCCACGGAAGCGACGCCAACCATCGCCGTCAGTTGCAGCGACAGCGGCCTCGAACCCGGCAAATACACCTACACCGTGACCGCGGTCTGGCGTTCCTGGTCGACCGTCAGCACCAGCTCCTCGGTGACCGTGACGATCGGTCGAGCGACCCATTTCGCGATCGCGGCCGCGACGAACACTCCGGCCGCTTCCGTCGCCGACAACCTCACGATCACCGCCAAGGACGTCAACGAGGCGACCGCCGCCTCCTACACCGGCTCGCACACGCTGATCTTCTCCGGCGCCTCCTCGAGCCCGTTGGGAAATGCCCCCACCGTCGTCAACAGCGCCGGCACCGTGGTCAACTTCGGCAGCAGCACCGCGCTCACCTTCAGCGCCGGCGTCGCCGCGGTGACCTCGTCGAAAAACGGCGTGCTGAAGATCTACAAGTCGGGAGCGGCCAACGTCGTCGCCACCGAGAGCTCGAGCTCGCTCACCACCCCGGTGCCGCTGGCGCTGACCGTGAGCCCGGGCGCCGCCACCAAGTACGTCCTGGCCGTCCAGTCGACGACGCCCACCGTGGGTGTTGGCGACGACCTCACGATCACCGCGCAGGATGCCTACAGCAACACCGCCACCGCCTATACCGGCTCTCACAACCTCGTCTTCTCAGGCGCTGTGGCCAGCCCCAGCGGCACGCTGCCGACGGTTTCCGACTCGGCCGGGAACGACATCGCCTTCGGGGCCGCGACCCCGATCGTCTTCACGGCCGGGGTCGCGACCGCGTCCGGCGACGTCAACGGCGAGATGGTCCTCTACAAGAGCGCCACCGCGGCCTCCGTCAAGGCGACTGAGGGCACGATCACCAACACCGCCGTCAGCGTAACGCCGGTGCCCGGGGCGGCGGCGAAACTGGTTCTGACCGCGGCGACGCTGACCCCGGTGGCGGCAGCCAGCGACAACCTGACGACGACCGCGCAGGACGCCTACGGCAACACGGCCACCTCCTACGCGGGGTCGAAGAGCATCACCTTCTCCGGTGCCGAAGCCAGCCCCAGCGGCGCCGCCGCGACCGTCACCAACACCGCTGGCACCGCGATCAACTTTGGCTCGGCGACGGTGCTGACGTTCACCGCCGGGACCACCGGCACCCGGGTGATGAAACTGAGCAAAGCCGGCGCCGCCAGCGTCATCGCGACCGACGGCACGATCGTGACCGCCGCGCCACTTGCCTTCACTGTCTCCGTCGGCGCCGCGGCCCGCTGGGGGCTGACCAGCGTTACCGCCAGCGCCGGCAGCATCGCTCCGCCCTGCCTCTTCACCTGCGTCATCACCACGCTGGGCAACAGCGGCACGGTCAGCGCCAACGTCGCCGTCACCGACAGTGTCGGCAACACCGTCTCCGAACTCGGCAGCGGCCACACCGCGAAAGTGACGGCCACCGGTGGCACCGTCGCCGAAGGCGCCTCGCTGGCGATCGCAGCGACGGGCCCGGCGATATCCACCACCCGCTTCACCTACACCGCCCCCGTCAGTGGCGCCTTCACCAATACGATCACCGCCACTGTTCTCGCCAGCACCTCCTACACCAACGCCACCGCGACGGTGAGCAAATAGCCGTCGGCCTCTAGCGCAAAGTCAGCTGGTCCGGTGGCGAGGGAGTTGAGTCGCTGAGTACGAAGTATCCATGGCGCACATGCGCGGAGATGGTCGAGGCGCCACTCCGGACGAGAACGGTTCGGGTCCCCTTCGGGACGACGCCGACGATGATGCGCCTGCCGGAGGTCGGGTCGAGTGAGGTATTCGCGATCCCGTGGCGAAGCGCTTGGTCGACGCTTGCGCAGACGGTGCCGACGGACGGGGACTTGGGGGTCGTGGCCACGATGCAGAGGTTCTCGATGCCGGGAACCAACCAGTACGCGCCCGGCAGAGAGACCGGGATACGCCGGGCGAGGCTCCAGCTCACGCCGGAAACCGGAACCCTCAGGGTCCGCCTGACGATGGAAGGAATGCCATCGGGGAGGGTGCTGAGGAGGGCGAAGTTGACCGACAGCAGGTGCGATATGCGACGGTCGGGGACCGTCGGCGCTCGCCCACCGCGTACCTGCTGAGCGCCGCAGGCCGTCAAGCTCATGGAAAGCATGAGTGCGAGCAGTGGCCGAGTTGCCAGCTCCCACCTGAAGAGCGGCCGCTCGGCCCGTTGCTCGCGATCCCTGATTGCCTTCCCACGTGCCGCACTGACTCTTCCTGTGGGGTGCCGCACTGTCGCCTGTCGGCTACCAGGTGTTACCGGCACCGACGACGGTGAAGGCAGATGCGGTCCCTATGACCCAAGGGGCGTGCGGGCCCGTAGGCACGTTGACCACGGCCAGCTGGCCGGTCGGTGCGCAGGTTCCTTGGGTGAGATCCGCACCAACACATACGCCGGTGCTCTGTCCATAGGCATTGGCGCCGCTCATCGAACGGCCGCTGCCCCAGCACTTGTTCGCATTGTTGACCGACTGGCCTCCGCAGTACGGACTTGCCGTCGCTGCCGATGAGGCAAGGGCCATCGTGACGATCAACGCCGCGAGCAAGCTCAAGAGCAAGCCGCCCCTCTTCAAGTCTTTCAGGTGCTCCATTTGGACCTCCCTGTCATGCCAAGTCGAGATGCCCTAAAAACATGCTCGACAATGGTTGATTGATGTGTGTGGCGAGTGTCTGTCATTCAACGGGTGCTCGCCACAGGGATGCCCCCTAACTTCCCCCCCAATTTTTAAGCGAATCGCCTAGTGGGGGAAATGCCTGGGGTGTTTCAGCCGGACGGCGAGAGGATGGGCCTTGACGAACTTGGGCCCCTTCCTCCTGGTTGTCTTCTTCCGCTTTGCCTTTGGCCGGATCAACGGGTGGGGCAGGACCTCGCCATGTGCCACTCGAGTCATCTTCATGCCGGTGAGTGTCCGCGCTGCGGTGCTGGCGCGCCACGGGGGCTGCCCCTAAGATCCACCCTAAGAATTCTTGATCGGTCTGACGAGGGGGGCGACAAAGATGCTGCAGGAGCGTGCGCGCGAGCGTGCCGAGGTCGATTCCCTCATTGACCGCGTAAGCGGCGGCAGGGGCGGTGCGGTGGTGATCGAAGCCGGCGCGGGATTGGGGAAGACTCATCTGCTGGGCGAGGTTCGTAAGGCCGGTGCCGTCGCGGAGCTCGATGTGCTCTCGGCACGAGCGACCGATCTCGAGCGCGACTTCCCCTTTTCCCTGGTGCGGCAGATGTTCGAACCCCGGCTCGCCGCACTCCCGATGGACGAGCGGGATGGGCTTCTCGAGGGGGCAAGCGCGGCCCGCGGCGCATTGGGGCGGGATCCGCTCGACACCTCGACCCATGATTCGTTCTCCGTGCTCCACGGGCTTTATTGGGTGACCGCCGCCTTGGCCGAGAAGGGAGCGCTGCTGCTGGCGATCGATGACCTCCACATGGCCGATGCGGCTTCCCTGGACTATCTCGGCTTCTTGCTGCCGCGGTTGGAGGAGCTTCCCGTGCTGCTGGTCATGGCGGCCCGGCCGGATGAGCCAGATTCGGCAGATGGCTTCGAGCGGGTATTGACCGACTCCTCGATCCGCCATCTCAAGCTGGCGCCGCTCAGCGCCGAAGGATCTGCCGCGCTGTTGGCGCAGGAGCTCGCGCGCCCGCCGGAGCCGTCGTTCGCAGCCGCCTGCCATGAGGTCAGCGTGGGCAATCCCTTCTTGCTCTGTGAGTTGGCGCGCACGCTTTTGGAGCAGCGCATCGAGCCCACCGCGAAGCAGGCGGAGGTGGTCCGGAAGCTGGCGCCGGAGCGGGTGGGGCGCATGGTCTTGACGCGTATCGCCCCACTCTCTCCGGCAGCGGCGGCCATCGCCGAGTCGCTGGCCGTCATGGGAGATGCAAGCGATCCGCGCTTGTTGGCCGAGCTGGCCGATCTCGAGCTCGAGGCGACTCGGCGTGCTGCCGACGAACTGCGCGCGAGCGCCATCATCGGCCCCGGCCCTTCGCTCCGATTCGTCCATCCGCTCGTGCGCAACACGATCTACGCGAACCTGCCTTTCAGCGAGCGGGCCAACTCGCACTTCCGGGCCGCGACGCTCCTGCGAAAGCGTGACGCCACGCCGGAGCAGATCGCCACGCAGTTGCTGGCCAGCGAGTCGCAGGGAGAGCGGGCGACGGTGGAGACCCTCCTTCTGGCGGGGGAACGCGCCTTGCTCAGCGGCGCTCCGCGTTCGGCCATGGCCTATCTGACTCGGGCGCTGCGGGAGCCTCCGCCGGCGGATTTACGAGCCGCGGTGCTGGAGCCGCTGATAACGGCGGGCTTCCGGGCGGCCGATCATTCGGTGCTGACCACGATCGAGGGGGACGTGCTCGCGGAGTTGGAGCGCGATCCATCCCTGCGTACTCGTTGGGCGGTAAAGCTGACGATGTCGATGGCGCTCGGCGGACGATTCGAGGAGGCCGTCGCGATGCTCGTCCAGGCTGTCGAAGTCGCGGTGACGGCAGACGACGTCGAGAGCGCGTTCCAACTGGAGGCCCAGCTGAGCACCCTTGCCCTGCTGACCCCTTCCGCACCCGAGATAGACCTCACGCGCTACGCGGACCGGATCGATCCGGATACGCCTACCGGCCGCCTGGCTGCCGCGATGGAAGTTCGCGCGGGCATGGTGGCCGCGACCACGAGAGAGACAGTCGTCGATGCGGCCAAGCGGGCGCTGGGAGATGACGGCGTCATCTTCGCCGAGGAGCCGGAGCTCGTTGCGTCGACGGTGGCGGTGATGTCGCTCGTCGCTGCTGACGAGGTGGACGCGGCACGGCGTGCCGCTGATCGCGCACTGGCGATCGCGCGCGAGCGGGACGCGACTCCCGACCTCATGCGTGCCTGGTTTCTTCGTGGATTCGTCGCCTGGGGGTACGGCGACCTCGTCAGTGCAGAGGCGGACCTGCGGCAGGCAATCCATCTCGCGCGGTTGGCAGGAGTCTTCCCGGTTGTCCTGATCTACATCCCCCCTCTGATGGAGGTCCTGATCTTGCGGGATGAGCTGGAGGCGGCGGAAGCTGAGCTCCAGGCGACCGGCATGGCCGCGGGCCCGATCCCGGAAAATGCGATGTTCAGCCTGCTGCCGCTCATCCGCGGCCACTTGCGCTTCGAGAGGGGCGAATTCGAGCAAGCCGTCGAAGACTTCTCGGCGCTCGCGACCCAGGCGGAGAACATGGGTCTCGGTCCCGGACCGATCGCGTCAGCGAGCCCAATTGCCGTTCGAGCGCTGGTCGCGATTGGCGAGAGGGGGCAGGCCAGGGAGCTGGCTGAGCGCACGATGGCCACCGTTCGAGGCTGGGGTGCCCCGGCCTCGATCGCGAACGGCTTGCGTGCTGCCGCGGCGGCGTGCGGCGGTTCGGAAGGAATCGAGTTGCTGGAGGAGGCCGTCGCCGTAATGGACGGCTCGCCAAGGCAGCTGGAGTACGCGCACGCACTGGTGGAGCTGGGCGCCGCTCTTCGCGCCGAGGGGCGTCGTGCCGACGCCCGCGGGCCGTTGCGGCAGGCATTCAGGGTCGCCCGTCAGTGTGGGGCCGCTCGTATCGCGAGACGCGCCAACGACGAGCTGCGCGCGAGTGGTGAGACGGTTCGTCGCTATACGCCGATCGGGGTGGAGTCGCTGACGCCGAGTGAGCGGCGCGTAGCGGACCTGGCTGCGGCAGGCATGAGCAATCGACAGATAGCCCAGTCCCTGTTTGTCACCATCAAGACGGTCGAGGCCCACCTCAGCGCGGCCTACGGCAAGCTCGACATCAGCTCGCGGCGAGAACTTGCCGATGCGCTCGGCGAGGCCCCGAATTCTTGACGCTAAGAATTGGCCTCGATGCCGAGGAAGGCGATCCAGACCCCGAACAGGACCTGATCGCCCCGCTGGAAGATGCCCTTGAGGGAGTCGACGTCGGTGCTGAGGTAGCTGAGCCCGGTGATCGCCGTGAGCAGGAGCCAGAGGGCGCCGATCGCGAGGGTGATCCGACCGGCGCGGCGCCGCGCCGGCAGCCGCAGGAAGGCGAAGCCGACCCAGGCGAAGGCGAGTGCGGTGGTGGCGATTTCGGCGATGTTGGCGGTCGCGTGGATCACGTCGAAGGGGTCGTAGGCGAGCGAGCAGGAGGATTCGAGGCCTTCGGCGCAGCTGAGCGGGGCGCCGCCGATCGCGGCCAGGATGCCGGTGGCGAGGAGGGCGAGAACGCCGCGCCGCAAGGTGGGGGAGAGGCGGCCGAGTCGCGGCAGCAGGAGCAGCGCGAAGGCGGCGATCGCCAGGCCGGAGATGACAGCCAGCAGCTCGAAGCGCCAGCCGAAGACCTCGCTGCGGGCGCCGAGGTCGCTGATCCAGGAATCGTCGATGTCGGTGCGCTTGGCCAGCAGGCCTTCCAGCACCCAGTAGTTGCAGAGCAGGGCGGTGCCGATGCCGGCGAGCGGGATCGAGCGGGAGCGGGTCACGGGGCGGACCCTAGTCGCGCCGGTCCCCGTGGCAGGATCAGCCGCGCATGGGCGCCCCGGGCCAGGATCGCGAAAACCTCGACGCGATCCTGGCGACGGCCGAACACGACCGCACCCGGCTCAACTCGAACGCGCTCGGCGCCTTCAGCCTCACCCTGCTTGGCGTCGCCAGCGTCGTCGGCGCCGGCATCTTCGTCGTCACCGGCGACGCCGCCGCCCACTACGCCGGGCCGGCGGTGCTGATCTCCTTCATCCTCGCCGGCATCGTCGCCGGCCTGACCGCGCTCTGCTACGCCGAGCTGGCCTCGATGATCCCAGCCGCCGGCAGCACCTACTCCTACGCCTTCGCGGCCTTCGGCTCCTTCGTCGGCTGGTTCATCGGCTGGGACCTGCTGCTCGAGTACCTGTTCGCCGCCTCGACCGTGGCGGTCGGCTGGTCGGGCTACTTCGTCAGCCTCTTCGACTCCTTCGGCGTCCACCTCCCGCACGCCCTGGTCACCGCCCCGTTCGGCGACGACCCCGGGATCGTCAACCTGCCGGCGCTGGGGATCATGCTGCTGACCTCGGGTGCGCTCTGGCTCGGCACCCGCGAGTCGGCGATTGCCAACAACTCGATGGTGCTGCTGAAGCTCTCGATCCTCCTGCTGGTCGTGGTGGTCGGCATCTTCTACGTCTCCTCCTCGAACCTGAAGCCGTTCCTGCCGGCCGCCGAGGGGGGGTTCGGGGACTTCGGCTGGTCCGGCGTCTTCCGCGGCGCCGGCATCGTCTTCTTCGCCTACATCGGCTTCGACGCGGTCTCGACCGCCGCCGCCGAGGCGCGCAACCCGCGAAGAACCGTGCCGATCGGCCTGCTCGGCACGGTCATCATCGCCACCGTCATCTACATCGCCGTCGGCTTCGTCCTCACCGGCATGGTCAACTACCGCCAGCTCGGGGTCGCCGACCCGATCGCTGTCGCCCTCCAGGCCGGCGGCCGCGACCTCGACTGGCTGCTGAAGCTGACCGACGTCGCCGCCGTCGTCGGCCTCGCCTCGACCGTGCTGGTCACCCTCTACGGGCAGACGCGGATCTTCATGCGGATGTCGGAGGACGGGATGCTGCCGCCGGCCTTCGGCAAGGTCAGCGGGCGGACCAAAACCCCGCAGTTCTCGATCGTCCTCTGCGGGATCGTCGGCGGCATCGTCGCCGGGCTGGTGCCGCTCTCGGTCCTCGGCGAACTGATCTCGATCGGGACCCTGCTCGCCTTCATCATCGTCTCCGCCGGCGTCGTCACCCTGCGCCGCCGCTACCCCGACCTGCCGCGCCCGTTCCGGGTGCCGGCGCTGCCGCTGGTCGCCGGCACCGCGATCGTCTCCTCGCTGGCGCTGATGGCGACCCTGCCCGGGGACACCTGGATCCGGCTCGGGGTCTGGGCCGCGCTCGGGCTCTGCGTCTACTTCCTCTACGCCCGCGAGCACAGCAAAGAGAAGATGGGCGCGATCGCGGCCGGCATCACGAGCACGCCGGAACCGGCCCCGGAGGAGAGCTGGTGAACGTCCACCTGCTGCAGCGGGCGCCCCGCAACTTCAACATGGCGGCGCTCCACCTCACCTTCTTCGTCACCGCGATCGCCACCGAGCTCTGCATCCGCACCCAGCTCTACCTCACCCACTACCCGCAGCTGGGCGGCCACGGCCTCCATATCGCCCACCTGCTCTGGGGCGGTCTCTTCATGGTCGTCGCCCTGGCGATCCTGCTCAGCCTGCTCGGGCGCCGCGCCCGCCAGGCCGCGGCGCTGATCGGCGGCGTCGGCTTCGGCTTCTTCATCGACGAGCTCGGCAAGTTCATCACCGCCGACAACAACTACTTCTACAAACCGGCGGCGGGTCTGATCTACCTGATCTTCATCGGCCTCTACATCGGCTCCCGCACCTACCAGCGCCACCGCGGCCTCGACGACGACGAGAAGGTCCGCAACGCGGTCGAGCTGATCGGGGAGGCCACCCGGGGGCCGTTCAAGGTCGAATACCGCGACCAGGCCCTGGCCCTGCTGGCCGAGGTGCCGTCGAGCCATCCGCTGCGCGACCCGCTGGTCACCCTCGCCGAGGACGTCGACACCAAGCCCAACCCCGACCCGCCCTGGTACCGGCGCCTGGCCGACGCGACCGCCGCCCGGTATCGGAGCTGGACCGAGCACGGCTGGTTCCACGCCGTCTTCTTCACTGTCTTCGCCGCCTGGGCCCTGGCCGGCGTCGTCCTTGTGCTCGGCCTGGTCCTCTCGGTCACCTTCAGCGACCACGCGGCGCGGGCGGAATTCGAACGCGACTCCTTCGGCCACCTCAACTTCCTCAACCTCGCCAGCCTCGTCTCCACTGCGGTCTCCAGCGTGATGGTCGCCTTCGGGCTGGTGCGGCTGGCCCGCCGCCAGCGCCTCGATGCCTACGCCTGGTTCACGCGGGCACTGCTGGTCTCGATCTTCGTCACCCGCGTCTTCACCTTCGTCGAGTCGCAGTTCGGCGCCGTCTTCGGGCTTGCAATCGACGTCCTGCTGCTGGTTACCGTGCAGCTCATGGCGCAGCAAGAGCGCCGCCGCGGCTAGTCCTCGCGGTGCGGGAGTTCGCCGGCCGCGACCTGTTCGGCCCGCTGGCGCACTTCGTCAGCCGCCTCACGGGTCGCCGCGATCGCCTCGTCGCGGGCCGCGTCCAGGCCCTCGCTCGGCTTGCCGCCGACCATGTCCCGGAAGGCTTCCTTGAAGCGCTCGGTACGCCGGTCGGGAGGGAACCGAGCCTCCGCCTTCGCTTGCTTCCTCGGCTTGCGCTCGCCGTAGCGGCGCCGGGCCCAGGCCGAGTTGGGCTTGCCGATCCGGCAGGTCGCGTAGACCGCCAGCGGGCTGAAGAAGATGCCCAGCGTCCCGTGCAGGATCCGCCCCTTGAGCAGGCTGATCGTGACGAAGAAGAAGACGAGGACGAAGCTGACGACGGTGCCGATCACCGCTGAGGTGGAGCCGGTCTCGATCGCCACCGGGCTTGCCCCGATCAGGATCAGCATCATCGCCGCGGCGGCGATCACGGTGGCGTCGATCGAGCTGCGCCCCTCCTCAGCCCAGTAGACGTCCTCGAGGTGGACCCAGAGGGCGAACTCGTCGATCGTCAGGCCGGCGCCGACGCCGAAGCCGAACGCCGCGATCTCGGTCAGCGGGGTGGCCCCGAAGGCGAGCGCCATCATGATCCCGGAGACCATCATCGTCACGATCCCGAAGACCAGGTGGTGGAGGTGGACGCCGCCGTCGCTTTCGATGTTGCCGGGCCACCAGGAGACGCTTTCGCTGCGGATGATCCGCGTGCTCATGCGGATGAAGGCGAAGGAGAGGATGAAGCCGACGAGGACGAGGAACAGCCCCTGCTCGTCGTGCTGTTCGAGGTTCTCCCAGAAGTCGGTGAAGATGGATGCGGTGGTCACGGACGCTCAAGGCTATTGTGGAGCGAGGCCATGCCGAAGTCCAACGACGCTCCCGAGGTCATCTCCAAGAAGCAGTACGAGAAGGAGCTGAAGCGGCTGCAGACCGAGCTGGTCGAGCTGCAGGAATGGATCGTCCACGCCGGCCTGCGGGTCGCCGTCCTCTTCGAGGGCCGCGACACCGCCGGCAAGGGCGGGGTGATCAAGCGGATCGGCGAGCGGACCAACTCGCGGGTGGTGCGCACGGTCGCCCTCGGCACCCCGACCGAGCGCGAGAAGACCCAGTGGTACTTCCAGCGCTACGTGGCCCACCTGCCAGCCGCCGGGGAGATGGTCCTGTTCGACCGCAGCTGGTACAACCGCGCCGGGGTCGAGCGGGTGATGGGCTTCTGCAGCGACGAGGAGTACCAGGACTTCATGCGGGCGGCGCCGCGCTTCGAGGAGCTGCTGATGCGCTCCGGGCTGATCCTCGTCAAGTACTGGCTCTCGGTCTCCGACGAGGAGCAGGAGCGCCGCTTCCAAGCCCGCATCGACGACCCGACCAAGCAGTGGAAGCTGAGCCCGATGGACCTCGAGGCGCGAGCCCGCTGGGTCGACTACGCCGAGGCCAAGGACGAGATGTTCGCCTACACCGACACCAAGGAGTCGCCCTGGTTCGTGGTCGAGGCCGACGACAAGCGCACCGCCCGGCTCAACCTGATCAGCCACCTGCTGGAACGGATCCCCCGCCACCCGGTCCACGAGGAGAAGATCGAGCTGCCGCCGCGCCAGGAGCGCGCCTACGTGCGGCCCCCGGTCGACACCCAGACCTTCGTCCCGACCCGCTTCGTCGTCGAGTAGCCCGCCGCGGCGACTAGGCCGGGGCGACGTCCTTGGCCGCTTCGACCCGCTGGCGGATCGGCGGCTCCAAGCACCCGGCTCAGGATCGGCACCTCGAGGAAGCCCTCGACGCTGGCGTAGAGCATCGCCAGCCGCGGCAGGTCGGAGAGGTCGTCGATCACGACCGAGCGCGGCACCCACTCGGGGTCGAACTTCTGGTTGAAATCGCGCAGGCTCTGGATCTGGAAGAAGGGGTTGAGCCCTTTCGCCATCAGCCGCTGCAGGCGGCCGGAGAGGCCGGCGTCCTCGGCGCTGTCGAGCAGCCGGCCCCAGGCGGCGAAGTTGAGCGAGAGGCGCTTGAAGCCGCGGGCGCCGAGCGCCAGCGCCGCCTCGGCGATCAGGTACTCGGTCATGCCGTTGGCCGAGTCGGGGCGGCGCCGCATCAGGTCCAGCGAGTAGCCGGGTTCGGCGCCGTAGACGGGGACGAAGCGGAGGAAGCCCTCGACCCGGCCGCCCTGCTTGTCGCAGGCGACCGCCAGCACGAAGTCGCTTTGGGTGCCCTCGACGTCCTCGCCCAGCTCCATCGTGAAGCCGCGCTCCGGCGCGCCTTTGCGCCACTCCTCGCTGATCTCGTTCAGCTCCGCGATCAGCTCCGGGCCGGCCTCGGTCTCGGCGATCAGCTCGAACGAGTGGCCCTTCTCGACGTGCTTGACCGCGGCGCGGACCGCCTTCATCCCGGCGCCGTCGAGGCTGAACTCGTCGCAGTGGAGGATCGCCTCGTCGCCGAGATAGATCGTGTGCATGCCGCGCGCCCGGTAGAGCTCGGCGTCGGCCTCGCGCACGGCGAAGAAGGCGACCCGCCAGCCGCGCCCGGCGCAGAAGCCGAGGAACTCGTCGAGCGTGCGGGCCTCGTCTCCGGGCGGGCCGATCGGGTCGGCCGCGACCATCGCCGTGCCGCGCACGTAGAGGTAGGCGACGAGCGACTTGCCGTCGGCCGAGAAGAAGTAGTTCTTGTCGCGGCGCAGGGCGAAGTAGTCGAGCGTGTCGTCGCCCCACCGGCGCACGATCTCCTCTGCGTGGCGCCGGCGCTCGGGGCTGGGCGGATCGGCCTGGACGAAGGTGCGCAGGACGCAGGTAAAGCAGGATCAACAGCCCGGCGACCCCGAGCACGACCAGCGAGATTTCGAAGAAGTCGGCGAAGACCTGGCGCCCGTAGGTGTAGGGCCCGTCGAGGCCGACCATCCCCTTGTAGGCGGTTTCGACGATGCCCCAGAAGCTGAGGTCGGGGGAGACGTGGGCGCGCTCGGCGAAGAGGGTGATCCAGGTGAAGAGGAAGACGCCGACGAGGTAGACCGGGACGAAGATCACCGCCTGCTGCATCGAGCCCGGGATCGCTGTGGGCGCGGAAGTCGTCCCGGAACCAGACCAGCGCCACCAGCATCGCCGCCGAGAGCGCGACCGTGATCGGGTCCGGGCCGTGAATCAGGTGGACCACCGCGGCGAGCGGCGAACAACACCGTCGCGATCGCCCAGGCGCGCCGCTTGCCGCGGCTGAGCCCGCGCGCGACGGCGATCAACCCGAGCCCAATCGCCACGGATGCGATCAGCCCCGCGGATCGTCCCCCCACCGGCGATGAAGCTGAAGTGACCCAGCGAAAACCGAATCGACGTCGCGGTCGGCAGCATCGACAGCAACCCGACGATGACGCTCAGCCACGCCAGTGATCCGCAGCGACCGAGGGCGCCTGGTCGGGGAGAGCGCCGGTGGTCCCTCCGAACGTTTTGCGGCGGAGGAGAGCTCCGGCTCGGGCGTCAGCTTGTCGGCGCTGATCGACGATGGACCGAGTGAGGAGGGACCACCGGCGCTCTCCCCGATGGTCCCTTCCGGGCGCAGCGTCGGGAAGAGGATCACGTCCCTGATCGCCTCGGCGCCGGAGATCAGCATCACCAGGCGGTCGAGGCCGATCCCGAGCCCGCCGGTCGGCGGCAGCCCGTACTCGAGCGCTTTGACGTAGTCGTCGTCGACCGGTTCGGCCTCGTCGTCGCCGCCGGCCTGCAGCCGCGCCTCCGATTCGAAGCGTTCGGCCTGGTCGACCGGGTCGTTGAGCTCGCTGTAGGCGTTGGCGAGCTCGCGCGCCGCGACCACGAGCTCGAAGCGCTCGGTCAGTTCGGGGTCGTCGCGGTGGGCGCGGGCCAGCGGCGAGATTTCGCGCGGATGGTCCATCACGAAGGTCGGCTCCAGCAGCAGGTGCTCGGAGCTCTCGTCGTAGACCTCGCTGATGATTTTCCCCGAGCCCCAGGCGTCGAGCCACTCGACCCCGATGCCGTCGGCGATCTTGCGCGCCTCCTCGACCGGCATCGACGGATGCATCTCGACGCCGACGTTCTCCTTGATCAGGTCGGCCATCGTCACCCGCCGCCACGGCGGCTTCAGGTCCACCTCCTTGCCCTGGATCGTCACCACCGTGGTCCCGATCGCGTCCTCGCAGGCGGTGGCGATGATCGCCTCGGTCAGGTCCATCATGTCGTGGTAGTCGCCGAACGCCTGGTAGGCCTCGAGCAGGGTGAACTCGGGGTTGTGGCGGGTGTCGAGGCCCTCGTTGCGGAAGACGCGGCCGATCTCGAAGACCCGGTTCATGCCGCCGACGATCAGCCGCTTCAGCGGCAGCTCCAGCGCCACCCGCAAGGTCATGTCGATGTTCAGCGCGTTGTGGTGGGTGATGAACGGCTTCGCCGCGGCGCCGCCGGCCTGGCCCAGCAGGACCGGGGTCTCGACCTCGGTGAAGCCCTTCTCGGTCAGCACCCGGCGGGTGGTCGCGATCACCGAGGAGCGGATCTTGAAGACCCGCCGCGAGGGCTCGTCCAGGGTCAGGTCGAGGTAGCGCTGGCGGTAGCGCGTCTCGGCGTCGGCGACGCCGTGGCGAACGTCGGGCAGCGCCCGCAGGCTCTTCGAGAGCAGTTCGAACTTGTCGACCCGCACGGTCAGCTCGCCGTGGTTGGAGGCGATCACGGTGCCCTCGACGCCGACCCAGTCGCCGAGGTCGAGGTCGGAGAACTCGTGCAGCTCGTCGGCGCCGACCGCCTCGCGGGTCGCCATCAGCTGGATCTGGCCGGTCTCGTCCTGAAGGTCGGCGAAGTCGAGGCCGCCGTGGCGGCGCTCGGCCATGATCCGCCCGGCCAGGTGGACCACCTTGCCGGTGTCGGAGCCGGCGGCGAGGTCGGCGAACTCCTCGCGCAGCGCTGCGGCCGTGGAGTCGCGGTCGAAGCGAACCGGGTAGGGCTCGATGCCGCGCTCGCGCAGCTTCTCGAGCTTCTCCAGCCGGTGCGCCCGGGTCTGCTCCTGGAACTCGGCGCGCTCGGCGCCGCCCTCGGCAGCGTCCCGACCAGGGGCCGGCTTCTCCTCAGCGCTCATTCGGGTCGGATCCTACGGGCGCCTTCGGTTCCTTGGTGACTTGACCCCACCAGGGTGTGGTCAAGTCACCAAGTTGAGACGGTGGCGGAGCCGCGTCGGCCTGCGAGCGCGCCAGGATCGCCATCCCCGCCAGGGCCGCCGCCGAGGGCGATTGCCAGCCCGATGCCCTCGACCGCCGTCGTCCGCAGCGACTCGTTGAGCAGGGTGACGCCGAGGATGACGCTGGTGATCGGGTCGAAGGCCATGCTGGTCGCCACCGCCGGCGCCAGCGCGCCGGTGTTGAGGGCGAGCTGGTTCAGCGTCATCGAGGCGTAGCCGACCGCGACCAGCGCGTAGAGGTGCCAGTCGGTGAACATGGCCAGGATCCCGTCGTCGAGTTCGTCGACGACGACCTTGGTCAGCGCCGCCGAGAGGGCGAAGAGGATGCCGGTGGCGATGCCGAGCATCGCCGCCCGCCGCGGCGGCGAGCCGGTCCGCCCGAAGAGGACGAGGAGCGCGCAGGCGATGGCGCAGGTGCCGCCGGCGACCAGCCACTCGCCGAGCGGCGCGTCGTCGTTGCCGCCTGAGGGTTCGGCGATCAGCAGGAAGGCCGCGAGGGCGGCGACGACGAGGATCGCGGCGCCGACGTCGGTGCGGCGGATCCGCTGGCCGCTGAAGCGCGCCCCCAGCGGCAACGCGAAGACGACGCTGGCGATCAGCAGCGGCTGCACCACCGCCAGCCGGCCGATCCCCAGCGCCGCCGCCTGCGCCACGAAGCCGAGCCCGTCGGCGGCGATCCCGGCCAGCCAGACCGGCCGCTTCGCCATCCGCAGCAGCAAGCCCGAGCTGGCGCCCTCCGAGGGCGCTTCCATTCCGGCCCGCTGCTGCAGGACGGTGCCGAGCGCGAACAGCAGCGCGGCGACGAGCGCGAGAACTATGTCCAACGGTGAGCCTCCGCTCCGATGGCGTGGACGAGGCGGCGAACGATATGCGCTGTAGAGCGCGACGGACCGGTTTGCTTCAATTCCCGGACCAGAGAAAGGAGGTGGTCCTAATTTTGAGTCACATGCTTGAAGGGACTCTGGAGGTGCAGGGCCGCTAGGCGCCGCACTGGTTTGGGCGCCCGGCGGAATCCACCCCGGGCACCGGCGAGCGAAGGAGGACCGGACGTTGTCCCACCCGGTCGCGATCTCCCCGTTCGTTCCATGCACCAGCACAAGGGCCGCCCTCGGGCGGCCCTTGTTCGTTCTCCGGGCCTGGGGCGAGCGTGTACCGGCCGACGCCGCTGGGTAGGGACTGGGGCGATGCCCCGGCCGACCCTTCAGATCGTCATCGCCAGCACTCGCCCGGGGCGGGTCGGCCTGCCGGTGGCGGAATGGTTCCGCGACCGGGCCGCGGCGCACGGCGGCTTCGAGCTCGACCTCGTCGACCTCGCCGAGGTCGAGCTGCCGTTCATGGACGAGCCCAACCACCCGCGGCTGCGCCGCTACGAGCACCAGCACACCAGGGACTGGAGCGCCCGGGTCGAGGCCGCCGACGCCTTCGTCTTCGTCATCCCCGAGTACAACTACGGCTTCAACGCCCCGCTCAAGAACGCGCTCGACTTCCTCCATCACGAGTGGGCCTACAAGCCCGCCGGCCTGGTCAGCTACGGCGGCGTCGCCGCCGGCACCCGGGCGGCGCAGATGCTCAAGCAGGTCTTCTCCTCGCTGCGGATCCAGCCCCTCTTCCCCGCCGTCTCGATCCCCTTCGTCGCCCAGTTCATCGACGACGAGGGCCGGGTCGAGGCGAACGAGACGATGGAGCAGGCGTGCGCGGAGATGCTCGCCGAGCTGGTTCGCGTCGAGGCGGCACTGCGCCCCCTGCGGGAGGGAGGCTGAGGCGATGGAGCCGGAGGCGAAAGCCGAGCTGGAGAAGCTGGAGCCGCTGGTCGGGCCAGTGGACTGTCGAGGCGGTGGCTCCGTGGCTGCCGAAGGGAGGCCCGCGCGGGCACACGATCTTCCAGTGGGGACCGGGAGAGGCGTTCCTGGTCCAGCGCTGGGAGAT
This sequence comes from uncultured Solirubrobacterales bacterium, assembly GCA_963829445.1. Lineage (GTDB taxonomy): Bacteria > Actinomycetota > Thermoleophilia > Solirubrobacterales > 70-9 > VAYN01. Next base: position 62,859 of record CAWHIW010000018.1, on the reverse strand, counting down.
GCCCGTGGACGCCGCTCCGGACGGTGTCGCGATCCTCGCCGTCGACGAGGAGAGCGGCGATCTGGTCCAGCACTACTTCGACTCCCGCGGCGTCGTCCGCCGGTACGCGACGAGCATCGAGGACGGCGTCTGGTCGCTGCGGAAACTGACCCCGGGCTTCGCCCAGCGCTTCCTCGGCCAGCTCAGCGCCGACGGCGAGCACGATCGAGGGCGCCTGGGAGAAGATCGAGGACGACTCCTCGGGCTGGGAGCACGACTTCGACCTGATCTACCGCCGCGTCAGTTAGAGAGCTCCGCCCGCAGCCGCTCGCTCGCGTAGTAGCGGGTGCTTCTGCCCTTGCCGCGCTGCTCGACCAGCCCGGCATCGAGGAGGCGGCGAAAGTCGGCGCTCGCGGTTGCCATCGAGACCTCTGCCTCTTCTCCAAAGCGCCCTCGGTCGGTACCGCCGATGAGACTCTGCTCCAGTGCGATCACCAGGCGATCCGGCCAGCCGCGACCGTCGACGAGCGCTTCGAGGCGATCCCAGCGAGCCGCTGCCTCCCTGACCTGGGCAAGGCGGCGCTGCGCCTGCGCGATGTGGGCCTCGACGCAGAACTCGATCCAGCCGGGGCATCCCGCTCGGGCCGGTACCCGCCGGCCTGCACCTCTCGCAGCGCCGCGTAGTAGGCGGGCGTGTTCTCGCCGAGGTATTCCTCGATCGAGGAGAACTCCGGCGACATCAGCCCCTCTCTGGCGAGGACCAGCGACTGGATGACGCGCGAGACACGCCCGTTGCCGTCGCGGAATGGGTGGATCGAGGTGACGTGGAGATGGGCCATCGCCGCTCGCACGATCGGGGTGGCGTCGAGATCCCCCTCCTGGAGCCACTCGACCACCTCTGCCATCAGGCCGGGAACCGTGTCGGCGTCGGGACCCTGAAACTCGAGCGAGCCGTCGCTGGCGGTGACGCCGATCGGGCCGGTCCGCCAGAGACCGGGATCCCTGTCCCGCTGGAAGTAGCAGGCGTCGAAGTGCAGGTCGAGGATGACTCGGTCGAGCCAGCGAAAGGCCGGGTCGTGCGCCAGCGTGCCGACGCGATCCATGGCCCGCGCGTAGCAGGCGACCGCCTGCCGGTTCTCGTCGTCCGAGTCCACCGAAGCGCTGTCGCCGACGAGCGCGATCGCCTCCTCGGGAGACACGCTGTAGCCCTCGATCGAGGTCGAGCTCTCGAAGGAGCTCGCCCGCAGCGACCGCCGCAGCGGCCCCATCCATCGCAGCGGACGACTGGCTTCGTGCCCGAGAGATCGGCGCAGGACGTCGAGCTCGTCGAGCCGGGTTTGAAGGGAGGGGGTCGGAGATGGCGTGGCGTAAAGCATGTCCTCATCGTAGATGATTAAACGTTTAATCGTCTAGATGATTAAACATCTGATCAGTTTTGCTCGCACAGCGCTTTAATGCGCTCGATGGCCGCCGCAGACAGATACGTCACGGCGACCGGCCTGCGTGGGCTGACCCGCTTCTACGACTCGATCATCGCCGTGACCATGCGCGAGCAGCTGTTTCGCGGCCGGCTCACCGACCAGGTTCTGGCCGGCCTGCCCGCCGAAGCGCGCATCGCCGACGTCGGTGCCGGCACCGGCACCTTCGCGATCGCGCTCGCCGCCGCGGCTCCGGCGGCGAGCGTGGTCGCGGTCGACGGCGACCCCGAGGTGCTGGCGATCGCCCAGGGCAAGGAGGGCGCGCCGAGCGTCGAGTGGAAGCAGGGCCTGGCCGACGAGCTGCCGCTGGCCGACGGCAGCTGCGACCGGGTGGCGATGTCGCTGCTCCTGCACCACCTCGACGCCGACGGCAAGCGCGCCGCCCTGGCCGAGGCCCACCGCGTGCTCCGCCCCGGCGGCAGCCTCCACATCGCCGACTGGGGCAAGCCGCAGGATCCGCTGATGCGGGCCGGCCTCTTCACCCTCGCGATCTTCGACGGCTTCGACGGCATCCGCGACCATGCCGCCGGCCGGCTGCCGCTCTTCGTCGAGGAGGCCGGCTTCGGCGCCGTCCGCCGCCACGACCGGCTGCGCACCGCCTGGGGCAGCCTGGAGCTGCTCAGCGCGGCGCGGCCGGCAATGACCGAATCGAACCCGCTCGGCGCGGGTAGTAGAGACAGGATGCGATCGCTTCTGGGGGGCCTCGCGGCTGCCACCTGCCTGCTTCTCTGCCTGCCTGCCACCAGCGGGGCCGCCGCCGCGAGCGCGCCCGTCTCGCCGAGCTGCGCCGCCGGCCCGGCCAGGATCGGCGACGAGACCTACGGCACGCCCTGCGCCGACCGCATCGTCGTCCCGGCGTCGGTCGACTACGTCGACGCTGGGGCCGGCGACGACACGATCGTCGGCGCCAACACGGCCGGTCGCCGCGGTCACGGGTCCCTGCGAACCGGCTGCCATCTCGAAGTCGGCAGCCAGACCTTCGAAGGCGGCCCCGGCGACGACATCGTCTTCGGCGACCGCGGCAACGACACCCTGCGCGGCAACGAAGGCAACGACCAGCTCTTCGGCGGCATCGGCGACGACGGGCTCGAAGGCGGCCCAGGCAACGACTTGCTCGCCGGCGGCTTCGGCGCCGACACGATCGACGGCGAGGCGGGCGACGACTACGTTCGCGGCGACGGCACCATCGACCACATCTTCGACACCGGCGGCGGCTTCGACACGCTCAGCTTCGCGACCGGGGTCACGCCGGGTTTCGGCGGCGCGGAAAACCCGACCCCGGCGACGAATTTCCCCGGCCCCGAAGCAGGGAAGGAGCGCGGAATCTGGCTCGACCTCGGCGCCGGCGGGTTCAACGCGACAACGGAGTACCCTCCCTGGGCGGCGGCATCGACGAAGTCCAGCCCGGCGTCTTCGAGCGGATCATCGGCACGCCCTTCTCCGACTACATCGTCGGCAGCCCGGGCGCCGAGCAGATCTACGGCGGCGGTGGCGCCGACGTGATCATGGGCGACGGGGGCGACGATCTGCTGAACGGCGGCGCCGACGGCGACTATCTCGACGGCGGCCCCGGCGCCAACACGATCGAAGCCGGCGCCGGCGACAACTGCTTCAACCCGGCGGTTGGCGGATGCGGCACCAGCGCCACCGTGAAACCGCGGGAAACGAGCAAGGTCAGCGTCGGGGAGACGAGCGCCGGCACCGGTCTCGTGCAGGTCTACGTCGTCGGCAGCGCCGGCGCCGACGGATCACCGCCACGTTCGGCGGCTCCGCCGTCACCGTCTCGATCGCCGGCGGGTCCTTCGACGCCGACCTCGGCGGCTGCGCCCCTGTGAACCCCACCACCGTCACCTGCCCGCTGACGGCGCCGCTCGACTCGGTCCTGCTCGCCGGCATGGGCGGCAACGACACGATCTCGGCGACCGGCTTCCCCGCCGGCGTCGACCGTCGTCGCGATCGGCGGCGAAGGCGACGACACGCTCACCGGCGGTGCCGGCGAAGACGTTCTCGTCGACGGGCCGGGCAGCTGCCACGACGTCCTCGCGGCCGCTCGCCGGCGACGACGCGCTGATCCACAACGGCGGTCGCCGACTCAGCTCTACGGCGGCGAAGGCAACGACCTCTTCCTCTCGGTCTCGGTCTGCGACGGCGAGCGATTTCCGGCGGTGTCGAAAGAGTCGGCGCTCCCTGCCCGATCGCGACAACGCCTCCTGGGCGCGGTTCGGCGGCGTCGGCGTCGACGCTCGCATCGACCGGGCCGGGTCGGCGCAGTCGGCCCGGCGGCGACCCCAGTTGCGCCGGCGGCAGCTTCGACACGCTGGCCGGGATCGAGGATCTCGAGGGCTCCAACCAGGACGACTACCTCTTCGGCGACGGCGGCCACAACCAGCTGCTCGGCCACCAGGGCGCCGACACCTACTTCGGCCTGGCCGGCCAGACTCGATCCTCGCCAACTCCGGCACGCCGGACCCGGTGATCGACTGCGGCGCCGACATCGACTCGGCCCTGGTCGACTTCGCTCAGTATCGGCGACCCGGCCCCGATCAACTGCGAGGCGGTGCGCGAAGGCGCGCCGAACAGCATTCCAACGAACTGCCCGCTGTCCCGCCTCGCCGCACCGCCGCCGCCAGCCCCGGTGGTCAAGCCGCCGCCCCGCGACCGCACGCCGCCCCGGACCAAGATCCTCGCCCGGCCCCGGGCGATCCTGACCACGACCAAGGCCCGTGCCCGCGCGGTCTTCCGCTTCGCCGCCAACGAGCGCGGCTCGACCTTCCGCTGCAAGCTCGACCGCAAGCCCTACCGGCCCTGCGTCTCGCCCCGGGCCTACATGCTCGCGCCCGGCCGGCACACGGTCCGCATCTTCGCCGTCGACCGCGCCGGCAACGCCGACCGCACCCCGGCCCTGCTCAGCCTGCGGGTCCGGCGGCGCTAGCCGGCTACTCTGAGCCGTAGCCGCCCACCGATAGGAGAAGCGAGATGGCCAAGGATCTCTACACCGCCGAAGCCCACGTCACCGGAGGCCGCGCCGAGGGGCACGGCCGCAGCTCCGACGGCGCCCTCGAGGTCGACCTCCGCATCCCGGCCGAGCTGGGCGGCGAGGGCGGCGGCACCAACCCCGAGCAGCTCTTCGCGGTCGGCTACGCCGCCTGCTTCGAGAGCGCCCTGGCGCCGTCGCCCGCCGTCAGAAGCTCGAGGTCGGCGACGTCGCGATCGACTCCAAGGTGAAGCTGAGGGCCGGCGAGGACCGCAGCTTCACGATCGCCGCCGAGCTCCACGTGACCCTGCCCTCGGTCGAGGGCGACGACGCCGTCGAGCTGGTCCGCGCCGCCCATCAGGTCTGCCCCTACTCCAACGCCACCCGCGGCAACATCGAGGTCGTGCTGACCGCCAACGGCGCCGCCGTCGAGGACTAGCGGCTCAGGCCGCCCCGGCCTCGACGAAGCGCTTCAGCTTCTCCGGCATGCTGTCGATCAGCTGCCCGCGCAGGACGCCGACGACCGGCCCGCGGATGACCATCCCCAGCATCCGGCCGAGGTCGACCTCCAGCGAGTAGGTGACGCCGGTCCGCCCTTCGCCGAGGTCCTCGAGCTCCCAGCTGCCCTCGACCGACTTCAGGTCGCCCTCCTCCTGGGCCCAGGAGATCCGGGTCGGGCTCTCGTAGCTGAAGCGCATCTCGGCGCCGAGGGTGCGCACCTTGGCGTCGGTCTCCATGTGGACCAGCGTCTGCTCGCCGCCGTCGCGCTCGACGCACTCGGCGACCTTGATCTCCGGCTGCCACCGCGGCGAGCCCTCGACGTCGGCGGCGACCGCGTAGACGGTCGTCGATCGGCGCCTCGATCTCGGTGCTGGCGGAGCCGTCGATGGTGCCCATCGCCCCAGCTCTACGCCCGCCGAGCTTACGCGCCATCGGGGTAGAGTCGCTCCCATGCCCGCCTGGATCGCCCGCCGCGCCGCCCCCGCCGTCTGGAAGCGGATCCCCTGGAAGATGGTCTGGACCGTCGTCGTCTGGCTCGGCAACAAGGGCCGCGAGCGGGTCGAGGACAACCTGACCCAGAAGGAGCAGAGCGAATTCTGGAATCTGCTGAAGAAGTCGAAGGGCAAACCGGGCAACCTCTCCCAGCGCGACCGCACGCGGATCAAGAACATCGCCGGCAAGGCGATCCGCGGCAGCTGAAGCACGGCTGACGGCGACGCCCAGCGGCTACCGTCCCTCTGGTGTCCGCCGACCTCCGCCTCAGCGTCCTCGACCAGACCCCAGTCTCCGAGGGGTCGAGCGCGGCCCAGGCGCTGCGCAACTCGATCGATCTCGCCCGCCTGGCCGACGGCCTCGGCTACCACCGCTACTGGGTCGCCGAGCACCATGGCGGCGGGCTGGTCGCCGGGCCCTCGCCGGAGGTCCTGATCGGCCCGATCGCCGCCGCGACGGCCCGCATGCGCGTCGGCAGCGGCGGCGTGATGCTGCCCCACTACAGCCCGCTCAAGGTGGCCGAGAGCTTCGGCGTCCTCGCCGGCCTCTTCCCGGGGCGCATCGACCTCGGGATCGGCCGCGCCGCCGGCACCGACCCAATGACCACCCATGCGCTCCAGCGCGACCGCTCCCACGCCCTGCCCGACGACTTCCCCGACCAGCTGGCCGAGCTGCTCGCCTACTTCGAGCGCAGCTTCCCGGCCGGCCACCTGGCCCGCCTCGCCGAGACCCTCCCCGGCGAGCCGGAGGCCCCCGAGCCGTGGCTGCTCGGCTCCTCCGAGCAGAGCGCGCTCTGGGCCGGCGAGATGGGCCTGCGCTACGCCTTCGCCGACTTCATCAACCCGCGCGGGGCGCCGATCGCGGAGACCTACCGGCGCGGCTTCGTCGCCGGCCAGCGCCTCGCCGAGCCGCGCCTCGCGGTCGCGGTGCGGGCGCTCGTGGCCGCGACCGAGGAGGAGGCCGAGCTGCTGGCGACGAGCTGGCGCATGGCCTTCGACCTGCTGCGCCGCGGCCGCCTCGTCGCGGTGCCGCCGCCGGAGAAGGCCGAGCGCTACTTAGAGCTGCACGGGGAGGAGCGCGAAGGCGGAGAGGGCGGGCGCCGCCGCCTCATCGGCACCCCGGCCCAGGTCCGCGCCGACATCGAGGAGACGGTCGCCGCCTACGGCGCCGAGGAGGCGATCGTGGTCACGATCACCCACGACCACGAGGCCCGCCGCCGCTCCTACGAACTGCTGGCCGAGGAGTTCGGCCTGGCGCCTAAGGGCGGGTGAAGAGGTCCCAGTTCTTGGTCCGGCCGTCGCGCGGGCGCGACATGTACTTGCCGGGGGGCAGCGGGCCGACCTTGGCCTCCAGGGCGGCAAAAGCGGCGTCCCGGGTGTCGCCCTTGCGGTGCCCGCTGGATTTCCACTTGCCTTCGATGTTCTTGTGCCTGAAGTCAAAAACCATGCGCGGACCGTAGCGGATAGCCGCTTTGGACAAAGGGCCGCGAAAACCCGCTCCGCTCCAATCTCTTTGCGGTGGGGGGCGTCGCGGCGGGCTCGGAGAAGGGGCCGGGATGAAAAACAAATTCCGCCTCACCTACGCGAACGTGGTCTCAACCCTCGCCCTCTTCCTGGCTCTCAGTGGCGGTGTCGCGCTCGCGGCCGGCAAGATCCACACCAACGGCATCTTCAAGCGCGCCGTCACCAGCGGCAAGCTGGCGCTGGGCGCGGTGCGCAGCAACCAGATTGCCAACGGCGCGGTCAGCGCTCAACAGATCGCCAACGGGACGATCGGCTCGAAGCAGATCGGCGCCGGCGCGATCGCCCCCTCCGACCTCCAGTTCCCGGTCTACTTCGCCGCCAGCCCGGTCGGCGGCTCGCTGCCGGTGCCGAACGGGGAACCGGTTCCCTACCAGCTCGGCGATTCCAGCTGGAGCCAGAAGCCCGGGCAGCTCAACGTCATCTTCGGCGGCGCCACCGGAACCATCGCCCGGGCCGAAAACAGCGGCGAAGACTGCCGGGTCTTCTTCGACATCAGGGTCAACGGACAGCAGACCGGCAGCGGTGAACTCTCGACCAACTCGACCACCCCGGTGCGGGTCGAACGCAGCGTTGGCGCCTCGCCGGAAATCGACCCGCTCGCCCCGATCACCAACAAACTGACCGTCAACGTCAGCTCCAACGGGTCCTGCACCCCGGGCTCGACCGTCGATTCGACCCGCTTCCGCGTCCTCGACTTCGGCTGAGCCGGCACCGCCAGCTCGGCTGTTCCCAAAGATCCCTGAGCGTCACGGTTCAGGGGTCTTTAGGAAAACGTGGGTACATTGACCCGGTGCCGACCGCCCTTGAGCTCGACCCAGCCGCCCCGATCCCATCCGATCCGGAGCCCACCCCGCAGGCCTGGCGCCGGTCGATCGCCCGCCATGAGCGGGCCTCGCGGTCCCGCAGCCTGCTCGACCTGGCCACCTCGGTGCTGCCGTACCTGGTCCTGACGGTGGCGATGTACCTCAGCCTCGACGTCTCGGTCTGGCTCACCCTGGCGCTGGCGATCCCGACCGCCGGCTTCCTGCTGCGCACCTTCATCGTCTTCCACGACTGCGCCCACGGCTCGTTCCTGAAGACCAAGCGCGGCAACCTCTGGCTCGGCCGCTTCACCGCCTTCCTCGTCTTCCAGCCGTTCGCCAACTGGCGCCACAACCACGCCGTCCACCACGGCACCGCCGGCGACCTCGACCGCCGCGGCACCGGCGACGTGCCGACGCTGACCGTCGCCGAGTACGCCGAGAGCGGCTGGAAGAAGCGGCTCGGCTACCGCCTCTTCCGCAGCCCCGCGGTGATGTTCGGGATCGGCCCGATCTGGTCGCTGATGATCGGCCCCCGCATCTGGTCGCAAGAACCAGCGCCCGCGGATGCGCCACAGCGTCTGGCTGACCAACCTGGCCCTGCTCGTCGTCATCGGCGCGATCTTCTGGTTCGTCGGCCCCGTCGCCTGGCTGCTGGTGCAGATGCCGACCGCGATCATCGCCGGCACGGCCGGGGTCTGGATGTTCTACGTCCAGCACCAGTTCGAGGACGTCTACTGGGAGAGCTCGGAGAACTGGAGCTACGACGACGCTGCCCTGCAGGGCAGCTCCTACCTGAAGCTGCCGAAGCTGCTGCAGTTCTTCACCGGCAACATCGGCCTCCACCACGTCCACCACCTCAGCGCCAAGGTCCCCAACTACAACCTGCAGCGCGCCCACGACCAGAACGAGGTCTTCCGCGACGTCCCGGTCCTCACCATCCGCGACGGCCTGCGCGCGATCCGGCTCAAGCTGATCGACCCCGACAGCGGCCGGCTGCTGACCTGGAGCGAGGCCAAGGCCCTTGCCTAAGGCGCTCGCGCCGCGCCCGCGTCGGGGCTGGCCCTGCTCGCCGCCTTCGCCCTCGGGGTCGTCCTCCCGGGCGCCTTCGGCCAGACCAAGGTGGCGCCGACGGCGATCCGCAACGCCCTCGCCCAGAGCAGCCACGTCCAGGGCGCTCCCAACCGCACCATGGTCCTCAGCCGGGTCGAAGTCGAGCCGGGGGCCAAGCTCGCCCTCCACCACCACCTCGGCACCCAGGTCGCCAACATCGCGGCGGGACCCTCACCTACACCGTCCGTCGCGGCTCCGTCGTCGTCCGCAAGGGCGAGTCCGACCAGAGCCCGCGGACGGTCCGCACGATCGCGGCCGGCCAGACCGCCCCGATCCGCACCGGCCAGTGGATCGTCGAGCAGCCCTCCGACATCCACGAAGCCGCCAACCGCGGCTCCACCCCGGTCGTCATCTACATCGCGACGCTGCTGAAGACCGGCGCCCCGCCGGCGACCCCGGTCACGCTTCGCTGAGGAAGTCGCTCGCCTCAGCGGGCCGAGCCGCAGCTCGCGCTCAAAGCTTTAAGATTGCCGAGCGCTCGCGAGCGCCGACCCGCCCGGATAGCTCAGTTGGTAGAGCACTTCCATGGTAAGGAAGGGGTCACGAGTTCGAGTCTCGTTCCGGGCTTCGTGGAGCAGCTCGACCGACCCAGGTGCGCAGGCGCTCCTCGCCTCCCCGCAGCCGATCCGCCTCGCTTATGTCGGCGGCGACGGCTTCCCCCGTGTCGTCCCGGTCGGATTTCTCTGGAAGGGCGGGCGGATCCATGTCTGCACGGCAACGACTGCGCCGAAGGTGGCGGCTCTGCGTGAGCGCCCCCAGGTGGCCGGGGTGATCGACGAGGGCATCTCCTCGAGCGATGCGAAGCAGCTGCTGATCCGCGGCACCGCCGAGATCGAGATCGTCGACGGCGTGGCGCCCGAGTACATCGAAGCCGCCGCGAAGGGGGAGAGCGGCATCGACCTCGAGGAATTCGAGCGGAGCGTCGGCGCGGTCTTCGACCAGCAGGCGCGAATCTCGATCACTCCGGAATGGGCGCGGTTCTATGACTTCGGAGCGGGGAAGCTGCCGCCGTTCCTGCGCAAGCTGGTCGGCGCCGACCCGGGCTGAGTCGGCTCAGCGCTCGAGCAGGATCTCGGTCAGCATCGGGGCGAGCTCCTGCAGTCGCGCGGCGCCAGCCGTCGCGGTTCGCATCGAGATCAGGGCCAGCGCCCCGCCCACCAGCCTCGCCTCGCGCTCCCCGCTTCCCTGGCGCTCTCCAGCCGCGCGCAACAGGGTGACGAGGCGATCGGCAAAGCGCCGGCGGGCGGCCCAGAGGGCGCTCGCCTGGGACGGTGGCTCGGTGCTCAGCAGCTGCGCCAAAGCCGGCTCGGTGGCGAGCAGCGCCAGCGCCGCCTCGATCCCAGCCGCGGCTCCCTCCGCCGCGCCGCCGGCCGTCGCGCAGGCGGCCTCGACCCGCTCGCAGAGGCGCTCCGCCCCTGTCTCGTAGGCGGCCAGCAGGCAGTCCCAGAGGTTGTCGAAGCGCTTGTAGAAGGTGCTGGTGGAGACCCCCGCCTGCCGTACGACTTCGGTCGTGGTGAGGCGGCCGTAGCCTCGGGTGGCCAGCGACTCCATCGCCGCGCGTGCCAGCCGCGCCCGCTGGTTCTCCTCGACCAGGCGCGGGGAGAGGCCGTGGCGGCCGGCCGGCAGGCGTTCGGTCAGCCAGGCCGACTCGCTCACGCCGATCCGCCGCCCTCGGCCCGCTCGAGCAGGAGGGCGCGGGCGGCCTCGAACTCGGCGTCGGCGGCCTCCTCCCCGAAGTAGGGGCCGGTGGCGAAGCGCATCAGCTCGGGCAGGCCGTCCCAGGCCGCGCCCGGCTCCCCGGTCGCCAGCTGCTCGCCGACGTAGGTGGCGATGCCGCCGGCGACGAAGAGGCCGGTCAGCTCCGGCGGGCGCTTCTCCGCGGCGGCCTGCTCGCGGGCCGAGTCGATCGCCGCGCCGACGGCCTCGATCGCCTGCTCGCGCTTGGCCAGCGCCGGCCCGCCGACGATCTCCGCCTCGATCAGCAGCGCCCGCGTCAGCGCTGGCCGCTGCTCGGCGAAGCGCAGCAGCGCGAACAGCCCCGCCCGCACTCCGCGCCGCCAGTCGCCCTCGGCGACCGCCGCCGTCAGCAGCTCGGCGACCAGGCGGTCGGCCCAGGTCGCGTAGGCGACCGCGAAGCAGTCCTCCTTGCTGGCGAAGCGCTCCCAGAACTGGACCCGGTGGCCGCCGTAGCGATCGAGCACGTCCTTGACCGAGGCCTCGCGGTAGCCCAGCTCGCCGGCGGCCACCAGCATCGCCTCCATGATCGAGGCGCGAACCGGGTCGTCGCCGTGCTGTGCGGCTTCGGCGCGGCGAGCGGGAAGGTCGTGCCGGCGCTTGCTCGATGCGGCTGCTCGTGAGGCCACGTATAGAAACTAGCTCTTTCACACTAAAAAAGCGAGCCTTTACAGTCGCATGCCGCATTGGCGCGCCAAATCCGGCGAAGGCTGCGAGATCGTTGGCTATTCTCGATTCATGCAGTACCTCTCAGAGCGCCTGCTAGCGACGAAGAAGGGGAAGCCGCGCGGGGAGAGGGAGACGCAGCGCCAGGCGATGGCCGCGCAGCAGCGCCAGCGCCTCCTCGCCGCGACCGAACAGCTGATGGCCGAGCGCGGCTGCGCCGGCACCACGATCGAGCGGATCGCGAAGCTGGCTCGGGTCTCCTCGATCACCTTCTACGACCACTTCGCCAGCAAGGAGGAGGCCCTGGTCGCCGCCTTCGAACAGGTAGCTGAGGAGGTGCGCGCGCGCCTGGCCGCCGCGGTGTCCGGCGACCTGCCCTGGCCCGAGCAGATCCGCGAGGGGCTGCGGGCCCTGCTGGCGACGCTCGCCGCCCGGCCCGAGTGGGGGAGGGTCTGCCTGGCCGAGACGCAGAGGGGCGGGCCGGGGCTGCTCGCCCACTACGAAGCGGTGCTCGACAGCGCCGTGCCGAAGCTGCGCGAGGGGCGCCGCTTCGCCGCCGCTGCCGGGGACCTGCCGGAGACGCTGGAGGAGACGACCGTGGCCGGCATCGCCTGGCTGCTGCGCGAGCGCCTCGAGGTCGACGGCGGCGCGGGGATCGGGGCCGCGGAGATGCTCCCCGAGCTGCTCGACGTCGCCCTGCGCCCCTATCTGGGCGCGGCCGAGGTAGGGCGGCTTGCCGCCGCGGGGGAGCCGGTCTAGTGGCCGCGGCCGAGAACGAAGCCGACGTCGTCCGCCTGCCGCCGGGTCGGCACGGTCTCTCCCGCGACGCAGTCGCCGAGAGCCAGCGCCAGCGGCTGCTCAACGGCGTCGTCGAGGCGGTGGTCGAGCACGGCTACAACGCGACCACGATCGCGCAGCTGATCGAGGCCGCCTCGGTCTCCCGCCGCACCTTCTACGAGCACTTCAGCGGCAAGGAGGAGTGCGCCCTCGCCGCCTACGAGATGATCGCCGCCCACGTCCGCGACGGCCTGCTCGAGGCCGAGGAGCTGCCGGCCTGGGCGGACCGCGTGCGGGCCGAGCTGGCCACCCTGCTCGGCGTCTTCGCCGCCGACCCGACCGTGGCCCGCTTCGTCCTGCTCGAGTCGCTGGCGGCGGGAGGCGAGCTGGCGGCCCGCCACCGCGCCTCGCTGCGCTGCTTCGCCGAGCTCCTGCGACCGGAGCCCCCACCCGCGCCGGATGCCCTGGCCCAGGCCCGGGAGCAGGCGCTGGTGGGCGGGATCTCGACCCTGCTCGTGCGCCGGCTCAAAGCGGGCGAAGCCGGCACCCTCGAGGAGCTGCTGCCGGACCTGCACGAGCTGGTCCTCACCTCGTACCTGGGCCGCAACGAGGCCCAGCGCCTCGCCCGCGACCTCCGCCGCCTAACCCGCTCCCTCTCAGAGGCCTCGCTGCTGCTCCTCGGGTCGCGGCGCCCCCCGGGCGCGCTCGGCCCGCTGCGGACGCACCCCGATTTGAAGCCAATCTCATTTTTGTCAAAAACCTAAACTTGCATTTAGAAACGGAATCTTTTATTCTCTCCGGCATCGGCCTTCCCAAGAAGGCCACAGGGACGCATCAACAGGGACAAACCGAGCCCAAGGGGGCCGCTTAGGGAAGCGGCCGGCAGAGGGGCTCACGGGACAAGGAGAGCAAGCTGATGTCGGAGAGACTCCGCAAACGAGTGGTCAAGGCGAGCTTGGCTCTCGCGATGGTGCTGGCGACGACGGCGGTATTCGCCGGCATCGCACAGGCCGCAGTCGAACACCCATACCTGGGAGCTATGGACGGCAGCGACACTTCCGGCGAAAGATTCGAATACCCCTGCGGAGTCGCAGTCGACCCGGCCGGGTACCTCTACGTCGCCAGCGCCGGCACGTTCTCGATCAACGTCTTCAACCCCCAGCACGAATTCCTCACCTCGATCTTCGACGGAAAAGAAGCCTGCAACCTGTCCGTCGACTCGGAAGGGAACATTTACGCGCTGCAAACCCAAATTGGTGCCGTGGAGTTGTACTCCCCAGATTCCTATCCGCCCACCGCCACCACCACTTATGACGGGTCGATATTCTTCGAAGAAGCAAATGTGGTCGCAAACGGAGTCGCGGTAAATCCCGCTAACGATCATGTCTTTGTAACCAGAAAAGGAAGCAGCTCTGACGGCATCGGTGAGTACAAATCCGCCGCTGAAGGATCCGGGCTGATCAGCGGGGATATCGGTAAAGGCCTTGTCGGCTTCGGCGGTGAACTTCAAGCTTCGCGATATCAGTCAATTCAGATCTATGGGGCCAATGGCGACATCTATCTGACCATTGTACATTCGAATTCGGAAGGGCACATCACGCACGAGGAAGCGGTCATCCTGAACCCGGCAGGTACCGAAGTCCTCGCGCACTTTCCCGAATTCTCACTGCCTCATTTCGGATCACCCGCGATCGCGGTCAACCAGGCCAACGGCAACGTCCTCGTCTCCTGGATAGACCAAGAAAAATTCGAAGGAGTCGACCTCCTGCAGCCGCGCGCGATAGGTGAATACAAACCCGACGGAACCCTCGTCAGTCAGATCGGTCCTACGTTCGGAAGCGGGCTGGAATTCCAGAGCAGCCTCCCCTCCGGCCTCGCGGTCGACAACTCTGCCACCGCCAACGCCGGCAACGTCTACGTGGGCAGCGGCGAACTCGAAGCCCACGTCTACGAATTCGGCCCACTTCTCATCAACCCCAAACCCCTGACCGTGACCAAAGCTGGGACCGGCTCGGGCACCGTCTCCAGCTCCCCGCTTCGGATCGAATGCGGCTCCAAATGCAGCGCCGAATTCAGCGAAGGGGAAACGGTCACTTTGACCGCCGCACCCGCCGCGGGCTCCAAACTCAGCGGCTGGAGCGGCTGCACCAGCGAAGCCGAAGGCGGCAAAAAATGCCTGGTCACGATCGGCGCCACCAACGCGGTCACGGCGACCTTCGAACCGAAGCCGAAATTCGCGCTCTCGGTCTCCAAGGACGGCACCGGCTCGGGATCGATCACCAGCTCCCCAGCGGGAATCGACTGCGGCTCGACCTGCAGCGCTGAATTCGAAGAAGGCGCAGAAGTCACCCTCAGCCCCAGCGCCACCTCGGGCTCGAGCTTCGCCGGCTGGTCCGGCGCCTGCACTGGCACCGGCACCTGCAAAGTCACGGTCGACGCCGCCAAAGCGGTCACCGCCACCTTCAACATCAACGCCAGCGGTGGCGGTGGAACCACCACCACGCCGCCCCCAACCCCGACCTGCGCCACCGACGCCGCGCTCTGCCCCCCGGGCACGGCAAGCGTCGCCTCCAAGGCCCAGGTCAAGTCCGGCAAGGCAGCGTTGTCGGTTACCTGCCCAGGCCCAGGAGCCTGCAGCGGCAAGGTGACCCTGACCGCCAAGATCACCACCGGCAAAGGCAAGAACAAGAAGACCAAGAAGCAGACGATCGGCTCTGCCTCCTTCAGCCTCACGCCAGGAGGATCGAGCACGGTTCAGGTCAAGCTCTCCGGTCCAGCCAAGAGCGCAATCGCCAAGGGCACCCTGAAGGCAAGTGTCTCCGGCACCGGCGTCGCAGCTGGCTCGGTCAAGCTGAGCCAGGGCGGAGGCAAGTAGATGAGCCCCCGCCGACTCGCAGCCCGCACCTCGTGCGGGAGGGCACTGGCGGCGCTTGCCGCCAGTGCCGGGCTGCTCGCCGCGCTCGCCCCTGCCGGGGCAAGCGCGGCCGAATGCCCGAATGAAGCACTGCGGGTCGGCGCCTCGGCGCATCTGCCGGAATGCCGGGCCTATGAGGTGGTGAGCCCCGATACGGGACATCTAGCGTTTTTCAATGCCATTGGCACCTGGGACCAGTCCAACAACATGAGCACCTGGTTCGGCTCGCCTGACGGCGAAAGCGTGATCATCGACACCGAAGGCGCGGTCCAGGACGAAGACGCCAACGGCGGCGTCGACCGCTACGAGTCGATCCGCACCCCACAGGGCTGGAAGATGAGCGTCCAGGGACCCTCGGGCGCGCAGACGGGCGACACCACCCCCCAAGGGGGCAGCGTCCCCCGCGTCGGCGGTGCCTCTCCGGACCACCAATACAGCTTCTGGGACATCGGCGGCGGCTCCAACACCGCTGGCGGCGGCACCCTCGCCCCCGGCGTCTATCTCCACGAGCGCGACGGCGGCTTCACCCCACTCGCCTTCGGCACTCTCGGCATCGACACCAGCGCCGAAGGCGTCTGGATCACCGAAGGCGGCAGTCACGTCATCTTCACCACCGCCCCGGCGCGGCCGTTCGGCGACCCCGTCCAGCTCGAGCCCAACGCTCCGCCATCTCCGGCGGGCGCGATCTATGACCGCCCGGTCGGCGGACCGACGCACGTCGTCTCGCTGCTTCCCGGCGACGCCACGCCCGGCTCCACCGCTCAATACCTCGGCGTCTCCAAAGACGGCACCGACGTCGCCTTCGAAGTCAACGGGACTATGTACGTGCGGCGGAACAACGCGGCCACTCAGGCGGCGGCCTATGCGCAGCCGGGGACGAAGCTCAACTGCTTCGCCAACTCCAGCCAATGGCTCAGGAACGGGCTGCCGATAGCGGGAGCGACCGGCAGCATATACACCGTCCAGCCCGCCGACGCCGGCAAAGCGATCCAGTGCCAGGTCACGGTTGCGGGCTCCGCTGTCTCGACCAGCGTGCCGCCGACCCTGATCACCACCACCGCAGCGCCGATCGCACCGCCCCAGCTGCACTACCCGCTGGCGGCGCCGACTCCCGCCAACCCGACCGCCGGCACGAGCGAGACCTGCCCCGCCGGCGCATGGAGCGGCTCGCCAACCCTCGCCTACCAGTGGTATGGGAACGGAGCGCCGATCGCCGGCGCCACCAGCGCCACCTACGAAGTCCAGGGCGCCGACGTGCCCTCGACGCTGCAATGTTCGGTCAGCGCAAGCAATGCCGACGGCACCGTCCTCGCCTTCAGCGCCGTCGCGCCGACTGATCCGGCGCCGGTGGGGGCCAAAGCGGCGCCGCTGGTCAACGTCAGCGGCGTCACCCTCCCTGATACGCACAGCCCCGGCTCGGTGGTGAACTTCTCGGGGTTCTCGCCCGGCGGCGAGCGTGTCTTCTACTCCCGCGGTCCCGAAGCGGCCATCAAGGAAGGCTACGACAGCATCGACTTCTTCGACTCCGCCACCTCGCAGACGGGAACGGCGATCGCTCACGCAGGTGGCGGCCTCTGGCCGATCCAGGTCTCCGAAGACGGCTCCCATCTCTACTTCGTCTCCACCGCCGTGCTCACCCCGGGTGAAAAAAACAGTCAGGGCGCCGAAGCGGTGGCACCGGCGAGCGGCAAAGGCACCCTCACCAATGGCTCGACCACTGTTACCGGCGTCACCGCCGAAGAAGGCACCTTCCGCGTGGGGATGGGTATCCGCGGGAGCGGCTTCACCACCAACACCTCGATCGTCGCCGTCGGCGCCGGCACGCTGACCCTCTCCCAACCGGCTCAAGGCTCGGGAGTCCAGGAATTCACCGCCAGCATGGGCAACCTCTACGCCTGGAGCGGCGGCAGCCCGCGGTTGATCGGGACCGTCTTCGGCGATGACCTGTTTGGCAAACATCCCGCCGGCCCGATAACGGTTTTCAGCGGGCTGAAGTTGTGGAACGCCGGCCTAAATTCCCTCGTCAGTACCGGTCCCGGCGAAAACCCCTCCCGCACCACCCCCGATGGCTCAGTCCTGGTCTTCCAGTCGGGAGCGAACCTGATTCCCGCCTACGACAGCCTCGGGCACTCGGAGATCTTCCGCTACGACGACAACGCCGACCAGCTCAGCTGCGTCTCCTGTAACCCGGATGGGACGGCGGCAACCACCGACGCGGAACTGCAGACGATCAGTCCCAATGTCAGCGAACGCAAGGTCGGGAATCAATACACCTTCATCCCCAATGTCACCCCCGACGGGGAAATGGTGGTCTTCAACACCGCCGAACGCCTGCTCCCAGAAGACGAAGACAACTTCTATGACGTCTACCGCTGGCGCGACGGCGAACTGGCGCTGATCTCCGGCGGGCAGAGCATCGAACACGACTTCCTCCTGGGGATGTCCACGGACGGCCGTGACCTCTTCTTCGTCGGCTATGACTCGCTTGCCCCCCAAGACCAAGACGGCGGCGTGCGCTCGATCTACGACGCCCGCATCGATGGCGGCTTCCCGCCGCCGGTCACCGGTGCAGTCTGCGAAGAAGAAGGCTGCCAGGGTGCTCTGGCGGTAGCGCCGGCCCTGTCCACTGCCGCCACCCCCGGCTTCCAGGGAGCCGGCAACACCCCTGAAAAGCGCTCCACCCACAAGAAGCACAAGAAGAAGAAAAAGCACGCCAAGAAGAAGCGACACGCTCACAAGGGCAAGGGGGGCAAGCGATGAAGCGGCTGGCGAAGCTCGGTCTGTTGAGTGCAGCGATCGGGGGCGCCCTAGCGCTCCCCACAGTGCCGGCGAGCGCTTTTGAATTCGAGAAATTCGGCCTCGAAGGGGTCAGCGCCAAAACGACCACGACTCAGGCCGGTGCCCATCCCGACGTGACGATGAAATTCGCCCTCAAGACCGATCCGGCGAGCCGTGAAGAATTCGGCCTGCATTCCTCCTACGCGCTGCTCAAGAACATCGGGATCGAACTGCCCGCCGGCATGCTCGGCAACCTCAACGCGGTCGACCAGTGCTCGGCGGCGCAGTTCCTCAATGCCTTCGAAACCGGCGGCTGTCCGTTCAGCAGCCAGATCGGGATCGTCAGGAGCAGGGTCGCGGGCTTCGGGTTCGCGGTCAACGACGCGCTCTACCTCTTGCAGACCCCGACCGAGGGCAACATCGTCGCCCGTCTCGGCCTCTGGGCCGGCCCGTTCTCGGTGATGCTGAACGTCCGCGCCCGCTCGGACTCAGACTACGGTCTCACCTCGACCCTGGAAGGTGCCCCCTCTGCCTTCGGCCTGGTCAACTCCGAAGCGACGATCTGGGGAGTCCCCGGAGACCCCAAACACGACAACCGGCGCTTGATACCCCAGGAATTCGAACACTCCATCTCCCCGCCCCGCTCCTTCGGCCGCCCCCCCGAACCCTTCCTCACCAACCCGACGACCTGCGGCGCCCCGCTGACCTTCGGCTTCACGGCTGAGAGCTATCAGCTGCCCGGCGTCATTTCGCGGATGACGGCCACCATGACCGACAAAGAAGGCAACCCAGCCCCGATCACCGGCTGCAACGCCCTCGACTTCAACCCCAGCTTCGAAGCCACCCCCACCACCCACGCCGCCGGAGCCCCGACGGGCCTTGACGCAACCCTGAAGATCCCCCAGAACGAAACCCCCGACGGCCTCGCAACCTCTCAACTGCGCAACGCCAACGTCACCTTCCCGGCCGGGATGACGATCAACCCCGACGCCGGCGACGGATTGGAAGCCTGCTCTGCCCAACAGGCCGGCTACCAGGAACTGCATCCCGCCCAGTGTCCATTGGGCTCGAAGATCGGCAGCGCCGAATTCGACGTCCCGGCCCTCAAAGAACCGATCCACGGCGCGATCTACCAGCGCACCCCCGAACCGGGCAACCTCTTTCGCATCTGGCTCAGCGCCGACGAACAGGGCCTGCACCTGACCCTGCCGGGGGAGATCAAGCTCAATCCCACCAACGGCCAGATCTCCTCGATCTTCATCGACAACCCCCAGGCCCCCTTGCGGGAACTGAAGCTGCACCTAAAGCTCGGCCCCAGGGCCCCATTGACCAACCCGCCGACCTGCGGGGACTACGCCACCCACTACGAATTCGGCCCCTGGTCTGGCAACCCGACGGTCGCCAAAGACGCGCCGCTGCAAATCAACGAAGGCTGCGCCGGAATCGGCACCTTCGCCCCGAAGCTGAACGCCGGCTCGACCTCGCTTCAGGCCGGAGCCTTCACCGGCTTCGCCTTGAACCTGACCAGAGCCGACCACGAACAGAACATCCAGGGCCTGGACCTGACCCTGCCCAAAGGCCTCGCCGCCAAGTTCGCCGGGGTCGGGATCTGCGGTAACTCAGAAGCCCTAACCGGCAACTGCCCCGCTTCCTCCCAGATCGGCACCGTCAACGTCGCTGCCGGCCCGGGAAGCGCCCCCCTCCAGGTCCCCCAACCCGGCAAGTCCCCCACCGCCGTCTACCTAGCCGCCCCCTATAAAGGCGCCCCCTTCAGCCTCGTGGTCAAGGTCCCCGCCCAGGCCGGTCCCTTCGACCTCGGCACCGTGGCAACCAGAGCCGCCCTTTACGTCGACCCCGAAACCGCCCAGGGCACGGTCAAATCAGACCCCCTGCCCCAATACCTCCAAGGAGTCCCCGTCGCCTACAGGACGATCCACGTCGACGTCACCCGTCCCAACTTCATGCTGAACCCGACCAGCTGCGAACCGAAGACGCTCTCGGCTCACCTCACGAGCCCCGGCGGAGCCACCGCCGACCCGACCAACTCCTTCCAGGTCGGCGAATGCGGAGCCCTGGGCTTCTCCCCGAAGCTCCAGATCGCCCTCAAGGGCGGGACCAAGCGCGGCGACCACCCGGCCCTGAAAGCGGTCCTCACCGCAAAAGCCGGCCAGGCCAACATCGCCCGCACCTCGGTCGCCCTGCCGCATTCGGAGTTCCTGGCCCAAGATCACATCAAGACGATCTGCACCAGGGTCCAGTTCGCCGCAAGCGCCTGCCCCAAGGCCTCGA
Organism: uncultured Solirubrobacterales bacterium; assembly: GCA_963829445.1. Taxonomy (GTDB): domain Bacteria; phylum Actinomycetota; class Thermoleophilia; order Solirubrobacterales; family 70-9; genus VAYN01. The sequence goes on along the minus strand of CAWHIW010000018.1, from coordinate 42,841 downwards.
TCTACGGCAAGGCCAAGGCGATCACCCCGCTTTTGGACCAGCCCCTGGAAGGCCCGGTCTACCTGCGCTCCTCCTCCCACGAACTGCCCGACCTCGTCGCTGATCTCAACGGCCAGATCCACGTCGCCCTGGTCGGCCGCATCGATTCCGTCAACGGCGGCATCCGCTCGGACTTCGAAGCTGTTCCCGATGCCCCGGTCTCCAAGTTCACCTTGGAAATGGCCGGAGGCAAGAAGGGCCTGCTGGAAAACTCGCGGGACCTCTGCAAGTCGGTCAACAAGGCGAGCGTGCAGATGGACGGGCAGAACGGCAAGGTCGCCGACTCCCAGAGCGTGATCGAGAGCGCTGGGTGTTCGAAGGGGAAGAAGAAGGCCAAGAAGGGGCGTAAGCGGGGCTAGGGTCTCGGCAGCCACGCCGAGATGCCCGCCTGGATAAGGTCCAAGGCGCAGTCAATCCCCGAATTGGAGGCCTTATGCCACTGGTACCGATGGTTGTGGAGCAGACCGCTCGCGGCGAGCGTTCCTTCGACATCTACAGCCGCCTCCTGGCGCAGCGCATCGTCTTCCTCGGGGAACAGGTGACGGAGGACCTCGCCAACCTGATCATCGCCCAGCTGCTGCACCTCGAGTCCGAGGATCCGGAAAAGGACGTCAGCCTCTACATCAACTCCCCCGGCGGTTCCGCCTACGCCGGCCTGGCGATCTACGACACGATGCAGTTCATCAAGCCCGACGTGCAGACCATCTGTTACGGGATCGCGATGTCGGCCGGCTCGCTGATCCTCACCGGTGGCGCCAAGGGCAAGCGGATGGCGCTGCCCAACAGCCGCATCCTCATCCACCAGCCCAGCGGCGGCTTCGAGGGTCAGTCGACCGACATCGAGATCCACGCCAAAGAGATCCTCGAGCTGCGCGAGCGCCTCGACGGCATCTACGTCAAGCACACCGGCCAGTCACGCGAGCAGATCAAGAACGACATGGAACGGGACAAGTTCTTCCAGCCCCCCGACGCCGTCGAGTACGGGCTGATCGACCGCGTGATCGAGTCGCACGAGTTCCAGGCGGAACCGGTCGGCTCCTCCAACGGCAGCAGCTGACCCGCTAGGCGGCGCCGGGGTCGGCGCTCAGCAGCCGCAGGCCCACGTCCAGCTCCGGCGCCTCGCGCAGCGCTCCGTGGCGCTCGTCCCAGGTGCCGCTCTCGAGGTCGGCCCGCAGGGCGGCCAGCCCAGGCTCGATCTCCGCGGCGCTCATCGCGTGCCAGCAGGAGCTCGCCCGCCGCACCGCCGGGTCGAGGTGCAGCTCGGGGCGGTCCCAGAGGGCGATGAAGAAGCCGTCCTCGCAGCGACGGGGGATCGGGATCGCCTCGACGGCGGCGCTCGGTCCCAATGCCGCCGTCAGCTGCGCGAGCGGCGGCATCGCCTCGCGGTGGATCGCGATCGCGCGCGGGAAGTACTCGCCCAGCCAGTGCCCCTCGCTCGCTGTCGGGTCGAAGGCGAGCACGGCGACTCGCCGCCGTGCCACCCGCGCCATCTCGGCCAGCCCCGCCGCCGGGTTGGCCCAGTGATGGACGGTGATGACGGCCATCGCGGCGTCGAAGCTGTCGTCTTCGAAGGGGAGGTCTTCGGCGCTCGCCTGGATCGCCGGCGCCGCCCCGGCCGGCCGCTGTTCGATCATCACCCGCGAGGGCTCGACCGCGGTCACCGCGCGGTCGCCGGGCTCGTAGGAGCCGGCGCCGGCGCCGACGTTGACGACGCTGCGGGCGTCGCCCAGCGCCGCTTCGATCCGGGCCGCGATCCGCGGGTCCGGTCGCCGCACCTGGCGGTAGCCGACGCCGATCCGGTCGTAGGCGGCCTCGGCCATCGCCGGCTAGGAGACACCGAGCCGGCGCCAGGCCCAGATGCCGACCAGCGCCGCGCCGCCGCCCGAGGCGACCCCACCGAGTCCGGCGAGCCGGGTGTCGGGATCGCGGGCCGCCAGCCCGAGGGCGAAGGCGTCGGCGGCGTCGAGGATGGCCGCGGCGAGCACGAGCGCCCGCAGGGTCGAGGCGTCGTCGCGAGTGGCGAGGATCATTGCCCCGAGTGCCAGGTCGCGGCCGCCGGCGAGCTTCGCCAGCGCCCGTCCCACTGCATCCGTCTCCCGGAACATCAGCGCCTTCAGCGTCGGCCGGGTCGCGAACAGCGCGCCGACCCCGAGCCCGGTGCGGGCGGTGCCCAGGGCGAGTGCTCCGCGGCGGCCAAGTGGGTCGATTCGTCGTCCGCGTCGCATCGGCCCAATCTAGCTCTGTCGCGGGTTCGGCTGAAGTGTTGTGGTCCCCAGGGGCACCAAAAGTCTTCAAGGGAAGTTGGCGCCCGGTCATCATGGTCCGATGGCAGAGGGGGACACGATCCTGCGCGCCGCCCGGCGCCTCGACGCCGCGCTGACGGGCGACACGGTCGCGGCCGCCGCCCCGAACCCGCGCGGCCGCGCCGCCGGGGTCGAGCGCCTCGACGGCCGGCGCTTGGAGGCGGTCGAATCCCACGGCAAGAACCTGCTGCTCCGCTGCGGCGACGTCGTCCTCCACAGCCACCTGGGGATGAACGGCTCCTGGCACGTCTATCCCCGCGGCGCCCGCTGGCGCAAGCCGCGCCGCTCCGCCTGGGCGGTGCTGGTGGGGGAGGGGAGCGAAGCGGTCCAGTTCGGCGGCCCGACCCTGCGGCTGATCCCGGCCGACCGCCTCCGCCGCGACCCGCAGCTGGCCCGCCTCGGCCCCGACATCCTCGCCCCGGACCTCGACCTCGACGCCGTCGCCGCCGGTCTGCGCAGCGCGCCCGAGCGCACGCTCGGCGACGCCCTGCTCGATCAGGCCCTGGTCGCCGGCATCGGCAACATCTTCAAGAGCGAGGCCTGCTTCGCCGCTCGCGTCGACCCCTGGCGCCCGCTCGGCGACCTCGGCGACGACGAGCTCCGCGCCGTCCTCGCCGCTGCCCGTGGACAGATGCTGGACGCGGTCGCCAGCGGCCGCCACGCCTACGCCGTCTATCGCGCCCGCCGCCCCTGCCCAGTCTGCCGCGGCCGCATCTCCGCCCGCGGCCAGGGCGACGCCAACCGCACCACCTACTGGTGCCCCCGCTGCCAGGTCTAGGAGACTGGCACCGATGGCAGCCACCTTCCTCCGTCGGCGCCGACGAACCCCGCGCCGTGCTTCCGAGCCGCGCCCCCGGCCCAGCGCCTACTACCTCGTCGCCGGGGTCGCTCTCGATCGGGAGATGGAGCGCTTGCGCGCTCTGCCGGTCTTCGCCGACGGACCGCTGCGGGACCGCCGGCCGGAGCTGAAGGTGCGTCGTGCCAGCAAGCGGCCGAACCGCCTCGGCTTCGCCGTCCCGAGCGAGTTCCGCCTCTCGGTCACGGCCTACCCGGGCATCCGCCCCGGCGACGCCCTCGAGACCCTGCTCCACGAGATCACCCACCTCCATGTGGGCCGCGCCGCCGAGGCCCGCGCTTGGCACGGCCGCACCTTCAAGCTGACGCTCGCCCGGGCGATGAACGAGGCCTACGGGATCGCCGCGCCGCCGCCCGCCAACACCCTCCACGGCGTCTACGCCGAGGCGATCGAGCGGGCGGCCGTCGTCACTTAGGGGGCTGGCTCTCTTCCGGGGCGGCGCGGACCAGGGACGAGTCTTCCCGGCCCGCGCAGGCGGCGTCGCGGTCCAGCGCCGCCCCTTCGACCGCGGCGCTGTAGACCTGCAGATCGAGGATTTCCTTTTCCGGGATCGAGGCGACCCGCGCCGTCGCCTCGCCCGCGACCGATTCGGGCTGGGCGAGCACGATCTGGCCGCCGCCGTGGGTGATGTAGGTCCCGACCAGGCAGTCCCCGTTAGTGAGGCTGACCAGGGCTTCGTGGAAGTCTTCGTTGCGGTCGACCTGGGAGGCAATGGCCATGCCGCCGAGGGCGAGCAGCGCCAGCGAGCCGGCGGCGACGCGGCCGATCCAGATCAGCGCGGTCGAGTTCCGCCTCGGCCCCTCGCCGAGGGCGAGCGCCAGCCGGTCCAGCCGCTCCGATCTCGCCTCCGAGCCGAGTCGCAGGACGCGGATCTGGTCGATTCCGTCGCGGTTCCTTTCCTGCCGGTTGCGCCATCTCTGCAGGGCCGGCGTCAGCAGCAGCAGGGCGGCGAAGACGAGCGCGCTGCTGACCCCGGTCGCGATGTTGTCGCCGTGGCTCAGGTAGGGGAGGGTGATCGCCACGACCACGCCCACCGCGGCCGGCAGCAGCGCCGCCGCCATCGATTCGAGCGAGGGCGAGAACCACACCGCCCCGCGGAGGATGATCAGGCCGCCCAGTGCGGGCAGGACGATCGCCCACCACTCGCCTCCCTCGCGGGCGAAGGAGACGGCCACCGTCACCGCGAGGGCGAAGCCCGCCTCCGGCACCCCGAAGGTCCTGCGCTCGGGGGCGCCGGTGACGATCCAGGCGACCAGCCCGCCGAGCGCGGCCAGCAGCACCAGCCAGACCGAGACCGCCTGGGCGCCGATCACGATCATTTCCTCGCGGGCGGCGAGCGAGACCGGCATTTCCGTCGGCAGGCCGGCCTGGCTCAGCCGCAGCCAGACGATCGCGCCGCCGAGGATGAGCACGTAGCCGGCCGCGCCGAGGATCGCCGTCAACACCCCGATCACCTTCGTCGCCAGGTCGAGCGCCCCGTTCACAGCCGCACCTCTTCGGCCTCGAGCATGTCCGCGGCGCCTTTGCCCAGGTGGGGCCAGTCGGTGAAGAGGTCGTAGTGGGCGCCGCCGAGCCGCGCCCCGGCAATGGCCGCGCTCTGCAGCTTGGCGCCGCGCAGGTCGGCTTCGCGCAGGTCGGCGGACCTCAGGTCGGCGTTGCGCAGGTCGGCGTCGACGAGGATGCACGCCCGCAGGTTCGCGCCGGTGAGCTGCGCGCCGGTGAGGATCGCGCCGGAGAAGTCGACGCGTTCGAGGTCGGCGTCGGCGAGGTTGCCGTCGCGCAGATCGACCCCGGGAAGGCGCAGCGAGGGTTCTGCGGGCGGCGGCTCGCGTGGTGCCCAGGTCTCGGCCTTGGGAGCCGCGGGGTCGAAGGAGTGATGGGGGAACTGCAGGAAGAGCCCCTTCGGTTCCTCCACCCGGTCCTCGGCGGCGCGCATCCGCCTGACGACGCTGATCGCCATTTCGACCGTGACGAACCCGGCCAGGAGGGTGCCCAGCACCCTGCGGGTCTCGGGAGCGTCGCCCAGCAGCGCTGGCAGCGGCCAGCCCAGCATCAGGACGGCGAGGGCGACGACGAGCGAGCCGGCGACGCGCTGGGCTCGTTGTTCGTCCTCGCTGCGGCTCCCGGAGTCGCGAAGCCGCTCCTCGATCCAATCGCACAACTTGACCCAGCTGTACATCGACGCTCTCCCCACCCCGCCTTAAAGAGCGCCGAGCGCTCAAGGTCTTCAACGAAGCGGCAACCCTACAAGCTCGACTCAGAGCCGACGCCCCGGACTTGAACCGGGGACCCCTTCATTACGAACTTGATTCTAGAGCCGAATCTGGGCCATTCAGGCACGATTCTGTCCAAGGAGTTCGGCTGAGTTCGATGCAGAATTGCGGAGTTGGGGACATATTTCGGGACACGCTTCGCGGACCGGCTGGCGGGCTTAGCTGCAGATCTCTATGACGTTGGGCTTGACCTTTCGTGTCGACGAGCCTGCGACCTGACGGAGGAAGCCCCTCTCCAAGACACCCATGCAGCCTCCACCGGCCTCGGGATTTTGCCCTGATGCCAGGCGGATAAAAATGAACGGGCATCGCCAGCTGATCACTCGGATGGGGCCGACTGCGCAGCTAGGGTGGACGGCGTGATCTTTGCCAACTGGGTCAGTGATCTGTCGAGCCTCACGTTCCTAATTCTCGGGGGTCTCGCGTTCGTACTCGCCATGATCTTTAGGAAGGAGGTCAAGGCGCTGCTAGGTCGCCTGACCGACTTCCAGTGGAAGGACGCCCGGGTACGCGCTGAGCCTCCTCCGAGCAACCCAATCCCCGAGCACGCAGCAGCTGGAGATGAGTCTCCCGAACCGGAGCAGAAGAAGGATCACAGCGCCGATGGTCTCCCCGCCGAGTCGAACGCCGACAGTGGTGAGGACTCGGAGGAGGCAATCCGGGCGTCCATGTTTAGAGCATTCTTGAGTCGTGATCGCACAGAGGGCGAACGCCGATATATGCAACTCAAGGCTGTTGTTACGGATGCTGAGGAATTAAAGCGTGACCAGGCGCGCCGCCTGATGGCTCTCTTTTCCGCTGGTCTCGATGATTCCGCCATCGCCTCTCTGACGGCGCTGACCGCTGATCCGGAGATCGGCGGGTTTGCCGAGCGCATGATCGGCCTGTGCCTTGTCAACTCCGGTAGGGCCGAGGAGGCAGCAGCAGCCTTTAAGAAATCTGCGGAAGGCGCAAAGTCATCCAACGACCGGGCCATCGCGGTCTCACTTCGGGCAGATGCCCTCACGGGGACGGATCGCGCAAGGTTGGCGGAGCAAGAGCTTCAGGAAGTGATCGCCGAAACCGAGGACCATGACGACAAGCTCAGACTCTGGACTGCTCTCGCCGACGTCTATGAAAAGACCCAGCGGCCCGCACTCCGCGCAATCGCTCTTCACAAAGTCGCTGAGGAGGCGGGTAATAGTGCCACGAAGTGGTTCAACGCCGCCTATGCTTGGGCGAGCGCGGAAGCTGAAGGATCCGGACTCTTAGCAATCCACTGCTATGAGACCGCGTTGAGCTTCGACCCCGACCGCAACTCGGCCCTCAACAACGTTGGCGTCGAGGCAGCGAAGATGAAGCTGCCAATTCGCGCGGTCGACTTCTATCAGTCCGCCATAGAGAATGGCAACACGCTCGCGGCCGCCAACATGGCCGAACGGTACTTGAATGCAGGTTTCACCCAAGATGCCCAGCGCGTGATTGATGACGCCCTCGGCGCCGAGGGCGCGGACAGCAAGGTGAGCCGAATAGCGGCAGCAATTCAAGAGGAGCGCGAGACCCAGCAGGGCCGGCTGGTGGAGATATCTGCGGAGGGTGCCAAAGCATCCTCGTTTCTCTCGAGCTATGGGTCAGCACGTCTGCGGTCATTTTCTCGTGATCTACTGGGAGGCACGTGGGAACTCGCCAGCGGAAAAGATCTGTCGGTGAACCTGTCGGCAGACGAGCTAGAACTTGTCTGGAAAGTCAACGGCAAGCGATCGCACCGCCGTTTTGTGGGCGAGGTTGCGGGAAGCACCGCAATGGGGAAGTTCGAGAAGCAGGATCAGTGGCCGTTCTCGGAGGACAAGATTCACTGGTCATCTGATGGCGTGGGATACGTGATTCTCCAAAGCGATCCCGTTGAGTTGCGCTTGCTCCAAATGACCACTGAAGGAGTTGAGTTCCTTCGCGCCCTCAGGACCGACTGACGCGCTCTCACGGGATTGGCAAGGTCGAGCCCCATGGTGGCGAGAGGGTGATCGCAATCCTTGAGTCCAACGCTTTCTTGGTCTGCACGCCCAGCCGTGGTGTCCGGCGAGGCTGATGGCTGGATTGGTCGACCGTCTCGAACTCAAGATTCGTCGCTACGTGGTGGCTACGATGCCGGAGGGCGGGGATGTAGACCTTCGAGACATGCCGATGCGGGAGCTTTTGACGGCTTTCGGAAACTGGCGCTACCGATGCCCATCTCCCTCGCCGCGCCGCACGCATCTTTCTCGCGAGATTTCCCGAAGGCTTCGCTCCGGCACAGACAAGGGCATCCTTGAGGCGCTAATAGGCAAGATTCAGACCGGCGGTGATCTGAAGCCGCACCTCAGCCGCAACGTTCTCGTCGGCATCGAACCGGAAGGAAAGACTCCTCATCACCGCCGCAGGGATCTTGATCTTCTCTTGGCGGAATGGGGTGTCCATCACCTTCACATGTCGGACAGAAAGGAGTCCGACGGATTTGTGGAACGGACTTCAGATCTCCTCTTCGCCGTAGTCAACCGCGAGGACGCCTACTTAGTCGACGTTTACCCCCACGGAAGTTGGGCAGATCGGTCGGTTGTCGAGACGATCGTTCGTAACTGGCCCCGAGCCGAACTCTTTCCATCATCCAAATATGTGACTGGTCTGAGCCAGCATTTCGATAAAGACGACAGCGCGGAGCTGCGAAAGGCGAGTGTCAATATTGCCCTTGAAATCGATGGCAGGGTCTATTCGCCTCCCGGCCAGACGCTGGGCGGCACGCCATTGGCTGTATCTACCCGCGTCATGTCGTTGATATGGGAGCTAAAGCAGTGGAGAGACGAGCTTGACCAGAGGCTTCCACCGGGTGTGGATGGAGCATTTGCTTATTGGCTGCCCTCAATACGCGAAGAGCGATGCGGTTTTGAGGCGAACGGCCAATATGTCGCGGTCGGCGCTCTGGCGTGAAGTAGCACACGCGAACGAGACGCAGGCCCGACTTTTTGCTGAAAGATGAACGCTTGGGTTACGCCACAGAAGGAGGCACCGGGACGCCTAGTTGGCGGCAGATCGCTCGGGCAGTCCCCGGTTTGATCTCCCGGTGGCGCGGGACCGTCGATGCCTTGCCTTCGGGTCCGTGCCATTTCGCATGGCGCGCTCCCTCTCCGGCGAATCGGCAGCCGTGGTCGCGCAGATGCCGCTCAAGATCCCTTCGCTTCACGAAGCGACTTTGAGCGTCACCGACTCGCTGCCCTCGGCGGGTGCCCCACCCGCAAGCTCCTCGTCGGGAGTGAGCAGAACGTCGAGTGCATCGATGACGTTCGCCCGGGCTTCCTCCCGCGTCTTGCCCTCGCTGATCGCGCCGGGAACCTCGGCTACCTGCGCGGTCAGCCAGCCATCGCCGGCATCCTCGTAGCGAATCGTCAGATGGAGGGCATTGCTCATAGCCTTAAGGGTAGCCGCCGGGTGGGCGGCGGGTCGAGAATCGATCGCAGTCAAGGTTTGCCGCGAACTTGAACCAGAGCCGACGCCCGGACTTGAACCGGGGACCCCTTCATTACGAATGAAGTGCTCTACCAACTGAGCTACGCCGGCCAGTGTCCAGGAGCCAAATTTGAGCACCTTGCCCGTGGGGGAGGTCCTCGAGCTGGTCCTCAATTTACCGGGACTACCTCGAACTCGCAGGCGGCGGCGTAAATCGCCTTCGAGTAGCGGCACGATCCGCTCGCGGACATGCGCCTTGGCGTCGTCGAGTGACATCCCGTTGCCGACGAACCGGAGGCTGCCGGCCTTGATGTCCCTTTCGTTCTGAGATATAGAAAAAATATCGCTGAAAAACCTCGATAGTTTCAATCGCCTGTGGACTTTCTAGGATCCGCAGTATGAGCGGGGTCGCCATCATGATCGGGGCCGGGCATTCGGAGGACGAAGCTGCCGAGGTCGAAGCGGTGATGAGGGCCGTCGGGCTCGAGGGTCCTTGCGAGCTTGCGATCCGCGCCCAGGGGGAGGGGATTGCGGTCATCGTGATCCAGGCGAGCGTGGCGATCTTCCTCGAGCCGTTTCTCCGCCCCGTCGCCGACGGGGCCGCCGAGCGTCTCAAACGCTTCTTCTACGAGATTCAGGAGAAGACGAGGTGGGGGCGGGAGGCGAGGTTGAAGCAGATCTACGTCTACCCGGACGCCGTCACCAACGAAGAATGGGAGAACTCGGGTCGGCGGGGGCGCCTGCCCGGGTGGCGCCAGGAGGAACCCGAGGAGCCCGCGATCGTGATGAGCAGCCTGATGCCCGACGAGGCCTGGGAAGCACTGGCCGAACTGGACGTCGACACGCTCGAGCCGGGCTGCAGCTACTCGTGGAGCGAAGAAGAGCGGCGCTGGCGCCCGTCCGGGGCGTAGGGGACGCAGGTGGCGGCCGGAGTGCCGGAGGTCGTGGACGAGTGGGCCACGCGGCTCACCGGATTGCCCGCCGAGCAGATCGAGGATGCGCGAGAGCGCCTCGAGGCAGTCGGGATAGATCCTCTCTCCGAGGAGCTCTGCCGCCGTCCGGACGTCGACGCCGTGGCCGGCGCATGCATGCTGGTCAGCGCCCTCGACGCGCTGGTTGAGCGTGGGGTGCCGATCTCCAAGCTCGTCGCCAAGCTCCGCCGCGACCCCGCGGTTTGGCCTGCGGTGGCCGAGATCATCGCCGGCAGGCTCGTCCTCCCGTTCTTCGGAGAGGACGTCGAGCTGACGATGGACAGCGCGGTCGCGCCCGGCGGCCCGAATGCAGACTTTCGGTTCTCGGCGGCAGGCGGCGGGCCCAGCGTTTCGGTCGAGTTCAAAGCGCTCGGTCTCTCCGCGCTCGAGACATCGTTCTTCCGCAGCACGTCGGCGCGGCTCCCCGATCTCGTCCTCGACGTCGGCGTGACCACCTACCACCTGGCATTTGCGGAGTCGCGACCGATCAACCCTCTCGATCCGCTCGAGCGGAAGGCGATCGAGGAAGAGAGCGTGGAGCGACGACGGCGCCTCCCCGAGCACATGCGGGACCTGCGAGGCGCCGTCGTCGCCGGCTATCTCGCCGAAGATCTCTACCTCGCCCGTCTTCGTTCTCGTATCGAGGAAGCCTTGCGCCAGCTCGACGGCGACGACGATGCCTGGGTGGCGATGTGGTGGACGAACGGCGCGTCGCTGATCGACCTCCGCAACGCGCTCTCGGAGGTGCGCCTCCCACGCCATGTGCTTGGTCTGATGGTCGTCGGGGCGGCCGTGATCGTCCCGGACCCCCGCATCCACTACTTCCATGCGCTGTTGCCCCGGCCCGACCTCGACGATGAGGACGTACTGCCGGTGCACTCGCTCGAGGACGATCCGACGGCGGCGCCGATCCTTTCCGCCTTCGAGGGTTCGGTCGGGCTACGGCCGACTCTTCTTCTGTCACCCGACGGTATGCCGATCCTCTTTCGCGACGGCACCCGGCGGATCTTCCCGTTCAATCTCCTGGTCGGGGTCGATTCACCGCCACGCTGAGGATCGCCCGGCCGATCAGGAGGAGGATCGGCTCGTGGTTCCGTCGCGCCCGCCAGGGATGATCCCGCTGTGGCCAGGGAGAGGAACTCGAAGCGGCGCGAGGGAAACGAGATCGAGTTCTCGCGGATCGTCGCCTTCAGCGACGGCGTCTTCGCGATCGCGATCACCCTGCTGGTGCTGGCGATCGACATTCCGGCGCATCTGCACGGCGAAAGCGTCGGCGAAGCGCTCTGGGACCAGCACGAAAACCTGCTCGCCTACGCGCTCAGCTTCGCCGTGATCGGGCGCTTCTGGGTCGTCCACCACCGCTTCTTCAGCGAGGTGACCGGCTTCGACGGCCGGCTGCTCGCGATCAACATCTTCTACCTCGCCTGGATCGTGCTGATCCCCTTCAGCAGTAAGGTGCTGGGCGACCACGGTGGCGATACGACCACGGTCGTCCTCTACGCGGTCAACCTCAGCGGCGTCATCCTCACCGGGCTGTGGATGGCGGCCGACGCCCACAGGGCCGGCCTCACCTCGATCGCCCCCGCCTCCCACCGCGAACAGCGCCTGCGCTCCCTCTACATAGCGGCGGTCTTCCTCGCCTCGATCCCGGTCGCCTTCGTCGCTCCCGGCCTCGCGCCCTTCATGTGGCTGGCCCTCTTCTTCGACCCGGCCAGCCGCTTCGCCGCGGCCGAGCGTTCCGGCTAGGGGCGGGAGCTGCGGGAGGCATCGCGTCCCCGGATCTAACCCTCCGCGGTCTCCTTCACCGGCTCCGCCGGCTGCAGGTGCCCGCAGACGGGGCAGCCCGGCTCCGCCACCACCGGCTCGCGTTCGACCTCCATCGTCCGCAGGTCGAAGATGTGGGAGAGGCCGAGCGTCGAGGGCTTGGCCAGCCCGGTCAGCAGGTGCATGACGTCGAGGCCGACCTGGCCTCCGATCAGTTCGCAGGCGGGCCCGAGCGTCGCCGCCGGCGAGGCTTTGGCGCGGCGCTGCTCGACCGCGACGTCGAAGAGCGGGTACTGGCGTCGGTAGGCGGTCTCCTGGCAGGCGAAGCAGCCGGTCTGCCCCGGCACGTAGAGCGGCCCGACCCGCGCGATCGGCGGGAAGTGGCTCATCGTGATGTAGGGGATGCCGGCCTCGAAGCAGGCCGAGTTGCACCAGCGCTCGATGTCGTGCGCGGGCCAGTCGGCGGCGTCGACGACGATGTCGGCGCCGGCGATGAACTCGGCGATCTCGGCCTCGCTCTCGAGCCGGCGCGCCGTCGAGCTCACCCGCATCGCCGGGTTGAAGGCGCGCAGCCGCGCCGTCGCCGCCTCCACCTTGAGCAGGCCGAAGTCCGACTCGGTGAAGAGCGTCTGGCGGTTGAGGTTGCTGGCCTCGACCCGGTCGCCGTCGATCAGCCACATCTCGCCGACGCCGATGCTGGCCAGCGACCTGGCGGCCGCGCCGCCGAGCCCGCCGACGCCGAGCACGGCCACCTTCGCCTCGCGCAGCCGCCGCTGGCACTCCGAGGGAGACGGGCCCTGGGCGCCGATGTCGCTGAAGTAGCGGAGCTGGCGGTCGAAACGCGCCAGCTCCGCCGCGGGGACGAGGTCGTCGTCTGCCGCGTCGTCGACGATCTCCAGCTCCTGCAGCTGGGAGATCAGGTCGTCGACGGCCTCCTCGCCGAACTTCTCGCGCAGCTGCTCGAGCGTGTGCTCACCGTCGAGCGACTCGAGCAGCTGCCGTTCTTCCTCGTCTGGCTTCTCGATCCTGACGTCGCTTTCGGCACTCGGGCGCATCAGGTAGATGTCGCCCTCGGGCGAGTCGATCGATTCGGTGGTGCGCTTGATCCGAGGCCGAAGCACAGGAACGAGCCTCAGCCCATCTTGTGAATCGAGACCATCGGAACTACCCGCTCAACGGTGATCGTCATCTGTGTCCCCCTGATTTGGCTGGCCGGCCCAGGCCGGCGAATTAACGTCAATGGTGGAGACCGATGTATTGCTAGAAATAGTTCCGGTAGTCGATAAAGCTATTAAAAGTACCTGCAATTCTTAGGCGAACGGGGTATACAGCCAATATCATGGAGTGATCAGGGGTGAACATTCCTGTCAACCGCAGCAGATCGGAGACCGCCTTGACCCCCGCAAAGACCAAGACCAAGCAGAGCAGCGCGAAGGTGAGCCGCCATCGCGGGACCGTGGATCAGCGCCTGGTCCGCGCCATGGGCCACCAGGTCCGCGTCCAGGCCCTGATCATCCTCAACGAACGGGTCGCCAGCCCGAACGAAATCTCAAAGGAGCTCGGAGAGTCGGTCGGCCACGTCAGCTACCACATCAAAGTGCTGAAGGAGTGCGAGTGCATCGAACTAGTCGACACCGCCCCGCGCCGTGGCGCGATGGAGCACTACTACCGCGCCACCGACCGCGCCTTCCTCAACGCCGAGGAATGGGCCGCGCTGCCTGACTCGATCCGGCCCGGCCTCAGCTCCAGCGGGCTCAAAACCGTCTTCAACGACGCCGCCTCCGCGCTCCTCGCCGGCACCTTCGACAAGCGCATCGACCGCCACCTCAGCTTGGACCCCGATGATCGTCGACGAGCAGGGCTGGGACGAGCTCAAAGCCGGGCTGGGGGAGATGCTGGAGAAGATCCTCGAGATCCAGAGCGGCAGCGCCGAACGGCTGGCCAAGGCCGACGCCGCCGGGGTCCCGGTGACGGTGGCGATGATGGGGTTCGAGGCGCCGCCGTCGGGCGACGGCAAGGTGGCCCCCTCGAAGGAGGACTAGCCCGCCAGCTCCCCGGCCCGCGCGAAGACGGCGTCGATCATCGGCACGGTCAGCTTGCCGGTGAAGGTGTTCTGCTGGCTGGGATGGAAGCAGCCGAGCAGCGCCCAGCGGCCGAGGTCGGCTTCGGCGCCGTGGCCGAAGCGGGGCTTGGGCCGCGGCACCTCGGCGCCGAGGGCGCGGGCGGCGCGGAGGAACCCGTCCCAGCCGAAGGAGCCGAGGGCGACGACGACGCGGCAGCGCTCGAGCAGCTCCAGCTCGCGCTCGAGGTAGGGCAGGCAGTTGTCGCGCTCGTCGGTCGTCGGCTTGTTGGCCGGCGGCGCGCAGCGGACGATCGCGGTCACGTAGGCGTCGCGCAGCCGCAGCCCGTCGCCGCGGTGGCTGGACTCGGGCTGGTTGGCGTAGCCGGCCCGGTACAGCGCTCCATAGAGCCAGTCACCGGAGCGGTCGCCGGTGAACATGCGCCCGGTGCGGTTGGCCCCGTGCGCGGCCGGCGCCAGGCCGATGATCGCCACCCGCGCCGCCGGGTCGCCGAAGCCCGAGGCCGGCCTCGCCCAGTACTCCTCGCCGCGGTAGCGCCGCGGTGGGTCGGCGGCGACCGCCTCGCGCCACTCGACCAGCCGCGGGCACTTGCGGCAGCCGTGGACCTGCGCCGCCAGCGCGGCCAGCGCCTCGCCACCGCCTTTGCTCATAGGGTTGGCCGCCTCGCCATGACCCGGAACCCAATCACCTGCGCCGCCGCCGGGCTGCTCACCGCCTTCGTCCTGTTCGCCGCCGGCTGCGGCGGGGGAGGGACGACGACCACCGCCGTCCCCGACAAAGCCGCCGATGCGGAGACGCTCAACAACGTGCTCGGCCGCGAGCTGGCCGCCGTGCGCGCCTATGAACGCACGCTGCCGCTTCTGCGCGGTCCTGCCCTGGCGAGCGCCCGCGAATTCCGCGCGCAGGAACAGGAGCACACCGACGCGGTCGTCAAGGCCCTGCGCGGGCTCGGCGAAAAAGCCGAACCGGAGGAAGAAGAAATCGAAAGCGAGGAGCTGAAGACCCAGGCCGAAGCGCTCGCCTTCCTCTACGAAGTCGAAAGCGTCTCCGTCGCCTACGACCTGCGGGCGATCTCGCATCTGACCGCCGCCTGGCCGCGCGCCCTGCTCGGCTCGATCGCCGCCAACCAGGCTCAGCACCTCGCCCTTCTGCGGCGCGCGCTCGGCGCCGACGCGGCCGAATCGATTCCCGAGGCATTCGAGGACGGAACTTCGCCCCCGCCGTCGAAGGAAGCGGAATGACCGGCCCCCTCTACGCGATCGGCCGCTTCTGCTCGCGTCACCACTGGCCCGTCATCGGCGCCTGGGTCGTGCTCGCCGTCGCCCTCGTCCTGGTCGGCCAGGCCGGTGGCAGCAAGACCAGCGAAAACCTGACGCTGCCCGGGACCGACTCGACGATCGCGACCGAACTGCTGGAAGACAACCTGCCCGAACAGGCCTACGGCAGCAACCCGCTGGTGATGGAAGCGCCCAAGGGCGCCAAGCTGACCGATCCGAAGTACAGCGCCACCGTCGCCGAAACCGCGAAGAACCTGGAAGCGCTGCATGACGTCAACGCGGCGACCAGCCCGCTCAGCCCACAGGGCGTCAACTTCCTCAGCAAGAGCCAGCAGGTCGGCTACATCCCCGTCGTGCTCGCGATCGGGCCGGGCGAAATCGACGAAGAGGAGGCGCAGCGGATCCTCGACGCCGCCCAGCCCGCCCGCGCCGCCGGCCTCAGCACCGCGGTCGGCAGCTACGTCGGCCAGCAGCTCTCCAAGCCCTCGACCGAGGTCAGCGAGGCGATTGGGCTCACCGCCGCGGTGATCATCCTGCTCTTCGCCTTCGGCACCGCGACGGCGATGATGCTGCCGATCGTCTCCGCCCTGATCGGGCTCGCCTGCGCGCTCTCGATCATCCGCCTGCTCGAGCACGTGCTGGAGGTGCCGGGCGTGGCCTCGACCCTGGCGACGATGATCGGGCTCGGGGTCGGGATCGACTACGCGCTCTTCATCGTCACCCGCCACAAACTGCAGCTGGCCGAAGGGATGGAGCTGCGCGAGTCGATCGCCCGCGCCACCGCGACCGCGGGCGGCGCTGTCGTCTTCGCCGGCTTCACCGTCGTGATCGCCCTCTGCTCGCTCGCCTTCGCCGGGATCCCGCTGGTCAGCACCCTCGGCTTCACCGCCGCGGTCGCCGTCGTCGTCGCCGTCTGCGCCGCGGCGACGCTGCTGCCGGCGATGCTCGGTGCGCTGGGGCCGCGGATCGACTCGCTCAGCATCCACCGCGGCAAGGCCAACCCCGCCGACGCCGAGCCGCACGGCTGGCGGCGCTGGGCGGAACGGGTCGCCGGACGGCCCTGGATCGCGACGATCGTCGCCCTCGCCGTGCTGGTGGTCCTGGCGCTGCCGATCTTCCAGCTCGAGCTCGGCCAGAACGACATCAGCGCCCTGCCCAAGGACACGACCTCGCGCCAGGCTTACGACAGCCTCAACAAGGGCTTCGGGCCCGGCGTCAACGGGCCACTGCTGGTCGCCTCCGAATTCAGCTCGCCGCAGGAAGCGCAGAAGGTGCTGCCGGGGCTGGAGAAGGCGGTCGACGGCGCCGGCGACGTCGAAGCGGTCAGCGAACCGACCCTGGACAAGAAGGGGACGGTGGCCGTCTTCACCGTGCTCTCGAAATCGGAGCCGTGGGCGGACGAGACGGTCGAACTCGTCGAAAACCTGCGCGACACGACGATCCCGGCGGCGCTGCAGGGGACCGAGGCCAGCTCCTACGTCGGCGGCCAGACCGCGGGCTACATCGACCTCGGCTCTCAGATCGCCGAAAAGCTGCCGCTGATGATCGCGATCGTCGTCGCCCTCAGCTTCTTCGTCCTCCTGATCGCCTTCCGCTCGCTGCTGGTGCCGATCAAGGCGGCGGCGATGAACCTGCTCTCGGTCGCCGCGGCCTACGGCGTCGTCACCGCGGTCTTTCAGCTCGGCTGGGGGTCCTCGCTGATCGGGCTCGACCATCCGATCCCGATCGTCAGCTTCGTGCCGCTGCTGATGTTCGCGATCCTCTTCGGGCTCTCGATGGACTACGAGGTCTTCCTGCTGACCCAGATGCGCGAGCACTTCGTCAAGTACGGCGACGAGAAGCGGGCGGTGGTCGAAGGGCTCGCCAACACCGGCCGCGTGATCACCTCGGCGGCGGCGATCATGGTCTGCGTCTTCACCAGCTTCGTCCTCAACGGCGACCCGGTGGTGAAGGAGTTCGGGGTCGGCCTGGCGGTGGCGATCGCGATCGACTCGACCCTGGTCCGCTGCCTGCTCGTCCCCGCGGTGATGGTCCTGCTCGGCAAGCGCGCCTGGTGGCTGCCTGGCTGGATGGAGCGGATCGTCCCCCACATCAGCATCGAGGGCGAGGAGTTCTTCGCCGCCCGGGACGCCAAGCTCGCCGCCGACGGGCCTCAGACGTCCGCATCGCGGACGGAATCGGCCCGTCAGCCAGACTAGGGCGCATGTTCCCGCTGAACCTGCCGAATGCGCTGACGCTGCTGCGCATCCTGGCGGTGCCGGTGGTCGTGGTCGCGTTGCTGGGGGAGTCGCCCAACGGCGACGCGCTGGCCGCCGTGGTCTTCGCCCTGGCGGCGCTGACCGACGGGCTCGACGGCTACTTTGCCCGCTCCCGCGACGCCGTCACCAACTTCGGCAAGCTGATGGACCCGCTCGCCGACAAGCTGCTGATCATCGGCGCCCTGGTCTCGCTGGTCTCGCTGAACCGGCTCGAAGCCTGGGTGGCGATGGTGATCATCGCCCGCGAGGTGGCGGTGACGATCCTCCGCACCGTCGCCAACGAGCGCGGCATCGTGATCGCCGCCAGCTGGCTCGGCAAGCTGAAGACCGGCCTGCAGATCGCCGCCGTGATCGCCCTGATCGTCACCGACCCGGCCCCCCTCGGAGTCGACCTACTGGTCTACGCCGCCCTGATCGTGACCGTGGTCAGTGGCGCCGATTACTTCTTCGGCCTGCGCAAACGCATCGAGGCGCAACAGCGCGAGCGCGCGGCCGCGAAGGGATCGGGAGAGGTCTCGACGGAACCTCCCCGCAGTTCGTGACGGCGAGACCTCTCCCGATCCCCTACGCCGAGGGTGCTTCGAGCCAGTCCCGCATCGAAGCGTGCCGGCCGACCCGCTCGCCGCTGGCCAGCTCGGCCCGCAGCTCGCCCAGGGTCCCGTAGCGCTCGGCCACCACGTTGTGGCGGTGGATCGTCTCCAGGTTCTCCTGCCGGGCCATGACGAAAGCGTCATCCGGCAGATCGGGGTAGCCCTCGACCACCTGGCGCACCATCTCGCGCACGCAGTCCTCGACGAAGCGCGGGTTTTCGTGCGCTTTTACAACCACCGCCAGCTCGTCGGGGCGCTTCATCAGCTCGTAGATCTCCGAGCTCATCGAGCTCTCGACGATCCGCAGCAGCTCCGGTGCGTCGATCCAGGCCGGACCGCCCTCGGGGCAGCCGACGTGGAGGGTGCCGATGCCGCGCTGGTTGTGGGTGGCGATCGGGACGACGTCGACCACGCGCTCGATCTCCTCGGCGCTGAAGCCCTCGGCGGCGAGCCGTTCGCGCGAGAGCCCGGCGACCATCTCCTGGGCGCAGGGGCAGGCGGTCATGCCCTGGGCCTCGACGCCGGTCAGCGTGCGGGTGCCGTGCTCGGAGTCGACCGCGGTGCCGTAGAGGACGTAGATCTCCTGGGTGCTCCTGCCGCTCTCGGGAGTGGTGACCGTCTCCGGGTAGCGGGCGGTGACCGAGACCTCAGCCCGCAGTCCGCCCTGGCGCTCGCGCACCTTCTGGGCGACGTGGGCGGCCAGGACCTCGGCCTTGAAGGCCTCGCCCAGCACGACCTCGTCGATCGCCTCGCCGACGATCTCCTCGAAGCGGGACATGTGGACGCCGGCCTGCTGCGGGTTGAGGTCGACGAAGCACTCGAACTCGGCGTAGAAGAGGTTCTCGGCGCCGTCGCTCTTGACCCGGATCACCTTCTCGACCCCGGTCACGCCGACCCGTGAGAGGCTGACCTGGGTCGCCGGCAGCGAGGCCTGGACGTCGGGGGCGGCGGGGGTGGAGACGGGCTGGCTGGCCATGGGCTTATGAAGGGTAAGCGACGGCAGCCTCCGGCGCCTTACCCAATGGAAGGATTTTTTACGCCTATACTTCGACGCGGCCGGAGCATCAGGGCCGGCTCCATGGGAATGGGGAGACAGTTGCAGTGGAGGGAGTGACCATCGAACCGTTGGAGACGGTGACCGACGTCATGGAGCGCGACGGGGAGTCCAACCCGATCGTCGAGATCGAGGAGCTGCGCGGGCTCGTCGCCCTCGGCCGCGAGCGCGGCTATCTCACCTTCGAGCAGATCGCCTCTACCCTGGAGGAGGTCGAGATAACCAAGGAGCAGGTTTCCGGCCTCCACGCCCACCTCGTCGAGCACGGGGTCGACGTGATCGCCGAGGACGGCGTCAGCGCCTACAAGGAGCAGCGCGGCGGCGACTCCAGCGGGGCGGCGAAGAAGGAAGAGCTCGATCTCACGGTCGAGCCCAGCCTCGACTCGCTGCGCCTCTACCTGCGCTCGATCGGCCGGGTCGAGCTGCTGACCGCGGCGCAGGAGGTCGAACTGGCGAAGCGGATCGAGCGCGGCGACATGCTGGCGAAGCGGCAGATGGTCGAGGCCAACCTGCGCCTCGTCGTCTCGATCGCCAAAGGCTATCTGGGCCGTGGGCTGAGCTTCCTCGACCTGATCCAGGAGGGCTCGCTGGGGCTGATCCGGGCGGTCGAGAAGTTCGACTACCGCCGCGGCTACAAGTTCTCCACCTACGCGACCTGGTGGATCCGCCAGGCGGTGACGCGGGCGATCGCCGACAAGGCGCGGACGATCCGCATCCCCGTGCACATGGTCGAGAAGCTGAACCGGGTCGCCCACGTCGAGCGCCAGCTGGTGCAGAAGCTGGGCCGTGAGCCGGAGCCGGCGGAGATCGCCGAGGAGCTGCGCTGGCCGGTCGGCGACGTGCGCGACATCCAGCGCGTCGCACAGCAGCCGGTCTCGCTGGAGAAACCAATCGGCGACGAGGACGAATCCGAGCTCGGCGACTTCGTCGCCGACGATGCGGTTCTGGAGCCCTTCGAGGAAGCCAGCGAGCACCTGCAGAAAGAGGGCGTCAAGAACGCGCTGCAGGTGCTGCCCGAACGCGAGCGCCAGGTGATCGAACTTCGCTACGGCCTCGCCGGCGGCGAGCCGCTGACCCTGGAGGAAGTGGGGAAGACCTTCGGCGTCACCCGCGAGCGGATCCGCCAGATCGAGAACAACACGCTGAAGAAGCTGCAGCGCCTGCCGGAGGCGCAGATGCTGAGAGAAGCGAGCTAGCCGCGCTCAGCGCGGCTCGAGCACGAAGATCGAGGGCTCGCGGTCCAGCTTGGCTTTGTAGTCGTCGAAGCCGGCGTACTGCTCGTTGTGCCTGCGCCAGAGGTCGTCGTGCTCGGCGCCCGCGGCGATGCGAGCGCGGACCCGGCGCCGTTCGCGGCCGATCTCGACCTCGGCCTCGGGGTTGGCCCTGAGGTTGAACGACCAAGCCGGCGTCTTGGCGTTGCCGGCGTTGGTGTTGATCAGGCTGACGTTGTCGCCGTCGGCCAGGTAGACGACCGGCGCCGTGCGCGGCTCGCCCGACTTGCGCCCGGTGGTGGTGAGCAGGAGGACCGGGGCCCGGCCGACCTTGCCGCCGATGCGGCCGCCGCTGAGCCGGTAGAGCGGCACGTTCAGCTTCCCGGTCCAGCGCAGGCCGGTGGCCCCGAGGGAGTTCGAGATGCGCGCGTAGAAGTGATCGCTCGGCACGGGCCTTAGAGTAATGGCGATGGCCGAGCCGCACCCATTCCGCGTCGCCGCCGAAGCGAAGGACGTCGAGCTGATGACCGCGGTCCTGCGCGAGGACGTCGTCCTCCACAGCCCGATCCTCTTCCGCGGCTTCGAGGGCCGCGACACGGTCGGCCAGGTCCTCGCCCACGTCGCCGCCACCCTCGAGGACTTCGCCTACACCGACGAGATCGCCGGCGACGACACCGTCTGCCTCCGCTTCAAAGCCAGGGTCGGCGACCGCGAGTTGGAGGGCATCGACTTCCTCGAGCTCGACGACGAGGGCAAGGTCACCGAGCTGACCGTCTTCATGCGCCCGCTCTCGGCGATCAACGCTTTCAACGAGCAGATGAAAGCTCGTCTCGAAGCCGCGTAGCCGTAACGTCCGCTGACGAACATATGTTCGTGCCGTGGAGCGTAGAATCAACCGGCGGCAACAGGGCGATCTAGGGGAGGCGTCGGCGATTGAGTGGCTGACCAGCGTCGGCGCAACGGTGTTCATCCCCCTTGGCCACAGCCCCGACGTCGATCTGGTCGCTTGTACGCATGGTCGTTTGCTTCGGATTCAGGTCAAGACTTCGACTCAGCAAATAAAGACCTCGGGCGGACACCTTCGGAGCGCGGTCTCGTTGGCCACGAGTGGCGGCAATCAAAGTTGGAGTGGTACGAGGAAGGAGATCGACCCAGGACGCTTCGACTATCTCTTTGCGCATACCGGCGACGGGCGTCGGTGGTTCATTCCATCTCTCATGCTTGAGGCCCGCAACGCGATATCACTCGGGGGTCCGAAGTATTCGGAGTTGAGATCGAGCCCGGGCGAGCGATAGACCATCTCGTCTACGGCGACAGTCCGCCTATAGAATCAGCCGCTGGTTCGGGGGAGTATCCAAGCGGTCAACGGATGGCGACTGTAAATCGTCCGGCTCAGCCTTCGCAGGTTCGAATCCTGCCTCCCCCATTCCGCCCGCGGCCTGGCTTCCAGCCGACCAAGTACGAGCGCTCTCTGGGCCGAAGTGCCCAGACGATCATCAATCAGAAAAGACGGGTGACGCTTCCGGCGCAGGTGTGCACGGAAGCTGGTCTGCAGAATGCTGATCGTCTGCGGGCACGTGGCGAGGGTGATGGTCGGGTGATCCTCGAACGGGTCGAGCCTCCACCCAGCCCGGTACCGTTCCCCGAGTGACCGAACTTTCGGATCGCGTAATCGCCGTCGCCGGAGTCGGCGGTGGGCTAGGTCCGCTGGTAGCGGCTCGGCTCGCCGAGGCCGGTGCCACGGTTGCTGGGACCGATCGCAGCCCGGAGGCGCTCGAGGCGATCGGCGCCGATCTCGACATAGGCGAGCGCTGGGACGGTCGCGCGGTCGACCTGCTCGACGAGGATGCGGTGCGCGGCTGGTGCGCCGGGCTGATCGAGCGCTTCGGGCGGGTCGACGGGCTGGTCCACCTGGTCGGTGGCTGGCGTGGGGGAGAGCCGCTGCACGAGGCGCCGCTGGCCGACTGGGAGCTGCTGCACGACCTGCTCGTGCGCACCGTCCAGCACACGACCCGGGCCTTCCACGACCAGCTGGCCGCGAGCGCGCACGGGCGCTTCGTCCTCGTCTCTGCCAAGCAGGCGCAGGCGCCGTCGAATACCAACGCCGCCTACGCAGCCGCCAAGGCCGCGGCCGAGGCCTGGACCCTCGCCTTCGCCGACGGCTTCGAGCCCGGCGGCGCCACCGCCAACATCGTCGTCATCGACGCCCTCCTCACCCCACGTATGCGGGAGGAGGATCCCGGCAAAGAGTTCCCCACCTTCACCCCGGCCGAGGACCTCGCGGAGGCGATCGCCCTCCTCTGCTCGGACGCGGGGGCGAAGATGAACGGGCAGCGCCTCTCTCTGTACCCAAACGGCTAGCAATCTCGATCCCGCCGCTTACCATGGGCGAATGAGCCCCCGGCCCAAACGCCCGCAGGCGCCCGACGGCAAGATGACGATCGGGGAGCTGGCGCGGCGCACGGGGATGACCGTCCGCAACATCCGCGCCCACCAGACCCGCGGGCTGCTGCCGCCGCCCGAGGTGCACGGGCGCACCGGCTATTACACCGAGGAGCACGTCGCCCGGATCGAGCTGACCCGCGAAATGCAGGCGGAGGGGCTGAACCTGGAGGCGATCCGCCGCGTGCTCGACAGCACCGAGGGCTCCTCCTCGGAGATCGTCGACTTCGCCCGCGCCGTGCGCGCCCCGTTCGAGGACGAGGCGCCGGAAATCTTCGAGGCGGCCGAACTGGCGGAGATTTGGGGGGCGAAGGAGCTCGACCCGAAGATGATCGGCCGCGGCGAAAAGCTCGGGATCCAGCGCGAGCTGCCCGACGGCAAGATCGAGGCGATCAGCCCCCGCCTGCAGCGCGCCGGCGGCGCTCTGGTCGAGCTCGGGGTCAGCCCCCGGGCGACCCTCGACGTCGCCGACAAGCTGCGCCGCCAGGCCGACGCCGCCGCCCGCACCTTCGTCGACCTCTTCGTCAAGGAGATCTGGGAGCCGTTCGACAAGGCCGGCCGCCCCGAGGAGGACTGGCCGAAGGTCCGCGAGGCCCTCGACCGCATGCGCCCGCTCGCCTCCGACGCGGTCCTGGCGATGTTCCAGATCGCGATGAGCGAGGCGACCGAGAAAGCCGGCGAACGGACGCTGCAGAACGCAGCCAAGCCGGCGAAGAAGCGCTCCAAGCGCCGCAGTCGCTGAGAAGCGCCCTCCTCTATTCCCCTCTGCAGCGCCGTTTTCTTGAAAACGCGCGCTTTTCCTTGACATCCGGGTATCGCTTCGTCTACCTTCACGGCTGATCGATGTACGTTGTAGTTCAGCCGCTCCGTCTCAGGACGGGCAGGGACTTGTAAAGCGGCTCAGGGAAGCACCAGGGACAACAGGGACGGCGCCCGGGAAGGCGCCAAGAAAAGGAGACACTCGACGTGAAAGCGCTCTCGAAAGCACCGTCCGCTGCCGTATCCGTCCGGGCGGTTCTTGCCGTCCTCGTTCTGGCCTTCATTGCCATTTTAGGGCCTGCTTCCGCGCAGGCGGCCTCGGAACACCCCTTCCTGGGAGCGCTCGACAGCAACGAAACCCCCGCTGAAGAATTCGGCTACGCCACCGGGGTCTCCGTCGATGACAGCGGCTACGTATACGTGTCGAGCTACGAAACCTCGGCGATCGACATCTTCAACCCCGCCCACGAATACGTCACTTCCATTCTCGACACGGAAGGACCTGCCAACTCTGCCGTCGACTCAGAAGGCAATCTCTACGTCAAGAATCTCAATGCGCATGGGGGACTTGGAACTGTAGAACTCTTCTCCCCTGACTCGTATCCACCGACCGGCACCACCATCTATACGCCCTCCCTCTTTTTTGACTCAGAAGAACATGATCTTTCCTCCAGCCCCCATGGTGTGGCGGTGAACCCAAGTAACGACCATGTTCTTATCTCCGAAGGAACCACCAAGACTATCTCTGAATATAAATCGGTTGCGGAGGGGTCCGATTTCATAACTTCGTCTATTGGCAAAGGTCTACTCGCATTCGAACCGCCTTATTACGAGATAGCGGTAGATGGAGTTAGCGGTGATATTTACCTTTTTGTCAAAAACAAAAGCTCTGAATTTGTAATAGCCGTGCTGAGCCCAGACGGGACATCGATAATTAACGAAATTACCGGTGTGGGTTCCCCGCAGGGGTCGCTCTCGCTCGGGTCGTTTGGCACTGGACTGGCCGTTGATCAATCGAGCGGTTACATCTACATCCCCCAACTCAGCGGCCCTTCGAGCCGCGGAGAAATCTATGAGTTCAAACCTGACGGGACCTTCGTCTCGGCGATCGGCCCGACCTTCGGCGATTCGCTGTCCTTCATCGACAGTGGGCCATCTGGCCTCGCGGTCGACAACTCCTCCACCGCCAACGCCGGCAACGTCTATGTCGGCAGCGGAATCCTCGACGCACAGGTCTACGAATTCGGTCCGCTTCTCGTCAACCCCAAACCCCTGACCGTGACCAAGGCTGGGACCGGCTCGGGCACCGTCTCCAGCTCCCCGCTTCGGATCGAATGCGGCTCCAAATGCAGCGCCGAATTCAGCGAAGGGGAAACGGTCACTTTGACCGCCGCACCCGCCGCGGGCTCCAAGCTCAGCGGCTGGAGCGGCTGCACCAGCGAAGCCGAAGCCGGCAAAAAATGCCTGGTCACGATCGGCGCCACCAACGCGGTCACGGCGACCTTCGAACCGAAGCCGAAATTCGCGCTCTCGGTCTCCAAGGACGGCACCGGCGCGGGATCGATCACCAGCTCCCCGGCCGGGATCGACTGCGGCTCGACCTGCAGCGCTGAATACGAAGAAGGCGCAGAAGTCACCCTCAGCCCCAGCGCCACCTCGGGCTCGAGCTTCGCCGGCTGGTCCGGCGCCTGCACTGGCACCGGCACCTGCAAAGTCACGGTCGACGCCGCCAAAGCGGTCACCGCCACCTTCAACATCAACGCCAGCGGTGGCGGTGGAACCACCACCACGCCGCCCCCAACCCCGACCTGCGCCACCGACGCCGCGCTCTGCCCCCCGGGCACGGCAAGCGTCGCCTCCAAGGCCCAGGTCAAGTCCGGCAAGGCAGCGTTGTCGGTTACCTGCCCAGGCCCAGGAGCCTGCAGCGGCAAGGTGACCCTGACCGCCAAGATCACCACCGGCAAAGGCAAGAACAAGAAGACCAAGAAGCAGACGATCGGCTCTGCCTCCTTCAGCCTCACGCCAGGTGGATCGAGCACGGTCCAGGTCAAGCTCACCGGAGCCGCCAAGAGCGCAATCGCCAAGGGCACCCTGAAGGCCAGCGTCTCCGGCACCGGCGTCGCAGCTGGCTCGGTCAAGCTGAGCCAGGGCGGAGGCAAGTAGATGAGCCCCCGCCGACTCGCAGCCCGCACCTCGTGCGGGAGGGCACTGGCGGCGCTTGCCGCCAGTGCCGGGCTCCTCGCCGCGCTCGCCCCTGCGGGGGCAAGCGCGGCCGAATGCCCGAATGAAGCACTGCGGGTCGGCCCTTCGGCACATCTGCCGGAATGCCGGGCTTATGAGGTGGTGAGCCCGAATCCGGGGCCGCTGCCGCTCGGCAACCTGATTGGCACCTACGACCAGTCCAACAACATGGACACCTGGTTTGGCTCACCCGATGGCGAAAGCGTGATCTTCGACAGCAACGGCTCGATCGAAGACGAAAACGACAACGGGAGCGCCGACCGCTACGAGTCGATCCGCACCCCGCAGGGCTGGAAGATGCGCCTCCAGGGACCGTCGGGAGAAGAAGTGCCGAGCGGGGCCAGGGTAGGGGGAGCCTCTCCGGAACACCGATACAGCTTCTGGGACGTCGGTGGTGCTGCGGAAGGCACCCTCGCCCCCGGCGCCTACCTCCACGAGCGCGACGGCGGCTTCACCCCGCTCGCCCCCGGCAGCCTTGGCATCGATCCCCACGCCGAAGGCGTCTGGATCACCGAAGGCGGCAGCCACGTGATCTTCACCACCGCGCCGGCGCGACCTAACGGCGCCCCGGTTCAGCTCGAGCCCAATGCCCCGCCCTCGCCGGCGGGAGCGATCTACGACCGCCCGGTCGGCGGACCGACGCATGTCGTCTCGCTGCTGCCCGGCGACGCCACTCCAGGCTCCACCGCCCGCTATCTCGGTGTCTCCACTGACGGCACCGCCGTCGCTTTCGAAGTCAACGGGACGATGTACGTGCGGCGGGATAACACGACCACGCAGGCGGCGGCGTATGCGGAGCCAGGGACGAAGCTCTCCTGCGACACCAGCCTCGGCGTGTTCCCGGCGCAGTGGCTCAGGAATGGAGTGTCGATCACGGCAGCGAACGGCAGCGAATACACCGTCCAGCCCGCCGACGCCGGCAAAGCGATCCAGTGCCAGGTCACGGAAGGCTCCGCGACCTCGACCAGCGTCCCGCCGACGCTGATCACCACCACCGAAGCGCCGATCGCCCCGCCGCAGCTGAATTACCCGCTGGCGGCTCCGATTCCCGCCAACCCGACCACCGGCACGAGCGAGACCTGCCCCGGCGGCGAATGGAGCGGCTCGCCGACCCTCGCCTACCAGTGGTACAGGAACGGCGCGGCTATCTCCGGCGCCACCAGCGCTACATACGAAGTCCAGGGCGCCGACGTGCCCTCGACCCTGCAGTGCTCGGTCAGCGCAGCCAATCCCGACGGAACGGTTGTTGCCTTCAGTACCGCTGCGCCAACCGATCCGGCGCCGGCGGGGGTCAAAGCGGCGCCGGTGGTCAACGTGAGAGGTACCACCACCTCCGACTTCGGCAGCGGTTCCTCGATCGTGAACTTCTCAGGAGCCTCACCAAGAGGAACCCGGATCTTCTACTCCCGAGGAATCGACAATGCCGGAGCCAGCGGCTACGAAAGCCTCAACCTCTTCGATACGGCGACGAACGCAACGACGACGATCGCCGACGAAGGCGCGATCTGGCCGGTCAACGTCTCCGAAGACGGCTCCCACGCCTACTTCGTCTCCACCGCCGTGCTCACCGGCACCGAAGCCAACTCGGTGGGTGCCGAAGCCGAAGCCGGCAGATACGACCTCTACGTCTGGGATGGAGCCGGCGTCCGTTTCATTGCGACGCTCGTTGCCGAAGACCTCTCCGGTCAGCGCCCACCGGGCCCGTTCGGCGTGCTCAGTGGTCTCAGCTACTGGAACGCTTCCCTCAATCCCCTCAACGGCGGCGGCCCGGGTGTCGGTCCCGCCCGCGACCCATCCCGCAGCACTCCCGACGGATCCGCCTTCGTGTTCCAGTCGACGGAGAACCTTGTCCCGGGTTACGACAGCCTCGGTCACGTGGAGATCTTCCGCTTCGACGCGAACAGCGGCGAGCTGAGCTGCGTCTCCTGCAATCCCGAGGGGACGGCGGCGATCGCCGACGCCGAACTTCAGACGATCAGCGCGAATGTCAGCGAAAGGATCGGAGTCAACGCACTCACCCATATCCCCAACATCTCCCCGGACGGTGAAACGGTCGTATTCGAGACGCGGGAAGCGCTGCTGCCCGAAGACGAAGGCGACTTCTACGACGTCTACCGCTGGCGCGCCGGCGAACTCGCACTTATCTCCGCGGGCCAGAGCATCAACGACGACTTTCTCTTTGGGATGTCAGCCGACGGGCGCGACGTCTTCTTCAAGACCTACGACTCCCTCGCGCCTCAGGACAAAGATGGCGGCGTCGCCTCGATCTATGACGCCCGCATCGGCGGCGGCTTCCCGCCGCCGATCTCCGGCGAAGTCTGCGAAGAAGAAGGCTGCCAGGGTGCTCTGGCAGTAGCGCCGGCCCTGTCCACTGCCGCCACCCCCGGCTTCCAGGGAGCCGGCAACACCCCTGAAAAGCGCTCCACCCACAAGAAGCACAAGAAGAAGAAAAAGCACGCTAAGAAGAAGCGACACGCTCACAAGAGCAAGGGGGGCAAGCGATGAGGCGGCTGGCGAGGTTGTGCGTCCCGGCGGCGATGGCGATGATGTCGCTGGCGCTCATGACGAATTCGGCGAGCGGCGCCGAATTCGAGAAATACGGTCTCGAATCGGTGAGTGCGACGACGACGACGAGCCAGGCCGGCGCCCACCCCGACGTCACCCTCAAATTCGCCCTCAAGACCGATCCGGCGAGTCCCGCCACCGTCAGCGGGGGTCTGCACGAACCTTATGCGCTGACCAAGGACCTCGGGTTCGAAATGCCGCCCGGCCTGCTCGGCAATCTCAACGCGGTCGATCAATGCCCGGTGGCGCAGTTCATCAACGCCCTGGAAAGGGGAGGTTGTCCTTTTAGCTCCCAGGTAGGTGTTGCAAGAAACAGACTCTATCCGCTTCCTGGCGTCTTCAACCAGTCCATTTTCCTGCTCGAACCGCCCAAAGGCGGCAATGTCGTCGCCCGCCTCGGCCTCTACGTATTTGCCGTGGCCGTGATGATCAACGTGCGCGCCCGCTCCGACTCCGATTACGGGCTGACGGCGAGAATCGAAGGTGCCTCCTCTAACGCCGGTCTGGTCAATTCGGAAGCGACGCTGTGGGGGGTGCCCGGCGACCCCAAACACGACAACCGGCGGTTGCTGGCGACCGAATACGACAAATCCGTCTCACCCCCTCGCGAATTCGGCCGCCCCCCCGAGCCCTTCCTGACCAACCCGACGACCTGCGGCGCCCCGCTGACCTTCGGCTTCACGGCCAACAGCTACCAGCTGCCCGACCAGGTCTCGCGGATGACGGCGACCATGACCGACAAAGAAGGCAACCCAGCCCCCATAACCGGCTGCAACGCCCTCGACTTCGACCCAAGCTTCGAAGCCACCCCCACCACCCACGCCGCCGGAGCCCCGACGGGCCTGGACGCAACCCTGAAGATCCCCCAGAACGAAGCCCCCGAAGGCCTCGCGACCTCGCAGCTGCGAAACGCCAACGTCACCTTCCCGGCCGGGATGACGATCAACCCCGACGCCGGCGACGGATTGAAAGCTTGCACCTCCCAACAAGCCGGCTACCAGGAACTCCATCCCGCCGAATGCCCATTGGGCTCGAAGATCGGCAGCGCCGAATTCGACGTGCCGGCCCTGAAGGAACCGATCCAGGGCGCGATCTACCAGCGCACCCCGGAACCAGGCAACCTCTTTCGCATCTGGCTCAGCGCCGACGAACAGGGCCTGCACCTGACCCTGCCGGGAGAGATCAAGCTCAATCCCACCAACGGCCAGATCTCCTCGATCTTCATCGACAACCCCCAGGCCCCGCTCAGGGAACTGAAGCTGCACCTGAAGCTAGGCCCCAGGGCCCCATTGACCAACCCCCCGACCTGCGGGGACTACGCAACCCACTACGAATTCGGCCCCTGGTCCGGCAACCCAACCGTCGCCAAAGACGCGCCGCTGGCGATCAACGAAGGCTGCGCCGGAATCGGCGCCTTCGCCCCGAAGCTGAACGCAGGCTCCACTTCCCTCGTCGCCGGAGCCTTCACCGGCTTCGCCTTGAACCTGACCAGAGCCGACCACGAACAGAACATCCAGGGCCTCGACCTCACCCTGCCCAAGGGCCTGGCGGCAAAGTTCGCCGGGGTCGGCATCTGCGCCAACCCCGAAGCACTGACCGGCAACTGCCCGGCTTCCTCGCAGATCGGCGTCGTCAACGTCGCTGCCGGCCCGGGAAGCGCCCCCCTGCAGGTCCCCCAGCCCGGCAAGTCCCCCACCGCCGTCTACCTGGCCGCCCCCTACAAAGGCGCCCCCTTCAGCCTCGTGGTCAAGGTCCCGGCCCAAGCCGGCCCCTTCGACCTCGGCACCGTCGCCACCAGAGCCGCCCTCTACGTCGACCCCGAAACCGCCCAGGGCACGGTCAAATCAGACCCCTTGCCCCAGTTCCTCCAAGGCGTCCCAGTCGCCTACAGGACGATCCACGTCGAGGTCACCCGTCCCAGCTTCATGCTCAACCCGACCAGCTGCGAACCAAAGACGCTCTCGGCCCACCTGACCAGTCCCTCTGGAGCAACCGCAGATCCACAGAACTCCTTCCAGGTCGGCGAATGCGGCGCCCTCGGCTTCTCGCCGAAGCTCCAGATCGCCCTCAAGGGCGGGACCAAGCGCGGCGACCACCCGGCCCTGAAAGCAGTTCTCACCGCAAAAGCAGGCCAGGCCAACATCGCCAGGACCTCGGTCGCCCTGCCGCATTCGGAGTTCCTGGCCCAAGACCACATCAAGACGATCTGCACCAGGGTCCAGTTCGCCGCCAACGCCTGCCCCAAGGCCTCGATCTACGGCAAGGCCAAGGCGATCACCCCGCTTTTGGACCAGCCCCTGGAAGGCCCGGTCTACCTGCGCTCCTCTTCCCACGAACTGCCGGACCTTGTCGCTGACTTGAACGGCCAGATCCACGTCGCCCTGGTCGGTCGCATCGATTCCGTCAACGGCGGCATCCGCTCTGACTTCGAAGCGGTCCCAGACGCCCCGGTCTCCAAGTTCACCTTGGAAATGGCCGGAGGCAAGAAGGGCCTGCTGGAAAACTCGCGGGACCTCTGCAAGTCCACCAACAAGGCGAGCGTGCAGATGGACGGGCAGAACGGGAAGGTCGCCGACTCCCAGAGCGTGATTGAGAGCGCTGGGTGCTCGAAGGGGAAGAAGAAGGGCAAGACGGGGCGTAAGCGGGGCTAGGGTCAGTCCATGGCCCCCATATATATAGGCTGCTCCCGTGGACTTCGCCCTTTCCGACGAGCAGAGCGACTTCGTCGACGCGATCCGTGACTTCTGCGACCGCGAGTGCGGCACGCAGGATCAGCGCGAGCGGCTCACCGACGGCTACCGCGAGCACCACAACTTCGAGATTTACAAGCAGATGGCGGAGCTGGGCTGGCTCGGCGTCACCATCCCCGAGCAATACGGGGGCTCCGACGGCTCGATGCTCGACGCCTGCCTGTTCATGGAAGAGACCTCGCGCGGGCTGGCTCCGATCGGCGGCTACGCGACGACGCTGATCGTCGCCGGCGCCACCCAGCGCTTCGGCACCGAGGAGCAGAAGAGCGAGATCCTCGGCGGCATCGCCTCTGGATCGGTCGAGGCGATCGCGATGACTGAGCCGGAGGCCGGCTCCGACGTCGGCTCGCTGACCACCAAGGCCGAGCGCACCGAGGACGGCTTCGTCATCAACGGCCAGAAGGTCTTCATCTCCAACGCTCACATCTCCGACCACGTCCTCGTCGTCTGCCGCACCACCCAGGGCGAGTCCAAGCACGAGGGCCTGACGATGATCTGGGTGCCGCGCGAGGTCGAGGGGATGGAGATCGTCCCGATCGAGACGATGGGGGGCCGCGAGACCAACACCCTCTACTTCAGCGACTGCGTCGCTCCCGAGAGCGCCGTCCTCGGCCAGGTCGACCAGGGCTGGACCCAGCTGATGGCCGGCCTCAACGTCGAGCGCCTGATCCTCGCCGCGACGATGCTGGGGATCGCTCAGCGCGCCTTCGACGACGCTCTCGCCTACGCCAAGGAGCGCAAGCAGTTCGGGCGCGCGATCGGCTCCTTCCAGGCCCTCCAGCACCGCTTCGCCGACCTCGCCACCGACCTCGAGGCAGCCCGCCTGATGACCCGCTGGGTCGCCACCCTGACCGACGAGGACCCGGACCGGATGCTGCCCAAGGAGGCCTCGATGGTGAAGCTCTTCGTCACCGAGGTCGCCAAGCGCACCACGCTCGAGGGGATGCAGATGATGGGCGGCTACGGGTACTCCTCCGAGTACGACATGGAGCGCCTCGTCCGCACCTCGCTGGTCTCCACGATTTACGGCGGCACCTCGGAGATCCAGCGCGGCATCGTCGCCAAGACGCTCGGCCTCTGAGCCGCCCCGCGCCGGCCCCCGGCAGCCCGCTATCCTTCGCTCAGCCTCGCGCCCTGCGCCCGGGGTTTTTTTCTGTAACGACCGTCCTCACGAGGGAGAAGCATGGCTCGCGGAGATGTCCGCATCGCGGTGACGATGGCTTGCGAAGAGTGCAAGCGTCGGAATTACCAGACCAACAAGTCCCGGCGCAACTCGCCGGACCGGGTCGAGCTGCGCAAGTACTGCCGCTGGTGTGGTCACCACACGGCCCACAAGGAGACCCGGTAGCTCCCGATGGCCAAGACCCGCGCACAGCGCAAGGCCGAGCGCCGGGCTCGGGAAGCTGAGGAGCGGAAACGCTCCGAAGGCGAACGCGGCGCCGAGTCGCGCGCCCAGCACGACACCCAGGTCCCCGTCTCCGGCGACATAGCCGAGATCGAGGCGATGGAGGCCGGGATGGCCGCTGGCGCCCCCGAGGCGCAGCTGGAGACCCCCGACGCGCCGAAGCCGCGCTCGGCCAAGCGCGCCGCGGCGAAAGCCCAGAAGGAAGCCGAGAAGCGCCAGCGCGCCGAGCAGAAGCGCCGCGAGAGCGAGCAGCTCGCGAAGAAACAGAAACAGGCGAAGACCGAACGCCAGCGCAGCGGCGTGATCGGATTCCTGGTTTCCTGTTGGCAGGAGCTGAAGAAAGTGCAGTGGCCGGATCGCGACACGCTGATCCAGGCGACCGCAGTGACCATCCTCTTCGTCGCCGTCGCAGCCGTCTATCTAGGGGCTCTCGACGCCGCCTTCGACTTCCTCATCAAGCGGATCCTGTAGCTCAGGGTCCCCGAACAAAGGCTTCCGATTTGTATCGCTGGTACGTGATCAACACCTACTCCGGGCACGAGAACAAGGTCAAGCACAACCTTGAGCACCGAGTGCAGACGATGAGCCAGAACCGCAACGTGCGGCAGGTCGTCGTCCCCACCGAGCAGGTCTCGGAGATGAAGGACGGGCAGAAAGTCACCTCCGAGAAACGGACGATGCCCGGCTACGTCCTGGTCAACATGGAGATGACCGACGACGCCTGGGGCCTGGTCAAGAACACCCCCGGCGTGACCGGCTTCGTCGGCTCCCGCAACAAGCCGGTGCCGCTCTCCAAACCGGAGGTCGACCGCCTGCTGCACCGCGAGACCGCCGAGCGCCCGCGCACGCAGGCCCAGTTCTCGATCGGCGAATCGGTCAAAGTCATCTCCGGCCCGCTCTCCGACTTCTCCGGCGAGATTGCCGAGATCAACGAGGACGCCGCCAAACTCAAGGTCCTGGTCTCGATCTTCGGTCGCGAGACCCCGGTCGAGGTCGGCTACGACCAGGTCAAGAAGATCTAGGTCGCCAAGACCGCTACGCTCCCCAACCGCTGATGGCCAAAAAAGTCCTCACCCTCATCAAGCTGCAGATCCAGGCAGGCAACGCCAACCCGGCGCCGCCGGTCGGCCCCGCGCTGGGCCAGCACGGCGTCAACATCATGGACTTCTGCAAAGCGTTCAACGCGCAGACCCAGGCCGAAGGCGGGACGATCATCCCGGTCGAGATCACGGTCTACGAGGACCGCTCGTTCACCTTCATCACCAAGACGCCGCCGGCCGCCGTCCTGATCAAGGAGGCGATCCGGATCCCGAAGGGCTCCGGCGAGCCCCACGTCAACAAAGTCGGGACGATCTCCCCGGACCAGATCCGCGAGATCGCCGAACGCAAGATGCCCGACCTCAACGCCAACGACATCGACGCCGCCTCGAAGATCATCGCCGGCACCGCCCGCTCGATGGGCGTCGACGTCAAATAGGAGATTTCGTGGCCCACGGCAAGCGATACCGCCAGCAGTACGACAAGGTCGAGCGTGACCACGCCTATCCGCCCGCCGAGGCGATTGCCTTGGTCAAGGAGACCGCCAGCACCAAATTCGACGAGACGGTCGAGGTCCACTTCCTGCTCGGCGTCAACGTCCGCCACGCCGACGAGCAGCTGCGCGGCACCCTGGCGCTGCCGCACGGCCTCGGCAAGGACGTCACCATCGCCGTCTTCGCCCAGGGCCAGCAGGCCCGCGACGCCGAGGCCGCCGGAGCCGACTTCGTCGGCGGCGACGACCTGGCGAAGAAAGTCGAGGAGGGGTGGACCGGCTTCGATGTCGCGATCTCGACCCCGGACATGATGCCGACGGTCGGCAAACTCGGCCGCGTGCTCGGCCCCCAGGGCAAGATGCCGAACCCCAAGGTCGGCACCGTCACCGACGACATCGAGAAGGCCGTCAACGAGTCCAAGGCCGGCAAGGTCGAATACCGCACCGACCGCCAGGCGATCGTGCACATGGCGATCGGCAAGGCCAGCTTCGACGAGCCCAAGCTGCTCGACAACTTCAGCGCCGTGCTGGACGAGATCAACCGCGCCAAGCCGGCCTCGGCGAAGGGCAAATACATCCTCTCCTGCACCCTGGCGAGCTCGATGGGCCCCGGCGTCCGGGTCGACGTCGCCAAGTCCGCCGAGCGCGAGCTGGTCGGCGCCGCCGCCGGCAGCGAGGGCGAGACGGCAGAGGAACAGGCAAACGCCTAGACTGCGTCGCCGCTAACCCGAGACCATCGGTGGGCGCAGGCCCGTAAAGCCCGATGCAGGTGAGTAAATGAACCGCGAAGAAAAGTCCACGACCATCCAAGAGATCGCCGCCCAGATCGAGGGCTCCGAAGCGATCTTCGCCGTTGACTACCGCGGTATCAGCGTCTCCCAGGCAGCCGAGCTGCGCTCGAAACTGCGCGAGGCCGACGCCAGCTTCCGCGTCGTCAAGAACCGCCTGACCAAACTCGCCGCCGACAAAGCCGGCGAGGAGCGCTTGGCCGAGCTGCTGCAGGGCCCGACCGCCCTCACCTTCGTCCGCGGCGACACCGCGGCGGCGGCGAAAGCGATCTCGACCTTCAGCAAAGAGCACGACGTCCTCACCTATAAGGGCGGCTTCATGGGCACGACCTCACTCGATGAGGCGGGCTTCAAATCGATCGCCTTGCTGCCCAGCCGCGAAGTCCTGATCGGCCAGTTCGCCGGCATCGTCGCCAGCCCGATCACCGGCGTCGTGCGCGGCCTCAACGCGCTGATCCAGGGCCTCGCCTCGCAACTGGGCCAGATTGCCGACCAGGGTCTCGTTACCGGGGAGGCTTCGGACCCCTCAGCCGCGGGTCCTGTCGCGGAGAACGACTCCTCGTCCTCGCAAGCTGCGGGCGAGGAGCCATCCTCCACGCCACCCGCGGATGAGGCGCCTGACGACTCCGCCGATGAGCCCAAAGCTGAGGCCGAGACTCCGGCCGAGGACGAGACTTCAAGCGATGAGCAACCTTCAGAGACTGATAACGAGAAAGAGGAGTAGATGGCGACCAAAATTTCAACCGAGGATTGGATCGAGGAGCTGAAAAGCATCTCGGTGCTTGAACTTTCCGAGCGGATCAAAGCGCTCGAGGAGGAGTTCGGCGTCTCCGCGACTGCTGTCGCCGCTGCGGCTCCGGCTGCCGCTGGAGCCCCCGCCGAGGGCGGCGGTGCCGAAGAGTCCTCGACCGTGGACGTCGTCCTGACCGAGGTCGGCGGACAGAAAGTCCCCGTGATCAAGGTCGTCCGCGCGGCGACCGGTCTCGGTCTCAAAGAGGCCAAGGCGATCGTCGACGAGGCTCCGAAAGCGATCAAAGAGGGCATCGAGCGCGAGGAGGCCGACAAGCTCAAAGCTGAACTCGAG
This sequence comes from uncultured Solirubrobacterales bacterium, assembly GCA_963829445.1. Classification (GTDB taxonomy): domain Bacteria; phylum Actinomycetota; class Thermoleophilia; order Solirubrobacterales; family 70-9; genus VAYN01. The sequence continues at coordinate 7,143 of CAWHIW010000018.1, read as the reverse complement.
GAGGCCGGCGCCACCGTCGAGCTCAAGTAGAGCCAACCGCTTCGCCGGCGCGGATCCCAGTCAGGGAGCCAAGCTCGAAGGCGCGCATCGCCGTGTGTTATTTTTCCCGGTCGCGCGCTATTTGAGTTTTCCTGCCCAGATCTGCGCCTTACCTTCGTCCCTCTGACCGCCCGAGGAGTCGCCGACTTGGCACGTTCGAACGCTGCCCCCGTAACCCGTAGGAGCTTTTCCCGCCTAGAGAACCCCCTTGAGGTCCCCCATCTGATCGATATCCAGCGACGTTCCTTCGAGGAACTGACGGATCCGAAAAGCGGTGGGCTGCGAGAGACGATCAACGACATATCCCCGATTGAGGACTACACGGGGAATCTGCAGATCGTCTTTGGCGAGTTCAAGTTCGAGGAGCCGCCGCATTCCATCGAGGAGTGCCGCGAGAAGGACATGACGTACTCGCGGCCGCTGACCGCGACTGTCGCCTTCCAGAACAAGGAGACGGGAGAGATCCGCGAGCAGGCCGTCTTCATGGGGGACTTCCCGTGGATGACCGAGCGCGGCACGTTCATCATCAACGGCACCGAGCGCGTCGTCGTCACCCAGCTCGTGCGGTCCCCCGGTGCCTACGTGATGGCGCCCAAGGACCCGGAAAAGCAGATGTTCATCGCCAACCTGATGCCGGCCCGTGGCTCCTGGCTGGAGCTCGAAGTCGACAAAAAAGGCAAAGTCTTCGTCCGCATCGATCGCAAGCGCAAACTGCCGGTCACGGTGCTGCTGCGCGCGATGGGCTACGTCGAGGACCAGCAGCTGCTGGACATGTTCGACAACTCGATCTACCTGCGCCACACGATCGAGGCTGACACCGAGGCGACCCGAACCGAAGAGGGCGCCCTGATCGAGCTGTTCAAAAAGCAGCGCCCGGGCGAGCCGCCGTCGGTCGACGCCGCCAAAGGCCTGCTCGAGCAGCTCTTCTTCGACCCCAAGCGCTACGACCTGACCAGGGTCGGCCGCTACAAGCTCAACGCCCGTCTCGACCTCGACATCGACCTCGAGACGCGAGTGCTCACGCACGACGACATCATCGCCCTGGTCAAGGAGCTGGTCTCCCTGCCGAAGCTGCTCGGGATCCCCGAGGAGATCGACGAGGAGAACCCGATCAAAGACTACGCCGCCGAGGCGATCACCTACCCGCGCGAGCCGGTCTACGAGCACCTCGACGAGTACGAGCACTTCGGCAACCGCCGCCTGCGCACCGTCGGCGAGCTGATCCAGGAGGCCTTCCGGATCGGCCTCTACCGGATGGAGCGCGTGGTCCGTGAGCGCCTCACCACCGAGGACTCGGACGCGATCACCCCGCAGACGATCATCAACATCCGCCCGGTCGTGGCGGCGATGAAGGAGTTCTTCGGCTCCTCGCAGCTGTCCCAGTTCATGGGCCAGACCAACAGCCTCGACGGGCTCACCCACCGGCGCCGGCTCTCGGCGCTGGGCGCCGGAGGCCTCACCCGTGAGCGGGCCCCGATCGAGGTCCGCGACGTGCACCCGACCCACTACGGCCGGATGTGCCCGATCGAGACCCCGGAGGGACCGAACATCGGCCTCATCGGCTCACTCGCCTCCTACGCTCAGATTTCCGAGCACGGCTTCGTCACGACCCCGTACCGGCTGGTCGAAGACGGCGTCGTCAGCAAAGAGATCGTGCACTACGACGCGACCCAGGAGGAGGACAAGGTGATCGCCCAGGCGAACTCCGAGTTCGACCCCAAGACCGGCAAGCTGAAAGGCCCGCAGGTCCTGGTTCGCGCCGGCGAGCAGGAGTACGCCACGGCGACTCCCAAGGAAGTCGATTTGATGGACGTCTCGCCGTCCCAGATCTGGTCGGTGGCGACCTCGCTGATCCCGTTCCTCGAGCACGACGACGCCAACCGGGCGCTGATGGGCTCCAACATGCAGCGCCAGGCGGTGCCGCTGTTGAAGCCCGACCCGCCCTTGATCGGCACCGGCATGGAGCGGCGTGCCGCGACCGACAGCGGCGACGTCGTCCTCGCCAAGTCCGACGGCGAAGTCAGCCACGTCGACGCCCAGCGCATCGTCGTCAGCAGCGGCTCGGTCAAAGACGAGTACACGCTGCACAAGTTCATGCGCTCCAACCAGGGGACGATCATCCACCAGCGGCCGATCGTCAAGAGCGGCCAGATGGTGAAGGAGGGCGACGTGCTCGCCGACGGCTCCTCCACCGGTGGCGGAGAGATCGCCCTGGGCAAGAACTGCCTGGTCGCCTTCATGTCCTGGGAGGGCTACAACTTCGAGGACGCGATCATCCTCTCCGAGCGCCTGGTCAAGGACGACGAACTCACCTCGATCCACATCGAGGAGTACGAGATCGACGCCCGCACGACCAAGCTCGGCGACGAGGAGATCACCCGCGACATCCCCAACCGCTCCGAGGAGAGCCTGCGCAATCTGGACGAGCGCGGCATCGTCAGGGTCGGGGCCGAGGTCGTCTCCGGCGACCTCCTGGTCGGCAAGGTCACGCCCAAGGGCGAGACCGAGCTGACCGCCGAGGAGAAGCTGATCCGCGCGATCTTCAAGGAGAAGGCGCGCGAGGTCAGGGACACGTCGCTCAAGGTTCCGCACGGCGAGGGAGGGGTCGTCATCGACGTCCTCACCTTCAGCCGCGACGAGGGTGACGACCTGCCGCCCGGCGTCAACGACCTGGTCCGCGTCTACGTCGCGACCAAGCGCAAGATCGCCGAGGGCGACAAGCTCGCCGGCCGTCACGGGAACAAGGGTGTGATCTCGAAGATCGTGCCCGAGGAGGACATGCCCCACCTCGCCGACGGCACCCCCGTCGATGTCATTCTCAACCCGCTCGGCGTGCCGAGCCGCATGAACATCGGCCAGATCCTCGAGACCCACCTCGGGTGGGTCGCGGCGAACGGCTGGTACGACGACGGCTCCGAGGCCTACAAGCAGGCGCACTCCGACGAGGGCGACGGTCGCGTCTACGTGGCGACCCAGGTCTTCGACGGCGCCACCGTCGAGGACGTCGACACCGCCCTGGTCAAATGGTCCGAGGAGAACGCCGAGCGCGGCATCGACCTCGGCATCGACATGAACGAGCGCGCCGGCGCCAAGGCATCGGGCACGGCCCAGCTCTACAACGGCCGCACCGGCGAGCCCTACGAGGGCAAGGTCACGGTCGGCTACATGTACATCCTCAAGCTGCTGCACCTGGTCGACGACAAGATCCACGCCCGTTCGACCGGCCCGTACTCGCTCGTCACCCAGCAGCCGCTGGGCGGCAAGGCGCAGTTCGGCGGTCAGCGCTTCGGCGAGATGGAGGTCTGGGCCCTGGAGGCCTACGGCGCTGCCTACACGCTGCAGGAGATGCTCACGGTCAAGTCCGACGACACGGTCGGGCGGGTCAAGGCATACGAGGCGATCGTCAAGGGGGAGAACATCCCCGAGCCGTCGATCCCGGAGTCCTTCAAAGTGCTGTTGAAGGAGATCCAGAGCCTCTCGCTGGACGCCAACGTCGTCTCCGAGGGGACCGACGTCGAAATCTCCGACGAGGAGGACGACCTGCTGAAGGCGGCCGAGGAGCTGGGGATGGACCTGACCGGAGTGCGCGCCGAGGGCAGCAACGGCGCCGCCGACGAGCAGGAGGAGCAGGTCGTCGCCGAGGGCGAGGCTGGAACTGATGGTGCCGGAAAAGCTGAAGAGGCCACGCCGGCCGAGGTGGAGGACTGATGATCGACATCAACAATTTCGACGCGATCGAGATCGGGCTCGCGTCCTCGAAGAAAATCCGCTCCTGGAGCTGGGGCGAGGTAACCAAGCCCGAGACGATCAACTACCGCACCCTGAAGCCGGAGAAAGACGGCCTCTTCTGCGAGCGCATCTTCGGTCCGACCAAGGACTGGGAGTGCTACTGCGGCAAGTACAAGCGGGTTCGTTACAAGGGCATCGTCTGCGAGCGCTGCGGCGTCGAGGTGACCCGCTCCAAGGTCCGCCGCGAGCGCATGGGTCACGTCGACCTCGCCTCGCCGGTCTCCCACATCTGGTTCTTCAAGGGCGTCCCGAGCCGGATCGGCTACCTGATCGACATGGCTCCGAAAGAGCTGGAGAAGGTTCTCTACTTCGCCGCGTCGATGATCACCTGGGTCGACGTCGAGGCCCGTGAAAAGGACGTCGGCAAACTCGAGAAAGAGGTCAAAAAAGTCGTCGACTCCTACGAGTCCGAACGGCAGAAGCGCACCCAGGAGCTGGCAGAGTCCCTGGAGCGGCGCATCAAGTACCTCGAGGACGGCACCCAGGACAAGTTCGACGACGAGGACCACATCTGGGCCGACTCGCTGAAACTGACCGCCGCCCAGCTGCGCAAGTTGAAGGACGACGAGCGCACGAAAATGATCAAAGAACTGCGCAAACAGTTCGACGCCGAGATCTCCGACACCGAGGCCTACCTCGAAGAGGCGGTCGAGCGGATGAACGAAGTCTGGAAGATCTTCACCGAGATGAAGCCGAAGGACGTCGTCAACGACGAGACCGTCTTCCGTGAGCTCAAGGACCGCTTCGGCTCGCCGTTCGGCTGGGGCGAGTACTTCCGCGGCGGCATGGGCGCGGAAGCGGTTCGCGACCTGCTCGAACAGGTGGATCTGGAGGCCGACTGCGAGGAACTCGAGCAGATCATCAACAGCTCCAAAGGCCAGAAACAGGCCCGCGCGGTGAAGCGGCTGAAAGTCGCCTCCGCCTTCCTCCACTCCGAGAACAAACCGGCCTGGATGGTCCTCGACGCGGTGCCGGTGATCCCGCCGGAGCTGCGGCCGATGGTCCAGCTCGACGGCGGCCGCTTCGCGACCTCGGACCTCAACGACCTCTACCGCCGCGTGATCAACCGCAACAACCGGTTGAAAAGGCTGCTCGACCTCGGCGCACCCGAGATCATCGTCAACAACGAGAAGCGGATGCTGCAGGAGGCGGTCGACGCCCTCTTCGACAACGGCCGCCGCGGGCGCCCGGTAACGGGTCCCGGCAACCGTCCCCTGAAGTCGCTCTCGGACATGCTCAAGGGCAAGCAGGGGCGCTTCCGCCAGAACCTGCTCGGCAAGCGCGTCGACTACTCCGGCCGCTCGGTGATCGTCTCCGGACCGAGCCTGCGGCTGCAGCAGTGCGGCCTCCCCAAGCTGATGGCGCTGGAGCTCTTCAAGCCGTTCATCATGGCCCAGCTCGTCGAGCGCAAAGCCGTGCAGAACATCAAGGCGGCGAAGAAGATGGTCGAGTCGATGATCCCCGAGGTCTGGGACGTTCTGGAGGAAGTCATCCATGAACACCCGGTGCTGCTCAACCGCGCGCCGACCCTGCACCGCCTCGGCATCCAGGCCTTCGAACCGATCCTGGTCGAGGGCAAGGCGATCCAGGTCCACCCGCTGGTCTGCCACGCTTTCAACGCCGACTTCGACGGCGACCAGATGGCGGTCCACGTGCCGCTCTCCGCCGAGGCCCAGGCCGAGGCGCGGATCCTCATGCTCTCGGCGAACAACATCCTCTCGCCGGCCCACGGGGCGCCGCTGGCGACCCCGACCCAGGACATGGTGCTCGGCATCTACTACCTGACCTACGGTCCGGACGAGGAGGAGTTGGCCAAGGCCGACGCCGAGCTCAAGGCCGGCAAGGGCGAGAGCCGCAACGGCTCGAGCGCGAAGGTGAAGGTGTTCCGCTCTGCCCAGGAGGCTGAGCTCGTATACGAAAACGGCGGCTGCAAACTGCACGATCTGGCCGAGTTCCGCGGCCGCTCCGGCGGAGAGCACTTCCTGACCACGGTCGGGCGGATCATCTTCAACGAAGGCATCGAGCGTGCCCTCGCCGATGCCCTCGAAGACGATTTCGATCCCGAGCAGTACGAGTTCGTCAACCACTCGCTGAAGAAGAAGGATGTCAACGAGATGGTCTCCAATCTGGTCGAGGCCTACGGCGCGCCGCCGGTCTCGCAGGTCCTGGATGCCTTCAAGGACATCGGCTTCAAATACGCGAGTCGCGCTGGGATCACGGTCGCCAAGAACAACGTCGTCTCGCCGCCCGAGAAGGCTGAAATTCTCGAGCGTTATGAGAAGGAGACGGAAGCGATCGTCAGCCAGTACGACGACGGTTACATCACGGCCGAGGAGCGCCACGAGGCGGTCACGGCACACTGGAACCGCGCCACCGATGAGGTCGCGCAGGCGATGGAGGACAACCTCGACGAGCTCAACCCCATCTTCATGATGGCCAACTCGGGCGCTCGTGGATCGTTCAAACAGATCCGCCAGCTGGCGGGCATGCGCGGTCTGATGGCCAACCCGAAAGGCGAGATCATCGAGCGGCCGATCAAGGCCAACTTCATGGAGGGCCTCTCGGTTCTGGAGTACTTCATCTCCACCCACGGTGCCCGCAAGGGACTCGCCGACACGGCGCTGCGTACGGCCGACTCCGGATACCTGACCCGCCGCCTGGTCGACGTCGCCCAGGACGTCATCGTGCGCCAGGAGGACTGCAAAACCAAAGACCACATCGAGATGGTGCTGCGCAGCGACGACGGTTCGCTCAACGACAACCTGTTCGGGCGCCTAGCGGCGAAAAAGCTCGAAACCAAGCGTGGTCGCGAGCTGCTCAAGCGCAACCAGGAAATCACCCTGCCTGACGTCGAAGCGATCGCCGAGGCGTTCGGCGACGAGGAGATCAAGATTCCGGTCCGTTCGGCCCTCAAGTGCGAGGCCGAATCCGGCGTGTGCCGCTCCTGCTACGGAGTCGCGCCGGCGACCGGGTTCACCGTCAACATCGGCGACGCGGTCGGGATCATTGCCGCTCAGTCGATCGGCGAGCCCGGCACCCAGCTGACCATGCGCACCTTCCACACCGGTGGTGTCGCGGGCCAGGACATCACCCAGGGTCTGCCGCGCATCGTCGAGCTCTTCGAGGCTCGTAAACCGAAGGGCTTGGCGCAGATGGCTGAGGCCGACGGCAAGGTCTCGATCGACGAGACCGACAAAGCGCTGAAAATCAACCTCACCGAGCCCAGCGGCGAGGAGCATTCGTACAGCTTCCCGCTGCGGACCCGGCTCCACGTTGCCGACGGCGACAAGGTCGAGGCCGGCCAGCAGCTCAACG
>CAWHIW010000017.1:0-209459 GCA_963829445.1 uncultured Solirubrobacterales bacterium | reverse complement strand
TGAACTTGTAGCCGACGCCGCGCACGGTCACGACCAGCTCCGGCTTCTGGGGGTCGCGCTCGACCTTCTGGCGCAGGTTGGAGATGTGGACGTCGCAGGCGCGCTCGTCGCCGTCGAACTCGGTCTGCCACAGCTCCTCCATGATCTGGGCGCGGGCGAAGACCTCGCCGGGGCGGCCGACCAGCAGGCGCAGCAGCTGGAACTCGGAGCGGGTGAGGTTGACCGGGATGCCGCGCACGGTGGCGACGTGGCGGACGAGGTCGATCGAGACCGGGCCGGACTCGATCTTCACCGCCTGGGCCAGCGGCGAGCGGTCGAGCTCGCGGCGGCGCAGCTGGGCGCGGACGCGGCCGAGCAGCTCGCGGACCGAGAAGGGCTTGGTCACGTAGTCGTCGGCGCCGACCTCGAGCCCGACCACCTTGTCGACCTCGGCGTCCTTGGCGGTGAGGACGATGATCGGCACGGCGCTGCGGGCGCGGACGTCGCGGCAGATGTCGAGGCCGCTCGGCCCCGGCATCATGATGTCGAGGATCAGCAGGTCGTAGGGGATGCCGTCGCCGAGCATCTCCGTCGCCTCGTCGCCGTCGGCTCGGCGGGAGTCACCTCGAAGCCCTCCTGGGTCAGCGCGTAGCCGACCGAGTCGCGGACCGAGGGCTCGTCGTCGGCGATGAGGATGCGGCCGCTGCTCATGTTCGCTCTCTATATAGGGGCATGGTCAGGCCACCGGGGTCGGGCTCGGCTGGGCGACGGGGAGGCGGACCCAGAAGGTGCTGCCCTCGCCCTCGACGGAGTCGGCGCCGATCTGGCCGCCCATCACGTCGACCATGCGGCGGGCGATCGCCAGGCCGAGGCCGAAGCCCTCCTGCTTGCGCGACTCGCTGCGACGGTAGAAGCGCTCGAAGACGCGCTCGATCTCCGCCGCGGGAATGCCGGTTCCAGTGTCGATTACCTCCAAGATGACCTCTGCCTCCCCGTCATGGCGGCCGCGAACCGTAACGGTGCCGGGGGGTGGCGTGTTCTTGAAGGCGTTGGTGAGCAGGCCGATCATCACCTGGCGCAGCAGCGTCGGGTCGCCGGTGGCGGCGAGATCGGGCTCCACCTCGACCTCCAGGGCGATGTGCGGCGGCGCCTCGACCGCGGCGACGACGTCGCGGAAGGCGGCCGGCACGTCGACGATCTCGCTCTCCGCCGCGCCGCGCGACTCGACCCGGGCCAGGGTCAGCAGCGACTGGGTCAGCCGGCTCATGCGGTCGGCGTCGTCGGCGAGGCGGTGGAGGAAGTGGTCGCGGTCGCGCGGGCTCGTTCTTGGCGCCGCTCTGCAGGACCTCGATCGCGCCGGAGATCCCGGCCAGCGGGTTGCGCAGCTCGTGGGCGGCGTTGGAGACGAAGTCGGCTTCGGCGAGCTCGCGGCGCAGCTCGTCGGTGCGGTCGCGCAGGACCGCCAGCACGGCGCGCTCGTCGGGCAGCGAGCGGGCGGTCATCGCGTAGGCGCGGTCGCCGATCCGCAGCGCCGGGTGGGCGGAGAAGCCGACCTCGGAGGCGCGGCTGCAGCTGCGGCCGGACCACGTCCGGCGGCTGCCCGGCGGCGTCGAGCAGGCGCGCGGCGGCGCTGTTGGAGAAGCGCACCGGGCCTTCGAAGTCGACCACCATCACCGCGTCGGTGAGGCCGTCGAAGATCGCCGCCAGCTTGTTGCGGTCGGCGGTGAGGACGCCGAAGCTCTCCTTCAGCGAGGCCCGCATCGAGTCGAGGGCGCGGGCGAGGTCGCCGATCTCGTCCGGGCCGGAGACGTTGAGCGGGGCGTCGAAGGAGCCGCCCGCCATCTCGCCGGCGGCGCGGGCGAGGCGGACGACGCGGTGGGAGATCGCGACCGCGATCAGGAAGCCGGCGAGGACGCCGATCAGGACCGAGGCGACCAGCGCCTGCTGGTTGTCGCCGAAGAGGTAGACGGCGCCGGCGGTGATCAGGCTGACCGCGGCGAAGGCGCCGGTCAGCCAGAGGCGCATGCCGATGCGCGGGCCGGCGGCGCTGGGCCCGGCGGGCATCTCGTTGCCAGGGCTCATGAAGGTTTACTAACACAATCCAATCGCCGGCCGGGCCACGGGCGGGCGGGCGCTGGCTGGCCTTCGTGGGAGAATCGGCGGCGTGCGGACTCTCGTCTTCATCCCCGCCTGGAACGAGGAGGCCTCGCTCGCCGCCGTGGTCGCCGACGTGCGCGAGCACCTGGCGGGCGCCGACATCCTCGTCGTCGACGACGGCTCGACCGACGCGACCACGCGCGGGCGCGCGAGTGCGGCGTCCTCGTCGCCACCCTGCCCTTCAACCAGGGCCTCGGCGCGGCGCTGCAGACCGGCTACCTCTACGCGCTGCGCGAGGGCTACGACTTCTGCGCCCACCTCGACGCCGACGGCCAGCACCCGCCGGCCGAGGTGGCGCGGCTGCTGGCCGAGGTCGAAGCCGACCGCGCCGACCTGGTGATCGGCTCGCGCTACCGCGACCCCGACGCCGTCGCCGCGAGCGACGACTACCGGCCGACCTTCTCGCGGCGGATCGGCACCGGCGTCTTCCGCTTCTTCCTCACCCTGGCGACGCGCCAGCGCTTCACCGACACGACCAGCGGCATGCGGGCGGCGAACCGGCGGGTGATGAGCCTGTTCAGCGAGAACTACTCGCCCGACTTCGCCGAGATCGAGTCGCTGCAGCTGGCGGTGCGCGAGGGCCTGCGGGTCGAGGAGGTGCCGGTGCGGATGCTGGAGCGGGCCGGCGGCAGCTCCTTCCTGACGCCGCTGCGCTCGGCCTTCTTCATCTTCAAGGGCGTGGTCGTGCTGCTGGTCGGCCAGTTCCGGCCGCGCCAGCACGCGGAGGCGGAGCGATGAGCCGGCTGCCGCTCGCCGCCGAGGCGACCCAGGTCCACCTGACCTCGCAGACGCGGATCGTCGCCGCGATCATCGCGATCTTCTTCATGCTGCTGATCCTCGACCTGATCCGCCGCGACCGCCTGCAGGAGCGCTACAGCGTGATCTGGTTCGTCGCCGGCCTCGGCATGCTCGCCGGCGCCGCCTTCCCCGGCCTGCTCGAGCTGGTCGCCGACGTGATGGGCGTCCGCGACACCAACGTCGCCCTCTTCTCGATCGTGCTCCTGCTCCTGCTCGGCCTGGCCCTCAACTTCAGCGTGATCATGTCCCGCCAGGCCGCCCAGATCACCCGGCTGGCCCAGGAGCGGGCGCTGGAGAAGGCGCGCGAGCAGGCGGCGGAAGAGCGCGGCAACGGCGGCCCCGCGAGCAGCGAGCGCGAGCGCGCTAGTCACTGGCGAAGCAGCCGCTCGAGCCGGAAGAACAGCGCCTCCAGGGCCAGCTCCTCGGACGACGTTGAGGTCGAGGCTGCGGCGGGTCTCCTGCACCGCCTCGGCGCCGCGGCGGGCGGCGCCGGCGTCGAGGCCGTCGGCCTGGGAGCGCAGCTGGTCGAGGCGGTCGCGGTTGAAGACGACCTCCTCGGCGCCGGCGGCGATGGCGGCGAGGTCGCGCAGCCAGGCGGCGCAGAGCTCGAGGCCGAGGTCGAGGATCTCGGTGCGGCGGCGGCGGCCGGCGCGTTTGGACTCGTCGGCGATGTCGCGGGCGGTGCGCTTGAGGCCGGACTTCGCTTCCTCCTCCAGCACCTCGCGGACCGCCGCTTCGACGTCCTCGCCGGCCGCCTGCGGCGCGGTCGAGCAGGCCCTTCCAGGGAGCCGAGGCCACCTCGCCCGCGAGCGCGGCGGCGACGCAGCGCTCGGCGTCTTCGCGCACCTCGCGCCCGCGCGCGCCCGAGCAGCAGCCGCGCCCGCTCGAGGTCGCCGGCGGCGAGCCGAGCCGCGGCCGCGACCTCCTCCGGCCGATGGGCCGAATGTCGTCCGGGCGACTCGGCCCGTCGGCCAGCAGTTCGGCTTCGAGCACCTCGGCCGAGAGCGGCGCGAAGTCGACCGGCTGGCAGCGGGAGGCGATCGTCTCCAGCAGGGCCTCGGGCTCGGAGCTGAGCAGGATCAGGTGGACGAACGCGGGCGGCTCCTCGAGCGTCTTCAGCAGCGCGTTCTGGCTCTCGTCGCGCATCGCCTCCGCCGCCTCGACGACGAAGACGCGCTTGCCGCCTTCGAAGGGCCGGTAGGCGGCGGCGCGGATCACCCGCTCGCGCACCTCCTCGACCAGGTGCTGGGCGCCGCGCGGGGCCAGCCAGACGAGGTCGGGATGCGGCGAGGGATCGAGCAGGGCGCGGCGGCGGGCGTCGTCGGGGTCCTCGGCGGCGGTGGCGAGGATCTCGGCGGCGAAGGCGCGCGCGGCGGCGCGCTTGCCGGCAGCCCTGCGGGCCGCGGAAGAGGTAGGCGTGCGAGGGCCCGACGCCAGCGCCGCGGTCAGCGCGACCCGCGCCCGCGCCTGGTGCTCAGTGCTCTGGTCGAGAACGGTGCTCACTCACGGCCTCCATCACCCGCTCGTGGACCTCGTCCACCGTGCCGTCGGCGTCGATCACGACGACCCGGTCGCTGGCGATGATCGCGATCTCCTCGTAGGCCCTGGCGACCGCGCGCTGCAGCTCCAGGCCCTCGGACTCGAAGCGGTCCTCGCCGTCGGCGCGGCCGAGGCTGAGCTCGGGCTCGACCTTCAGCAGCAGGGTCAGGTCCGGCCAGAGGCCGTCGGTGGCGGTGTCGCAGAGGCCGATCACCTCCCCCACTCCCAGCCCCCGCGCCGCGCCCTGGTAGGCGACGCTGGAGTCGGAGAAGCGGTCGGAGACGACGGTGCGGCCGGCCTCCAGCGCCGGCCGGATCACCCGCTCGGTGAGGTCGGCGCGGGCGGCGAGGAAGAGCAGCAGCTCGGCCAGCGGCTCCAGCGGCACGGCCGGGTCGGCGAGCAGGTCGCGGATCCGCTCGGCGGCCTCGGTCCCCCCCGGCTCGCGGATCGCCACCGTCTCCGCGCCCAGCGCCTCGACCAGCAGCCGCGCCTGGGTGCTCTTGCCCGAGCCGTCCACTCCCTCGAGGGAGATGAACAACGCCGCGGGCCTCAGCCTTTGGCCGCGGCTTTGGCGCGTTTGCGCCCCCGCGTGGCGGTGTCTGCTTTGGACGCTTTCACTTTGGCTTTTTTAGCCTTTTTGGGAGCGTCCTCGTCGCCTTTGACCGGCGGTTTCTTGCTCCATCGCCGCTTTGGCGGCTTTGGCGGCTTCGCGCTCGGCCCGGCGTTTCTTCATCTCCTGCATCGACTCGCAGTCGTCGTTGAGGCAGAGGTTCCAGGGGCGGCCGCGGAAGGGCACCACTTTCAGCCGCGGCGTCTGCTCGCAGATCGAGCAGCGGTCTTCGAGCTTGAAGACGTCGCCGCGCTGGGGCAGCGGGAAGGTCTGGTCGCACGATTTCGGGTCGTCGAGGGTCCAGCCGCTGCAGCCGACGAAGCGTTTGCCCGATTTTTTGGCGCGGATGATCCGCAGCATGTGGGGCGAGCCGTCGTCCTTCTTGCGGCCGGCTTCTTCGCAGACCTTGCAGGGGCCGAGGACGCGGTCTTCGTCCATCCCTTTCCAGATGACTTTGGCCAGGTCCTCGCGGCTGCCGTCGATTTCGGTCCAGGTCTTGTGCAGGAGGTCGCGGCTCTCGCCGACGACGGCGCCCTTGGTCATCTCGCCGGCGGCGATCCGGTCCATCTCCGCCTCGAGCTGGGCGGTCATCTCCGGCGTCGCCATCGCCGGCACGTAGTTCTTGAAGGCCTCGTACAGCGCGATCCCGGTCTCCGAGGGCACCGGCGGGTTGCCGAAGACGTAGCCGCGGTCGAAGAGCTTCTGGATGATGTCGGCGCGGGTCGCCTTGGTGCCGAGGCCGCGCTCCTCCATCATCTCGATCAGTTTCGCCTGCGAGATCCGCGAGGGCGGCTGCGTCTCCTTGTCGACGATCCAGGGCTGCGCCGTCGAGGGCCAGCTCCTGGCCCTCCTTCAGCGCCGGGATCTCCTCGTCGGCGGAGCGGGCGTAGGTGTAGATGCCGGCGTAGCCGGGGTCGACGACGACCGAGCCGCGGACGAAGTAGGTCTCCGAGCCGGCCTCGATGTCGGCCCGGGTCGACTCGGTGATCATCGGCGGGCTGAAGGTGGCGAGGAAGCGGCGCACGACCAGTTCGTAGACCCGTTTCTTGGAGCCGTCGAGGGCGCCCGGGTGGATCGCCTGGGTCGGGTAGATCGGCGGGTGGTCGGTCGTCTCTTTTTTGCCGCGGGTCGGTTTCAGCTCGCCGTCGAGCAGGCCGGAGGCGGCGGAGAACTCCTTGACCTTGACCAGCGAGGTGACCAGCTCGCGCAGCGGCAGCGAGGACGGGTAGACCGTGTTGTCGGTGCGCGGGTAGGAGATGAAGCCGTCCATGTAAAGGTCCTCGGCGATCCGCATCGCGCTGGCGGGGGTGATGCCGAGGCGGCTGGAGGCGTCGGTGCTGAAGGCGGTGGTGTTGTAGGGCGTCGGCGGCCGGCGCGTGTTTTTGCGCGCCGTGACCGATTTGACGACGCCCGGGGCCTTGGTCCCGGCGAAGGCGGCGTCGGCCTCGGCTTTGCTCCCAGAATTTGTCGACCGTGTGGTGGGTCTCGAAGGTGCCGTCGGGGTGCTCGAACTTGGCGAACAGCTCCCAGAACGGTTTGGCGACGTGGGCGCGGCGCTCCATCTCGCGCTCGACGATCAGGCCCAGGGTCGGCGACTGCACGCGGCCGACCGAGAGGAAGTTGGAGCCGAAGCGGCGGCTGGCCAGCGAGACCGCGCGGGTCAGGGTCGCGCCCCAGAGCAGGTCGATGTCCTGGCGGGCGGCGCCGGCGTTGGCGAGCGGGTAGGAGAGCGTGTCGAGCTCGTTGAAGGCGCGCTCGATCTCTTCCTTGGTCAGGGCCGAGTAGCGGGCGCGCTGGATCACCAGGCTGCCGTCGGCGGTGCCCTCGCGGGAGCCGAGCTCGGGGTTGGAGTCGAGCATCTCCTCCAGGGCCTCGAGCCCGATCAGCTCGCCCTCGCGGTCGAAGTCGGTCGCGATCACCAGCTCGTCGGCCTCTTTGGCGACTTTCTTGATCGCTTTGACGACGTTTTTGTCGGTCGGCTCCTTGATCAGCTCGGCGTCGATCAGGTCGTGCAGGTCCGTCTTCTGCCAGTTCGAGTAGCCCTCGGGGAAGGCGGGGCCGAGCACGTGGCCCTTGAGGCCGATCGTCATCTGCTCGCCACCGTTCGCGTCGGTCCAGGTGTAGAACGGGACTTTGAAGGTTTTGTCAGCGCCGTTGCTGCCGTCGCTCAGGGCCTCGGCGATCTTCTTGGCGCTGTTGTTCTTCTCGGTGACGATCAGTCGCATGGGGCAGCAAGGTAGCAGGGGCGCTCGGCCACTCCGTCGTGCCTGGCATTCCGCCGATCCCCGTAGGATCGGCGACGTCATGAAGACCTTGGTCACCGGCGGCGCCGGCTTCATCGGCTCGAATCTGGTCGACGCGCTGCTCGCGCGGGGCGACGAGGTGACGGTCGTCGACGACCTCTCGACCGGCCGCCGCGGCAACCTCGACGGCGCGCTGGCGAGCGGCGCCGAGCTGGTCGAGCTCGACATCCGCGACGCCGCCGCGCTGGCCGCGCTGGCGAGCGAGCGCAGCCCGAGACCGTCTTCCACCTGGCCGCGCAGATCGACGTCCGCAAGTCGCTGGCGGACCCGGCCTTCGACGCCGAAGTCAACGTCGGCGGCACCGCCAACGTGCTCGAGGCGGCCCGCGCCGCCGACACGCAGCCGCGTCGTCTTCGTCTCCACCGGCGGCGCCATCTACGGCGAGGGCGACGGCCAGCAGCTGCCGCTCGACGAGGAACGCGCCGATCGCGCCGCTCTCCGCCTACGGCCAGAGCAAGTTCGCGGCCGAGGGCTACCTGGCCCTCTACGAGCGCCTCTACGGGCTCTCCAGCATCGCCCTGCGGCTCGGCAACGTCTACGGCCCGCGCCAGGACCCGCTCGGCGAGGCCGGCGTGATCGCGATCTTCTGCGGCCTGCTGCAGCTCCGGCGGCCGCCCGACCGTCTTCGGCGACGGCAAGCAGACCCGCGACTACATATATGTGGGCGACGTGGTCGCGGCGGCGCTGGCCGCGGCCGCGTCCAGCGTCACCGGCCCGGTCAACATCGGCACCGGCATCGAGACCGACGTGCTCGAGCTGGCCGAGGCCCTGGGCCGGCTCGGCGGAGCCGAGAACTTCGAGCCCGAGTTCGCGCCCCGCGCGCGCCGGCGAGGTCCAGCGCATCACCCTCGACGCCGCCCGCGCCGAGCGCGAGCTGGGCTGGCGCCCGCAGACGGGCCTAGACGACGGGCCTCCGCCTCACCCTCGACTCCCTGTAGCGCCCGACCGCTAGCCTTCTGGCCATGCCCGCCCAGGCCTATGCCGGCAAGGAGTGCGTCTGCCAGTTCCGCAAGGGGATCTGCGACCAGTCCTGCGTGCGGGACATGCTGGAGACGCCCTTCTACATCGCCTGCCTGAAACTGAAGGGGCGGCGCTGCCTGGTCGTCGGCGGCGGCGACATCGGCCTCGAGAAGGTCGAGGGGCTGCTCGCCTGCGACGCCGACGTGACCCTGCTCGCGCCGGTCGCCCACCCCGAGCTGGAGGACGATGGCGAAGGAGGGCTCGATCGAGTGGGAGCGGCGCGAGTACGCCGGCGCCGCCGACCTCGAGGGCGTCTTCATGGTGATCGCCTGCACCGACGACACCGACGTCAACATCGCCGTCTTCGACGACGCCGAGAAGCGGGCGATGCTGGTCAACATCGTCGACGTGCCGCCGCTCTGCAACTTCATCCTGCCGGCGATCGTCCGCACCGGGCCGCTGGCGATCGCGATCTCCACCGCCGGCGCCTCCCCCGCCCTGGCGAAGCGGATGAAGCGCGAGGTCTCGGAGCTGTTCGGCGAGGAGTACGCGCGCCTGGCGATCATCCTCAACGACGCCCGCGGCTGGGCCAAGGGGACGCTGCCGACCTACCAGGACCGCAAGGAGTTCTTCGAGGGGATCGTCAACGGCGACCCCGACCCGGTCGTGCTGCTGCGCGAAGGCCGGGAGGCCGGCGTGCTGGCGATCGTCGAGTCCGCCAAAGAGCGGGCCGCGGCGGCGCTGGCCTGGTTAGACGACGCCGGCGCAGGCGTTGCCGCGGACGCCGTCGAGCGTCTCGCGCAGCTCGTTCGCCTGCTCGACGCTGAGGCTGGCCGAGAAGGCGACCTCGAGCTCGCCGACGATCACCGGCCGCATCTCCGCGCAGCAGGGTCGCGCCGGCCGGCAGCAGCGTCGCGTAGCTGACGCGGCGATCGGTCTCGCAGAAGGTCCGCTCCAGCAGCTCGGCTTTGACCAGGCGGTCGACCAGCTTGGTGAGGCCGCCGCGGGTGATGACCAGCGCCTCGGCGAGGTCGCCCATCCGCATCCGCTGCTCGGGCGCCTCGGCGACGGCGGCGAGCACCTCGTACCAGGGCAGCGGCGGGAAGTCGCCCTGGGCCAGCGCCTCCTGCAGGCGCTGGCTGACCGCGGCGTGGGTGCGCGCGAGCGCGCCCCAGGCCTCGCCGTGGGGGGTGTTCGCGGGACAGGCCTCGTTGCGGGGGGCCGTGCGGTGGCGGTCGCCTGGTCGCTCATCGCCTACGGATTGTGACAGATGACCCTTGTCGTGACAATAGTTGTATCTACAAGCTTTTCTGCTACGATTGTTTCTGCGTCAATCTTTTATCCGACAACAGTCTTAGAGAAGGGAGTTCAAAATGACCACGCAGACCGTCTCCCAGCAGGTGCCGGCCGGGACCTACAAGGTGGACCCGGTCCACTCCACGATCCACTTCGCCGTCATCCACAACGGCGTCTCCGCCTTCCGCAGCGGCTTTCTCGACTACGCGGCCACGCTCGAGGGCGGCGAGGCGCCGCAGCTCGAGGGCACCGTCGAGGTCGCCAGCATCGACATCGACGAGGAGGCGCTCAAGGGCCACCTCGCCTCCCCCGAGTTCTTCGACGCCGAGCGCCACCCGCAGCTGAAGTTCCGCTCGACCGCGGTCGAGCTCGGCGAGGGCAACGAGGTGACCGTGCGCGGCGAGCTGGAGATCCGCGGCACCACCCACGAGGTCGAGGCCAGCGGCCGCATCGGCCAGGTCGGAGCCGACCTCGGCGGCAACGCCCGCGTCGGCCTCTCGCTGGCGACCCGGGTCGACCGCCGCAGCTTCGGGCTCGACTGGCAGGCCGACCTGCCCAGCGGCGGCGAGGCCCTCGACTACGAGGTCGACATCGCCGTCGAGCTCGAGTTCGTCGCGGAGGCCGAGTAGCGATGCGGGTCCTGGGCATATCCGGCAGCCTGCGCCGGGACTCGCTCAACAGCGCCCTGCTGCGGGCGGCCGCCGAGCGGCTGCCCGCGGGGGCGGAGCTGGTCGAGTTCGAGCGCCTGCGGGAGATCCCGCCCTACGACGAGGACCTCGAACTGGAGGGCGACCCCGGAGGCGGTGCGCGAGCTGCGCGAGGCGATGCGCGAGGCCGACGCGGTCCTGATCGCGACGCCGGAGTACAACCACTCGATCCCCGGCGTGCTCAAGAACGCGCTCGACTGGGCCTCGCGCCCGGCCGGCCAGAGCGCCCTCAACGGCACGCCGGCGGCGGCGATCGGCGCCTCGACCGGGATGTTCGGCGCGGTCTGGGCCCAGGCCGAGACCCGCAAGGTCCTCGGCGCCCTCGGCGGCCGCGTGATCGAGGCCGAGCTGCCGGTGGCCCGCGCCGACAAGCTGCTCGTCGACGGCCGCCTGGAGCTGGAGCCGCAGCAGTCCGAGCGGCTCGAGGAGATCCTCGCCGAGCTGATCGCCGCCGCCGAGGAGGCCGAGGAACTCAGCCCGCGAGCAGGTCGCGGCCTAGTCGATCCACATCTGCGCGAGACGATGCATTCGTGCATCCGTTCACAGATGACGAATGCATCGGCTCGTCAGGCGTGCGGCAGGGCGAAGAAGGCGATCGCCGAGAAGTGGGCGACGGCGGCGGCGATCACGAGCAGGTGGAAGACCTCGTGGTAGCCGAAGATCGCCGGGTTCGGGTTGGGGCGCTGGGTCGCGTAGACGACGGCGCCCGCCGTGTAGAGGAGGCCGCCGGCGGCGACCAGCAGGGTGCCGGCCACGCCCATCTGCGACCAGAGCTCGGGGAAGGCGGCGACGGCGACCCAGCCGATCGCGAGGTAGATGATCGCCGCCACCCATTTCGGGTGGTCGATCCAGATCATCTCGACGATCGCGCCGGCGATGGCGCCGATCCAGACGACGGCGAGGATCGCGTCGGCGAGCGGGCCTTCGAGGACGAGCAGGGCGAAGGGCGTGTAGGTGCCGGCGATGAGGAAGAAGATCATCGAGTGATCCAGGCGCCGCATCCACTGGCGCACGTTGCGGCCGGGTCCAGTTGACCCGGTGGTAGAGGGCGCTGGTCCCGAACAGGGCCGAGAGGCTGACCGCGTAGATCGCCACCGCCAGGGTCGCCTTCGGGGTCTTGGCGAGGACGATCAGGGCGACGCCGAAGCCGAGCGAGAGGAAGAAGGCCCACTCGTGCGAGACGCCGCGCAGCTTCGGCTTGACCAGGGCGATCGCGTCGGCGGTCGCCTCTTTGGCGGCCGTCGCCCGCTCGCCGACCGCCTCCCGGGCGGCACTGGCGCGTCGCCCATCGCGTCGCGGGCGGCGCTTGCCCGCTCGCCCATCCGCTCCGCGCCCCTGCGCAGGTCATCGGCCATGTCCCAGGGTACCCGCTCATCAAGTGCCGAGATATGCGGAATTGCCACCATGTGGAGAGGGCGCGGCCAATCTCCAGAGTGCCTTATTTGCGACTTCGAGCACTTTTGCCGCCGGTCGGTTAGCAATCCTGCGGAGTTACCCCTGAAAGTCGCTTCGAGAGGAGAAGTTCGATGTCCAAGACCGCCACCGCCAGTCCTAAAAACGGTCTGCAGGGCCTCTCTATCGAGCGGCGGTTTTCGACTGCCGGCGTGCATCCTTTCGACCAGATCGAGTGGGAGATCCGCGATGCGGTGATCGGCAATCCGGAGAGCCCGGCCTTCGAGCAGCGCGGGGTCGAGTTCCCCAAGAGCTGGTCCCAGAACGCGACCAACATCGTCGCCCAGAAGTACTTCCGCGGCCAGCTCGGCAGCCCCGAGCGCGAGAGCTCGGTCAAACAGATGATCGGCCGCGTCGCCGGCACGATCTCCAACTGGGGGCGCGAAGGGGGCTACTTCGCCTGCGAGGACGACGCCGACGCCTTCGAGATGGAGCTGACCTCGATCCTGCTCAACCAGAAGGCGGCCTTCAACTCGCCGGTCTGGTTCAACGTCGGCTTCGAGGAGACGCCGCAGTGCTCGGCCTGCTTCATCCTCAGCGTCGAGGACACCATGGAGTCGATCCTCGCCTGGAACACCAAAGAGGGCAACATCTTCCGCGGCGGCTCCGGCTCCGGCATCAACCTCTCCAACATCCGCGGCTCGATGGAGCCGCTGAAGAAGGGCGGCACCGCCAGCGGCCCGGTCAGCTTCATGCGCGGCGCCGACGCCTGGGCGGGGACGATCAAGTCCGGCGGCAAGACGCGGCGGGCGGCGAAGATGGTCGTGCTCGACGTCGACCATCCGGACATCGAGCACTTCGTCTGGTGCAAGGCCGACGAGGAGAAGAAGGCCGAGGCGCTGCGCGACGCCGGCTTCGACATGTCGATCGACGGCGAGGGCTTCACCTCGATCCAGTACCAGAACGCCAACAACTCGGTCCGGGTCACCGACGACTTCATGGAGGCCGTCGCCAGCCGGCGAGGACTGGCACCTGACCGCCCGCTCGACCGGCGAGTCGGTGAAGACGCTGGACGCGCGCGACCTGATGAACCAGATCTCCGACGCCGCCTGGCGCTGCGCCGATCCCGGCATCCAGTACGACACCACGATCAACCGCTGGCACACCTGCCCGGAGTCGGGCCGGATCAACGCCTCCAACCCCTGCAGCGAGTACATGCACGTCGACGACTCGGCCTGCAACCTGGCCTCGCTCAACCTGATGAAATTCCGCCGCGAGGACGGCAGCTTCGAAGTCGAGCCCTTCGAGCACGCGGTCGACATCGTCTTCCTCGCCCAGGAGATCGTCGTCGGCTTCTCCTCCTACCCGACCGAGGAGATCACCGCCAACGCCAACGCCTTCCGCCAGCTCGGCCTCGGCTACGCCAACCTCGGCGCCCTGCTGATGTCCGACGGCCTCCCCTACGACTCCGACGCCGGCCGCAACGTCGCCGCCGCGATCACGGCGCTGATGACCGGCCGCGCCTACCGCCAGTCGGCGCTGATCGCCGGCGGCGCGACCGGTCCCTACGACGAGTACGAGAAGAACCGCGAGCCCCACAACGGGGTCATGCGGATGCACCGCGACGCCTCCTACGAGGTCGACGCGACCGGGATCAAGGGCGACCTGCTGGCGGCCGCGCAGCGCTCCTGGGACGAGGCGGTCGAGCTCGGCGAGGAGCACGGCTACCGCAACGCGCAGGCGACGGTGCTGGCCCCGACCGGGACGATCAGCTTCCTGATGGACTGCGACACGACCGGGATCGAGCCCGACTTCTCGCTGGTCAAGTTCAAGGAGCTGGTCGGCGGCGGGCAGATGACGATCGTCAACCAGTCGGTGCCGATGGCGCTCGACGCGATGGGCTACTCGGAGGCGGAGATCGACCAGATCAACGCCCACATCGCCGAGAAGAACACGATCGTCGGCGCGCCGGGGCTGAAGGACGAGCACCTCGAGGTCTTCGACGTCGCGGTCGGCGAGCGGGCGATCTCCCACACCGGCCACATCGACATGATGGCGGCGACGCAGCCGTTCATCTCCGGGGCGATCTCGAAGACGGTCAACCTGCCGCAGAGCGCCACGATCGCCGACATCGCCGACGCCTACACGCGCGGCTGGAAGGGCGGCCTCAAGGCGCTGGCGATCTACCGCGACGGCTCGAAGACGGCGCAGGCGCTGCGCACCGACGCCCAGGACGAAAAGGACGCCGAGCCCGAGGTCGTGGTCGCTGCCGCCGGAGCGCAAACGGATGCCGCGCGAGCGCGAATCGATCACCCACAAGTTCTCGATCGCCGGCCACGAGGGCTACATCACCGCCGGCAAATACGAGGACGGCTCGGTCGGCGAGATCTTCCTCACCGACATCGGCAAGGAGGGCTCGACGATGCGGGGGCTGATGAACGCCTTCGCGACGGCGATCTCGCTCGGCCTCCAGTACGGCGTCCCGCTCGAAGACTTCGTGCGCAAGTTCAGCTACATGCGCTTCGAGCCGGAGGGCATCACCGGCAACCCGGAGATCCCCTTCGCCAAATCGCTGCCCGACTACATCATGCGCTGGGTCGCGAGCCGCTTCATCGAGGACACCGACACGCTCGAGGAACTGGGGATCATGACCCAGGAGGTGCGCAACAAGAAGGACGCGGAGACCTCCCAGCTCGGCCTCGGGATCGCCACCGACACCGCCGGCCCGGCCAACGGCAACGGCCGGCAACGGCAACGGCGGCCCGGCGCCGCGGCGGCCCTCGACCGACACCCCCCCGGTCCGCCCGGCGAAGATGTCCGGCCTCGACCTCGGCCCGGCCTGCGAGCAGTGCGGCGGCATGATGCAGCGCACCGGCTCCTGTTACACCTGCAGCAGCTGCGGCAACAACACCGGCTGCGGCTGATCTGAGGTCGTAGGACACGGCGCGTTGCCGCACCCGCGGCTGCGCGGCAGACCCGGGCTCTCGCGCTATGACCGCCTGGCGGATCCTCCGGAAGCTGCGCCGAGCGATGGGTCGGCCCGAGCGAGGTCCTTCCGCGGTTCGCTATCCACGCATTCCGTGGAAAAGGAACCGCGGAACGGAGGCTCAGGTGTCGAGTGGACTTGCGCGGTTCCGTATCCACCTATTTGGTGGAAAAGGAACCGCGGAACTTCGCGGGGGATTACTTGCGCCAGTGGCCGGAGGTGACCGGATACGCAGCGGCACTCAGCATCTATCCAAATCGATAGCGTCCCCGAACGCGCAAATCAGATTGGGTTAGTCAGGGGAGGCAGCGATGGGCTTCGAGCAAAGCAGGGGCTGGGGGGTTCGGGACACGGTGATCGCGGCCGGGGTGGTCGCGGGGCTGCTCTTCGTCCTGATCGATCTGACTGGGTCCGACATCGACAGGCACGCTTCCCAGGTGGGAGGGATCGCGCTGGCGATGCTGCTGTTCACCGTCTTCGGCTCCACCGGGGTGGCACTTGCGCATTGGCGGCCGCGCTTTGCCCTGTTCGGGGCCATGACCGCGACGCTCTCACTGCTCGCCTTCGGCGCCACCGCCGTCCTCACCTGGGACGGCGGCCCTGTCCTGTTCGGATTCGGGTTCAGCGACAGCAGTGGGACGGTCAGCGCGATCACCGACCTGCTCGCCTTCTCCACCGCGGCGATCTGCGTACTGCTGGCGACGGCGCAGATCGGCGAGGACGGGGGCACCAAGGTGGTTCGGGGTGCCGCGATCGGGTCCCTGGCGCTTCTGATCGCCCTGGCGGTGCTCCAGATCGTCGACCACGACGTCGACATCGGCGGCCGGGTCTACGCGATCCTCGCCACCGTCTACGTGGTCGCGACCGCTGTCCTGCTCGTCCTCCGTGTCCTCCCCCTCGCCGAGCACTCGCCGGCGCCGGGTTCCTCCCACTAGCCGAGGACGACCTCGGCGTCGTGTCGCGGCGTCTCGGTGATGGCGCGGCGGAAGGGGCGCTCGGAGCCCTCGCGATCGACGGGCGGATCTGGTGGCGTTTGACCAGCTCCTTGAGGACGACGGCCATCTCGAACTGGGCGAAGGCGGCGCCGAGGCAGCGGCGGACGCCGCCGCCGAAGGGGATCCAGGTGTAGGTGCCGGGCGGGTTGTCGAGGAAGCGCTCGGGCAGGAAGCGGTCCGGTTCGGGGTAGATCTCCGGGTGGCGGTGGATCAGGTGGATGCTCGGCGTCGCCGAGGCGCCGGCGGGGAGCTCGTAGCCGCCGAGCTCGACCGGCTCGGTCAGCTTGCGGATCACCAGCACGATCACCGGCCGCAGGCGCAGCGTCTCCTGGATCGTCGCGGTCAGGTAGGGCTCCTCGCCCCCGGCCACGACCTCGGCCCGCAGGCGCTCGAGCTTCTCCGGGTGGCGGACGAGGCGCTCGACCGCCCAGGAGAGCGCGGTCGCGGTGGTCTCGTGGCCGGCGACCAGCAGGGTCAGCAGCTCGTCGCGGATCTCGGCGTCGCTCATCGGGCTGCCGTCCTCGTGGCGGGCGGCGACCAGGACCGAGAGGATGTCGTCGCGCTCGGCCAGGTCCTCGGCGCGGCGGCGCTCGGCGATCTCGGCGTAGATCAGCTCGTCGACCCGGTCGACGCGGCGGCGGAAGGCGGGGATGCGGCGGATCCGGCTGGGGCCGATGAGGACGACCGGCAGCAGCAGCCGCGGGTCGGTGGTGAGGTCGAGGAAGTCGCGCAGCGCCGCCCGCAGCGGGTCCATACGGGCCTTGTCGTGGACGCCGAAGACGGTCTCGAGGATGATCTCCAGGGTGATCGCCTGCATCCGCGGCCGCAGCTTGTAAGGAGTCCCGGTCGGCCAGCTGTCGATCTCGCGGGCGGCGATCGCGGCCATCGTCTCCCCGTAGCCCTGCATGCGCTCGCCGTGGAAGGGCGGCAGCAGCAGCCGGCGCTGGCTGATGTGCGGCTTCTCGTCGAGGACGAGGACCGAGTTGTCGCCGAGGATCGGGCGCAGGATCTGGTTGCCCTCGCCGGCGTGGAAGACCCGCGGATCGCCGGTGAAGACCTGCTTGACCAGCTCGGGGTCGGACAGCATCACCCAGGTGCCCTCGTTGGCGATCCTGATCGTGAACATGTCGCCGAAGCGGGCACGGCTCTGCTCGAGCATCCACTGCGCCTGCCGCGACCAGATCGCGGTCTGCAGGGCCCGCGGCATCCGCGGTCCGGGCGGGAGCCCCTTGACGGTCGCCGGGCTCATCGCGGGCGCCGCCGCTTTGGCCATCGCCTCCATAACGCTGCCGCCCACTTTAGTTCTCCGGCGGCTCGCAAAATGTGACGTTGCGCTCGCTCCTAAGGCAGGTCCTCGCAGGCCCGGCCGTCGTTGTCGCCGTCGAGGTTGTAGGGATCGCGGCCCGGGTTGTGCCTTTCGAAGAAGCGCTGCGCCTGCGCGTGCGTCCGGAAGTCGGCGCAGTCGCGGTCGCGAAAGGCGGCAGCGGGCTGCGCCGTCGCGGTGGCGGCGAGCAGGGCGAGGGCGGCCGCCGGAACCGCGAGCCGGCGAGGTCGGAACGAGGGCATTCTGGGCCTCCAGGGTTTGGGTACTCAGTGAGTCCTGAAGCTACAGATCCCGCCGGGCAGCGGCCGATCGCGAGGGCCGGCGGCGGCCGACTCTCCCCCCAGCGCTGGCGAATTGGCATAGCCTGGCTGCGCCGATGGCATCCCTCCCCCGCCTCCCGCCGCGCGCCGAGCACCGGATCCTGAAACGGGTCTGCGAGCTCTCGCCGCGGACCCAGCGGCGGCTGTTCGGGGCGCCGCCGACGGTCGACGGGCAAGCGCTGGCCAGCGACACCCACGCCCTGGTCAAGCTGGCGGAGCTGGCCGAGAGCACCTCCTTCCTCGCCGGCATGAGCATCGCCGAGGCGCGGGCCAACGCGCGCTTCGAGGCGCAGGCGACCAATGCGCGGCCGCCGATCGCGATGGCCCGGGTCGAGGCGCTGGAGATGCCCGGGCAGGGCGGGGCGATCCCAGCGCGGCTCTACGTCCCCGGCGGCCTCGCCCCCGGCGCCCCGATGCCGCTGACGATCTTCTTCCACGGCGGCGGCTGGGTGATCGGCGATCTCGAGACCCACGACGGCGTCTGCCGCTTCCTCGCCGCCTCGGCCGGGACCGCGGTGCTGGCGATCGACTACCGGCTGGCGCCCGAGCATCCCTTCCCCGCCGCGGTCGAAGACGCCTGGGCGGCCTTCGCCTGGGCCCTGACCAACGCCGTCGAGCTGGGCGTCGACCCGGCCCGGATCGCGGTCGCCGGCGACAGCGCCGGCGCCAACCTCTCCGCCGTGGTCTGCCTGCTGGCCCGGGCCGGCGGCGGCGCGATGCCGGCGATGCAGCTGCTGATCTACCCACCCACCGACGCGGCGGCGGACCTCCCCTCGCGGCGCCTGTTCGCCGAGGGCTTCCTGCTGACCAAAGCCGACATGGACCTCTTCCAGAGCCACTACCTGCCGCCGGGAACCGATGCCGCCGACCCGCGCGCCTCGATCCTGCTGGCGCCGGACCTCAGCGGCCTCCCTCCCGCCTACGTCGCCACCGCCGGCTTCGACCCGCTGCGCGACGAGGCCGAGGCCTACGCGCTGCGGATGCGCGAGGCCGGCGTGCGCGTGGCGCTGCGCCGCCACCCCGGCCTGATCCACAGCTTCGCCAACCAGACCGCGATCAGCCCGACCGCGCGGGCGGCGATGCTGGAGGCGGCCGGAGCACTGCGGATGGGCCTGGCGCCGGTCGCAGGATCAGCACCTCGGCCGGGGCCTCGCGCAGCAGCCAGACGAGGTCGTCGCCGCAGAGCCCCTCGCCGCCGTTGGCGCTGGCGGGGACGACGACGCGGTCGAAGGCTCCTCGGCGAGCAGGCGCTCGAGGGCGTGGCGGTAGGTGCGGCCGCGCTCGATGCGGGCGTCGACCGCGCACCCCCTGGGCGCTGGCGCGCTGTTCGATCGCCTCCAGCATCGCCATCGCCCGGCCCGCCTCGGTCGGGATCGCGCACTCCAGCGGCAGCCGCTTGCGGCACCGCCGCCAGGTAGGCGGGCATCAGGGTCGCGCCCTCGGCGCGGGCCAGGCGCAGGGCGGCGTCGAGGGCGCGGCGGGAGATCTCGGTGCCGGTGAAGGGCAGGAGGATCTGGTGGACCGCCTCGGGCGCTCGGAGCGGCGGCGCGAGGCGCGAGCGGGCGAGCAGGAAGCCGCCGGCCGAGGCCGAGGAGCAGCGCCACGCCGACGAGGACGTGCTCGATCATCGCTCGCCCTCCTTGCGGCCGCGGTGGGCGACGATCCGCACGTCGACCCCGGGCGGGGTCGCCCGCATCAGCCGCTGCGGCAGCGGCTCGCGCAGGCGGGCGAGGCCGCGGGGCGGCGTCGGCCTCGCCGACCATGATGTAGGTGGAGCCGCGCTCGCGGACGACCCGCGCGACCGCGGCGACGAGGTCGTCGTGCTCCTCGATCAGCAGGGTCGCGCCGAGCACCGAGGCGAGCTGGCGCAGCGCCGTCACCTGGCGCTCCTGCTCGCCCTCGATCGGCTTGCCCGGCGGCTTCACCCAGAGCAGGTCGAGGTCGGTGCCGAGCCGCTGGGCCGAGCGCCAGGCGCGGCGGACCAGGCGCTGGGAGCTGGGCTGCGGCCGGACCAGGGCCAGCAGCCGCTCGCCGACCGCCCGCGGGGCGTCGGCGGCGACCCGCTCTTCGTCGCGGGTGCCGAGCGGCTCGGCCTGGCCGAGGACCAGGCGCTTGGACTCGACGTCCTCGGCCACCTGGCGCAGGCTGACCTCGCGCAGCGCCGCCAGGTTCTCGATCCGGAAGAAGTTGTCGAGGGCGGCGTCGATGTTCTCGCCCGGGTAGATCTTGCCGGCCCGCAGGCGCGCGATCAGCGCCTCCGGGGTGAGGTCGATGAGGACGACCTCGTCGGCCGCGCCCGAGCACCGAGTCCGGCACCGTCTCCCGCACCCGCACCCCGGTCAGCTCGGCGACCTGGTCGTTGAGCGACTCGAGGTGCTGGACGTTGACGGTGGAGAAGACGTCGATGCCGGCGGCCAGCACGTCGGCGATGTCCTCGTAGCGCTTGCCGTGGGCCAGGCCCGGCGGGTTGGTGTGGGCGAGCTCGTCGATCAGCGCCAGCTCCGGGCCGCGGGCGAGCAGCGCCGGCAGGTCCATCTCCTCGACCGCGACGTCGCGGACCGGGACCCGGCGCCGCGGCACCAGCTCCAGCCCGCGCGCCTGGTCGCTCGTCTCCTCGCGCTCGTGCGGCTCCAGGTAGCCGATCACGACGTCGCGCCCAGCCGCCGCCTCGGCCTGGCCCTCCTGCAGCATCCGGTAGGTCTTCCCCACCCCGGCCGCCATGCCGAGGAAGATCTTGTAGCGGCCGCGGTCCACGGCCGCTCCCTCAGGCTCCCAGCAGGTTGTGGACGACCAGGTCGATCGGCTTGATCCCGACGAAGGGGACGATCAGGCCGCCGAGGCCGTAGATCAGCATGTTGCGGCGCAGCAGGCGGTGGCGCCGATCGGCCGGTAGCGGACGCCGCGCAGGGAGAGCGGGATCAGCAGCGGGATGATCAGGGCGTTGAAGATCACCGCCGAGAGGATCGCCGATTCCGGCGTCCCCAGCGACATCACGTTGAGCGCGTCGAGCGGGCCGCTGCCGCCGCCGAGGGCGTAGGTCGCGGCGAACATCGCCGGCAGGATCGCGAAGTACTTGGCGACGTCGTTGGCGATCGAGAAGGTGGTCAGGGCGCCGCGGGTGATCAGCAGCTGCTTGCCGACCTCGACGATCTCGATCAGCTTGGTCGGGTTGGAGTCGAGGTCGACCATGTTGCCCGCCTCGCGGGCGGCCTGGGTGCCGGTGTTCATCGCCACGCCGACGTCGGCCTGGGCCAGCGCGGGAGCGTCGTTGGTGCCGTCGCCGGTCATCGCGATCAGGCGGCCGTCGGCCTGCTGCTCCTTGATCAGCTCCAGCTTGCGCTCCGGGGTCGCTTCGGCGAGGAAGTCGTCGACGCCGGCCTCCGCGGCGATCTTCGCCGCGGTCAGCTTGTTGTCGCCGGTGACCATGATCGTGCGGATGCCCATCGCCCGCAGCTGGTCGAAGCGGGCCCGCATCCCCTCCTTGACCACGTCCTTGAGGTAGATCACGCCGAGCACGCGCTCGTTCGCGGGCGACCGCCAGCGGCGTGCCGCCCTCGCGGCCGATCCGGTCGAGCTCGCGCGCCAGCTCGGCCGGGGCGCGGCCGCCCTCGCCGGCGACCCAGGCTTCGATCGCGTCGCCGGCGCCCTTGCGCAGGCGGGTGCCGTTGAAGTCGACGCCGCTCATCCGCGTCTCGGCGGTGAAGGGGACGAAGCTCGGCTCGTGGCCGGCGAAGTCGTGCTCGCGGACGCCGAAGCCCTTGGCGAGGACGACGATCGAGCGCCCCTCCGGGGTCTCGTCGGCGAGCGAGGACATCTGCGCCGCCTCGGCCAGCTCCGCCTCGCTCACCCCCGGCATCGGCATGAACTCGGTCGCCTCGCGGTTGCCGAGCGTGATCGTGCCGGTCTTGTCGAGCAGGAGCACGTCGCAGTCGCCGGAGGCCTCGACCGCGCGGCCGGAGAGGGCGAGCACGTTGCGGCGCACCAGCCGGTCCATGCCGGCGATCCCGATCGCCGAGAGCAGGGCGCCGATCGTGGTCGGGATCAGCGCCACCAGCAGCGCGATCAGCGTCGTCTCCGAGAGTTCGGTGCCGGCGAAGAGGGCGAACGGGCGCAGCGCTGACGACGACGACGATGAAGACCAGGGTCAGCGCCGCGAGCAGGATCCCGAGCGCGATCTCGTTCGGCGTCTTGCGCCGCGCGGCGCCCTCGACCAGGGCGATCATGCGGTCGAGGAACGACCTGCCGGGCTCCTGGGTGATCTCGACGACGATCCGGTCGGAGAGCACCCTGGTGCCGCCGGTGACGGCGCGAGCGGTCGCCGCCGGCCTCGCGGATCACCGGCGCCGACTCGCCGGTGATCGCCGACTCGTCGACCGAGGCGATCCCCTCGATCACGGTGCCGTCGCCGGGGATCCCCTCCCCCGCCTCGACCACGACGACGTCGCCGCGGACCAGCTCGGCGGCCGGACTTCTCGCCGCCGTCGCGCATCTTCGCCGTCGCCTCGGTGCGCATCGCCCGCAGGCTCGCCGCCTGGGCGCGGCCGCGGCCCTCGGCCAGCGCCTCGGCGAGGTTGGCGAAGACGACCGTGAGCCAGAGCCAGACGGTGACGCTGAAGGTGAACCAGGCGGGCTCGTGGCCGCCGCCGAGCGGGCCGCCGCCGAAGAGCTGGATCAGCCAGGCGACGGTGGTGATCGACGGCGCCGATCTCGACCACGAACATCACCGGGTTGCGGACCTGGACCCGGGGGTCGAGCTTGCGCACCGACTCCCACAGGGCCGGGCGCAGGATCTCGGGATCGAAGAGCGAGCGGGCCTGGGTCTCGGTGGTCATCGTCACTCGGAGTCGGCGCCTCCTGCTGTCGAGGGCGATGTTGAGCTCGAGGACGTTGACGCCGGGCTCGCCGAGCAGCGCCGAGGAGCGGCCGTCGGTGTGGGCGGAGATCAGGTCTTCGACCTGGGCAAGCGGCAGCTGGCGGACGGCGGCGATCCGGTGCGCCTGGATCCGGGCGTTGGCCTGCGAGATGTGCGGGTCGACGCCCGAGGCCGACTGGGTCACCGCGTCGACCGGGACCGCCTGTCGATGCCGTTGGTCGAGGCTCGACTTCGGCCGTCGACGGGCGTTCGGGTCGTAGGGCGCTCGCGCTGAGGTAGGCCTTGAGGTTTTCGCGCGACCTCTTCGCGCGCTTCGACGCTGTTCGGGCCGACGTTGCCGAAGAAGGTGACGTTGCCGGAGTATTCGGTCGCCGAGGGGCGCGAGTGGAAGTAGGCCCGGCCCTTGAATTCCTGGCCGATCAGGCTGGAGCCGACGACCCTGCCGTCGACCTTGACCAGCGAGCCGTCGGCCTTGCCGGGGAAGACGACCTGGGAGATGCCGGTGATCGCCAGCGGGTAGAGCGAGGCCGAGGACGACCGTCATCGCACGATCGACCGCAGTCAGCCCGGTGCGTCAGGTCCCGGCGCATCAGAACAACCTCGTGGTCAGGCTCTGGACGACCGGTCCGAGCAGGAGGGCGGGGAAGAAGGTGAGGGCGCCGACCAGGATCACGATCCCGACCAGGAGGAAGACGAAGGTCGGGTTGTCGGTGCGCATCGTCCCCAGCCCGGCCGGCGAGACCTTCTTGCCGGCGAGGGCGCCGGCGACGGCGAGGACGAAGAGGATCGGCAGGAAGCGGGCGCCGACCATCACCACGCCGCCGAGCAGGTCGGCGAAGCTGATCCCGTAGGCGCCGGCGTTGCCGGGCGCGTTGGGCTGGACGAAGCCGGTGTAGCCGGCCAAGGCGGAGCCGTTGTTGTTGGCCTGCGAGAGGTAGGCGTAGAGGGTCTCCGAGAAGCCCTGCGGGTTGACGCCGGCGTAGAGCGAGCGCTTGCCCAGCTCGGTCGCCGAGGCGAGGCCGGAGGAGAGCAGCACCACCAGCGGCGTCACCAGCACCCCGAGCGAGACCAGCTTGATCTCCCGCGCGCCGATCTTCTTGCCCAGGTACTCCGGGGTGCGGCCGACCATCAGGCCGCCGATGAAGACGGCGAGGATGACGTAGAGCAGCATCGAGTAGAGGCCGGTGCCGACGCCGCCGAAGACGACCTCGCTGAAGCCGAGGTTGGCGAACGGCACCGCACCGCCGAGCCCGGTCAGCGACTCGAAGGCGGCGTTGACGGCGCCGCAGCGAGGTGACCGTGGTGACCGCCGTCCAGAGCGAGGAGTCGGCGATGCCGAAGCGCTGCTCCTTGCCCTCCATGTTGCCGCCGGTCGAGCCGTCGAAGGCGTGGGTGTGGAGGCCGGCGAGGTGCTGGGCGGGGGTGCCGTGCTGCTCGGCCATGTAGACGACGGCGACGCCGACGACGAAGAGCACGAACATCGCCGCGAAGATCGCCCAGCCCTGGCGCTGGCTGCCGACCATGCGGCCGTAGGTGTAGGTGAGGCTGGCCGGGATGACCAGGATCAGCAGCATCTCGACGAAGTTGGTCAGCCCGCTCGGGTTCTCGAACGGGAAGGCCGAGTTGACGTTGAAGAAGCCGCCGCCGTTGGTGCCGAGCTCCTTGATCGCCTCCTGCGAGGCGACCGGGCCCTGGCCGAGCGATCTGGGTGCCGCCGCTCAGCGTGTGGATGACGGTCGCGCCGTGGAGGTTCTGGATCACGCCCTGGGAGACGAGGAAGAGGGCGGCGACGATCGAGACCGGCACCAGGATGTAGAGCAGGATCCGGACCAGGTCCTGCCAGAAGTTGCCGATCGCGCGCCCGCTGCGGGCGACGATGCCGCGGATCAGCGCGACGACGACGGCGATCCCGACCGCGGCGGAGACGAAGTTCTGCACCGCCAGGCCGGCCATCTGGGAGAAGT
Organism: uncultured Solirubrobacterales bacterium; assembly: GCA_963829445.1. Lineage (GTDB taxonomy): Bacteria > Actinomycetota > Thermoleophilia > Solirubrobacterales > 70-9 > VAYN01. The sequence goes on along the minus strand of CAWHIW010000017.1, from coordinate 185,256 downwards.
AGGTGAGCGTCGTTTCGCCGCCGTAGTACTGCCAGTTGGTGTTGGTGACGAAGGAGGAGGCGGTGTTGAAGCTGAGGTCCCAGGGGCCGGAGTGGAAGCCTTCGGGGTTGAACGGCTGGATGCCCTGGGTGCGGAGGATCAGGTAGAGCGCCAGCCAGAAGAGCAGCGAGAAGACGACCAGGCTGCGGGCGTAGGCCTTCCAGTCCTGGCCCTCGTCGGGCCGCACGCGCAACGCCCTGTAGGCGAGGCGCTCGATCGGCCCGACGACGGGGGTGAGGAAGACGCGCTGGTCGCTGAAGACCCGCGCCATGTAGATGCCGACCGGCTTGACCAGCGCGACCAGGACGGCGACGAAGATCGCGATCTGCAGCCAGCCCTGCGCCATCAGAGGTTCTCCCCGCGCAGCAGCGCGTAGACGAGGTAGACGCAGACGACGGCCGCGACGACCAGGCCGAAGAGGTCGGCGGCGCCGAGGGTGGCGAGGACGCAGGCTCATATCCGGTCGATCAGGTCGATCGCCCAGTAGAGGAGGGCGAAGAGGACGACGGCGATCGCGATCGCGAAGAGGTCGGCGAGAGGACCGCCGCCGCCGGGAAAGATGTCAGCGAGGAGAAGCACGGATCGATCATGCGCCCACCCCCGTCAAGGCCGCATGAAGTTCAGCCGCCCCGTATACAGATCCTGTGAAGACGAGTGCGGCAGTCCCTTCGTCCGCTATCCGGACCAAAGGACTGCCGCACTTACTGACTGGCGAAGCGGTAGCCGACGCCGGGGTCGGTGAGGACGTACTTGGGGCCGTCCGCCGGCTCGATCTTGCGGCGCAGGTTGGCGACGTGGGCGCGCAGGACCTGGAAGTCGTCTTCGTACTCGACCCCCCAGACCTCGACCAGGAGCGCGCGGTGGGTCATCAGCCGGCCGCGGTTGCGGGCCAGCTCGCGCAGCAGGCCGAACTCGGTCGGGGTCAGGTGGACCGGCTCGCCGTCGCGGCGCACGGTGCGGGCGGCGAGGTCGATCTCGAGCCCGTCGGCGACGATCGTCGGCTCCGCCCCCTCCGGCGCGGCGCGCCGCAGCACCGCCTCCAGCCGGGCGACCAGCTCGCGCGGGCCGAACGGCTTGGTCACGTAGTCGTCGGCGCCGGCGGCCAGCGCCTCGACCTTGCGGTCCTCCTCGCCGACCGCGGAGAGGACGAGGATCGGCATCTGGCTCCACTCGCGCAGCCGCCGCGTCACCTCGACCCCGTCGATGTCGGGCAGCATCAGGTCGAGGATCGCCGCCTCGGGCGGTTTCACCGCGGCCAGGTCGAGCGCCTCCTCCCCGGTCGCCGCCGGCACCGCCTCGAAGCCGGCGTCGCGCAGGATCACCCGCAGCGCCCGCAGGATCTGCGGCTCGTCGTCGCAGACGAGGATGCGGGGCAGCGTCGCTCACGCCGCCGGCCCCAGCTCGGGCGCGGCGAAGCTGACGACGAAGCTGCTGCCCTGGCCGGGCAGCGACTCGACCTCGATCTCGCCGCCGTTGGCCTCGACGAAGCCGCTTGGCGATCGCCAGGCCGAGGCCGGAGCCGCCGCCGCTGGCGCTGGCGCCGGCGCGCGGTAGAAGGGCTCGAAGATCCGCTCGCGCTCGCTCTCCGGGATGCCCGGGCCGCGGTCGACGACGCGCACCACCAGCCGCGGCCCGACCAGCCGCGAGCGGACCAGGACCGGCTGCCCCTCGCCGTGGACGACGGCGTTCTCGAGCAGGTTGGCGAAGGCGCGCTCGAGCTGGGTCGGGTCGGCGCTCAGCGGCGGCAGCTCGGCGTCGAGCGCCAGCCGCACCGGCTCGCCGCGGGCGCCGATCGAGTCGCCGCGCCGCCTCCAGCAGCCCCGGCCAGCTCGACCGGCTCGCGGTGCGGCTCGGCGTGCCCGGTCTCGCAGCCGCGAGACGTCGAGCAGGTTCTCGACCAGGCGCGAGAGCCGCTGCCCCTCCTCGACCACCGCCTCGCTCAGCTCGTGGCGCTCCGCGGCGCTGGCGCTGGGCGAGTCGAGGGCGGCGCCGGCGGCGATGATCGAGGTCAGCGGCGTCCGCAGGTCGTGGGAGACCGCGCGCAGCAGCGAGGTCTTCAGCTCGTCGCTGCGCCGCAGCGCCCCGGCCTCGATCGCCTCCGCCTGCATCCGGTCGCGCTCGCGCGCGAGCTCCGCCAGCTCGGCCAGCGCCCGGTCGGCCTCCTCGCGCCGCCGCTCCGCCTCGGCGGCGCGGGCGCGGGCCAAGCTCGGCCAGGGTGCCGCCGGCGACCGCGACGATGCACGAAGACGACCAGCGCGACGAGGTCGTGGTCGGCGGCGATCGTCGAGGGCGCCGACGGCGGCAGGTGGAACCAGTTGAAGGCGAGCGGCGCTGAGCAGCGGCGGTGCAGCAGCCCCAGCCGGCAGCCCCCAGACGGTCGCGATCAGCAGCACCCCGGGGATGTAGACGACGCCGAGCGAGACCGCCGGCGCGACTCCTTCAGCGGGTAGACGAGCCCGGTCCCGGCGGCGACGACGAGCGACCGCCACGGCGAAGCCAAAAAATGATCGGGACATCTTCCCCAGCAGTACGCCGCCGAGAGCGCAGCATCTCGGCTACTCGTATTGCAAGGACTCGAGCACGTCGAGCCTGGAGGCGCGGCGGGCGGGGACGATCGCGGCGAGCACGCCGGCAGGGCGGCGAAGACCAGCAGCACGATCAGCGAGCCGACCGGGTAGGAGAGGGTGAAGCCTTCGTCCTTCAGCGGCTGCGCGATCAGGGTCGGCGAAGACCAGCCCGAGGACCATGCCGAGGATCGCCCCGATCAGCGCCGTGATCACCGCCTCGTAGCGGATCATCGTCCGCACCTGGCGGCGCGACATCCCGATCGCCCGCAGCATCCCCAGCTCGCGCCGTGCGTTCGTGGATCGAGAGCGCCAGGGTGTTGGCGACCCCGAAGAGGGAGATGATCACCGCGAAGGCGAGCAGGGCGTAGAAGAGGCTGACCAGCGTGTTGATCTGCTCTTCGCGCTGTTCCTTCAGTTCCTGCTGGTTCAGCACCTCGGCGGTCGGGAAGGCGACTTCGACGCCTTTGGTCAGCAGCGCCTGGATCTTGGCCGCATCGGCGTCCGGCGCCGTCGTCGACGAAGTCGGTCGTGTCCTGGGTCTGGGCGAAGTCGCGCGCCATCACCGGCTGGGTGACGAGGATGCTGCCGAAGACGCCGAGCTTGGAGTCGAACTCGCCGGTGACCCGGAAGCGCGGCCGGGCGCCGGTCTGGGTCAGCAGCCGGAAGCTGTCGCCGACCTCGAGGTCGTGGTCGGAGGCGAAGGAGTCGGAGAGGATCGCCTCGCCGTCGCCGAGGCCGCGCAGATCCTCCGGCCCGCCCCGCGTCCATTCGATGTTCAGGGCGCCTGCCGATGTCGCGGGTGGGAGCGGAGACACGGGCGCTGGCGCCGCCGCCGACCAGCTTCGCCTGGGCGGAGCGGATCGTCGCCACCGTCTCCACCCCGGGCACCTTGCGGGCGGCGACGGCGGCGCCCGTTGGGGATCGGCGAGAAGCCGTTGGTGTTCTGGATCACCAGGCCGCCGGCGAAGTTTTCGTCGACGACCTGGGCGACCGAGCTCTTCAGGCCGGCGGCGAAGACGGTGACGAAGGCGACCAGCGCGAGGCCGATCATCAGCGCCGCCGCGGTGACCGCGGTGCGGCCCGGGTTGCGCTGCGCGTTCTCGCGGGCGAGGCGGCCGAGCAGGCGCCGCAGCCGCTCCAGCGGCCAGCCCGCGATCGCCGCCAGCGGCCGCACCAGGTGCGGGCTGAAGAAGGAGACGGCGAGCACGATCACGACCGCGCCGCCGCCCATCAGGCCGGCCCGCGCCCCGGCGTCGCCGCTGCCGAGCAGACCGGCGAGCAGCATCCCCAGGCCCGCCAGCCCGAGCAGGATCGAGAGCGCCGCGTAGAGCACCCGCCGGCGCCGGGTCGGAACCGGCGTGAAGGCGTGCAGGGCGGCGATCGGCGGCACCCGGGTCGAGCGCAGCGCCGGGATCAGCGAGGAGACGAGGGTGACGACGACGCCGACCAGGAGCGAGACGACGACGGTGCGCGACTCCAGCACCAGGTCGGTGGTCGGCAGGTCGATGCCGAAGGTCTCGAACAGCGCTTTCAGGGCCGGCGGCGACGAGGAAGCCGCCGCCGATTCCGATCACCGCGCCGATCAGGCCGATCGCCAGCGCCTCGACCAGGACCGTGGTGAGGATCTGCGGCCGCGAGGCGCCGAGCGTGCGCAGCATCCCGAACTCGCTGATCCGCTGGGCGACGGTGATCGAGAAGGTGTTGAAGATCAGGAAGGAGCCGACGAAGACGGCGATGAAGCCGAAGACGAGCAGGAAGGTCTGGAAGAAGCCGAGGTTGTCGCGGATTTCTTCGGAGCCACGGTCGGCGTTTTCCTTGCCGGTCTCGACCCGCACCGAGCTCGGCACCCGCCGCTCGATCCGCCGTTTCAGCGCCGTCCGCCGAGACCCCGTCCGCGGCGGACGACCGAGATCTGGTCGAAGCGCCCGCGCTTGTTGGTGATCGCCTGCGCCACCGGCAGCGTCACCTGGGCGATGCTGGTGCCGCCGAAGGAGGCGCTGCCGAGCTGGGTGAAGCCGACCAGGCGGAAGCTGCGGGCGCTGGTCTGGCCGACCAGTTTGATCCTGTCGCCGAGCTTCAGGTCGGACGTCTTCGGCCGCCGCCTTGTCGATCGAGGCTTCGGTCGGCCCCCGCGGCGGGTGGCCCTCGACGTAGGTGAGCGACTCGCAGCCCGCCGGGCAGCGTCGAGGAGATGAACTTGGGGGCGAATTTGGAGCCGATCTCCTCGCCTTCGGAGTCGAAGAAGGCCGCCCGGCGTGAAGATCGCGCCCGCCGCCTGCTTCGACCCCCGGCGTCGCCTCGACCCTGCGGCAGCACCGAGGCGCTGAACGTCGGCGTTTCGCCGCTTTCCTGCTCGACCGGGTTCTTGGCGGTGACGACGACCGCGATGCCCTTGTTCGACTCGCTGAAGATTTCGTCGAAGGCGGCGAAGATCGTGTCGGTGAGGATGTAGGAGCCGGCGACGAAGGCGACCCCGAGGACGACCGCGAAGGCGGTCGCCGAGCGCCCGGACCTTGCGGGCCCAGAGGCTCTTGAGGCCGAGGCTAGTCAAGCTGCTTCATCAGCTCGATCACGTCGTCGGCGGAGCCCGGGGCGCCGTCCTGGACGAGCTTGCCGTCGCGGAGCGTGATCAAGCGGTCGGCGTGGGCGGCGGCGACGGGATCGTGGGTGACCATGATCACCGTCTGGCCGAACTCGTCGACGGCCTGGCGCAGCAGGTCGAGGACGTCGGCGCTGGCCTTGGAGTCGAGGTTGCCGGTCGGCTCGTCGGCGAAGACGACGGCCGGTTTGGAGACCAGGGCGCGGGCGACGGCGACGCGCTGCTGCTGGCCGCCGGAGAGCTCGGCCGGGCGGTGGGTGCGGCGGTCCCCCAGGCCGACGGTCTGGATCAGCTGCTCGACCCACTGCCTGGTCGGGCTTGCGGCCGGCGATCGAGAGCGGCAGCACCAGGTTCTCCTCGGCGGTGAGGACCGGCAGCAGGTTGAAGAACTGGAAGACGAAGCCGAGCTTGTCGCGGCGCAGCTTGGTCAGCTCGCCGTCGTCGAGGCCGGTGATCTCGACCCCGTCGAGCTGGACGCTGCCGCCGGTCGGCTTGTCGAGCCCGGCGAGGATGTGCATCAGGGTCGACTTGCCCGAGCCCGAGGGGCCCATGATCGCGGTGAAGCGATCGCGCTCGAAGGCGGTGCTGACCCCGGCCAGCGCGTCGACGGCGGCATCGCCCTCGCCGTAGCGGCGGGTGAGGTCGGTGGCGACCACAACCTGTCCGTTCGTACTCACTAATCGGCACCGTATCGAGATCGGGCCAATAGCCTGCGGGCCGTGGCCCTGGCGGACGACTTCGACGGACTTCTGGTCGACCTCGACGGGGTCGTCTGGATCGGCCGCGAGCCGGTCCCGGGCTCGCCGGAGACGCTGCGCCGCGCTGCTCGCGGCGGGCAAGCGGATCGTCTTCGTCACCAACAACCCGGCCAAGTTCCCGGCTGCCTACGCGGAGCGGCTGCGCGAGCTTCGGGGTCGAGGTCGGGCGAGAGCCAGATCGTCACCGCCGGCATGGTCGCCGCCCGCCTCGCCGGCGAGGCCGCCGGGCCGGACGGCAGCGCCTTCGTGATCGGCCGGACGACGCTGAAGGAGATGGTCGCCGCCGCCGGGGTCGACCGTGCTCGAGGGCGAGGCCGGGCGCGAGGCCGACGTCGTCGTCGTCTCCGGCCACCGCGACTTCGACTACGCGGAGCTGCTGACCGCGAAGCGGGCGCTCGACGCCGGCGCCGCCCTGATCGCCACCAGCCGCGACCCGACGATGCCGATGCCGGGCGGCGAGTGGCCCGGGACCGGCGCGATCCTGGCCGCGGTCGAGACCGCCTCCGGCCGCGTCGCCGAGATCGCCGGCAAGCCCGAGCGCCACCTGTTCGAGATCGCGCCTGGCCGCGCTCGGCGGCTGGCGCGGCGACCGAGCCGCGGGTGGCGATGGTCGGCGACCGCCTCTCCTCCGACATCGAGGGCGGGCGCCGGGCCGGGCTGGCGACGATCCTCGTCCGCAGCGGCACCGACGAGCGAGGACGCGGCCGGCGGCCGAGATCCAGCCCGACCACGTCGTCGACGACCTCGCCGCGCTGCTGCGGTGAGCGACCCGACGGCCGCCGCGCCAGCGCCGGGCGCACCGGCCCGGCCTCGCCTTCGCCGGCCTCTTCGCGGTCACCTTCTGCGGCCTGCTGGCGGTCGGCGCCGTGCTGCCGGTGCTGCCGCGCTACGTGCACGGCCCGCTCGGCGCCGGCGACGTCGCGGTCGGGGTGGTGATCGGCTCCTACGCGATCTCGGGCCTGCTGCTGCGCCCGATCGCCGGCCGCCTCGCCGACCGCCGCGGGCGCAAGCCGACCGTCCTCGATCGGCGGCCTGCTGCTCTGCCTCAGCGGCCTGCTCTACCTGCCCAGCCTCGGCCTCGCCGGCCTGATCCTCGCCCGCCTCGTGCTCGGCGCCGGCGAGGGCTCCGTCTACACCGCCGGCTCGGCCTGGATCATCGACCTCGCGCCGCCCGCCCGCCGCGGCCGCGTGCTCGGCCTCTACGGCCTCGCCGTCTGGGGCGGCCTCAGCGTCGGGCCCCTGGCCGGGGAGGTGCTGCTGCAGACCAGCGGCTACACCGCCGTCTGGATCTTCGCCGCGGCGATGCCGCTGCTGGGGGCGCTGATCGCCCTGCGGGTGCCGGACCCCTTCGAGCCGCTCCCCCACGCCGAGCCGCACCCGCTGATCGCCCCCGAGGCGGTGCGGCCGGGGCTCGCGGTCGCGCTGGCCTCGATCGGCTACGCCGCCGTCGCCACCTTCATCGTCCTCCACCTCGAAGCCCGCGGGGTCGGCCACGGCGCCCTGGTCTTCGGCGCCTTCGCGGCGATGATCGTCCTCACCCGGCTGGTGCTCGGGGACCTGCCCGACCGGATCGGCGCCGCCCGGGTCGCGATCGGGGCGACGCTGGGCGAGGCGGTGGGCCTGGTCGCGATCGCCTTCGCCCACAGCCTCCCGGTCGCCCTCGTCGGCGGGATGGCGATGGGCGCGGCCTTCTCGCTGCTCAACCCGTCGCTGATGCTGATCGCGGTCAACCGGGTCTCGGCCGAGGCCCGCGGCGCCGCGATGGGCACCTTCACCGCCTTCTTCGACGCCGGGGTCGGCATCGGCGCCCCGCTGGCCGGGCTGGCCGCGGCGCTGACCGACTACGAGGGCGCCTTCCTCCTCGCCGCCGCGATCGCGGTCGGCTCGTCGCTGCTGATCCTCACCACCCTGCACCGTCCGGCGGCGACCGGCCGGTCGGCGCCGCTAGCGCTCGGCGATCAGCAGCGTCTGCAGGGCGCGGCCGATCCGGCCGCCCTCGTCGGAGAGCACCGACTCGGCGGTGCCGTTGCCGCTCGGCTGCGGCAGCGTCTGGGCGTCGACGCAGACCCACTCCCCCACCGGCATCCGCTCCAGGTGGACGGTGAGGTCGACGTTGATGAAGAGGTAGCGGCGGTAGTCGAGGCTGGCGCTGACGCCGTTGCCGACGTCGGCGGTGACCAGCACCCGCTGCAGCGGCGAGGGCTCCTCGCCGGCGACCAGCGGCTGGCGCATCCGCAGCCAGACCAGCGCCGGCCCGGGCTCGACGAAGCCGCCGCGGACGAAGCGGACCTCCATCGCCGAGTGGTAGCCGAGCTCCTCGCCGGTCGGGAAGAACTCGGCTTCGGCGCCCTGCTCGGGCCCGGGCGGCGGCTCGGCGGCGGCCATCGCCTCGGGCGGGATCTCGAGCGGCGGCGGTGCGCAGCCGCCAGGCGCTGGCCCGCATCAGCGGCTCCCCGGCCTCGTCGCGCAGCTCCGCCTCGACCAGCTGCACCCGCCGGCCCGGGCGCAGGACGCGGGCGCTGACCCGAACCGGCGCGATCGGCACCGAGCGCAGGATCTCGCAGGTGACGCGGCCGACCTGGAACTCCTCGGCGTCGGGCAGCCGCTCGATCTCCCGCCCCAGCAGCGCCGCCGGCGGCCCGGCGTGCTGGGCGCCCGGGTCCCAGGGCCCGCGGGTCAGCTCGGTGGCGAGATAGCGATCGCCATCGGGCTCGTAGAAGGCCGTCGGGCACGCCGCAATCCTAGGCCCGGTTGGGACGTGTCTGAGCTGGACGGCCATATGTGGCCGGAGGGCTCAGACCGCCACGTCACCGGCGCGTAAGGAAGTGGGCGTACCCTTGAGACAAGAGACGAAAGGAGAAAGATGGCGACGAAGGTCGAGAAATCCGAGCAGGAGTGGCGCGAGCAGCTGACGCCGGAGCAGTTCGAGGTGACCCGCAAGGGCGGCACCGAGCGCGCCTTCACCGGTCCCTACGTGGACGAGAAGAGCGCGGGCATGTACCGCTGCGTCGGCTGCGGCGCCGAGCTGTTCTCCTCCGACACCAAGTTCGACTCCGGCACCGGCTGGCCCAGCTTCACCGAGCCGGCCAACCTCGAGCACGTCGAGCTGCGGCCCGACAACAGCCTCTTCATGAAGCGCACCGAGGTCGTCTGCAAGGCCTGCGACGCCCACCTCGGGCACGTCTTCGACGACGGGCCGGCGGACAAGGGCGGCCAGCGCTACTGCATCAACGGCTGCGCCCTGGAGCTGGAGAAGAAGTAGCCGGGAGGCGCGGCGGCGGCGGCGCTACTGCTGGACGGCGCCGCCGGCGCCGAGGTAGTTGAAGCGCACGGCCAGCGCGACCGCCTCGGTGCGGGTGTCGACCTCGAGCTTGCCGATCGCGTTGCGGACGTGGGTGTGGACGGTCGCCGGGCTCAGCTGCAGCCGCTCGGCGATCTCTTTCACCCGCAGCCCCTCGGCCAGCAGCTCGAGGATCTGGCGCTCGCGCGGCGAGAGCTCCAGCAGTTTCTCGACCTCGGAGGGCTTGCCGCCGGCGAAGTCGCCGCCGAGGAAGGTGCCGCCGCCGGTGACCGCTTTGACCGCGCGGGCGATGTCCTCGGCCGGAGCCGACTTCAGCACGTAGCCGGAGGCGCCGGCCCGCAGCGCCAGCGCCAGCAGGTCCGGCTGGGCGTGGGCGGTGAAGATGATGACCTTGGTCCGCGGCCGGACCTTGAGGACCTCCTTGGTCGCCTCGATCCCGTCGCGCTTGGGCAGCTCGACGTCGATGATGAGGACGTCGGGCTCGAGCTCCTTGACGACGTCGACCACGTCGCGGCCGTTGCCGGCCTCGCCGACGATTTCGACGATGCTCGAGTTCGCCATCCGCGCCTTGATCGCCTCGCGGACGATCTCGTGGTCGTCGCAGAGGACGACCCGCTTGGCTTCCCGCACGCTCGAGTTCATCGCGTCGGGACGTCGCCCTCCGGGCACCGCAAGCAATACCGGGTAGAGATGCCGGTCGGTTCTCCGCTCATTGCGGCGCGATTCTCTCAGGAGCGCCGTACTTATGCAAAGTTTTGGGTAGCGTGAAGCCGCCGTCCCGGTCCTGCCTGTTCTCGATCAGCGCGATCATCGTTCTTCCCACGGCCACCGCCGTACCGTTCAGGGTGTGCACCGCCTGGGGAGATTCGCCGTCGGCGGCCCGATACCTACAGCCGAGGCGGCGCGCCTGGTAGTCGGTCGTGTTCGAGCAGGAGGTCAGCTCGCGGTAGCGCTCCTGGCTCGGGATCCAGGCCTCGCAGTCGTACTTCTTCGCCGCCGGGGCGCCGAGGTCGCCGACGGCGACGTTGACCACCCGGTAGGGGATCTCGAGCTCGCCGAGGATCCGCTCCTCGATCGCCAGCAGCCGCTCGTGCTCGGCCGCCGACTGCGGAGGGCTCGACGAACGAGAACATCTCGACCTTGTCGAACTGGTGGACGCGGAAGATGCCGCGGGTGTCGCGGCCGGCGGCGCCGGCCTCGCGGCGGAAGCAGGTCGAGAAGCCGCAGTAGCGCAGCGGCAGCGCGTCGGCGTCGAGGATCTGGTCGGCGTGGAGGCCGGCCAGCGCCACCTCCGAGGTGCCGGTGAGGAAGAGCTCGTCCTTGGGGATCTCGTAGATCTGGTCGCGGTCGCCGGGCAGGAAGCCGGTCCCCTCCAGCGCCTCCTCGCGGACCAGGACCGGCGGCACCACCGGCTCGTGGCCCTCGGCCCGGACCAGCTCGATCGCGAAGCGGACCAGGGCCAGCTCCAGCATCACCAGGTCGCCCTTGAGGTAGGCGAAGCGCGAGCCGGAGAGGCGGGCGCCGGCCTCCATGTCGATCAGGCCGAGCTCGGTGCCGATGTCGAGGTGGTCGCGCGGCTCGAAGTCGAACTCGGGGCGGCGCGCCGACCTCGCGCAGGACGACCGCGTCCTCCTCGGTCATCCCGTCCGGGGCGTCGGGGTCGGGCAGGTTGGGCAGCGAGACGACGAGGCGGTTGAGCTCGGCCTCGACCTGCTCCAGCTCCTCCTTGCCGGACTCGATCGTCTCCTTCAGCCCCTGCACGGTCGCCATCAGCTCGCGCGGCGTCGCCGCCGGCCTGCTTGGCTTCGCCGATCTGCTTGGAGAGGGTCTTGCGCTCCGCCTGGGCGCTCTCGACCTCGGGCAGCAGCTGGCGGCGGCGGGCGTCGAGCGCGAGCAGCTCGTCGACCTGCTCGGCGGCGCCGCGGCGGGCAAGCGCGGCCTTGACCCGCTCGGGATCGGAGCGGATCAGCTTCAGGTCGAGCATGTCGCGTCTCGCGCTAAGGAGTCTCGCCCGGGCGGGGCGAGGATTCGGCTTCGTCGCCGGCGTACTTGGCGACGAAGCGGGCGACGGCTTCGGCCTCGTCGCCGACGACGATGTTCTGGGGCATGATCGCGCCGGAGAAGCCGCCGTTCTGGATCGCGTAGAGCGCGTCGTCGTAGGTCTCGGTTCGCTGGTTGAGGTTCGGACCCTGCGTCCGCTCGCCGCGATTGCCGCTTCCCTGGGTGCCGGCGGCGCTGAGCGTGTGGCAGCCGGAGCAGTGCGTGGCGAAGAGAACGGCGCCCTCGTGGTTGGGGTCGTCCTTGGAGACCGAGATCCCTTCCTCGCCGAATCCGCAGGCCGTGAGGCCGAGGGCGGCGGCGACAACCATGCTTATGAGCAGTACAGGGCGCACGCGGCGCGCATCATATTGTCTGGAGCCGATCTCGATCTTCTGACGATGCCGCCGCCCGACCCAGCCCGCTTCCGCGCCGCCATGGCGAGCCTGCCGACGGGGGTCACGATCGTCTCCGCCAGCGGCGCCGACGGGCCGGCCGGAGCGACCGCCAACGCGGTCTGCTCGCTCTCGATCGAGCCGATGCTGATGCTCGCCTGCCTCGACCGCGGCTCCCGCACCCTGCTCGCCGTCCAGGCCGCCGACCGCTTCGGGATCAGCGTCCTCCACGCCGGCCAGGAGCCGATCGCCCGCGCCTTCGCGACCAAGGCGCCGGTGGCCGAGAAGTGGTCCGGCGTCGCCTGGAGCGAGCGCGACGGCCTCCCCGCCGATCGACGACGCCCTCGCCTGGATCGCCTGCGACCTGCGCGACGTGATCGCCGCCGGCGACCACGTGATCGTCACCGGCGAGGTCCGCGCCCTGGAGACGAGCGTGGGCGACCCGCTCGTCTTCCACGGCGGCGAGTACCGGCCGCTGGACTGACTCAGTCGGAGGCCCGGTGGCAGACGGCCTCGACGTTGTTGCCGTCGGGGTCGAGCACGAAGGCGCCGTAGTAGCCGGGGTGGTAGATCGGGCGCGGGCCGGGGGCGCCGTTGTCGCGGCCGCCCGCCGCCAGCGCGGCGGCGTGGAAGGCGTCGACGGTGTCGCGATCCGCGGCGGCGAAGGCGATGTGGGCGCCGCTGACGACGGCGCGGCCGCGGGACTGGATCCAGAAGTAGGGCTTGGGGCCGATGCTCGGTCTCGAGCCGAAGCCGGCTGCCGCCGCCTGGAACTCCATCAGCAGGCTGACGCCGAGCGGCGCCAGCGCCGCTTCGTAGAAGGCCTTGCTGCGCTCGTAGTCGCTGACCTCGATGCCGACGTGGTCGAGCATGGTCCGCAGCCTACTGCTGCCACAATCGATCGATGAGCGATCGAGGCGCCGCGATTCCAGGAGCCGGGCTGGTTCACCAAGAACGTCTTCAACCGGCTCGTCGCCGGGCTGGCGCGGCTCGGCATCAGCATCGCCGGCTCGCGGTGCTCGAAGTGAAGGGGCGCAAGAGCGGCGAGTGGCGGCAGACGCCGGTCAACCCGCTCCCGTTCGAGGGCAGCCGCTACCTGGTCGCGCCCCGCGGCGACACCCAGTGGGTGCGCAACATGCGGGTCAGCGGCGGCGGCCGCCTGGTCCGCGGCCGCAGGGTCGAGGAGTTCGCCGCCACCGAGGTCCCGCTCGAGCGAGCGCCCGCCCCTGCTCCGCGCCTACCTGGAGAAGTGGAAGTGGGAGGTCGGCGCCTTCTTCGACGGCGTCGGCCCCGACTCCAGCGACGAGGAGCTGCTCCGCATCGCCCCGGACCACCCGGCCTTCCGCATCGCCGAGTAGCGCGCCGATCGAGTGCTGCATGAGCGCACCGCAGACGCGGTGATGAAGTCAAGGCGATGTCGGCACCGACCTAGAGGTGGCCGCTGGTGCCGGCGGCGCGCAGGGCGAGGAAGAAGATGACGCCGCAGCTGACGGCCATGATCCCCATCTCGCGGCGGACGATCTGCGAGGGCGATCGATTCCTGGGTCTCGGCGTCGAGCGACTCGAAGTCGGTCTCGCCGAGCTCGCGCTGGGCGGCGCCGGTGCGGGCGCCCTCGGCGAGGAAGGAGACCAGCAGCGGCAGCATCCCGTAGAGGTAGTGGAGGTTTTCGCTGCGGCTCGTGGTTGGTGAAGACGAGCAGGCCGCCGAGGGCGACCTGGAGGAAGACCGAGACCTGGGCCGCGCGCAGCAGATACCAGAACGGGATCGAGGGTCGGTTGCGGAACCAGGCGACGCCGCCGACGGCGAAGGCGGCGAGGTTGAGGAGGATCACGGCAGCAGCCGACGACGATGTGGACCTCGGGCATCAGGCCCATCCCCCGCTCGGGGCGCCAAACGTGGCCGATATCCGCCCAAAAGGGTCGGAATTCGGCTTGCTGATGCGGAAAATCACTATGTAGCAAGTTGTCACAAGGTGGGTGTATAACAGCGGCTACGGGCGTTGAACGACGGGCGATGGTCGCCTGGCGCCGTCCGCACCAGAGACACCCACCACCCCAGTGCTCAAGAGCTACCTCCCGATCCTCGTCTTCGCCGTCCTCGGACTCACCGTCGGCGGCGTCTTCGCGATGCTCAATCACCTGATCGGCCCGAAGAAGCCGGCCAAGCGCGACCGCCGCCAGCCGCCGCCAGGGCGAGCCGTACGAGTCCGGCATCCCGGTCGAGGCGATGAAGGGCTTCAACTTCGGCGTCAGCTTCTACCTGCTGGCGATGCTCTTCATCCTCTTCGACATCGAGGTCGTCTTCCTCTACCCCGTCGGGGTGATCCTGAAGGGCGCCGACAGCGTCTTCGTCCTCGGCGAGCTGATCACCTTCGTCGTCCTGCTGCTGGTCGCCTTCGTCTACGTCTGGCGCAAGGGGGCCCTGGATTGGAGGTAGAGCGCCGCACCCTGCGCTGCCAAGCAGCGCTCCGCCCGCGACATGCTGCGCGGCGACCTCGAGGGCGAGGACCTCGAGCGCTACGTCGAAGAACGGGTCGTCACCACCACCTTCGAGAAGATGCTCAACTGGCGCGCGCTCGAACTCGATCTTCCCGCTCACCTTCGGCCTCGCCTGCTGCGCGATCGAGGCGCCGATCTCGGTCGTCACCGCCCGCTACGACCTCGCCCGCTTCGGCGCCGAGGCCCTGCGCGCCTCGCCGCGCCAGGCCGACCTGATCATCCTCTCGGGCCGGGTCTCGATCAAGATGGCGCCGGTCGTCCGCCGCCTCTACGACCAGATGCTGGAGCCGAAGTGGGCGATCTCGATGGGCGCCTGCTCCTCCTCCGGCGGCATGTTCTCCAACTACGCCGTGGTCCAGGGCGCCGACAAGTTCATGCCGATCGACCTCCACATCCCCGGCTGCCCGCCGCGGCCGGAGGCGGTCCTCTACGGCTTCACCAAGCTGCAGCGCAAGATCCAGGGCAACCCCGACCAGGGCTGGCGCCGGCCGCTACAACGCCGCCGGCACCGAGGAGTGGGCGCGCGGCGGCCCGCGCCAGCGAAGCCCAGCCCGGAGGCCGCCGAGGCCTACGAGAAGGCGCGGGAGCTGACCCTTGCCTGACGCCCCCGGACTGGAGCTGATCCGGGGGGAAATCGAGCGCGACCGCCCCGGCGCCGTCCTCGCCACCTCCTTCGACCGCGACCAGCCGGCGCTGATCGTCGACCCCGCGCAGATCCTCGACGTGCTCACCTGGCTGCGCGACACGCCGGGCCAGGGCTACCGCTTCCTCTCCAGCCTCCACGTCGCCGACTACCTGCCGGCCGAGCCGCGCTTCGGCGTCCACTACGAGCTGCTGAACCGCGACCGGCGTCGAGCGCCTCCGGGTCAAAGCGATGCTGGCCGACCCGGCGCGAGCGACGCGCTGCCGGAGATCGACTCCTGTCACTCGACGCTCTTCCCCACCGCCAACTTCCAGGAGCGCGAAGCCTTCGACTTCTTCGGGATCGTCTTCCGCGGCCACCCGGACCTGACCCGGATCCTGCTGCCCGACGACTACGTCGGCTGGCCGCAGCGGCGCGACTTCCCGGTCGGCGGCGAGCCCGTCACCTTCACCTACAACGAGCACAACTATGGCTGACCCGCTGCCTGACGCGACGACCTCACCACCGAGCTGATGACGGTCAACATCGGGCCGCACCACCCGGCCACCCACGGCGTGCTGCGGCTGATCGTCGACCTCGAAGGCGAGGTCGTGCGCGACCTCAAGCCGGTGATCGGCTACGTCCACACCGGGATCGAAAAGTCCTGCGAGGACAAGAGCTACTGGAAGGTCATCCCCTTCGTCGAGCGGATGGACTACGTCTCCTACTTCTTCCAGATGGAGGCCTACTGCGGCGCGGTCGAGCGGCTCGTCGGGCTCGAGATCCCGCCCCGGGCCAAGTACCTGCGGACGCTCTTCCTCGAGCTCAACCGGATCCACTCGCACCTGGTCTGGCTGGGGACGACGGCGCTCGACCTCGGCGCGATCTCGATGCTCTGGTACTGCTTCCGCGAGCGCGACCGCATCCTCGACCTGTTCGAAATGGCGACCGGGCAGCGGATGCACACCCGCTACTTCCAGGTCGGCGGCGTGATCGAGGACATCCCGCTCGGCTTCGAGGAGAAGTGCCGCTCCTTCGTCGAAGACATGCCGGTCCGGGTCGGCCAGTACGAAGCGCTGCTCGACCGCAACGAGGTCTTCCTGCAGCGGACCAAAGGCGTCGGCATCGTCTCCCGCGAGCGGCTGCTGGAGCTCGGCGTGACCGGGCCGCTGCTGCGCGCCGCCGGCGAGCCCTGGGACCTGCGCAAGACCTTCGACTACCTCGCCTATCCGGAGATGGACTTCAAGATCCCGGTCGGCACGGTCGGCGACAACTACGACCGCTACCGGGTGCGGGTGGCGGAGATGGTCGAGTCGGCGCAAGATCGTCGGCCAGTGCCTCGACGCCCTGCCCGAGGGCCCGTTCATCGCCGACGACCGCAAGTACGTGCTGCCGCCGCGCTCGGAGCTCTCGACCTCGATGGAGTCGCCTGATCCACCACTTCAAGCTCGTCACCGAGGGCTTCCGGGTCGACCCCGGCGAGATCTACTACGCGATCGAGGGCCCGCGCGGGGAGCTCGGCTGCTTCGTCCTCGCCGACGGCTCCTCGAAGCCCTCGCGGGTCCACTTCCGCGACCCCTCCTTCGTCAACCTGCAGTCCTTCAAGGACATGGCGCTCGACAGCTACGTCGCCGACATGATCTGCAGCCTCGGCATGCTCGACCCGATCCTCGGCGGGGTCGACCGATGAGCCCGGTCGACGGCGCCGGCGCCAGCAACCCGAACCTGCCGGTCGACCGCGCGGTCACCGAGGGCCGCGGTCCCCGAGCGCGACCCCGAGGGCGATCCCGCAGCTCGCACGAAGTCGACTGCCCGCCGGAGCTGCGCGAGCGGATCGAGCTGCTGATGGCGCGCTACCCCGACCGCCACTCGGCCTCGATCCCGGCGCTCTGGGCGGTGCAGGAGCGCTACGGCTGGTGCACCCCGGAGGGGATCCGCCAGGCCGCCGCGGTGATGCGCGTGACCCCGGCCTACCTGGAGTCGGTCGCCAGCTTCTACGACCTCCTCCACACCGAAGCGGGTCGGCAGCCACCGGATCGAGGTCTGCACCAACATCAGCTGCTGGATGCGCGGCGGCGACGAGCTGCTCGACGCCTTCAAGGCGGCCGCCGAGGGCGACGACGACCTCTTCGTCACCGGCTTCGAGTGCCTCGGCGCCTGCGACATCGCCCCGATGGCCTCGATCGACCAGCGCTACTACGGCCCGCTCGAGGCGGCCGAGGCGGGCGATCGCGATCGGCCAGCTGCAAGGCCGGCGAAGCGGTGCTGCCGGAGAAGGACGCTGGCCAAGCGCGGCCGCTCGGCCGGCGACACGCCGAGCGACTCGGCCCTCGACCGGAGGAGAGCTGATGGCGCACGAGCTGGAGACCCGCGTGCTGCTCGAGCACGCCGAGGACCCGGCGCTGCGCACCCTGAGGGCTACAAGGGCCTGGTCGGCGGCTACGCGACGCTGGAGAAGGCCTACCGCGAGATGGAGCAGGACGAGGTCCTCAAGGAGCTCGAAGACTCGGGCCTGCGCGGGCGCGGCGGCGCCGGCTTCTCGATGGGCAAAAAGGCCTCCTTCCTGCCGCGCGGCGAAATGGCCAAGTACCTCTGCTGCAACGCCGACGAGTCCGAGCCCGGCGCCTTCAAGGACCGCGAGCTGATGCAGCGCAACCCGCACCAGCTGATCGAGGGGATCGCGATCGCCGCCCTCGCCGCCGACGCCGGCCACGCCTTCATCTTCATCCGCGGCGAGTACGACCTCCAGGCCGACATCCTCGACGCCGCGGTCGCCGAAGCGTATGAGGCGGGCTACCTGGGAACGAACATCCTCGGCTGCCACCGCGACCTCGAGCTGGTCGTCCACCGCGGCGCCGGCGCCTACATCTGCGGCGAGGAGACGGCGCTGCTCGACGCGCTCGAGGGCAAGCGCGGCAACCCGCGCCTGAAGCCGCCGTTCCCGGCGGTGCAGGGCCTCTACGGCGGGCCGACGCTGATCAACAACGTCGAGACCCTCTCCAACGTGCCGCGGATCGTCGCCAAGGGCGCCGACTGGTTCAAGGGCTTCGGCACCGAGCAGTCGCCGGGGACCAAGGTCGTCTCGATCTCCGGCGGCGTGCGCCGCCCCGGCAACTACGAGGTCGAGCTGGGGATCCCGACCCGCGAGCTGATCTTCGGCCTCGCCGGCGGCCCCGATGCCCGGCCGCACGAGATCAAGGCCTTCTACCCCGGCGGCTCCTCCTCGCCGGTCCTGACCGCCGGCCGAGCTCGACCTCCCCTACAGCTTCGAGGCGATGGCCGAAGCGGGCTCGATGCTCGGCTCCGGCTCGATCATCGTCGCCGACGACCGCGTCTCGATCCCGCACATGGCGCTGCGCACGGCGCGCTTCTACCACCACGAGTCCTGCGGCAAGTGCACCCCCTGCCGCGAGGGGACCAACTGGACGGTGAAGATGCTGGAGCGGGTCGTCCGCGGCGAGGCGACGCCGATGGACCTCGACATCATCAGCTCGGTCCAGGAGAACATCATGGGCCACTGCCTCTGCGTGCTCGGCGACTCGATGGCGATGCCGGTCAGCGCCATGGTCCGCAAGTTCCGCCCCGAGTTCGAGGAAGTGATCGCCAACGCCGGCTCGCCGCTGGAGGATCGAGCCGCCACCTGGCCGTCGTGCAGGGCCCGGCCGAGACCCTGGGAGCGTCGGTATGAGCGAGCCGCGCGAGATCACCCTGACGATCGACGGCCGCGAGGTCGACGCGCGACCGAGGGCGAGATGCTCCACGACGCCGCCCGCGAGGGCGACGTCGAGATCCCGGTCTTCTGTTACGAGCCGAAGCTGGGCGAGCCGGTCGGCGCCTGCCGCATGTGCCTGGTCGAGATCGAGGGGATCCCGAAACTGCAGACCTCCTGCTCGACCCCGGTGCGCGAGGGCATGGTCGTCCACACCCGCACCGAGCAGGTCAAGCACGCCCAGAGCGCGGTGGTCGAGTTCCTGCTCGTCAACCACCCGCTCGACTGCCCCGTCTGCGACAAAGGCGGCGAGTGCCCGCTGCAGGACATCACCCAGGGCTGGGGCCCGGGCAAATGCCGGGTGATCGACGAAAAGCGCCACTTCGAGAAGCCGATCGAACTCTCGCCGCTGGTCGCGATCGACCGCGAGCGCTGCATCCTCTGCTACCGCTGCGTGCGCTTCAGCCAGGAGGTCTCCGAGGACGCCCAGCTGCAGCTGCTCGAGCGCGGCGACCGCACCTTCGTCGGCACCTTCGACGACCGCCCCTACGTCGCGCCCTTCCACGGCAACATCACCGACCTCTGCCCGGTCGGCGCGCTGACCAACTACACCTACCGCTTCCGCGCCCGCCCCTGGGACATCGAGCAGGCCGGCTCGGTCTGCACGCTCTGCCCGAGCCAGTGCAACGTCAGCTTCACCGTCCGCGACGAGAAGGTGAAACGGGTGCTCGGCCGCGACAACGCCGAGGTCGACGACGGCTGGCTCTGCGACCGCGGCCGCTACGGCTTCGAGATGTTCGCCGACGCCGAGCGGGTCGACGGGCCGCGGCTGAAAGGCGGCGCGGCGACCGAGCTGGAGCGACGGCGATCGAGACCGCGGCCGACGGGGCTGCGCGCGGCCGGCGGCGCCAGGTCGCGGCGATCGTCGGCGACGCCTCCAACGAGGAGGGCTTCCTGGTCCAGCGCGCTGCTGCGCGAGGCGCTCGGCTCCCCCCACGTCGACTCGCGCCCCTCGCCGCGGCCCCGGCCGCGAGGCGCTGGTCCGGCTCGCCCAGCCCGAGCCTCTCGGCCACAGGTCGCGCGACATCGACGACGCCGACGTGATCCTCGTCCTCGGCACCGACCCGCTGCACAGCTCGCCGATCCTCGACCTCCGCATCCGCAAGGCGATCCGCCGCAACGGCGCCCGCCTGGCGGTCGCGACCGAGCGCCCGACCGCCGCTCGACGGCGGCGCCGAGGCGATCGCCCGCTACGCCCCCGGCGAGGGCGCCCACTTCATCGGCGAGCTGGCGCAGCGCCGTCGGCGGCGCCGAGAACGTCGCCACGCCGCTGGCCGAGAGCCTGCGCGGCGCCGGCAAGGTCGTCGTCGTCTGGGGCGAGCGCGTCGCCCGCGACGGCAACGGCGCCGAGGCCCTGCTCGAGCTCGCCGCCGCGCTCGGCATCGCCGGCACCGAGGGCTCCGGCCTGCTCGAAATCCCCGACTTCGCCAACGCCCGCGGCCTGCGCGAGGCCGGCTGCCTCCCCGACGCCGGCCCGGGCCTGAGCGACGCGAGCGATGCCTTTGCCGTCTCAGGACGGCAAATGCAACGCTCGTCGGCAAGCCGACCGAGGAGATCCGCGCCGCGCTGGAGTCGCGGCGAGCTCAAGGGCCTCGTCCTCTTCGGCGTCGACCCGCTGCGCGACTTCCCCGACACCAAGGCCTGGGAGGCGGCGATCACCGCCGCCGACTTCGTCGTCTGCTTCTCGATGCACGAGAACGCGACCAGCGCCAAGGCCGACGTCCTCTTCCCGCTCGAGACCCACGCCGAGAAAGACGGCACCGTCACCCACCCCGACGGCCGCCTCCAACGCGTCCGCCCCGCCGCCGGCCGCCCCGGCGACATCCTCCCCAACATCCAGGTCCTCGCCACCCTCTCCGCGGCCCTCGGCCACGACACCGGCATCAACTCCCAGCCCACCGCCTTCGCAGCTCTGACCCAGGCGGTCCCCTTCTACGCCGCGCATCACCGACGCCGACATCGGCGGCCGCGGCATCCGCTGGCAGGACACCCCAGCTGCCGCGTCAGCTCCCCACTCCCGGGAGCAGGACCTCCGGATCTGAGAGGGCGCCCGGCGCTGGGTCGCCGGACACTCAGCGCGACAGCGCGTCCGCCGACCCAGCGCCGGGCGCCCGCCAGCCCCCGGGCCACGCGTCCCTCGCCCTGGGCACCTACCGCGACCTCTGGGCCGGCCCCATCACCGAGCTGAACCCGCCGCTGAAGTTCCTGACGCCGCAGCAGCGCCTCGAGCTCTCCCCCGCCGACGCCGAGCGCCTCGACCTGAACAACGGCGACAAGGTCCGCGTCGGCCAGAACGGCACCAGCGTCGAGGCCACCGTCGCAGATCAGCGAACGCGTCCCCGAGGGCGTCTGCTTCCTCGCCGAGGGCGTCGTCGATCGGCAACGCCAACGCCCTGCTCAACGGCGGCCCGGTCCGCGTCGAGATCACCAAGCTCAGCGAGACCCCGGGCCTGATGCTCGCTCCCCCTCGCCGACGTCAGCTTCGTCGAAGCCACCTGGATCATGGTCGCTCAAGTCGCTGGTGATCTTCGCCGTCATCTTCGGCATCCTGCCGATCCTGACCGTGGTCGAGCGCAAACTGATCGGCCGCTTCCAGCATCGCTACGGCCCCAACCGGGTCGGCCCGTTCGGCCTCCTGCAGCCGCTTGCCGACGTCGGCAAGCTGATCTCCAAGGAGTCGTTCCGGCCCGGACAACGCGGTCTCGACCCTGTTCATCCTCGGGCCGCTGCTGCCGGTCCTCTCCGGCGTCCTCGCCCTCGCGATCATCCCCTGGGGCGACGTCCAGGACGGCGTCGGCCTCTACGGGATCGACGTCCCGATCGGCATCCTCTACTTCTTCGCCGTCGGCTCGATCGCCTTCTACGGCCTGCTCCTCGGCGGCTGGTCCTCGGGCTCCAAATACAGCCTGCTCGGGGCGATGCGCTCGGCCGCGCAGCTGATCTCCTACGAGGTCTCGATGGGCCTGGCCCTGCTCGGCGTGATCATGATGAGCGGCTCGCTCTCGCTCGTCGACATCGTCCACGCCCAGGGCGAGATCTGGTTCATCGTCCCCCAGTTCGTCGGCTTCCTGATCTTCATGCTGGCCGGCTTCGCCGAGACCAACCGCACCCCGTTCGACATGCCCGAGGCCGACGCCGAGCTGGTCCAGGGCTTCATGACCGAGTACGGCGGCATGCGCTTCGGCTCCTTCCTGCTGGTCGAATACATGGAGATCCTGGTCGTCTCCGGGATCGCCGCGGCGATGTTCCTCGGCGGCTGGATGGGCCCCGGCCCGAGCTTCCTCGACCCGATCTGGATGCTGGTGAAGATGCTCGGCCTGGTCTTCGTCTTCATCTGGGTGCGGGCGACGCTGCCGCGGCTGCGATATGACCAGCTGATGACCCTCGGCTGGAAAGTGCTGCTGCCCCTGGCGACCCTCAACGTCCTCGTCACCGCGATCCTGGTGGTGGTGACGTGAGCGAGACGAACAGCGGCGGCGAGAGCTTCGACCCGAAGGCGGTCGCCTACCTCGACTCGATCGACGTGGTCTCGGTCCAGCGCGGCCCCGAGCCGGGCGGCGTCGGCGGCGCCTACCGCGCCTTCGGCGAGACCCTGCGCGGGCTGAAGACGACGATGGCGCGGCTGATCGAGGGCCCGCTGACGATCGAGTACCCGGAGGAGAAGACGCCGGTCTACCCGCGCTTCCGCGGCCGCCACAAACTGCACAAGTTCGAGGACACCGGGCTGGAGAAATGCGTCGGCTGCTCGCTCTGCGCCGCCGCCTGCCCGGCCGACTGCATCCGCGTCGTCGCCGCCGAGAACATCCCCGGCGACCGCGTCTCCGCCGGCGAGCGCTACGCCGCCGTCTACGAGATCAACCTCAGCCGCTGCATCTTCTGCGGCTACTGCGAGATCGCCTGTCCCTTCGACGCGATCACGATGGGCCACGACTACGAGATGGCCGACTACGACCGCAGCAACCTGATCTTCACCAAGGAGATGCTGCTGGCCGAGCCGATCGAGCGCACCCCGCTGAAAAGCGAGGGCGAAGTAGGATGGAAGCGGTGCTCTTCTTCCTCGCCGCGATCGGCGCGCTCGGCGGCGCGATCGGCGTCGTCGCCATGCGCAACCCCTTCTACAGCGGTGCTGGCGCTGATCGTCCACCTCTTCTCGCTGGCGGTGCTCTTCCTGCTGCTGACCTCGGCCTTCGTCGCCGCCGCCCAGGTGGTCGTCTACGCCGGCGCGGTGATGGTCCTCTACGTCTTCGTCGTCGCCTACGTCGGCGGCGGCGGCGAGTCGGCCTGGGAGCCGATCCCCGGCCAGCGCTTCCTCGCGCCGCTGCTGGCATCGCCCTCTTCGTCGAGCTCTCGGTCGCCGTCCTCTCCTCCGCCCTGCTGGCCCTCGGCACCCACGGCCCCGACGTCCCCGCCGGCTTCGGCGACCCCGCCGCGATCGGCCGCCTCCTGCTCGAGAAGTTCCTCGTCCCCTTCGAGGCCTCCTCGATCCTGCTGCTGATCGCCGCGGTCGGAGCGATCGTCTCGCGGCCGGCGCAAGAGGAGGGCGGGTGACCTCCCCGGACACTCAGCGCCGAAGGCGCGTCCGGAGGGGTGCCCCGACCCGTCCCCGGAGCCGCCATGAACATCGAGTGGTACATCGTCCTCTCGCGCCCTCCTCTTCACCACCGGCGCCGTCGGCATCCTCGTCCGCCGCAGCCCGATGGTGATCCTGCTCTGCCTCGAGCTGATGCTGAACGCCGGCAACCTGGCGCTGGTCGCCTTCAGCCGCATGGTCGGCAACCAGCAGGGCCAGGTCTTCGCGATCGTGGTGATGGTGATCGCCGCCTGCGAGGTCGTCGTCGGCCTCGGCCTGATCGTCGCCATCTTCCGCCGCAAGCTGCCGCTCGAACGTCGACGACCTGCGGGAGCTGCGCGGATGAGCGCCACCAGCCTGGGCCTGGCTGGTCCTGCTCCTCCCGCTGCTCGGCTCGATCGTCATCGGGCTCGGCTTCCAGGTGACCTGCCGGCGCAGGTCGCCGGCGATCGATCGGCACCGCCGCGATCGGCCTCGCCTTCCTCTGCGGGATCGGCGCCCTGCTCTGCCTGCTCGGCGAAGACGCCGGAGGCGCGCCACCACGCCTCCTCGCTCTGGGACTACGCCAGCGTCGCCGGCCTCGACATCAAGCTCGGCATCTACGTCGACCCGCTCTCGGTCTTCATGGTCCTGGTCGTCACCGGCGTCTCGACCCTGATCCACCTCTACTCCTTCGGCTACATGCAGTCCGACGAGGGCTACCACCGCTTCTTCAGCTACCTCAACTTCTTCGTCTTCTCGATGCTGCTGCTGGTCCTCGCCGGCAACTTCGTCCTCCTGATCGTCGGCTGGGCCTTCGTCGGCTTCGCCTCCTACGCGCTGATCAGCTTCTGGTACCGGCGGACGACCGCGACGCGGGCGGGGATGAAGGCCTTCGTGATCAACGTCGTCGGCGACATCGGCCTCGACCCTCGCCGCCTTCCTGATCTTCCGCGAACTCGGGACCTTCGACTACGGCCGAAGTCTTCGCCAAGGCGCCGCGAGGTCTTCCACACCAACGAGTGGACGGTCACCGCGATCTGCCTGCTGCTCCTGGTCGGCGCCTTCGCCAAGTCGGCGCAGCTGCCGTTCCACACCTGGCTGCCGGACGCGATGGAGGGCCCGACCCCGGTCTCCTCGCTGATCCACGCGGCGACGATGGTCACCGCCGGCGTCTACCTGATCGCCCGCACCCACGTCCTCTTCGTGCTCGCCCCGACCGCCGCCGACATCGCCGCCTTCGTCGGCCTCGCGACGCTCCTGGTCGCCGGCACGATCGCCCTGGTGATGACCGACCTGAAGCGGGCGATCGCCTACTCGACGATGAGCCAGATCGGCTACATGATCGTCGGCGTCTCGATCGGCGCCTACAGCGCCGGGATGTTCCACCTGATGACCCACGCCTTCTTCAAGGCGCTGCTGTTCATGGCGCGCCGGCTCGATCATCGCGGCGATGGCGAACAAGCAGAACATCGACGAGATGAGCGGCTTCGGCAAGGCGATGCGGTTCACCTCGATCACGATGCTCTGCGGCGGCCTCGCCCTCGCCGCCTTCCCCGGCACCTCGGGCTTCTTCTCCAAGGACGAGATCCTCGCCTACGCCACACGCCCGCGGCGGCATGTACCTGATCTTCACCGATCCTCGGCTACTTCGGCGCGCTGCTGACCGCCGATCTACACCTTCCGGCTGATCTTCCGGGTCCTGCCCGGCAAGCCCTGCAAGGAGGCGCAGGAGCTGATCGACACCGGCCACGTCGCCCACGAGCACGCCGCGCAACCCGGCGACCGGCGAGGAGGAGGACACCGACGTCGGCTTCCCCGGCGCCGAGCACCACATCGCCGAGCAGTCGCCGCCGATGAAGATCGCGATGGGCGTGCTCGCCTTCCTCGCCCTGTTCGCCGGCCTGATCCAGGTCCCCGGCGTCGACGAGCGTCGTCACCAGCTTCCTCGAGCCGGTCTTCGCCGACTCGCCGCTGGCGGCGATCGAGCCCGTCGATCGGCGCCGCCTGGGTCGGCCTGGCGATCGGCGCGGCGATCTCGGTCGCCGGGATCGGCATCGCCTACTTCGCTCTACGTCGCTGCGCCCGGAGACGCCGGCGACGCTGATCGAGCGCTTCGGCCGCGCTCCACACCTTCCTCGTCAACAAGTGGTACTTCGACGAGCTGATCGACATCCTGATCGTGCGCCCGGCGCTGGCGATCGGCCGCTTCGCCAACCGCGTCTTCGAGCGCTTCGTCGTCGACGGCCTCGTCAGCGGCACCGAGGAGACGGTCGCGCGGCGCCGGCGGCGTCGTCCGCGCCGTCCAGAACGGCTTCGTCCGCAGCTACGCGCTGCTCCTGCTCGCCGGCTTCGCCGGCCTCGCCCTCTACTTCCTGCTCGAGCAGCTCATGATCAACGCCCTGCTCTGGACCCCGCTGGCCTTCGGCATCGTCGGCCTCTTCCTGCCGAAGCGGGTGACCGGCTGGTGGGCGACCGCTGGGCGCGGTCGTCGACGCTCGGCGATCGCGATCGGTCGATGGCGCTCGGCTTCGACTCCGGCAGCTCCGGCCTGCAGTACACGCGTCGACACCGCCTGGATCTCCGGGCTCGGCGTCGACTACAGCCTCGGCATCGACGGCCTCAACCTCTTCCTGATCCTGCTGACCGCGGTGCTCTGGATCGGCGGCATCGCCTTCGCCGCCTTCCGCGAGCAGGAGCGGCCGCAGCTCTTCTTCTTCCTGATGCTGGTCGCCGGAGACGGCGACGCTGGGCGTCGTTCCTGGCCCAGGACCTGCTGCTCTTCGTCCTCTTCTTCGACCTGATGCTGGTCCCGTTCTACTTCCTCTTCGGCATCCTGGGGCAGCGACCGCGCCGAAGGCGGCCCGACGGCGGCCGCGGCGACGCTGAAGATGATGATCTACACCCTGATCGGCTCGCTGCTGATGCTGGTCGGCGGCGATCGCGACGGCGATCATCTCCGCCGACGGCGGCCACCTCACCTTCTCGATCGCGGCGATCCAGCAGCAGGGCCTGCCGCTCGGCAGCCAGCGCTGGATCTTCTGGTTCTTCGCCGCCGCCTTCCTGGTCAAGATGCCGGCCTTCCTCCTCCACGGCTGGATGCCCGACGCCTACCGGGCGGCGCCGCTGCCGGTCCTGGTCGTCTTCTCCGGCGTGCTGGCCAAGGTCGGCGCCTACGGCTTCCTGCGGGTGGTGCTGCCGCTCTTCCCCGACGCGACGGTCGAGTTCCAGGAGGTCGATCCTGGTGATCGCCCTGGCCTCGATCCTCTACGGCTCGGTGATGGCCTTCACCCAGACCAACATGCGGCTGATCGCCGGCTACTCCTCGGTCGCCCAGCTCGGCTTCATCACCGCCGGGATCTTCGCCCTGCGGGCCGACGGGGCCGACGGGGCGATCCTGCAGATGGTCAACCACGGCCTCGTCGTCGCGCCGCTCTTCATCATCGTCGCGATCCTGGTCGAGCGCACCGGCACCGAGGACATCCGCGAGATGGGCGGGATGGCGCTGCGGGCGCCGGTGCTGGCGGCGCTCTTCCTGATCGTCGCCCTGGCGACCCTGGCGATGCCCGGGCTCGGCCAACTTCATCGGCGAGTTCTACATCCTCAACGGGCTCTTCCAGGCGAAGATCGTCTTCGCCTTCGTCGCCATCACCGGCGTCGCGATGTCGGCCTACTACGCGCTGCGCCTCTACCAGCACGACGATGCACAACCGCAAGCCGGACGGGGTCGCCTCGCGTGAGATCGGCCTGCGCGACGGCGTCGTCCTGGCGCCGCTGGTCCTCTGCATCCTCGCCCTCGCCCTCTACCCGCAGCTGATCCTCCACCGCACCGCCCCGACCGTGCAGCAGACGGTGGCGAGCGTGACCGGCGGCGACGCCCCCGAAGCGCAGCTGGCCCAGACGCGGAAGAAGAAGCGGCTGGACGGTGACGCACGTCGATGGCAGGCGACATGAACTTCCACGCGCCCGACATCGACTACGCCGGCATCTCGCCGATCATCGCGCTCACGGTCGGGCTCGTGCGTCGTCCTGCTCAGCGCCGTCTTCAAGCCGCTGAAGCGGGCCGCGCCGGCGCTGACCGCTGCTGACCCTCGCCGCCACCGCCGGGCTGCTGATCTGGCAGTGGGGCGAGAGCAAGAGCCTGGTCACCGGGGCGCTGCGGCTCGACGACCTGGCGATCTCGATCTCGCTGATCGCGATCCTCACCGCCGCGCTTCTGCGTCCTCCTCTCGACCCGCGAGCCGGCGGTCGACGAAGCCGGCAGCGGCGAGTACCACGCGCTGCTGATCGGCTCGGTGCTGGGGATGGTGCTGCTGGCCGCAGGCCGCAGAACCTGGTCACCTTCTTCGTCGCCCTCGAGACCCTCTCGATCCCGCTCTACATCCTCTGCGCCACCAACCTGCGCCGCGAGGGCTCGCTCGAGTCGGGGCTGAAGTACCTGATCGTCGGCTCGCTCGGCTCGGCGACGCTGCTCTACGGGATGGCCTTCCTCTACGGCGGCACCGGCTCGACCGAGTTCGAGGGGATCGCCGCACGGGATCGTCCACAACGGCGTCCTCGGCGACCCGCTGATCCTGATCGGGATCGCGATGTGCGCGGTCGGGCTCGCCTTCAAGACCTCGATCGCCCCCTTCCACCAGTGGACGCCCGACGTCTACCAGGGGGCGCCGACCCCGATCACCTCGTTCATGGCGGTGGCGACCAAGGCCGCCGCCTTCGCCGTCTTCCTGCGCTTCTTCGACGTCGCCCTCGGCCCCCAGGTGGAGCGACTGGCAGCCGGCGCTGGCGGTCCTGGCGGCGATCTCGATCGTCGTCGGCAACGTCGGCGCCCTCGGCCAGGACTCGCTGAAGCGGATGCTCGGCTACTCCGGCGTCGCCCAGGCCGGCTACATGCTCGGCGGCATCGTCGTCGCCTCCGAGGCCGGGGTCAGCTCGCTGGTCTTCTACCTCGCCGGCTACGCCTTCATGAACCTCGCCGCCTTCGCCGTGATCGTCGCCCGCGAGCGCGAAACGCCCTTCGGCGACGTCATCCGCTCGGTCCAGCGGCCTCGGCGCCGAGCGGCCGCTGCTGGCCTGGCCGCTGACGATCTCGATGCTGGCCCTGGCCGGGCTGCCGGCGACCGTCGGCTTCATCGGCAAGCTCTACCTGATCGAGGCCCTGGTCGAAGGCGACTACACCTGGCTGGCGGTCTTCATCGCGGTCGGCACGATGATCTCGCTCGCCTACTACCTGCGGGTGGTGGCGGCGATGTGGATGCGGCCCGAGCCGGCGCCGGCGCCGGCGCGACCCCGGCGATCGCCGGCGCCTCGCCCGAGGCCGACCCGGTCGACCCCGAGGCCGGCCGCCGCTGGTACCTGGTCGGCCCGGCGCCTGCTGGCCGCCGCCGCGACCGTCTTCTTCGGCGTCGTCCCGCAGCCGCTGGTCGAGTTCGCCGACCACGCCGGCGCCTCGCTCTTCAGCTAGAGCACCCGTCAGACTGGCCCGCGATGGGCGTCCTCCTCACCACCGCTCGCGATCGTCGTCGCGGTCGCCGTCGGCGTCTGGTCGGAGCGCCGCTGGCCGCTGGGGCGCCGCCAACGCCGCCCGCAAAGCGCTGCTGATCCTGCTCTACGCGCTGCTGCCGCCGGTCATCTTCTTCAACCTGGCGAAGGCGGAAATCGACCTCTCGCACGCGGTCGGGATCGGCCTGGCGCTGGTCGCCGTCTCGCTGACGGGCGTCTTCACCTGGTGGATGGCGAGCCGGGTCCTGCGGCTGCCTCGGCACCAGGTCGGGGCGGTGATCGTCGCCGTGCTCAGCGTCAACACCGGCTACCTCGGCTACCCGCTGACGGTGGCGCTGCTGGGCCGCGGCGAGCTCTCGACCGCGGTCCTCTACGACGTCCTCGTCACCGGCCCCTCGCTGCTGCTCGGCGCCTTCGCGGTCGGGGCGGCGTTCGGGACCAAGGCCGGCGACACCCCGCGCGACCGGGTGCGCGCCTTCTTCACCCGCAACCCGCCGCTCTACGCGGCGATCGCCGGCCTGCTGGCGCCGAGCGCGCTGGCGCCGCAGTTCCTGGTCGACGCCTCGCAGGCGCTGATCGTGGCGATCCTGCCGATCGGCTTCTTCGCCGTCGGCGCCACCCTGGCCGAGGGAGCCGAGCACGGCGAGCTGCCGCTGCCGCCGCCGCTGACCAGGCCGGTGCTGCTCACCCTGGTGGCGCGGCTGGCGATCGTGCCCGCCCTGCTGATGCTGCTGGCGGCGCCGCTGATCGACCTTCCCGCCGCCTACCGGCTGATGTCGGCGATGCCGACCGGCCTCAACGCGATGGTCGTCTCCCACGCCTACGGCCTCGACAACCAGATCGTCGCCGAGGCGGTCACCTGGTCGACCGCGATCGTGATCGTCGCTGCCCTACTCTCGCTGGCGTTCTGATGCTCCACCACGTCGGCATCGAGATCGCGCCCCGCCGACGTCGAGCGCGCCGTCGAGTTCTTCGCCCTGCTCGGCTTCGAGCAGGTCGAGCCGCCGCCCGCGCTGGCTGCCGGCTTCACCTGGCTCGAGCGCGACGGCACCCAGATCCACCTGATGCACGAGGAGCAGCCCGACGGTGCCGCCGCGCGGCCACCTCGCCGTGGTCGTCCCCGACTTCGACGGCACGCTCGCGCGCCTGCACGAGCACGGCTTCGAGACCCGGCCACGGCCGCGAGCACTGGGGCGCCCCGCGCGCCCACGCCATCGCCCCCGGCGGCCACCGGGTCGAGCTGATGGCGGCCCCGCCTGAGCCGGCGGGCGTGATGCCCATCCCGTCGACGTAGCCGCGGCCGGGCGTCGCCGAGCAGGAGTAGTCGCCGCGCGGGCCTGCGTAGAGGAGGCCGATGCAGGCGCCGATCGCGCGCTGGCCGTAGGCGTTGGGGTGCAGCGACTCGCGGCTGGAGCCCTGGACGAAGGCGAGGCGGCGGACCCACTCGGCGCTCGTCGGCGACGGGCCCTCCGGGCCGACCCGGCGCGAGCGGCGGTCGCAGAGCTGGTGGCCGTCGAGAGCGTGGCGGAGGTCGAGGAACTCGGCGCCGGCCGCAGCGGCGGCCGCGGCGCATCGCGGCGACGATCGAGCCGACGCCAGCGCCGGCGGCCCAGTCGGCATCGGCGTTCCAGACCGGGCAGCCGCCCTCGTTGAGCCGGCTCCAGCCGTCCTCGGGGTAGCGGATCCAGCCGCCCGGGGGGAACGGCGACGCGTAGCCCATCGTCACCAGCCGGTAGTCCGACGGCCGGTAGCCGGCAGCGGCCATCGTCGTCCCGAATGCCGCGCAGTGCCCTCAGCAGCCGGCGTTCCATCCGTCGGCAGGGCGGCCTCGACTTCGGCCTGGGCGTCGCCGCGGCAGAGCGACCGGGTCGTCCTCGGAGCTGCGCGCCCAGTCCAGCGCACACCCGGCCACCAGCTCGCCGAAGCCGACGTCGTTGGCGCCGACGGTGAGCACGACCATCCGCACGTCGTCGCGCCGGGCGACGCGCGGCCAGCTGGTCCACCTGCGGCGGCTCGCCGAAGTGTCCGCTGTCCACCCGCGGACGCCGGCAGACGTTCGCGACCCTCGCCCCCGAGCAGGCGAGGTTGACCTTCTCCTCGACCGCCACCGGCGCGCTGAGGATCGGCGCCACGTCGGAGCGGTGGCAGTCGTTCGCCTCCGAAGGCCCGTAGACCCGCGCCGGGTCGTACTCGCAGAGCCAAGCCATCGCAGCCGAAGGCGGCCCGGTCGGTCCCCGACCTGGTCCCGAGCGGTTCCGAGCCGTTGCCCAGCCAGCGCCCGCCCTCGCCGGAGATGAAGCTGTCCCCCAGCGAGACGATCGCCGACGGCTCCGACCCAGCGCGTGCGGCAGTGACCGGAGCCAGCCAGAACGCTGCACTCACAATCAGACTCGCCCCTAGCCGACCTGGCTTCCCCATGGCCTTCGATCCTCAGATCTGGGTGATCGCCAAGCCGATGACGGTCGCCATCACTCCGACGAGGCCGGCGATCAGTCCCGCGCCAACCTGAATCAACACGCGCTGAAGGGCATCGAAGCGAGCGTTGAGCGCCCGAAGATCCGGGTCAACGCGATCGAAGCCTCGATCCCTTCGCGCACTCAGGTCGTCCAATCGCTCGTCCGTCCACGCTTTTCTCATCGTCTCCATGATGGCACCACCGTAGACAAAAAGTTGCGACGCGTCAGCACCTGAACGTCACGACTTCGAGCCAATTTGCCGACCGAAGAGAGGGCGCGGGCCAGGGTCTGACTCTCCGACTACGATGCCCCGGTGCGCTATCCGGTCGAGCAGTTCACCGCGGAGGAGCAGGCGCTCCTCGCCCCCCACTTCACCAACCTGGACCGGCCCGTGTTCGGCCTCGTCAACCTGCCGGAGACCGTCAAGGGCGCGCTTTTTGCCCGCTATTCGCGCTATTCCGGGACGGTCCGCCGCCTCTACCTGGAGGAGTTCGCCGCCGACGCCCCGGCCGGCGGCCGGCCCTTCGACGACGAGGAGGGAGCCCGGGCGGCGCAGCTCTACGAGCGCATCTTCGTCGGCTACGGCGACGACTCGATCGCCCAGGTCGGCGGCGCCCACGTCGCCTGCGAGTGGGTCTCCAACGTCCTCACCAAGGTGCTGCAGCGCGGCCGCCTCGCCGCCTACCTGGAGCAGTCGACCCGCTACATCCCCTACGACAAGCCGCTGCCCGACGGCGGCTACCGCTTCTACCGCAACGAGGAGCTGGGCCCGCGGTTCGGCGCGGCGATGGACGAGATCTTCGGCATCTACTCGCGCTCGCTGACCGCGGTCGAGGCCTGGGCGGCCGAGCGCTGGCCGCGCGGCGACGGCGAACCGGAGGGCCCCTGGCAGCGCTCGATCCGGGCCAAGGCGCTCGACCTGCTGCGCGGGCTGCTGCCGGCGGCGACGCTCAGCCACGTCGGCATCTACGCCTCCGGCCAGGCCTACGAGCAGCTGATCCTGCGGCTGCTGGCCTCGCCGCTGCCGGAGGCGCGCGAGTACGGCGGCATGATCCTGGCCGAGCTGCAGCGGGTGATGCCGAGCTTCGTCTCCCGGGTCGAGCGCCCCGACCGCGGCGGCGAGTGGATCTCCTACCTGCAGCAGCGCCGCGAGCGGACCGAGAGCTGGGTCGCGCGCCTCGGGCTCGACCGCCGCGGCAGCGGCGAGGACGCCCCCTCGGTCGAGCTGATCCACGTCGACGGCACCGAAGAGGACCTGCTCGCCTCCTGCCTGTTCGAGGCGGCGGGAGCGCCGGAGACCGAGATCCTCGCCCGCATCGACGTCCTCGACCGGACCGAGCGGGCGCAGCTGCTGGCCGCCGTCGTCGGCGAGCGCGCCAACCGCCGCCACCGCCCCGGCCGCGGCTTCGAGGCGCTGCGCTACCGCTTCGAGATCGTCTCCGACTACGGCGCCTTCCGCGACCTGCAGCGCCACCGGATGCTGACCTGCCAGTGGCAGCGCCTCGGCCCCGACCTCGGCGCCGGCGTCCCCGACGAGGTGGTCGAAGCCGGCGTCGGCGGCGAGTTCGAGCGCGCGCTCGAGGTCTCCCGCGACGAGTACGAGCGCCTGACCGCCGCCGGCCTCGCCGAGCAGGCGCCCTACGCGCTCAGCCTCGCCTACCGGATCCGCTACATCGCTCGACCTCAACGCCCGCGAGGCGATGCACCTGATCGAGCTGCGCTCCGGCCGCGAGGGCCACCCCAGCTACCGCGCCGTCGCCCAGGCGATGCACGAGCGGATCGCCGCCATCCACCCCGGCGTCGCCGCCGCGATGAGCCACGTCGACACCTCCGCCGAGCCGCGCCTGGAGCGGATCATGAGCGAGATCCGCACCCACCGCAAGCGCGCCCACGCGGCCGAGCAGACCGAGGCGCCGCCGGGCCTGAACCCGCTGGGGTAGGAAGGGCTAGTCGCGCTGCTTGCGCTTGCGGCGCTCGCCATCGGCGGGGCCGCTGTCGCCCGGATCCGGTGAATCGGTGGGGTCGAAGGGCTCCGATCCTTCCAGGCTTTCCGCGGCTTTCTCCCCTGGCGTCGGCCAGGGGACCGCTTCCCCCGCCGCCCAGGCGGGCGGCCGGCCGCCGGGCAGGCGGCCGAGCAGGAGCAGGCCGAAGTAGATGAACCAGATCATCGTGAACTGGACCAGAAGGAGCAGGGCGGCGACGCCGAGCGCCATCCCCAGCGAGCCCCAGAAGCGGGTCAGCAGCCCGGCCCGCATCGCCCAGAGGCAGGTGTAGAGGAGGGCGAAGGCGAGGCCGATGCGGCCGCCGAAGCCGAAGCCGATCGCGGCGCCGTGGGTCGAGGCTTCGCTGATCGCGTTGGTCGCTTCTTCGTCGGCGACCTTCGTCTTCGTGCAGCGTTCGCAGCGCGGCCGGCGGCGTGGCCCCGTCGTATTCTTCGCCGAACTCCTTCGCGCCCTTGTCCTTCTGTTCGG
The DNA here is from genome assembly GCA_963829445.1 of uncultured Solirubrobacterales bacterium. Taxonomy (GTDB): domain Bacteria; phylum Actinomycetota; class Thermoleophilia; order Solirubrobacterales; family 70-9; genus VAYN01. Next base: position 151,692 of record CAWHIW010000017.1, on the reverse strand, counting down.
ACTGGCAGTCGGCGTCGCCGCCTTGGCCGTGATCCCGGGCTTGGCGTTGCCGGCGACGAACGCGTCCGCCGCTTCGTTGGTGGCGACGGCGTTGAGCACCGCCGCGACCGAGAGGAAGAGCGGCGCCGCGATGACCAGGCCGATCAGCTGGTAGCGCATGCGGTCGCTGCGCGCCGCCGCCGCTCGGAAGAGGAAGAAGAGCGGCGCCACCAGGAACACGAAGCCGACCGCCTGCAGGAGCGCGGCGATGGTGACGGAGGAGCTGTGCTCGTAGGCGGAGCGCAGCAGTTCGGCGTCGCCGTCGCCGCTGACGCCGCCGATCGCGAAGGCCGAGGCGATCACCAGGGCGATGCCGGCAAGCGTCGCCAGCCCGGCCGGCACGAGCCAGCGCCCCTCCCACTCCAGAATCTCCGCCTTGTTGCGCAACCGCGTCAGCCCCTCTCGTGGAAATCGAACTGGGGCAGCGCCCAGAAGGGCCGTACGCTACCGCGCATGCCCAACGCACAGCGCACCCCCGTCGTCCCGCTCGAGGCCGGTGCCGGCCCCGAGAACCCTCCCTGCCCCGCCTGCGGCGAGCCGCTCTTCGGCTGGCTCTCTCCCCAGCCAGGCCTGCACGGCCCGGTCAGCCGCTGCGAGAGCTGCGGCCTCGGCGTCGTCGGCAGCCGGCCGAGCCCGAGGAGGCGCTGCGCGAGCTGGACCGGCTGGGCGGCGAGCGGCGGCCCGCGGATCGCCAACCGCGCCAGCTACGCCGCCGCGCTCGGCAGCGCCGGCTGGGCCGGCCTGGAGCCGGGGGCCCGCTACTTCTTCACGGTCGAGTCGGTGCGGCGCCTGGTCGCCCGCCGCGACCAGGTGGTGAAGTGGAGCCGCTGGGCGCCGCTGGCCGGGCTGGCCGCGACCTGGCAGACGCTGCTGAACAGCGTCACCTTCGGCCACAACGTCGCCCTCGCCGCGCTCGGCCGCGGCCAGGCGCGCCGAGGCGAAGCACCGCTGGCAGCGGCGGATCGACGCCCTGGCCAGCGTCGTGCTGGCGATCCCGGCGCTGCTGATCGCGATCCCGGTCGAGCTCGCCGGCGGCTCTTCCGCCGCGGCGCCGTCGTCTCGCTGCGCTTCGAGCTGCTCTGAGGTCGCCGAGCGGCGCATTTCGGCGTCCTCGGTCACTTGTGTGCAGAGCACACGGCATTTCCCTGCGTCCTTGAACTGCTTGGCTCGGCGACCTCAGCCTTAGCTGAGGCCTTCGCGGGCCTCGCGCACCAGAGTCACGGACTCCGGGAAGAGGACGCGGATCGCGTCGCGGACCTGCATCGCCTGCTCGTCGGCGGTGCCGGTGAGGTCGAGCTGGTTGATCGAGGCGACGGTCATCTCGACCGCCAGCTTGATCGCGTTGTCGGCCCAGGCGACGCGCTGGGAGGACTGCATCTGCTCCGAGAGCTCCTCCATCCGGGCACGGAACTCGTCGGGGTCGCCGAAGAGGTTGAAGGGGCTGCCCTCCATGTCCCCCATGTAAGCAGACCCGGGCCATTGCTGGCACAGAGTCTTGACATTCTGCGCGCCACCCGTGCGCGGCGGCGCCCTAGCGTCGAGTCGATGCGGCACGGAGAAGACCAGGAGCGGGGATCGGCGAGCGTCGAGCAGGCGGGCCTGGCGGCGCTCGTCGCGCTGCTGCTGCTCGCCGCGATCGCCGCCGTCGCGGCCGGCGGCGAGGTCGACGCGGGCCGCCGCCTGGCCGGCACGATCGGCAAGCGGCTCGCCTGCGCCCCGCGCCTGCCCGACGCCTGCCGCCACCACCCCTGGTCCCCGCCTACGGCTGGCCGCTGGCGCGCACCGCCCGGGCGCTCGCCCCGGCGCCGGTGGCGCTGCCCGGCCCCTCCGGCCTGCCGCTCGTCCCGGTCGACTTCCGCCGCTGCCGCCGCGAGAGCTGCGCCGTCGCCGCCGGCCCCCACCTCACCGCCTCGCGCCGCCGCACCACCGCCTTCACCGAGATCGTCGACCGCCGCGCCTCGCTCGGCTGGGTCGAACTCGTCTACTGGCTCTACCGCCCGACCCTCGGCTGGGAACGCCTGGTCCGCCGCGCCGACCAAGCTCAGGTCGACGCCGCCGCCGACGACCGAGGTCCTGCTCGGCGACGACCCCGCCCTGGTCCCCCTCGAGACCCTCCCCGGCCGCAACCACTACGAGTTCCCGGCCGGCGAACGCCCGCCCTGGCAGTGGCACGTCGCCGGCCGCTACCCGGGCTGGTCAAGCTGAGCTCGGGCGCGCCGCCGCCTTCTCCTGGTCCGCCTCGTCCTGGGCCTGTCTGATCAGCCCGCGCCAGTCCGTGGTGCGGAAGACGAGCAGGATCGCGGCGAAGCCGAGGACGACCGACCAGGCCGCCATCGCGATCTGGGTGCCGACCGAGAAGGAGAGGACGGCGGTGCGCGAGGGGCCGGTCAGGGTCGCGACCAGGAGCGCCTGCTGGGCGCCGGCGCCGCCGGGCGTGAAGGGGACGATGTTGGCGATCGCCTGCACGCTCATCACCAGCATCACGTTGCCGACCGAGCCGCCGATGCCGAAGGCCTCGAGGAAGAACCAGAAGGCGGCGAAGCGGAAGAGCCAGCCGAGGCCCTGCCAGGCGGCGACCTCGCGCAGGTAGCGGCGCGGCTCGGCGAGGATGATCACGCCCTGGCGGACCCGGTCCCAGAAGCGCCGCACCCGGTGGGCGAGGAAGTAGATGCCGAGCAGCATCGCCAGCAGCAGGCCGAGGACCGTGAACAGCAGCGCCTTCGGGTGGTCGGCCCAGAAGGAGATCTCGAAGGCCGGCAGGTCGGGGATCTGCGGCAGCGGCGGCAGCAGGCCCTGGCTGATCGCGTAGAAGAGGACGAGGATGCCGACGCTGGTGTCGAAGACGGTCTGGACCAGGAAGGAGGAGGTCACGGCCGGGTAGGAGGAGCCGGGGATCTGGCGCTTGACCAGGAAGACCTTGGTCACGTCGCCGGCGTGGGCGGGGACGACGGCGTTGATCCCCGCCCCCGCCAGGTAGGCGGCGGCCAGCGGCAGGAAGGGGATGCGCTGCCGCGGATAGGCGGCCCGCAGCACGTTGCGCCAGGCCCAGGCACGAGCCAGCTGCATCGCCAGCAGGCAGAGCAGGGCGACGCCGAACTGGGTCCAGTGGATTTCCGAGAGGTGGCGGAAGAATTCCGCGGCGCTGTTGAAGAAGAAGTTGAAGCTCGATCCGAGATCGGCGGGCGCCATCGCAGCTAGACTAGCCCGCTCGTGCTGGACACCGACACGCATTCCACGCCCCGCCAAGCCACCCCCCATCCGACCGACGAGGCGATGTGCGCGCGCGCCCGCGAGCGCTACACAGCCGACCGCAAGAGCCGCTTCCGCCGCCGCCGCAAACGGCACGCGCAGATGCCGAACCTGATCATCATCGGCGGCCTCAAGTGCGGCACGACCAGCATCCACCACTACCTCGGCCTGCATCCGGAAATCCAGATGTCGAAGCCGAAGGAGCTCAACTTCTTCGTCGAGGAGCTGAACTGGGACCTCGGCCTCGACTGGTACGCGAGCCGCTTCGACGACCGCTTCAAGGTCCGCGGCGAGTCATCGCCGCACTACACGAACCTGCCCCGCTTCGAGGGCGTCGCCGAGCGGATCCACGAGCACTGCCCGGACGCCCGGCTGCTCTACATGGTGCGCGACCCGATCAAGCGGATCCTCTCCCACTGGGTCCACGCCACCGGCGCCGGCTACGAGACCCGGGAGATGGTCCCGACCCTCTCCCTCCCCGACACCCAGTACATCAACCGCTCCAAGTACTGGATGCAGCTGCAGCCCTACCTCGAGCTCTTCGACCGCGAGCAGATCGAGATCATCACCCAGGAGGAGCTGCAGCACGAACGCGAGGCGACGATGCGCAAGGCCTTCGCCTTCGCCGGCGTCGACGAGAACTTCGTCTCCGAGCAGTTCGACCGCGAGTGGGAGAAGTCGGGGGCCAAGGAGGGCGACAAATACCAGTTCATGGAGAAGCTGATCAAGCTGCCGGGCTTCCGCTCCTTCGACCGCAACTTCGACCGCCTGCCGGAGTCGATGCGCTGGATGGTCGAGAAGGTCGTCCACGATCCCGAGAAGCCGCCGGCGCCGAAGCCGGTGCTGCCGGACGACCTGCTCGAGACGATCCGCGGCCGCTTCGGCGAGGACGTCGCCGGGCTGCAGAAGTTCGCCGGCCGCGAGTTCGCCGGCTGGCACGACTACTGCCTGACGGCGCCAGCGCCCCAATAGGCTCCGTCAGGTGCGGCGCCTCCTCCCCGACCCCGGTCCGACCACGGTCGAGCAGCAGCTCGAGACCTACCGCCCTGGGAGAACCCGCGCGACGATCGTCCCTTCGTGGCGATGAACTTCGCCGCCACGGTCGACGGCCGGGCGACGATCGGCGGCGTCTCCGGCCCGATCGGCTCCGAGACCGACACGGCGATGCTGGTCGGCCTGCGCAGCCGCTTCGACGCGGTGATGATCGGCGCCGGGACGATGCGGGCCGAGCGCTACGGCAAGCTCGACAAGCCGCTGATCGTGGTCGACAGCACTCCCGCCGGTCCCGCCGACCTGGTCGAGCTGCTTCGCTCCCTGCGCCAGGAGCGCGGCTTCCGGGCCCTGCTCTGCGAGGGCGGACCGACGCTCCACGGCGAGCTCCAGGCCGACGGCCTGGTCGACGAGCTCTTCCTCACGATCGCGCCGAAGCTGACCGGCGGCGAGGCGCCCCGGATCCTCGAGGGCGAGCTGCCCGCGGTCGCCGAGCTGGAGCTGGCCTGGCTGCTGGAGGAGGACGGCGAGCTGTTCGCCCGCTACCGCCGCCGCTGAAGCGTCCGACGGGCCTCAGACGTCCATATATTGGACGGGATCGGCCCGTCGGCCACGAGGAGAGGACACGAATGGACTTCAACCCCAGCCCCGAGGTCGCCGCGCTGCGCGAGCGCGTCCTCGACTTCATGGACGCCGAGGTCTACCCGGTCGAGCGCGAGATCATGGAGGCGCTCGACGACGAGGTCGGCCCCGGCGTCCCCTATCCGAAGATCCTGGTCGCGATCCGCGAGAAGGCGAAGACCGAGGGCCTCTGGAACCTCTTCATGCCCGACGAGCGCTTCGGGCCCGGGCTGAAGAACTGGGAGTACGGGCTGCTCTGCGAGGAGATGGGGCGCAGCCCGATGGCGGCGGCGATGGCCTTCAACTGCGCCGCCCCGGACACCGGCAACATGGAGATCCTCGCCGAGCACGGGACCGCCGAGCAGCGCGAACGCTGGCTGGAGCCGCTGCTCGAGGGCCGGATCCGCTCCTGCTTCTCGATGACCGAGCCCGAGGTCTCCGGCTCCGACCCGACCCTGCTGCAGGCCAAGGCCACGCTCGACGGCGACGAGTGGGTGATCGACGGCCACAAGTGGTTCACCTCCGGCGCGGTCGGGCGCCGAGCTGGCGATCGCGATGGTCGTCACCGACCCCGACGCCCCGCCCTACGCCCGCGCCTCGATGATCTGCGTGCCGACCGACACCCCCGGCTTCAACCTGGTGCGGCCGATCCCGGTGATGGGCCACGACAAGGGCCCCGGCCACTGCGAGATCCGCTACGAAGGCTGCCGCGTGCCGAAGGACAGCCTGCTCGGCGAGCGCGGCGCCGGCTTCGCGATCGCCCAGGACCGCCTCGGCCCCGGCCGCATCCACCACTGCATGCGCGCGATCGGGACCGCCGAGCGGGCGCACGAGATGATGTGCCGCCGCGCCAACGAGCGCGTCGCCTTCGGCGGCCCGCTGGCCGACAAGCAGTTCGTCCAGGAGTCGATCGCCGCCTCGCGGATGGAGATCGACCAGGCCCGCCTGCTCACCCTCTACGCCGCCTGGAAGATGGACACCGAGGGCAAGCGCGCCGCCCGCCAGTCGATCTCGGCGATCAAGATCGTCGCCGCCAACATGGTCATGGACGTGCTCGACCGCGCGATCCAGATCCACGGCTCCCTCGGCATGACCGACGACACCCCCCTCGCCGCCCTCTGGCGCTTCAGCCGCATGCTGCGCCTCGCCGACGGCCCCGACGAGGTCCACAAGATGGTCCTCGCCCGCCGCGAGCTCAACCGCTGGGCCAAGCGCGACGAAGCCGCCGCGGCCGGCGAGCTGGAGACGAAGCACGCGCCGCGCATGGTCTGAGCTCTCCGAGTGCTAGGAGTCGTCTTGGCTCTGTCCAGCGGGAGGTGCCGCCCCGGCGCCCGTGGCCGGACTCGGCGCACCTCCATCGTCGGCGGCGGCCCGACCTGAGCCCGCGGCGCCTTCCGGCGCAGAGGGCGGCGTCGAGGCATGAGTGTCGTCGACCCCCTTTGCCCCTCCGACTTCCTTGTGCTGCGACTGCGGAAGCTTGCGATGTTCCGCAGCGTGCTTCCCGGGCTTCTCCGCGACTACAGGTGAAGACCGGTCAGGCCTGGCCCGCGCCCCGGGGGCAGCGGCGGAATGATCCGCCCCAGTCGGAGCGGCCTTGCCAGCACCGGTGGTCGTGGCGGAAGGTTTCAGCTCAGCCGGGGCAGGCCCTCCACCCGCCGTGTTCGCAGGCGTACTCGACGGCGACTGCGAGGAGTCCGAGCCGCCATCGCCGCAGCCGACAAGAGCCAAACAGGCAATCGCCGCCAGCAGAGCCGCCGCCATTTGCGCGCACCTGAAAAAGAAAGAGAGCCGGGCAAGTGCCCGGCCCTCTTCAGAGCTGCGTGAACGTGGTGCTATTTGTAGAGCTCGATGTAGAAGTCGCCGCTCTCGGCTCCTGGCGTGCCCACGTCGAAGTGGGTCACTTCGACCTCAGCGGTGGCCGGGCAGGTCGAGAATGATTCCGGCGAGCCGGCGACCTCAGCGGTGATGACCTCGTCGTTGTCGGAGTCGGACTCCACCGTCGCCTGAGCGCCTTTCGGCTGGAAGGGCAGGTCGAAGCAGTCGGTGCCGGTGACCGGCGTGGTGACATTGGCTGAGGTGATGTTCTTGGCCAGAGCTGGCAAAACCGTGCCGTTGTCCTCGACTCGGGCAAAGGCGAACAGACCGTCTGCCGTGACCGCGTTGGCCGCGTTGGTCGCATTGGTCGCGTTGACCGCGTTCGTAGCGTTGGTCGCCGTCGGGACAGTGCCCAGGGTCGTGGCGTCGATCTTCGGACCCGTGACCGATTTGTCGGCGAGCTTGGTGGTCGTCACAGAGCTGTTCTTGAGCTTGCTGGTGGTGACGGCTTCTTTTTTGATCTTGCCGGTGAGGACCGAGTTGGCCTTCAGTTCGTTGGCGCCGATCTTGGTCGCGGCGAAGGCGGTGGCGCCGCCGAGGATGAAGAAAACGGCGATCGACGACATCACGTTTGCGTACGTGAGTCGCTGGCGAATCTGCTTCACGGAGAGTTCTCCTTGATTGGGAGGGATTTGGACAAGGACTGGTGAGGGAAAGCAGGAAGAACGTACCTACTCAATTTTGCTCAGATGAGCCTTACAGCCCATCGGAACACTGTCAACCCAGGCGGACGAAAGCGCTGCAAGCGCTCAGTTTCGCCGCTCGGCCTCGTCCGCGGCCTCGGCCAGACGCTCGACCAGCCGGGCGAAGGCCTGGATGCCGTCGTCGACCTTGCCGTAGCCGCCGGCGGCGTAGCGGGCGTAGACGCCCTCGAGGATGATCGCCAGCTTCCAGTAGCCGAGGGCGACGAAGAAGTCGAGGTCGGCGAGGTCGCGGCCGGAGCGCTCGGCGTAGCGGGCGGCCAGCTCCGCGCGGGTCGGGAAGCCGGGGGCGAGGTTGGCGGGCTGGCCGAGGGCGACCTCCGCCTGCTCGCGGTCGGGCCAGTAGGCCATCAGCAGGCCGACGTCGGCGAGCGGGTCGCCGAGCGTGCAGAGCTCCCAGTCGACGACCGCCGCGACCTCGCCGGTCGGGGTGAGGATCATGTTGTCGAGGCGGTAGTCGCCGTGGACGATCGTCGCCGGGCCCTGCTTGGGGATGCGGGCGGAGAGGCGCTCGTGGACGGAGTCGATCAGCCGCCAGCTCGCGCGTCTTCGACTTCTCCCACTGGCCCTGCCAGCGGCGCAGCTGGCGGGCGACGTAGTCCTCCTTGCGGCCGAGGTCGCCGAGCCCGACCGCGTCGGGGTCGACGGCGTGGATCGCGGCCAGGGTGTCGGCGACGCGCTCGCCGATCGCCCGCCGATCGCCCTCGTCGGGAAAGGCCTCCGCCTCGGCCAGGCCGCGCAGGATCGGCCCCTCGACGAACTCCATCACGTAGAAGGGGGCTCGCCGCTGACGCTCTCGTCCTCGCAGAGCCCGACCACCGGCGCCACCGGCACCGCGGTCGGGCCCAGCGCGGAGACGACCTTGTGCTCGCGGGCCATGTCGTGGGCGGAGCCGAGGCGCTTGCCCAGCGGCGGCCGCCGCAGCGCCCAGCTGTTGCCGCCGGCGTCGCTGACGCGGAAGGTGAGGTTGGAGTGGCCGCCGGCGATCCGCTCGAAGGAGAGCGGCGGGCTGGCGCTGGGCACGTTGAGCGCGAACCAGGCTTCGACGCCGGCGACGTCGATGCCGTCGGGCGCCCTGGCGGCGCCGTCGCCGCTGCCTGTAGCCTCGTCGCCCATAGCCGCGCAAGCATATTCCCGAGGAGGCCGCCGCCTCAGCCCGTCGCTTGCCAACCGGCTGCGGATCGGCTTCGCGATCGGCTTTGCCGTGCTCACGGCGATGGCCGTGATCGGCGTCGGCCGCTTCATCCAGCAGCGCCAGGACTTCGAGGACGCGATCGCCCGCTCCTACCAGGTGGAGATGGCGGCGCGGGTGCAGGTGGCGGAGGGGACCGGCGGCAAGCCCGCCCGCGCCACGGTGGCCGCCCAGGCCGACCGCCGCTCGGAACTGCAGGACCAGATCTCCTCCGACACCCGCGACACCGCGATCCTCGTCGCCGCCGGGCTGATCGCCGGCCTGACCGGCGCCCTGCTGCTGTTCAGCGGCCTGATCGCCTCGATGCGGCGACCGCTGGAGGAGCTGGTCGACGCGGCCGGGCCGCCTCGCCGCCGGCGACCGCAGCGCCCGCGTCGAGGTCGGCGGCCTCTCGGAGACCGCGACGCTCGGCGCCGCCTTCAACGAGATGGCCGACGAGCTCGAGCAGGAGGCGAGCCAGCGCGACCAGCTCGACCGGCTCAAAGACGAGTTCGTCCTCACCGCCTCGCACGAGCTGCGCAGCCCGCTCACCTCGGTCCAGGGCTTCGCCGAGCTGCTGATGCTGGAGCGCGACTCGCTGACCCCGAAGCAGGTCGAGACGGTCGAGATCATCCTCGACAACTGCCGCCACCTGGTCCGCCTGCTCAACGACCTGCTCGACCTCGCCCGCAGCGACGCCGGCCGCCTCGCGGTCACCCCGAAGCCGACCGAGGTGGCGCCGCTGATCGACGACGCGGTGCGGACGATGCGGGCGCAGACCGAGAGCGCGCACCAGACCCTGATCCAGCGGATCGACCCCGGATTGCCGCTGATCGAGGTCGAGGCCGACCGGATTCGCCAAATACTGGTGAATTTGCTTACCAATGCGCATGAGTACTCGCCCGAAGGGGCGTCTATCGAGGTCACGGCCCGGGTAGCTGGATGCCGATGTGGAGATTGCGGTGACCGACAACGGACCGGGGATACCCGAGAGCCAGCTGGAGCACATCTTCGAGCGCTTCGTGCGCGGCGACGCCGGCCTGACCCAGCGCGTCGGCGGCACCGGCCTCGGCCTGGCGATCTCGAAATCGCTGGTCGAGCTGCACGGCGGCACGCTCGCGGTCGAGTCGACGGTCGGCGTCGGCTCGACCTTCAGCTTCCGCCTGCCGGCCGCGGGCAGTCCCACGGGCGCCGGCCCGAGCCGCGCGATCGCCGAGGCGAGCTGATGACCCGGGTCCTGGTCGCCGACGACTCGGAGACGATCCTGCTGCTGATGCGGACGCGGCTGGAGCTGGCCGGCTACGAGGTCGAGACCGCGGCCGACGGCCAGGAGGTGACCGAGCGCCTGCACGAGGGCGACGCCGAGCAGCTCCCCGACCTGCTGCTGCTCGACGCGATGATGCCGCGCAAATCCGGCATCGACGCCCTGCGCGAGCTGCGCGCCGCCGGCGTCGACACCCCGGCCCTGATCATCAGCGCCCACCAGGACGCGACCGACGCCAACGCCCCCACCGACCTCGAGGTCAGCGGCTACCTGACCAAGCCGATCGACTTCGACCGCCTGCTCGACAGCATCGCCGAGCTGACCCGATAGCGCATCCGACTTTGTCCCCACCAGGGTGGGGACAAGATCCGAAGCGCCTCAGCTCTTGGCGATCTCGAGCCGGATCTCCTTGCCCTTGAGCTTGGTGCCGTCGAGGAACTCGACGGCCCGCTCGGCCTGATCCGGGGCGACCTCGACGAAGGAGAAGCGGTGCAGGACGCGGATCTCGTGGATCGCCTCCTCGGGCAGGACGGCGCCCTCGCGCAGCGCCCAGCGCAGATCCTCTTCCTCGATGCCGCTGCGCTCGCCGCGGTTGACGAAGAGCTTGACGGTGTCGCGCTCGGGCTCGTCGCCGTCTCGTCCGGCGCCGCGGGCGCTCGGCCTGCTCGGGCTCGGGCGGTGCGGCCTCCGACTGCTCGACCTCGACCTCGGGCGGCCTCGGCTCTCGGCCTCGGCCGCGGCGGCGCGCCGTTCTCGCTCGCTCCCCCGGCCCGACCCGCTCGCTGCGTTCGCCGCGCTCGCTCGGCTTGCTGTGCTCGGAGCGCTCCGGGCGCTCGCGGCGGCGCGGGCGCGGCGCGTGCTCGAGCCGCTCCTCCGGGGCTCTCCCACTCGCCGATCGTGGTCTTCACGTCGCGCTCGATGCGGGTGATCTCCTCGCGCTGGGCGGGGGTGACGAAGGTGATCGCGCGGCCGGTCCGCCCGACCCGGCCGGTGCGGCCGATGCGGTGGACGTAGGTCTCCGAGGAGTTCGGCACGTCGAAGTTGATGACGTGGGTGACGTGCTCGATGTCGAGGCCGCGGGCGGCGATGTCGGTGGCGACCAGCAGCTTCACGCGGTGGCTCTTGAAGGCGATCATCACCCCGTCGCGGACGCCCTGGCTGAGGTCGCCGTGCAGCGCCTTCACGTCGAGGCCTTTGTCCTTCAGCGTCTTCTCCAGCTTCGAGGCGCCGATCTTGGTGCGGGTGAAGATGATCGCCTGCTCGGGTTCTTCGGTCTTCAGCAGCTCGACCAGGCGCGCCGCCTTGTCTTTGGCCGGGACCTCGACGTAGGCCTGGGCGATCGCGTCGACGGTGAGCGTCTTCGGCGTGATCCGGATCGTCGTCGGGTCGTACATGTAGCCCTCGGCGAGCTTCTGGATCGGCGGCGGCATCGTCGCCGAGAAGAGCGCCGTCTGGCGCCCGCTCGGGCACATCCGCAGGATTTTCTCGACGTCCTCGATGAAGCCGAGGTCGAGCATCTCGTCGGCCTCGTCGAGGACGACGTAGCGGGCCGCGGTCAGGACCAGCGAGCGGCGGGCCATCAGGTCCTTCATGCGGCCGACGGTGGCGACGACGACGTGGGCGCCGGAGCGCAGCTGCGACTGCTGCGAGCGGATCGGGGCGCCGCCGAAGACGGCGACGATCTCGATGTCGAGGTGCTCGGCGTAGGTGCGCAGCGCCTGCGTCACCTGGATGCAGAGCTCGCGGGTCGGGGTGAGGACGATCGCCTGCACCTCGTTGTTCTCGGGATCGAGGTACTGCAGCAGCGGCAGGCCGAAGGCGGCGGTCTTGCCGGTCCCGGTCTGGGCCTGGCCGATCACGTCGTGGCCGCCGAGCAGCTCCGGGATCGCCTGCTCCTGGATCGGGGTCGGATCCTGGAAGCCGAGCTCGTCCAGCGCCTGCTGGATCTGCGGCGAGAGGCCGAGGTCGTGGAAGGGAGTGGTCATCTATTTAGAGGGATCGAGGAGGAGCTTGCCGCTGCTGCGGCGGGCGATCAGGTCTTCGTGGGCCCGCGCCGCCTCGGACAGAGGGTAGACGTCGCCGACGGTCGCGCGCAGCTCGCCTGCCGCGACCGCGGCCAGGAGCTCGCCGATCATCGGCACCGCCAGGTCGCGGCGGGCCAGCAGGTGCAGCAGCCAGAAGCCGACCACGGTCTTGGAGCCGCGCAGCAGGGCGGCGGTGGAGACGTCGCGCTGCTCGCGCGAGGCGATGCCGAAGACGACCATCCGGCCCAGCGGCGCCAGCACGCTCATCTCGGCGTCGAAGGCGTCGCCGCCGCTCATGTGGAGGACGGCGTCGACGCGCTCGCCGCCGTTGGCCTCGCGGATCGCGCCGGCGAGGTCGTCGGCGCGGGAGTCGATGCAGACGTCGGCGCCGAGGCTCTGGACCAGCTCGCGCTTGTCCGCGCTGGAGGCGAGGCCGATCACCTTCGCCCCGGCCCGCTTGGCGATCTGCACGGCCAGCGTGCCGGTGCCGCCGGCGGCGGCCTCGACCACGATCGTCTCCCCCGCCTCGATCCGGGCGCAGCGGTGGACCAGCGCCAGCGCGGTCAGGCCCTGCAGCAGCACCGCCGCCGCCTGGTCGTCGTCGACCTCGTCGGGCAGGGGGATCAGCAGCGACTCCGGCACCACCGCCTTCTCGGCGTAGCCGCCGTTGCCCAGCAGCGCCGCGACGCGGCGGCCGTCGGGCGTGCGGCCGGCGATCTCGGTGCCGGGCACCAGCGGCAGCGACTGCTCGGCCAGGTAGTCGTTGCGGGTCGCGTGGGTGTCGGCGAAGTTGACGCCGGCGCGGGCGATCTCGACCACGACCTCGCCCTCACCGGGCGTCGGATCGGGGAGCTCCACCTACTCGAGCATCTCCGGCCCCCCGAACTCCTGTATCTGCACCGCCTTCACGGCGGAGAACCATAGACGGCGCCGAAGAAAGGGGACGGGGGGCCTCGTCGGCGCCTCCCCGCTGTTGCGCCGACGAGGTACCCCCCGTCCCCTATAGCCTGCGCTGCCGAATGTCGCTCACCGTCGTCGGATCGATCGCCTTTGACGCAGTCAAGACCCCGTTCGGGGAGCGCGAGCGCATGCTCGGCGGCGCCGCCGTCCACTTCTCCCTCGCCGCCAGCTTCTTCACCGAGGTGCGGCCGGTCGGCCCGGTCGGCGACGACTTCGGCGCCGACCAGTTCGCGGTGCTCGAGCGGCGCGGCATCCTCACCGACGACATCGAGCGGGTCGCCGGCGGCCAGTCCTTCTTCTGGCGCGGCCGCTACGAGTACGACCTCAACGTCGCCCACACCGAGGACACCCAGCTCGGCGTCTTCGCCGAGTTCGAGCCGAAGCTCTCCGACAGCGCGAAGGCGGCCGACACCCTCTTCCTCGCCAACATCCAGCCCGACCTGCAGCGCCAGGTCCGCGCCCAGTGCCCCGCCCGCTTCAGCGGCCTCGACTCGATGAACCTCTGGATCGAGACCGCCAAGGACTCGCTGCAGGCGGCGATCGCCGAGGTCGACTGCCTCGTCGTCAACGACGCCGAGATCCGCCAGCTGACCGGCGAGTCGAACCTGGCCCGGGCCGCCCGCGCGGTGATGGAGCTGGGCCCGCGGGCGGTGATCGCCAAGCAGGGCGAGTACGGCGCCGCGCTCTTCACCGAGAGCGGCTTCTTCGCCCTGCCCGGCTTCCCGCTGGAGGAGGTGCGCGACCCGACCGGCGCCGGCGACAGCTTCGCCGGCGGCTTCTTCGGCTACCTCGACGGCGCCGGACGGCGAGCTCGACGAGGCGCAGCTGCGGCGGGCGATGGGCTACGGCACCGTGCTCGCCTCCTTCAACGTCGAGGAGTTCGGGACCGAGCGCGTCTCCCGGCTCAGCCGCGAGGAGATCGACGAGCGCTTCGAGGCGCTGCGGCGGATGACCCAGTTCGACGCCGCTCCCGCGGCGTAGCTCCCCCAGCTCCACAGCCTCTTAACGGCCGGCGACGGCGAACTGAAAGAATGATCGCCGCATGGCCACCGAGTCGCTAACCGTCACCGACAACCGCACCGGCAAGACCTACGAGCTGCCGATCGAGGACGGGACCGTGCGCGGCCTCGACCTGCGGCAGATCAAGGTCGACGAGGACGAATTCGGGTTGATGTCCTACGACCCGGCCTTCAACAACACCGCCTCCTGCCGCTCCTCGGTCACCTACATCGACGGCGCCGCCGGCATCCTCGAACACCGCGGCTACTCGATCGAGCAGCTCTGCGAGCGCTCGACCTTCCTCGAGACCGCCTACCTGCTGATCTTCGGCGAGCTGCCGACCGCCGCCCAGCTCGACCGCTGGGTCTTCGACATCACCCACCACACCTACGTGCACGAGGACCTGAAGCAGTTCTTCCAGGGCTTCCGCTACGACGCCCACCCGATGGGGATGCTGCTGGCCGGCGTCGGCGCGCTCTCGACCTTCTACCCGGACGCGAAGCAGATCGACGACCCGGAAGAGCGCTACATGGCCGCCGTCCGCCTGATCGCCAAGGTGCCGACCCTGGCCGCCTTCTCCTACCGGCACAACATGGGCCTGCCCTACGTCTACCCGGACAACGAACTCAACTTCGCCGAGAACTTCCTCTCGATGATGTTCAAGAAGACCGAAGACCGGCACATCCCCAAACAGGTCCTCTCGAAGGTCCTCGACATCCTCTTCATCCTCCACGCCGACCACGAACAGAACTGCTCGACCAACGCCGTGCGCGGCGTCGGCTCCTCCGGCGTCGACCCCTACTCGGCGGTGGCGGCGGGTGTCGCCGCCCTCTACGGGCCGCTGCACGGCGGCGCCAACGAGGCGGTGCTGCGGATGCTGCGGCGGATCGAGTCGCCGGACAACATCCCCGGCTTCCTCGCGAAGGTGAAGGACCGCGAGGAGAAACTGATGGGCTTCGGCCACCGGGTCTACAAGAACTACGACCCGCGGGCGCGGATCATCCAGCAGCACATGGACGAGGTCTTCGAGGCGACCGAGTACAACCCGCTGGTCGAGATCGCCCGCGAGCTGGAGAAACAGGCGCTCGACGACGAGTACTTCACCTCGCGCAAGCTCTACCCGAACGTCGACTTCTACTCGGGGATCATCTACGAGGCGCTGGAGATCCCGGCCAACATGTTCACGGTGCTGTTCACGATCCCCCGCACCGCCGGCTGGATGGCGCAGTGGATGGAGATGCAGGAAGACCCGGAGCTGAAAATCGCCCGGCCGCGCCAGATCTACACCGGCGAGCGCGAGCGCGACTACGTCGCGATCGACGATCGCAGCGGCCCGGAGAAAATCGTCGGGCCGCCGGCGCGCCGTCCGAAACGCCCGCGCCGCGGCGCCTAGCCGTCTCCCTCCCCGCTCCGGTTCCATAGGCTGCGGCGGTGTCCCGTCCGCAGTGGAAGCTGACCGTCCGCACGGGCCCGAGGTCGAGCACCAGGGCTTCGACGACCTCGGCGAGGCCGTCGCCGCGATGCGCGAGCGGGCTCTGGCGATCCGCGCCGAGGGACCGGCGCGCTCCTCCTCGCTGCTGCGCGACTACGCCCCGGGCGACCAGGTCCAGGCCCGCCTGCAGCTGAAGGGCAAGGGCCTGCTGCGCAAGCCGACGGCCGGCGTCGACGTGCGCGGCGACGGCACCTTCATGCCCTACCGCGGCGGGGTAGGGCGGGAGGAGCTGGACCCGAGCGACCACGACACGCCGTTCGACCTGGTGCGGGAGACTCTGGAAGCAGAGGGCAGATGAGCGACTCCAGCACCGAGATACCCAAGGGCAGCTACGCGGCCGGCGAGCGGGTGAAGATCCCCGCCGGCGCCGAGCCCCCCTTCACCGTCTTCATCAACGGCGTCGAGCAGAGCGAGGGCGCCGACTACGAGATCGAGGGCGGCGAGGTCGTCTTCACCCGCCCGATCGTCAAGGAGAAGATGGGCACCAGCCGCTGGCTGGCGATGTACCTCGGCCTCTTCGGCACCTACCGCAAGAACGAGACGGTCGACCTCCAGTTCACCCGCAACGGCAAGATCGAGCTGCTCTCCGACCTCGCCGTCGTCCCCTACCCGGAGGCGCCATGAACATCGGCTTCCTCCTGCTCGCCGACCACAGCGAGGCCGTCAACGGCAAGCTCTACCTCAACGGCGGCGGCTGGAACGTCCTGCGCCTGCCCGAGCTGCCGCACGAGTGGTCCTTCCACATCGGCCTCGGCATCGACGTCGCCTGGCACGAGACCAACGACCCGCACGAGCTCGTGGTCACGATCCAGGACCCCGACGGGATCGAGCTCGGCGAGGGCCTCACCGCCAGCTTCGAGACCGGCCGGCCGCCCGGCATGCCCGCCGGCCAGGAGCAGCGCCTGGTGATGTCGATCGGCGCCACCGCCAACTTCGAGGCCTCCGGCCCCCACGCCGCCGTCGTCCTGATCGACGGCGAGGAGCTCGGCCGCGCCCGCTTCTACCTGATGGAGGCCGAGCCCGAAGAGGGACTCGTCTAGCCGCTAGTTGAAGACGTAGAGCAGCAGGAAGGCGACCAGCGCGTAGGCGGCGCCGGCGGCCTGGATGCCGCGGTCGCCGGCGACGATCTGGGCCATCGAGCGGTCGTCGGAGCGGTCGTAGATCAGGTACAGGTAGCGGAAGATCCCGTAGACCACGGGCGGGATCGTCAGCATCATCTGGCTGCCGATCAGCGGCGAGTTGACGGTGTAGATCGCGTAGCTGATCACGGTGCCGGTGGTGACCAGGGAGACCATCTGGTCGAGGAAGGGCAGCGAGTAGTGCTCGAGCACGGGCCGGGTCGAGGTGCCCTCGTGCAGCTCGGAGACCGCCTCCTGGCGGCGCTTGGTGAAGCCGAGGAAGGCGGCGAGGAAGCCGGTGCAGAGGATCAGCCACTCCGAGGCGTGGGCGTCGACGGCGCTGGCGCCGGCGGCGACGCGGAGGATGAACAGCCCCGCCAGCGTCATCACGTCGATGATCACGATCTGCTTGAGGCCGAGGCTGTAGGCCATCTGGGCGACGCCGTAGCCGACCACCATCAGCCCGACCTGCCAGTTGACGGCGAAGGCGATCGCGATCGCGACGACCGCCAGGCCCGGGGCGATCGCCTTCGCGGTGCCCTCCGAGAGCTCGCGCGCGGCCAGCGGCCGGAAGCGCTTCTTCGGGTGCTTGCGGTCGAGCTCGACGTCGATCAGGTCGTTGACGAAGTAGCCGGCGCTGGAGATCAGGCAGAAGGCGACGAAGGTGATGAACGCCTCGAGCACCTCGTGCGACTGGTTGAACTTGCCGGAGAACAGCAGCCCGGCGAACACGAAGACGTTTTTGATCCACTCCTTCGGCCGCCCCGTCTTGATCGCCGCGCGCAGCGGCGAGCGCCGCGGCACGACCGGCTCGTGGGCGTCGGCCTGGCCGGGGTCAGCCGGCACGGTCGGTTGTTCCGAAGTGATGGTTTCCATCGTGGGAGGCAGCTGGCGGCCCAGAACCGGCCTGGCCAGGGAGATCGAGTCGCGACAGGGTAGCGCCGGGGGAAGTCACTTCCCCTCCTCGCCCTCCTGCTGGACAGCCTCCAGCACCGCCAAATCCTCGCGATCCCTAGCTCGCTCGCTCGATCGCTTCATCTCGATCAGATGCTCGAGGGAGCAGACACGGACGACGAGGCCGTCGAGGTCGACGTCCTTGGCCTGCTCCTCCAGCACCGCAAACGGCGGCACCTGAGGAAGGCCCTGGAGCACGTCGACCTGGCCGAGCTCGGTTGCGACCAGGGTCCGATCCCCGGTGCGCAGGAAGGTGGAGATCGCGCTCCCGGCGAGGAGCTTGCCGCCCACGTCCACCTTTCCATCGAGGTCCTTCAGGAGGGAGTTGAGCCGGGCGAGGTTCTCCGGATCGGGGTCGGGGACGAAATCCACGTCACGGGTCGCACGTAGGTACCCCCAGGCGTTCACCGCGAGTCCGCCAACCAATACGAACCGCACGTCGGCCTCGATCAGTCGCGCCAGCAACTCCCGCAACCGAAGCGGCGCCGACGTCAACTCTTCCGTGCGCTTCCGGTGAAGGTGGAGAGGAATTCGCTCAGCGCCAATCCCTCAGCCAGGTTGACGGCCATGGGACGGCGGGCGTCTTCGAGCAGCTGCCGCCGCCGCGACGCCTCGTTGTGGCGCCACTGGTCTTCGCCGAGGCGCTTTTTTGGCTCCGCACTCACGAAACCAGGGTAATCGCAAAGCACCTAGCCGGGCAGCCGAACCGTGAAGCGGGCGCCGCCGCCCGGGAGGTTCTCGGCGGCGACGGTGCCGCCCATCGCCTCGGTCAGCTCGCGGACGATGGCGAGGCCGAGGCCGGCGCCCTCGGGGGAGCCGTTGCCGCTGCGGGCGCGCAGGTGGAAGCGCTCGAAGGCCTGGGGCAGCTCGGCCTCGGGGATGCCGGGGCCGCGGTCGCAGACACGCAGCTCGCCGGGAGCGGCGGCGATCGTCACCGCGGCGGCGCGGGGGCTGACCCGGATCGCGTTGTCGAGCAGGTTGGTGACGACCTGGAGGGCGCGGCCGTGGTCGCCGGTGGCCGGCGCCGGGCGGCCCTCGACCCGCACCTCCACCCCGGCCTCGCGCGCCCGCGGGCGCAGGCGCTCCTCCGCCTCGCGCGCCACCGCCGCCAGGTCGACAGGTTCGCTGCGCACCTCCAGCACCCCCTGGCGCAGCCGCGCCAGCGCCAGCAGGTCGCCGACCTGCCGTTCCAGCCGCCCCGCCTCGCGGCCGACGACGGCCGCCGCCTCGCCCGGCTCGATCGTGCCGTCCTCGATCCCCTCCGCGTAGCCGCGGATCGAGGTCAGTGGCGTGCGCAGGTCGTGGGAGATCGAGAGCAGCACCCCCCGCTCGGCGTCGCGGGCGAGGGCGAGCTGCTCCGACATCCCGTTGAAGGCCAGCGCCAGCTCGTCGAGCTCCTCGGTCCCCTCGCGCGGCACCGGCTCCGGGCTGCGGCCCGCGGCCAGCTCTCCCGCCGCGGCGCCGAGCCGGCGCAGCGGCTGGGTCAGGCGCCGCGCCAGCAGCGCCGCCACCGCGGCGGCCAGCAGCGCCGCGACCCCGCTGGCGATCAGCAGCGCCGAGAGGTAGCGGCTGAAGTCGTCGCCGGAGACGACGTCGGGGCGGGTGACGAGCACGATCGAGCGGCCGGCGCGCTCGGCGGCGTAGATCTGGCTGCGGCCTTCGATCTCGACGGTGCCGTCGGCGGAGCCGCCCTCGCGCAGGGCTGAGACCGCCGACGCCGGCAGCACCTCGCTCGCGGCGGCGAGGCTGAGGACGGTGACCGGGGCGCCGCCGCCCTCGCCGGCGGTGACGATCCCGGCCTGGGCGCCTGGTGGCGGCGCCGGGCGGGGCCCCGGGCGCCGTGCCGGGCAGCGGCGGCTGGCCCGCCTGCAGTTTCAGGGCGCTGCGCCGCGGCAGCCGCCCGATCTGGTCGGCGAACGCTTCCGCCTGCGCCTCGACGTCGCCGCGGATCGTGTCGCGGACGGCGCCCTTGGTCAGCACCACCCCCAGTGCCAGCGAGGCGCCGACGGCGACCAGCACGGTGCCGAGGATGGCGAGGAAGAGGCGCGCCCGCAGCGAGCGCATCAGGGCGCGACCTTGTAGCCGGCGCCGCGCACGGTGGCGATGAAGCCGGGCAGAGCCGAGCTTGGCGCGCAGCTGGGCGATATGGACGTCGACCGTGCGGGTGCCGCCCGGGAACTCGCCGCCCCAGGCCAGCTCCAGCAGGCGGTCGCGGCTGAGGACGACGCCGGGGTGGGCGAGCAGCGCCGCCAGCAGGTCGAACTCGCGCGAGGTCAGCTCGACCGGCTCACCGGCGACCGCGGCGCTGCGAGCGGCGGGGTCGAGCTGGACCGCGCCGAGCGTGAGCGGCCCGTCCGCGACCGCGCTCCCTCCCCCGCTTCGGCGCAGGATCGCCTTCACCCGCGCCACCAGCTCGCGCGGCGAGAAGGGCTTGACGACGTAGTCGTCGGCGCCGGCTTCGAGCCCGGCGACCCGGTCGACCTCGTCGTCGCGGGCGCTGAGAATGAGGATCGGGACCCCGGTGCGCGAGCGCAACCGCCGGCAGACCTCGAAGCCGTCGATCCCGGGCAGGCCGATGTCGAGCACGACCAGCCGCACCGGGTGGCGCGAGAGCTCCTCCAGTCGCCTGCTCGCCGCTGCGCGCCCAGACCACGTCGAAGCCCTCGCGGCGCAGGTAGGCGCGGACCAGGTCGGCGATCGCCTGCTCGTCCTCCACGACCAGGATGGCTCCGTTCATCTGCCTAGTCTCGCGCCCAGCCGCGATGTCGAGCGAGGCGACTCCACGCGTGCCCAAGTTTGTCCCTCCTATAGCGGGGACAAACTTGGATACGCGTGGGTCTCACCGCCTCGGTAACGCGTCGGCTACTTGGCGGAGCCGCGCCATTCGTCCAGCGCGGGGGGTGCGCCCGGCGGCGGCCCCATCGGCCCGCCTTTGAAGTCGGCGGCGATGTCGCCTTTCTTCGGCAGCACCATGATCGCCCGCGCCGCCTCGCCGTCAGGAGCGGTGACACTGACCTGCTGGCCGGTCTCGAGGTCGGCGACCGAGGTGTCCTCACCCGGCTTGCCCACCACCTCGGTGTCATCGTCGACCGCGACCGTGACTTCGCTGTCGTCGTTGGCGGTCAACGTGATCGAGCTGTCGCTCACCGACTTCACCTTGCCCTGGTCGATCCTCAGCGTTTCCGCCTCGCCGCTCCTGTTGAGCACGTGCAGTTCGGCGTAGGTCAAGCCCTGCATCGCGATCCCGATCATCGGCGGCGGCCCGGGCGGGCGTTTCCCGGCCTCCTGGCCACCGTTCTGGGACCCGCTCTGCGAGTCCCCCTGGGCAGCGGCGACACTGCCGACCACGAGCGCGGCGGCGATACCGAGCATGGCGACGGACCGCATGTGCTTTCGAGCTGATTGGAACATCTCTGGACCTCCTCGTCGTTTACTGGACGAGTCGATCCTCGGGCCGCCGAGTTCGCCCCCGGTCAGGCGCGTGTAAGCGATCTGTAAGGCCGCCCATGGTTGCGGCAGTCCTTTGTGGCGCTATACGACCCAAAGGGCTGCCGCACTCCTCAAGGGTCGATCAGGACACCCGGGTTGAGCACTGCTCCCGGGTCGAGCTCGGCCTTGGCGGCACGCAGGGCGGCGGCGAAGGGAGCGGGGCGCTGGCGGTCGTACCAGGGGCGGTGGTCGCGGCCGACGGCGTGGTGGTGGGTGATCGTGCCGCCGCCCTCGATCAGCGCCTCGGAGACCGCGGCCTTGATCTCGTCCCACTGCTCGACCTCGCCGCCGCGCACGGCCGGGGCCAGGATCGTGAAGTAGGGAGCGACGCCATCGGGGTAGGCGTGGGTGAAGCGGCAGCTGACCCGCGGCGCGCCGGGGCCCTCGGCCGGCGCGCCGCTGACCCCCGCCACCGCCTTGCGCGCCGCCGCCATCACGCTGGCGTGGAACTCCTCGAAGCGATCCCAGGTGATCGCCGTCTCGAACGTCTCCGAGAGCACCCCGCAGGCCACGAACGTGTCGCGCAGATAAGGCGCCAGCAGGAACGCCCCCCGCCAGGCCCCAACCCCGCCGTCCTCGCCGTCGGTGGGCCGATCGTCCGCCCATTTGGACGTTTAAGGCCCGTCGGCGGGCTGTTGGGGGTGCCGCCGTGGGCTTCGGGCTATTTCCAGGGCCAGGTCCATCGCGGCGTCGACGGGATGGTGGGCGGACTCGAAGCCGAGGATCAGCAGGTTGGACTCGCCGCCGCCGGCCCCGGTCAGCTCCGCCTCGGAGGCGTCGAGCAGGCGGCAGTTGGCCGGGTGCAGGCCGGACTGGGCGATCTCGCGCACCGCGCGCGCCGCCGCCATGGAAGTCGCCGAACTCGACCCCGCGCGAGAGCTTGAACTCGGGCCGGGGCCGCACCCGCACCCAGGCCTCGGCGATCGCGCCGAGGATGCCCTCGGAGCCGATCAGCATCCGGTCCGGCGAGGGGCCGGCGCCCGAGCCCGGCAGCCGCCGGCTCTCCCAGGTCCCGCGCGGGGTGATCGCCCGCACCGACTCGACCAGGTCGTCGATGTGGGTCTCCAGGGTCGCGAAGTGGCCGCCGGCCCGGGTCGCGATCCAGCCGCCGAGGGTCGCGTACTCGAAGGACTGCGGGAAGTGGCGCAGGGTCAGCCCGTGCTCGCGCAGCTGCTCTTCCAGCCCCGGCCCGGTCGCCCCGGCCTGGATCCGCGCCGCCAGCGACTCCGGGTCGACCTCGAGCACCCGGTCCAGCCGCCGCAGGTCCATCGTCACCACCGGCCGCTCGCCCAGCCGCGGCTCGACCCCGCCGACGACGCTGGTGCCGCCGCCGAAGGGGATCACCGCCGCGCCCTCGGCCTCGGCCCAGCTCAGCACCGTCTCGATCTCCGACTCGTCGCGCGGGAAGGCGACCAGGTCCGGCGGGTTGGGGAAGCGCCCGTAGAAGCCCTGGACGACGTCGCGGTAGGACTTGCCCAGCGCGTGCGAGACCCGCTCGTAGCGCCCGTCCGAGAACAGGTCCCCGAACCGCTCCGGCGCCTTCAGCCGCGCCTCCCGCAGCTCCACCTCCTCCAGCGGCACCGGCTTCTCGACCTCGCCGCCGAACCCGAACCGCGCCCGGATCCCTTCCGCCGCCTCCCGCATCTGCGTCGCGGTCGGCGTCTGGTCCTCGTACCCCCAACCCCAGTGCTTGAGCCGCCGTCCCGAGCTCATCAGCTTCGACGCCGAGGTCGTCTCTGAAAGTCCACTGATAGCGCCCCTCCGGGTGGGTGGCCCGGTGGGGCAGGCCGAGAACGAACACCTCGCCCGCAGGCCTGCCCCACCGGGCCAGGCCCCGCCCGGCCGGGTGCTACCAATGGACGCCTTTCATGAGATGCGCGAAGGCGACCGCCTCGGTCGAGGGCGCCTTGTCGCGCGCCTCGTCGCCTTTGCCCTTGGCGGCCTGCGAGTCGGGGAAGAGCTTGTAGGCGGTGTTGAGGATTTTGTCGCTGACCTTGGGCGTCACCGCGTAGAGCAGCTCGCCGAAGTTGCCGAGTTTGGTCGCCACCTTCTTCGGCCGCGTCACCATCGCCTTGGCGATCATCTCCGCCGCCTCCTCGGGCGTGATCGCCGGGAACATGTCGTACATCCGCGTCGGCGCGATCATCGGCGTCCGCACCAGCGGCATGTTGATCGTGGTGATGTGGATCTTGTCTTCGACCATCTCCGAGGCGATCACCCGGCTGAAGGCGTCCAGCGCCGCCTTCGAGGCGACGTAGGCGGAGAAGCGCGGCGGGTTGGTCTGGGTCCCGATCGAGCTGATGTTGATGATGTGGCCCGCTTGCGGGCGCGCATCGTCGGCAGCAGGGCCAGGATCAGGCGCAGGGCGCCGAGGTAGTTGAGCTGGATCGTCCGCTCGTAGTCGTGGAAGCGGTCGTAGGAGAGCGCGACCGAGCGGCGGATCGAGCGGCCGGCGTTGTTGACGAGGATGTCGACGTGGCCGTGGTAGGCCAGCACCTCCTCCGCCATCCGCTCGATGTCCTCGATGTCGGCCATGTCGCAGCGGTGGATGTGGGCGGAGCCGCCGGCGGCGACGATCTCGTCGCGGGTCTCCTCCAGCTTCTCGACCGAGCGGGCGACCAGCAGCACCGTGGCGCCGGCGTCGGCGACCTTGACCGCGGTCGCTTTGCCGATCCCCGAGGAGGCACCGGTGATGAGGATGATCTTGCCCCGCACCGCGCCCGAGAGCGAGCGGTCCTTGAACAGGCCGGGATCGAGGTTGCGCTCCCAGTAGTCCCAGACCTTGGCCGCGTAGCTCTCCAGCGGCGGCACCTCGATCCCCGAGCCCTTCAGCGCTTTCTGGGCCTGGGTCGAGTCGAAGCTGGTCGGGTAGTCGACGTAGGTGAGGACGTCGGCCGGCAGGTCGAGCTGGCTCAGCGCCAGCTTCAGCCCGCGCTTCGCCGGCGGGAAGAACTTCAGCGCCGTCCGCGCCAGGCCGGTCGCCGGCTCGGTCACGTCGAGCCCCAGCCGCACCGTCATCTGCGGCGCGTCGGCCGCCTTGGCGAAGAGGTTGACGACCTCGCCCGCGGTCTTCGGGTTGGGGTCGGTGAGGTGGAAGGCGCGGCCGTTGAGCTTCGGCTTGTGGGCGATGTGGTCGATCGCGGCGGCGACGTAGTCGACCGGGACGATGTTGATCTCGCCACCTTCGACCCCGACCGTCGGCAGCCACGAGGGCAGCACCCGCCGCGCCCGCTGCAGCGCCTTGAAGAAGTAGTAGGGCCCGTCGATCTTGTCGATCTCACCGGTGCGCGAGTCGCCGACCACGATCCCCGGCCGGTAGACGCGCCAGGGCCGCGGGCATTCCTCGCGGACCAGCCGCTCGGACTCGTGCTTGGTGCGGAAGTAGGGGTTGGTGTCCAGCCGTTCGGCCTCGTCGAACATGTCCTCGCGCCACTCGCCCCTGTAGAGGCCGGCGGCGGCGATCGAGCTGACCTGGTGGAAGCAGCCGGCCTCGATCGCGCCGGCGAGCTCGACCGCGTGCCTGGTCCCCTCGACGTTGGCGATCTCCTGCGCTTCGGCGCCGGCGGTGATGTCGTAGATCGCCGCCAGGTGGAAGAAGTGGTCGACCTCGCCGCGCATCGCCACCAGGTCCTCCTCGGAGACGCCGAGGCTGGGCTGGGAGAGATCGCCCGCGACCGGGACGATGCGCGCCCCGTCGGCTCCCCAGCTGGTCCGCAGCTCCTCCAGGCGGCCGCGCGATCCGGCCCGCACAAGCGCGTAGATCGTGCCCTCGCGCTGCAGCAGGCGCTCGACCAGGTGACGGCCGATGAACCCGGTTGCGCCGGTGACGAAGTAGTTCATCGCCATCAGCCTACCTCGACCGCGAAGCTCACTCGCCCAGTTTCATAGACTCAGACACAGAAATGGCAGAGACGGCCACCGTGCAAATCGCAATGCCTGAGATGGGCGAGTCGGTGACCGAGGGGATCGTCCTCGAGTGGCACGTCGCCGAGGGCGACTTCGTCAACGAGGGCGACACCGTCGTCGAGGTCTCCACCGACAAGGTCGACGCCGAGGTTCCGGCGCCGATGGACGGCGTGATCACGAAACTGCTCGTGGCGGTGGACGACGAGGTGCCGGTCGGGGCGCCGATGGCTGAGATGGAAGCTGGTGAGGGCTCCTCCGAGGGTTCGCAGGCCTCAGCTGCGGGGCCTGGCCGGGGGGAGACTCCTGCGGGCGAGGACGTGGCTTCGTTCTCGGACTCTCCCCCTGGCCACCCGCAGGTGGGCGCCGGAAACGGCGGAGGGACCAAGGCGCGGCTCGGGCAACGGGAGCGCCGATGTGCAGCGCGACGCCCGTTGCGCGGAGGGTTGCGGAAGCGACCGGCGTCGATCTTGCTTCGGTGAGCGGGAGTGGCCCCGGGGCGAAGGTCACCAAGGAGGACGTGCTGGCCGCGGGGAGCGGCAACGGGACCGCCGCCGCCGCGAGCGCCGGTGAGGAGAAGGCGCTGCGGGGGCCCGCGGCGATGCTGGCCAAGGCGATGGATGAGAGCCGGGCGGTTCCGACGGCGACTTCGTTCCGGACGATCGCGGTCGACACGCTTGGACGCGAAACGGAAGGCGATCAACGTCGTGCTGAAGGAGCGCGGGTTGAAGGTCTCCTTCACCCACCTGGTCGCCTGGGCGATCGTCGAGGCGACCAAAGACTTCCCGGTGATGGTGCGGACGTTCGCGGAGCGGGACGGCAAGCCGTATCGCGATCGAGAACGGGCCGGTCAACCTCGGGATCGCGGTCGACGTCGAGAAGAAGGACGGCTCGCACACGCTGATGGTGCCGGCGATCAAGGGGTCCGACGGGCTCGACTTCGCCGGCTTCCACTCCAACTTCGAAGAGCTGATCGCGAAGACGCGCGAGAACAAGCTCACCGCCGACGACTTCCAGGGCACCAACATCTCCCTCACCAACCCGGGCGGGGTCGGCACCGTCGCCTCGGTGCCGCGGCTGCTGAGCGGCCAGAGCGCGATCATCGCCACCGGCTCGATCGCCTACCCGCCGGAGTGGCTGCACGCCTCGCCGGAACGGCTGAAGCAGCTCGGGGTCTCGAAGGTGATGACGATGACCTCGACCTACGACCACCGGGTGATCCAGGGGGCCGAGTCGGGCGCCTTCCTGAAACGGGTCGAGCAGCTGCTGCAGGGCGAGGACGAGTTCTACGAGAAGGTCGCCGCCGACCTCGGCATCGAGGCCGCCGGCATCACCAACGCCCACCCCGCCTCCGCCTCGGCGCCGCCGCTCGGCGCCGCCGTCAGCGCCGCCGTCGCCGCCCCCAGCGCCGAACCGAGCACCGCCCCGGGCGAAGTCGACGAAGAGCTGCTGCAGGCGGTCCAGGCGGCGACCTCGCTGCTCAAGGCCTACCGCACCCACGGCCACCTCGCCGCCCACCTCGACCCGCTCGGCTCCGAGCCCAAGGGCGACCCGGCGCTGCAGCCCGAGAACGTCAACCTGACGCCGGAGCTGATGGCCCGGATCCCGGCCTCGATCCTGCGCATCGGCGTCCCCGGCGAAACGCTGCTGGAGGCGCTGCCGCGGATGCGCGAGACCTACTGCGGCACGATCGCCTACCAGGTCGAGCACCTCTCCTCGCACCAGCAGCGGATCTGGCTGCGCGAGATGATCGAGACCGGCGCCCACCGCCAGCCGCTCACCGACGCCGAGAAACGGCGCCTGCTGGAGCGCCTGATCGACGTCTTCCAGTTCGAGCGCTTCCTCGAGAAGGCCTACCTGGGCCAGAAGATGTTCTCGATCGAGGGCCTCGACGTGGTCGTGCCGATGCTCGACGAGCTGGTCACACTCTCCGGCCGCGCCGGCGCCGAGGAGGTCGTCTTCGGGATGGCCCACCGCGGCCGCCTCAGCGTCCTCGCCCACAACCTCGGCCGCCCGGTCGAGTCGATCCTGGCCGAGTTCGAGGGCTCCAAGCGGCTCGGCGCGGTCAAGGCGCTGGCCGGGATCCCGCACGGCGGCACCGGCGACGTCAAGTACCACTACGGCCACCGCGGGGTCTACGAGACCTCCGAGGGCGAGAAGATCTCGGTCCGCCTCTACCCGAACCCGAGCCACCTCGAGTTCGTCGACCCGGTCGTCACCGGCGGCGCCCGCTTCCTCCAGTCCGACTTCGAGGGCCCGGCGCTGACCCACGACCCGAAGCGGGCGGTGCCGGTGCTGCTGCACGGCGACGCCGCCTTCCCCGCCCAGGGGGTCGTCGCCGAGACGCTCAACCTGCAGGCGCTGAAGGGCTACAGCACCGGCGGCACGATCCACGTCATCCAGAACAACCAGGTCGGCTTCACCACCGACCCCGAGGACGCCCGCTCGACCCCCTACGCGGCCGACATGGCGAAGGGCTTCAACGTCCCGATCATCCACGTCAACGCCGACGACGTCGAGGCCTGCTCGGCGGCGGTGCGGCTGGCGATGGCCTACCGCGAGCGCTGGGGCCGCGACATCGTCATCGACGTGATCGGCTACCGCCGCTTCGGCCACAACGAGACCGACGAGCCCGCCTACACGCAGCCGGCGATGGCGGCGAAGATCAAGGCGCACCCGCCGGTCTCCGAGATCTACGCCGAGAAGCTGATCGGCGAGGGGACGATCTCGGCCGAGGACGTCGGCCACGCCTCCGAGCAGCGCCGCGAGGAGATGGCGGCGGCGCTGAAGGAGCTGCGCGAGAAGATGGAGTCGGGCGAGTACGAGGACCCGACGGTGACCACGACCAGCCAGCACCGGCGAACTGCTCGACCGCACCGCCAGCCCGCCGGTCGACACCGCGGTCGAGGCCGAGAAGCTGCGCGCGCTGAACGAGGAACTGCTGCGGACGCCGGACGGCTTCAACGTCCACCGCAAGCTGCGCCGCCCGCTCTCGAAGCGGATCGAGGCGATCGAGCAGGGCGGGATCGACTTCGGCCAGGCCGAGGCGCTCGCCTTCGCCTCGCTGCTGACCGAGGGCGTCCACGTCCGCCTCACCGGCCAGGACACCGAGCGCGGCACCTTCTCCCACCGCCACCTCGTCCTCCACGACGAGAACACCGGCCTCGAGTACACGCCGATGCAGAACCTCGAGGACGCCTCCGCCCCGTTCGAGCTCTACAACAGCCCGCTCTCGGAGATCGCCTGCCTCGGCTTCGAGTACGGCTACTCGGCCGCCTCGCCCAACTCGCTGGTCCTCTGGGAGGCCCAGTTCGGCGACTTCGCCAACGCCGGCCAGGTGATCATCGACAGCTTCATCGTCTCCGGCGAGTCGAAGTGGGGCCAGACCAGCCGCCTCACCCTGCTGCTGCCGCACGGCTACGAGGGCTCGGGCCCGGAGCACTCCAGCGCCCGCATCGAGCGCTTCCTCGCCCTCGGCGCCGAGGGCAACATCCGCATCGCCAACCCGACCACCGCCGCCCAGTACTTCCACCTGCTGCGCCGCCAGGCGCTGATCCGCAAGCCGCGGCCGCTGATCGTCTTCACCCCGAAGGGGCTGCTGCGGCTCGACCGCGCCGACCTCCAGCCTCGAGGAGCTGACCGAGGGCCACTTCCACTTCATCCTCGACGACCCGAAGGCGAAGGACCGGCGCGAGAAGGTCGAGCGCCTGGTCCTCTGCACCGGCAAGGTCTACTACGACATCGACGCCAGCGAGCGCCGCGAGGACGCCGAGAACGTCGCGATCGCCCGGGTCGAGATGCTCTACCCGTTCGCCAAGGAACAGCTGGAAGCGCTGATCGCCTCCTACCCGAACCTGAAGGAGATCGCCTGGGTCCAGGAGGAGCCGCGCAACATGGGCGCCTGGAAGGTGATGTCGCGGCGCCTGCCCGAGCTGCTGCCCGAGGGCGTCGAGCTCACCTACATCGGCCGCCAGGGCCGGGCCAGCACCGGCGAGGGCTACTCCGGCGCCCACGTGCTCGAGCAGGAGCGCATCGTCCTCACCGCGCTCACACCCGGCGCCTGACGGCCGGTGCCCGCGCTCGCCGTTCGAGAAGCCCGTCCCCGGGCGCCTGTTCGTCTGGGTGAAGCGGCTCTCCTGGGTCGAGCTGGCGATCTTCGCCGGCCTGATCGTCTTCTGGCTGCTGCCGGGCTTCGACACCGAGACGATGCTGTTCGGGTGGGCGCACGGGCTCGGCTTCGTCGCCCTCTGCATCGTCATCTGGATCGCCTGCGTGCGGCGCGAGGCGCCCTACACCCTGCTCGCCGCGACCCTCACCCCGGTCGGCCCGGTCGGCAGCGTGATCGGGATCGAACTGATCGAGCGCAAGGGCTGGGGAGTGGCCGATCCGGCCACGGAGGACTCCGATCGTGCCCAAAGCGCGGCCGATCCCTCCTAAACCAGTCGATTGCGCTTGACCGCAGCGGGTTCGACGCGGTATAGCTAGTCGGTGACTGTTCCTTTGGGCAGTCCCGTCCAGGGGAACGGCCGCGTCGGCATCCCTCCCTGGCTACCGACGCGCTGGTGCAGTGAGGGTCGCGCGGACCCCCCTGCCTCCCGCGGCCCCGCTGCACCCCTACGCCTCGCAGGCGGCGTCGGGGCGGCCGCGACGCTCGCCTGTGAGGCGTCGAGCGATGCTGCTACTGCTACTTCAGGTTTCGGAGGACGGTCTGGAGGATGCCGCCGTTGTGGAAGTAGGTGACCTCGTTGGGGGTGTCGAGGCGGACGGTGGCGGTGAACTCGGTGGCGGCGCCGTCGTCGCTGGTGGCGGTGACGGTGACCGATCTTCGCCTTGCCGTCCTCGAGGTCGCCGAAGTCGAAGGTCTCCTCGCCGGTCAGGCCGAGCGACTCGGCGCTCTCGCCGTCGGCGAACTGGAGCGGCAGCACGCCCATCCCGATCAGGTTGGAGCGGTGGATGCGCTCGAAGCTCTCGGCGATCACGGCGCGGACGCCGAGCAGCTTGGTCCCCTTCGCCGCCCAGTCGCGCGAGGAGCCGGAGCCGTACTCCTTGCCGGCCAGGACCACCAGCGGCACGCCTTCCTCGGCGTAGGCCATCGCCGCCTCGTAGATCGTGGTCTCCTCGCCGTCGGGGAAGTGGCGGGTGAAGCCGCCGGCGCGCTCGACCAGGAGGTTGCGCAGGCGGATGTTGGCGAAGGTGCCGCGGATCATCACCTCGTGGTTGCCGCGGCGGGAGCCGTAGGAGTTGAAGTCGCCCGGCTCGACCCCCTGCTCGATCAGCCAGCTGCCCGGCCGGGCTCGTCTTTCTTGATCGCGCCGGCGGGCGAGATGTGGTCGGTGGTGATCGAGTCGCCGAGCAGCGCCAGCGCCCGGGCGCCGGCGATCGGCTCGACCCCGGGCGGGTCGGCCGGCATCGCCTCGAAGAAGCTCGGCTGGCGCACGTAGGTCGAGTCGGGCCAGGTGTAGCGGTCGCCCTCGGGGACCTCGACCGCGCTCCATTCCTCGTCGCCGGTGAAGACCTCGGCGTAGTTGCGGGCGAACATCTCCGAGGCGACCGAGTCGCCGACGACCTGCTTGATCTCCTCGGCGCTGGGCCAGATGTCGCGCAGGTAGACCGGCTCGCCGTCGGAGCCCTCGCCCAGCGGCTCGTCGGCGAGGTCGATGTCCATCCGCCCGGCCAGCGCGTAGGCGACGACCAGCGGCGGGCTGGCCAGGTAGTTGGCCTTGACGTCCTGGTTGATCCGGCCCTCGAAGTTGCGGTTGCCGGAGAGCACCGCGCAGACCGCCAGGTCCTTCTCGGCGATCGCCGCCGAGATCTCCTCCGCCAGCGGCCCGGAGTTGCCGATGCAGGTGGTGCAGCCGTAGCCGACGAGGTTGAACTGGAGCGCGTCGAGGTGCTCGGTCAGGCCGGCGCGGTCGAGGTAGTCGGTGACCACGGTCGAGCCCGGCGCCAGCGAGGTCTTCACCCACGGCTTGCGGGCGAGGCCGCGCTGCGACCGCGTTGCGGGCGAGCAGGCCGGCGCCGACCATGACGCTGGGGTTGGAGGTGTTGGTGCAGCTGGTGATCGCGGCGATCACGACGCGGCCGTGGTCGAGCTCGAAGCTCGGTCCCGTCCGCCAGGGTCACCGCGATCTCGTCGCCGGTGCCGTGCGCGAGCGGTCGCCGTCGGCGCGCCGCTGACCGCCGGGCGCGGCTTGCCGCGCTCGTCGTCGTGGTCCTCGGCCGGCGGGTCGGAGGCGGGGAAGGACTCCTCGATCGCCTCGTCGCGGCCGTTGCCCATCTGTTCGGCGGCCTCGGGGTCGAATTCCCCCATCACCGTCGAGGAAGGACTCCTTCGCCTGCGACGAGCGGCACCCGGTCCTGCGGCCGTTTCGGGCCGGCGATGCTGGGCACGACCTCGCCCAGGTCCAGCTCCAGCAGGTCGGAGAAGACCGGGTCGGGGCTGTTCTCGTCGTGGAACATCCCCTGCTCGCGGGCGTAGGCGTCGACCAGCTCGATCGTCTCGGTCGGGCGGCCGGTGAGGTCGAGGTAGCGCAGGGTCTCGGCGTCGACCGGGAAGATCGCGCAGGTCGAGCCGAACTCCGGCGACATGTTGCCCAGCGTCGCCCGGTCGGCGAGGCCGAGGGTCGGCAGGCCCGGCCCGAAGAACTCGACGAACTTGGAGACGACGCCGCGCTCGCGCAGCATCTCGGTCACGGTGAGGACGAGGTCGGTCGCGGTCGCCCCCTCGGGCAGTTCGCCGCCGAGCTTGAAGCCGACCACCTGCGGCAGCAGCATCGAGATCGGCTGGCCCGAGCATCGCCGCCTCGGCCTCGATCCCGCCGACGCCCCAGCCGAGCACGCCGAGGCCGTTGACCATCGTCGTGTGCGAGTCGGTGCCGACCAGGGTGTCGGGGTAGGCGCTGGAGGACGCCGTCGTTCTCGCGGCTGTAGACGACCTGGGCCAGGTGCTCGAGGTTGACCTGGTGGCAGATCCCGGTCGCCGGCGGCACCACGCGGAAGTTGTCGAAGGACTGCTGGCCCCACTTGAGGAACGAGTAGCGCTCGCGGTTGCGCTCGAAGTCGCGCTCGGCGTTGACGGCGAAGGCGCCGGCGTTGCCGAAGGCGTCGACCTGGACCGAGTGGTCGATCACCAGGTCGACGTCGACCAGCGGGTTGATCGCCGCCGGGTCGCCGCCGATCTCCTCCATCGCGTCGCGCATCGCCGCCAGGTCGACCACGGCGGGGACGCCGGTGAAGTCCTGCATCAGCACCCGCGCCGGCTGGAAGGGGATCTCGACGCTGGGCTCGGCCGCCGCGTCCCAGCCGGCGATCGCCTCGACGTCGGCGGCGCTGACCGAGACGCCGTCCTCGAGCCGCAGCACGTTCTCCAGCAGCACCTTGACCGAGTAGGGGAGGCGGGCGACGTCGAAGCGCTCCTGCAGGGCGTCGAGCCGGAAGACCTCGTAGTCGCGCCCGCTCACCGCGAGGGTCGAACGGGCGCCGAAGGAATCGCTGCTGGTCATCGGGATGCCTCCAAGGTCGTCGTCTCTACCTCTTGTCTCTTCTGCCCGGCGGCGACTTCCGCGGCCGCCTTCTGGCCGGCGCCGCCGCTGGCGATCTTGACCGCGATGCCGGGGCTGGTCAGGGCGAAGTGGGCGAGGAAGCGCTGCTGGACCGGGGCCACGGCGACCTCGACCTTGTTCTGCTCGATCGCCTTGAGCACGGCGGCGGCGACCTGCTGCGGGGAGCCGGTGCCGAGGCCGGTGATCGGCGGGCGCGCCGGAGTCGGCGTACATGCCGGCTTCGCGGATCGTCCCCGGGGAGACGATCGAGACGCCGACGCCGAGCGGGTCGAGGTCGGCGCGCAGGCCGAGGGCGAAGCCGCGCAGGCCGAACTTGGTCGCGTTGTAGACGGAGGAGAGCGGCGTCGCCGACTTGCCCGAGAGCGAGGAGACGAAGACCATGTGGCCGGAGCCGCGCTCGAGCATCCCCGGCTCCAGCGCCCGGGCGAGCAGCATCGGCGCCTCGAGGTTGACCCGCAGGCGCGCCGGTCAGCTCCTCGGGCGTGAAGTCGGGCAGGCGCCCGGTGCCGGGCAGGCCGGCGTTGGCGACGAGGGCGTCGACGGCGCCGGCCTCCGCGGCCAGCTTCTCGGCCGCGCCCGGCTGGGCGAGGTCGGAGGGGACGACGCGGTGGCCGTCGCCGGGCAGCTCCGCCGCCATCGCTCTCGAGCGCCTCGGCGCTGCGGCCGCTGAGGACCAGCGTCGCGCCGCGCTCGGCCAGCGCCTTGGCGATCGCTCTGCCGAGGCCGCCAGTGGCGCCAGTGAGTAGTGCTTTGCGGCCGGCAAGTTCCATCCCAAGGCCCAAGCTAGCAGCCGTGCTGCCGACAGGAATACGGGATGAAAGTGCGAAAGGCCACTAAATGTTTGCGTTTTGTGAGCAAGGCGCCGGCCGATGGTCTAGACTGCCGCCGGTCCGTAGAACCGAAACGCCGAGTCCCACTCGCTCATAGGCGGTGTGGGAACGGGGGAACCACGTTTTCGGGGCTAACTCGCCTGGTTCAGGCGGGAGCGCAGGCTCTTCTTAGCGCTAGCCCGACAGCTAACCCCGTAGGCCGACAAAGGAGATCGGTTTGCTGTTTGACAACTTGAAGTTCAAAGCGTCGCTAGCGCTATCGGCGGCTTTCGTCGTCGTCGCTCTCGTCGCTCCCGGCAGTGCCTCCGCGAAGTGCGTCACCGGAGGCCTCACCCCCGCCGCGGTCGATGTCTGCACCCCTACCGCGAAAGCCAAGCTTCTAACCACCGGGGAACTGATTCCCCCGAAAAGCGCCCCGCCCGAAGTCGTCGCGGTGATCGAAGCGGCCAACAAGATCCGCACCAAGCCCTACATCTGCGGCGGCGGCCACGGCCGCTGGTGGGACAAAGGCTACGACTGCTCCGGCTCCGTCAGCTTCGCCCTGCACGGCGGCGAATTCCTCGAAAGCCCGCTGCCCTCCGGCCCGATGGAAAGCTGGGGCCTAGCCGGCGAAGGCCGCTGGATCACCGTCTACGCCAACGCCGGCCACGCCTACGCGGTGATCGCCGGCGTGCGCCTGGACACCTCGGGCGACGAAGGTGGCGAAACGGGCCCGCGCTGGCACACCGAACTGCGCGACAACGTCGGTTACGTCGCGCGTCACCCGGCTGGCTACTAAGGCTGGATAGAGGGGAGGGGCGGGTACCCCCTCCTCTCTCGCTTATTCGCTGGGATCGCTTACGGCCGTCCGAGGTTGCCGGTCGGCGAAAAGCGCAAAACGTTCGGAGGGGGTACCCGCCCCTCCACGCTCCGCCTCAGTTGACGGCCGGGTGACGCGAGAAGCAAACAAGGGACTCGCGCAGATCGGCGAGGCCGCTTGGGCTTAGCTGAACAGCGCCGGGGCTCCGTCCCGCTCAGCTCTCAACCGGCCATCCGAGCGTCTCACCTCTACGCAAACGAGCCTTGGTCCCCAGCTGGATCGCAGCTGGCTGTGGCTGGAGGAGTCGGGGTCCCTCTCGCGCAGCGGCGCTCTCTTTTTCGCCTTCAAAGCTCGGCGAGAGCCGCGCTGCTCTCCAGCGAAAAAGTCAGCAAGCGAGAGGGACCCCCGACTCCTCCCTCACACCAAGCCTCCCGTACTCCACCCCGTACAACGCCTGACCACTGAATTGTCCTTGCTTTCCTGACAGCTGGGATAACGTCACGCCTGTAGCCGCCTCACCCCCCGACATCCGCCTGGCGGGCCTCACCAAGCACTACGGCGAGGTGGTCGCGGTTGCCGGAATTGACCTCGAGGTGCAGCGCGGCGAGTTCTTCACCTTCCTCGGCCCCTCCGGCTCGGGCAAGACGACGACGCTGCGGATGATCGCCGGCTTCGAGGACCCGAGCGGCGGCACGCTCGAGCTGGCCGGCGAGGAGGTCAGCGGGGTGCCGCCCTACGACCGCGCCGTCAACACCGTCTTCCAGGACTACGCCCTGTTCCCGCACATGACCGTCGGCGACAACGTCGCCTACGGGCTCAAGGTGGCCGGGGTGGACAAGGCCGAGCGGGCGCAAGCGCCGCGACGAGGCGCTGGAGATGGTCCGCCTGCCCGGCTACGCCGAGCGCAAGCCGGGCGAGCTCTCCGGCGGCCAGCGCCAGCGGGTGGCGCTGGCGCGGGCGATCGTCAACCGGCCCAAGGTGCTGCTGCTGGACGAGCCGCTCGGCGCCCTCGACCTGAAGCTGCGCGAGCAGATGCAGGTCGAGCTGAAGACGATCCAGAGCGAGGTCGGGATCACCTTCGTCTACGTCACCCACGACCAGGACGAGGCGCTGACGATGAGCGACCGCATCGCCGTCTTCAACGAGGGCCGGATCGAGCAGGTGAGCCCGCCCGAGGAGCTCTACGAGCACCCGCGCAACGAGTTCGTCGCCGGCTTCGTCGGCGTCTCCAACGTGATCGAGCGCGGACGGCGAGCGGCTGACGATCCGCCCGGAGAAGATCGTGCTGCTGGAGCCGGGCGCCGCCGCCGACGGGCTCGACAGCGAGCGCGGCCGAGTGACCGAGGTCGCCTACGCGGGGATGGTGACGCGCTACACGGTGGCGCTCGAGGCCGGCGGCGAGCTGCAGCTGGTCAGGCAGAACTTGGAGGGCGCGTCGGCAGCGGCGTCGCCCGAGCAGGGAGAAGAGGTTCTGGTGGGGTGGCGCCCGGAGCACGCGGCCGCCGTCCAGGGGAAAGCAACCAACAAGGAGGATTCACCATGAGGAGAAGGGACGCCAACTCCGCCCGCACCGCGTGGCTCGTCGTCGCCGGTCTGGTCGTGTTCATGCTCGTCCTCGCCGGCTGTGGCTCCAGCAGCGACGACAGCAGCGGCAGCGACGAAGAGCTGCAGAAGGTCGGCAAGGGCGAGGGTGCGCTGAACCTGATCTCCTGGGCCGGCTACGTCGAACCAGAATGGACGAAGCCGTTCGAAGCCAAGACCGGCTGCAAGGTCAACGACAAGGAAGCCGGCACCTCCGACGAAATGGTCGAGCTGATGAAAACCGGCCAGTACGACGGCGTCTCCGCCTCGGGCAACGCCACCGCCCGCCTTGTCGCCGCCAACCTCGTCGACCCGGTCAACGTCGACCTCGTCCCCAACTACAAGACCGTCTTCAGCGATCTCAAGGACCAGCCGTACAACACCTTCGAAGGCGTCAACTACGGCATCCCGCACGGCCGCGGCGCCAACCTGCTGATGTGGAACAGCGACGATGTCAAGCCGGCGCCCGACTCCTGGGACGTCATGCTCGACCCCAAGATCGCGGCCAAGTACAAGGGCAAGATCAGCGCCTACGACGAATCCAGCTACATCGCCGATGCCGCCCTCTACCTCAAATTCCACCAGCCCGACCTGGGAATCGAAAACCCCTACGAGCTGAACGAAGAGCAGTTCAACGCCGCGATCGACCTGCTGAAGGAACAGCAGGCCAACGTCGGCGAATACTGGTCGGAAGCCGCGAAGCAGATCTCCGCCTTCGCCGGTGGCGACATCACGGTCGGGACCACCTGGCAATACCAGTACTTCCTCCTCAAAGACGAAGGCGTCCCGGTCGCCGCCAGCCCCGCCAGCCAGGGCTTCCT
This sequence comes from uncultured Solirubrobacterales bacterium, assembly GCA_963829445.1. Classification (GTDB taxonomy): domain Bacteria; phylum Actinomycetota; class Thermoleophilia; order Solirubrobacterales; family 70-9; genus VAYN01. The sequence continues at coordinate 115,250 of CAWHIW010000017.1, read as the reverse complement.
GCCGAAGGAGGGGGCGACGGGCTGGTCGGACACCTGGATGCTCAGCTCCTCGGCCAAGCATCCCAACTGCATGTACGAGTGGATGAACTGGATCATCGAACCGAAGGTCAACGCCGAAGTCGCCGAATTCTTCGGCGAGGCGCCGGCGCAGGAACTTGCTTGCGAAGAGACCGCGAACAAGAACTTCTGCGCCGAATACCACGCCGAAGAACCGGCCTTCTGGAAGCGGGTCGCCTACTGGGAAACCCCGCTGGCCGACTGCGGCAACGGCAAGGAAGACTGCATGGACTACAACGACTGGGTCAAAGCCTGGACGGCCATCAAAGGCTGAGTCGAGACCTGATCCATGGCATCTGAGGCGGTCGCGGAGAGGAGGTCGGTCGGCCATCGGCTCGCCGGCCTCTTCCACGGCCGCCCGCGCCTGCAGGTAGCGGGGCTCCTCGCCGGCCCGGTCGGCTGGCTGGTGATCGGCTACCTCGGCTCGCTGGCCCTGCTCCTGGTCGCCGCCTTCTGGTCGGTCGACCCGCTCAGCGGCGCCGTCATCAAGAGCTTCACGCTCGAAAACTTCGAATCGCTGGTCGACGAACCGGTCTACCGCACCATCGTCTGGCGCACGATCAAGATCGCCCTGCTCGTCACCCTGACCGACGCGGTGATCGCCTTCCCGATCGCCTTCTACATGGCCAAGCTCGCCAGCCGCCGCGGCAAGGCGCTGCTGGTGATCGGGATCCTGCTGCCGCTCTGGTCGAGCTACCTGGTCAAGGTCTACGCCTGGCGGACCCTGCTCTCGGCGAACGGGGCGATTCACTGGGCCCTGAGCCCGATCGGCCTCGACACCCCCGGCTACGGCACGACCGCGGTCTGGCTGGTGATGAGCTACCTCTGGCTGCCGTACATGATCCTGCCGATCTACGCCGGCCTCGAGCGCATCCCCGACTCGCTGATCAGCGCCTCCGAGGACCTCGGCGCCCACCCGTTCACGACCTTCCGGCGGGTGATCCTGCCGCTCTCCTTCCCCGCCGTCGTCGCCGGCTCGATCTTCACCTTCTCGCTCACCCTCGGTGACTACATCACCCCGCGCCTGGTCTCCAACGACCAGTTCATCGGCAACGTCATCTTCTCCAACATCGCCAACAACCAGCCCTTCGCGGCGGCCTTGGCCCTGGTGCCGATCGTGGTCATGATCGCCTACCTCCTGGTCGCCCGCAAGCTCGGCGCCTTCGAGCACGTCTAGACGATGAGGCTCTCGAGAAACTCACGCCTGCTGCTGCGGATCGCCGTCGGGCTGGGCCTGGCCTTCATCTACATCCCGCTGATCGTGATCGTGATCTACGCCTTCAACTCGAGCAGGATCCTCGCCTGGCCGCCGCCGGGCTGGACCACCCACTGGTTCTCCCAGGCTTTCCAGGACGAAGCGGCGCGTGAGGCCTTCCTCACCTCGCTCAAGGCCGGCGTCATCGCCACCGCGATCGCGCTGCTGCTCGGCACCCTCGCCTCCCTCGCCGTGGCCCGCCACCGCTTCTTCGGCCGCGAGACGATCTCCTTCCTGGTGATCCTGCCGATCGCCCTGCCGGGGATCGTCACCGGCGTCGCGATCAGCAACACCTTCACCCAGGTTCTCGGCGTCCCGCTCAGCCTCTTCACGGTGATCGTCGGCCACGCGACCTTCTGCATCGTCGTCGTCTACAACAACTCCGTCGCCCGGCTGCGGCGCCTCTCGGGATCCTTCGAGGAGGCCTCCGCCGACCTCGGCGCCCACACCTGGCAGACCTTTCGCTACGTCACCTTCCCGGGGATGAAAAGCGCGCTGGTCGCCGGCGGCCTGCTCGCCTTCGCGCTCTCCTTCGACGAGATCATCGTCACCAACTTCACGATCGGGGCCGGCGAACAGACCCTGCCGATCTGGATCTACTCCAACCTCTTCCGCCCCCACGAACTCCCGATCGTCAACGCCGTCGCGGTGATCGTGATCGTGATCTCGATCATCCCCGTGTACCTGGCCCATCGCCTCTCCAGCGAGGAGGGCGGGGTGACCGGCGGCAAAGGCGGCGCCGGAATCGCCGATGCCGAGACGGCCGCGGCCCCTTAGCTCCGCCGGCCAGTCCCTCTAGGGCTGGCGGGCGAGGCGGGAGGCCTCCTCGCCGCCGAGGTACGGCGCCAGGGTCAGCTCGACCAGGTCCGGCAGCAGCTCCTCCAGCCGCTCGGTGCGGCCGGCGTTGATCTCGCGCACGATCAGGGAGACGATGCCGCCGACCAGGGTCGCCTCGGTCGCCTCCGGCAGCGGCCGCTCGCCGCTGTGCTCGGGCCGCCCCGCCTTGAGGATCTCGACGAAGCCCTGCATCGAGGCCCGGTGCTTGGCCGCGATCTCGCCGCCGGCGGCGACCGGCTCGATCATGCAGACGCGGGCCAGGTCCGGCTCGCCGGCGAGGAAGCTGAGCATCGTCCCCAGCGCCGCCCGCACCTTCTGCGGCCATTCCTCGAAGGCCTCGGCCGCGACCTGCATCGAGTCGCGGATGTGGTCGGCGACCATCTCGTAGGCGGCGAGGAAGCAGGCTTCCTTGTCGGCGAAGTGCTCGTAGAAGGTGCGGCGCGAGACCGCGGCCGCTTTGGTGATGTGGGCGACCGTGGTCGCGTTGTAGCCGCGCTCGGCGACGGTGTCGACCAGCGCCGTGATGATCCGCTCGCGCTGGTTCTGGGCGATGAACTCGCGCGGCAGCCCGTGGCGCCCGGCGGGCAGGCGCGGCGACGCGGACGCCCCCGCGGCGGGCTCCCCCGCTTTCCTGCCTTTGCCTTTCGCCGCTGCCTTGGCCACGCATCGACCATACCCGAGGCCTCCGTCAGTGCAGCGGCTGGACCAGCAGCTCGTCCTCGGCGGCGCGGGCGCCGAGGTAGGGCATCATCGCCATGTAGACGAGCTCGGAGAGGAATTCCTCGTCGCGCTCGATCGCGCCGTCGCGGACCTTGGTCATGATCGTGCCGTAGATCGCGCCGCTGACCATCTCGGCGGTGCTGCGGGAGACCGACTCCGGTTCCTCGAGCTCGCCGCGGCCGGCATCGATCATGTCGGCGAGGCCCTGCAGGACGCGGTCGCGCCGGGCCTGGGCGCGGGTGCCGGCGCCGTTGACCGCGACGACGAAGAAGCGGGCCCGGACCGGATCCTCCTGGAGGAAGCGCATCGCCGCCCAGGCGCCGGCCCAGATCCGGTCGTGCCAGGCCCGCGGGCCGGCGTAGGCGGCACCGGCGCGCTGGCAGAACTCGAGCGCGACCTCGCCGTGGACCTTGAGAAAGCAGTCCTCCTTGCCGGTGAAGTTGCGGTCGAAGGCGGCACGGCCGACACCGGCGCGTTCGCAGACCATCGCCACCGTGGTCAGGTCGAGGCCGTGCTCGGCGGCCAGCTCGATCATCGCCAGGGCGATCCGCTTGCGGACCGGATCCTCGCTCACCGCGGTCCCGGGCTCGGTTTCTGCGTTCACATCAGCCCGGCCCTGCCCCCTGCGCTCGTGGTCCTCAGGCGGCCACCCGGGCCTGGGCCGCATCGGCGGCCCGCCCCGCCTCGACCTCTCCGACATAAGGCGTCAGCGTCACCTGCAGCATCTCCGGCAGCAGCGCCATCAGTCCCTCGACGTCGTCGGCGACCAGGCGCTGGTGCACCAGCCAGACGATCCCGCCGGCGATCGCCACCTCGAGCCCATCCGGAAGCCGGCTCGCCCGCGGGTTGAACTCGCGCCCCTCGCGCAGCTTCGGTGCCACGCTCTCCAGCATCTGCTGGTAGCGGGCGAGCGAGGCGGTGCCGGCGGCCTGGGCCTCGACGATGCAGAGCTTCGCCCGCGCCTGCTCTTTGACCACCATCTCGAGGAAGATCTCGAGCCCGGCGGAGATCTGCTCCTGCCAGGGCTGCTCGGGGTCCAGCAGCTCGGCGAAGACCTCCCTGGCGGCGGCGGCACTCTCGTCCAAGGCGGCGAGAAAGCACTCCTCCTTGCTCGGGAAGTGCTCGTAGAAGGTGACCAGGGCGACCTTCGACGTCTTCGCGATCAGCTCGATCGTGGTCTTCTGGTAGCCGCGTTCGGCGACCAGCTCCGCCGTCGCCAGCAGGATTCGCTCGCGCTGGTTCTGCGAGACGTAGTCGCTTGGGATCAGGTGCCTCCCCGGGGGGAGCTTCGAAAGCCGCTCCGACAGTGGGCGCTGCTTCGCCATACCGGCAAGATACCAGAACGTTCACCTGGTGTCTACTTTCCTTTTCTCTAGAAACTCTGGCGTTCTGATCATCGGTGTCTCTGAAAGCTGCTATATCTAGACAAAAGGTGCTTGTTTTCGAAAGGTCCAGGCGATGTCCGATCAGACTTCCGCAGCCATTGACGACGAGAAGGCCGCCGCAGTCGTCCCCTTCCCCGGCCGCCGTGTCCGCCGCGCCCGTGAGCGAATCCTCGAGGCGGTCCTCTTGGTCAGCGGCGAGCGCGGCTACGAGCACATCTCCGTCCAGGATGTGATCGAGCGCGCCGGGGCCAGCCGCGCGACCTTCTACAAGCACTTCGAGGGCAAGGAGGACTGCTTCGCCCAGGCCTACGGCGACGCCGCCGGCTGGCTCTACCAGCGGCTCACCGGCATCGCCAAGCGCCAGCCGAGCTGGCGCGAGGGCCTGCGGGCGGCGCTGGCCGAGCTGCTCGAGTTCTGCGCCAACCAGCCGGCCCTGGCCCGGGCGCTGTTCGTCGAGGCCCACGCCGCCGGCGGCGCTGCGCTCGCTGAACATGATCTTTTGATGGAGCGCCTCTCCCACGCCATTGACGGCGCACGCCGCGAGATCCCCTCTCGCCAAGCTCCACCTCCTGTAACGGCACCCTTCATGGTAGGGGCTATCGAGACTCTTGTGCGGACCAAGCTGATGAGCGACGAACCGGAGACCGCGCCGGAGATGCTGCCGGGGCTGCTGCACTTCGTGGTGATGCAGTTCTTCGGCGAGGACGCCGCCTGGGAAGAGATGACCGCGGCGCCGCTGGCGACCTGGAATTCGCGGCGGGAAGCTGCGACCAGGATGCCCTGAATTTCGGGAGGTTGGGGGGAGAGGTGGGGTGCCCTCTCGCTTGCTGACTTTTTCGCTGTGGAGTGACCAGCTCTCGCTGCGCCTAGCAGGCGAAAAAGAGAGCGCCGCTGCGCGAGAGGGCACCCCACCTCTCCAACCGAGCGCGCCAAAAGTCCAAGCAGCTGGAGTAAGGCTCGCGCCATTAACTCCAGGCGCTCCAGGGTTCGGGCGGTTCATCTCTTCCTTTAGCGACGGAGCTGGTTGCTTTCTTCGCGGGCTCGCCGAACCTCGAGCTGCAGCTCCCCGAAGTAGAACGTCCCTGAGAGGAGGAGTCGGGTGCCCCTCCAGCGCAGCGGCGCTCCCTTTTTCGTCCCTGCCGCAACCTCGGACGGCCACAAGCAGTTCAGGCGAAAAAGACAGCAAGCAGGAGGGGCACCCGACTCCTCCCCCCACGTCCCGTCCTACAGAGGAATGTTCCCGTGCTTTCTCTTCGGCTGCGGCACGCGCTTGGACTGCAGCATGCGGAGAGCCTTGATCAGCTTCGGCCTGGTCTCCCGCGGCTCGATCACGTCGTCGATGTAGCCGCGCTCGGCCGCCGAATACGGGTTCGCGAAGTGCGCTTTGTAGTCGTCGATCAGTTTCTGGCGGCGCTCGTCCGGCGTCGGCGAGGTGGCGATGTCTTTGCGGTAGATGATGTTGACCGCGCCCTCGGGGCCCATCACCGCGATCTCGGCCGTCGGCCAGGCGACGTTGAAGTCGGCCAGCATGTGCTTGGAGGCCATCACGTCGTAGGCGCCGCCGTAGGCCTTGCGGGTGACGACGGTGAGCTTGGGCACGGTCGCCTCGGTGTAGGCGTAGAGCAGCTTGGCGCCGTGGCGGATGATCCCGTTCCACTCCTGATCGGTGCCGGGGAGGAAGCCGGGAACATCGGTGAAGGTGAGGATCGGGACGTTGTAGGCGTCGCAGGTGCGGACGAAGCGGGCCGCCTTCTCGGAGGCCTCGATGTTGAGCACCCCGGCGAGGAAGGCCGGCTGATTGCCGACGATGCCGACCGGATAGCCGTCAAGGCGGGAGAAGCCGCAGACGATGTTCTTGGCGAAGTGCTCGTGGACCTCGAAGAACTCCTCGTCGTCGACGACGCGGGCGATCACGTCGCGCATGTCGTAGGGCTTGGAGGGGTCGTCGGGGACCAGCGAGTCGAGCTCGACGTCTTCGCGCTCAGGATCGTCGGAGGGCTCGAAGCGCGGCGGCACCTCGAGGTTATTCGAGGGCAGGAAGCTGAGCAGGTAGCGGGCGTCCTCGAGACAGCTCTCCTCGTCCTCGGAGGCGAAGTGGGCGACGCCCGACTTTGTGTTGTGGCTCATCGCCCCGCCCAGCTCCTCGAACTCGACCTCCTCGCCGGTCACGGTCTTGATCACTTCGGGGCCGGTGATGAACATGTGCGAGGTCTCTTTGACCATGAAGATGAAGTCGGTCATCGCCGGCGAGTAGACGGCGCCGCCGGCGCATGGCCCCATGATCAGGCTGATCTGCGGGATCACCCCGGAGCATTTGACGTTGCGGGCGAAGACGTCGCCGTAGGCGCCGAGCGAGACAACGCCCTCCTGGATCCGGGCGCCGCCGGAGTCGTTGATGCCGACGACCGGCGCCCCGACCTGGGCGGCAAGGTCCATCACCTTGCACATCTTCTCCGCCATCACCTCGCCGAGACTGCCCCCGAAGACGGTGAAATCCTGGGAGAAGACGAAGACGGTGCGGCCGTCGATCGTCCCGTGACCGGTGACGACCGCGTCGCCCCAGGGCCGTTTCTTCTGCATCTCGAAGTCGTAGGTGCGATGGCGGACGAAGGTATCGAGCTCCTCGAAGGAGCCCGGGTCGAGCAGCTTCTCGATCCGCTCGCGGGCGGTCATCTTGCCCTTCGCGTGCTGCTTCTCGACCGCCTCATCGGAGGCGGAGTTGACCGCGGCCTCACGCAGCTCGCGCAGGTAGGCGAGCTTCTCCTCGTGGGTGACCGGGTTCTTTTCGCGCATCAGCGGTGGGGGCACTCGTGACTCAAGGGCGGCGCGGGATTCTATTTGGGCCGCGCGCGCGGTGTCCCCAGACAGCCGGAAGGCCCGCCGGCGCGGGCCCTCCGAATCGCTGGGGCTGCTCCATTCGTGCCTAGAGTTCGGCGCAGATCGCAAATGCCGTGACCGACCAATTGGCGACCTCCGGTTCAATCTCCCGCGCGGAGGCGGTCCAACCCAGGTGCGCGCTCGCGGCTGGCGACGATTCGGTCGGGACGGTTTTCGTATTGGCGCCGTTGATACGGACGCCTCCACCAAGGACTTCCTTGCCGACCGGACAAACAGCGGTAACCGACTTTGAGTCTTCCGGATTGGAGACACTGGTTTCACTGATGTAAGTGACGTTCTTCAGCAGCTGCAGGTAGAACGAGGTCGAGAGCTTCGCCGCGCTGACCGATTCCTTGCCGAGCTTGCCGTTGGTGACGGCTTCCGCCCCGATCGTGCTTTCCGTCACCGCCTTCTTGGCGAGTTTGCTGGTGCCGACCGATTCGTTGCCGAGTTTGGCGTTGGTGACGGCCTTCTTGGCAAGCTTGGAGTTGATCACCACGCCGGTGCCGAGGTCGGCGGCGTTGATGTTGCCGTCCTTGATTTTGCCCGAGGTGACCGCCTGTCGCTTGATTTTCGGGTTGGTCACCGCTTCCTTGGCGATGTTGGTCGCCTTGACGGAGCTGGGGCCGATTTTGCCGGCGGCAACGGCGACGCCACCGCCGAGGGCGACGAACAGGGCCATGCAGGAGACCACGTTGGCGAAGGTCAGGTGCTGCTTCAGTCGGTTCACTCCGTTGCTCGCTTTCTGGCGGCGGCGCCGCCGATGTTTGGCACTCGTTGGAAGTCTGGAATGGCGCTAGACGCTGCCGAACGGCCGCCGCTGCGGTTCCGCCAGGCGATCGAGGAAGGCCTCGAGGTCGGCCACTTCGAGCCCTGTCCCCTCGTCGGCGCGGATCGCGACGCGGGTGCCGAAGCCCTTCTCGGCCATCGTCACCTCGACCCCCTCGACGGCGCTGAGCAGCTCGGCCAGCTCCGGCTCCGACTTCATCAGCGTCCGCGATGCCTCGATCATCGGGACCCGCTTCCACCAGCGGGCGACCGTTCCTGCCCCTCTCCCGGCTTGGGAGAGACCGTTCAGGTGCCGGCAATCAACGGCGGGGGAGAACTCGAAGCGCTCCCGACCTTGACCCCACCATGGAGGGGACAAGGTCGGATACGCGAAACGCGCGAGCTTGGGAGCTTGCGGGGAGGCAGCATGGGCTTCTTGCGCGACGCCAGCTGCTCGCGCTCGGATTCCGAAACAGAGCGATCGAGCACCGCCTCCAGAGGAGGCGGCTGCACCCGGTTGCCCGCGGCGTCTACGCGGTCGGCTGGCCGCAGCTAACCGAAAGGCGACGCTGGATGGCGGCGGTGCTCACCTGCGGAGAGGGAGCGGCGCTGAGCCACCGCAGCGCCGCAGCTTTATTGGGGATTGGGACCGAGCGACCAGGGCTCATCGACGTGAGCGTGTGCCGTCGTTGTGAACTGCGGCGGCCGGGGCTGCGGGTTCGCGGGCGTCCCGCGCTCGTGGCAGCGGACATCATCCTGCTCGACGACATCCCGGTGACCAGCGCGGTACGCACGCTGATCGACATGGCGTCCGAACTCGGCCCAATCGCCACCGAGCGCGCCGTGAACGATGCCGACAAGCGGGACCTGGTCGACCCTGAGACGCTGCGCCTCGCCCTCGACAACCACACCGGCGAGCCCGGCGTCAGGCCGCTGCGCCAGCTATTGGACAGACTCACCTTCTGCCTCTCAGACTCCGACCTCGAGATCTTCTTTCGCCCGATCGCGACAGCCGCCGGGCTGCCCTCGCCGCTCAGCAAACAGTTGGTCACGGTCTCGAAGTCGACTTCTACTGGCCTGAGCTAGGGCTGGTGGTCGAGACAGACGGCCTCCCCTACCTCCGCCAGGCCTGTGATTGACATTCGCTAAATCTGGATGGTCGACATCGTGGAAACGTGCGACCTGGGGCGGGCGTGGCCCAGCAGACCAAGGACGCAGGGAGCCCGAATAGCAGCGCTATTTGGGCGACTGAGGACGCCGGTATGCGCAGCGCCACGCACGTTCCAGGTCGTGCGGAGACGCGGTGGCGCCCATCCCTAAAAGAAGGCGCCGCCCTTGTATTCGCCGAAGACGTCGCGCATGGCGCCGCAGACCTCGCCGATCGATGCGTTGGCGGCAAGGGCGGATCGGATCGGGTGCAGAAGGTTGCCGTCGCCGCGGGCGACGTCGCGCAAGGTCTCGAGCTTGGCCGTCACGTCGGCCTGGTCGCGGGCCTCCTTGAAGGCCTTGAGCCGGGTCAGCTGGCGCTGCTCGGCCTCGGGGTCGACCTTGAGGATGTCGACGTCGTCGACCTGGTCGGTGACGAACTTGTTGACGCCGACGATGATGTCCTGGCCCGACTGGTAGCGCTCGTGGTAGCTCTGGGCCGACTCCTCGATCTCGCGCTGCATGAACTCCAGCGCCTCGACCGAGCCGCCCATCTCGCCGACCTTGTCCATCAGCTCCCAGGCGCGCAGCTCGATCTCGTCGGTCAGCGACTCGACGAAGTAGGAGCCGGCGAAGGGGTCGACGGTGTCGGCGACGCCGGACTCGTAGGCGAGCACCTGCTGGGTGCGCAGGGCGATCCGGGCGGAGCGCTCGGTCGGCAGCGCCAGCGCCTCGTCGAAGCCGTTGGTGTGCAGTGACTGGGTGCCGCCGCTGACCGCGGCGAAGCCCTGCAGGGCGACGCGGATGATGTTGACCTCTGGCTGCTGGGCCTGCAGGGTGACGCCGCCGGTCTGGGTATGGAAGCGGATCTGCATCGATTTCGGGTTCTCCGCCCCGAACCGCTCCTTGACGATCTTGGCCCACATCCGCCGCACCGCACGGAACTTGGCGATCTCCTGGAAGACGTTGTTATGGCAGTTGAAGAAGAAGGCGAGGCGGGGGGCGAAGTCGTCGATCTTCAGGCCCCGCTCCAGCGCCGCCTCGACGTAGGCGATCGCGTTGGAGAGGGTGAAGCCGACCTCCTGCACGGCCGAGCAGCCCTTCTCGCGGATGTGGTACCCGGAGATCGAGATCGTGTTCCATTTCGGCACATGCGTCTGGCAGTACTCGAAGATGTCGGTGGTCAGGCGCATGGTCGGCACCGGCGGGTAGATGTAGTTGCCGCGCGCCATGTACTCCTTCAGCACGTCGTTCTGGACGGTGCCGCGCAGCTTCTCGGAGGGGACGCCCTGCTCCTCGCCGACCAGCTCGTAGAGCAGCAGCAGGATCGCGGCGGGCGCGTTGATCGTCATCGAGGTGGAGACGCCGTCGAGTGGGATCTGGTCGAAGCAGATCCGCATGTCCTCGATCGTGTCGATCGGGACGCCGGTGCGGCCAACCTCGCCGTTGCAGAGCGGGTCGTCGGAATCGCGGCCGAGCTGGGTCGGCAGGTCGAAGGCCATCGAGAGCCCGGTCGAGCCGTGCTCGATCAGGTAGCGGTAGCGCTCGTTGGTGTCCTCTGGCGAGGCGAAGCCGGCGTACTGGCGCATCGTCCAGAGCCGGTCGCGGTACATCCCCTCGTGGATGCCGCGGGTGAAAGGGGGTGCGCCCGGGGCGCCGAGACGCTGCTCGAGGTTGGGGGCGACGTCGCTCTCGTCGTAGAGCGGTTCGATTTCGATCCCGGAGTCGGTGAAGATTCGCTCGTCGTCGGGACCCACCACCGGGGCGATCGTGCGGTGGATCTCCGCCGTCGTCGGCTTGTCGTTCTCGCCTGGCATCCGCCGGGAGGATATTGAGAGGGGCGCTCAGGCGCTCGCGAGCCGCCGGCGCCACCACTCGAGCAGGTCGCCGAGGCTGCGCTCGAGCGCGATCGCCGGCACGAAGCCGGTCGCCCTCCGCAGCCGGCTGGGATCGCCGAGCAGGAGCGGCGGGTCGGAGCGGCGCGACAGCCCCGGATCATGGCGGGCCTCGACCGCGAGCGGGGTCATCGGCGCCAGCACCGCGGCCTGCTCGGCCACGCTGTGGGCCCGGCCGGAGCAGAGGTTGAAGGTGCCGGCGACGCGGCCGCTCGACAGCGCCAGCAGCGCCCGGGCGGCGTCGCGGACGTCGATCAGGTCGCGGGCGGCCCCCGGGTTGCCCAGCAGCAGCTCCACCGCCGCCTCGCCGTCCCGCTCCGCCGCGGCGATCTGGCGGGCGAGGCTGGAGGCGGCGTTGAATGGTGGCTGGCCGGGGCCGATCAGGTTGAAGGCGCGAACCACCGCGATCCGCTGGCCGGCCTCCTCGGCCTCGCGACAGAACCCCTCCATCTCCAGCTTCGCCCTCCCGTAGGGGCTGACCGGCGCCGGCGGCGAATCCTCCCGCAGCGGCATCTGCGCCTCCCCGGGCTGGCCGTAGACGGCGGCCGAGGAAAGGCAGACCAGGTGCGCGGCCGGCACCGCGCGGGCAGCCGCCTCGAGCAGGTTGCGGACGCCGCCGGCGTTGATCGCGCGCGCCTCATCCGGCTGCTCCCAGCTGCGGGCCACCGAGGGGTCGCCGGCGGCGTTGAGGATCAGGTCGGGTGCGACCGCGCGCAGGCACTCCTCCACCGCCACCGGGTTCAGCAGGTCGCAGGGCGGCACCTCGCCGCCCTGACGCGACGCGGCGACCACATGCAGACCGGCCTCGGAAGCCGCCTGGCGCAGGTGGGAGCCGACGAACCCCCGGGCGCCGATCAGGAGACAGGTGCGGCCCGCGGTGCTCAGGGCCAACGGCCGGCTAGGCGGTTTCGCCGATGAGGCGCCGGTGGCCGGTCTGGTCGATCGTCCGGCGCAGCCCGTCGATCAACTCGATCGACGGTTCCCAGCCGAGCAGCTCCTGGGCGCGGGCGATGTCGGGCCGGCGCTGCTGGGGATCGTCGGTGGGCAGCGCCTCGTAGATGATCTCCGAGCTCGAACCGGTGACCTCGATCACGGCCTTGGCCAGTTCCAGCAGAGTGAACTCGTTCGGGTTGCCGATGTTCACCGGCGAGTGCTCGTCGGACTCGGCGAGGCCGACGATGCCGCGGATCAGATCGTCGACGTAACAGAAGCTGCGGGTCTGGCTGCCGTCGCCGAAGACGGTCAGCGGCCGGCCCTGCAGCGCCTGGCGCAGGAAAGTCGGGATCGCGCGGCCGTCGTGGGCGCGCATGCGCGGGCCGTAGGTGTTGAAGATGCGGACGATCGCCGTGTCGACACCCTGCTGGCGGTGGTAGGCCATGGTCAGGGCCTCGGCGTAGCGCTTCGCCTCGTCGTAGACGCCGCGCGGGCCGATCGGGTTGACGTGGCCCCAGTAGTCCTCCTTCTGCGGGTGGACCTTGGGGTCGCCGTAGACCTCGCTGGTCGAGGCGATCAGGAAGCGGGCGCGCTTCCACTTGGCGACGCCGAGCATGTGGTGGGTGCCGTGCGAGCCGACTTTGAGCGTGTGCAGCGGCAGCCGCAGGTAGTCGATCGGGCTTGCCGGCGAGGCCAGGTGGTAAACGAAGTCGACGTCCTCGGGAATGTCGACGTGGGTCGTGATGTCGGTGTGACGAAACTCGAACGCGTCGTCGCGGATATGGGCGATGTTCTCCAGCGATCCGGTCTCGAGGTTGTCGAGGCAGATCACCCTGTGCCCCTTGCCGAGCAGGTGCTCGCAGAGATGGGATCCGAGGAAGCCGCCGCCGCCGGTAACTACGCAGGTCGTCATGGCGCCGATGCTATCGGGGCTCACCCTGCGGTTGCGTGGTGGGTGCTTCCCGCAATTTCCGAAAATCCAAGGCCGAAAATCGTCTGAGTGGGGGGAGAGAAGTGGTCGTGAGGTGGTTAACGCTGCCTATGTTCGGTACGAGAGATTGAAGCGGGGCAAGGGGAGTCGAGTGATGAGTTCGATTGAGCAGGGGGAGGAGCGCACCGCGCCAGCCGCGGTGTCGGAGGCGTCGCGAAAGCGTGCCGCGATCGAGACCTACTCGCGCCACGAGGATGCCCTCCGCCGCACCGCCCGCCGTTACTCGCTCTGCGCCGACGACGCCGAAGACGCGCTGCAGCGGGCGCTCGAGATCCTCCTCCTGAAGGCGCCGAGTGACGACCCCCGGGACCTGATCCGCTGGACCCAGACCGTCGTCAAGCACGAGGCGCTGGCGGTCAAGCGCGACCGCGAGCGGATCCTCAGCGGTCCCGCGGCCTCGATCCCCGAGCCGGGGCGCGAGGACTGGGTGGCGATGATCCCGGCCCGGACCGACGGCCCGCCCGAGCGGGCCGAGCGCCAGGAAGCGATAGCCCGCAGCCGCGAGGCGCTGCAGACCCTGAAGCCGCAGGAGCTGCGCGCCCTCGGCCTGCTTGCCGAGGGCTATTCCTACAAGGAGATCGGCGAGATCACCGGCTTCAGCCACACCAAGATCAACCGCTGCCTGGCCGAGGGCAGAGAGAAGTTCCGCCGCGTCCTCGCGGACAGCCGCGACGGCAGCCGCTGTGAGGAGATGCGGCCGTTGCTCTCGGCCTTCTGCGACGGCGAGACCGGCGGCAAGGAGACGGCGGAACTGCGCGAGCACCTGCGCGCCTGCGCCAGCTGCCGTGGCACCCTGCGCGCCTATCGAGCGGCCCCCGCCGCTGCAGCGGCCCTGGCGCCGGCGCTTCCCCTCGGCCGCTCGCTGCTCGACCGCGCCCACGACGCCTTCGCCGGGCTCACCGCGCGGTTCGGCGGTGCCGGCGGCGACGCCGACTCGGTGCTGCAGCAGGTCGCCGCCTCGGGCGGCACCCGCGGCGCCGGAGTGGCAGCGCTGGCGAAGGTCGCCGCGATCTGCGTCGGCACGGCCGGTGGCGCGGCGGCCTGCGTCGCGACCGGGATCGTGCCGGCGCCCTTGGACATCACCCCGCAACACACGAAGGCAGCGGTGCTGGAGCGCACGATCGAGCCGGACATCGCGACCGAGTCGAGCGACGAAAGCGGGGTCGAGTACGAAACGGCACCCGCGCCTGTCGCCTCCGACCCCGAGCCAACTCCTTCCCACCACCAGCCGGCGCCGGTGGCCGAGGCGGTCTCGACTCCCGCCCCCGAAACCAGCGCCGGCGCCACCGAATACACGCCCCCGCCGGCGCCGGTCGCACCCGAATCCAGCAGCGCAGGCAGCGCGACGAGTGCGGCCGCCGGCAGCCCGGCGGGGGAGTTCGGGCCGTGAGACGAGCCGGGAACGCTCTCCGCACGGCGATGGCGATCCTCGCCGCATCGCTGCTTATCGCCGACGGCGCCGCCGCCGACCAGGCGTCCCAACTGCTGCCGGTCCAGCTGCGGATCTGGGATGGAGAGGGAATCGCCGACAGCACCGACACCTGGCACCCGGACAACTACTTCTTGCTCAGCTGGCTCCGCCCTCCGGTCGCGGAACAGGGCTTTCCGATCACGGCCGCCAACTACCGCCTCTATGACGCCGCCGGGAGTGCGCTGAGCAAAGAGGAGGTCCATATATCCGGGGACATGACCCGGATCGACAACGTTCGCATCCCCTTCCCCTTCGTTCCCGGCGTCTACCGGGCCGAGGTCTGGCTCCAGGGCCCCGGTGGCCAGCCCGGCCCGAAGGTCAGCACCACTCTGCGCTTCGACGATGCTCGGCCCGGCTCGGCGCAGCCACTTCCCCCACCGGGATGGGTCGCCGGGAACGCGGCCGCGGTGGTCAGGATCGAGCATCCCGCGGGGCCGCAGCCGGTCTCGGGAATCCGCGGCTACGCCGTCTCAGTCGACCGCGGGGGCGCTAGCTCACCCTGCGCGGGAAGCGATCGCTGCAGCCTCGCCGAGACCGACCTGCGTGGTGGCATGGGCGACGACCGGCTCTCGCTCGGCACCCTGCCCGAGGGGATCAACTACGTCCGCGCCGTCGCCGTCTCGGGTTCCGGGAAGCGGTCGCTGGAGGCCAGGAGCGCGATCGTGCGCGTCGACGCCACCCTGCCCGAGGTGAGCTTGCGCGGGATGCCTCCGGGCTGGGCCAAGGGGCCGGTTCGGGTGACGGCGAGCGCGGCCGACGCTCTGTCCGGGATGACGGCGAGCGGTCCCAGCGGCCCGTTCACCGC
The DNA here is from genome assembly GCA_963829445.1 of uncultured Solirubrobacterales bacterium. GTDB lineage: Bacteria > Actinomycetota > Thermoleophilia > Solirubrobacterales > 70-9 > VAYN01. The sequence continues at coordinate 100,110 of CAWHIW010000017.1, read as the reverse complement.
GATCGCCGTCGACGGCGCCGTGCCGAGGGTCGAGCCAGGAGCTTCAGCCGCCACCGTTGTCAGCGGCGAGGGAACGCACGCCATCGCCTTCTATGCCCGCGACGGCGCCGGCAATCTGGATGCGCGCTCGCCAGCCACTACAGCGGTTCGCATCGACGAAAGCCCGCCCCGGGTCGCCTTCGTCGCCGCCCAGGATCCGGCCGAACCGGAGCGGATGGAAGCCATCGTCACCGACCCCCTCTCCGGACCCAGCCCGGCACGGGGATCGATCGCCGTGCGACCGGCTCACTCGCGGCAGCCGTTCGCGCCGCTGCCGACCACGGCCTCCGGCAACCGGCTGGTCGCGCGCTGGGACTCCGACGCCTACCCGCCCGGGTCTTATGAGTTCCGAGCGAGCGGCTACGACGCGGCAGGCAATGCCGGCAGTACCGAACGGCGTGGAAACGGAACCCGTGTGGTGCTGAGCAACCCCTTGAAGAAGCCGACCGCGATGGTCGCCGGCTTCGGTGGCAGGCGCCTGATCTGGCAGCACTGCGCCCGTGGCAAGGAGCGGCGGCGCTGCCGGCGCGAGGAGATCGAGGCGTTCGAGCGGCGGCCGAAGACAAGGGCGACGCCCTTCGGGCACGGCCTCTCCTACGCCGGCCGCTTGACCTTGGCCTCCGGGATCGCACAGGGCGGGATGCCGGTCGAGATCGTCGAGACCTTCAGCGCCGGCGCTGACTCAGGGCAACGCACGACCACGGTCGAGACGGCGGCCGACGGAACCTTCGTGACCCGCCTGGCCCCAGGGCCCAGCCGCCAGGTCGAAGCCGTCTTCGCCGGTAGCCGGACCCTGACCCGGGCCAGCGGCGGCGCCGTAGGGATGCTGGTCCTGAGCGACGTGCGGATGCACACCTCCTCCTCCAAGGCCCGGATCGGCGGCGCGCCGATCGTCTTCAGCGGCGGCGTCGGCGACCTCGGCGCGCCGATTCCCGCGGGCGGTCGGCCGGTCGAGCTCCAGTTCCGCTTCCCCGGCAGCGACTGGTCCGAGTTCCGCACCGTGCAGACCGACGCCCACGGCCACTTCCGCTACCCCTACTCCTTCAGCGACGACGACAGCCGCGGCGTCCGCTTCCAGTTCCGCGCCTTCGCCCCCGCGCAAGACGGCTGGCCCTACGAGCCCGCCTTCTCCCGCCCGGTCTTCGTCACCGGCCGGTGACTGCTCGTTGTGACTGAGAACGTCCAGGACCAAGCGGGGCGTTCACGAAAAAGACCCCGTGTGGTGGTTCCACACGGGGTCTTTTGAGAGGGCGCATCCGCGCCGTGTCCTGGACGTTCTCAGTGCCGCGTCCTGTGCACTCCTACCTGAGAGCTGCGAGTTGATCAGTCACCTGATCAACGAGGCCCTGGACGCGGGACTCGACCTCGTTGCGCTGCTGCTTCAGGGTCGTCTCGACCGTGCGCTGGTGCTTGCGGGCTTCGCGCTCGACCCGGTTGCGGGTCTTGCGGGCCTCGGTGGTCGCCTTGCGGCGGGCGCTGGTGCCGCGACGCTCGGTGCGCTTGACGGTTTTGCGCAGCTGCGTGCGGTAGGACTTGAGCTGCTTCTCGGCGCTGCTGCGGCCGGTCCACGGCTCGACCAGATCGGAGACGCGGTCGCTGACGCTGAGGACGATGCCGACCGGCACGTCGACGGCGGACTCGGCCACGGTCTGGACCTGGTTCTTCTGCGCGACGGCCGTCTTGGTGGCGGCGCGTTTAGTGGCTTTGGCGGTGGACGTAGCCGATTTTTTGGCTTCGGTGGTCGCGCGTTTGGCCTGAGTTTTGGATTTGCTGCCGTTTTTCGTGTCTGCCATGAAAGTTGAATCCCTTCGAATTTTGTTTGCCTGCCTGGGCGTTCGGCGAGTGTAACGAACGTACGTTCTTTTGCGAACACACGTTCCTAACCTCTTTTGGGGAAGTGGTTACACGGCCGCGGCCGCGGCCTGCGCGGCGCGCACCGTCGCCAGGGCGGCGGGGCCGCAGGCGGCGGCGATCGGGTAGCGGGCCTCGAGATCGAGGGCCGCCTCCTCCAGGGCGAGATCGCCGAAGGCGACCGCCCCGCCCGCCTCGCGCACGATCAGCTGCGCCGCGGCGGCGTCGACCGAGCGGCAGGAACGCAGGCTCAGCATCGCGTCGAAGCGGCCGGCCCCGACATAAGAGGCGGTGATCGCGATCGAGCCGACCACCCGCAACCTGTAGGCCCTGCCGGCCAGAGACTCGCAGCGCCGGCAGCGACCACTCCGGCTCGGCCGACTCCAGGCCGACCACCTCCAGCTTCTCGGCCTCGGCGACGACCGGCGATGGCGCCGTCGCCGAGCGTTGCCCCCTCGCCGCGGCGGGCGGCGAACTCCTCGTCGGCGCCGAAGTCATGGACGAAGCCGAACTCGACGTCGGCCATCGAGGCGCCGGAGGCGACGGCGATGCTGAGGCTGTGCGAGGGGATCGTGCGGCGGGCGTTGAGCGAGCCGTCGATCGGGTCGATCACCACCCGGGCGGCGCCGCCGCCGCCGAACTCGACCTCGCCCCGCTCCTCGGAGACGGCGACGAAGGAGGCTCCCTGCGCCGCCAGCGCCTCCAGCTCGGCGAAGACGACGTCCTCGCAGCGGCGGTCGATCTCGAGGGTGTGGTCTCCCCCCTCGCCGACGCCCTCGTAGACGGTGCGCTCCTCGCTGCTCGCGGTGGCGCTGAAGATCGCCCGCTGGGCCGCCACGGCGCGGCGGCAGATTCCCAGCCAGTCTGCGGAGAAAACGTCCATCGGCCGGATGCTACGTCGCGCTAGCGTTGGGTGATGCGCGAGGGGCAACCGACGGCGGCTGTTGAGACCGGGGGACGCGAGCGGGCGATCGCCCACGGCGAGGGTCCGCTGCTGGTCCTCGGCGCCGCCGGAACCGGCAAGACCGAGCTGCTGGCGCGGCGGCTGGCGCGGCTGGCCGCGGACGGGACGGCGCCCGAGCGGGTCCTGCTGATCGGCTCCACCCGCGCCACCGCCCGGCGCCTGCGCGAAAAGGCCGAGGCGCTGCTGCCGGGGCCGTTCGAGGAGCTCTGGATCGGCAGCTGGGACACGATCGGCGAGCGCCTGCTGCGCGACCACGCCGAGGCCGCCGGCCTCGACCCCTTCTTCGACGTGCTCGGGCCGGCCGAGCGGCTGGCGATGCTGCTCGACCGCCTCGACCAGCTGCCGCTGCGCCGGCACGAGATCCGCGGCAACCCGGCCGGCCTGCTGGCCCGGCTGCTGGCCCGGATCGACGCGCTGAAGGCGGATCGGGTCGGGCCGACGCGGCTGGAGCAGCGCGCCCGCGAGGCCGGGAATGGCGCCGACGACGAGGCCGGCGGCGGAGGCCGCCCGGCGCGAGCTCGAGTTCGCCGAGCTCTACACAGCCCACGACCGCATCCTCGCCGGCGCCGGCAGCCTCGACCACGGCGACGTCTTCCTCGCCCTCGACTGCCTCTTCGCCGAACGCCCCGACGCCCGCGAGCCAAATCGCCAAGCGCTTCGAATACCTGATGGTCGACGAGCTCGAGGAGGCAACCCCAGCTCAACGCGCCCTCCTGACCGCCCTCGCCACCGACAACCCGAACCACCTCTACGCGCTCGAGGAGACCGACCCAGCCCCGCGCCGGAGAGGGGCCCGATGGGGAGTCCGAGAACGGACGCCCCCGCCCGCCCGCAGGACTCCCCATCGGGCCACGCACCAGCCCTGTGGTTCCGCGACCTCCATCCCGACGGCGACGTAGTGCTTCTGGAGCACCGATTCCGCGAGCCCGCGGTCCGGTTCTGGAAGTGCTCGAACGAGCGCGCCCAGTCCCAGGCCGTCGCCCGCGAGGTCGAGCACCTGCTGGCCGCCGGGGCCGACCCGCAGGAGATCTGCGTCCTCGTCGCCGAGCCGGCCGGCCAGGGCGGCACGGTCGCGGCGGCGATGGAGGAGCGCGGCATCCCCTTCCACCTCTCCGGCCCCGCCGCCCTCTTCCAGCGGCCCGAGGTGCGCGACGCGATCGCCTGGCTGCGGGCGCTCGCCGACCCCGACGACTCGCCGGCGGTGGCCCGGGCGCTGACGCGGCCGCCGATCGAACTGCGTCCCGGCGACCTGGCGCGGCTGACGACGATCGCGCGGCGGCGCAAGCAGGACATGGTCGCCGCCTGCGAGGCCGCGCTCGACAGCCCCCAGTTCCAGCCCGAGGCGCGGGAGCGGATCCAGTCCTTCCTCAAGCTCTACAACGCCGCCTCGGCGGCGATGGAGGAGCGCCGCGCCGACGTCTTCGTGCGGCGGCTGATCGAGCGCGTCGGCCTGCGCCGCCAGCGCCTCTTCGCCGCCCAGCCCGAGGTCGCCGAGCGGCTGCTCGGGCTCTCGCGGCTGGCCGAGCTGGCGACCGCCTGGACGCGGCGCGAGCCGCATGGCTCGACCCGCGGCTTCGTCGCCTACCTCAGCGCCGTCGCCGAGGCCGGCGTCGAGCCGGCCGGCGGCGAGGAGCCGCCGTCGCCGGCTTCGGTCCAGGGGATGGCGATGGACGCGGTCAAGGGGATCGGCTTCGACCACGTCTTCGTGCTCGGGCTCGAGGGCGAAGCCGAGTGGGCGCGGATCGGCTGGCCGGCCCGCAGCCGCCTCGTCCTCTCCCGGGTCGAGCGCGGCGAGGAGGGAGAGGCGCGGCCCTCCCGCTTCTACGAGCAGGCGCTGGCGGCGACAGACGCCGGCGAGGAGGAGCACGGCGAGGAGCTGTTCGGGCCCGCCGAGGGCCTGCACGCGACCTACCGGACCCTGCGCGAGCAGGTGCTGGAGGCCTCCTGGAAGGCCGGGCGCGAGCTCTCCGAGCCGCGCCTGGACACGGCGATCGACGTCAACCGGGCGATCGCCCGCTACCTCGAGCTGCTGAAGCTGGCGGCGCTGGCGCAGCGCCCCGGGGACGAGCCGACGGCGGAGGCGGTCGAGGCGGTCAACGGGCTCCTGCGCCAGGTCGCGACCCCCGAGCAGCAGGCCGAGCTCGACGCCTCCTCGCTCGACTCCTACCTGCTCGACGCCGAGGACGAGCAGGGCCGCCGGCGCGAGCTGATCGCCGCCCGCGAGGAGCCCTCGCTGGAGGCCTTCCTGCCCCGCCGCGGCGACGGCATGCTCAGCCTCTCGGCCTCCGACCTCAGCCTCTACCTGACCTGCCCGCTGAAGTACAAGTTCGCCCGCGTCTTCGGGATCCCGCAGGAGCCGACGATCAACCAGCGCTTCGGGATCCTCATCCACAACGTGCTCGAGCGCTTCCACAAGGAGCCGCCGCAGAACGACGAGGAAGGGCTGGCCCAGCTGACGCAGCCTCTTCGAGACCGGCTGGCGGCGCACCGGCTTCGGCGCCACCGACGACGAGCTGCAGTTCCGCGACCGCGCCCGCGAGGCGCTGCGGCTCTACTGGGAGCGCGAGCGGGTCGCCGAGGGCGAACCGGTCTGGCTGGAGAAGAAGTTCGACTTCAAGGTCGGCGAGCACCACGTCCGCGGCCGCGTCGACCGCGTCGACCGCCTGCCCGACGGCGACTACGAGCTGATCGACTACAAGACCGGCGAGCGCCGCACCGAGGCCGAGCTGGAGAACGACCTGCAGCTGGCGCTCTACCGGCTCGCCGCCCGCGAGGCCTGGGAGGTCGAGGCCAGTCTCGGCAGCTACTACTACGTGCTCGACGCCGACAAGGTGGCGGCGCCGACCAAGCCCGACGACGCCGAGCGGGTCGAGCGCACGGTGCTGCAGGTCGGCGAGGGCGTGCTCAGCCAGGACTTCGAGCCGCGCCCCTCCCCCAGCGTCTGCGGCTGGTGCGACTACCGCCTGATCTGCCCGGCCGCCGAGTCCTAGAGGACGCGAAAACCAAGCAGCTCAAGGACGAGGAGGGAGTGTGCTCTGCACATGACCGACCGAGGACGCCGAGATGCGCCGGTTTGCAGCGTCCTCTACTGGCCGTCGCCGCGCTGGCGCAGGAAGCGCTGGAACTCGCGGGCGATGGAGTCGGCCGAGGGCAGGTCCTCGCCCTCCTCGGTCAGCAGGTCGACCTGTTCGGCCTCGATCCGCGAGACCAGCTCCTCGATCTCCGGGTTGGCGGCGATCGCGCGGCCGATCTGCTCCTCGTAGTCGCTCGTTTCCTCCTCCAGCTCGGAGGCCTCGACGGCGATCCCGGTCAGGCCCTCGAGCCGGCGCAGCAGCGCCAGCGCCGCTTTCGGGTTGGGGACGGCGGCGACGTAGTGCGGCACCGCCGCCCAGAGCGAGGCGGAGCTGATCCCGGCCTGGCGGCAGAGGTCGTGGACGACGCCGACGATCCCGGTCGGCCCCTCGTAGTTGGAGCGCTCGAGTTCGAGCTCTTCGACCAGCTCCTGGTCGGAGGCGAGCCCGGTGATCGGCACCGGCAGGGTGTGGGAGACCTCGGCGATCAGGGCGCCGAGGGTGATCACCAGCTCGACCCCGAGCGCGTCGGCGGCGGTCGCGATCGTCTCCGAGAAGGTGCGCCAGCGCAGGTTCGGCTCGGTCCCGTCGAGCAGGACCAGGTCGCGGTCGGCGGTCGGGACCCGGACCGCGACGAGGTTGTTCTCCGGCCACTCGATGCGGCGGGTCCGGCCCTCGCTGAGGACGATCGTCGGCCGCGTCGACTGGAAGTCGAAGTAGTCCTCGGGGTCGACCTTGGCGATCAGCTCGGAGTCGAAGGAGGAGGCGATGGCGCCGAGCGCGGTCGAGGCGGCGGCGGCGGCGTCGTTCCAGCCGCGAAAAGCGCAGACCATGACCGGTGATCGCAGATGCGGCAGGTCGCCTTCCCAGGTGAGCGAATCCACGCTCTGAGCGTAGACGATGGAGTTAACCGCGCAGTAAGGGCGCGGACGCTAGTGCGAGGCCGGCGGCTGCTGCTCGTGCCAGCGCCGGCCTTGCTCCAGCTGCGCCGCCAGCGAGAGCAGCAGCGCCTCGCTTGCGGCCGGCGCGACCAGCTGGGCGCCGATCGGCAGGCCGGCGGCGGTGAAGCCGGCGGGGACGCTGAGCGCCGGCCAGCCGACCACGTTCCAGGGCCAGGCGAAGGGACAGGCGGCGCTGGCGGCGGTGCTGGTCGCCCAGTAGCCGCGGCCCTTGAGGTGGTCGATGCGGGGCGGCGGCAGCGCCGTGGTCGGGGTGAGGACGAGGTCGACGTCGTCGAAGATCGCCCCCATGCGGCGGCGGAACGGCAGCTCGGCGGCGCGGGCGGCGCGCAGCGGGGCGCCGCCGAGCAGGCGGCCCATGCGGGCGTGGACGCGGGTGCGCGGTTCGAGCTGGGCGCGGTCGACCTCGCGCTCGCGCAGCCAGGCCTCGACCGCCGACATCCCGCGCGGGATCAGCGCCGCCCCGACCAGCCCGTAGTCGGGGTCGCGGGCTCGACCTCGTGGCCGAGCTCGGCCAGCGCTCACGGCCAGCGCCTCGACCGCCGCCCGGTGCTCGGGGTCGACCTTGCCCGGGGCGCCGACGGGGGTGGCGAAGGAGAGGGCGATGCGGAGCCGCTGCGGCGGGCGGGCGGCGGCGGCCGCGAAGGGCTCGGCCGGGGCCGCGACGTGGTGGCGGTCGGCCGGGACGTTGCCGGCGAGGACGTCGAGCAGCAGCGCCGTGTCGGCGACGTCGCGGGCCAGCGGGCCGTAACAACTGAGGCCGTTGAAGGCCTCGGCGTCGGGCCAGGTGGAGACGCGGCCGCGCTGGGGCTTGAGTCCGACCAGGTTGGTCCAGGCGGCGGGGATGCGGATCGAGCCGGCGCCGTCGGAGCCCATCGCGCCGGCGACGATCCCGGCCGCGACGGCCGCCGCGGCGCCGCCGCTGGAGCCGCCCGGCGTGTGCTCGGGGTGCCAGGGGTTGCGGGTGGCGCCGAAGGCCTCGGTCTCGGAGAAGTGCCACTGGCCGACCTCGGGCGCGTTGGTCTTGCCGACGACGATCGCGCCCGCCGCGCGCAGGCGCCGGACCGGCTCGGCGTCGCGCTCGGCCGCCGGGTGCTCGCCGGCGCAGCCGAACGGGGTCGCGTGGCCGGCGAGGTCGACGTCGTCCTTGATCGCCACCGGCACCCCCAGCAGCGGCGCCCGCTCGCCGGCGGCGAGGCGGCGGTCGGCCTCGTCGGCGTCGGCCAGGGCCTGCTCGGCGCAGACGACGCGGAACGCGTTCAGGGTCGGCTGCGTCGCCTCGATCCGCGCCAGTGAGCGCTCGGTCAGCTCCCGCGAGCTCACCTCCCCCTCCACCAGCGCCGCCGCCTGCCCGACCAGCCCGTCCAAGGGGTCGATGGGCCTATCGCGTCCGCTATCTGGACGTTTGAGGCCCGTCGGCGCGCTTTTGGCGGGGGTCATACAGGCTCCACGGCGATGCGGGCGCCGCGGTTGGGGGCGAAGGTGATGGCGCGGCGGGTGACCCGCTCGCCGTCGCCGCGCTGAGGGACGAGGGCGACCCGGTCGAGGACGGTCTGGAGCACGATCTTCATCTCGTAGAGGGCGAAGCTGGCGCCGAGACAGCGGCGCACGCCGCCGCCGAAGGGGATCCACTGGTAGGTGCCGGGAGGGTCGTCGAGGAAGCGCTCGGGGCGGAAGGCCTCGGGCTCGGGGTAGAGGTCGGGACGGCGGTGGAGCAGGTAGATCGAGGGGTTGATGCTGACCCCCGCCGGCAGCAGGTGGCCGCCGATCTCCAGCGGCGCGGTCAGGTGGCGGCCGACCGCGGTGACGACCGGGCGCAGCCGCAGCGCCTCCTTGATCGTCGCCTCCAGATAAGGGCTGGCCTCGTCCCCCTGGCGCCGCTCGGCGCGCAGCCGCGCGACCACGTCCGGGTGGCGGACGAGGCGCTCCAGGGTCCAGCTCAGCGCCGTCGCCGTGGTCTCGTGGCCGGCCAGCAGCAGGGTCATCAGCTCGTCGCGCAGCTCGCGGTCGGTCAGCGGCTGGCCGTCCTCGTCGCGGGCCTCCAGCAGCATCGAGAGGATGTCGTCGTGGCCGCCGCGTCGGCCGCGGCGCGGCGGGCGTGGATCTCCTCGTAGACGACCCGGTCGGCGGCGGCGACGAGCCGGTTGAAGCGGCCCCAGGGGCTGCGCGGCCGCGGGTTCTCCGAGCTGGTCACCTGCAGCGCCAGCAGGCGCGGCTGGCTGGCGGTGGCGTCGAGCAGGCGCCGCAGCGGCGCCCCGACGCGCTCGATCCGCGCGGGGTCGTCGAGGCCGAAGACGGTGCGCAGGATGATCTCCAGGGTGATCGCCTGCATCGAGGGCGCAGCGGCGAAGGTCTCGCCGTGGGGCCAGGCGGCGACCGTGGCGCTCGGCGACCGCGCGCATCGTCTCGCCGTAGGCCTTCATCCGCTCGCCGTGGAAGGGCGGCAGCATCAGCCGGCGCTGGCGCATGTGCGCGGCGCCGTCGAGCAGCAGCACCGAGCGGTCGCCGAGCAGGGGCCGCAGGATGTCGTTGTTCTTGCCGGCCAGCATCTGCGCCGGGTCGCCGGTGAAGACCGTCTTCACCGCCCCCGGATCGGAGGTGATGACCATCGTGCGCTCGTCGGAGAGGCGCAGGGTGAAGTACTCGCCGTAGCGGCGCTCGCAGTCGACCAGGAAGGAGGTCGGCTGCATGACGAAGCGGCCGAGCAGCAGCGGCCGCGGCAGCGAGGGGCCGGGCGGCAGCGCCGGGGCGGCGGTTGGAGCGCCCACCGCCGGCGTCGCGTCCTGCGGTTTGTTGACCGTCAGTTCAATAGTGCTGGGATTTCTAGCAGCTATTGAACTCAGTGGTCAATAGCGAATAGCCTCCGTCCCGATGGAGCTGACCCAGAAACGCCGGCTCAGCACCGATGCCCGGCGCGAGCAGTTGCTCGCCTCCGGAGCCCGCCTGCTCGCCACCCGCCCCTTCGACGAGGTCTCGATCGAGGAGATCGCCCGCGCCGCCGGCGTCTCCAAGGGGCTGCTCTACCACTACTTCCCGACCAAGAAGGACTTCCTCATCGCCGCCCTCGAGCGCGGCCAGGACGAGCTGGCGGCGCTGACCGCCCCCGACCCCGACCTCCCCCCCGCCGAGCAGCTCGCCGCCAGCCTCGACCGCTTCCTCGACTTCGTCGAGGAACACGAGGCCGCCTACGCGGCGATCTTCCGCAGCCGCGGCGGCGGCGACCCCGAGATCCAGGCGGCGCTGGAGGCCGGGCGCCAGCAGCGGATGGACGCGGTGATCGAGTCCCTCGCCAGCCTGGGAGGCAGCCGCCGGCCAGCGTCGAGCGCACCCCCGCCCTGGAGACCGCCGTCCAGGGCTGGTTCTTCTTCATCGAAGGGTCGGTGCTGCGCTGGCTCGAGCAGCCGCGACCTCGGCCGCGACGAGCTGCGCGAGCTGCTCGGCCTCGCCCTGATCGGCTCGCTGCAGGCGGCCGAGGCGGTCGGCTCCTCCGGCTAGCAGGTCCGGGTTGCGCGGTTCCTTTCCCACGAAATACAGTTCGCCTACCCCGCTACCACAGCAATAGGAGGGACTAGGCGGCGGCGCGGGCGCGGCGGACCAGCTGGAAGGCGAAGAAGAGGGCGAGGGCGGCGAAGCCGAGCTGCAGGGCGCGTTCGGGGACGTTGTTGGCGACGGCGACGCCGATCAGGACGCCGAGCGGGGAGAGGGCGCCGATGATCAGCGCCTCGCGGATACGGACGTTGCCGTAGCCGTTCTGGCGGTAGGCGCCGACCAGGGCGACGAGCACGATCGTCAGCAGCGAGGTCGACTCGGCCTCGACCTGGCTGAGGCCGAGGAAGATCGTCAGCGCCGGCACGAAGAGGACGCCGCCGCCGACGCCGACCAGCCCCCCGGCGAGCCCGCCGGCGACCGCGATCAGGATTGCCAGCACCTCGTTCATTTGAAGCACCCGCTCCGCGAAACCCGCAGAGAACCAGATTGCGATGTGGGTTCCACTCCGCTCATTTGAGGATCAGCTCGATCGCGATCGCGACCAGCAGCGCGGCGAAGAGGTAGGAGACGGCGCGCTGGGGGATCCGCTGCTGGATCGCGGTCCCCGATCACCACGCCGACGACGGCGGGGATCGCCAGCAGCAGCCCGGTGGCGACGTGGACGTTGCCGTAGATGCCGCCGCCGGCGAGGGCGCCGAGCAGGCCGATGAGGACGATCGCGGCGAGGCTGGTGCCGGTCGCGAGGCGCTCGCCGTAGCCGAACCAGAGGATCAGCAGCGGCACGATCACGGTGCCGCCGCCGACGCCGAAGAGGCCGCTGAAGATGCCCGCGGTGGTGCCGATCGCCGCCAGCTTCAACAGCGAGTCCGAGGGCATCGACTCGGAGCGGGGCGGCATCCGGCGATACTAGATGCCGTGCCTCGCGAATCGCAGACGGAAGGCTCCTGGGCCACGCTGCTGGCGCCGTTGCGAGCCGATCCCGCGCGGGCCGCGATCCTCACCGACGTCGACGGCACCCTGGCCCCGATCGCGGCGCGGGCCGAGGAGGCCTCAGTGCCGGCGCCGGCGCGGGCGGCACTGGCGCGGCTGAGCGAGCGCTACGGGCTGGTCGGCTGCGTCTCCGGGCGCCAGGCCGAGGAGGCGCGGCGGCTGGTCGGCCTCGACGAGCTCGCCTATGCCGGCAACCACGGGCTGGAGCTGCTGCTGCCGGGCGACGAGTCGCCGCGGCCCGACCCCTCGCTGGCCGGGCGCGAGACGGAGGCCGCGGACTTCGTCGCCGCGCTCGACCTGGAGCGGCTGCGGTCAGTCGGGTTGCGACTGGAGGACAAGGGGCCGATCCAGGCGCTGCACTGGCGCGGCGCCGAGGACGAGGGGCACGCCGAGGGCCGAGCCCACGAGGTCGCGGTTGAGGGCGGGCACGCCGGGCTGGAACCGCGCTGGGGGCGCAAGGTGCTGGAGCTGCGCCCGGTCGGCGGCGGCGGCAAGGACGCCGCGGTCGCCTCGCTGCTCGCGGGAGGGCAGCTGCGCGCCGCCGTCTACGCCGGCGACGACCGCACCGACCTCGACGCCTTCCGCCGGCTGCGCGAGCTCGGCGAGCAGGGGGAGCTGGAGACCGCGGTCTGCGTCGGCATCGTCTCCGCCGAGGCGCCGCCGGAGCTGCCCGAGGAGTCCGACCTCATCGTCGACGGGCCGCGGGGCTGGCTGGCGATCCTCGAGTGGCTGGCGGAGTAGCGGGTGCCCTACACCGACCTGCTGCGAGTCACCGTCTTCGTCACCGGCGCCGAGGCGACGGCGCTGGGGGCGATCACCGCGCTCGGCGCCAGCCGCGACGGCGACGAAACGGCGATCCTCGTCGCCGTGGTCTGGTGGCTGGTCTCGCTCGGGATCGGCATCTACCTCGGCCGCCCAGCCCGCGCCGCCGACGACGTCCGCGACGCCCTCACCCGCGCCCGCACCGCGACCTCGCTGCCGCAGGAGTCGCCGGCCCGGATCGCCGCCGGCCGCCTCTGGCCGATCGTGGTCACCGCCCTCATCGCCGGTGGCCTCGGGCTCTTCTTCCCCGGCGTCGCCGTGATCGGCGCCGGCTACGCGCTGATCGTCTCGCTCGCCTGGCACACCCGCGAGGCCGCCGTGCTGGGAATCGAGCACCGCGACGGGGTCAAGTTCTACGTCGTCCCCACCTCCGCCCTGCGACCGGTCGAGCTGGTCCGGACCCCGGGCCTGCGCAGCGACCGCCTCAGCCGCGGCTTGATTCCGGCGAGTTTCTTGAACTGGGCCCAGCCGCGGGTGTTGGCGACGTCGGCCTTGGTCAGCCAGGCGCGGCGGGCGGTGGCGACGCCGTAGGCGATGTTGTCGAGGGTGTCGACGCCGTGGGCGTCGGTGTTGATCACGATCGTGACGCCGGCGTCGACGGCGAGGCGGGCGTGGCGGTCGGAGAGGTCGCGGCGGTTGGGGTTGGCGTTGATCTCGATCATCGTGCCGGTGCGGGCGGCCGCCTCGGCCACCGCCTCGACGTCGATCCCGTAGGGCTCGCGGCGCCCGATCAGGCGGCCGGTGAGGTGGCCGATGCAGTTGACCTGGGGGTTCTCGATCGCGGTGAGGACTCGCTCGGTCATCTTCTTGGGCGGGATCGAGAACGAGGTGTGGACGCTGGCGACGACCCAGTCCAGCGCCTCGACCAGGTCGTCGGGGTAGTCGAGGGATCCGTCGAGGCCGATGTTGATCTCCGAGCCGGCCAGCAGGCGGAAGCCCTTTTTCCCCTTGTTCCAGGCGCGGACCTCCTCGATCCGCTCCCAGAGGCGCTCGGGGGTGACGTGGTCGCCGAAGCCGTGGCTGGCGGAGTGGTCGGTGATCGCCATGTAGGCGTAGCCGCGGTCGCGCCCGGCCGCGGCCATCTCCTCCAGCGTGTTGCGGCCATCGGAGAGGGTGGTGTGGGAGTGCAGGTCGCCCTTGATGTCGCCGACCTCGATCAGCTCCGGCAGCTTGCCTTCGCGGGCCGCCTTCAGCTCGCCCCGGCCCTCGCGCAGCTCCGGCTCTATGTAGGCGTAGCCGAGGCGCTCGTAGACCTCGGCCTCGTTGACGCAGAGGTCGATCTTGCCGCTCTCGGTGTCGGTGATGCCGTGCTCGGAGACCGAGAGGCCGCGGCCGACCGCCTCTTCGCGCAGCTGCACGTTGTGGGCCTTGGAGCCGGTGAAGTGCTGCAGGAGGTTGCCGAAGGCGGCCGGGGCGACGATCCGCAGGTCGACCGAGACGCCGTTGTGGGTCTGGGCGCGGACGCCGTTGGGGCCGGGGGTGCCGGCGGCGGCGATCAGCGGGCTGGCGACCATCGCCTCCGAGAGCGCGGTCGGCTCGTCGGCGGTGGCGATGATGTCGATGTCCTTGCAGGTCTCGGCCCAGCGCCGAGCCGAGCCGGCGACCTCGACCCGATTGGCGGCCGGGTGCTCGCGCAGCGCCGCCGCCAGCTCCTCGGCGATCGGGCGCACCTTCGAGAGCAGCAGCCGGCCCGGGCCCTCGCCCGGCTCGCCCAGCCGCTCCAGCGAGGCGAGGACGTTTTCCTCAGCCTTCGGGCCGAGGCCCTTCACCGCGCGGATCTTTTCCCCCTCGGCGGCTTTCTCCAGGTCCTCCATCGAGGCGATCCCGAGCTCGTCGAAGAGCAGCTTCGCGGTTTTCGCGCCCAGCCCCGGCACCCTGGTCACCTCGATCAGGGTGGTCGGGAACTTCGCCTTCAGCTTCACCGCAGCCGGGATCTCGCCGGTCTCCAGCAGGGCGTCGATCTTCTCCGCCAGCGTCTTGCCGACGCCGGGGATCTCGGTCGCCCGGCCCTTGGCCGCCAGCTCGGCGACCGAGACCGGGCTCTCGCGGATCGCGTTGGCGGCGGTGCCGTAGGCCAGCACCCGGTATTTGACCGCGCCGTCGAGCTCGTAGAGGACGCCCAGCTCTTCCAGCGCGGCAGCGATCTCGGCGTTGGTCATGACTCCAAGTTATCCCCTCGCCGCGACCCGTCTTTAGTCGGTCTTTCGGCTGCCGAATAGCATCGGCGGCGATGCCGCACGACGAGACCGGACCAGCCTGGCTGGTCCTCCCCACCTACAACGAGGCCGAGAACGTCGAGGCCCTCGTCGAAGCCGCGCGGGCGAAGCTGCCGGCCTCGGCCCAGGTGCTGATCGTCGACGACGGCTCCCCGGACGGGACCGGCGGGATCGCCGACCGCCTCGCCGCGCGTCACGACAGCGTCAGCGTCCTGCACCGCCAGGTCAAGGAGGGGCTCGGACCTGCCTACATCGCCGGCTTCCGCCGCGCCCTCGCCGACGGCGCCGGGCTGGTCTTGGAGATGGACTCCGACTTCTCCCATGACCCCGCCTACCTGCCGCGGCTGCTGGAGGCGGCGCGGCGGGCCGACGTCGTGCTCGGCTCGCGCTACGTGCCCGGCGGCGGCGTCAGCGACTGGGGGCCGCTGCGCAAGGCGATCAGCCGCGGCGGCAGCGCCTACGCGAAGCTGATCCTCGGCGTCGACATCGAGGACATGACCGGCGGCTTCAAGTGCTTCCGCCGCGAGGTGCTGGAGACGATCGACTTCGACTCGATCCAGGCCCGCGGCTACGCCTTCCAGGTCGAGATGACCTACCGCGCGATCCGCGCCGGCTTCAGGGTCGTCGAGGTGCCGATCGTCTTCCGCGACCGCCAGGCCGGCAGCTCGAAGATGGACCGGGCGATCGTCGCCGAGGCGGTCTGGCGGGTGCCCCTACTACGCTTCGGGCCGCGTCATGTCGCCCGGCCGAAAGCCCCCGCCGAGCAGCCGGTGGGCCAATTCGGGTCGCGGCGCTGAGGCGCTATACTTTTTGAAGTATTGAGCCACGAACCCTCGAATCCGGGAGACGGATATCCAGTGACTGGGAAACTGACCGACGTAACCGACGCCACCTTCAAAGCCGACGTCCTCGATGCCGACGGCCCCGTGCTGGTCGACTTCTGGGCTCCGTGGTGCGGTCCCTGCCGCGTCGTCCACCCGGTGCTCGAGGAGATCGACGGCGAGCGCGACGACCTCAAGATCGTCAGCATCAACGTCGACGAGAACCAGCAGACGGCGGCCCAGTACGAGGTGCTCTCGATCCCGACGATGATCCTCTTCAAGGAGGGCGCGATCGCGAAGAAAGTCGTCGGGGCGATGCCCAAGCGCCGCCTCGAGGCCGAGCTGGAGCCGGCGCTCGCCTAGCGGCGGCGCCACTCCCTCTCAACCGAGATGCCGTTCGTAGAGGTCCACTGGTTCGAGGGCCGCAGCGACGAGCAGAAGGCGGCGATCGCGAAGCGGATCGAAGCGGCGTTGATCGAGGAGGCCGGGGTCGCGCCGGAGCACTGCTGGGTCAAGTTCTCGCGACTCGGCGAAAACTGACTTCATCATTGGCGAGGCGCGGGACTAGCTGGCGGTTGGGAGGGACGGGGGAAGCCTCGCCCCTCACGAACTGCGGGGAGGTTCGGTTGAGGCTTCCCCCGTCCCTCCTAGCCAAGAGTTAGTTTCGGCTGACGGCGATCGTCAGATCTCGGTCGTCGATCTTGGCTGCTGCTCCTTCGGCCGCGTCGTAGGCGACGGAGGTGGCGAGGACCTCGCCGGCTAGGTAGCTCTCGTGGGCGCGGGCGGCGGCCAGCAGCTCCTCGTCGCCGCCGAGGCCGAGGGTGATGCGGTCGGTGATTTCCAGGCCGGCCTCTTTGCGGGCGATCTGGACGGCGTGGACGATCTCGCGGGCGAGGCCCTCCTGGCGCAGCTCGTCGTCGAGCTCGAGCTGGAGGGCGACCGCGTGGCCGGCCTCGGCCTCGACCTCGTAGCCGTCGAGCGGCTGCAGGGCGAGGGTGATCTCGTCGGGGCCGAGGGTGTGCTCGTCGCCCTCGACGTTGATCCCGACCTCCCCCCCGTCGGCCATCACCGCGGCGACGTGGGCGGCGTCGAGCGCCGCGACCGCGGCGGCGACCTGGGGCATGCGCTTGCCGAAGCGGGGGCCGAGGGTGCGGTAGTTGGGCTTGGCGCTGTAGCGGACCAGCTCGCCCTCGTCGCTGACGAAGTCGAGCTCCTTGACGTTGAGCTCGGCGGTGACCAGGTCGGCGCGGGCCTCGATCGCCTCGCGCTCGGCGTCGTTGGCGACGATCACGGCGCGGCGCAGCGGCTGGCGCACCTTGGCCTTGGCCTGGGCGCGGGCGGCGCGGCCGAGTTCGACCGTGAGGCGGACCGCCTCCATCCCGGTCTCCAGGTCGGGGTCGGCGAGCGCCGGGTCGACCTGCGGGTAGTCGCGCAGGTGGACCGAGTCGTGCGCCTCGCCTGTCTGCCCGAGCACGCCGCCGGCGAGGTTGAGGTGGATCTCGTCGGCGAGGAAGGGGACGAAGGGCGCCAGCAGCGCCGCCGTCTCCAGCAGGCAGTGGCGCAGGGTCGCGAAGGCGGCGCGGTCGCCGTCCCAGAAGCGCCGGCGCGAGAGCCGCACGTACCAGTTGGAGAGCTCCTCGACGTACTCGGCGATCGCGCGGCCGGCGGCGGTGCAGTCGAACTCGTCCATGTGCTGCGCGCACCGTCGCGGTCGTCGCCTGCAGGCGCGAGAGCGCCCAGCGGTCGAGGTCGTTGGCCGGCTCGGGGGCGCCGCGGAAGTCGAGTGGCCCGAGGTCCTCGGCGTTGGCGTAGAGGACCCAGAAGGAGTAGGTGTTCCAGAGGGTGAGCAGGAACTGGCGGACCGATTCGCCGACCGTGTCGACCGAGAAGCGGTAGCCGGCCCAGGGCTGCTGCGCGGTCAGGTAGTACCAGCGGAAGGCGTCGGCGCCGTGGGCGGAGATCACCTCCCAGGGGTCGACGACGTTGCCGCGGCTCTTCGACATCTTCTGGCCCTCGGGGTCGAGGATGAGGCCGAGGCAGACGCAGTTGCGGTAGCTCGACTCGCCGAACAGCAGGGTCGACTCGGCCAGCAGCGTGTAGAACCAGCCGCGGGTCTGGTCCTGGGCCTCGCAGATGTAGTCGGCCGGGAAGCGCTCCTTGAACTCGGCCTCGTTCTCGAACGGGTAGTGGAACTGCGCGAACGGCATCGCGCCGCTGTCGTACCAGGTGTCGATCACCGACTCGACCCGGCGCATCTCGCCGCCGCACTTGCCGCAGGGGATCGTCACCTCGTCGATGTAGGGGCGGTGGAGGTCGTCGGGGACGGCGCCGCCGGAGCGCTCGCCCAGCTCGGCGACCGAGCCGATGCACTCGAGCTCGCCGCAGCTCGGGGCCGGTGCAGCGCCAGACCGGCAGCGGCGTGCCCCAGTAGCGGTCGCGCGAGAGCGCCCAGTCGACGTTGTTCTCCAGCCATTTGCCGAAGCGGCCGTGCTTGACGTGCTCGGGGTGCCAGCCGATCGCCTCGTTGTTGGCGAGCATCTGCTCCTTCACCTCGGAGGTGCCGATGTACCAGCTCGAGGTCGCGTAGTAGAGCAGCGGCGTGCCGCAGCGCCAGCAGTGCGGGTAGGAGTGCTCGTAGACCTGCTCGCGGAAGAGCAGGCCGCGGCGCTCGAGGTCGGCGATCAGCTCGCGGGTCACCTCCGGGTCCTTGACGAAGCGGTCGGCGAAGCCGGTGACGCGCTCGTCGAAGTGGCCGTCGGGGCTGGACCGGGTTGTAGAGCGTCTGCCGCCGGGTCGGGTCGAAGATCCCGTTCTCGGCCGCGACCCGGTAGTCGTCCTCGCCGAAGGCGGGGGCGATGTGGACGAGGCCGGTGCCGTCCTCGGTGGTGACGAAGTCGCCGGCGATCACCCGGAAGGGCTTGGCCTCGCCCTCGCCCTGGGGGCCGCCGTCCCCGAGCTCGAACACCGGCCCGTCGTAGCGGCGGCCGACCAGGTCGGCGCCGGCGAAGCGGGCGGCGACCTCGGCTCCCTCCCCCAGCACCTTCTCGACCAGCGGCTCGGCCAGGATCAGGCGTCTCGCCGTCGACGTTCGCCCGCACGTAGGTGACGCCGGGGGCGACGGCGACGGCGACGTTGCCGGGCAGGGTCCAGGGGGTCGTCGTCCAGACCAGCAGCGACTCGCCCGAGCGCGCGCCGGCGCCGTCGAGCAGCGGGAAGCGCACGTATATGGAGGGGTCCTCGACGTCCTTGTAGCCCTGCGCGACCTCGTGCGAGGAGAGCGGGGTGCCGTCGCGCGGGCAGTAGGGGACGACCTTGTGGCCCTCGTAGAGGCGGCCCGTCGTCCCAGTGCTGCTTCAGCGACCACCAGACCGACTCGATGTAGTCGTCCTCGAGGGTGACGTAGGGGTCGTCGAGGTCGATCCAGAAGCCGATCCGCTCGGTCAGCCGGTTCCACTCCTCGACGTACTCGAAGACGGACTCGCGGCAGCGCTGGTTGAACTCGGCGATCCCGAACTCCTCGATCTCCTGCTTGGAGGCGATGCCGAGCTGTTTTTCGACCTCGAGCTCGACCGGCAGGCCGTGGCAGTCCCAGCCGGCCTTGCGCGGCACCCGGTAGCCGCACATCGTCTTGTAGCGCGGGTAGACGTCCTTGAAGACGCGGGCGAGGACGTGGTGGGAGCCGGGGCGGCCGTTGGCGGTCGGCGGGCCCTCGTAGAAGCTCCAGACCTCGGCGTCGGCGCGGTTGGCCAGCGAGCGCTCGAAGACGTCGCCGTCGCGCCAGCGCTCCAGCACCCGCTCCTCCAGCTCGGGGAAGGACTGCTTGGGGTCGACTGGTGTGAATCCGGGCACGAACGGGCGATTCTAGGAGGGGCCGGTGCCTCCGAGGGGCGCGGGGCTCACCAGACGAGGATGAACTCGGCCGGGTCCTTCGGGTTCGCGTAGGCGGGGAGGGTCAAGCCCGCCTCCATGCGGTTGGCGGTGAAGACCGGCATCACTTCGCGGCGGCTGACCTCGCTGCGGCCGACGCCGGGGATGTCGAGGGCGAGCTTCAGCTTCATCAGCGGCATCTCGTTGACGGTGGTGTGCGAGTTGCCGACCTCGAGGATGGTCGCGCTGCCCTTGATCCCGTTCTGGAAGATCCAGTCCTGGTGGGCGGCCTTGGCCCGGGCGTGGCGCGCGTACCAGCCGAGGCCGGCGGCGACGAGGACGAAGATCGCCCCGGTCGAGGCGAGGATCAGCGACGCTTCGCCGCTGGCGCCGAGCAGCACCGGGCCGACGCACATCGCCAGGCCCAGCAGCCCGAAGAAGGCGATCAGGAAGATGCCGGTGCGGTTGATCTGCATCGCTACTCCCCGCACTCCCGGGCGATCCGCGCGGCGACGTGGGCGGTCGCCTCGCAGAGCGCCGCCAGGCCGTCGGCGCCGGGGTCGTCGCCCTCGACGCTGCCGAGCAGGATCCCGTAGGCGAGCTCGAAGGAGAAGTCGGCGGGCGGCTTGGTCGCCAGGTAGTCGACCAGGGCCGGCGAGAACAGCTGCCGCATCCAGTTCGGGTCCTGGTAGGGGCTGGTGCTGACCGTGTAGCGCTGGTTCAGCGCCGTGCTCTCGGTCCAGAGCTTCGAGTAGCGCGCCTCGAAGCCGTAGAACTCGTCGTCGCGGGTGCTGCGCCCGCTGCGGATGCAGAACAGCCGCGGCACCAGCGCGGTCGAGCCGTGGACCTCGGCCAGGGCGACGTTGAAGCGGAAGGTCTTGTTGCGGGTGTAGGCGAGGTGGCCGACGATCCCGTCGACCTCGCCGCCGAGGCGGCCGCGGGCGGCCGGGGAGACCTGGCAGTGCTTGGACTCGACCAGCAGCGGCGTCAGGGCGCCGAGCCCGAGCGCCGGCACCGGCTCGAGCCCGCGCTCGGCGGCGAAGGCGGTGAAGGTCGCGTCGAGGTCGGCCACCCGGCGCAGCCTAATGCGGGGCTGTCTTGGACGTGTACGCTCCCGGCCGATGTCCCGCTACGACCTCAACGGCAAGGTCGCGCTCGTCACCGGCGCCGCCCGCGGCATCGGCTTCGAGACGGCGCGGCAGATGCACCTGCGCGGCGCCTCGGTCGCGGTGCTCGACCTCAACGCCGACGAGGCGCGCGAGGCAGCGGAGCGGATCGGGCCGCGGGCGATCGGGCTCGGCGCCGACGTCACCGACCAGGGCGCGATGCTCGCCGCCGTCGCCGCGGTCGTCGAGCAGCTTCGGCGGGCTCGACGTCGCCGTCGCCAACGCCGGGATCGCGCCGCCGACGGTGACGACGGCGCGGACGATGCCGGGCGAGGAGTGGAAGCGGGTCGTCGACGTCAACCTGATCGGCGCCTGGCACACCGCGCGGGCGGCGCTGCCGCAGATCGTCCGAGCGCGGCGGCCAGATCGTCTTCATCGGCTCCATCTACAGCCTTCGCCAACGGCCTGCTCGCCAGCCCCTACGCGGTCTCCAAGGCCGGGGTCGAGGCGCTCGGGCGGGCGCTGCGGGCGGAGCTGGCGCCGCTCGGCGCGAGCGCCAGCGTCGTCTACTTCGGCTGGGTCGACACCGACCTGGTCCGGGACTCGCTCGACCGCCGGACGACGGCGCGGCCGCGCATCCTCGGGAGATCCTGCCCGCCTTCCTGCTGAAGCGGATCACCCCAGCCGAGGCCGCCGGCGACGACGATCGCGCGGGCGCTGGAAGAGCGGGCGCCGCGCGCCTTCGCGCCCCAGTGGTGGCGCTACCTCTCCGCCCTGCGCGGGCTGATCAACCCGCTGCTCGACCGCCGCATGGACCGCGACGCCGAGATCGCCGCGGTCGTCGCCGAGGTCGAGGCAGCGCCGCGCGAGCGGCCGCCTGAGCGCCGGACGCCCCAGTACGCTCCCGGCCGATGTCCCTCTACGACCTCAACGGCAAAGTCGCCCTCGTCACCGGCGCGGCCCGCGGGATCGGCTTCGAGACGGCGCGGCAGATGCACCTGCGCGGCGCCTCGGTCGCGGTGCTCGACCTCGACGCCGACGAGGCGCGCGAGGCGGCCGAGCGGATCGGCGCCGCGGGCGATCGGGCTCGGCCGGCGACGTCACCGACCAGAACGCGATGTTCGCGGCGGTCGCCGAGGTGGTCGAGAAGCTCGGCGGGCTCGACGTCGCCGTCGCCAACGCCGGCATCGCCCAGAAGCAGTTCGCCACCGCGCGCGGGCATCTCCGGCGAGGAATGGGAACGCGTCTTCGAGGTCGACCTGCTCGGGCGTCTGGCGCACCGTGCGGGCGGCGCTGCCGCAGATCGTCGAGCGCCAGGGCCAGATGGTCGTCGTCTCCTCCGTCTACGCCTTCGCCAACGGCATGGGCAACAGCCCCTACGCCGTCGCCAAGGCGGGGGTCGAGGCGCTCGGCCGCTCGCTGCGGGTCGAGCTCGCCCCGCACGGCGCCAGCGCCAGCGTCGCCTACTTCGGCTGGGTCGACACCAAACTGGTCCAGGACGCCTTCGACCAGGAGGACGGCGGCCGGATCCAGGGAGCTCAGCCCCGACTTCCTGCTGAAGCGGATCACCCCCGACGAGGCCGGCGCCGGCCTGGTCCGCGGGATCGAGGAACGCGCCCCGCGCGTCTTCGTCCCCAAGTGGTGGCGCTACGTCTCCGCCTTCCGCGGCCTGATCAACCCCCTGCTGGACAGCCGCATGGAGAGCGACGCCAAGACGCGCGGCGCTGATCCGCGACCTCGACGCGAAGAGCGTCGACGCCAGCTGAGAGCTAACTGCTCAGCGCGCGGCGCTTCTCGTACTCGGCGCGCTGCACATGGTCGTAGAGGGTCTCCGGTGCGATGTCGGCTTCGTTCGGCCAGGCGATCAGTGCCGTCCTCGATGACAGCGCGGAAGAACCGATATCCCGCAGAGGCTCGAAGACACCGCCGAAGTCGAGGAGATAGGAAAGGTCGACATCGGCCGCGAGGCCGTCCTCGAAGCGCAGATGCGACTTCGTAGCCGTCGCGCGGCATCGGCTTCGATCAGTCTTGGCGGCAGATGCAACATGCATCGATGAGTAGGTCATTCAGCGGAGATGGGTCGATCCGTCTTCAGCGGCTGGTGGTCTCGTGCCCGCTCCCAGTTAGCCATCAGCTCAGCGTCGATGCTGGCGCGCCCACTGCTTCACCATCTGCTCGACACGCGGTCGACAGCGTCTCCCGCAATGCGATCTCAGACTCGCCGATCTCGAACGAGGCTTCCGCCCCGGCGTATTCAGCATGGAAGTGCCGGCCGGTGCCGAGGATGGAGAGTCCTCGTTGAAGAACATCCTGATCGTGATGCCGTGAGAAGGAGCTGATGCTCGGGGCATTACGCGCCTCGATCGCTGCTGAAGACATCGACGAGCCTCTGGATCGCGGCAACTAAAGACGTGGATGCGCCAACCTGGAGCGCACGCTTTGTCACAGTCACTGTGAATTCGCGCGGGTCAGGCGCTCGAGCAGGAGGATCACGGACTCGTAGGGCTCGCCGGTGGCGCGCTCGAGGCCGATCTCGCAGGTGCGGTTGCTGGAGAGGCGGGCGTCGAAGTGGCGGCCGGCGAGCTCGCTCGCCTCGGGGGGGTGGCGGCGGCGGTCAGCTCCGGGTGGGAGATGCCGCGGTCGCCGGCGAAGCCGCAGCAGGTCGCCGTCGGCGGCGACGTGGACGTCGTCGGCGAGGGCGTCGGCGAGGGCCTCGAGGCGGTGGGTGAGGCCCAGGTGGCGGGTGGCGCAGGTCGGGTGGACGGTGGCGGAGCCGACCTTCTCGCCGACCTCGAGCCAGGGCAGCAGGCGGTCGTGGGCCCAGGCGACCGAGTCGAGGATCTCGAGCTTGCCGAGGCGCTCGGCGTTCTCCTCGCTGAGGACGCCGTCGCCGGGGTCGGCGATCGAGCTGGTGCAGGAGGCGGCGTCGACGACGATCGGCAGCGCCCCCGCCCCGCTCCAGAGCCAGAGCCTCTCGACCATCTCGTTCGCCTTGTGGCGGTGCGCGTCGCCGAACCCTTTCGAGCTCCAGGGCAGCCCGCAGCAGCTCCGACGACGTCCTCCGGAATCCAGACCGGCAGCCCCGCCCGCGCCGAGACCTCGACCAGCGCCTCGACAACCCAGGGCGATGGGCCGATTCGCCGGTCTCGACTTTCGGCCCACCGGCGGCGGAGCCGAAGATGCGGTTGGTGCAGGAGGGGATGTAGACGGCGGCGGCGCCCGTGTGGATGGTCGGGGGCAGCTTGCGGGGGGCCGGCGGCGGCAGCGCCTTGCCGCGCTCGGTGCGGCGCGCGAGCGGGCCGAGGCGGAGGCCGGCGCGGCTGGCGCCCTCGACCGTGCCCCAGCGCTTCGCCGTCGCCAGCGCCAGCCTTTCGGCCCGCTCGGTGTGGCGCGCGCGTGCGCATTTCCTTGACGAACTTGCCGGTGTCGATCCCGACCGGGCAGGCGAGCTGGCAGGAGCCGTCGGCGGCGCAGGTCTCGAGCGCCTCGTACTCGAACTCCTCCAGCAGCGCCCGCTGCACCGGCGAGCCGGTCGGGCTGGCGCGCCATCTCGCGCCGCAGCACGATCCGCTGCCGCGGCGTCGTCGTCAGGTTGCGGCTGGGGCAGACCGGCTCGCAGAAGCCGCACTCGACGCAGGTGTTCGCCGACTCCTCGATCTGCGGCGTCGTCTTCAGGTTGCGCAGGTGGGCGCCGGGGTCGCGGTTGAGGACGACGCCCGGGGAGAGCACGCCGTCGGGGTCGGCCAGCTGCTTCACCCGCCACATCAGCTCGGTCGCCTGCTCCCCCCACTCGCGCTCGACATAAGGGGCCATGTTGATCCCGGTCCCGTGCTCGGCCTTGAGCGAGCCGTCGTACTTGTCGACGATCAGCTCGACCAGGCCGGTCATGAAGGCCTCGTAGCGCTCGAGGTCCTCCTGCTTGGCGAAGTCCGGGGTCAGCATGAAGTGGAGGTTGCCGGCGGAGGCGTGGCCGGCGACGCCGGGCAGGAAGCCGTGCTCGCCGAGCAGCGCCTGCAGGTCGCGGGCGCCCTCGGCGATCCGCTCCGGCGGCACGCAGACGTCCTCGACGATCAGCGCCGTGCCCGGCAGGCGCAGGCGTGCCGATCAGCCCGTGCAGGCCCTCGCGCACGCGCCAGGCGAGCTCGATCCCCTCGGCCTCGCGGGTGAACTCGATCGGGCGGATCGTCTCGCGGGCGGCGAAGATCTCGCTCGGCCCTGGCGACGTACTCGTCGAGCTCCGCGTCGGTCGTCGGCGCCGAACTCGACCAGCAGCACCGCCGACTCCGGCGGCAGCTCTTTCCACTCCTCGGGCGCGCCGACCATGTTCCAGGCGGCGGTGATCAGGGCCGGCGCGACCATCAGCTCGACCGCGGTGGCGCCGGCGTCGACCAGGTCGCGGACCGGGTCGATCGCCTGGTCGATGTCGGGGAAGTGGACCCAGGCGGTGGTGGTGCGGGCCGGCAGCGGCACCGTCTCGAAGACCGCCTCGGCGACGAAGGCGAGCGTGCCCTCGGAGCCGACGACGAGGCGGCGGAAGATCTCCAGCGGCTCGTCGGCGTCGAGGAAGGCGCAGAGCCGGTAGCCGGTCGTGTTCTTGATCGCGAACTTGCGGCGGATGCGGGCGCTGAGCTCCGCGTCGGCGCGGATCTCGTCGCGGATCGCGGCCAGGCCGGCGGCCAGCTCCGGCTCGGCCGCGGCGAAGCTCTCGGCGGCGCCGGGGGCGGCGGTGTCGATCGTCGTCCCCGAGGGCAGGACCAGGGTCAGCGCGCGCACGGTCGAGTAGGAGTCCTTGGTGGTGCCGCAGCGCATCCCGCCGGAGTTGTTGGCGACGACGCCGCCGACGCAGGCGATGTCGGTGCTGGCCGGGTCGGGGCCGAGCTTGCGCCCGTGCGGGGCGAGCACGCGGTTGGCGTGGCCGAGCACGGTGCCGGGCTTGACCCGGGCGCAGCGCCCCGTCCTCCTCGACCGCGACGCCGCCGAAGTGGCGGCGGACGTCGACGAGGATGCCGTCGCTCTGGCCCTGGCCGTTGAGGCTGGTGCCGCCGGCGCGGAAGGTGACCGGGATCCCCTGCTCGCGCCCGTAGGCGAGGACCTTGGCGACGTCGCTCGGCGTCGCGCGCCATCACCACCGCCTGCGGGAAGAGCCGGTAGGGGCTGGCGTCGGAGGCGTACCGGACGATGTCGCCGGCGCTGGTCGAGCACGCGGTCGGCGCCGAGCAGCGCCTCGAGCTCGCCGCGCAGCGGCTGCGCGACGCCGGCGGCGAGCGAGTCGGGGGCGCGGTCGGGCGCCGGCTCGTCGACCTGCGGGGCGAGCGACTGCGGGCTTGCGCTCGAGCAGGGCCATGGTCCGCCTTAGAAGAGGGACATGCCCGGCGTGACCGGGACTTCGACCAGCTCCGGCTTGGAGGAGGCGAGCGCGGTGGCGAGGGCGCCGCGGACCTCGTCGCGGTCCTTGGCCCGGTGCGCCTTGACCCCGTAGCCCTCGGCGACCGCGGCGACGTCGAGCTTCGGCAGGTCGAGGCCGGGCGCGCCGCTCACCTGCTCGACTTCGGCGAACCACTTGAGGATCGCGTACTCCTCGTTGCGCAGGACCAGGAAGGTGACCGGGACCTCGTAGGCGACGGCGCTCCAGAAGGCGGTGATCGCGTACTGGGCCGAGCCCTCGCCGAGCACGCAGACGACCGGCCGGTCGGGCTGCGCCAGCTGCACCCCGACCGAGGCGGCGAGGCCGAAGCCGAGGCCGCCGCCGGCGCCGAAGTAGTAGCTGCCCGGGCGCGAGATCCGCAGCTGGTTGCGCAGGGCCAGGGTGCTGGAGGGCGACTCGAGGACGACGATCGCGTCCTCGGGCAGGACCTCGGCCAGGGCCGTGTGCACGGTCGAGGGGTTGAGCGGGTCGCTGGGCGGGATTTCGCCCGGGCCCGGGTTCGGCTCCGGCGCCGGGCGGGCCGACTCGGGCACCGCCGCCAGCAGCGCCTCCAGGGTGAGCTTGACGTCGGCGACGATCGCGTCGCCCATCGGCGCCCGCACCGCCTCGTCGGGGTCGCTGGTGATCGCGACCAGCTTCGCCCCCTCGCGGCAGCAGCGGCCCGGGGATGTGCGGGTAGTAGGGGAAGACGGAGCTGCCGACGACGAGGATCAGGTCGTGGCCCTCGAGCGTCTGCCCGACCGGGCCGATCGCCGGCGGCAGCACGCCGCGGAAGTTGGGGTGGTTCTCGGGGAAGCCGAGGCGGCCGCCGCCGGTCGCGGGCGAGGCCCAGACCGGCAGGCGCTGGCGCTCGGCGAGGGCGATGCCGAGGTCCCAGGCGCCGCTGGCGTCGATGTCGGGGCCGGCGACGAGGACCGGGTTGGCGGCCGCGTCGAGCGCGGTCGGCGAGGGCGCGCACCGCCTCCGGGTCGGCGGTGGCGCGGCCGCTGACCTTGCGGTCGATCGCCGCGCTGGGCGTCGCCGGCGTCGACCTCGACGTCCCAGTCGTCCATCGGCAGCGAGACGAAGACGGGGCCGCGCGGCGGCAGGCCGGCGAGGTGGGCGCCGTGGGCGAGGGCCAGCGGCACGTCCTCGGCCCGCGGCGGCTCGTAGGACCACTTGACCAGCGGGTGCGGCATCCGCGTCGCGTCGCGGTTGGTCAGGTTCGCCTGCAGGGTGATCTGCGCCCGCGCCTGCTGGCCGGCGGTGACCAGCAGCGGCGAGTGGTTGGCCTGGGCGTTGAAGATCGCCCCCATCGCGTTGCCGACGCCGGGCGCGGTGTGGAGGTTGACGACGGTGGTCTTGCCGGAGGCCTGGGCGAAGCCGTCGGCCATCCCGACCACGACCGCCTCCTGCAGGCCGAGCACGTAGCGGAAGTCGGACGGGGTAGTCGGCGAGCATCGGCAGCTCGGTCGAGCCCGGGTTGCCGAACATCGTCGTCATCCCGTGGGCGCGGAAGAGGTCGAACGTCGCGTCGCGGACCGTCGGCATCGCCGAACCCTATCCCGTACCGCCGGCTCCCGGCCGCAAGGATCCGTGCAGGCGGAGGCCGCGGCAGGAGTTCGGCTCAAGGTCCGATGGGGAGCCGTCGATAACGCGAGGGTGAGGAACCGGCTCTCCAGCTTCCGCTCGGCCTCGAGCGCGTCGGCTCGCCGTCGCGCTCGCCTGCGCGGCCCTGCTCTGCCTCGCCGCCTCCGCCTCGGCCGGGCCCGACCGCGACCCGGCTCGTCTACGCGCCGGGCAAGATCGTGCCGATCCCGGCCTCGATCCCGCACGAAGACGGCGACATGGTCGACCAGCGGATCCTCCCCGACCTGCGCTGGATCGCCCAGCGCTACCCGATCTACGTCACCGACGGCTACTCGGGCCCGCTGCCCAGCGGCGAACACGTCGGCTGCGACGAATGCCACACCAAGGGCTCCGATCACTACAACGGCCTCGCCGTCGACCTGGTGCCGCTGGGCGCCGAGCGACCAAATGCGACGCCACCTGGGCGCCGATCACCCGCCTCGCCCTCTGGGCCGAGCCGGTGCAGAACGAGCCCGCCCTCCCCTTCCGCTGGGTCGGCTACGACGGCGACGCCGGCCACGGCTGCGGCAACCACCTCCACCTCTCCTGGAACCACGCCCCGGCGGCCCAGTTCCAGCTCGCCGAATGGGTCGAAGTCTTCCCGGTCGGGCCGCTCGATCCGCCAGGTCGAAACGCCGCGCGGCACCAACGGCTCGCCGGCGCCGAAGCCGCCGCCCGGCCCCCCGGCGGCATCTCCACGGTCCGCACCGGCGGCGCTCGCGCCGCGCGGCGACTAGCCGCACGACTGACGCTGCCGATCCACCTGAGCCGATGCGGTCGCGCTGGCTCGCGTTCATAGGATGCGGCCGATGCGTACTCGATCGCCATCGTCCTCGCCTGCCTGCTGGCGGCGCTGTCGCCGCCGGCTGCGGCGAGCCAGGACGACTCGACCCCGGTCGCCTGCCTCGAAGGGGCATGACATCTACCTGGCAGCGCTGGCGAAAGCCCCGGGCGAGGTGAAGCTGGCCGGCGAGACGCCGATCAGCGAATGCCTGGCCGAGAACCAGCAGGGCGGCGACCTGGCCACGGTCGGCGAAGCGATGGTCGAGACCGCGACCGAGCTCAACGGCGAAGCCCGCGACGAGCCCGGCGGGCACGCCACGCTCCAGCTCGGCTACCTGATCGGCGCCGCCCAGCGCGGCGCCGAGCAGCACCGAAGGCATCCACGCCGACCTGCTCCGCCGCCTCACCGTCGCCGCCCGCTACGCGCCCCGGCGCAAGCCGCTCGCCGCCGGCCTTCCTCGCCGCCTACCGCGAAGGCTTCGACGCCGGCCGAAGCCGACGGCTGAGTCGGCTCAGCGCCGGGGCGAGACGATCACCAGGCGGCCGTCGGCGAGGCGGTAGGCGGTGCCGACCGGCGTCGCCCTGGCCGCGCGCCTTGCGGCCGCCGCCGGGGGCGGCAGGACACGGACCTTGGCCGGCGCAGCGCCGGCGCGGCGCTTGACCCGGCCGCTGCTCGGGGTCCACGGTGAGGGTCAGGCCGGCGATCAGGAAGGCGACGGCGAGGATCGATGCCGATGTCGAAGAGGTTGACCAGGCCGTCGAGCGGGTCGCCGGCGTTCTCGTCGATCTCGCCGTGACGGCCGAGGCCGATCCGGCTCACGGCGACCGCCGCGGTGCTCGACCCGCGCCGCGCCCCGCTCGAGCGCCGCCAGGTCCTCGGTGTACATCCGCGTCCGAGCCAGGGTGAGGGCGAAGGCGACGGTGCCGACCAGGAGGCCGACCACGGTGGCGCCGAAAGCGTCGCGCAGGTTCTCGGCCAGCGCGCGACGTCGCCGTCGCCGAGCGCGCCAGGCCCGGCGCGAGCGGGATCAGCGTCCCCATCAGCCCGATCGCCGGACCGGCTCGGACCAGCAGGCGGGTGCGGTCGAGCCGCCGCTGCACCGTGAGCTCGTAGCGGGCCAGGCGCGCTCGGTGGCCTTCGCCCGCTCGGCGGTCGGGCGCGGCGGCGATCTCGGCCAGCGCCTCGGCGGCGATCGCGCCCGGGGCGCTGTAGGCGTAGGCGCGGCGTGCTGCGGGTCGGCGATCGCCTGCGTGGTCAGCTCGCCCAGGTCGAAGTGGCGGGCGCGAACCCGCCGCCGCCACACTCGGCGCCGAAGCGGCCGAGCTCGAGCGCGCAGAGCAGCAGGACGAGCGACCGCCGCGATCAGCACCGGCACCTGCAGCGCCGTGGCGATCTCCGCCAGGGCGTCGCCGAGGTCGATCGCGGCGCATCAAGGTAGTCCCCCGCGGCGAGCGCTCCAGCTGGCGCCAGCCAACGCAGAGCGAGCAGCGCCGCGCGCGCACGATCGCGATCGCCGGCCACGAGCTGCCGCCGGGCTCGTCTCCCGGCCGCCGTGCAGGCCGGGCGCGCCGAAGGCGAGCGAACCCTGCGCGGCCGCCGTCGCTCGCCGACCACGGTGCCGGTGACCTCGTGCCCGCGCTCGTCCGTCGCCTTGTCAGCGCCGCTGCGAGTCTCCAGCTGCCGAGCCGCTGCTCCGCGATCCCGCGCCGAGGCGCTGCCGGCTAGCGGCGACGCGCTCGCCTCCGCGAGGCGCACCCCGCCACCGGCGAAGCTCGGACCCGCGCCGGCGGCGATCGTCGCCTCCCCGGTGGTTCGGCGCTGCGGTGCCGCGTGGGCTGCATCGGCGTTCTCGCCGCGCCTGCGTCCGGCTGTGGTCGACCGGTCGCTGGCCCTGGCTGGCGGCGTCATCCGCGCGCCGCCGGGGGTCTTGCCCTTGCTCTGCGGCTTCGGGCGGCTGAAGAGCGGTGCGCCCTCTGCCGCCGCCGCCGGCGATTACGCCGGCGCCGGACTGGTTGCCTTCGCCCTGGCCGGGTCTGCGGCGGCTTGCCGAGCTGTCTTGGAGCAGCGGTGCCGCCGGGATCGGCCAGCTCTGGCCGCCGAGGCGCGACCGAGCAGTAGGCGGTCATCCAGATCCCGTTCAGGTCCTCGCTTTGCTTCCAGCGGATGTGGCCGTCGGGTTCCTGCAGCGATTCCATGTAGGCGAGCGGCTCTTCGCGGCGCCGCCGGAGCCGCTGCGCCAGTCTTCGGGGTTCTCGCCCACGGCCCAGATCGCCTGCGCCGCCCAGGCAGTCGAGGCGACGTTCGATTCGGGGTTGCCGGGGAATTCGGGGAAGCCGCCGTCGGCGTTCTGGGCGTCGGCGCAGGTACTCGATCCCTTCCTCGACCGCTCGTTGCGACCGCGGCCGGCGGCGATCAGCGCCTGGATCGCGGCGCCGGTCATGTCGACTTCGTCTGTCGGGTGCGGCGGCGCTCCAGGCCCAGCCACCGCTGGGCGCTGGATCGATTCGATCCAGTCGGCGCGCCGGCCGGATCGCCGCCTGCAGCCGCCGGCTCCTCGATCGGCGCCAGGGCGAAGACGGCGAAGATCGTGTCGTTGACGCCGGGCTGCCCGCCGAGCACGTGCGGGAAGGAGCCGTCGTGCCGAGCGCGGGAGAGCAGCTCCGCCAGGCCAGGTCGACGCCGGCGAAGTCGTGCGGGTTGGCGCCGGCGGCGTTGACGACCATCAGTTCCCGCTCGAGGGTGGTGGTGCAGGCGACTGGAGCGCACTCACTTTCCTCGACCCCCTCGTGGTAGTTGGCGACCAGGTAAGAGAAGGCGTCGGCGCCCCCCGGCCGGCGCTGGTCCGCGGGTTGATCCCGGCCGCCGCCAGCGCGAGGGCGGTCCAAGCGCTGGTGATCTGGCTCGATTCGCCCGAGCCGTTGCCGAAGCCGCCGTCCTGCCTGCTGCGCCTCCTGCAGGTAGCGGACCGTCTTGTCGAGCGAGCGCCTGGTTGGCGGGGTTCGGCGCCGCGCTCGCCGAGACGGCGAGCAGGAGCCCGCCGAGAACGAGGATTGAGACGAGGCGGCGCACAGCCTAGTTCGGAATGCGGACGGTCCCGAGATTGACGCTCGAGCTGCGTGCCCGAGCAGGTCGACGACGGTGAGTCGCAGCAGGTAACGAGCGCCGCGAGGCAAATGCACCTGGGCCGAGCCTTCGCCTTTGCCGCTCGCCCGCGTTACGAAGCGAGCGCCCTTGCGGCCGAGCCTCTTCGAGGAGACCGTCCACCTGGCGATACCCGCTCCCGCGTCCTGCACCTGCCAGCTGACCCCGACTACGCCGGCTCCGATCTGGCTTTTGTCGAGCCGCGCAGGACCAACTTGACCGGGGCGGCGGCCACGGGCGGCGGGGACCCGGCGGCCGGACGAGGGCGTGGGCGCAGATCCCCCGCCGCCGGGACTCGTCGGTTCTTCTTTCGGCTCCTGCGAGCTCCGGTTCTTCCTCCAGATCGCTCGGCGGCGGGATCCGCGCCTGATCGTCGGCGGGCAGCTGCGGCACGCAATCGGTGGCGGGCTGGAGCCGGCGACACAGACGTCGAGCCGGTTGGAGCGGATCGCCGTCTCTTTGCCGCCGCCTAGTTCGGTCGCCTTTATCCGGTGCCAGCCGGGCGTTGTCGAAGGTGATCGTCGCGATCCCATCGGCCCCGGTTTCGACCGTCTCGTCGCTTGCCGTGTCGACGCGTTCGAAACCCCTGACGGTGGGTCACCATCGGCCCCACTTCGGCGCCTTCGAACGGATCGGTGCTGCGAGTTGGAGACGGGGGCGGGGCGCTGGCGCAGCACTGGTGCCCCCATTGCACGACGGTGACCTCGAAAGGCACGTTCGAGGGTGGCCTTGGCGGTCAGCTGGACGCTGGCCCCCGAGTAGTCGCCGGGATAGAGGATGAGCTGCTGGGCGGCCACCGAAGGCGTCGTAGACCCAGATCACCTCGTCATCGCCATCGAGCTGGTACTGGCAGCCCCCGACCGAGGTGAAGACGTTGTTGACGACGACGCCCCAGTAGTCCCCTTCGCCCCGACGTCCTCACGTTCGGGGCCCCACTGGGTGATGAAGTAGTCCTCGAAGGAGCCGGCCGTACCAGTCGCCGTCGAACCCCTCGCCGAGGATCGCCATCGCGTCGACCGAGGCGGCGGTCGGAGTCGGCCCGGGCGTCGGGGTGGGCGTCGTTGTTGAGACCGTTGCAGCGGCGGCCCCAGGCCGGAGCTTTCGTGTCGGTGAGCCCCCTGACGTTGTGCCCATCGGTGAGGACCGGGCCCTCGAAGAGGGTTTCGGTCTTGCCCTCGATCCTGACGTTCACCTCGGTTGGGCCGCAGCCGCGATGCGGCAGGCGAACGGCGAAGACGATGAGGACGGCGATAAGCGCCGCGATCGGCTTGCGCATGCCTTGACCCCTTTCCACGAGGGCAATCGACGTTTCGATCGGAGGGAGGTCTCCTGGCTTCCGAGCCTTCCCGTCGCGCCTTCCCGGCCTCTCGGCCAGTGGCTGCCGCTTGGCGTGCGGCGGGCTTTCGCTCGGTCACAGTGGCGGGCCCGCGCCGGTCTTTCACCGGACTTCCCTGTCCACCGATCTCTTTGCGCGGCCAGTCTAGCCGACCGGGCCGACCGCGCTTACGAGAGGCCGGCCTGGTCGATTCGGCGCTATTCGTACTTCAGGTAGATCGTGTCGCCGACGTTGATCGTCGTGTTGCGTTTCGCTTGGCTCAAGTGCCGCCATCGATCGTCACTTTCCATTTTTCCGCCGGTGCCGCCGGGTAGCCGTTGACCTGGGTGACCGCCCCTTCGCCGCTGGCCGGCAGGTAGCCGCTCACACGCCCGCCGGGCTGGTGCCTTTGACCGCGGCGTCAAGAACCATCGCCAGCGTTGTCGTGTTCGCTTTCGGTGCCAGCGACACCGAGCAGACCTTCAGCGGCGCTTGCCGTCCTCGACGACCAGCGCCAGCGAGGTGGTTTCCGCTTCGCCGGTGGCGAATTCGGCCACGCCTTTCCACTGTTCACCTTTGCTCGGTTTCGGCGGCGTCGCGGTGAAGCCGCCGCTGCCCAGGGCGCGGACCGCGTTCTGGCTCGCGTACGGTTTGGCCGTGCTGCCCGAAGTTCCGTAGCGAAAGCCGCCGCCGCCCACCTGCTGGGAGATGAGGAAGTTGAGCGGCGTGTTGTATTTCGGTGCCGAAGTGAATTCTCCCGCCTGGGTATCGATTCCGCAGGCTTTCAGCCCCTGCACCGCCCAGGCGTTCGTGTCGGTGTTGGCTCCGAAGGTCGATTCGAAAGCGCCGCTCGCTTTGACGAATTTCGAGACGAGGTATTTCTTCGCGTTGGCAACCGATTCATTTGTGTTCACCACACCGGCCGCGCAGAGCGCCGCCATCGCCGCCCCAGTCATGTCGATTTCAGAGGCTTTTTCCAGAGCTTCTTTGTTGCCCGCCGCTTTTTCCCAGGTCCAGCCGCCATCGGTGTGCTGGTTGGCTTTCACCGCTTCGATCGCTTGATCGAGGACCACCTGCGGGATCCGTTGTGCGCCGCTCGTCGTTTTCGTCCCGGCCAGCGCCAGCAGCCCGAAGACCGTCGCGTTGAAGGTGGAGCCGTAGTAGCCGGGGCTTGCGGACTGGTAGTAAGAGGCGACCCTGGCGATCAGATTCTGCCGTTTGGAGACGCGGGCGGGGTCGATGCCGGCGGCGTAGGAAATCAGCGTGGCGCGCTCGAAGTCAGTCGCCACTGCCCCTTCGCCGGGCCAGCTCACCGCACCGACTTCTTTTTCGTACCAGCTGCGCGCATCGGTGTTTTCTTTGCCGCCTTTGTTGACGTCAGCGGGGGCGACTTTCGCCGCCGCGAACGCGGTCAGCGCCCAGTCGCCGCCAAAGCCCGAGATACGCCGGTTTCTTTCTGCAGGCCTTTGAGGTAGGTGACG
Source organism: uncultured Solirubrobacterales bacterium (assembly GCA_963829445.1). Taxonomy (GTDB): domain Bacteria; phylum Actinomycetota; class Thermoleophilia; order Solirubrobacterales; family 70-9; genus VAYN01. Next base: position 66,161 of record CAWHIW010000017.1, on the reverse strand, counting down.
CCGTTATTCAGTGCCGTCGTGATCTGTTCCGGGGTGGCCGTCGCGGACGCGGTTGCCGGTGCCAGCAGCGAAGGCGGTCGCCACGCGACCAACGCCGACCGCCAAGTCGTTGGACGCATCGATGGATCTCCTTCTGATTGGGGACGGCGGGCTCTCCGTCCCCGCGACGATAAGCGAGGAGAACAAGACACACCGTCCGTTCGCGAGAACAGGGGTCCTTATGTGTGCGTCAGGCGATGAGTACTCGGACTCGGGCCGAGCGATCCTTGGAGGCATCGCTGCCCATACCGTTGCGCGTCAGTCCCGGATTCGCACCGGGTTCCCTCGACCGCTTGACGTTTCCAATCTAGTCCGGCCCGCGGCGGAGCCAGCGTCGCGACTGGACGGATCTCCGATAGGGTGGCCGCCAAATATCCACGGATCGGTGGACGGGGAAGCCGGTGAAATTCCGGCGCGGGCCCGCCACTGTGACCGAGCAAAACGCCCGCCGCACGCCACGCGGCAGCCACTGGCCGAGAGGCCGGGAAGGCGCGACGGGAAGGCTCGGAAGCCAGGAGACCTCCCTCCGATCCCTCCATCAAGCCCTCGAGGAAAGGGGTCCAAGGATGAGATCAGTTACTCGATTCGATGTACCTGTCGCGCTCTGCGCGTCGCTGTATCTCTGGTGGCGCTGCCGGCAGCAGCCTCGGCCACGGCCACCCAAGGCGAGTCGACGCGGCGATCGAGAAAGCGGTCGAGTACGTACGTGCCCAGCAGAAACCGGAATGCCCGGCGAACCCTTCGGCGCGATCCCCGGCTTCAGCGGCGACTGGTGGCGACCTCGCTTGCCGCCGCCGGCGTCAGCGCTCGCCGACGTGTCGGCAACGGCAGCCCCAGCCTGCAGGACTTCCTGTTCGCCGAGTATCACGATTTCTGGACCGGGACGAAGAACCCTCCGGGCGGACACGGTCGACCGACTACGAGCGCTCGACGCTGGTCGCCTACGCCGCCGGGCTCGACCCAGCGCGGCTCTCGGCCGGCTCCAACCTGCCGGCGCAGATCGCCGGCCGCTGGAACCCGGCAGCGCCCAGCTTCGGTGAAGCCGAGCACCAACAACACTGTCTTCGGCGATCCTGGCGCTGAAGGTAACGCCGCTGCCAGGCCTGGGCGCTCTCAGCCCGTCGGTCTCCTTCCTGCGCCAGAGCCAGCACGACGACGGTGGCTGGACCTACTCGGCCCGGCGCGCACGCCGGTCGACCGGGCCGAACCGAGCGAACCCGACATGACCGGCGCCGCGATCGCCGCCCTCTGCGAAACCGGCGTTCCCGCCTACGACCCGGCCGTCGCCGCCGGCCTCGCCTACCTGCAGGGGCGGCTGGTCGACGGCGACCGGCGGCGATCCACTACGCTCTGCGGCGACAACGCCGACACCACCGCCTGGGTCGTCAGCGGCCTCACCGCCTGCGGGATCGACCCCGCAGTCGGCGGCCTGGACGACGCGCGCTGGGCAAGAACGCCGATCGACCACCTGCTCTCGCTCCAGGTCCAGCTCCGGGACCGAAGCAGGGGGCTTCGGCTACGCCGACACCAGCGAAGCCAACCTCTACTCGACCCAGGACGCGCTGCGGGCGATCGCCGGCGGCGTCTTCACCGCGGTGCCGCCGCCCGAGCCGACTCGTCGCAGCCGAGCCTGCGCCCGGCGCCGGCGGTGCGGCGGGACGCCGGTCCCACACCTGCTGGCGATCGAGCGCGGCACCCGGCAACGTGCGGCTCTGCAAGGTGACCGCGCCGGCCGGGAGCGCCGCTGACCGAGGTGCTCGGCGCCGCCGAAGCCGGCTCCAGCCCGGCCGGCTGCGTGACCTCGTTCGCGATCAGCGCCGGCAGGGTCAGCCTCGATCAACGGCGTCGCCCCGGCCAACGCAGGACGAGGCCTGGCTGCTGCGGCTCGACCGCGGCGGCGAGACGTCGCCGGCGCGCAGGCGGTCGGCTTCGGCGAGCGTGATCTCGCTGCGCCTGGGCGCAGCGAGCCCGGCGAGGCCAGGACCTCAGGGCCAGCGGGCCTCCGGTCCGGCAGGGCCGGGCCCGCGGGACCACCGGGCCGCCGGGCAAGCGCGGCCCAGGAAGCGGCGTAGCCAGGCCCCAAGGCGCGAGGACGCGGTCCTCAGCAAGCCCGCCCGCAACACCGGCCGGCCGGCAAGGACACGCTCCGGCAAGCGACGGGTCCGCTGCAGCGTCAAGAGGGAACAGCGCTGGTCAAGCGGGCCGCAGCACGCCGTGGGCGCAGCTGGCCGGGCGAGCTGCGCCGGGCGCCTCGATCCCAGCCCCGCCCGGGCCTTCTGGGCGAGCTTGACGGTCGCCTTGCGCAGGCCCGCGGGCCCCTCGATCGGCTCGTCGTACTCGACTCGCACCTCGACCTCGCCGGTGGGCGTGGTCGCGACCAGATCGAGGCCGGTGCGATCGGCGTCGAGGCAGCGGGCGGCGGTCGCCTCGGGGCGCCGCCGAGCGCCTGCGCCATCTCCAGCAGGGCATCGGCGTGGTCCTCGTTGAGGTGCTCGATCGCGCGGGCGGCGCCCTGGCTGACGGGGTCGTCTGGCTTCATCGCATCTCTCTACGGTCATTAGGGCACCCTAATACATACCCAGCGGCCCCGGCAGCCCGCGGCCAATACCCTGGAGGCCGCAACGACTTCGATGGAGGCACGACTTGACTGAGCAGCTCTGGGGTGGCGAGACCACCAAAGCCGTCGACAACTTCCCCGTCTCCGGCTAGCCGGTGCCGGTGCCGGTGGTCCGCTGGCTGGGCCGGCTCAAGGCCGCCGCGGCCGAGGTCAACGGCGAGCTGGGCCTGCTCGACGCGCGACCTGGCCGAGCGCATCGCCACCGCCGGCAACGCGGTCGCCGCGGGCGAGCACGACGACCAGTTCCCGGTCGACGTCTTCCAGACCGGCTCCGGCACCTCCTCGAACATGAACGCCAACGAGGTGCTCGCCAACCTCGCCGGCGACGGCGCCCACCCCAACGACCACGTCAACATGGGCCAGTCCTCCAACGACGTCTTCCCCTCCGCCGTGCACCTGGCGGCGCTGGACGAGGTCACCCACGACCTGCTGCCGGCGATGGGCGCGCTGGAGGCGGCGCTCGAGGCCAAGGCCGAGCAGTTCGCCGACGTCGTCAAGGCCGGCCGCACCCACCTGATGGACGCGGTCCCGGTCACCCTCGGCCAGGAGTTCGGCGGCTACGCGGCGCAGGTCCGGCTCGGCGTGCAGCGGGTCGAGGCGACGCTGCGCCGGGTCGGCCAGATCCCGCTCGGCGGCACCGCCACCGGCACCGGCCTCAACACCCACCCCGAGTTCGCCGCCAAGGTGCGCGAGCAGCTCGGCGCCGAGACCGGCCTGGAGATCTCCGGCCCGCTCGACCCCTTCGAGGCGCAGGGCAACCGCGACGCCCTGGTCGAGCTCTCGGGCGCGCTCAAGGTCTACGCCGTCTCGCTCAACAAGATCGCCAACGACCTGGCGCTGATGGGCTCCGGGCCCGCGCGCCGGCCTCGCCGAGCTGCGCCTGCCGGAGCTGCAGAAGGGCTCCTCGATCATGCCCGGCAAGGTCAACCCGGTGATCCCGGAGGTGGTGATCCAGGTCGCCGGCCAGGTGATCGGCAACGACGCCGCGATCACCGTCGGCGGCATGCAGGGCCAGTTCGAGCTCAACGTGCGGGTGCCGCTGATCGCCCGCAACCTGCTCGACTCGATCAAGCTGCTGGCCTCCGCCTCGCGCCTGCTCGACGAGAAATGCGTCGCCGGGCTCGAGGCCAACGAGGAGATGACCGACCCGCCACGCCGAGGCCACCCTGGCGACGGCGACCGCGCTCAACCCCCACATCGGCTACGACCGCGCCGCCGACATCGTCAAGGCCGCGGCCGAGTCGGGCCGCTCCCTGCGCGAGGTCGCGCTCGAGCAGGGCGTCGAGCCGGCGATCCTCGAGGAGGCGCTGGACCACCGCCGCATGGCCCGGCCGCACGAGTAGGGCCTGGCGTATCCATCAAGTTGTTAGCCCCTATAGCGGGCACAACTCTGATACGCGTTGAGTTGTCCGGCGTGGTGCCTAGGACTCTTTCGACGATCGATGCCGAAGCTCGATGCGCCATCGTTCGCGAGAGGTCCATCAGCTGCGGCGTGTCGATCGTGGCGCCGCCGAGGCCGAGAACCGAGCCGGCCAGCGCCAGCTCGGAGCCGCGAAGGTCGACATGCGGCGAGCTCGGCCTTCGGTGAAGTCGGCGGCGCCGAGCTGGCAGCCGGCGAAGCGCGACCGCGTAGAGTCTGGGAGCCCTGGAAGTCGGCGTTGGTGAGGACGCAGTCCTCGAAGGTCGCGTGCTCGATCGTGGCGTGGCGGAAGTTCACGTAGTCAGAGCTTGCAGCTCTCGAAGCGGACCTCCTCGATCCGGGCCTCGCCGAAGTCGAGGCCGGTGAGGCGGCTGCCCTCGAAGCTGCACCCGGTTCAGCTCCGCCACCACGCCAGTCGCCGTTGACCGCGTTGACGTCGCCTCACCCATCGACGTCGACCAGGCGCAGGCCGCGCAGCTTGGCCTCGCCGAGGTCCAGCCTCCGCAGCGTCCCTTCCTCGGCACCGTCCGATTCGAGTTCAAGCCGCGTCACCTCGAGCAACTCACCCTCGGGCGCCTGCGTCGCCCCGATCGTGCTCGGCTCAGGCCGTTTCGAGCGCCGCCATCAGTTAGACCCGAGCCGCTCTCGACCAGTTCTGAGGCACGACGCCAAGCGCGTTTGCGCTGATCCGCGTTCACCGGCGGGCCGCGTAGCCGGCCCTCGTTCTTCATCTGCAGGAGGGCACGGAGGTCGTTTCCGAGCTCGCTTCCCACCGGGTCACCTTCGACAAGCTCCGCAACCGCCTGAAGATGGTCGTCACCCTGACGAAGATGGCCGAGAGCCTTGCAGCAGATGACAGTCGTGCAGCCGCGATCCCGGCGTGCACGCAGAGGGTGACGAGCGCGTCGCCGACATCAGCCTCGTCGTCAGCGAAATCCCGCACGGTCGCGGCAGCGTCGAGGAACTGCTCGGCCTTGGCGAGCCGGCCCTTGACGATCGTCTCGTCGCAGTTGCGCAGGCGCGTCCCCATCACTCCTGCGAGCTGTTCGAGCAGGCGATCGAGGCGGGTCGGGTGCCGTAGAGCGCGATCGCCCTCTCCAAGTGCCTCTGTTGGACCACGCCGCGGACCTCGGGGTCGGCCAGATCTCCTCGCCGTACTCGATCACCCGCGCCTCGTTACCGGTCCAGCTCGGTGGCTTCGCGCTCGAGCGCGGTGAGCTGATCCTGCCAGCTGTGGAAAAGTCCTCTCCGTGTCCCCCCGTCGCACGACGAGCAAGTCGAGATCGCTTTTCGGCCCGTGCCTCTCCGCGTGCGACCGAGCCAAATAGGAGCACGATCAGGCCGGCAGGTTTCTTCCAGGCGCCGACGCTCTCCTTGAGGCGCTCGACAAGCTGGCGCGCAGCGACCCCAAACCTTCGACGTAGGAGGCCGCCAGATGGCTGCGGTTCAGGCTGTAGAGCTTCGCCTGCCCAGCCTGGCGCCTGACTGACGATGCCCTGCTCGACCAGCCGATCCGCCGCCTTGCGCACCCCGTGCTCGGAGCCATGACCGAGGACGCGGTGGATGCGGCGTCCCGTGAACTCTTCGTCGGCCCCCGCAAGCACGCCGCAGAACGTCCCCATCGAGGGTGGGAGCAACCACGCTGAGGGGACGTCTGAAGTCCATATCTATACGAGATAATAGAACAGATACCCCAATTATAGTTGGGGTTAGTCCGAGCTGGGACAGAGGCTGCGTCAACCTCAGCCCTGCAGGGTGACGAAGCGCTCCTCGGTCAGCTCGAGCACGGCGAAGGACGGGCCCTCGCGGGTGTTGCCGGAGTCCTTGACGCCGCCATAGGGCTGCTGGTCGGCGCGGAAGGTCGGCACCTCGTTTATAAGGACGCCGCCGAACTCGAGCGTGCGGCCGGCCTCGAGCCCGCGGCCGATGTCGCGGGTGAAGACGCCGGCCTGGAGCCCGAACTTGGAGTCGTTGGCCAGCTCCAGCGCTTCGCCGAACTCCTTGTAGGTATCGATCGTGGCCACGGGGCCGAAGATCTCCTCGCACCAGACCTTGGCGTCTTTGGGCGGCGAGCCGAGCAGGGTCGGGGCGAGGCAGCGGCCCTCGTCGACCAGCTCTCCCCCGCCCAGCAGCGTGGCGCCGGCGGCGACCGCCTCGTCGATCCAGGCCTTGACCCGGTCGCGGTCGTCGGGGGTGATCAGCGGGCCGACGTCGGTCTCGGGGTCGAGCGGGTCGCCGACGGTCAGCTTGCCGATGTTCTCGACCAGGCGCGCGGTGAAGGCCTCGGCGACGTCCTCCTGGACGAGGATGCGCTGGATCGAGATGCAGCTCTGGCCGGCGTGGGAGAAGGCGTGGATCTGGGCTTTGTCGGCGGCCGCCTCCCAGTCGCCGTCGGAGTGGACGATCAGCGGCGCGTTGGAGCCGAGCTCCAGGTTCACCTTCTTGTGGGGGACGCGGCTGCGGATGTCCCAGCCGACCCCGGCCGAGCCGGTGAAGGTGACAGCCTTGGTCAGCTCGTGCTCGACGATCGCGTTGCCGACCTTGGAGCCGGGCCCGGGGATGACGCTGAGCCAGCCGTCGGGCAGGCCGGCCTCGTTGAGGATCGCCGCCAGCTTCAGGGCCGAGATCGGCGTCTGGCCGGCGGGCTTGAGGACGATCGCGTTGCCGGCGGCGATCGCCGGCCCGAGCTTGTGGGCGACGAGGTTGAGCGGGAAGTTGAAGGGGCTGATCGCGCCGACCACTCCGTAGGGCACGCGCAGCATCACCCCGAGCTTGCCGGCGCCGCTGGCCGAGGCCTCCATCGGCACCGTGCCGCCGGTCAGCTTGCGCGCCTCGACGGAGGCGAAGGTCAGAGTGTCGACGCAGCGCTGCGCCTCGACCGTGGCGGTCTTGATCGGCTTGCCGGCCTCGGCGGCGATCGTCAGCGCCAGGTCCTCGACCCGTTCGCCGACCAGCTCGGCCGCGCGGTCGAGAGCGGCGGCACGCTCGTGCTGGGGGAAGTCGGCGGAGCGGAAGGCCTCGTGCGCGGCGGCGACCGCGCGCTCGACCGTGGCCTCATCGCCGAGCGCGACCCGCCCGACCAGGCTGCCGTCGTAGGGGCTCTTGACCTCGCCCCACTCGCCGGTCTCGACCCACTCGCCGGCGACCAGCAGCTCGTGATCGACCGCGTTCACCGTCTGACTAGCCACTTCGACCTCCTCCGTCTCGCTTCAGGCCAGCGTAGCGCTCGGCTTTCGCCGGGCTCGACTCTTTCGCCCAGCTTCGAACGGCCGCCCCGTGACGGCGCTCACCCGCTCCCCCCGGTGTAGGGGATCAGGATGTACTCGGCCATGACCGCGGTCGCCTCCGGCAGCTGCTCGACCCGGCCGCCGTCGACGTAGCGGGCGATCAGCGCCACGGCGCCGCCGAGCAGGAGGTGGGCGAGGTCCTCGGGCAGATCGGGAGGGCCGGGATGCTCGGCGCGGAGCGCCGCGGCGAAACGGTCGAGCATCGCCTGCTGCCGCGCACGGCCCGCGGCCCCGGCCTGCGCCGCCTCGATCGCCAGCAGGTGCGCGACCGTGGGGTTGGCGGCGAGCAGCCGCAGCGCCTCCGCGACACCGGTGCGGATCCGGGCGCTCCACTCCTCCTCCCCGGCCACCGCCCGCTCGACGCTGCCGCAGAACCAGCCGCTGGTCACCTCGTAGGTCGCCAGGAAGCAGTCCTCCTTGCTGGCGAACTGGGCGTAGAACGCGGCCCGCGAGACCGCGGCCTCGCCGGTGACGTCGCCGATCGTCGTCTCCGGGTAGCCGAGCCGGGGCAGCACCCGCAGCATCGCGGCGACGAGGCGTCGGCGCTGGTTGCTCGCGACGAAGGCGCGGGAGAGGCCGTGCCGGCCCGCCGGCAGGCGCGCCATCGCCAGCTCGGGAGGGAGGGCCAGGCTGGCCTCGGGCTGGAAGCGCTGCGATTCCCCGTCGGAGGAGCGTGGCTTGGGCGGCGCCATGGCGATGCCTAGCCGCGAGCGGCCCGCCGCTCCCTGGCGCTATCGGGCACAGCCCTCAGCGAGGGTGCGAGCAGGTAGCGGAGCAGCAGGTCGTGCGATTCGGGCAGGAGCCCCGCTTCGCCGGCGAGCACCCGGCCCGAGAGGTGAGAGGCGAGGCCGCCGGCCAGTAACCGCCCCGTCTCCCTCGTGACGTTCCCGCCGTCGCCCGGCTCGCCGGGCGACGGGCGCAACGCCTCGCCGAGCCGGAGCAGGCCGCGCTCGTACTCGAGGGGATGGGCCGCCGGCGCATCGACCAAGAGCAGACGGGCGAGCGACGGTCTGGCGGCGAGGAAATCGAGGCCGGCGCGCAGAGCCGCCGAGACGCGATCGGCCCACCCCTGCTCGCCCTCGATCGCGGCCCGGACTGCGGCTGCGAGCTGCTCCACTCCGTCGCCGGGAGCAGCGAGGGAGGCGAGGCCCGGCGGTTCCCAAGCCAGTGACTCGATGTCCTCCACAACCATCTCGCCACTTCCTGGGCTCCTGCTCATGCCGGCTCCGTTCTCGGGACTACGGCTGGGGATGTAAACGCCTTAGTTCGTACTTGTCAAGATACGTACATGGTATCGATGAGATATCCGGGGCCCTCGTGCCCCGCACCCCACCCCTACCGATACGCGACCACGTAAAACGGCCCTTTCGCCAGTGCCCCGCCACTGCGGATCTGCACTTCCAGGGCCGGCGCGGGGCAGCCCGGCCCGCCCACCGCGACGAAGGCGCTGATCGTCCCGGTGCCGTTGAACTGCGGCGTCACCTGGGCCCCGCGGGGATTGAAGGCGGCGACCTCGACGCAGTAGATGCCCGGTTCTTTGCCTTGGGCGACGGCGGCGATCCCCCGCGAGAGGCTGGCGTCGATCGAGCCGTCGGTCTCGACCTTGGCGAAGGCGGCGGGATTGGCCACTTCGGCTTCGGCCGCGAAGGCGGCGCGGGTGGCGCTCGGCACCGTGCCCAATGAGGACTCTTCGACCTTGGCGCCGGTGACCGAGCCGTCGAGGAGCTTGGCGGTGGAGACCGAGTTGTCGGCGAGCTTGGAGTTGGTGACGACCGCCGGGGCGAGCTTGGCTTCGGAGACGGCGCTGTTGGCGAGCTTGGCCGTGTTCACGGCGCCGGCCTTGATCTTCGGCGTGATCACCGCCTGCTTCCTGATCTTTTCGGCGGTCACCGCCCCCGGGCGCAACTGCGTCTCCCCCACCGACTTCGGGGCCAGCTTGGTGGCGGCGTAGGCACCGCCGCTGGCGAGGGCGAAGAAGAGGGCGAGGGTGGCGATCAGGTTGGCGTAGGTGAGGTGGGGACGGAGTCTTTGCATCGGGCTATCCCTTCGCCTTGCAGCTTCTGGTCAGAGTCGAGGAGAGGGTGGCGCCGCCGGCGAAGGCGAAGCTGGTGCGCAGGAGGGGGAAGACGGCACCCGGGAAGCCCCTGGGGGCCGGGCAGCCCGAGCTCAGGTAGCTGCGGCGCTGCCCGTGGGAGCTGAAGGTCCGCCCCAGGGTGATCGAGACGCCGGTGACGTAGCCCCATTCGCCGGTGACCTCGGGGAAGGAGGCCTCCAGCAGGGTCCCGAAGGTGCCTCCCGAGTGGGCGATGGTGAAGGGCAAGACGTAGGAGGTCGGCACCGGCTCGCGGCCGTAGATGTGGGCGAATATCGCCGGTTGTCCGCGCAGCACGCCGTTGAAGGCGAGGACCTTGCCCTTGGAGGGGAAGGGGGATTGCTGGGGCAGCTTGACGTTGGCCGAGAAGCGCCCTTCGCCGATCAGCGAGGAGCGGCAGGCCGCCAGCGCTTCGGCGTCGGTGGAGGGCTGGATGTGGCCGAGGCGACAGCGCGGGAGGCCGCGCAGGTCAAGGCGACCCTCGCGGTTGACGGCGATCGTCATCCGCGCCAGCTGCGGCGGGCCGCCGGGAGCGCTGGAGGAGATCTTGCCGGCGACCGAGACCGAGACCGGCGCCGCTCCCTCCCTGGGCAGCTTGGTCGGGGAGAGGGAGCCGGCGACGGCGACCCGCAGCGGGCCCTGCTGGGCGACCTCGGCTTGGGCGAGCAGGGGCGAAGCGGCCAAGACGGCGCTCGCCCCGAAGAGGACGAGGCCGCGCCTCACCGCTGGCGCTTCTTCGGTTTCTTGGCTTTGGCCTTGCAGCCCTTGGCGAGGAGCGGGGGCGCCAGCTTCGCGACCTTGCCGTTTTGGCCGGTGAAGATCGCCGTGGCCCGGTTGGTCTTCTTGCAGATGTCGGTGGAGTTTTCCAGCAGGCCCTTCTTGCCGCCCTGCAGGGACAGCGTGAAGGAGGTGACGGGAGCGTCGGGGACGATTTCGAAGGTGTTGCGGATGCCGGCGTTGACGGAGTCGATGCGCCCGGAGAGCTCGATTTCGACCGGCTGGCCGGCGGGGCCCTTCAGCGCCGCGACCAGGTCCGGCAGCGGGTTGGGTGAGGACCGGAGGTAGACCGGTCCTTCCAGCGGCTGGGCGAAGAGCGGCGTCTTTGCCACGGCGCTGCCGTAGATCGAGCCGGCCGGGCACGCGTGGGCGGCGAACTGGACCCGGGTGCAGACGGTGTTGATGCTGCCCTGGTCGAGGAACTCCGAGTGCGGCAGGGCAACCGACGCCTTGGCGATGTTGGCACCCCCCGCGGGCAGCTTCACCACCGCTTTCAGGGCCGGGTGGCCGGAGCGGTGGGTGCCGCCGAAGAGGGTGAAGTCCAGGGAGGGCTTGAAGTCCAGGCCACGGCAACCGGCGGCCTGGAAGTGGCTGGAGGGGCTCGCGCTCGCACCCTGAGCGGAGACCAGGGCCGAGCCGACCGCCTTCTCCGCGCAGCTGGTCGGGTTCAGCATGAAGCCGGGACGGTCGAGGTTGACCGAGACGACCTTGTAGGAGACGGGGATGCCCTGGATGATCTGGGGCAGCGGGTCGGAGGTGATCGAGGCGGCGGCGGTGACCGGGTTCACCCTGATCGCCGAGCGCACCACCTGATCGCCGAGGTCGAACGGCCCGGCCTGGGCGGGGACGACGGCGATCGCGCTGAGCGGGGCGCCTTTGTAGGGGCCTGAGAGGTAGATGGCGGTGGAGCGCTTGCCGGGCTGGGGAACCCACAGCGGCGCGCTGCCGTAGCCGTCGGCGACGTTGACGACGCCGATCCGCGAGGAGGGCGGGCACTGGCCGCTGATCGCCGCCGCGCCTTCACAAGGCGTGGCCGAGGCGATCGTCGCGGTCAGCCCCGGCGGCAGGTTGATGCCCAGGATCGCCGGGTTCTGTTCGCCGTCTTCCTTGCTCACGGTGAAGAGAAAGGGCGAGTGCTGCCCGGCGGCTGGGTTGGTGGTGCCGGCGCTGAGCTTGGGGTCGAAGGCGCCGGTGTTGCAGCCTTCGGTGATCTGCATCGGCGCATCGCCCGACACCGCCCCGGTCCCAGACCAGGGGGTGAAGGACCAGCGGCTTTGGTAGGTGCCGCAGGTGGGCGGGGTCACGAGCGGGGCGCGGAAGCCCGACTTGAAGTTGAGCTTGACTTCGCGCAGGGGGAACTGGGGGCTGTCGAGGACGACCGACTTCGAGCTGCCCGGTGCTGGGATCAAGCAGGATCTCGCCCGGGAGCTTGACGTGGGCGCCGAGGTCGTCGGCGACGACCCAGATCCGCAGCAGGTGGCCGGGTTCGGGTTCCCGCAGGTAGATCGCGCCTTTGAGCACCCGCGGCAGCGAGGGGACGTCGAATTCGGTCGCCGCCAGCTTGGCCGAGTCCGGGCAGTGGGCGGATTCGTTGGTGCCGAAGCCGACCTGGGCGGCGTTGCAGGTGCCGAGGCCGTCGGCGGAGCCGGGGTTGACGGTCATCCCCGGCGGCAGGTCGATGCGGATGTCGCGCAGCTGCGAGCTTTCCAGCACTTCGACCCCGTCGGGAGCCGGCAGGCCGAAGGAGATGTTGAGCCCGCTCGGCGAGGCGGTGTGGTGGCTCGTCGGTTCGACCGAGACCGAGGGATTGAAGGGCAGGTTGTCGCAGCCGGTGATCGGCGGCAGTTCGGCGTCCTGGCTTTTGAACTGGCCGGGGTCGACCCAGCTGTCGACGCTGAAGCCGACCTGCTTGCCGACCCCGCAGGAGGTCGGGTTGGTCATGAAGGCCAGGGGGCGGGAGCCGGGCGGGCGCGGCGGCGAGGAGGTGGCGCTGTTGAAGGCCTCCAGCGGCGTCATCCGTTCGGTGTCGTGGGCTTTGGCCGCCGGCACGCCCCAGGTCGTCGTCTTCACCTTGACGAATTCGCCGTTGGGGGTGGTGTTGGTCACCGTCGCGGTCAGCCCGTAATCGCTCTCGGAGCGCACGTTGAAGTCGACGTAGGTCGGGTAGAGGCCGCCGATGAAGCCGAGGCGGGCCACCGTATTGGCGCCTTCGGGAGCCTGCATCAGATAGAGCGGCTCGGTGAATTCGGTCAGCAGCCCGTAGAGGGAGATCTGCACGAGGCCGACCTGGGAGCCGTTGGGGCAGCCGCCGCCGGTCGCGTAGGTGACCAGGTCGGCGACGGTGCACTGCTGGGAGACGCCGAGCACGTTGGGGTCCCCGGTCAGGCCGGGAGGCAGGTCGAAGGAGACGTCTTTGACCGGGGCATAGCTTTTATGCAGGCCGAAGGAGTTCGGTTCGCTGGCGGGGTCCTGTTTGATCTCGAAGCTGACCGTGAGGTCGGGGTGGGCGCCGGCCTGGGCCGTCGAGAGTTCCGCGCTGGTGGTGTCGAGGTCGAAGCAGGTGGACTTCGGTTCGCATTCACCTTCGGCGGCGCTCGCCGAGACGGCGAAGGCGGCGGCGACCAGCGCGACCAGGGTCAGCAGCAGGGTCAGGCGCTTCATCGTGCATTCCTCCGGTCGGCGTTGGCTCGCTGGTGCTTATGGCCCTTTTTGGCCGCTTTCTTATGCGCCTTCTTCTTGGCGTGTGCCTTCTTCTTGTGCTTGCGCTGCTTCTTCTTCTTCGCCTTCTCGGGTGGGACGTTGCCCTCGCCGCTGAAGCCGGCGCTGCCGGGGCTGGGCAGGGCCGGCGGGGGGCTGCCGGAGCCCTGACAGGCATCGCCCTGGCAGGGGGTCTGGGCAGCGAGGGCCGCAAAGCCGCCGCCGATTCGGGCGTCGTAGATCGACTGGCTGCCGGGAATGTCACCCGGGACCAGCTGGGCATTGGTGAAGAAGAAGACGTCGTGGCCGTCGTCGCTCATCCCGGTCAGGAAGCTGTCTTTGTCGCTCTGCCCGGAGGAGATCAGCGAGATGCAGCCGTCGAGGCGGGTGCAGCCGGTGGCGCCCTGCACCCGCCACTCATAGACGTCGCGGACGTCGTTGGCGTCCTCGGGCAACAGCCGGTCTTCGCTGACAAAGAAGACGCGCTGGCCGTCGTCGGTGACGTTCGTCATCCGGGTGTTGGCGTCGATCGGCGAGCCGAGAGCGTTTCCGTAGACCTCGAGCGAGGAGTCCCCGCCCGGCGGGGTGCCGTTCGGCCTGCAGGAGATGCAGCTCGAGCTCGCCCGCCCCGCCGTTCGCGCCGGCGTCATAGCGGTAGACCTCGGAGCGGCCTTCGGCGTCATAGCCGGTGAGGCTGGCATGGGACTGGAAGACCAGGACCGAGCCGTCCGGGGTGGTGCGCGAGGGCTCGTTGCCGATGCCGACGATGGCGTTGCCAACGACAGACGCCGATGCCCACTGGCCGAGGTGGACGAAGCTCCCCGAATTGGGGAAGCCCTGGGTTTCCAGATCCTGAGGGTCGAGCTCGGCCACGTAGCGAATCGAGCTTCCGTCCCAGGCATAGAGGTTGTCGGCGCCGAGGGTCCCCGCTTCCGCATCGTCGAGCACCGCGGTCGCGGTGAAGTAGGCGTGGGAGCCGTCGGCGGAGACGTTGACGAAGATCGATCCGGGGGCGATCTCGGTGGAGCTCTGGGTGGCGCGGTCAAAGCGCCAGAGATCGCCGGCTCCACTCGCTTTGGTGGTGTAGAAGACGCGCCCGCCGTCGGCGGAGATGCCGGCGTAGGCGGCGGGGTCGTCGGCGACCTTCAGGGTTTCGGCGTTCCCGACCCGCACGTAGAGGGCCGAGCCCAGCCTGAACACCACCGCGGTGCCCGCTTCGTTGGCGCCCTGGTATTCGGGGGTTTTGCTGGCGAATTCCGCTGCGATCGTCGGCGAGGCCCCGGCCGGGGGCAGGGAGACGACGTGGGTGGGCCCGCCCAGAGGGCGGTCGTAGATCGCCCCGACCGGCGAGGCCGGGGCCTCCGGCTCGAGCTGCACCGGCGGGCCTTCAGCGCCATCCGCGGTGGAAAAGATTACGTGCTGGGCGCCGCGACTGATCAGGTGGCTCCTTGCCTCCAGGAGATCGGTGCCGAGGCTGCCCTGGCCAAGCGGTTCGAAGCCAGCGGGGGTGCGCAGATATTTGCCCGCCGGAAGGCTGTCGGGCAGGGTGCTGCCGGGCATGCTCCAAGCTCCGTAGACCTGGTCAGGCGAGTCGCCTTCGGGGTTGGCCTGCTTGCCGCCCGCCTGTTCGAAGCTGGCTCCGACCAGTTCGGTCGTCCAGGCGGCGGAGCCGCGCACCGCCCGGTAGCCATCGATGAACCCGGTGCCGTCGGTCCCCGGCAGGGCCGCGCCTTCGAGATTGAAAAGGACGCTTTCGCCCGCCCGCGGCCCTTTCTGATCGACCAGCCAGGGGACGGCATCTCCGAACGGGGTTGCCCCGCGCGTGTCGGCGGGCGTCACCAGCTCGTAGGCGCGGCAGTCGGCCAGCAGCCCGGAGTTGTTTTCCGCCCGCAGGGCCGCGTTGGCACAGTCCTGGGCGCTGGCGCGACTCAGAGTGACCAGGGTTTGATCGGGCCCTTCGACCGTGCCCGCTTCGTTCTCGACGATCACGTGGTAGTGGTATTCGGTTCCTTCGGCGAGGCTGAAGAAGGGGATTTCGACGTTCACAGGACCATCGCCGCCGGCCAGCGTCCTGGCTGGCGTGAGGTTGCCGTAGGCAGGCGTGGTGCCGTATTCGATCCGGTAGGTCGTGGAGATACCGGAAGGATCGATTGCCGCCCGCGCCGTCGCTTCGGCGTAGGCGATCGGCTGGGCGGCTTCGACGTCAAGCAACGGCGGACCGAAGAGGCCCGCCTCGCCGAAGCTGGGCCCTAGCTGCGCTTCGAACTGGTTGGTGGCCACGAGGCGATAGCGATAGCGCCCACTCGGATCGAGACCGCTGATCTGGGCTGCGACCGCTACGGGGGTAACCCCCGAGCCGATCTCCCCCAAACTCGGGACACAGGGGACCGAAGTCGCTCCGGTGAAGCCTTCGCCGTTGGCCAGGTATTCCGCCTCGCTGAGATATTCGAACTTGCACCCGGTCAGGGGCACCCCGCGCGGGTTGACGGTGCCCTGCAGCGTGGCGCCACCACCGGAGATGTCTTTCGCAACGCCGGTTTTGACAACGGGCTTTTCGCCATAGAGGAGTGGGCCGAAGGCGACTACTTCATTGCCAACGGCAACATAAGCGGTGCCGGCGTTTGGACCGCCGGAGTTATCGATTGCAACATCGAATCTGCCGATCGTGTTCGCCAGAGGCCCGAATTCCGTGACAAACGCCCCCGACCTCTCGAACTCCTGGACGGCAGGGGTATTGGTATTGAATACGACTGCGTCCTTGCTTGACCAGTCTACGGCCAGCGTTCCATTCTTGAGAACATCAGAGGTGGCATTAGGCGCGCCCGAGCCATCGATCCTTCCAAGAAGTTCCGTACCAGTTGGGTTGAGTATGGCAATGCCAAGGTTGTTGGGAATATCCCCGACCAACACATATATATCGCCATTTTTTGCGGTGCTCACATCGCTGGTCACTGAACCGACAATACCGGCGCCGAAATGAGCGTTGAGCAGCCCCGACCCATGCGCGGCTGAATCGTACTCTTCCAATTCTGGACGCTGACTAGGAACGACGAGTAGATGATTATTGATCGGGTTTACCGCGAGTCCAGTAGGTTCAAAGATCGCGGCCACCACCAAGGGCGCCCCGTAAGATGGAGAAGACCCCAGCGGATAAGCGTTTGGAGTAAAGCGGAGTACTTGCTCATCGTCTGAGGTAGCACTCCCCTTATCCACGGTATACACGACTCCCTGCGTGTCGACGGCGAGATAGCATGGAGTACGAAGGTTGGTATCGGTGATCGTCGTCAGGAGCGTGTGACTTGGTGAGTAGACCTTGATCGCCGCGCCGGTGGAGACATAGATGTCGCCCTGAGAGTCGACGGCAACGCCGCAGGTATTTTTGGCGGCGATCGAGAGAGCAGCGCTCTGCCCCCTGCTCGGAGCCACATAGGGCGGCTGCGAGGGGATGGTCACCGGACCGAAGCCGAGCAGTTTGGCTGCGGCGGCGGCACCCGCGCTCACGTATACCTCGCCATCGTGGGTCCCTTCGGAGCGATCGATCGCAATGCCGCTTGGTCCGGCGTTGGCGAGGGAGGGGTTGGCGATCTGAGTGAAGTAGTCCCCGGCCGCCGTGAACTCGTCGACCACCGAGTGCGCGACATCGAGGACGTACAGGTGGCCGTTCAGCTGATCGACGCCGAGAGCAGCCCCCTGAGTCCCGAAATCAAGGCTGCCCGCAGGGGTTTCCGTCCCGTCTATAGCTACCTCGGGCGATAGGTCTTGGAGCGTTTCCCCGCTGAGCACGAGGATTTCGTCGGTAGATGAATCCGCCGCATATAGGTAGTGCTTGAGAGCGGTGCTGCCGTAGGTGTAAGCACCTACGGCAGTGACTTCGGTCAGTTCGCCGTCACCGATGTGGCCGCTGAAGCCAAAAGTCAAGTAGTAAACTCCGACACGCCCATCGCCTTCAAGGCCAGAGCCATCCGCGGTTATCGCCCCGAGATCTTTCTTCGCGAGTTCACCGGTGAAGGCGATGATGTGATCCCTGCCTTCCCAGGGGCTGCTTTCCCCTTCAGTGACCGAGACGTTGTTGGGTCCGATCGTGGAAAGGGCTTCCAGCGCGGCTTGAACTTCGAGGTGCGAGGCTTTGTAGGGGAGCGGGGTCGTTTCCTCTCCTTCGAAGGTGAGGGTGTAGGTGCCACCCGTAGCGTCGAGCGGCAGCACCCTCTGAACTGCGTCGCTCCCCAGCTGGCCACTGGCGTCGTAGGTCGAGATGCGCGACCCTTCAGCTACATAGAGGCGATCTTCCTTGGGGTCCACCGAGATTCCCTTGGCGTTGCCGCTTGCGTCGACCGTGCTCGGTGCGCCGTAGGATGGCGTGCCGCTGAAGGGATAGGAAGTCGGGGCGAATTTGACCACTTTTCCCGTCGCCTGCTCGGAGACGTAGAGATTGCCTTTGCTGTCGACGGCGAGCGAGCAGGGAGTGTTCGGGTCGGCGATGGAGGCAAGGTGGGCGCCGGAGGGATCGAATACCTCGACTTTGCCAGCGCCCGCGTTGGCAACGTAGATGTCGCCCTCGGAGTCGACCGCGGTCCCACAGGCCTTGTTGAGTGCGAAGCCGTGCAGCGGATCGGGAAGGGCGCCGTGGATCGGCGCAGCGCTGGACGAGGCGCAAAGCCCGAGACACAGCACGAGAATGATGGTGCTTATCGTCGCTCGCCTGTTCATTTCTTCCCTTCGATCCCTTCGCTCCGAGTCGTGTCGATCGGCGCACCTGGGCGGCGCCAGCCGCCCAGGTGCGGACCGTTCCTATTCGCTTGCTGCCCAGCTGCCGAATGCGTTTCCTTCTGCTTTGAAGCTGCCGAAAAGCCGCGCCCCGAGGGTTGGGATGGGACTGCCGGCGAGGCCGACTATGTTCGTTTCGAATGCTTCGACCACGTACACGCAGAGGTTTCCGGGGTCGGCTTTGGGATCCAGAGCCGTGCCTCCGGTGCACCCGTCGGGAGCCGTTTCCCCTTGCTGGACGAAGTGCGTTTCCGGGTCGACCGCGAAGCGCAACGGCAACGAGATAATGGAGGAGGAGAAAGTCGGTTCGCTCGAGACACCGGTGATGGACCAGAGCCCGGTCTCGGTCTGACCTTCGGGTAGCACCGTGGAGGTGGGACCGGCTGGGCCGACGGGTCCGGTCGGACCTGCGGGACCGGCCGGGCCAGTGGGCCCTGCCGGGCCGGTCGCTCCGGTAGCTCCTCTGTCTCCGGCCGCTCCGTTGGCCCCCGGCGCACCGGTGTCGCCTTTGGCGCCTGCGGGTCCAGCTGGACCCGCAGGACCGGCGGGCCCAGTCTTGCCGGTCTTGCCGCGCGGGCCCTGCTTGCCCTTGGCCGAGGCCGTGGCCTTGCCATCGTTCGAGCCGCCGGTGGCGGCAACGGCGGCGCCGCCGAGGGCGGCGACCAAGGCGACGATGGCGACTATGAGGCCAGCGGTGCCGAAGTGAGTGCGTAGACGTTCAAACATCGTTTATCTCTCCTCCTGAGAGTTGAGCGTGGTGGCGTTTGGCGCTACGCACGCGAATGGCGTTTTGAAGATCGCGCAGGTGGACGTGGCAGTCCGATACGGGTGGCGTCTCACCGTTGCTCTCTCCTTGTCCCGTGAGCCCAATTGCCGCCGCTTCCCTGTCGCGGCACTGCTGGCGGAGCTCGGTTGTCCCTGTTGCTGTTCCCTGCGGTGCTTCGTCCTGCCATACCGTCTTCGTTCCTAAGCGAAGACAAGCGGGAATGTAAACACGATGGTCCCTGATTGTCAAGGTACGCACTTGGTATGGCCAAGAAGCGGCGCTTTTCCAGGGGCTTCTGAATCGAAGCTTTGACCAGGCGCTAAGCGCCGGCTTGGCGGCGCGGGCGCGCGGGCGCCTCGGCGCTGGGCGCCGGTGGAGCGGCGGCAGCGGGCTCCGCCCCGGGCAGAGCCCGGGGTTGGAAGGCGAGCGCGTACTCGAGGAAGTGCGGGGTCAGGAGGCGCAGCTGTGCCGCCCTGCCGTGCAGGACCTCGCCGGCGATCCGCGAGGCGATGCCGCCGACGATCACCTCGTCGAGCCCCGACGACAGGGCCGGTGCCGCGGGATCGGGCGGGAAGCTCGCCCGCAGCAGCCCTCCGTAGCGCCGCAGCCACCCGTGGTAGGCGAGGGCAATCGCCTCGGTCGCCGCGGGCGCCTCGACAAAGAGGAGGCGGGCGACCTCAGGCTCGCCGGCGAGCCAGTCAAGACCGGCGCCGAGCGAGGTTTCCACCCGTTCTTCGACCGTGGCGCCACGCTTGCACGGCTTCTCGAGGATCGCCAGCAGTCGCTCCTGACAGGCCTCGTGGGCGGCGGCGAAGCACTGCTGCTTGTCGCCGAAGTTCTCGTAGAAGGCGTTGCGGGAGACGCCGGCGGCCTTGACGATGTCGGCGACTGACATCGCTTCGTAGCCGCGGCTGGCGACGACCCGCGGCACCGCCTCGATCAGCCGCCGGCGCTGGTCCTCCCGCACCTGCTCGGGGGCGAGCGCGTGCCGGCCGCGCGGCAGCCGGCGGGGCTCGTTCTCGTTGCTCCTCGCTCGCGCTTTCGTCATCGCTCTCGAAACAGTCCGGTGACTTATAAGTACAGCATAGTTCCTAAATAATCGCCCGTAGTCTCGCCCGCTCGCCACGCCTCGTTCAACCCCGCCGGCAGAGAGGGCGCGACTCGCCGGCGGCGAAGCTGTTCCCACAGAGATGCCCCGCCTCCGCCGCCACCCCGCCCTCGCCCGCGCGCTCACCGCGCTGGCTGCGCTGGCCGGCCTCGCCGCCTTCGCCCCGACCGCCAATGCCAGCGTCAGCTGGGTCGTGCACGGGCGCGGCTTCGGCCACGGTGTCGGCATGAGCGCCTACGGCGCCTACGGCTACGCCCTGCACGGCAAGAGCCACGAGTTCATCCTTGGCCACTACTTCACCGGGACCACGATCGGGACCCTCCCCGGCCCGCGCGTCGTCCGTGTCCTGCTCGATATCTCCAGCGGCGACGTCGGCTTCAGCGCCGCCACCAGCGCCTGCGGCGAGGCGCTCGACCCCACCCGCAGCTACCAGGCGCACCGCTCCGGCAACGCGGTCGTGCTGCGCAGTTCCGGCGGCAAGCCGCTCGCCAACTGCGGCCGCAAGCTGCGCGCCGCCGGCAGGGGGCGGATCGCGATCGCCGGCGTCGGCACCTACCGCGGCGCCCTCGAGGCCGTCCCGACCGAAAGCGACGCCGGCGCCCTCAACGTCGTCAACGCGCTCGCCGTCGACCAGTACGTCAAAGGCGTCATCCCCAACGAGTCGCCTCCCTCCTGGCCGGCCGAGGAGCTGGAGGCGCAGGCGATCGCCTCGCGCTCCTTCGCCCTCACCGCCGCGGTCGGCGGCAACGGCTTCGACCTCTACGCCGACACCCGCAGCCAGGTCTACAAAGGCCTCGAAAGCGAGTACTCGACCAGCAACGCTGCCGCCGCCGCGACCCGCGGCCAGGTGGTCGAATACCAGGGCAAGATCGCCGAGACGCTCTTCTCCGCCTGCTCCGGCGGCCACACCGAGAGCATCGTCAACGTCTTCGGCTCCTCCGTCCCCTACCTGGTCGGCGTCCCCGACCCCTACGACTACTACTGCCCGCTGCACACCTGGACGCTGAAATTCAGCGGCCCCGAAATCAGCGCCAAGCTGAGCGGCTACCTGCAGGGGAAGCTGAAGCAGGTGACGATCGTCAAGACCGGCGTCTCGCCGCGGATCGTCGAAGCGAAGCTGATCGGCACCGGCGGCGTCAGCACCGTCACCGGCGCCCAGCTCGAGGCCGCGCTCGGCGGCTACGACACCTGGATGACCTTCGAAAAGGTCGTCGGCGGCGCCCGCGACTAGCCCCCGTGGCGGCGATCGACTCAGCCGTCCGGGTACGGCTGGATCGGGATGCCGTGGTCGCTCTCCCGCATCCCCAGCTCGTAGGCGGCGCCGGCGGCGAGAGTGAGCTCGCGCTTCGGCAGGCCGGGGCGTTCGACGGTGAGTTCGAGGTCGGCGACCGAGCAGTTGACGGTGTTGTGCTCGGGGCCCTTGGGGTCGGCGTAGACCCAGCCGACGAAGTCCTTCAGCGGCGCGGAGACGCGGCCGCGGACGACGACATCCTTGCCCGGGAGGACGAAGCTGCAGACCCCCGGCGCCTCCTCGATCGCGGCCGAGCGGATCGCGCCGAGGCCGCCGAGCCGGTGCGGCTCGCCGTCCAGCATCAGCATCCCCGAGGGGATCCAGGGGCTGGTGCGGGAGCCGAGCTTGACCCGGGCGGCGCCGGCGTCGAAGTAGGTGCCGGGCGAGCCGTCGAAGCCGGTGCCCTCGAGCCAGACCCAGCGCTCGGCGTGCTCCGTGCCCCAGTTGTGGCCGATCATCCCCGGCCAGCCGCTGAGCTCGATCGACTCCTCGTCGTCGATTTCGAGCCGGCCGTCGAAGTGGGCGAGCGGCACCGGGGCGACGAACTTCGTCTTCGGCAGCGGCGCCTCGTAGAGCCAGTCGGCCGGCAGGTACTTGCAGGGGGCCGCGTCGGCGGAGAAGGTCAGGGACCAGGCGGCGGCGAGCGCCTCGGCGTCGACCGAGCCCTCGGCCGCCCCCGGCCCGATCTCGGCGTCGCCGACCCGGATCCAAGAGCCCTGCGGCGCCGAGAGCTCGCTCGCCGGCACCGTCACCTTGGCCGCCCGCGGCGCCGGCGCCGCGCGATCGAAGTAGACGAACCAGATCGAGGCGTTGGGCTCGGCCCCCGGCCGCTTGTGCACCGTGTGCCGGATCCAAACTCCGCGACCGCCCCCCGGCTCGCAGGCCTTGATGTAGAAGCTCTCGTAGTGGCCGGCCTTGCCGGCGACCCGCGGGAACCGCGCCCCTTCGTCCATTCGGAGACTCTAACTTCCGCGGTTCCTTTTCCGCCTATTTGGTGGATTCCGAACCGCGCAACGTCGATCGCCCGTGCCGGAACCGTTCCGCGGTTCGCTTTCCGCGTATTTCGTGGATTAGGAACCGCGCAACTCGGCGGGGGAGGGCTTCAGACCTTGATGGTTATTACGTCCCCGTCGGCGACGACGTAGTCGCGGCCCTCGATCCGCAGCTGACCCTTGTCCCGCGCCTGCGAGTAGCCGCCGGTCTCGACCAGCTGCTCCCAGCCGACCACCTCGGCTTTGATGAACGCTTCCATGATCTCGGTGTGGATCGTGCCGGCGGCCTCCAGCGCGGTGGCGCCGCGGCGCAGCGGCCGGGCGACGGCCTCCTTGCCCTCGCCGGCGGTGAAGAAGGTGATCAGCTCGAGCAGGTCGTAGGCGCCGCGGACCAGGCGCGCCAGGCCGGATCCCTCGACCCCGTAGGACTCGCGCATCTCCTCGGCTTCGTCGGGGTCGAGCTCGGCCAGCTCGCCCTCGATCCGGGCGCTGACCGCGACCGCGCCTGCACCCTCGGCGGCGGCGTGGGAGGCGACCACCTCCGGCACCTCGCCGTCGCCCTCGTCGACGTTGGCGACGTAGAGGATCGGCTTCGTCGTCAGCGCCCCGAGGTCGCGGGCCGCGTTGGGAGCGGCGTCGGGGACCGGGACCGAGCGCGCCGGCCGCCCCGCCGCCAGCGCCTCGAAGACCGCCTGCAGCCAGCCGTGCTCGGCGATCGCCTCGGCGTCGCCCGACTTCGCCTGCTTGCCGACCCGCGGCAGCCGCCGCTCGACCTGGTCGTAGTCGGAGAGCACCAGCTCGGTCTCGATCGTCTCGATGTCGGCGAGTGGGTCGACGCGGCCGTCGGGGTGCGGCACGCCGGAGTCCTCGTGGCAGCGGACGACGTGGCAGATCGCGTCGGTCTCGCGGATCGAGGCGAGGAACTGGTTGCCCAGCCCCTCCCCCTCGGAGGCGCCCTTGACCAGGCCGGCGATGTCGTGGAAGAAGATCGTCGCCGGTTCCAGCTTCGAGCTGCGCACGGTCTCCGCCACCTTCTGCAGCCGCTCATCGGGCACCTCGGCGATCGCCACGTTGGGCTCGATCGTCGTGAACGGGTAGTCGCCGGTCTGGGCGCCGCCCTTGGTCAGGGCGTTGAAGAGAGTGGACTTGCCCGCGTTCGGCAAGCCGACGATCCCGACCTTCATACGGGGCTGCCCACCTTCATAGAGATAGGGGTACCAGGAGGCCGAGCAGGACGCCGAGGAAGGCGCCGGCCAGCACGTCGGACGGGTAGTGCATCCCCAGATAGGGACGGCCGAGCGAGATCGCCAGGGCAACGACCAGCGCCCCGGCCATCGCCGGGTCGACCCGGACCATCGCCGTCGCCACCGCGAACGAGGAGAGCGCGTGGGCGGAGGGGAAGCTGAGCGAGCTGGGGGCGCCGCCGAGCGGCGGCAGGCCCGCGAGCACCGGGCGCGGCCGTTTGACCAGGAGCTTGATCCCGTAGTTGAGGACGATCGCGACCGGGCCGAGCACAGCGCAGATCAGCCAGGCCTCGTGCCGTTCCCAGTCGAGCAGGACGAGGACGACGCCGAGCACGACCCAGACGACGGCGTTGTTGCCGGCCTTGCCCAGCGCCTGGGCGGCGGACTCCAGCCCCGGCGAGTGGCCGCGGGTGCGCATCAGCCGCAGCACTCTCAGGTCCAGGTTCTCGGTTGGGGCGGTGCCGGCGTTCTCCACGGCGGCGGAGGATATGGGTCGGGCAGCGCCGCGGTCGGTCAGTATCCGCCCATGCCCTCGGTCCCCGGCTACGTCCACACCCCCGGCAACCACTGCGGCTCGACCGCCCTGCGCAACCTGCTCGGCTTCCACGGCATCGAGCTCAGCGAGGAGATGGCCTTCGGCCTCGGGGCCGGCGCCAGCTTCTACTACCTGACCCTGGAGGACTCCTCCCCGAGCCGCTGGTTCAACGGCCGCACCGCGCGGCTGGAGGAGAGCTTCCGCGACCTCACCGGGGCGGCGCTGGAGATGCGCACCTTCGCCGCGGGGGACGAGGAGGCCTGGGAGGCGGCGCGGGCCGAGGTCGACGGCGGCAACCCGGTCCTGCTCCTCACCGACATCTACCACCTCGACCACTACGGCAACTCGGCCCACTTCCCCGGCCACGCCGTGGTCCTCGCCGGCTACGACGACGAGGCCGCCCAGCTCTCCGACACCGGCTTCGAGCAGTTGCAGGCGACGCGGCTCGAGAACCTCGCCAGGGCCCGCCACAGCGGCCACCCTGCCTACCCGCTCGAAGGCCACATGTTCACGGTGTCCGCCGCGGTCGACCGCGGCCAGCTCGAAGCGGCGATCCCGCGGGCGATCGCCCAGGCGGCAAAGGAGATATTGGAGCCGACCTTCGGCGAGTACGGCGGCCTCCCCGCCGTCGAGCGCCTCGCCGCCGAGGCCGGCTCCTGGCCCGAGACCGCCCCCGACTGGCAGTGGTGCGCCCGCTTCGCCTACCAGGTGATCGAGCGCCGCGGCACCGGCGGCGGCGCCTTCCGGCTCATGTACTCGCGCTTCCTCGAAGAGGCGGGACGGGACGAGGCGCCGCTGGCCGCCGCCGCAGCCGCGCGCTGGACCGAGCTGGCGACGGCGTTCAAGGCGGCGAGTGAGAGCGACGAGCCCGATGCGGGGCTCTGGAGAAAGGTCGACGCGAGCGCGAAGCAGGTGGCGGAGGCGGAGGCTCGACTGTGGGAAGGCTTGGTCTAGACGCGTCGATCCTCGTAGTGCTCGCGCTCGGCCGGCGCGGCGAGGCAGAGTCCCAGAGACGACTGAAGGGTCATGGCCCCTATAGGCACCACAACCCTTCAGTCAGGGATCGGTCGGAGTCGAGCGCGCAGTGCCGGGCAGCTTGAGCAGAACCCGCGGCAGGTCGCGCCGGGCACGGGCGTGGGCGCCCTCGACGGCCTCGGCCGCCTCCGGCCCATGGACGCCGTGGCCGTGGCCGAGCAGCAGATGCTCGGGCCGGTAGCCGCGCAGCGAGCTCGGCGGCCAGGGCCGCAGGAAGAGGTGCATCCCCACCCGCCGCCCGCCGCCGGTGTGCATCGGGTTGGCGGCCAGAGCCTCGGCGACGACCAGCGCCTTGCACTGCGGCCACCACAGCGCCGTCTCCCGCCAGCGCGGGATCCGCACCGCGGCGATCGCCTCGAACGGCGAGCCGGGCACCGCGTCGGGGACCTTCAGGTGCGGAACGCCGAGCCGCGCCGCGATCGCGGCGCAGTCGCGGTTGTGGCGGTCGAGCAGCTGCAGCACCCCGGCCGGCTCGCCCAGCGCCACCGCGTCCTCGATCTCCGGCCCGTCGAGCGGATCGACCAGCCAGACCCGCCCGTCGTCGAGGAGCGCGTGGAACGCCCGCTCCATCGGCTCCGCGACGACCCAGGTCAGGCCCAGCGCGTGCTCTTCGACCTCGATCCGGGGCATGCCCCGACGCTACTCCCCGCGGGACGGGCGGCTCAGGCGCCGGGGCCGAAGCCGATGCGGTGGTCGCCGCTGGCGATGCGGATGAAGGCGACCTTGCCGAGGTAGAGGGAGATGACGCCGTCCTCGGTGTGGAGGTCGTGCCAGCCGCCCTTCTCGAGCTGCTTGCGCAGGTCCTTGAGGTCGTCTTCGCCGAGGCGGGTGGAGACGACCTGGCCGCCCTCGAAGCCGATCTCGACTCGTTGTGCGTCAGCCATTAGTGCCCTCCTGCTGGTTCGACGATCTCGGTCAGTACCCCGCCGGTGGAGCGGGGGTGAAGGAAGGCGACGCGGCTGTCGCGGATGCCGACCCGCGGCTCGCTGTCGATCAGCTCGATCCCGGCGGCGGCGATCCGGACCAGGGTGGCGTCGATGTCGTCGACCGCGTAGGCGACGTGGTGCAGGCCCGTGCCCTTGCGGGCGAGGAACTTGCCGACGGCGGTGTCGGGGCCGAGCGGCGCCAGCAGCTCGACGTGGCCGTCGCCGACGTCCAGCAGCACCGCCTCGACGCCCTGGGACTCGACCGTCTCGCGGTGGACCAGCGCCATCTCGAAGCTCTGCTCGTAGAGCGCGATCGCCGCGTCGAGGTCCTCGACGGCGACTCCGATGTGGTCGATCCTTCCGAACACGGCGGGCAGTCTATGCGGCCGGCGGCAGGTCGTCCCCGCCGTTGCCGTGCTCGACCCGGAGGATCTCCGCCATCGCCGCCAGCCCGACCTCGAGCTGCTCGGCCGTCGGCTCCTTGGTCGCCCAGTGGCGCTGGATCTCGCGGCCCGGGGTGTGGAAGGCCTCGGCCAGGGGATCGCCGTGGTGGCGGTCGCTCCAGGCGAACATCTCGACCGCGATCGAGGCGCCGCCGAGGCCGACGCCGGCGCGGGCGACCGCGTTCGGCTTCTCGACCAGCCGCTCCAGCAGCACCGTGCCGCCGGCGGAGAGCAGCATCATCGGCACCATCAGGTTGGAGCCGCAGCGGTCGTGCTCCTTCGGCACCGAGGCGACGTCTTCGACCCCCTGCTCGTAGGCGGCGATCGCCTTGTGCTCGACCCCGTGGTAGGCGGCGAGGTCGCGGTCCATCAGCGCCACCACCGCCGGCACCGCGCCGACCACCTGGGCCAGGCCCTCGCGCACGGCCGAGGCCGGCGCCCGCTTGCGCAGCAGCCCGGTCACCGCCAGGGTCGCGCCGGCGGCGGCGACCACCCGCCAGTTCTCGAACGGCAGCCGGGCCGCCCGCAGCCGCCGCCGGGCCAGCGGCAGCACCGCCATCGCCTCGGCCAGTTTCAGCGGCCCGCGCAGGCCGGGGACGCGGCGCGACCAGCTTCGGGGCCAGCTCGGGCTTGCGCTCGGAGGCGACCTGGATCTCGCCCGTCGCGGTCGCGCACCGCGGCCGCCCAGTGGGTCGGCCCGTGGATCAGCAGCCCGTTGCGCAGCGCCATCCCCCCGAGTCGCAGCCGCTCAGCGTCTTTCGAAGCCATCGCCTCACCTTAGGCGATGGCGTGTCTGAGCTCAGGGATGAATACGACCCCCAGCTCAGACCGCTCCAGGCGCGCCGCCCGGACGTACAGAGGGCGCCGAGTCCAGTCCCACTCGGCGCCCTCTCCCCCCTGTTAAGTCCCCACCGGAGGCCCCCAGTCCAGGCCTCCGGCGGGTATGTCGGCTCTCCCTGGCTCTAGCTTGGAAAGCCGCCCATTGAAACCCCGGCCTCTTTAGGAAGTTGCGCCCGTCACTTGGACTGTCCGAATCTCATACGCAGCTCGGCCAGCCGCCTGCCCAGCTCGGCCTCGAAGCCGCGGTCGGTGGGGGCGTAGAAACGGCGGCCGGCGAGGCCGTCGGGGAGCAGCTGCTGGTCGCTGACGCCGCCCGGCTCGTCGTGCGCGTAGCGGTAGCCGGCGCCGCGGCCGAGCGTCTCGGCGCCGGGGTAGTGGGCGTCGCGCAGGTAGTCGGGCGGGGTCTGGGCGCCGTGCTCGCGGACCTCGGCCCGGGCCGCCTCCAGCGCCTTGTAGGAGGCGTTCGACTTGGGCGCGAGGGCGAGGTAGACGCAGGCCTGGGCGAGGTTGAGCGCGCACTCGGGCAGGCCGACGCGGTCGACGGCGCGGGCGGCGGCGTCGGCGACCAGCAGCGCCTGCGGGTCGGCGTTGCCGATGTCCTCGGAGGCGAGGATGACCATGCGGCGGGCGATGAAGCGCGGGTCCTCGCCGCCCTCCAGCATCACCGCCAGGTAGTAGAGCGAGGCGTCGACGTCGGAGCCGCGGGTCGCCTTGATCCAGGCCGAGACGAAGTCGTAGTGGCGGTCGCCCTGGCGGTCGTAGTCGATCGCCTTGCGCTGCAGCGCGTCCTCGATCGCGGCGACGTCGATCGCGCTCGCCCCTGCGCCCGCTCGACCGCCCGCTCCAGCCCCGAGAGCGCGACCCGGGCGTCGCCGCCGCTGCGCTCGGCCAGCATCGCCAGCGCCGCGTCCTCGACCGGCGGCGGCTCCGCGATCCCGCGCTCGGGGTCGGCCAGCGCCCGCCGCAGCAGCGCCTCCACCTGCCCCGCGTCCAGCGGCTTCAGCTCGTACACCTGCGAGCGCGAGATCAGCGCCGAGTTGACCTCGAAGTAGGGGTTCTCCGTGGTCGCCCCGATCAGCGTCAGCAGCCCTTCCTCGACCGCCGGCAGCAGCGCGTCCTGCTGCGCCTTGTTGAAGCGGTGGATCTCGTCGAGGAAGAGGATCGTCGGCCGCCCCGAGCCCCTGCCGCCGCTCCCGCGCCCGCTCGATCACCGCCGCGGATCTCGGCTTTGCCCGACGTTCGACCGCCGACTCCTCCTCGAACGCCCCCTCGCGCCCCCGAGGCCGCGATCCGCGCCAGCGTCGTCTTCCCGGCCCCCGGCGGCCCGTAGAGGATCGAGCTGTGCGGCTTCCCCTCTTCAATCGCCGCCCGCAGCGCCGACCCCGCCCCAAGGATGTGCTCCTGCCCAACCAGCTCATCGAGGATTCCGCGGGCGCATCCGCACCGCCAGCGGCGCATCGGCGGCCACCGGCCTCGGCTCGGCCGCTTCTTCCGGCCCGACGTCGAACAAAGTTGGTCGCTCATCGCGAGACGCGAGTCTAGAATCGATCGGATGGCTACCACCGAGGCGAAACCAGCGGCCCTGTCCACTCTCGAGTCGTTCAACCCGGCCACGGGCGAGCTGGTCGGCACCGTCCCGACGATCACCCCGGACCAGGTGCAGGGAGTGGTGGACGACGTCGCCCGGATCCAGCCCGCCTGGGCCGAGCTGCCGCTGAAGGTGCGCGCCACCTACATGCGCCGCGCCGCCGACGCGCTGCTCGACGACATCGACGAGGTCGCCGAGCTGCTGGTCCGCGAGCAGGGCAAGCCGCGGGCCGAGGCCTACACGATGGAGCTGCTGCCGACCGTCGACGCCCTGCACTGGTGCGCCAAGGCCGGCCCGAAGATCCTCGCCGACGAGAAGGTGCGGATGACCCAGGCCTTCACGCTCTCCAAGAGCGGCCACTTCTCCTATGAGCCGATCGGCGTGGTCGGCGTCATCGCCCCCTGGAACTACCCCTGGTCGATCCCCTTCGGCGAGGTCGCGATCGCGCTGATGGCCGGCAACGGCGTCGTCCTCAAGCCGGCTCAGCCTGACGCCGCTGCTGGGCGAGCGGATCCGCGACGTCTTCGAGAAGGCGGGCCTGCCCGAGGGCCTGGTCCGGGTCGTCCACGGCGGCGGCGCCGTCGGCGACGCGCTGGCCAAGTCGAGCGCCGGCAAGATCTTCTTCACCGGCTCGGTCGAGGTCGGCCGCAAGGTCGGCGAGGTCTGCGCCGAGCGGCTCAAGGGCTCGGTGCTCGAGCTCGGCGGCAAGGACCCGATGATCGTCTGCGCCGACGCCGACCTGCCGAACGCGATCTCCGGCGCCGTCTGGGGCGGCTTCGCCAACGCCGGCCAGACCTGCTCGGGGATCGAGCGCGTCTACGTCGTCCGCGAGGTCGCCGACCGCTTCGTCGAGGGCGTCGCCCGCGAGGCCGAGAAGCTGCGCCTCGGCGACCCGCTCGAGTGGGAGACCGAGATCGGCCCGATGACCTCCGACGGCCAGTACGAGATCGTCGTCGAGCTGATCGAGGACGCGGTCGCGACCGGCGCCACCAAGCTCTGCGGCGGCGCCGTCGACGTGCCCGGGCTCCCGGCAAGTACATCGCCCCGACCGTGCTCACCGGCGTCACCCACCAGACCCGGATCATGCGCGAGGAGATCTTCGGCCCGGTGCTGCCGATCGTCGTCGTCGACTCCGAGCAGGAGGCGATCGACCTCGCCAACGACTCCGAGTTCGGCCTCGGCGCCTCGGTCTGGACCAAGGACCGCCAGAAGGGCGAGCGGATCGCCCGCCGGCTCGAGTCGGGCATGGTCTGGATCAACGACCACTCCTTCAGCCACGGCGCCTGCCAGTGCGCCTGGGGCGGCGTCAAGGACTCCGGCGTCGGCCGCTCGCACTCCAAATTCGGCTTCTACGAGTGCGTCAACATCAAGATGAACGCCTGGGAGCCGGGCCTCACCCGCGACTTCTGGTGGCACCCCTACGACCGCACCCTCGGCGAAGCGGTCCAGGCCTCGGCCAGGATCCTCTACGGCAAAGGCGAGACCCGCACCCGCGCCCTGCGCGAGGGCATGGGCCCGCTGCTGAAGATCGGCCAGCGCACGCTGAAGAAGCGGCGCTGACCGGGTGGGCGAGTTTGCTCCCCATAGGGACACAAACTCGCCCAAGCGATCGCGAAATCAGCCGCCGTTGATCGTGCGGATCTTCGAGCTGGCGCCGAGGCACTTGTAGATCGTGCCGGCGGTGCCCTGGGTGACCGGCTTCACTTCCGCCCAGACCTTGAGCGGGACTTCGCCCTTGTAGTCCGGTTCGGCCTTCCAGCTGCCGGTGGAGGTCGTCATCGCCGAGCCGATCTTGCCGAAGCCCTTCTCCTTGACGACGACCTGGCGGCTCTCGACGCAGTTCGCGTTCGCGGCGGAGACCTTGCCGGCGCTGCCGTAGGGGTTGATCGTGATCGTCGACTTCAGTTCGACCGTCTGGCCGGGGTGATCGGCCGAGGCGACGACCGGGACCGCCAGCGCCAACGTCGCGACGACGGCCGCGAACAGCCCCGTGACCCGTTTGCTCTTGCTCATCCACATCCTCCTTGTCGAGATTGATCGCGTCTGCGCCGAATCGCCGCGGCAGCCTAGATCATCGGCGACGCTTCACAATCCCCCGCGATGCCCCCTGAGCAGGAGAAAACGCCGGCAGCGCCCGGCAAGCCGGCGATCCACCTGGCCGGCCTGCGCCGCGACTACGGCGAACGCACGGCGCTCGACGGCGTCGGGCTGACGGTCGCGCCCGGCGAGTCGCTGGTCGTGCTCGGGCCCAACGGCGCCGGCAAGACGACGCTGCTGCGGATCCTCGCCACGCTGCTGCGCCCGAGCGGCGGCGAGGCGGTCGTGCTCGGCTGCTCCCTCCCCGACGAGGCCTGGAAGCTGCGTGGGCGGATCGGCTACCTCGGCCACGAGCCGCTGCTCTACCGCGACCTCAGCGGCCGCGAGAACCTGCGCTTCCACGCCCGCCTGCACGGGGTCTCCGGCGCCGCCGCCGAGGCGCGGATCGCCGCGCTGCTCGCCGCCGCCGGGATCGAGCGGCGCGCCGACGAGCGCATCGCCGAGCTCTCGGCGGGGATGCGCCAGCGCCTGGCGATCTGCCGCTGCGTCCTCCACGAACCCGACCTGCTGCTGCTCGACGAGCCCGACTCCAACCTCGATGCCGAGGGGCGCGAGCTGGCCCGCGGGCTGATCGGTCCGGGCAGCGGCCGCACCCGCGTCGTCGTCACCCACGACCCCGAGCGCTTCCTGCCCGAGGCCGACCAGGTGCTGCGGCTCGGGATCGGCGAGACGGCGGCGGTCTCGTGACTCCCTCGCGCGCGGCCTTCGCGGCGATCCTCGCCAAGGACCTGCGCTCGGAGCTGCGCACCCTGCAGTCGCTGCCGGCGATGGCGCTGTTCTCGGTCACGACCTTCGTCATCTTCCGCTTCGGGCTCGACCGCACCCAGCTCTCCGGCAGCCTCGCCGCCGGTGTGCTCTGGGCGACGCTGCTGTTCGCCGCCGTGCTCGGGATCAACCGCCTCTTCGTCGCCGAGCGCGAGGAGGGCGGCTTCGACGCGATCCGCCTCGCCCCGATCGACCGCAGCGTTCTCTTCAGCGCCAAGGCGGCGGCGCTGGTCATCTACCTGCTGGCCCTGGAGCTGGTCGCGGTGCCGATCTTCGCCCTCTTCTTCCTCCACGACCTCGGCGGCCTGGCGCCGCTGGCGCTGGTCCTGCTGCTGGCCGACCTCGGCCTCGCCGCCACCGGCACCCTGATCTCCTCGATGGCGGTCAACTCGCGTGCCCGCGATCTGCTGGTGCCGCTGGTCCTGCTGCCCCTGGTGGTGCCGCTGATGATCGCCGCCACCGGCGCCACCGAGCCGCTGCTGGCCCTGGGCGGTCCCGGTTACCACCGCTTCGGCACCTGGCTGATGGTGCTCGGCCTATACGATCTGATCTTCGGCTTGGTCGGCTATGCGGTGTTCGACTTCCTCCTGGAGGACTGACCCGCCAAGACGGGCCCGCCCTCGCCCCGCGACGCATGTACGGCAAAGGACTCAGACCCCTCTCGATCGCCACCGTGGCGATGCTCGCCGTGTCGCTTTCGCTCGTCTTCTTCTACGCCCCGCTCGACGCCGACCAGGGCTTCATCCAGAAGATCTTCTACCTGCACGTGCCGCTGGCGATCGTGGCGCTGGTCGGGTTCGTCGTCGGCGGCGTCTTCGCGATCGCCCACCTGCGCACCAACAACCGCAAGTGGGACGCGTACTCGTACGTCTCGATCCACATGTCGGTGATCTTCGGCGTCGCCGTCCTCATCACCGGGGCGATCTGGGCCAAGGCCTCCTGGGGGCACTGGTGGGTCTGGGACGAGCCGACCCTGGTCAGCTTCCTGATCGTCTTCCTCATGTACGCGACCTACTACCCCTTCCGCTACGCGATCGAGGACCCCGAGCGCCAGGCCCGCTACGCCTCCGTCTTCGCGATCACCGCCGGCGCCTTCGTGCCGCTCAACTTCATGGCCGTGCGGATGGCCCAGAGCCTCGTCCACCCGCGCACCTTCGGCACCGCCAACGGCGGCCTGCCCGGCGAAATGATGCTGGTCTTCCTCTGCTGCCTGGCGACGATGGCGCTGCTCTGGGTGACCCTGGTCAAGTTCGAGCTGACCGCGAAGAGCGCCTCCGGCCAGGTCAAGCGCCTGCGCCGCGCCCTCGACGCCCCCGCCCCCGGCACCGCGTCGCGGATCGCCCCGGAGGTGAGCTGATGCACCTGCTCGCCACCCTGCTGCCGATCGGCGCCCCGGCGCTGCCGCTCGACGAGGCCGGCAAGTACGTCGCCGGCGCCTTCATCGTCTTCATGGTTCTGCTCGTCGTCTACGTCGCGATCATGGCGGCGAAACTGCAGCGGATCGAGCGGGAACTGCGGGAGCTTGCGAGCTTCGCCGAGACGCGCGCCGAGAGTAAGAAAGCCGCCCCCGGACGCGAGAGTGAGACGCCATCCATATCTGATTCTCTGGCGTCTCACGGAAGCAGAGGAGGCGGCGCCGTATGAGCGAGCTGCTCGCCCTCGGCGTCTCCCACAAGACCGCGCCGCTGGACCTGCGCGAGCGGCTCTCGCTGACCGAGGGCCGCGCCGTCTCCGCCCTCAGCGAGCTCACCGCGGCGGCCGGGATCCACGAGGCGGCGGCGATCTCGACCTGCAACCGCACCGAGCTCTACCTGATCGTCTCCGACCCGGTCGAGGCCGAGTCGACGGCGCTCGGGATCCTCACCCGCCAGGCGGAGATCCGCCCGACCGAGCTGCTCGGCCACCTCTACTCGCTGCGCGCGACCGAGGCGGCGCGCCACCTGCTGCGGGTCACGGCCGGGCTCGACTCGATGATCGTCGGCGAGGCCGAGATCCAGGGCCAGGTCAAACGGGCCTACGAGCTGTCGATGGTCGAGGGCGCCACCGGCCCGATCCTCAACCGCCTCTTCCGCGGCGCCCTCAGCGCCGGCGGCCGCGCCCGCGAGGAGACCGGGGTCGGCGAGAAGGGCGTCTCGATCCCCTCGGTCGCGGTCGAGCTGGCGCGCCGCGCGCTCGGCGACCTCTCCGAGCGCCGGGTGCTCGTGGTCGGCGCCGGCGAGACCGCCGAGCTGGTCGCCCGCGCCCTGGTCGCCCGCGGCGTCCGCACCGTCTTCGTCGCCAACCGCCACTACGACCGCGCGATCGGCCTCGCCCAGCGCTTCGGCGGCGGCGCCGTCCGCTTCGAGGAGCTGCCCGAGCAGCTGGCCGAGGCCGACATCGTCCTCACCGCGACCAACTCGCCGCACCACATCGTCGAGCGCGACGGGCTCGAGCAGGTGATGGCCGAGCGGCCCGAGCGGCCGCTGCTGATGATCGACATCGCCGTCCCCCGCGACATCGAGCCCGCCTGCCGCGAGATCGCCGGCGTCAGCGTCCACGACATCGACGACGTGCAGACCGATCGTCGAACGCAACGCCAGCGGCCGCGAGTCCGAGGCGACAGCGGGCGGAGCAGCATCATCGAGGCCGAGCTCGACCGCTTCGAGCGCTGGCTCGGCCTGCAGGAGGTGGTGCCGACGATCAGCGCCCTGCGCGAGCACGGCGACGAGGTCGTGCGGCGGGTGCTGGCCGAGAACGAGGGCCGCTGGGAGGACCTCTCCGAGGCCGACCGCGAGCGGGTGGAGAAGCTGGCCGGGGCGATCGCCTCCCGCCTCCTGCACGAGCCCGACCCTGCGGATCCGCCGCTCGGCCTGCTCCGGCGAGTCCTACTACTTCATCAGCGCCCTGCGCGAGCTGTTCGGCCTCGACGTCGAGTTGGAGCCCGAGGAGGCCGAAGGCGGCGCGAGCGTGACCGAGCTGCGGCGCAAGGGCAAGTCCGCCTGAGGGCGCGGGCCCTCGCGATGATTCGCATCGCGACCCGCGGGAGCAAGCTGGCGCTGACCCAAGCGGGCAAGTGGCGGAGATGCTCGGCGGGGCTGAGCTGGTCGAGGCCTCCGCCGACGGCGAGCCCGGCGACAAGTCGCGCTTCGTGCGCGGGGTCGAGCGGGCGCTGCTGGCCGGCGAGGCCGAGGTCGGGGTCCACTCCGCCAAGGACCTGCCGGGTGAGATGGCGCGCGGAGCTGGAGATCGCCGCGGTGCCGCCGCGCGAGGACCCGGCCGACGTCTGGATCGGCGCCGGCTCCTCGCTCGCCGACGCCCCCGAGGGCGCCCGGGTCGGCACCGCCAGCCTGCGCCGCCGCGCCCAGCTGCTCGCCGCCCGCCCCGACCTGCGGGTGGAGGAGCTGCACGGCAACGTCGACACCCGGCTGCGCAGGCTCGCCGAGGGCGAGCTCGACGCGATCGTGCTCGCCGCCGCCGGTCTGCGCCGGCTCGGCCGCGAGAGCGAGATCGGCTTCCGGATCCCGGTCGAGACGATGGTCCCGGCGCCGGGCCAGGGCACGCTGGTGCTCCAGGTCCGCGCCGGCGACGAGGAGACGACCGCGGCCGTCTCCGGCATCTTCGACCTCGACGCCGCTCGCGAGCTGACCGCCGAGCGCGCCGCCGTGCGCCTGCTCGACGCCAGCTGCACGACCCCGGTCGGCGTCTTCGCCCGGGTCGAAGGCGACCGGCCTCGAGGTCGAAGCCTTCGTCGGCCTCCCCGACGGCAGCGAGTGGCTGCGCGACCGGATCGAGGCCGACGCCGACGAGCCGGCCGCGGCCGGCGTCCTCCTCGCCGAGCGCCTGCTCAGCGCCGGCGCCCGCGACCTCCTCGACCGCGCCGAGGCGATGGCGTGAACACCGCCCCAGCCCTCCACCCCGGTTCCGCGGTTCGAAATCCACCTATCTCGTGGAAAAGGAACCGCAAAACGGATGCCGTCCAGGCCAATGGAGTTGCGCGGTTCGAAATCCACGCATTTGGTGGGAAGGGAACCGCGGAATGAGTGCGCGGACCGGGGTCGTCTACCTGGTCGGCGCCGGGCCCGGGGATCCGGGGCTGATGACGGCGCGGTCACTCGATCTGATCGCCGCCGCCGATGCGATCTTCTACGACCGGCTGATCCCGCCGACGGCGCTCGACGGCGCCCGCGCGGACGCCGAGCTGGTCTACGTCGGCAAGCAGCCGGGTGTCCCCTCCGTACCCCAGGACGAGATCGGCGCGCGGCTGATCGCGACCGCCAGGGCCGGCAAGGGCGTCGTCCGCCTCAAGGGCGGCGACCCCTTCGTCTTCGGCCGCGGCGGCGAGGAGGGCGAAGCGCTGCGGGCGGCCGGGGTCGAGTTCGAGGTGGTGCCGGGAGTGACCGCCGGCGTCGCCGCCACCGCCTACGCCGGCATTCCCGTCACCCACCGCGACGATGCCTCAGCGGTCGCCTTCGTCACCGGCCACGAGGATCCGGAGAAGGACGAGTCGGCGCTCGACTGGGACGCCCTTGCCAGCTTCCCCGGCACCCTCGTCTTCTACATGGGCGTCAAACGGCTGCAGGAGAATGCGGCGGCGCTGATCGCCGACGGGCGCGACGCCGCGGAGCCGGCGGCGGCGATCGAACGCGGCACCTGGCCCGGCCAGCGCACCGTGGTCGCCACCCTGGGGACGATCGCCGCGGCCGTCGCGCAGGAGGAGATCAAGGCCCCGGCGCTGATCGTCGTCGGCGCGGTCGCCGCCCGCCGCGAGGACCTCGCCTGGCTCGAGCGCCGCCCCCTGCACGGCCGCCGCGTCGTCGTCACCCGCGCCCGCGCCCAGGCCAGCGGCCTCGCCGCGACCCTGCGCGACCTCGGGGCCGAGGTGGTCGAGCTGCCGGCGATCCGGATCGAGCCGCGCCTGGACGCGGAGGAGGTTCGCGCGGCGGCGGCCGCGATCGGGCTCTACGAGCTCGTCTGCCTGACCAGCCCCAACGGGGTCCGCCTGCTCTTCGAGGCGATCGCGGCCGCCGACCTCGACTCGCGCGCGCTCGCCGGCGTGACCGTGGCCGCGATCGGCCCCGGCACCGCCCGCGCCCTGGCCAAGCGCGGCGTGATCGCCGACGTCGTCCCCGAGCGCTTCGTCGCCGAGGGATTGATCGAGGCGCTGGGCGAGGTGGAAGTCGAGGGCAGCCGCGTCCTCGTCGCCCGCGCCGCCGACGCCCGCGACGTCCTGCCCGAGTACTTCGAGCAGCGCGGCGCCGAGGTCGACGTCGTCGCCCTCTACGAGACCGTGCGCGAGCAGCCCGACGCCGAGGCGATCGAGGCGGCCCAGGCCGCCGACTACGTCACCTTCACCTCCTCCTCGACCGTGACCAACCTGACCGAGGCCCTCGGCGACCGCTTCCCCGCCAGCGCCCGCATCGTCTCGATCGGCCCCGTCACCAGCGAGACCGCCGAGGCCGCCGGCCTCGAGGTCGGCGTCGAAGCCGAGCGCCACGACATCGACGGCCTCGTCCAAGCCCTGCTGGAGGACGCCGCAAGATGACCCCAAGCTTGCGGCAGTCATTCGTAACGCATAGGGGTACAAAGGACTGCCGCACCCGCCGGCGATGAGCTTCGGCGAACCGCATCACCACTTCGACTCGATCGAGTCGACCAATACGCGCGCCCGTGAGCTGGCAGCGGAAGGCGCGACCCACGGCACCGTCGTCACCGCCGACGAGCAGACCGCCGGCCGCGGCCGGCAAGGCCGCGTCTGGACCGCCCCCCCGGGCAAGGCCCTCCTCTACTCCGCCATCGTCCGCCCCCTCGACGACCGCCACCTGATGCTCCCCCTGGCCGTCCCCCTCGCGGTCTGCGAAGCGGCCGAGGAGCTCGCGGGCGGTCTCAGCAACGATGGCAAAACGGATTCGGCAGCATTCCGCTGCGGCGTCAAGTGGCCCAACGACGTGCTCGTGAACCACCGCAAGCTGGCCGGAATCCTGGTCGAGGCGCGCCCCCAGGACGGCTGGGCGGTGGTCGGAGTCGGCCTGAACCTCACCATCTCTCCGCAGGAGTTCCCTCCCGACCTCCGAGACAAGGCCGTCTCGATCTTCAGCTCTGATCGGGGGGGTCGTGGGGGGACCCGCCAAGCCTCCCCGCTGTTCGCGCAGGCGGGTCCCCCCACGACCCCCCTAACCGCAGCCGCAGTCTTGAACCGTCACCTAGAGCGCTGGGTCCAGGCAGACCCGGACACGGTCCTCGCCGCCTGGCGCCGGCGCGACGCCCTCAAAGGGCGCGAGGTCGCCTGGGACGGCGGCTCAGGCGTCGCCGACGGCATCGACGGCCGGGGCTACCTGCTTGTCGTCACCCCCGGCGGCGACCGCGTCGCCGTTGGCGCCGGCGAGGTCCACCTCACCCGCTCCTGACTCCGCTTTCACCCGCGCCGCCGATTTGCGCCGCTTGCGCGGCCGCTTCTTGCGCGGTTTCGCCTCGCCCTCGCCGCCGTTGGCGCCGGCCTGCGGCGCCGCGCCGTTCTCGCCCTGGCCGCCGTTGCGCTTGCCGCGCTTGCGCCGGCGCTTGCCGCCTTTGGGGAAGTTGCGCAGCAGCTCGCGGGCGACCGCGGAGGGTTTCCGCGCCATCCGCATCCGCGCCCCGCGCAGCACCTCCTCGCCCTCGGGCGTGTGCGAGACCGAGGCGGCCAGCACCGCCACCGCCAGGCGGCGGTCCTGTTTGCGGGAGGCGTGCACCAGCCGGCGCGCGTTGCGCCCGTGCGCCCGCCCGGAGGAGTTGACCAGCAGCCCCAGCAGGCGCTTGGTCTCGGGCCAGCGCTGCACCGCGTACTCCTCGTGCAGCTCGCGCGTGTAGGAGGCGAGGCGCCAGACCCAGGCCTGCGCCTGGTCGCGCCGCCCGATCCGTTTGTCGACCAGCGCCTGCAGCAGGACCTTGGTCCCGGCCCGTTTGTCCTCGCGGCTCCAGGTGCCGACGATGTCGATCGCGTCGTCGAAGGCCTCGGGGTCGCTGAGGTCGGCGATCTCCCCCAGCGCTTTCAGCCGCAGCTGCGCGTTGCGGTTGCGCTGCACGCAGGTCAGCAGGAAGCGCCGGCGCAGCTCCTTGGTCTGGTCGTTCTGCAGCATCGCCCGCGCCCGGCGCCAGCCCTGGGTGTTGACCCGCGCCCCGGCCAGCGCCGCCCAGGCGTGCTGCTCGGGGTAGTCGAGGTTCTCGACCGCGATCCGCCAGATCTCCCGTTCCAGCACCTCCATCCGCTTCTCCTCGACGTCGGAGACCGGCACGATCCGGCGCTCGACCCGGACCTTGCGCCCGCGCCCGCGCCGGACCGGGCCGACGACGATGGCGCCGCCGCGGTAGACGTCGCGGTCGAGCAGGCTGTGCAGGGTGATGATCGTCTCGCTGTGGGTGGTCGCCGGGTGGACGAAGTCGATCACCAGGCCCGCCTCCTTGCCCTGGGCGCGGCGGGTGACGCGGCCGACCCGCTGCTGGTAGATCCGCCGCGAGGCGGTCGGCGCCAGGTGCATGCAGATCGTCGCCCGCGGCGAGTTCCAGCCCTCGGCCAGCAGCATCGCGTTGCAGAGCACGTCGACCTCGCCGCGCTCGAAGCCGGCGAGGATTTCGGCCAGTTCGCGCTTCGGCGTCTCGCCGGAGACCGCCTGGGCGTTGATCCCGGCGGCACGGAAGGCTTTGGCGACGTTCTTGGCGTGCTGGACGCCGGCCGTGTAGAGGACGCCGGGCACTTTGCGGAAGCGCGAGCGGTAGAGGTCGGCGATGGCGACGTTGAAGGGCTCCTGGTCGAGCAGCGCCGCCAGCTCCTCCTGGTCGAAGTCCTGGTCGACCTCGCCTTTGCGCAGCGGCACCTTGGCGATCGTCCGCACGCCGGGGCCGGGCGGGATCCGCAGGCAGCGCAGCGGCGAGATCACGCCGCGCCGCGCCGCCTGGGCGAGGTCGAAGCGCGAGGTCTGGGTCGGGAAGAGGTCGGCGACGTGACGGGCGATCAGGGCGCCGGTCGCGGTCATGCCGATGAAGACGGGGCCGTCCCAGGCGCGGATGCAGGCGCTGGTTTTCTCGCCCAGCGCGGTGTGCGCCTCGTCGCAGATGACGACCGCGTAGGCGTCGGAGACCTTCTTGTGGTTGCGGACGAACCACTGGTAGGTCTCGACCGTGATCGCGCCGTCGGGGTCGTCGCG
Organism: uncultured Solirubrobacterales bacterium; assembly: GCA_963829445.1. Classification (GTDB taxonomy): domain Bacteria; phylum Actinomycetota; class Thermoleophilia; order Solirubrobacterales; family 70-9; genus VAYN01. The sequence continues at coordinate 26,682 of CAWHIW010000017.1, read as the reverse complement.
GCCGTCGAGCAGTGGCGGCCGCAGGCGCTCCTTGTAGCCGCGGTCGGAGATCTCGCCGATGAACTGGTCGACCAGGTTGCGGCGGTGGGTGAGGATGAGGACGCCGCCGGTCTTGGTCGCCTCGATGAAGCCGACCGCGGCGACCGTCTTGCCGGCGCCGGTCGCGTGCTCGAACCAGAAGCGGCGGGCGGCGCCCGGGTCGTCGGGGGCCTCCTCGACCACCTCCTCGTCCTCGTCGGCCGGTGCTTCCTCCCAGTCCTGGGGCTCCTCGTCGGCGGCGAGCTCCTCGTCCTCCTCTTCGTCCTCGAGCTCCTCGTCTCCGTCCTCGTCCTCCTCTTCGTCGCCCTCGTCGAGCTCGCCGTCGGCGTCCGGGTCGGCGGCGGCTTCGGCCGCGTCGGCTTCCGCTTCCTCGGCCTCCTCGTCGACTTCGGATTCGGCCGCGGCGGCGGCCAGCTCGCGGCGCTCGTCGTCGGTGATCACCTGCTGCTGGGCCATCAGCTCGGCCAGGGTCCCGGAGAGCGCGTCGACCTGATGCGGGTTCAGTTCGGCGCCGTCGCGCAGCTTCGGCGGTTCGTCGGCGAGGAAGCGCTCCAGCCCCAGCAGCAGCGAGAAGTCGCGGCGCCACTCGATCGAGGGGTGCTCGGCGCCGGCGTCGATCTCCCTCAGCGCCGCGTCCATGGCGCGGCGGCGCGCGGTGCCGGGCGCCAGCGCCTCGGGCCCCTCGCCGTCGAGCAGGAAGGGCTCGCGGGCGAACGCCGCCGCACGCTCGATATCGGCGCTTGAAGGAACTGCCGCGTTGGCGGCAACGTCGCTGGTCTTGGCCATAGAAAGGCTTCTGGGTCCGCCCCCGCCGAACAACGAGACAGCCGGCCGGGGCAAGTGAACGAGGGTTGCCGGGGGTCCGTATCCCTTTCCCCCGGAAATCTCAAAGCGGCTCGCATACCGGCGAACCGAACGTACGTATTGTAATCACGGAACGGATGACCACGCGATTCACATTGCGCATTGCGCTGCTGGGCCTGGTCCTGGCGGCGCTGGCGGCAAGCGGATGCGGCTCCGCGGGCGGCGACTTCGACGGCAGCCATCCCGACTACGACAGCGCCCTGGCCGGCTCGCCGCCGCGCCTGGCCGCCCTCCACAAGCAGGCCAATCGAGCTGCTGCCGGGCGGCACCGACGCCTACGAGAAGCGGGTCGCGACGCTGCAGGGCTACCCGGTCGTCGCCAACATCTGGGCCTCCTGGTGCGGGCCCTGCCGCTTCGAGTTCCCGACCCTGCAGAAGCTCGCCGCCCGCTACGGCAAGCGGGTCGCCTTCCTCGGCGTCAACTCGCAGGACTCCGCGGCCAATGCCAGGGAATTCCTCGCCGAAGCGCCGGTCCCCTATCCCAGCTACGTCGATCCCGGCAAAGGGTTGATCGAATCGCTCGGCGGCCTCGGCGGCCTTCCCGACACCGCCTTCTACGACCGCGACGGCCAGCTCCTCCACCTCAAGCAGGGCCCCTACACCGACGACTCCGAACTCGAAGCCGACGTTCGAGCATTACGCGCTGGAAGGCGCATAATCGGTCGATGGAAGCCTTCGTCGTCATCGCCCTGGTCGGCTTCGCCCTCCTCCTCGCCGAGCTGCTGCTGCCGACCGGCGGCCTGCTCGCCCTGGTCGGCGCCGCCGGCCTGGTCGCCGGCGGCATCGTCGCCCTCGACTCCAACAACAGCGACGCCGACGTGATCGGCCCGGCGCTGATCACCCTCGGCATCCTCTCCGGCGCCAGCTTCTACCTCGTCACCCGCAAAGTCATCGCGGCCCATCGCGACCAGCCGGTGCGGGGCGGCGCCGAGGAGCTGATCGGCTCCAGCGCCGAGGCCCGCTCGACGCTCGACCCCGAGGGGCAGGTCTGGGCCCAGGGCACGGTCTGGGGCGCGCGGCTGGCCGAGGCGTCCAGCCCGGTGCGGCTGGGGGATAGAGTCACGGTCGAGGCGATCGACGGGCTGACGCTGGTGGTCAGCGCCCAGCCGCCGGTCGCGGAGACGTCCAGAGAAGGAGCAGGCTGATGGCAGTACTCGGCGGAGTAATCATCGTCCTCGCCTTCTTCGCGCTGATCGCGGTCGGCGCCTCGGTCCGGGTCCTGCGCGAGTACGAGCGCGGCGTCATCTTCCGGCTCGGCCGCCTGATCGCCCAGAAGGGGCCGGGCCTGATCCTGCTGATCCCGTTCATCGACCGCATGGTCAAGGTCGACCTGCGGACGGTCACCCTGAACATCCCGCCGCAGGAGGTGATCACCCGCGACAACGTCCCCGCCAGCGTCAACGCGGTCGCCTACTTCCGCGTCATGGACCCGCGCAAAGCGATCGTCGAGGTCGAAAACTATTTGCTCGCCACCTCGCAGATCTCGCAGACGGCGCTGCGCTCGGTGCTCGGCAAGGCCGAATTCGACCAGCTGCTCTCCGAGCGCGAGCGGCTCAACGAAGAGCTGCAGGGAATCATCGACGAGTCGACCGAGCCCTGGGGCGTGAAGGTGACCGCGGTCGAGATCAAGGACGTCGAGATCCCCGAGCAGATGCAGCGGGCGATCGCCCGCCAGGCCGAGGCCGAGCGCGAGCGGCGGGCCAAGATCATCAACTCCGAGGGCGAGTTCCAGGCGGCGCAGAAGCTCACCGACGCGGCCGACATCATCAGCACCAACCCGGCCTCGCTGCAGCTGCGCTACCTGCAGACGCTGCTGGAAATCGGCAGCACCAACAACACCACCGTCGTCTTCCCGCTGCCGATGGACATCATCGAGCCCTTCCTCGGCCGCGCCGATCACAAAGCCGGCGGCAGCAAGGCGAAAGCGCCGACGCCGCCAGCTCCACCGGCGCCCCCCGCACCACCGGCGCCCGAGATTCCCGACGACCTCCCCCCCTCGCGGTCCTGAGCACCTCCCCCGAGATACGCATCGACCAGCTGAGCGGGCTGAGGACGATCCTCGCCCCCGGCCGCGCCGAGCGCCCGGACAACTTCTCCGCGAAGGCGGCGGCGCCGAAGGGCGCCGAGAACTGCCCCTTCTGCGAGGGCCGCGAGGACCGCACGCCGCCGGAGCCCTACGCCCTGCGCCCGGGCGGCGGCGCGCCCGACAGCCCCGGCTGGCTGACCCGGGTGGTGCCGAACCTCTACCCGGCCCTCGGGGAGCCGTTCCGCGGTTCGGAATCCACCGATGACGTGGGAACGGAACCGCGCAACGGGGGCGCCAGCGCCACGGGCGCCGGCCCGACCGGGGCCGAAGCCGGCGCCTTCGCCAGCAGCGGCGACCCCTTGCTGGCCTCGCGCAAGGCGGGCGAACCGGACCTCTTCTCCTCGCGCCCGGCGACCGGCGCGCACGAGGTGATCATCAACTCCCCCCGGCACGTGACCGCGATGGCGGAGCTCGGCGAGGAGCAGTTCGCCGCCGCCGTCGCCACCTGGCGCGAGCGCATGCGCGCCCACTCCGACGCCTCCTACGTGCAGGTGATCGTCAACGAGGGCGGCGGCGCCGGCGCCTCGCTCGAGCACTCCCACGCCCAGCTCTACGCCCTGCCCTTCGTCCCCGCCGCCGTCGCCCGCGAGCGCGAGCGCGCCGGGGCCTACGCCGAACGCACCGCCGGCTCCGGCCTGCTCGGCGACATCCTGGTCGAGGAGGTGCGCCGCCGCGAGCGCCTGGTCGCGATCGACGACGAGGCGGCGCTGATCTGCCCCTGGGCCTCGCGCTCCCCCTTCGAGCTGCGGGTGATCCCGCGCCGCGCCGCGGCCAGCTTCGCCGAGGACGAGACCGGCGCGGCGATGATCCGCACCGCGATGCGCGTCCTCGCCGCCCGCTTCGACGGCCCGCCGGAGCTGAACCTCTGGATCCGCACCGCCCCCCGCGGCGCCGAGGAGTTCGGCTGGCACGTCGACATCGCCCCGCGGCTGACGATCAAGGCCGGCTTCGAGCTCGGCACCGGCGTCGACATCAACATCTACCCGCCCGAGCGGGCGGCGAGCGACCTGCGCGAAGCCCTGGAAGACTGACCGCATGGCCCCGAACCCGAAGCCGATCCCCCGCTTCATCGCCGACACCACCCAGGAGGGGATTCCGCACGGGCGCTTCGCCGAGCGCCTGACCACGGCCTTCCGCGAGGCGGTCGAGGGGATCGGGGACCTGCCCGAGGGAGCGTCGACGCCGGCCGAGCTCGACTGGTTCCCGGAGCGCGCCTGGGGCGGGCGCATCTGGGTCCCCTGCTCGGCCCACACCGCCAGCGACGAGGGCAAGCTGGAGCTGTTCGGCCACGTCTCCTACGTGCAGCCCCCCGGCGGCGACCCCTCCGACTTCCAGGCCAAGGCCGACTTCACCGACGTCCTCGCCGAGGACAACCCGGACTGGCGGATCGACCTCAACGACGACGTCGTCGGCCGCTGGCGGGGGGAGAACGGCCGCGCCGGCGCCGTCACCCTGGTCTGGGGCCGCCCCCTGCTGCGCAACGCCGTCGCCGCCACCGCCGAGCTCGACGGCGAGGTCGTCGACCAGGAAGAGATCTCCAAGGACCGCTTCACCCTCATCGCCCTCGACGCCCTCGAGGGCTACGGCGACGAGCTCTTCATGCAGGTCAAGCTCTGGAGCGCCCGCGCCCAGGAGCTCGCCTCCGAGAGCCTCTACAGCTAGCCCCGGGATCTACGATGGGGCGATCCGGCCCCGATAGCTCAGCTGGATAGAGCGATCCCCTCCTAAGGGATAGGCCGCTGGTTCGAATCCAGCTCGGGGCACTCGGCTGCAATCCCGCGCCCGCGGGGCAGCAACTTTCGGGGGGGAAGGCCGGTTGTAGCGAGAGTGCAGCGAATGAGCCGACGAGGCCCACGGATTCTCCGCGCCCTGGCGCTGCCCGGCCGGGGCGCCCTCCTGTGCTGGCGCTGGTCGCCTGCGCGGCCGGCGCGCTCGCGCCCACCGGCGCCTCCGCGCGCACCCTCCACTTCGACGGCCAGCGGCTGCAGGCGCCGCGCTCCTGGCCGGTCTACCGGCTCGGCCAGCACCCGGGGATGTGCGTGCGGCTCGACCGCCGCGCCGTCTATCTGGGGACGCCGGCGGCCGACCAGCACTGCCCCGCCGCCGCGGTCGTCGGCCGCCGGCGGGCGATCCTGGTCGAACCGCGCGCCGCCGCCCGCGCCTCGCGCTCGACCCTGCCGGCCCCGGCCCAGCGCATCGCCACTCCCTCGGCCGCCGGCAGCGTCTTCACCGGCCTCGGCTTCGACGCCTGCACGGCCCCCTCGCTCAAGCTCGATGGCGGCCTGGGGCGAATCGCCCTACCGGGCGATCGGCGTCTACATCGGCGGCGACAACCGCGCCTGCTCGCAGCCCAACCTGACCTCGAGCTGGGTCAGCGCCCAGACCGCCGCCGGCTGGCACCTGATCCCCACCTACGTCGGCCTGCAGGCGCCGACCTGCGGCTGCGGCAGCTGCGCCAAGCTCACCGCCAGCCGGGCGGTCGCGCAGGGCGAAGAAGCGGCGGTCAGACGCGGTCGCCGAGGCCGCCGCGATCGGCGATCGGCCCGGGCAGCCCGATCTACTTCGACATGGAGGCCTACTCGCGACCTCCAGCGCCACCGCCGCCACCCTCGCCTTCCTCGAGGCCTGGACCGAAAAGCTGCACGCGCTCGGCTACGTCTCCGGCGTCTACAGCAGCAGCGCCTCCGGGATCGCCGACCTCGCCGGCAAGCTACGGCACCGCCTACGTCCTGCCCGACAACATCTGGATCGCCAACTGGAACGGCCAGGCCAACACCACTCGACCCCGTACGTCCCGGCCACCGCCTGGACCGACCACCAGCGCATCCACCAGTACCGCGGCGGCCACGACGAGACCTACGGCGGCGTGACGATCAACATCGACAGCAACTACGTCGACGGGGCGACGGTCGGCGCCGGCGCGCCTCCGGTCGACGACCAGCGAAGACCCGATCGGCGCGCTCGAGCTGGTCGGCTCGCCCCGCCCGGGCCAGGTGCGGGTCAAAGGCTGGGCCTTCGACCCCAACGCGCCGACCGAACCGCTGGCGATCCGCGTCTTCGTCGGCGGCCGCCCGGGCGCCCCCAGGCGCCGTCGCACCTACGACCTCGGCGTCAGTCGCCAACCAGGCCCGCACCGACGTCGGCGCCAGGTACCAGCGGGCGGGCCCGAACCACGGCTTCGACAGCACCTTCACGATCGTCAAGTCCGGGCCCGCAGCCGATCTGCGTCTACGCGCTCAACACCGGCGCCGGCGGCGACCGCCTGCTCGGCTGCAAGTCGACCAACGATCCCGGTCGCGGTCACCCTCTCGCGTGCTGAAGACGACGCGCGACCGGCGTCAAGGTCTGGCGTCGCCTGCGCCTGGCCGGTCGGGACCGCCTGCCCCGGCCAGCTCGGCCTCCGCACCAGGTTCAAGGTCGCCACTCCCGCACCGCCGCGGCACGCCGCCGCGGATCCACGCCGTCACCCGCTCGCTCGGCCGCCGCACCTTCCACCTCTGCCGGCGGCGAGGGCCACGGCTTCTTGATCCCGCTCACCGCCGGCGGCCGGGCGCTGCTGGCAGCAGCGCGGCAAGCTCGGACTCCAGCTGATCGCCGCGATCCCCGGCGGCCGCCGCAGGTCGCCGTCGGCCTCGGCCGCTAGCTCGCCGGCCGGCCCGGAAGCGCCTAGTCCTCGCCCAGCGCCTCGCGCAGGCTGCCCGAGCTCCGCCCGCAGCTCGGCCAGCTCGCGCTTCGAGCCGGGTCGAGCCGGTCCTCGGCCGGCACCAGGCCGGGGTCGGGCTCCGCCGCGGGCGCAGGGGCGCTCGCGCGGCAGCCGCTGCCTCCGCCGCGGTCGCGGGACCGTCGTCGGCGTCGGCGTCGCCAGCGGGCGCGGCGGGCGGCCCACTCGCCTCGCTCGCCTCGCCGAAACCGCCGAGCACCTGCTCGTAGCGCAGTCCTCCTTCTGGCCCGGCCGCCGCTCGTGGCGGGCGACGTAGCCGCGCTCGACCAGGCGCGTCGAGCGCCGCCTGGACGGCGCCGAGATCGGCGAAGCCGTGCAGCCGCTCGCTGCGCTGCTTCAGCTCGCCCGGCGTCTGCGCCCCGCGCAGCATCAGCACCGCGAGCACGCGCCAGCTCGCCGTCGTCGACGCCGAGCGCCTCCGGCAGCAGCTGGCGGTACTTGCGGGCGCGCGCTGCCGGCGCCGCTGGTCAGCCGCGTCCAGCCGCGCAGGGCCAGCCGGCGCAGCGCCTCGGAGACGGTCGCCTCGTCGTAGTCGACGACCGGGTCGCGGTTCGTCGACTGGTTGCAGGCCAGGCGCAGGGAGTTCAGCGACAGCGGGTAGGCGTCCGGGGTCGTCCGCTGCTTCTCGATCAGGCAGCCGACGACGCGGATCTCGACGGCGTGACCTCGCGGCTCGGCAGGCATCGCTCAGCTCCCGAGGCCGCCGCGTCACGCGCGCGGTCGGGCCGCTCCGGGTAGATCTCGTCGATCGTGACCAGGGCGCGCTGTAGGGCGCCTCGGCGGCCGCTTCGATCCGCTCGGCGCCGCCGGCCAGCCGGTCGACGACGGCGACCACGCCGGCCACCTCCAGCCCCTCCTCGCGGATCCGCTCGATCGCCGTCGCGGTCGAGCCGCCGGTGGTCACCGTGTCCTCGACGACCAGGCACCGCACGCCCGCCTCGACCGGCCCCTCGACCCAGCGCTGCAGCCCGTGCTCCTTGCGCTCGCCGCGGACGAAGAAGGCGACCAGGTCCGGCCCCGGCGGGCACCGCGATCGCGCGCGCAGGCCGGCGGGATCGCCGCCGTCGCCGGCCCGCCGACCGCCTCGGCCCCGAGCTCGTCCGCCCGCGCCGCGATCAGCTCGCCGGCCGCCTGGAACCCGGCCGGCCGCATCAGCGTCCGCCGCGCGTCGACGTAGTACTGCGCCATCGCCCCGCTCGACAGCGTCACCTCGCCGAGCACCAGCGAGTGCTCGCGCAGTTCGGCGAGCAGGGTCTCCTTGGCGGAGCTCAAGATCATGCCTTCTGAGGGTGCGTGACCAAGCAGATCAAGGACGCAGGGAGCGCCGCGTGCTCCGCACACCAGCGACCGAGGACGCAGATATGCGCCGAGTCACGCACCCTCAGAAGACGAAGATGCTCTCGCCGTAGTGGAGCTGTTCGTAGATCCGCGGCTGGTCGGCGATGAAGGTGCGCACGCAGCCGTGGCTGGCGGCGTAGTTCGGCACTTCGCGCGTAGCCGTGGACCGCGTAGCCGTTGTGCCAGTAGAACGAGTAGTCCATCCCGTGGGAGTTGAAGCCCGGTTCCTGGCGGTAGAAGCTGTAGTGGCCGGTGATCGTCGGGGTCGAGGGCTTGCCGGTCGAGACCGGGTAGATCGCGAACGGCTTGCCGTCCTTGATCAGCACCATCACCTGCTTGTCGAGCGGACCTCGACGTGTTCGCCGGCGTCCGGGTACTTGACGTGGAAGCCGCCCTTGCCGCCGAAGACCGCTCTTGACCAGGCCCGGGCCGGCCTTTTGGCTGCGGTCCATGCCGTTGACTTTGCGGTAGGCGAGCACCTCGCGGCCGAGCCGGCCGTTGAAGCATTTGCCGCCGCCGGAGACGTAGCCCATCTTCGCCAGCGCGCCTTTGAAGCCCTCGACGACGTCGCGCATTCGCCCGGCTGCAGCTGCGGGGAACTCGACCGTCCAGCTCTTGCGCACGGTGTCGTCGGCGCCGAGCACCGCGGTCGCCGCGTGCTTGGCGCTGACCGCGTACTTGCCGTCCTCCCGGACGACGACGCTGGACTCGAAGGTCGCCGCTGTCGCCGGCGCCCTTGCTGCACCGCGACCTTGTGGCTGACCAGCCGTGCCCGTTGAGGTAGAAGGTGACTTCGACCCGCTGGCCGGGACGTAGGGGGCGACCGTGCCGGTGACCGGGACCGTGTCGAAGATCGTCGCCCTGCCGCCGTGCAGGTGGCCGACCTCGATCTTCACCGTCGCCTTCGGGGACCGACCGCGGCTTCGGCGGCTGCCTCTTGGGCGCGGCGTTCGCCGCGGCGGGCGGCAGCGGGAACGAGCAGCAGCGCGCGCGAGGGCGAGGATGAGAGCGAGACGGCGATCACCGCCGGAATGCTACTGACCGAGCAGGGCGACGGAGTTGTTCAGCATGTGCAGCAAGATCCCCGGCACGATCGAGCCGGTCCGCTCGTAGAGCAGCGCCAGCAGGAAGCCGAAGACGATCAGCGGCGGCACCGCGGTCACCCCGGTCAGCGCGTGCAGGGCGCCGAAGATCAGCCCGCCGACCAGCGCCGCCGCCAGCCGCGGCAGCCGCTCCCGCAGGCCGCCGAACAGCATCCCGCGGAAGCAGATCTCCTCGCTGATCGGCGCCGCGATCACGATCAGCAGGATCTGGATCGGGATCGGCCCGAAGCCGTCGGCGATGTCCTCCTGCTTCGGTTCGACGACCAGCGTCGAGTAGAGGAGGGCGAAGAGCAGGTAGGCGACGATCGCCGCCGCCATCCACTTCGACGCGGTCGAGGGCTTGAAGCGCCGCACGCCGAGCCGCCGCAGGATCCTCGCGCATGCGTCGCCGCGCCCGCGCTGCGCGGCGATCGCCATCGGCACCAGCAGGAACCCGAGCGCGGTCGCCAGCTGCACGCCGACGTTGCCGAGGGTGGTCAGGTCGCCGTCGTCCTTGTGGCCGATGATCGCCGCCGGGATCCCCAGCACGACCCCGGTGCCGAGGGCGAGGAAGACGCCGAGCAGCGCGACCCATGGGCCCCAGTTCGAGTACGGGAACGGCCGCGGCTCCTGCCCGACCCCCTCTACGGCTAGGTTGGCCTCCATGTCGCCGGCAGTTTCACAGGTCTCCCGCTCGACCAAGACCCGCCTGCGGTTCCTGCGCCGGCTGGTCTTCGCCATCGTCCTCTTCGTCCTGGCGATGATCGCGCTGAGCCAGTTCACCGAGCTGAAGCGGCTCGCCGCCGGCATCCTCGCCTCGACCGCGGTGCTCGGGCTGATCGTCGGCTTCGCCGCCCAGCACACGATCGGCAACCTCGTCGCCGGGGTCCAGATCGCGGTCTCGCAGCCGTTCCGGATCGGCGACCGCATCACCTTCGAAGAGAACGACGGCCGGGTCACCGACATCACCCTCTCCTACACCTACATCGACCCCGGCGACGGCAGCCACTTCGTGATCCCGAACCAGCTGCTGGTCGAAGGCATCGTCCACAACCACTCGACCGAAGACACGCAGGCCTGAGCGCTCGCGCCGCGAGCGTACGCTCTGCCCGATGACGCAGCGCAACCGGCGACGCCAGCGACGCCGCGGGGGGATCGGAGGCAAGCTGCTGCTGGTCGGCGGCGGCGTCCTCGCCCTCGCCGCGATCGCCGTGATCGGCGTCACCTCCTGGGTGCTCGACGTCGCCGCCGACGCCCCCTCGCTCGCCACCTGCAAGCCGATCGACAAGGGCGGCAACTCGGCTCTCTACGCCGCCGACGGCGAAAAGCTCGGCGTGATCGCCTCCGACGAAGCGCGCACGCCGGTCTCGATCGAGCGCATCCCCAAGAGCCTGCAGCTGGCGACGGTGGCGATCGAGGACCAGCGCTTCTACGAGCACGGCGGCGTCGACGCCCAGGGCATCCTGCGCGCCGCGGTCAAGGACCTCGAAGCCGGCGAAGCGGTCGAGGGCGGCTCGACGATCACCCAGCAGCTGGTCCGCAACCTCTGCATCGCCAACCCGCAGCAGAACCTCGAACGCAAGATCGTCGAGGCGAAGCTGGCGACCGAGTACTCGAAGCGCCACCAGCGCCAGGAAATCCTCGGCTCCTACCTCAACATCGCCTCCTACGGGACGATCGAGGGCGCCACCGCGGTCGGGGTCCAGGCCGCCTCGCGGATCTACTTCGACCGGCCGGTCTGGAAGCTGACCCTGCCGCAGGCGGCGCTGCTGGCCGGGCTGCCGCAGGCGCCCTCCGAGTACAACCCGATCCTCAACCCCGGGGCGGCGCGCGCGCGCCGCAACGAGGTGCTGCGGCAGATGGCGAAGCTCGGCTACATCTCCAGCGACCGCGCCGCAGGCGGCGAGCGCGGCCGGGCCTCGGCCTCGACGTCTCCAACGACTACTTCGACCACCGCCAGCCCTACTTCTTCGACTACGTCGAGAACGACGCTGATCAGCGAGTACGGGGTCAACACGGTGCGCCGCGGCGGCCTCGAGGTGCAGACGACGATCGACCCGGACCTGCAGGAAGTCGGCCTGGAAGCGATGCGCTCGGCCCTCCCCTACTCGACCGACCCCTCCTCGGCCCTGGTCTCGATCGACCCCCGCAACGGCCACATCCGGGCGATGGTCTCCAGCTCCAACTACGCCGAAACCCAGTTCAACCTCGCCGCCCAGGGCCGCCGCCAGCCCGGCTCGACCTTCAAGGCCTTCGTCCTCACCACCGCGATCAAGCAGGGGATCGACCCCTACACGACCTACTACACCTCGAAACCGCTCGACCTCGACCTGCCGCACTGGGGCCACTGGACCGTCCACACCGCCGACGAGGGCTACCAGGGCACGGTCAACCTGCAGCAGGCGACGGTCACCTCCGACAACACCGTCTTCGCCCAGCTCGACCTCGACGTCGGCCCCAAGAGCGTCGCCCAGACGGCGAAGTCGATGGGGATCACGACGCCGCTGGACGGGATCCCGGCGGAGGGGATCGGCGGCCTGCGCCTCGGCGTCACGCCGCTGGAGCTGACCGACGCCTACGCGACCCTCGCCTCCGGCGGCATCCACCACGACCCGGTCGCGATCGAGAAGGTGACCTTCCCCGACGGCAAGGTCGACCAGCCGCAGGCGGCGGACCCGAAGCGGGTGCTGTCCGAACCGGTCGCCTACGAGGTGACGAAACTGCTGCACGACAACATCACCGAAGGGACCGGCACCGCCGCCTACACCGGCTGCGCCGGCCAGGCCGGCAAGACCGGGACCACCGACGAATACACCGACGCCTGGTTCTCCGGCTACCAGCCCAACCTGGCGACCGCGGTCTGGGTCGGCTACCCGGAATCGAACGACGTCTCGATGTCCAGCGTGCACGGGATCACCGTCTTCGGCGGCACCTTCCCGGCCGAAATCTGGCACTCGCTCTACGCCAACGGCGGCGTCCCCTGCGAGGAATTCGACGAACCGGAGAAGTCGATCAGCTGGGCGCCCTACTACGGCCACTTCACCCAGTCGAGCCCGAGCGACAACTCCGGAGGCGGGTCCGGCGGCGGCGCCACCGCCACCGCCGGGGAGCTGCCGCGGTAGGTGGCTACGACCCGAGCGAATACGACCCCAACGCCTACGCGCCCGGCGCCGGCCAGGAACCGGCGCCGCTCCCCCCGCCGCCACCGACCGTCGGCGGCGGCAAGGGAGCCGGGGAATGACTCGACGGAGCCGCCCCGCTGTTGCTCCGGCGAGTCATTCCCCGGCTCCCTTCACAACGGACTGCTGAACATCGCCCCGGGGCTCGCCTACGGCCTGATGTGGGCCGGCTTCGTCGCCTACCTGGTCGTGCTCGCCGCGGCGCCGCGGCTCGGCCGCGCGTCTCGTCTGGGCGGCGATCGTGCTCGCGGTCGCCGCCTTCGCGGTCGCTCCCGGTCCTGCTCTCCCACGACGTCTACAGCTACCTCGACTACGCCCGGCTCGGTGCCGTCCACGGCCTCGACCCCTACGTCCACCCCCCGCTCGCCGCGCCCGCCGACCCCGCCTTCGCCCACGTCACCTGGACCGAAGCGACCAGCGCCTACGGCCCGCTCTTCACCCTCGCCACCTACCCGCTCGCCTGGCTGCCGGTCGGCCTCGCGGTCGCCGTGCTGAAGGCGGTCGCGGCGCTCTCGGTCCTCGGCCTCGCCCTGGTCGTCTCCCGCCTCGCCGCCTGGCGCGGCGCCGACCCGCTGCGCGCCGCCGCCTTCGTCGCCCTCAACCCGCTCGTCCTCGTCCACGTCGTCGGCGGCGCCCACAACGACGGCCTGGCGATGCTGCTGGCGATGCTCGGCGTCGCCGCCCTCCTCAGCGCCCGCGAGGCTCTCCGGCGGCGCCGCCCTCGTCGCCGCCGTCGCCATCAAGTCCTCCGCCGCCTTCGTCGCCCCCTTCGCCCTCCTCGCCACCGCAAGAGCAGGGTTCGATGGGCCGATAAGTCGTCCCTGGCTCGACATATCGGCCCATCGGCCGGCTGTTGCTGGGGGCGGCGCTGGCGGTCGCGGTCATTGGCGCGGCGGCGTACCTCGGCTTCGGCTGGGACTGGCTGCACGCCTTCGGGCTGGCCGGGGAGAACCAGGGGCGGACCAGCTACATGAGCATCCCGATCACGGTCGCCCGCCTCACCGGCCTCGACCCGGACGCGGTCCGCCTGCTCGCCCTGGTCCTCTTCCTCACCCTCTTCCTGCAGCTGCTGCTCTGGACCTGGCGCGGCTTCGACTGGGTCCGCGCCGCCGCCTGGACCGCCGCCGGCCTGCTCCTCGCCAGCTCCTGGCTGCTGCCCTGGTACCTGATCTGGCTGCTGCCCCTGGCCGCGATCTCCCGCGACCGCCCCCTGCAGCTGCTCGCCCTTGCCCTGACCGCCTACCAGCTCGGCGCCCGCATCCCGCTCTAAGCGTTGCAACGCCCCTTAGAGGACTTCGGGCGAGTGCCCGCCGCTGTCCGGGCCCCGCCGCCTCCTCCTCCGGGGAGGGATGCAGGATCCCGGTCGCGATGCTCCACCCCTCGCGCCGGCCGAGCAGGGTGACGGCGCCGACGTAGATCAATTCCCCGACCGTCATCACGCCGCGCACGGCGATCGCGATCAGCGAGCCGAGCGCGAAGCTCTTGCCCGGCAGCGCCGCCTTCAGCCCCCAGGCGAAGGCGGCGTCGCGGACGCCGAGCCCGGCCGGGGCGACGAGCGTGACCAGCGCCGCGAAGTAGCCGATCGCCTGCGCCGAGCCGACCAGGAGGATGTCGTCGAAGGGGATGTAGGTGACCGAGCGGGCGACGCAGTAGATGCCGAAGGCGACCACGACCCAGTTCAGCGAGTAGAAGACGATCAGCGCGATCACCCCGCGCAGCGGCACCACCGCCGGCAGCGGCTCGCGGCCGAAGGCTTTCAGCGCCTTGTTGGCGAGCGGGCCGAAGACGCGCGGGTGCAGGACCACGATCGCCGCCGGGATCAGCAGCAGCACCGCCCAGCGCAGCGGCTGCCCCTGCAGGTCGGGGTGGTTGATGATGAAGTAGGCGGCGACGACGATCGCCGACGTCGCCGAGATCGCCTGTTCGTAGACGATGCTGGCGATCGTGAGTCCGGCGCGGCACCCCGGCCCGCTCGGAGAGCAGCACCCGCCCCAGCACGTAGAGGACGCTGCCGGGCACGTAGCGCGCCAGCAGCGGCTGGCCCCAGGCGACCTGGGCGCGGCCGAACCCGATCCGGTGGCCGAGGAAGCGCAGGATGAAGTCCCAGCCGAGCGCGCTGAAGACGAAGAAGAGCGGCAGGATGACGATCGCCGGGATCAGCCAGGCGACGTGGAAGTGGACGCCTTCGCTCTGGATCTCCGACCACTGGTCGATGACGGTGAGGACCAGGAAGCCGAAGATCAGCACGGCGAGGCCGACCTGAAGGGCGAGGCGGACCCGGCGGCTGCGCGGCGGGCGCGTCCCGAACTTGGCTCCGGCCTCGCCGACCCGGTGCAGAAATGGCTGGCGGCGCTCCACGTCAGGGGCACCTTAGTGACGACGCCAGCGCCGACCGCTCGCGACGCCCCGTCCCTGGCAAGCACGGCCGGTTTGGGATAGTCAGCCGATGGGCGAGTTCGAGCTGCTGGCGAGGCTGCGGGAGCGGCTGCCGCCGCCGGGGCCGCGGGTGCTCCTCGGCAGCGGCGACGACGCCGCCGTCACCGTCCCCGGCGGCGCCACCGCGACCTCGGTCGACGCGCTGGTCGAGGGCGTCCACTTCCGCCGCGAGCGGTCGACCCTGGCCCAGATCGGCCGCAAGGCGCTGGCCACCGCCCTCTCCGACCTGGCGGCGATGGGCGCGCAGGCCGGCGAGGCCTACGTGGCCGTCGGCGTGCCCGCCCGACCTCGACGAGGACGGCTGCCTGGAGCTGTTCGACGGGATCGCCGGCCTGGCGGCGGAGACCGGCACGACGCTGGCCGGCGGCGACGTCACCCGGGCGCCGGTCCTGACCCTCGCCGTCACCGTCGTCGGCCACGCGGCCAGCGCCGAGCAGCTGGTCAGCCGCGGCGGCGCCCAGCCCGGCGACGTCCTCGTCCTCACCGGCGAGCTCGGCGGCGCCGCGGCGGGCCTGCTGCTGCTGGAACGGCCCGAGCTGGCGGCCGTCCGTCGCCGAGCAGACCGCGCGAGCGGCTGCGGCTGCGCCAGCTCGACCCCGCCGCGGCTCGCCGCCGGCCGCGGCCTGGCCGCGGCCGGCGCGAGGGCGATGATCGACCTCAGCGACGGCCTCGGCGGCGACGCCGCCCACCTCGCCGCGGCCAGCGGGGTCGGCCTGCGCATCGACGCCGGCGCGCTGCCGCTGGCGAGCGGCGTGGCCGAGGTCGCCGCGGCGGCGGGCCGCGACCCGCTCGAGCTGGCGCTCTCCGGCGGCGAGGACTACGAGCTGCTGGCGGCGCTGCCGCCCCGGTGGGTGACCGAGGGCCTGGCCCGGATCGGCGAAGCGGGGGAGACCGAGCTGACCGCGATCGGCGAGGTCCGCGCCGGCGACGGGCGTCGAGATCAGGCTGCCCGGCGGGGGGACTGCGGACCCGGTGGGGTTCGACCAGCTCGGCTGAATGTCGGGTTGCCGCTGATCAGCAGCTCGCGCACGCCGCGGCGCTGCAGCATCGCCGCCGCGACCCGCGAGGGATCGGGCTTGTAGTGGCCGGACTCGACCAGGCTCTTCAGTTCCTGTGACTGCATCGCCCTCTTTATCGGCCCGGCGCCTCAGATCCTTAGTTCTGGGTACTCGCACATGCGTCCAACCCGACGCCTCGCACTACCCTTAGGAACGGTGGCTAACGGGACGGCCCGCATTCTCCTCGTCGACGACGAGCAGTCGATTCAGACGCTCTTGAGCTACCCCCTGCGCAAGGACGGCTACCACGTCACCTCCGCGCTCGACGGCGGCGAAGCCCTGCAGCGCTTCGAAGAGGGCCGCTTCGACCTGGTCATCCTCGACCTGATGCTGCCCCGCCTCGACGGGGTCGAAGTCTGCCGCCAGCTGCGCTCCCACAGCCAGGTGCCGATCATCATGCTGACCGCGAAAGGCAGCGAGACCGACAAGGTCGCCGGGCCTCGAGGTCGGCGCCGACGACTACATCACCAAGCCCTTCTCGATGCGCGAGTTCCGCAGCCGCGTCAAAGCGGCGCTGCGGCGCTCGCGGATGGGCGGCGAGGCGCCCGGCAACGAGTCGATCGAGTGCGGCGAGCTGACGATCGACTTCGACCGCCGCATGGTCACCCTGCGCGAGGAGGAGGTCCGGGTCACCTACGTCGAGTTCGAGATCCTCGGCGCCCTCGCCCGCTCGCCCGGCCGCGTGCTCACCCGCGAGACCCTGCTCGAGCACGTCTGGGGCGACTCCGAGTACCGCGACCCGCGCACCGTCGACGTCCACATCAGGCACCTGCGCGAGAAGCTCGAGAGCGACCCCAAGCAGCCCGAGTTCCTCTTCACCGTGCGCGGGGTCGGCTACCGGTTCAAGGAGTAGCGGCGGTGCGCCGCTTCAGGCTGAGCCACCTCGGCAGCCGGATCACCGCTCACCGCGGTCGGCGATCAGCCTCGGCACCGTGGCTCGTCGTCTACCTCTACGCGGTGACGATCGGCGGCGCCGGCAGCGGCCTCTCCGCGGTCAAGGGCGCAGATCCTCGTCGGCGGCCTGATCGCCGGCGGCCGCTCGCCACCGCGCTCGGCGCTCTACTACGCGCAGGTGGCGGCTCGCAACGTCAGCCGCCTCCAGGACGCCGCCCGCAAAGTCGCCGACGGCAACTTCGAGACGACGATCCCGGTCGCCTCGGTCGGGTCGGCCAGCTCGGCCAGCTCGCCCGCACCTTCAACGAGATGCAGCGGCGCCTGGCCGAGCTCGACAGCGCCCGCAAGCAGTTCATCGCCAACGCCTCGCACGAGCTGCGGACGCCGATCTTCAGCCTCGGCGGCTTCGTCGAGCTGCTCGAAGAGGAGGACCCGAGCCCCGAGGAGCGGGCCGAGTTCGTGCGCACGATGCGCCAGCAGATCGAGCGCCTGACGAAGCTGACCGTCGACCTGCTCGACCTCTCCCAGCTCGACGCCGGGGCGATGGTGATGCAGGCCCGCAGCGTCGACCTCGGCGCCCTGGCCCGCGAGGTGACCCGCGAGTTCGGCGCCCGCGCCGAACTGCGCGGCTCGCGCCTGGAGCTGCGCACGCCCGAGCAGCCGGCGATCGCCCGGGGCGACCCTGATCGCGTGCGTCAGATCATCCGTATCCTCCTTGACAACGCCCTCACCCACACCCCCGAGGGCACCAAGGTCACCGTGACCACCTACTCCGTCAACCGCCGCGCCGAGCTGACCGTCTCCGACGAGGGGTCGGGCATCCCCCAGCGCGTGCAGAGCCGGATCTTCGAGCGCTTCTACACGGCCGACAAGGCCGGCGGCTCCGGGCTCGGCCTGGCGATCGCCAGCGAGCTCGCCCAGCGCATGGACGGCGCGCATCACGATCAGCTCCAGCCGCCGCTTCACCGCCTTCACGCTCGACCTGCCGCCGGCCCCGATCCCCAGCCGAGAGCCGGCCCCGCCGGCAGTCTCACCAGGGCGCCGGTGTGAGGGCCCGCGCGGCGCTGGCCGTGCTGCTCTGCCTCGCCCTGCTCGCCGGCTGCGGCTCCAGCGACGGCGGCGGCGGCGACTCCACCGGCGGCGCGGCCGCCCAGTCCGAGCCGGCCCCGCAGGTCGTCGTCGAGACCGCCGCCAGCGGCTTCGACGCCGCCGAGGTCTACCGCGAGGCCTCGCCCGGCGTGGTCACGATCCGCTCGATCTTCGGCGGCGAAAACGCCGCCGAGGGCTCCGGCTTCGTCCTCGACACCGACGGCGAGATCGTCACCAACGCCCACGTCGTCACCGACGAAACCAGCGGCAAGCGGGTGCCGGCGAAGGAAGTCTTCGTCGAGTTCCCCGACCGCAACGTGGTCCCGGCCGAGATCGTCGGCTTCGATCCCTTCGCCGACGTCGCCCTGCTGAAGATCGAGCCCGACGGCTTCGCCCTGCACCCGCTCGAGCTCGGCGACGACGCCGAGCTCGTGGTCGGCCAGCCGGTGGCGGCGATCGGCAGCCCCTTCGGCGAGATGCAGTCGCTCTCCAGCGGCATCATCTCGGCCACCGACCGCTCGGTGAAATCGCTGACCGAGTTCCAGATCGAGGGCGCGATCCAGACCGACGCCTCGATCAACCCCGGCAACTCGGGCGGCCCGCTGCTCGACGCCGGCGCCCGCGTGCTCGGCATCAACGAGCAGATCGAGACCAACTCCGGCTCCAACTCCGGGGTCGGCTTCGCCGTCCCGATCTCGGCGATCAAGCGCTCGATCGCCCAGCTGAAGGCCAACGGCAGCGCCGAATACGCCTACATCGGCGTCTCCAGCCAGGCGCTCTACCCGCAGCTCGCCGAGAAGCTCGGGCTCGACACCACCTTCGGCGGCCTGCTGGCCGAAGTCGTCCCCGGCGGCCCGGCCGAGAAGGCCGGGCTCAGGGGCGGCGACAAGGAAGTCAGGTTCCAGGCCGGCGAATACAGCACCGGCGGCGACGTGATCCTCCAGGTCGACGGCCAGGATGTGGTCGCGCCCGACGATCTCGCCCGCCTGATCGCCGCCAAGAAGCCCGGCGAAAAGGTGACGATGACCATCCTCCGCGACGGCGAGAAGAAGCAGGTCGAGGTCACTTTGGGCAAGCGCCCGGACTCCGTCGGCGGCGGCTAGACAGCGCGTCGCCGCCCGGAGGTGTAGAACTCCGGCCTTGCTTCAGGAAGTCGCACTTGGCCAGAAGTCCCTCACCGACTACCAGCACATAGTCGGCAAGGAGACGATCGAGCGCATCCGCGAGCTGGCGGAGCCGCTCAAGGGCAAACGCGTCCTGCACGTCAGCGCCACGGCGTTCGGCGGCGGCGTCTCCGAGATCCTCTACACGATCGTGCCGCTGATGCGGGACATCGGCCTCGACGCCCACTGGCACGTGATCTTCGGCAAGGAGGAGTTCTTCAACGCCACCAAGCTCCTGCACAACTCGCTGCAGGGCGCCGCGGAGACGCTGAGCGACGAGCAGTGGGCGATCTTCGACGAGATCAACCAGATCAACGCCGACGGCCTGCAGGGCGAGTGGGACGCGGTGATCGTCCACGACCCGCAGCCGATCGGCCTGCGCCGCGGCGCCCTGGCCAAGGGCAAGAACTGGATCTGGCGCTGCCACATCGACCTCTCGACCCCGAACCCGGCCCCGATCGAGCGGCTGCTGCCGCTGATCGAGGAATACGACGCCAGCGTCTGGCACCTGCCCCAGTACGTGCCGGGGGCGATGGGCGACAAGGGCCGCGACGGCGTCAACATCATCCCGCCGGCGATCGACCCGCTCTCGCCGAAGAACATGGCCTTCTCGCCCGAGGACGCCGCCTTCGTCTGCAAACAGTTCGGGATCGACCCCGACCGGCCGCTGATCACCCAGGTCTCCCGCTTCGACCCCTGGAAGGACCCGATCGGCGTCATCGACGCCTACCGCGAGGTCACCGAGCAGGTCCCGGAGGCGCAGCTGGCGATGGTCGGCTCGATGGCCAGCGACGACCCCGAGGGCCGCGAGTACTTCCAGAAAACCTACGAATACGCCGACAACGACCCCGACATCAAGATCCTCAGCAACCTCAACAACGTCGGCGCGATCGAGGTCAACGCCTTCCAGTCCCAGTCCGACGTCTGCCTGCAGAAGTCGATCCGCGAGGGCTTCGGCCTGACCGTCACCGAGGCGCTCTGGAAGGGGCGCCCGACGATCGGCGGCAACGTCGGCGGCATCCCGCTGCAGATCACAGACGGCGAGACCGGCTTCCTGGTCGACTCGCCTTCGGAGTGCGCCCAGCGCAGCCTCGAGATCCTCGCCGACCCCGAGCTGGGCAAGCGCCTCGGCCGCGCCGGCAAGGAGCACGCCCGCCGCGAGTTCCTCTCGCCGCGGCTGCTGCGCGACTGGCTCGGTCTGCTGACCGACCTCGACACCTAGGCCGCCAGGGGTCAACCCTTAACCTCTGCGGCGTGGACTCCTCGCCGCTGATCATCGTCTCCAACCGGGGCCCGCTCCAGTTCGAGCGCGACGAGAACGGCGAGCGCACCCTGCGCCGCGGCGGCGGCGGCCTGGTCACCGCGCTCTCGGGCCTGGTCTCCCACCGCGACGCGCTCTGGATCGCCTCGGCGATGACCGACGAGGACGTCGCCGTCTCCGAAGAGGAGGGCGGCCCGGTCGAGCTCTCGATCGACGGCATCGACTACCGGGTGCGGCTGGTCGGCAGCGACCCCGAGGCCTACGACCGCTTCTACAACGTCATCGCCAACCCGATCCTCTGGTTCATCCAGCACTACCTCTGGGACCTCTCCAACGCGCCGGACATCCGCCAGGAGGAGCTCGACGCCTGGGACTATCGGCTACCAGGCGGTCAACCGCGACATCGCCGAGGCGGTGGTGGCGCAGATCGAGGGCCAGGAGCGGCCGCTGGTGATGCTCCACGACTACCACCTCTACACCGCCCCGGGGATGATCCGCGAGCCGCGCCCGGACGTCTTCCTCCACCACTTCGTCCACATCCCCTGGTCCCAGCCCGACAGCTGGCGCATCCTCCCCCGCCGCATCCGCGAGGCGATCTTCGAGGGGATGCTGGCCAACGACATCATCGGCTTCCACACCCACGCCTACTGCATCAACTTCCTGCGCTGCTGCGACGAACTGCTCGAGGACGCCGACGTCGACTACGTCCGCGGCGAGGTCCGCCACGCCGCGCGGCAAGACGCTGGCCCGCGCCTACCCGCTCTCGATCGACGCCCAGCGGCTGCAGCGGGCGGCGGAGTCGCCCGAGGTGGCCGAGGCCGAGCGCGAGGTGCTGGAGCGCCGCCGCAAGCACCTGATCATCCGCGTCGACCGCGCCGACCTCTCCAAGAACGTGCTGCGCGGCTTCACCTCCTTCGACACCTTCCTCACCCAGCACCCCGAGTTCCGCGAAGAGGTCACCTTCATCGCCCACCTGCAGCCCTCGCGCCAGGACGTGCCCGAGTACGCCGAGTACCTGGAGCGGATCGAGGCCCTGGTCGCGGTCGTCAACCACCGCCACGGCACCACCGACTGGATGCCGATCGACCTCAAGATCTACGAGAACTTCCACGACGCCGTCGCCCGCTACAAGCACTTCGACCTGCTGATGGTCAACTCGCTCTTCGACGGCATGAACCTGGTCGCCAAGGAGGCGCCGGCGGTCAACACCCGCGACGGCGTGCTGATGCTCTCCGAGAACACCGGCTCCCACGAGGAGCTCTACGACTACGTCCTCACCGTCAACCCCTTCGACATCCAGGAGCAGGCCGACGCGATCTACCGCGCCCTGACGATGCCGGCCGAGGAACGCAGGGAGTTGTCGCAGGGCCTGAAGGAGATCATCTACTCGCGCAACCCCGGCGACTGGGTCGACGACCAGCTGCGCGACATCGAGGAGCTGCGCAAGTCGAGGGAAGAGCAGTAGGGGGAGAACTCTCCCGCTCCCGGCCTTGGGGAGCAATGGGTGGAGTCCGGATTCGCTGGTCGGCGGCAGGGAGGGTGGCGCTCGTCGCGATCCTCGCGCTGCTGGGGCTGCGCCTGCTGCCAGCGCTGCTGAAGCCGCCGGAGCCGCCGCCGCTGGGAGCGGACGTGGGGCTGCCGCGGGTGGCGGTCGAGCCAGAGTCGGAGGCAGCCGCCGGCCATGCCCCCGGCGCGGTGCCGCGAGAGCCCCAGCGGGCTCGCCGGCGTCCACCGCGCTCCCGCCACCGCGGACGACTTGACGCCCGGATCGGCTCCAAGCCCAAGCCTCGCCATGAGAAGAAAGCGAGCGCAAGGCCCGTACCGGTCCCGAGCCCGCCGCCGGTGACCGCCCCTCCCCCGGCACCGGAACCACCGCCTCCCGCGTCCGCCCCCGTGGCCGTGCCAGCGCCGGCCCCGGAACCCCCTCCCCCGCCCGGCGACGGCTCGGCGGAGTTCGCCCCGCGCTGACCACCGCCCCCTGCGCGAATTCCGCCGCTATAGTCCCTCGCCGTTTTGGCAGCCCCGCGCGAATACGAGCTGGTCCTGATGCTGGACCCCCAACTGGACGCCCCCGCACGGGACGGGCTGGTCGGCGACGCCCGCGGCCAGATCGAGGCCACCGGCAGCCTCAAGCACGAGAACAGCTGGGGCCTGCGCAAGATGGCCTTCGAAATCAACAAGCGGACCGAGGCGGACTACCGCTGGCTCCGCTTCGAGGCGCCGACCGAGCTGCTCGACTCGCTCGACCACAACCTCAAGATCGCCGACGGCGTCCTCCGCTTCCGCATCTTCAGGGTCGATCCCGACGCGCCGGTGATCGTGCCGCCGGCGACCAGCGCCGCCCCCGGGCCGCGCGAGCGCAGTGCGACGGGAGCCCGCGACGATCGCGGCGACTCCCCCGACGACGCCGACGAGTAGCGCCGCTTCGGCCCGCTCTTTGCGGAGAATGACCTCCCCGAGGGGGAGAGGTCGCGCCGCCGCCGCTCTTAGACTGGAATTCAACCAGCGACTTCAGAGGAGTGAGTGCTTTGGCAGCTTCGAACGTGAACGTGGTGGTCATCACCGGGAACCTGACGCAGGACCCCGAACTGCGCCACACCGGCGGCGGTACGGCGGTCTGCGAGCTTCGCGTCGCCGTCAACAGCCGCCGCAAGGACGGCCAGACCGGCGAATGGGTCGACAAGCCCAACTACTTCAACGTCACCGTCTGGGGCGCGCAGGGCGAGAACTGCGCCAACTACCTCGCCAAGGGCCGCCCGGTGGCGATCGAGGGCCGGCTCGACTGGCGCGAGTGGGAGGCCAAAGACGGCAGCGGCAAACGGCAGGCGGTCCAGATCGTCGCCAACTCGGTCCAGTTCCTCGGCTCCCGCGATGGCGGCGGCGGTGGCGGTCAGGGCGGCGGCAACGGCGGCGGCGGCTTCACCCCGACCAGCGACGTCCCCGCCGACACCTCCGACTTCGAAGGCGCCGCGGCCGGCGCTGGCGGAGGCGGCGGCGGTTCCGAAGACGACATCCCGTTCTAGCCCGGCAGCCGGGGCGCCACGCGGCGTCCCGGCTCACATCTGTAGCATCACGCGCCGATGGCTAGAGCTAGAGAGAGTTCTTCGGACAACAAGCGCAGCGGCGGTCGCCGCGGCGCCGACCGCGCCCGGCCGCGCAAGTACACGCGCGTCAACGCCGAGGTCGTCGACTACAAGGACCTCAACCTGCTGCGGCGCTTCCTCTCCGACAAGGGGAAGACCCGCGGCCGGCGCGTCACCGGACTTTCCCGCCGCCACCAGGCGCAGCTCTCGGTGGCGGTGAAGCGGGCGCGCGAAATCGCCCTGCTGCCTTACGTCGGAGAGCGTTGATGGCACAGGCCATCCTGCTCCAGGACGTCGACTCGCTCGGCGAGCGCGGTCAGGCGATCGACGTCTCCCCCGGCTACCTGCGCAACTACCTGATCCCCCGCAAGCTGGCCCAGCCGGCGACCCCGGGGGCGCTCGAGGAAGCCCAGCGCCGCCGCGAGGTCGCCGAGAAGGCCGAGAAGGCCCGGGCCGAGCGCGAAGCGCAGGCCGCCGGCCTGCTCGGCAAGACCGTGCTGACGATCCACCAGCGGGCGGGCGAGGACGGCAAGCTGTTCGGCTCGGTCGGCGCCAAGGAGATCGTCGACGCCCTGCGCGAGGCCCGCGACCTGCGGATCGAGAAAAAACGCGTCCGGCTCGAGCAGCCGCTGCGCGAAGTCGGCACCTTCATGGTCGAGATCGAGCTTGCCGACGGCACCGTCGCCGCGGTCAAGACGATCATCTCCGAGGAGAAGTAGCTCTGGTTCCAAGCGGGTGAGCTCTTTACGACTCCCCACCAGGATCAAGCGGCGCGCCAGGGCGCGGACGCGGTTGGGGTGGGCGCAGGCGGAGCGGGAGACGGTTGGGCTCGCCGTGGTGGCGATCGGCGGCGCCGGGGTGGTGGTGGCAGATCAGTTCAGCCGGCTGCTGCGGCGGCGGGCGCAGGAGCGGCAGAGCCGCGAGGCGCTGATCGAAGCGGCGCCCGCGGCCGCGGCCGACACCGTCGGCGTCGCCGTGCGCGGCTACAGCGAAGCGCCGCGCAGCGAAACGGTCCTCTTCAACCTGCTCGCCGGCTTCCTCGGCTCCTTCGCCCTGGTCCGCCTCTCGACCTGGGGGATCAGGGACAACTGGGGCCCGTTCCGCAACGTCAGCGTCGGCGGCCGCCACATCCACCACTTCGTGCCCGGCATCCTGCTCGCCTTCGCCTCGGGCACCGCGGCGCTGCTGACCGAAGACGACGACCTCGAGGACCACCTCGCGATCCCGATGGGCATCGGCATGGGCCTGACCTTCGACGAGGCCGCCCTGCTGCTCGACCTGCGCGACGTCTACTGGACCCGCGAAGGCCTGCTCAGCGTCCAGCTCAGCCTCGGCGCCACCGCCATCCTCAGCCTCGCCATCCTCACCCAGCGCATGCTGCGCCGAGGCGAGCGGCAGCAGGAGGAGGCGGGCCTGATCCCCTCGGCCGATCGTCCTGCTGCCGGGAGCGGCGCCGGGGCGGCATACGCCCGATAGTCTCGACGCCGTGGAGGCGGCCGTAAAGACCGAGGCTGGTCGGTCGTGGGTGGAGCAGCTCAGGTTGGGAACGCTGGCGCTCTTCCTGCCCGGCGGCACCGGCCGCGAACGGCTGGCGATGCTGGACACCGTCCGTGCCTTCGCCGTGCTCGCCGTGGTCGTGCACCACACCTGGTACGTGGCGGGTAGTCCGCCGCTCCCGGTCACGATCGGCCCGAAGACGATCTCGCTCGCCGCCGCGTTCCAGGGCGCTGGGCTCGGCGTCGACATCTTCTTCGTCCTCAGCGGGTTCTTGCTCTCGATGCCATGGCACCGGGCCGCGCGGGACGGCAAGCCGCGCCCCGACCTGCGCCGCTACTTCACCCGCCGTTTCCTCCGCATCGTGCCGCCGTACTGGTTCATGTTGCTGGTGATCCTGCTGCTGATGAGCAATGCGACCATCCCCTGGCCCGCGGTCGGCGGCTCCGACGGAGTCAAGGCGATCGTCGCCCACGTCTTCTTCCTCCAGTACCTCTTCCCGGCCACTTCGGGCGGCTTCGCCGCGGTCAACGGCTCGCTCTGGACGCTGACGATCGAGATGCTCTTCTACATCACCCTGCCGGTCTTGATCCATGCCTTTCTCGGCAAGCGTTGGCGCTGGGGATTGCCGATCTCGATCGCTTTCTCGCTGCTCTGGGTGTGGCTCTCCTGGCACCGCCTCGACGGCCTCGTCGGCCACCTCGCGGGCGAGTTCGCCCGCTTCGGCGGGACGGTCTCAACGGCCCGCTACTTCCTCTCCACTCAGTACCTCGCCTTCATCGGGGAGTTCGGGATCGGGATCTGTGTCGCGGGCTGGTGGCTGCGGCGCGGCAGCCACGGCGGCGAGCGCTCGGGGCGAGCGCAACTGTGGATCGGCGCGGGCACGCTGGCCGCGCTGGCGGCGGCGCTCTTGCTGATGTACGCCGTTGGCGGCCACGGCGGGAACGAAGTCCTCGAGGTCGTCGCCCGCATGGGCGTTGCGGCGGCGGTCGGGCTGATGATCACCGGCTTCCTCGCCGGCGCGGCGCTGCTGCGCCGGCCGCTCGAGTTCCTTCCTTTCCGCCTCTACGGGCTGATCGGCTACTCGGTCTTCCTCTGGCACCTGCCCGTCCTCACGGTCATGGCCACCTGGCCGATCTTCACCACGACCGACCCGACGGCCCGGTTCTGGCAGATCGCCGCTGTCGGGCTGCCGGTGACGGCGATCTTCGGCGTGGTCATGTACCTGCTGGTCGAGCGGCCCTTCCTGCTCATGCGCCCCGGTCCGCTGAGGCGGCCCTCGCAGCGCGAATCCCCTGAGGGGACGTCGTTGGCACCGGTCGTCCAGCCCGAGGCCTGGTGAGCCGGGCCCGGTGCTTGGTGGGAGAATCGGCGCCCGGCGCTCAGAAGATCGCGTAGTCGCGGACGACCTGGGGCAGCGCGCGAGTCTCATAAAGCAGCGCCAGCAGTCCGCCTTGGAGTTCGTGTCCAAGGCGCTGCATGTCGGCGAAGGCCGCTGAATCACCACAGTTGTTGCGGACCACCTTCCCCAAAGCATCGCGGAATTCCTCGTCATTCATTCGACCGATGAACTCGTCGTAGGCTCCGAAGGCCCTAGCACCTGGTTCAACAGCGTTGTGAACCAGGAAGCACTGCGCGATTCGGTCCGTCGGGACCAGATCAAGCTGGCCCTCCAGGTAGTCGCGAATCTCCCCCAAGTCAAACCGAAAGCATTCCAGGACCGGAAGCAAGCCCCCGGCAAAGAGGATCTTTCGCGAGGTGCGCAACTTGGCGTTTCGCAGTCCCCACTTCTTCGGCCCTTCGTGCTCTTTGCCGGCGAAGTCGACGCAAATGGTCCGCCAATATCGCACGATGTCGTTGAGCAGAAAGCGAGGGGGGCGGTAAGCCTTCACCGA